>NZ_LT629735.1:1415000-2830000 GCF_900104925.1 Opitutus sp. GAS368
GCCGACCTTCCAGCTGCCGCCGCGCAGCACGGGCTCGCGTTTGCCGCGGATGCCGTAGGTCCATTCCGCGACGTTACCTTGCATGTCAAAGAGGCCCCACGCGTTGGCCTTGCGCTTGGCCACGGGGGAAGGGGCGTCCTGCGACCCGCCGCCGCGCGCGTAGACCGCGAGCGCGTTCAACGCGGGGTCGTCGCGCTCGTTGGTGAGGTTGCTGCCGTCGCTCAGCGCCCCGTCGGTGCCGGCGCGGCAGGCGTATTCCCACTCGACCTCGCCGGGCAGGTCGGCTTGGTAGGGCAGCTCGAGCCGGTGCAGCACCTCGTTGAGTTTCTCGATCGCGCCACCGGGGCCGGTGAGATCGCGCCAGGCCACCTGCTCCACCGGCCGCGTTTCGTCACCCAGCGCGCGGCTGGTGCTCGGGTTCTTCCCGGTAAGCACGCGGTGCTGGCGCTGGGTGGTCTCCGTCTCGGCGATATAAAAGCCCTTCGGTATCTCCGTCTTGGCGCGCGGCAGGTCGTTGCGCTGGCGGCCGCGCTCGTCCGCCGGCGAACCGAGGTAAAAACTGCCCGCGGGCACCCACTTGAATTTCAACGCCGTGCCGTCGGGCAGCTTCACCACCACCTCCGGTGCCGGCGGCAGGCGCTTCATCGCGAGCGCGAGCGTCTCGGTGCCGGGCAGGATGTCCATGCCCAACTCGAGCGTCTCGTATTTCGGCGCGGTGGCCGTGAGCGTCACGTGGCCCGGTCGCAGTTCCACCAACGCGGCGCCGGTGGCGTCCGCCGCCACCGTCTGGTCGGCGATCTTCACCTGTGCCTGCGCCGGCAGCCCGGTGAACCGCACGGGATGCGGGGGCACAAGTTGCAGCGGGATGACCACCTCCAGCTCGCCGGCCGTGCCGCCGATCTCGCCCTCCCAATCCAGATAACCGGGTGTCGTTACGCGCACCATCTGCGGGCCCGGCGGCAAGTCCAGCAGCATCCGGCCGCTGGCCCCGACCGTGTGATTCCGATCTCGATAGGTTACAACCGCGCCGACCGGCAGGCCGGTCAGGGCGAACCGGCGCTGAATCGGCGCCGCCGGTTGCATCGGTTTGGTTTCCACCTTGGGCGGCACGGGGAAAGGCTCGGGTTTCATCGCGGGGGCCGGCGTCGCCCCGGCCGGGACGGGCCGTGGCCACTGCCACACTGCCACGCCGATGGCCGCAACGACCGCCAATCCGACCGGTGCGAGCCAGCTCCTGCCGCCGCTCCCTTGCGGGATCTGACGCAGCGCCGCCAGGGCCGCGGCCGCGGTCTGGTAGCGTTGCGCCGGGTCCACCGCCAGGCACACCTTGATGAACTTGTCCCACTTGGGGTCGAGGCCCGGGACGAGCCTGGACGGCGGCTCGGCAAAGCCGTGCGGTTTTTTCCCGGTCAGCAGGTAATAGGTCATGACGCCGACCGCCCAGATGTCGGAACGCGCATCCGACGGCTGCATGTTGCGCGCCTCGGGCGACATGAAGTCGATCGTCCCGACCATGGCCCCGGTCGTCGTGACGCTGTCGCCGGCGAACGGCGACGCCGTGCCGCCGGCCCGCCGGTATTCCGCCTCGTCGCCCACCCGGGCGAGGCCGAAGTCCGAGATCTTGGCCTCGCCGGTTTTCTCCAACAACACGTTGGCCGGCTTCAGGTCGCGGTGCACCAGCCCCGCCTCGTGGGCGTGAGCGAGACCTTGCAGGATTTGGATGGTCAACCGCTGCACCTCGGCGGCCCGGGCGCCCCCGCCGGGTTTGCGATTTTTCTCGAACCACTCCTCCAGCGAACCGCCGTCCACATATTCGAGCACCAGGTAGAGCTTGCCCTCGCTCTCGCCGAAGTCGGTGACGTTGACGATGTGGTTGTGCTTGAGCCGGCCCACCATCACACCCTCCTTCTTGAACCGGGACACGAAGGACTGGTCCTGGGCCAGCAACGTCGGCAGGACTTTCAGGGCAAAGTCCTTCTTCAGGGCCGTGTGCTTCGCCAGGTAGACCACGCCCATGCCGCCCTTGCCGAGCACCCGCTCCACCTTGTATTGCCCGACCACGTCGCCGGGCTGGAACAGGTCCTTCGGCGCGCTGCTGCTGCGCGGGACAAATACCGTCTTTTCGGGCTGGCCGTCCATGTGGTGCACCCTGCAGTCAATCGGCCGCCCGGCCCGACGCCAGAACGAAACCAAAATGCCGGGTTGACCGGCCTTCCCCTCCGGGGCTTAGCTACCCGCACCATGACGCGCCTGCTTCGCCGCCTTGCCTCGTTTCTGGTGCTGGCCCTCGCCACGGCCATCGCCGATGCGGCCGTCACCCTCAAAATCAACGTCAGCCCCGCGGGCGCCACCGTCGTCGCCACCGAGACCGGCCAGCGGCTCCCCGCCCCCGCCGCCATCGAGCTCAAGCGCCGCGACAACAATTATACCTTCACCATTGAGAAGCCCGGCTTCCAGACCGAGACCGTCTCGTGGAACACCAGGGAGAAGGTCCGTGAGATTTTCGTCACCCTCTCGCCGCTCACCGCCGAGAAGGAAATCTCCATCAAGTCCGGTCCCGACGGCGCCAGCGTCGCCATCGACGGCAAGCCGGCCGGCACGACGCCCCTGGTCAAGACCGCCACCTTTACGCGCGACACCAAGACGGCCCCGTGGAAGCCGCTCGCGATCACCGTCACCAAGCCCGACTACCAGAGCGAATCCTTCAGCCTCGGCTACGACAATCCCTCCGCCGCACTGATGCTCGGCCAGCTGCGCAAGGAGCGCGTCTTCAGCGTCGAGGTCAAGGCCCCCGACGGTTCCGCCATTGCGGCCGGCCTCACGCTCGAGGGCAAGGAACTCGGCGCCGCGCCGCAGAAGGTCTCCGTGGTTTTCAGTCGCGCCGACAAGACCAGGCCCTGGCCGACCTTCGCCCTGACCGCCGAGATCCCGACCATCTACCAGCCGGCGGCCGTCACGCTGACCCACGACTACAAGGACATCTTCGCCCTCACCCTCAAGCCCGTCACCGAACTCTCCGTCGGCCTCTACGTGCCCACGGTCGAGATGACCGCCACCGGCGCGCGCATGGTCGTCAACCAGGCCGTCCGCCTCGCCACGCTCGACACCGGCGAGCGCGCCACCGAGATCGCCGGCCTCTCCCGCCTCACCCGCTTCGTCCGCCGCGACCAGAACCCCAAGGCCCCGCTGCAGGGCCTCAACTCCTACGCCATCACGCCCGACGGCGAGTCGGCCATCCTCTCCGTCACCTCGCAGGACGACGCCGGCAAGTTCTACTCGGCCCTCTTCCTCAAGCGCATCGAGGACGACGGCGGCGGCACCGCCCGGCTCATCGACAACAACAAGCGCTACTTCGACTGCTTCCCCATCATCGCCCCCGACGGCAGCGGCATCCTCGTGTTCCAGTCCAACCGTGGCGACCTCAGCAAGCCCGACGTCTTCCGCATCAACTTCGCCGACAACCGCGTGGCCGGCGGCGTCTCCCGCATCACCAACGACCAGCGCTTCAACTACGGCCCGACCTACACCGACAGCAACCGCGAGGTCGTCTACCTCTCCCTCGAGCCCAACTATCCGCTCGCCAAGCCCCAGCTCAGCAACGTCAAGCTGGACGGTGCCCTGCCCACCCAGTTCCAGATCAACGCCGAGGAGGTCAGCCATCGCGAACACTCCAAGGTCTACTTCACCCGCGTCGACGAGTCCACCGGCAAGCGCCAGATCTACTCCGTCGAGCCCGACGGCCGCCTCGAGACCAACCTCATTTCCGACGACTCCTTCCTCGCCGCGAACTGCTTCAACCCCGTCGCCAGCTTCGCCAGTCCCGTCCGCATCCTTTTCGTCTCCGACCGCGACAAGGACGACCAGGGCCGGGCCAACAACAACATCTACGTGATGAACGCCGACGGCTCGCAGGTGCAGCAGCTCACCGCCAACGGTTCCGACGACATCCTGCCCGCCTGGTCGCCCACCGACCCGGCCGTCGTCTATTTCCTCTCCAACCGCGGTGGCGCCTACAACCTCTGGCGGCTGCGGTTGAAGTAACCGCCCGCGGCCGCATGGACGCCCCCCTTCCCCAAGCCTGGCTTGAGTTCGCCGACGGCCGGATGCACTGGCTCGACAAGAACGCCTGCACCATCGGCCGCATCGCCTCGAACACGCTCGCGCTGGACCAGCCCGGCCTGTCGCGCAGCCATGCCATGATCCAGCCCACGCCCGGCGGCGGCTGGTTGCTGACCGATCTCCGCAGCACCAACGGCACCTACCACAACGGCCTCCGCCTCGAGCAGGGCGTCGCGCTCCACGACGGCGACAAGATCGAGTTGGGCGACACCACCCTGACCTTCCGCTGCCGGCAGACCGCCGACCATACCACCGAGGCCGGTGCCACCTCGGTGCAGATCCACTCCGGCGATTGCTGGCTGCTCATGCTCGACCTGATCGGTCACACGGCGCACACGCACGCCGTCGGCGCCGAGCAGGCCTCGGCCGATTTCAAGCGCTGGCTCGAGTTCGTCCGCCCCGGCCTCGTCCGCTCCGGCGGCACCATCAACGCCTACCTCGGCGACGCGCTCTTCGCTTACTGGCGCCAGGACCGGCACCCCGCCGAGAAGGTCGCCGCCGCCGTGCAGGAGCTCGTCGCGCTGCAGACGACCAGCCACCGGCCTTTCCGCATCATCCTGCACCACGGCCGTATCCGGATCAGCGGCGGCCTGCAGGGCGAATCGCTTGCCGGCACCGACGTCATCTTCCTTTTCCGGATGGAGAAATCCACCAAGCCGCTCGGCGCCACCTGCGTGCTGAGCGAGACGGCCGCCAAGACCCTGGCCCTCACCGCCACCGCGCGGCCGCTGGGCGCGCATCCCGTCCCGAGCTTCCCGGGCGACCACGCCTTCTACGCGCTGGGCGGATGACCATCCGACAGCCGCAGTCTGTGACTGCCGCGTCGCTCCCCGGGCCTAAGTATACTATTGGTTGACATCAACCGGAAGGCGCTGATGTCAACCAATAGTATACTTAGCGCCTCGGCCGGAGCCCGCGGGAGGTTTTGGGGACCGGCTCAGCCGGCCAGCCGTGCCTTGTATTTCTCGGCGAACTCCAGCGCCATGTCGGCGTCGCGCGCCGTCACGGTGAAATGGCCCATCTTCCGCCCGGGGCGCGCCCCGGCCTTGCCGTAGAGGTGCAGCCGCACGTTGGGCTGCGCGAGCAGCGCGTCCCATTTCGGTTCGCCGTTTTTCCAGGCATCGCCGAGGATATTCACCATCACGACGGGCGACAGCAGGGTGACCGCGCCGAGCGGCAGCCCGCAGATGGCGCGCACCTGCTGCTCGAACTGCGAGGTCATGCACGCGTCGAGCGTCCAGTGCCCGCTGTTGTGGGTGCGCGGCGCGAGCTCGTTGACCAGCACCTCGCCGGTCTTCGTGACGAACAGCTCCACGCCCATCACGCCGACGAGGTTGATCTTCTCGGCGATGAGCCGCGCCAGCTTCTCGGCGGCGGCGATCACGGCCGGCGCCACGCGCGCCGGCACGATGGAGAAATCCAGGATGTGGTTCGTGTGGATGTTCTCCGCGATCGGAAACACGCGCACCGCGGCACCCGGCGAGCGTGCGACGACGGCCGAAACCTCGCAGGCAAAGTCGATGAACTGCTCGATCACCACCGGCTGGCCGGCGAACTTCTTCACCGCCGCCGGGATGTCGGCGTCCGTCATCACCTTGAACTGGCCCTTGCCGTCGTAACCGAAGTCCGCGGTCTTCACCACGCACGGCACGCCGACTTCGCGGATGCCGGCCGCGATGTCCGTGCCCTCGGCGAACTTCGCGTGCGGGAACCCGTTGTCCCGCAGCCAGCGCTTTTCGCGCGAGCGATTCTGCGTTGTCTCCAGCACGCTCCAGTGCGGCCGCAGCAACGTCACTGCCTCGATCGCCTTCAGCGGCGGCGCCGGCACGTTCTCAAATTCGTAGGTCACGACATCGCACTCCTTGGCAAAGGCCGTCAGCGCCGCGGTGTCCTCGTAGGGGGCGTTGACTTCCTGGTGTGCCACGGCACCCGCTGGACAGTTGGCCTGGGGCTCGTAGACATGCACGCGGTAACCGAGCCGCGTCGCGGCCTGCGCGAGCATGCGGCCGAGCTGGCCGCCGCCGAGCACGCCGATGGTTTTCCCGGGAAGAATCGCCTCGCCCGCGCTCACGGCAGCTTCGCCTTCAGGACCTTTTTCGTCTGCGTGGCGCGGAATTTCTCCCACGCCCGCTTCGTCTTCGCGTCGCTCTGGGCCAGCAGCGAGGCGGCGAAGAGCGCGGCATTGATCGCCCCGGCCTTGCCGATGGCAAAGGTGGCCACCGGCACGCCGCCGGGCATCTGCGCGATGGAAAGGAGCGAATCGAGGCCGTGCAGCGCCTTGGACTCAACCGGCACCCCGAGCACCGGCAGCGTGGTGAGCGAGGCCGTCATGCCCGGCAGGTGGGCGGCGCCGCCGGCGCCGGCGATGATGAGCTTCAGGCCGCGTTTTTCGGCCGTCTCGGCATAGCTCACCATCAGCTTCGGCGTGCGGTGGGCGCTGACGATGCGCTTCTCGAACGGCACGCCGAGGGCCGCGAGGGTCGCGGCGGCATGCGACATTGTCTCCCAGTCCGAGGAGCTGCCCATGATGATTCCGACGAGTGGTGATGAAGCCATAAGCTTTAAGCACCAAGCTGTGAGCTAGGAGTGCCCAAGTCCAGCAAAGGAAAAGGCGAGGGCGAAACCCTGTCCTGCTTACAGCTTACTGCTTATCGCCGATCGCTTTCACAGCAGCGACGTGCCCTTCGGCACCCGGACGATGGTCGTGCCGGCGATCTTGTCGTGCCAGGATTGCTTCTCGTCATCGAAGGCGACCCAGATGAACCCGAGGCCGGCCACGGCCAGCGAGAGGAATCCGCCGAGGCCGCGCACGATGGCCACGCCCCAATCGATCGGGCGGTCGTCAAGGCGCACGACCTTCAGGCCGCAGATGATGCCGCCGATCGTCGTGCCCTTGTTTGCCCACATGACGACGCCATAGAGCGCAAACCAGAACGGGAACACGCCGAAACCGTGCCACATGTGGCTCAGGAAGCCGCACAACATGCCGACCAAAACCGCATCAAGGGCACTGGCGGCAAGACGATGCCAAAAGCCCGCCCGCGGCAGGGTGGCCGCCGAGATGGGCGGCACGGCCAGCGGGGCGAAGGCGGCCGGTGTGGCCGGCGGCGCGGGGCTGACCGGCGGGGGCACATCGCCAATGGGTGCCGCCGCCCCACCACCCACGACCAGCGGCAGGCTCGTGTTGCCCGGCGGCGCCGGCGGCACCACCGGGGCAACGGGCGGCTGAACCGCCGCCTTGGGCGACGGCGTGGAGAGCGTGAGGAGCACACAGCCGAAACCGATAAACGAAACCAAGACCGAAAGCAGCAAGCCGACGAAGGGCACGAGATAGAAGAGAACAAAGAGCAGCGCTCCGATGATCGCCGCCACCGCCGGGTGCAGCCGGTCGCCGGAAATCTTCAGGCCCACCAAGGTGTAGATCGCCGCCTTGCCGTATAGGACGGCCATGATGCACGCCAACGGCAGCAAAAAGAGGGCGACCGGGATACCGATCAGGGTGATGCAGAGCAGTATGAACAGGACGGGCAAGGCCAGCATGCCGAGCAGGGCCGCCAGAATGGTCAGGCCGGGCTGGTGCACCAGCTTGTCGCCGCAGCGGCGGATGCCTTTCGGGAAGAGCAGCGCCAGAAGGGCGTAGAACGCCACCGAGAAGCCCGTGACGATCCAAAGCCAGCCCAAATGGGCGCCGATGGCGAGGGGGCGCCCCATCCGGAGCCCGTGCGTCCACCAGCTCGACACGGAGTCGAGTTTGAACTCGGAACCGAAAGGTATCACCGTCACCTGGCCCGTCACCATGGCGCCGGGGTCACGGTGGATCTCGCCGCCGACGCCGACCAGATCGCCTTCGATCCTGGCCTTCGGACCGAGGGTAACATCACCCATTACCGTCACAACGTTACCATGCACGATGCCATTGATGGTGTTGTTACCCATCACCGCCACCGCATCGCTGTTCACTTCCCCATCCACGGTCAGGCTGCCCATGACCGCCACCGCGTCGCCGGTGACGGTGACCCCGGCGGGCACATGGTTGTCATTCATCACGGCCACACTGTCGCCGGATGAATCGCGGGTGGATCGATGGTGGCGACGGGAAGCCTTTCCCTCTGACGGTGCGGCCTCCGGTGCCTGCTGGTCCATTTGTCCGGCATCATCCGACGCCTTTTCTGCGGACTTGGCATTATCCGGCCGGGCCTTCTCGGCCGTCGGGTCCGCACTTGTCTGGGCGGGAGGCGGCACAGCTTGGGCGGCCGGCGGCGGGGCAACCGGCACCATCTCCGGTGCGGGGATCGGCGCCGGTTCGATCTTGGCCGGAGCCGGGGCCGGCTGGGTGACCTCCGGTTTATGGTCGGCCGGCGGCGTGGACGGGGCCTGCGCACGCAGGATGGAGCCGAGGAAAAGGGAAAAAGTCAGCGACAGGACGCCAAGGGGTAATGGTCGGCGAGGGAATTTCATGAAAATCAAATCAGTCGTGATGGTAAAGAGTGCGGTAAGCAACGGCGCCCAGACCGAAGAAGGTCGCGTAAAGGGCGGCGACGATACCCAAGCCGCCGTAAAGCCAGAGAGAAGGGATGTTGCCGAAAGCCCTGCTGCCAAATTCCACGATCCAGCTTCCCGCACTGTAGAGGCTGACGAGGAAACCGAGACGGTGGCCCGCCCCAGCGGCAATCGCGCCGGTGTCGACGCCCTGGCTCATCAGGTAGGAAGCGGTGATGACGGCCCCGCTGATACCCGTGCCGACCGCGAGGAAAGCGGCCTTCACGGCGGCGGGCCAGTAGGCCCAGGACTTGTGATACCACGCGACGGCCGCCTGGTGCTCGATGGCGGCCAGCACACGCGACTCGAGCGAGCGGGGCGCGCGGCGCGGCGGCAGGGCGCGCAATTCGCGGTGGATGAATTGCTCGAGTTGCTCCGGCGCGGCGGTCTGCCGGGCGAGGCGGGCCTCCACCGCCGCCTGCAGGCGCTGCTCAAAGCCGGGAGGCGCCTTGCGGGGCGGGAGCGCGCGCAATTCGCGATGGATGAACTTCTCGAGATCCTCCGGTGTCATTTTTTTGTTCATGGGCACCTTCAGGTGGCGAATTTCTCGTGGCTGGAGCCGCTGCGCCCCAGGATTTTCGCCAGGGCCTCGCGGCCGCGGAGGATGTCGGTCTTCACTTTGCTGAGGGACACGCGGGTCTTCTTCGCGATGTCCTCGTAGGGCATGTCCTCGAAATGATACAGGACCAGCGGCACGCGCTGGTGTTCGGGGAGTTTTTCCAGGGCGCGCTCGACCCATTCGCGGCGCTCGGAGGAATCGACGCCGGCAAAAAACGTGTCGGGCGCGGCGAACTCGACCTCCTTCTCGCCCCCCTCGTCGTCCTTGTGGACGAGGTCGGAGAAGAAGCTCCAGCGCTTCTTGTAGCGCTGGATGTGGTTGATCGAGAGGTTGGTGGCCACCGTCTTGAGCCAGCCGCCGGCCGAGGGGCTGGCCCGGAGGTTTTCGAAATGTTCGTGCGCCTTGATGAAGACTTCCTGGGCAATGTCCTCCGCCTGCGTCTCATTGCCGATGAGCCGCACCGCGGTGGAATAGACCATGTCTTGGTAATTGCGCATGAACGTCGTGAAGTCGGGCGGAGCCGTTACGCCTTCGGTAGTGGTTGTGTGCACTGTAGGATCTTCATTCACGCTAAGAACACGGCGCCGCGCGGCAGAGTTGCAGAAACCTCCTGCCACGCAAATTACGTTACGCCAAGCCCATAAGCAGGCAGAACACCCGGGGTGGAGGGGAAGTCGTGCCCCTCGCTGACGGCCGCCCTAACGACCCCGATAAGCCCCGTTTTTGGTCCTTTTGGCCGACCGGGCCGCCCTTGCCTATTTATGACACCGGGCGAAACTGCGCCGCTACCTTTCCCATGTCCGTTTTCCTGACTCCCGATCCGAAAATTGAATCCGCCGTGCGCGCCAAGGGCGAACAGCTCTTCGCCCTCATGGACCAGCAGCCGCCCCCTGCGCTGTTTTCCAAGAAGGGTGCCTACGCCCGTCTGATGGAGTGGTCGATGAAGGACCCGGTCTTCAAGACCCAGCTCTTTCGCTTCGTCGACGTCCTCCCTTCCCTCAATTCGTCCGGCGAGATCGTCCGCCACCTGCAGGAATATCTCGGCGACAAAGCCGTCGAGCTCAACCCCGCCCTCAAGGCCGGCCTCGCCGCCTCGTCCTTCGCCCCCGCGCTTGTTGCCACCCCGGTCAAGGCCCAGATCGTGGACATGGCCGGCCAGTTCGTCGCCGGCCAGACCGGCGAGGACCTGCTCAAGCAGATCAAGAAGAACGCCAGGCTCGGCCTCGCCACCACCATCGACCTGCTCGGCGAGACCGTCCTTAACGACGCCGAGGCCGACGTGTTCCTCCAGCGCAACCTCGAGATCCTCGATTCCGTCTCGAAGTTCTACACGAAGGAGCCGGAGCCGTGCTTCAGCGATCTCGGCCCCAAGGGCCCCCTGCCCCGCCTCAATCTTTCGGTCAAGATCTCCGCGCTCACGCCCGACGTCCATCCGGCCGACCCGGAGAACTCCATCGCCGCACTCAAGGAGCGCTTCCGCCCGATCCTCCGCCGCGCGGCCGAAGTCGGTGCGCTGATCAACTTCGACATGGAGAGCTACAAGCTGAAGGACCTCACGCTCTCGCTCTTCAAATCCATCTTCGAAGAACCCGAGTTCGCCCAGAAACCCGCCATCGGCATCGCCATCCAGGCCTACCTGCGCGACTGCGAGGCCGACCTGCGCGACCTCGTCGCCTGGGCGCGGAAGAACAACCGTCCGCTCAGCGTCCGCCTCGTCAAGGGCGCCTACTGGGACTACGAGACCATCATCGCCCAGCAGCGTGACTGGCCCATCCCCGTCTGGCAGAAGAAACCCGAATCCGACGCCAACTACGAGAAGCTCTCGCTCTTCCTCCTCGAGAACATCGACATCGTCACGCCGAATTTCGCCTCGCACAACGTCCGCTCGGTCGCCCATGTCATCGCCCAGGCCGAGCGTCTCGGCCTCGACGCGCGCGCCTACGAGTTCCAGGCGCTCTATGGCATGGCCGACGAGTTGAAGGCCTCGCTCATCCAGATGGGCCACCGCGTCCGCGAGTATTGTCCCGTCGGGGAACTGCTCCCCGGCATGGCCTACCTCGTCCGCCGCCTGCTTGAGAACACCTCGAACGAAGGCTTCCTCCGCATCAAGAACATGGGCGAGGCCACCAAGGACCAGCTCCTCGGCAATCCGGTCAGCGCCATCGCCGCCGCGCCCGAGCCGCTGGCGCGCAAAATTCCTGCTGGAGGCGCGGCGACCTCGCCGCGCGTCGGCGGCGGGGTCGCCGCCGCTCCAGTTTTCAAGAACGCCGCCAACACCGACTACACGATCGCCGCCAACCGCGACCAGCAGCGCGCCGCGCTCATCGCCTACGCCGCGAAGCTCGGCAAAAAGTGGCCGCTCATCATCAACGGCAAAAAGATCTCCGATCGCGAATACATCCCTTCGGTCAATCCCGCCAAGCCTTCGCAGGTCATCGGCTCGTGGGCCCGCGCCACGGTCGCGGACGCCGAGGCCGCCGTCGCGGCCGCGCTGACCGCCTTTCCGAAATGGCGCGCCACGCCGGCCGACGACCGCGCCAAAATGCTCGAGCGCGCCGCCGACCTCATGGAGTCGCGCCGCCTGGAGCTGAACGCGCTCCTCATCCTCGAGGCGGGCAAGCCCTGGATCGAAGCCGACGGCGACGTCTCCGAGGCGATCGACTTCTGCCGCTTCTACGCCGTCGAGATGCGCAAGCTCGCGAAGCCGGTCGTCACGCAGGCCGTCCCGGGCGAGCGCTGCGTGCAGACCTGGACGCCCCGCGGCGTCGGCGTCGCCATCGCGCCGTGGAATTTCCCGCTGGCCATCCTCACCGGCCTCGTGGTCGCCCCGCTCGTCGCCGGCAACTGCGTCATCATGAAGCCCGCCGAGCAGACCTCGGTCATCGGCGCCGTGCTCATGGACCTCCTGGTCGAGGCCGGCGTGCCGGCCGGCGTGCTCCAGTTCCTCCCCGGCTTCGGCGAGGACGTCGGCGCGCACCTCGTCGGCCACAAGCAGGTCGACTTCATCGCCTTCACGGGTTCGCGCGCCGTCGGCACCAGGATTTGGGAAACCGCAGGCAAGACGCAGCCCGGCCAGCAAAACCTCAAGAAGGTCGTCTGCGAGATGGGCGGTAAGAACGCCCTGGTCATCGACAACGACGCGGACCTCGACGAGGCCATCCCGGCCGCGCTCTACAGCGCCTTCGGTTTCAGCGGCCAGAAGTGCTCCGCGCTCTCGCGGCTCATCGTTCTCGACGAGGTCTACGATCATTTCCTCGAGCGCTTCATTTCCGCCTGTGATTCGTTCCCCATCGGCGATCCGGCGCTGCCCGGCACGATGGTCGGCCCGGTGATCGACGCCGACGCCCAGCAGAAGATTCTCGGCCTCATCGATCAGGGCAAGAAGGAGGCGAAGCTCGCGTTCCAGGGCAAGGCGCCCGCTGAGGGCTACTTCGTCCCGCCGACCGTCTTTGTGAACGTGAAGCCCGAGCACCGCATCGCCCGCGAGGAGATCTTCGGGCCGGTCGTCGCCATCCTGAAGGCGAAGAACCTCGACGAGGCTTTCGCGCTCGTGAACGGCACCGACTACGCGCTGACGGGCGGCCTCTTCTCCCGCAGCCCGAAGGCGCTGGAGCGCGCGCAGAACGAGATGCTCGTGGGCAACCTCTACCTCAATCGCGGCTGCACCGGCGCCATCGTCGAGCGGCACCCGTTCGGCGGCTTCAAGATGTCCGGCGGCGGCACCAAGGCCGGCGGCAAGGGCTACCTCGAAAACTTCCTGTTTCCGCGGTCGGTCGCCGAGAACGTCATGCGCCGCGGCTTCACGCCGCCCGAGGAAGAAGCCTGATCGGCCCGCGCGTCCGGCTTATTTTTTCAACTTCCGCCAGACCACCTCGCTGGTGGCCCCGGCCCCGGTGGTCGGCCGCGGCACCGTGTAGGTCAGCACCTCGCCCTGCAGTCTGAACAGGCGCTCCTGCACCGTGCCCTCCCAGTTGGGGTAGGACGCGTGGTCGATCCGGAAAACGACCAGCCCCTCGTCGGGGCGGACTTCGTAACGCCCGAAGTGGGTGTTGAGCCCCTGCACCGCCGCGCGGTTTTCCTCGGCGGTGCCGTTGTTCTTGTCGTTGCCGGCAAAGCGCGGCCGACCAATCTTCATCATCTGGAGCGCGTAGTGGCCGTCGGCATCGAACACCAGCCGGCCGACCGGATCATCGCCGTAGAGTTTCACCCGTTTGCCATCCGGCAGGATGTTGTCGACCGCGACCAGCTGCCAGGTGCCGGTCAAGTCGGCGGCGGCTTGTGCGGACAGCCGGATGGCGCCCAGGAAGACGGTTAACAGGCAGAGGGCGCCGGACGGAAAAGAAGAAGTCATGGGCGACTGTTAGACAGTTCTGTCTAATTGCAGTCAAGCCCATTTTAGACAAACCTGTCTAATCTTGAACCCGGTGCCGGAGCCGGCTTGGCTGCCGGCATGCCCGCGACCACCGACTCCCCCGCCCCCAGCACGCCCAAACGCGACCACCTGCTCGCCACCGCCTTCCGGCTGTTCTACCGCGACGGTTACCACGCGGTCGGCATCGACACGATCCTCGCCGAGGCGAAGCTGGCGAAGATGACGCTCTACCACCATTTCGCCTCGAAGGAGGAGCTGATCGTCGCGGTGCTGGAGCGCCGCTCCGCGGAGGTGCGCGCCCGGCAGGCGGCCTTGCTGGAGGCCGCCGGCCCCTCGCCGCGCAAGCGGCTGCTCGCCTTGCTCGACCAGCAGGAGAAGCGCTTTGCCAGCGCGGATTTCAACGGCTGCCCCTTCATCCGCGCCGTCGCGGAATACCCGGCGCTCGACTCGCCCGTCCATCAGGCCGTGGTCCGTCACAAGCAGCGCGGCATCGACTTGCTGGCCGGACTGCTGGCCGAGCTCGAGGTGGTTCAACCGGAAACCGTCGCCCGGCAAATCTCGCTGCTCCTCGAGGGCGCCATCGTGACCGCCCACACCTTTGGCGATCGACAGGCGGCCGGGCAGGCTCGCGCGGCCGCCCTGGCCTTGGTCAAGGCGGCGGCCTAGTGCCCGGCGCCGGCCGCGTGTTCCTGGATGTATTCCTGCTTGAGTCCGAGTTGCTCCGGCGCGTGCAGCACCAGCATCTTCATGCGGATGTCGGCGGGCACCGAGGCCGCCGTCGCCTTCGAGATGACAAACATCAGGCCGAGGGAAAGCGGCATGGTCCAGATGGCAGGCTGCTCGACGAGGATGCGGAGCAGCGGGTGGCGCACCCAGAACGAGACGAGGTCGATCCTGCCGATATCCCCGAAGATGATCGTGCCAGTGCAAAGCAGCGCGCACAGGCCGCCGCCGAGCATGCCGGTGGCGGCGCCCTTCATCGTCATGCCGCGCCACCACACGCTCATGAAGAGCAGCGGGAAGTAGCTGGAGGCGGCGATGGCGAACGCCTGCCCGACCATGAAATTGATCTGCAGCTGCTCGACCTGGGTGCCGAGCAGGATCGAAATACCGCCGATGAACACCGCCGCGAACCTGAACATGCGCAGACGCTCTTCCGCCGTGGCGCCGGGCTTGAGGATGCGGCCGTAGATGTCGTGGGCGAACGCGCCGGTCATCGAGACCAGCAGGCCGCTGAACGTGCTCATGAACGCCGCGAATGCGCCCGCGCAAGTGATGCCGCTGAGCACACTGCCGAGCACGCCGAAGCGCCCGTTGAGGATCCGCGGCAGCTCGAGGACGATTTTGTCCGGTCCTTTGGCGCCGGTCGCGGCGTAGAGTTCCGGCATGAGGTTGCGGCCGATGACGCCGAACACCGGCGGGAAGACGTAGAAGATGCCGATGAGGATCATGACCCACATCGTCGTGCGCTTGGCCGCGCCGCCGTCGGGGTTGGTGTAGAAGCGCACCAGGATGTGCGGCAGGCCGGCCGTGCCGCAGACGAGCGCGATGATCAGCGAGTAGGTGTAGAGCAGCGAATACGGCTTCTGGTATTCCGCGAGGTAGGTCGCGCGCTGTTCCGCGGGCAGCGCGGCGGCCGCGGCGCCAACCGCCTTGGTCGTGAGCGGGCCGAAGGGTGCGACCCACTTGTCGTCCTTCGGCGCCTTTTCCCCAAGCGGCTTGCGGGCCACCCCGGCATCCTGGACCATGGCCACCGGCGCAGCGGCGGTGTGGTTGGCCCCGAGGTGGGCGCCGTAGAAACCGTAGACCGCCATCAGCACGAAGACCGGCAGGCTGATGGCGAACATCTTGATCCAATACTGGAAGGCCTGCACGAGCGTGATGCCCTTCATGCCGCCGAGCGCGACATTCAGCGTGATGACCGCACCGACCAGCAGGACGCCGCCCCAATAGGGCATGCCGGGAAAAATATAGGCGAGCGTAACGCCCGCACCCTTCATCTGCGGCAACGTGTAGACGAACCCGATGAACAGCACGAAGCAGACGGCGATCTTGCGGAAGAGCGGCGAGTCGTAGCGGCCCTCGGCAAAGTCCGGGATCGTGTAGGCACCGAAACGACGCAGCGGCCCGGCGATGAACAGGAGCAGGAACAGGTAGCCGCACGCATAGCACACCGGATACCACAGCACGTCGTAGCCGTTCGCCATCACCATGCCGACGATGCCCATGAACGACGCGGCCGAAAGATATTCGCCCGAGATGGCCGAGGCGTTCCAGCCGACGGACACCGAGCGGCCGGCCACGAAGAAATCGCTGGCGGTCTTGGAGGTCTTCGCCGAGCGGAAACCCATCCAGATGGTCGCCGCCACCGTCAGGAACGAGAACGCGAAGATCCACGGGTCGACACCGTCGAGGAAAGCGAACAGGAGGTTCATGGCGTCAGCGCCTGACAGATTTCACCTCGTCCGCCTCGAGCGCGATGGAGCGCCGGATGAAGAGCCAGGAAATGACCCACACGAACGGGAAGAACAGCACACCCAGAATGAACCAGCTCAGCGTGAACCCGAAGACGCGCACCGCCATCGCCTCGGGCGCAAAATAATTGGCAAGCGGCAGGCCGAGCAGGACGACCAGGAACGTGGCCGCACAGGCCACGGAAAGCTTCAATTGCCGGCGCATGAGGGAGCGGAGGAACTCCTCGCCATGCACGACATCCGGGGGCGACGGGGGCGTGGACATTGCGCAGGAACATGGCGGCGCGCCCCCGGCAGGCAATCCGGGATTTCTGCGGAACGTCAGAACCGGCCGGCCTGGTGTCCCGTCAGATAAGTTCGCTGCATAATCTCAAGAGACCAATTCCCGAATGTAGGAGCCTGCTTGCAGGCGATTCAGGCGTGGGGATTGGCTCCGCGGGTCAAAATCGCCTGCAAGCAGGCTCCTACAATATGAACCGAACTTGTCTGACACCCCCTAGAAGTCCGACAGCTGCAGCGGGCCGAGCTTCACCTGGAGACGCTCGTTGTAGGATTTCACCCGTTTCCAGTCCGCGCGGGTGCGCTCGAAGGTGCCATTTACCGGTATGAACAGCAGCGAGGCGCTGAAATCGCCGCTTATCGCGCTGACCACCGGGCCGAAACGGGGGTCGACCACCGTGAAACCCAAGCTTGCCTCCCCGGCCTTCACCTTGGCCACCAGCTTCACCCGGAAGGACTCGCGCACGCGCAAATCCACGCGCTCGACCTGTCGGGTCGCCCGGTCCACCGCGGCCAGCACCAGGAATTTGTCGACCGGGATGTCGTTGCGGGCGCTCAGCATCGGCACCTCGAACACCACCCGCCCTTCCTCCGTGCGCGCGACCCGCGGATGATCCGGGTCCAGCGTCACATTGCCGCCGGCGATCTTCAGCTGCGACGCCGGCGGCGGCCCGGAGTTCCGGGCGGCCTCGGCCACGCGCGCGCCACGCTTCTCACCGCGCCGGCGGTATTCCTTGAGCTGCTTTTCGGTCGGCGGCTGGCCGTCGATCTGCAGCGGCGTGTATTGCTCGGCGTAGGGTTTGGACGGGTCGAAGCGCACGACGGTCTCGCCGGGCACGAGGCCCTTGGGCACCTTCGCCCGGGTCGTCTCGGTGTAGGCCCAATGCTCGGTGTCCTGCGCGCTGTTCCGCAGGGCGTCCTGAAACAGCGCCGTCTCCTCCGCGGTCGCGGGGCGCGGAACATCATCCGCGCGCAAGGCGGTCAGCAAGCCGGGAAACAGCAGCGGGAAAAGCAAAAGGCGCATGGTCTTGAGACCATGCGCCGGGGATTTGTTTCGGCAATTTTATTGGTGCCGCAGATCACATGCGGCAGATGAGCAGCTCGCGCTCGAACATGAGCTCCTTGGGCAGGTGGGCGTGCAGGTCGAGGAAGAGCTCCTCGTGGCCGAGCACCTCGGCGCGCCAGGCGGCGCGGTCGAAGGTCTGCAGCTCCTCGAACTTCTCCTTCGGAAAATCCAAGCCCTCCCACTCCATGTCCTGGTAGCGCGGCATCCAGCCGATGGGCGTCTCCTTGGCGCGGCCGCCGGCGCGGACGCGGTCGACGATCCATTTCAGCACGCGCATGTTTTCCGAGAAACCCGGCCACATGAATTTCCCGTCCTTGTCCTTGCGGAACCAGTTCACGTGGAAGATGCGCGGCGTCTCGCTGAGATTGCGCTGCATGTTGATCCAGTGGCGGAAGTAGTCGCCCATGTTGTAGCCGCAGAACGGCAGCATGGCCATCGGGTCGCGGCGGACCTTGCCGATCGTGCCGGCGGCGGCCGCGGTCATCTCGGAGCCCATGGTGGCGCCGACGTAGACGCCGCTCGACCAGTTGAAGGCCTGATAAACGAGCGGCATGGTCGTGGCGCGGCGGCCGCCGAAGACGATGGCGTGGATCGGCACGCCCTCGGGGCTTTCCCAATCGGGATCGATCGTGGGGCATTGCTTCGCCGGCGCGGTGAAGCGGGAATTCGGGTGCGCGGCCTTGACGCCCTTTTCCTTCGCCAGCGCGGGCGTCCAGTCGTTCCCCTGCCAGTCGATGGCGTGCGCGGGCGGCGTGTCGGTCATGCCCTCCCACCAGACGCCGCCGTCGTCCGTCAGCGCAACGTTGGTGAAGATCGTGTTCTTCGCGAGCGACGCCATGGCGTTCGGGTTGGTGTTGTTGCCCGTGCCGGGCGCGACGCCGAAGAAGCCGGCCTCGGGGTTGATCGCGCGGAGGCGGCCGTTGGCGTCGGGCTTGATCCACGCGATGTCGTCGCCGACGGTCCACACCTTCCAGCCCTTTTGCGCAAAGGACTTCGGCGGGATCATCATCGCGAAGTTGGTCTTGCCGCAGGCGCTGGGGAACGCGGCCGCGACATAGGTCTTGCGGCCCTGCGGATCCTCGACGCCGAGGATGAGCATGTGCTCGGCCATCCAGCCCTCGTCGCGGGCCATGGCGGAGGCGATGCGCAGCGCGAAGCACTTCTTGCCGAGCAGGGCGTTGCCACCGTAGCCGGAGCCGTAGGACCAGATCTCGCGGGTTTCGGGAAAGTGGACGATGTATTTCTCCTTGTTGCACGGCCAAGGCACGTCCTTCTGGCCCTTCTTCAACGGAGCGCCGACGGAGTGCAGGCAAGGCACGACGCGCTTGTTGTCCTTGTCGATAAGTTCGAAGACCGGCTTCCCGATGCGGGCCATGATGCGCATGTTGACCACGGCGTAGGGCGAGTCGGTCAGCTGGACGCCGATCTGCGCCATCGGCGAATCGAGCGGGCCCATGCTGAACGGCAGCACATACATCGTGCGGCCGCGCATGCAGCCGTTGAAGAGCCCGCGCAGGGTCTTCTTCATCTCGTAGGGATTGACCCAGTTGTTGGTCGGGCCGGCGGCCTCCTTGGAATGCGAGCAGATGAAGGTGCGGTCCTCGACGCGCGCCACGTCGCCGGCGTCCGAACGCGCAAGGTAGGAGCCCGGCCATTTCTTCTGGTTGAGCTTGATGAAGGTGCCGCCCTTCACCATCTGCGCGCAGAGGGCGTCGTATTCCTTCTGCGAGCCGTCGATCCAGTGGATCGATTCGGGCTGGCAGAGCGCGGCCATCTTTTTCACCCACTGGATGAGATGCGGATTCTTGCTCAGGGGCTTGGAGGTAGACTTCATGCCCCGAAGTTACGCCGACGGCGAGAGTGAGTAAACGGGAAAGACCGGCCGCGCGGAGTGATTAAAGTTAAATTCCTTTAATCATTAGCGGCAGCGCATTGCGGCTCGCGTGTAAAAACCAACCCGTCATATTGGCCGACGTGAACAAGCTTTGCATTTTCGCCGGCACGACAATTTTCGGCACCCTGGGCGGCCTGCTCGCCACGCTGTTTGGCATGGAGGCTTTTTCGCTCGGCTCCTTCTTCCTGAGCGGAGTGGGCAGCGTCCTCGGCGTCTACGTCGGCTGGAAGGTCGCGCAGCACTACAAGTGAGCGCCGCCGCGGCGTGCGTCAGAACACCACCTGCACCCGGGTCAGCAGCCGGCCGCCATCGGTCGTGGAGCCCGGCACCTGGCCGTGGAGATAGTCGACGGCCAGCTTGATGTCGTCGCCCTTCACGAAATAATTCAACCCGAGGGTATACGAGCGCACGGTGTTGCCGCCCACCGACGTGTTCGGGTCGAATTCCTCGCCGCGGATCACCGCCTGCAGCCGGCCGGGGATCACGAAATACGCCGCGGTGACCTGCCAGCCCTGGGCGTCGAACTTCGCCGCCGGGACCGCCGCCGTAGGCTGGAAGGTGCCGCGCAGCCACTCGGCGTTCAGGTCGAGCGGGCCGTGCGACCAGAGCAGGTCGGCGCCGCGCATCGCCCGACGGCCCGTAAACAAGTTGCCGGTGAAACCCAGGTCGCTCTTGGCCACGCCGACATCATCCGTCCAGAGCCCGTCCACCCCGAAGGTCAGCTTGTCGGCCGCGGTGGCCACGGGCGTATAAGTCACGCGCAGGGATTTCTGGAACTTGCTGTTGTCGTTCGCGCTGACGTTGGTGCCGTTGCCATTGGCGACAACGGCATAGTAAGAGACCTGCTTGCCGGGCAGATCGCCGATCGCGGCGACGGCCAGTTGCCGGCTTTCGGTCAGGCGGTCGTTGGCCAGCGACCGCTCGATCGTCGGGATCTTGGTGTCGCTCGCGAGGGCCTCGCCGCCGTAGGCGGGCTTGAGCTGGCCGAAGCGCAGGTTGGCGAACGGATACTTGCGCCAGTTGATGAAGACCTCGTTGGCGCGGGCGAGCTGGCCGGTGCCGGCCCCGAGGGTGTTGCCCTGCAGGTCGAGCTCGGCCTTGAAATCAAAGTCCTCCGCGAAACTGCCGGCGAGGTAGATGCGGGCGCGGCGGAAATAGAACCGGTCGCGCACGCCGGCCCAGCGCGGATCCGACGCCCGGCCGAATTCCGCCTGCCCTTGGAGAAAGCCGCCCACCACCAGCCTCGCCTCCGTACCACCCGGCTGGGGCAGCACGGGCGGGGTGGCGTCCTTCCACCCGAGCTGCTTTTTCAGATCGGCGTTTTCCCGCGTCAGGCCCTGGACCTGCTGCTCCAGCGCCTGCAACCGCTCCTCGACGGTGGGTCCGGTCTGGGCGCACAGGGCGGCCGGCCAGAGCACACCGGTTAGAAGCAGCAGGTGAAGGCGATCGGGGGTATGGGCCATGGCCCTGACTATTGGCCGGCCGGCTTGCCTCAATATTAATGTCCGCTGAAATTGTATTCAGGTTCCGCGAGGCCCCGACGCCGCGCCGGCGGAAATTAAAAATTATTCAGGGAAAGTTCATGGCCATTTCAGGCGGTCCATGCATACTCATCGACGCTGTGCCCGGGGCACAGCCGCCCCTTGCCCCCCCAAGATTCCAGCCAAGCCCGGTGGTTCGCCACCGAAGTGCAGCCCCATCAGGCCATGCTGCGCGCGTGGCTGCAAAGCCGGTTTCCCCCCGAATGTGACATCGACAACCTCGTGCAGGAAGCCCTGGTGAGGGTTTGCCAGGCTTGGGCACGCGGCGAAGTGCAGTCCCCGAAGGCGTTTCTTTTTGCCACGGCGCGCAACCTGGCGCTGGACCAGGTGCGCCGCCAGAAGATCGTGCCCATGATTTCCTTAGTGGAAACCGACACGCAGGCCGTCTTGGAGGAAGGCACCAGCATTCCCGACCTGGTCGCCCACAACCAGGAATTGGAATTCTTGACCGAAGTCATCCAGTCATTGCCCGACCGCTGCCGCCAGGTGTTCACCTTGCGGAAGGTCTACGGCATGTCCCAGCAAGACATCGCCACCCAGCTGGGCATCTCCGAACACACCGTGTCCGCCCAACTGACGATCGCCTTGCACAAGTGCACGGCCCATTTCGCCCGCCATCGCCGGGAAAGAGGAGGCCGGCCGTGAACGAGCAACCGCCGCAAGACCGGCCCGAATCACCCATCGACCTCGCCGCCGCGGAATGGCTGGTGCGCCGCGACCGCGGATTCACGGCGCAGGAGCAGGATGAGTTTTTCCAATGGCTGGCCGAGGACCCCCGGCACGGCGAGTGGCTGTCGATTCACGACCGGACCTGGCGCGATTTCAACCTGCTGGCCGAATGGCGGCCGGAGCACAGCAGTGAACCAAACCCGGATCTCCTGGCGCGCCGCCGCGCCGGCCCTCGCTGGCTCTGGCCGGCCGCCGCGGCGGTGGCCGCCGGCCTGGCCCTGCTGTTCGCGGTGTGGCGCCCCTGGGCGAAATCCGCCGAGGACTGGACCGCTTTGACCACGGCCACCGCCATCCAGCACCGCGTGCTGGACGATGGCTCGGAAGTGGAATTGAACCGGGGCGCGGCCATCGAGGTCGAATTCACGCCGGCCGAACGCCGGGTGCACCTGGTGCGGGGCGAAGCCCATTTCGCCGTGGCGAAAAACCCCCTGCGTCCATTCATTGTCCGCGCCAACGGCGTCGATGTGCGGGCGGTCGGCACCGCCTTCGATGTCCGGCTCGACCCGGAATCGGTCGAGGTGCTGGTGACCGAGGGCCACGTGCAGGTCCAGTTGCCCGCGGCCTCCGTGCCCGTGCTCGCCGCCGGCCAGCGGACCGTGATCTCCTTTGCCCCGGCCGCCCCGCCGCCCCGCGTGCTGGACGTCTCCCCGGAGGAAATGGCGCAGCGGCTCGCCTGGCAGCCGCAACTGCTGGATTTCTCGTCCACGGCCCTCGCCAAGGTGGTGGCCGAATTCAACCGGCGCACCGGGGCCACCCAAGGCATCCGGCTCGTCATCGCCGACCCGGAACTCGAAAGCCTGCCCATCGTGGCCTCAATCCGCTCGGACAACATCGAAGGCTTTGTCCGGACGCTGGAGCTGACCGGCGACGTGCGGGCCGAGCGCCGCGGCGAACACGAGATCGTGCTGCACAAAGTCCGGTAGGAGCCAGGCGGCGGACGAGGCGGACAAAATGCACCCCGCATTTTCTTCACGAACGTCCTCGCCCACGGGGGACGGTTCTTGCCTAATCTCCTCCGGGAAACGTGTTGGGTGACTCCGCCGCCTCTCGCCATGCATCAATTCATACCCCATGCCGCGGTTACCTGCCGTGGTTTGTGTTGGTTGGCCGCACTTTGGTGGACAGTTCTGCCGGCCCTGCTGCCCGCGGCCATGGTCACCGCCTCCCAAGGCGCCACCAGGGTCTTCGACGTCCCCGCCGGGGACGCCATCAGCACGCTGAAGCGCGCGGCGCAGCAGGCCGGCATGGAAATCGTGTTCCCGGCCAAGCTCGTGCGCGGGGTGAAAACCAATGCGGTCAAGGGTGATTTCACCCCGGAAGCGGCGTTCGATCTCCTGACCGCCAACACGGCGCTTACCGTGGTGTGGGACAAACAATCCGGCGCCCTCATCGTGCAACGGCAACCCGCCTCCCCGGCCGCGCCGGTCGGACCCAAGGCGGCCAAGATCGATGAGGAAAGGGTGCTGCATCTCGACACTTTCACGGTCACCACGAGCGTGGGCACCTACCGGGAAGCCACCACCACGGCCGGCAGCAAGACCCCGATGAGCACGAAGGACGTCGCCGGCACCGTGCAGGTGCTCAACGCGTCGTTCATCGAGGACAAGCAGGCGCGCTCCCTGGAGGACCTCTACCCCTATGTCGTCGGCATGACCCGGGAAAGCCCGGCCGCCTCCGGCTTCACGCTGCGCGGCTTCAGCAACAATTTCACCAATACGATGATCAACAACATCCAGTTCGACGGCCTGCCGGGCGGGGCGTCCCGCTTCGGCTCACCCCCGACCGCCAATGTCGACCGGGTGGAGGTGCTCAAGGGCCCGAGCTCCGTGATCAACGGCGTCATGGACCCCGGCGGCATCATCAACATCATCAGCAAGCAGCCGTCGGTGAAGCCGGGCAGCTCTCTTGTCATCTCGGCGGCGAGTTTTGCCGGCCAGCACAGCCCACTCGGCCAGGACGTCAGTCTTACCGCCACCCTGGACAGCACGGGGCCGCTCGACGAGGGCCGGCACTGGCTGTATCGCTTCATCGCGTCCTACGAGGATCTGAACGGATTCCGGCAGTTCGATTTTGGCAAAAATTACTACTTCTATCCCTCCCTGACCTACCGTTTCGACCCGGACACGGAAGTGACCTTCAAAATCGAGATCGACCGGCAGCGCCGTTATTCCTCCCAGGATTCCTATCTGGCGGCGCCGTTCCTGCTCATCGCCAATGTGCCGGCGGATCACTCCCTGTCCTACACCGACCGGAACAACGAGGAATACGACAAGGCCGAGACCTACAATCTCGTGTTCCGCCACCGGTTCGACAACCAATGGACCCTGAAGCTCAACGTCCGGGACGTGCAACACGGGGACGGTCGCACCCTGGATGAGAGTCACACGCTCAGGAGCGTGCTGCCCGTGGAAGACAGCTCGATCGTGCAGCGTTACCGCTACTCCATAAACACCCGGCGCTATGCCTACTACGATCTGAATGTTTACGGAACGGTCGGGCCGGAGACATTCCAGCACACGCTGCTGTTCGGTCTCAGTGCCGGTTATGAAACCCACGAGTTCCACCGCCTGTTCTCCGTGGATCTTCCCGGCGCGATCAATGTTTACCATCCGGTGCAAAACGTCCGGCCGCAGCCTTACGAGCTGGGCGTGGTGGACCTGACCAACAACCAGCCGCAGGACGCCGTCTCCCACTATTACAACTACGGCGCCTACGTGTCGGACCAGATGAAGATCGGGCAACACTGGCGGGCCTCGGCCGGCCTCCGCCACGAGTCCTACGACACGAGGTATTACGACTCCGCCTTCATCAAGCGGACGACCACGGTCGTGAACCCCGGGCAAACCAACAAGCCCAAGGCCACCGTGCCTTCGGTCGGCTTGGTTTACCAACCCGACGATACGACATCGTTCTACGCCAGCTACGGCCAGGGATTCAAGCCGACGCCCCCCCAATCCGCCCCGCTCCCCACTCCCACGCACCCGGCGGCCGCCACCCTGCCCTCGGAAAAGGCCGGACAGGTTGAGGTTGGCGCCAAGCTCGACTTTCTTGCCAACACGCTCGACGTCCTGCTGTCCGTCTACGACATCAAGCGGGATGGGGTCACCCAGGCGATACCGCTCTCGTTCGATCCCGTCACCAACGCTCCGCTTTTCCGCCAGACCGCGCAGGAGAGCAAGGGCGTCGAACTGTCCGTGAACTACCAGCCCCGGCCCTATTGCCAGATGCAGCTGGGCTACAGTTTCGATGACGCGAAGATCACCGGATCGTCGGATCCGGCAACCTTGGGCGCCCGGGTGCCGAACGCCCCCCGCCATAGCGCCAACTTTTGGGGCCGCTACAATGTGCCGCAGGGCGCCCTGCGCGGTTTTGGCGTGGGCCTCGGCCTGATCTTCACGGGCGACCGGCCCGGCCTGCTCAGCAACATTCCCGCGCAGAGCATGCAGATTCCGTCCAATTTCCGCCTGGATCTGGCCTTCTACTACAAGTGGAAGCGCGGGGATCTCGGCCTGAATATCACCAACCTCCTGGACAAGTCCTACATCGCCAGTGCGGACACCGAACTCGATGTGGTGCCGGGAGCGCCCCGCAAGATCACCGTGTCAGCGCGCTACGCCTTCTAGCGCCCGCTTGCGCCATGCAGGTCGGGCCGCCTGCCGGCCGGGGGGTGCGATTTGGGCAAAGAAAACCTTAGTGTGTTGCCGGGGCGAGATCGTCTCAGGCAGGAACCCCACCACCCTGCATGAACCAAACCACCCCACTTGCCACGGCTTCGGGCCGTGTTTTCAGCCGGCTCGCGCTGCTTTCACTCGGTCTGCTGACCTGCCGCCTCACTGCCTTCGCGGCCGACCCCACGCCCTCGGCCGAGCCGGAAAACACGGTGACCCTCGACACTTACAAGGTCACGACGGCCATCGACACCTACAAGGAGGACCGCAGCATGTCGTCGAGCAAGATGCCCATCGACATGAAGGACCTGGCGGCCACGCTCCAGGTGCTCAACACCTCGTTCATCAACGACAAGGTGGCGACGGCCCTGGACGACCTCTACCCCTACATCGTCGGCATGACGCGCGAGGGCCCCGCCGCCGCCGGTTTCACGCTGCGCGGTTACACCAACAGCGCGACGAACACGATGATCAACAACCTGCAGACGGACGGCCTGCCGGGCGGCGCGTCCCGCTTCGGTTCGCCCACCACCGCCAACGTCGACCGGGTCGAGGTGCTCAAGGGACCCAACTCCGTCCTCTACGGCGCGATGAACCCGGGCGGCCTCATCAACATCGTCACCAAGCAGCCGGCGGTGAAGACCAGCCACAGCCTGTCCACTTCCGTGGGCAGCTTCGCCGGAAGCCAGGGCACGAACAGCATGGGTTACTCGGCCTCGCTCGACAGCACGGGGCCGCTCGATGCCGGCAAGCACTGGCTGTATCGTTTCATCGCCTCGTATGAGGACGCCCCCACGTGGCGCCAGTTCGACTGGTCCAAGAATTACTACATCTTCCCCTCCCTTACCTACCGGTTCGACGAGAACACCGAGGCGACCCTCAAGCTCGAGTTCCACCGCGAGCACCGCTTCGCGATCCAGGACCAGGCGCTGGTGGCGCCCCTCAACCTGGCGGCCAACGTGCCGACCGATCATTCCCTGGTCTACCAGGATCCGGAGAACAAGTCCTACGAGCTCGGCGACGTCTACAATCTCTCGTTCGTCCACCACTTCCAGAACCAATGGACGCTGAAGTTCAATTCCCGCGACGTGCAGCACACCGACGGCCGCCGGCTCCTGGAGAACCGGAGCATCAACGTCACCACCCCCCTCGACGCCAGCACGATCACGCAGCGGCTGCGCGACACTTGGAACCGCCGGCGCTACACCTATCTCGACCTCAATCTCTACGGCACTTTCGGCCCCGAGACCTTCAAGCAGACCCTCCTGTTCGGCCTGAACAGCGGCTATGAGACGCACAACTTCACCCGCTGGATCTTCCAGAACACCATCGGCGCCCCCATCAGCGTCTACCACCCGGTCCACAACCTGACGACCTACCCGACCGTCAATTCGACCACGGGCACCGGACCGACCCAGATCGCCATCTCGAAATATTACAACCTTGGCGCCTATGTTTCGGACCAGATCTCCATGGGCAAGCACTGGCGCGCGAACGTCGGCGTGCACACCGAAAAGTACGACACCAAATACACGGACTCGGCGGTCCTCCTCTCGACCGGCAACGTGGTCAATCCCGGCCAGGCCAACCACCCCAAGTCCACGGTGCCCTCCTTCGGCCTGGTTTATGAGGTGAACGACACGCTGTCGTTCTACGCGAGCTTCGCCAAGTCGTTCAAGCCGACCCCGCCGCAGGGCGTCGCCCAAGGCGCCCCGCAGCCCGGACCGGAGACCGCGAACCAGAAGGAAATCGGCATGAAGGCCGATTTCATGGAGCGCAAGCTCGGCGTCCTCCTGTCCCTCTATGATATCACCCGCGAGAACGTCATCGAGCCCGTCCCGAACGTGTTCGATCCGGTCACCGGCATCCAGGTTTACCGGACGCTCGCGAGTCAGAGCAAGGGCGTGGAACTGTCGCTCAACTACCAGCCGGTGCCGAACTGGCAGAATCAGGTCGGCATCAGCTACAACGACGCGAAGGTCACCCAGTCCGCCGCCACCAACCTGATCGACGCCCAGCTGGCCAACGCGCCCAAGCAGAGCGCGAATTTCTGGACACGCTATAACTTCACCTCGGGTTCCCTGCGCGGCTTCGGCGTGGGTTTCGGCATCATCTACACGGGCCAGCAGAATCTGGTCCTCGACAACCGCGACACGGCCAAACTCACCATCCCATCCGTCACCCGCGCCGACCTGGCCCTCTACTACAAGTGGCACCGGTATGACTTCGCCGTGAACATCTACAACATCACCGACAAGTCCTATATCGCCGGCGGCGATGCCCCGACCGACGTGGTGCCCGGCTCCCCGCGCAAGATCACCGCTTCGGTGCGCTTTCCGTTCTGATCCGGCCCCGGAATCCGCCCCGCATGGCCAGTCTGGTCCCCGGCGGGGCGGGCCCTCACTTCGCGGGGCAGGACGATGTCCCGCCCCGCTGTTGTTCGGCCCTGGCGGGCCCGGCAGGGCGGGCCGCCCGGGCCCTGCTCCGGGCCGGACAAACCGGAATCTTCCCATGCCTGCTGTTGATTTTTCACCGAACCTTGCACGCTTCACCGGCTTTGCCGACCTCTACAACCGCCACCGCGCCTCGCCCCCGGCGGTGCTGGCGGAACTGCTGGCCCGGTTTTCGGGGATGTCCCGGCCCGCGCTCGTGATCGATCTGGGTTGCGGCACAGGCCTCTCCACCCGTTACTGGGCAGACCACGCGGAACGCGTCACCGGTATCGAACCCACGCCCGATATGATCCGGCAGGCCGCGACGGTCACGCGAGCGCGCAACGTGTCCTATCACGCGGGCTACTCCCATGCCACCGGCCTGCGGGCCCGATGCGCGCAAATCGCCTGCTGCATGCAAGCCCTGCACTGGATGGAACCGACGGCCACCTTTGCCGAGGTGAACCGGATTCTGGTGCGCGGCGGGGTCTTTGCGGCCTGCGACTATGACTGGCCGCCCGCCACCGGCTCGTGGGAGGCGGACGCCGCTTTCGAATCGTGCTGGCGCACTGCGCGCGAGCTTGGCCGGGAACTCCAGGTCGAGGCCGGACTCCAACGGTGGGACAAGGCCGGCCATCTGGCGCGCATGGAGGCCAGCGGCTGTTTCCGCTACGTGAAGGAAATCGCCGTGCATCACATCGACCGGGGCAATGCGGACCGGCTCACCGGTCTGCTCCTCAGCCAGGGCTTCGTGCAGAGCCTCCTGAAAAAGGGCGTCACGGAAGCCGCCCTCGGCATCCCCGCCCTGCGCCAGATCGCCGGGCAAAACCTGGGGGAGGCCCCGCGCCCCTTCCTTTGGAGCGCGCGGGTGCGGGTGGGCGTGACTTAGCCGGCCGAGGCTTAAATCGGTAATTTGCTCTGGCGCCCGGACCCTCCCGTGGCCCATCTTCCGGGTAGGTTCCCCACCCCCAGCCCCATGAAAATCCTCGTGGTCGAAGACCAGAAGCGCCTTGGCCAGTTTCTCAAGAAAGGCCTGTCCGAGCACAGCTACACCACCACCTGGGCGCAAAACTGCGCCGAGGCCCGGGACGCCCTGTGCGAAACACACTACGACGGCATCATCCTTGACCTCGGCTTGCCCGACGGCGACGGGCTCGATCTGCTGCGCGAATGGCGCCAGAGCGGCTTCAACGAGCCGGTGCTGATCCTGAGCGCCCGCGACACGGTCCAGGACCGCATCCGCGGGCTGGACCTCGGCGCCGACGACTACCTGCCCAAGCCTTTCAGTCTGGAGGAGCTGCTCGCCCGCGTCCGCTCCCTGCTGCGGCGCCAGGCGACGACCAAGGAAACCGTGCTCGAACACCGCGGCATCCGGGTCGACCTGCTGGCCCGCACCGTCACGCAGAACGGCACGTCTGTGGAGATGACCACGCGGGAGTTCGCCCTGCTCGAGGTCTTCCTGCAGAACGCCGGCCGCGTGCTGCCCCGCACCCTCATCTGTGAGAAAATCTGGGAGTCGCACTATGACGTCGATACCAACCTGCTCGACGTCTACATGAGCAAGCTGCGCACCAAGCTCGAGGCCGACCCCGCCAAGCCGCTCTTCAAGACCGTGCGCGGCGTCGGCTACCAGCTGACATGAAGTCGGTCGGTGTCCGCCTGGCCTTCTGGTATGCGCTGGCCTCGGTGCTGACCCTGGCGCTGCTGTTCCGCGCCGGCCGCTACCTGCTGGAACAACACGTCATCCGCAGCCTCGACCTCCTCAACGCCACCCAGTTCGAGCAGGTCAAGGAGCACTTCGGCCCCGATCCCGGCGCCCTCACCCCCGCCGAGATCCGCGAGCGCATGCGTGATGGCAATGAGCCGGCCTACGCCCGCTTCTACATCGAACTCCACCAACCCGGCGATGGGGCCGTCTACAGTTCGCGCAATCTCGGCCGCCGCAGCATTCCCCGCGTCGCTTTCAAGCCGGATTTTTCCGCCAATTTCTTCGCCGCCGTCTTCAGCTACCGCAATTCCGACTCCCGCCTGGTGCCCGCCAAACGCACCTTCAACGTGATGCTGGACGACCTCGGCGAGCTCCGCGTGGGCGAGTTTGCCCTCGGCCCGTTAAGCGTGCTGATCGCCACCCCCAAGGTGCAGGTCGCGGAGACCATCAAGGGCTACGACGAAATCTCCGGCGTCCTGCTGGTGTTCATGCTGCTGGCCAGCGCCGGCATCGGCTACGGGCTGAGCCGCGTGGCGCTGCGCCCCGTGCGCCTGATCCAGGAGACCGCCAACCACATCAGCTCCGACAACCTCAGCGAGCGCATCCCGGTCGCCCCGGTGGAGGACGAGATTTCCGACCTGGCCCGGCTCCTCAACCAGATGTTCGACCGGCTGGAGTCGTCCTTCAACCAGGTGCGGCGGTTCACCGCGGAGGCCTCGCATGAACTCAAGACCCCGCTCTCGCTGATGCGCCTCCAGTCCGAGAAGATGCTGATGGACGGCGGTCTCAACCCCGCGCAGGAGGAGTCGCTCCATATCGTGCTCGAGGAAATCAACCGCCTCAATACGATCATCGAGGAGCTGCTCTTCCTGTCCCGTGCCGAGGCCGACGCCATCACCCTTGATCGCCGCCCGCAGGACCCGCGGGTCTTCATGGAAAACTTCGCGCAGGACGCCCGGGTGCTCGCCGACAGCCGCGGCGTGCGCCTCGCCGACATCCATGGCGGCGAGGGCCGGGTGGAATTCGACGCCCGTTGGCTCCGGCAGGTGCTGCTCAACCTGCTGGCCAACGCGCTGAGCTACACGCCCGCGGGCAAATGCGTCACCGTCACCTCGCAGCTCGGCACCACCGGCTGGCGCGTGGCGGTGGACGACGAGGGCCCGGGCGTACCCGCCGACCAGCGGGAGCGCATCTTCGAGCGCTTCGTGCGGCTGGCGCACCCGGCCCAGCACGACAAGGGCAGCGGCCTCGGCCTCGCCATCAGCCGCAGCATCATCACCCTGCACCAAGGCCGCATCTGGGCCGAGGCGCCGGCCTCCGGCAAGGGCCTCCGGGTGGTCTTCGAGCTCCCCCTGGCCGGGGCGGACGGGGGCCCGGCGATCCCGCGCCCAAACTGAATTTTTGTTAGGAGAGGATTAACCTTCGATTAAGGCGCCTCGCCGATACTGCCGTGTGTGGGCCTCGCGCCCGCCTTCCCCAACCCCGGACCCCTACCCGCCCATGCCCACCCCGCTGCGTTTCGCCACCTGTTTCACCCTGCTCGCGTGCGCCCTTGCCCCGCTTTCCGGCCGAACCCTGCCCCAGCCGCCCACCCCGGCCGAGCAAAACCTCTGGAAACAGCAGGGCCGCACGCTGCCCGTGCCCGAGGCGCAGCAACCCACCCTCGACCCCGCCCTGCCCGCCTACGTGCCGCGGCGCGACATCGAACTGAGCGGCCACTTCAAGGGCGCCGCCTCCGACGTGCTCGCGCTGCTGACCAAGCAGTGGATCGCCGCCTTCCAGAAATACTACCCCAAGGTCGTCCTCGACGTGCCACCGCCCTACGCCGGCAGCCTTGGCGCGCTTGAGCTCATCAAGGGCGACCTGCAGTTTGTCATGGTCTCCCGCGAGCTGAAGCCGACCGACATCTCGGGCTTCGCGGAAAAGTTCGGCTATCCCCCGTTCAGCGCGCCCATTTCGGGCGGCACTTACCGGCACTTCGGCTTCCTCGACGCCATCGCCTTCTTCGTCCACCCGGACAATCCGCTCCGGCAGCTCACTTTCGACCAGATCGACGCCCTCTACTCCACCACGCACCACCGCGGGGGCGGCGCCATCACCACCTGGGGCCAGCTGGGGCTGACCGGCGAGTGGGCGGACAAGCCCGTTCATCTCTGGGGCGTGAAGCCGTGGAACGGCTTTGAGGAATTCATCCGCCAGCGCGCGCTCAGCGTCGGCGCCAAGCGCGGCGAATGGCGCCCCGACATCCATTTCACCGAGACGGTCTTCCCGATCTCACCGGCCGTGGCCGCCGACCGCTATGCCCTCGGTTACGCCGGCCTCGCCTACATTGGCGATGACGTGAAGCTGCTCAGCCTCGGAGTAAAAACTGGCGGCCCCGCCGTCGCGCCGGGCATAGAGGAGGTCTACCAGGCCCGCTATCCGCTCAGCCGGCTGGTCTTTTTCAACACGAACAAACGCCCCGGCCAGCCGCTCGATCCGGTGCTGGAGGAATTCCTCAGGTTCCTGCTCAGCCGCGAGGGCCAGCAGGTCGTCCTCGACCAAGCCACCTTTGTTCCGCTGCGCGCCGGGCAGGCCGACGCCAGCCGGGCCCTGCTCAAGTGAAGCGGATTGTCGCGCTGCTGCTGCTGGCCGGCGCGCTCCGTGCCGCGGGCCCGCTCGACCCGGCGCTGCCGGAATATAAACCGGAACAGACGGTTCGCGGCGGGCTCAACAGCGTCGGTGACGACGCGATCGAGCCGCTCATGAACGCCTGGCTCGCGGCCTTTCAGAAGCACCAGCCCGGCGTCACCCGCGGGGAACGCTGGGCGCACCCCGGCGGCGCGGCGGCCTTCGGCGCGCTCATGCTGGAGACGACCGACGTGGCCCCGCTCGGCCGCGAACCGTGGCCCGCCGAGCTCGCGCCCTACGGCCACCAGTTCAAGGGCGACATGATGAAGGAACCGCTGCTCGTCCGCGTGGGCACCGGCGGCTTCACGCCGGCCGGGCAGTCCGGCGCGCTCGCGGTCTACGTCAACGCCGCCAATCCGCTGGCGCAACTCTCGCTCGCGCAGCTCGACGCCCTCTTCGGTGCGCAGCGCAAACGCGGCGGCCGCGCCCCGTTGCTCACCTGGGGCCAGCTCGGCCTGGCTGGCGAGTGGGCCGACCGGCCGGTCGTCGCGGTGGCGATGCCGGACTACTCGACCCTGGCGCTCGTCTTCCAGCATCGCGTGCTACAGGATGGCCTGTGGACCGCCGGGCTGGAAATCGCGCCCAACCCGGCCGCCGCGCTGCAGAAAGTGGCGGCCACGCCGGGTGCGATCGCCTTCGCCGGCTTCATGGACGCCCCGGGCACGAAGACCCTCGCGCTCGCCGAAGCCGACCCCGGGCCATTCGTCACCGCGTCCGAGGCGACGGTCGCGAACCACACCTACCCCCTCACCCGCGATCTCTACCTCGCGGTGAACCAGCGCCCGGGCGCACCGCTGCCGCAGAAGACGAAGGAGTTCCTCGCCTTCGTGCTCAGCCGCGAGGGCCAGCAGATAGTCGCGGACTACAAATACTTCTTCGCCCTGAACGCCCCCGCCGCCGCGGTGGAGCGCGCCAAGCTCGCCGGTTATCTCGCCCCGGTCGATCCGGCCATCGCGTCCTACCGCGCGACCGCGCAGGTCAGCGGCCCGATCGCCAACGTCGGCAGCGACGGCATGGAATCGCTCATGGAAAAATGGATGGCGGCCTTCACCCGGCTCCAGCCCGGCGTGCACCGCGGCGCGCGCTGGTCCCACCAGGGCACGTTGAACGGCTACCAGGCGCTGCTCGCCGGCGAGACCGACCTCGCGCCGATGGGCCGCGAACTGTGGCCGGGCGAGAAGGTCATCTACCAGGCCGTGCGCGGCCAGCCCGAGCCGCTCGAGATCCGCGTGGCACGCGGCGGCTTCAACACCCCGCAGCGCACCACGGCGCAGGCCATCTTTGTGAACGAGCACAACCCGCTCGCCGGCCTGACCGTGCCGCAGATCGACGCGATCTTCGGCCGCGAGCGCCGGCAGGGCTCGCCCGCGGCCATCACCACCTGGGGCCAGCTCGGCCTCACCGGCGAATGGGCGGACCGGCCGATCACGATTTACGTGCCCTATCGCATCGCACCCAACTCGATGTCCGTCCAGATTTCCGTGCTCAAGGGCGGCGCCTGGAGTCCCGCCGTGCACGAGGGCTCGATCGCCGAGGTCGCCGCGGCCGTGGCGCGCGAGCCGGGCGCGATCGCCTTCGGCGGCTTCGAGGAAGGCGGCCCGGGCCTGCGCCCTGTTCCGGTCGCCGCGAAAACGGGCGGCGCCTTCATCGCCGGCAATGCCGCCGACGTCGCGAGCGGCCGCTATCCGCTCACGCGCTACATGTATATCCGCCTGAACCGCGAGCCGGGCCGGCCGCTGCCGCCGCAAGTCCGCGAGTTCCTGCGCTTCATCCTCAGCCGCGAGGGCCAGGAGTTCATCCCGACCTCGGCCTATTTCCCGCTCCGCGCCGACGAGGTGGCGGCAGAGCTGGCGAAACTGGAGTAGCGGCCGGCGGCGAGTATCACCAGCGCCCTCCGTCTTTGCTCATGTCTCTCCACTCCCATCCCTCAATCCTCAACTGATCCGTCCATGTCCGATTCCACATCCTTCGCGGGCAACATCGGCCGGTTCACCGGCTTCGCGGACCGGTATGACCGTCATCGCGCGGGTCCGCCCCCGGCGCTGGCTGACCTGGTCCGGCAATACGCGGGATCCACGACGCCCGGCCTGGTGGTTGACCTCGGCAGCGGCACGGGGCTCTCGACGCGCTATTGGGCCGACAAGGCGGCGCGCGTCATCGGGATCGAGCCGACGCCCGACATGCGCCGCCAGGCCGAGAAAGTCACCACGGCCCCGAATGTCTCCTTTCGCGCCGGCTTTTCCCACGAGACCGGACTGGAAACCGGGAGCGCCGATCTCGTCATCTGCATGCAGGCCTTGCACTGGATGGAACCGGCCGGGACCTTCGCCGAGGCCGGCCGCCTCCTCCGGCCCGGCGGGATCTTCGTGGTGTGCGACTACGAGTGGCCGCCCACGACCGCATCGTGGGAAGCCGACCAGGCCTTTGACGCCTGCTTCCGGGCGGGCCGCCGCCTCGAGCAGGCCCGCGGCCTGGTGCACAACCTCCGGCACTGGGACAAATCCGGCCACGCCACCCGGATGCGGGAGAGCGGCCGTTTCCGTTTCGTGAAGGAATCGGCCGTGCATCACCTCGATCGCTGCAATGCGGAGCGCCATATCGGCCTGCTGCTCTGCCAGGGATTCATCATGGCGCTGCTGCGCGGCGGCGTCACCGAGGACGAACTGGGCATCACGCAATTCCGCACCGTGACGCAACGCACCCTCGGCGACGAGCCGCGGCCGATGATCTGGAACGCCACCGTGCTGCTGGGCGTCGCCTGATCGCGCGTCAGCCGGCCGGTGGCACCAGCGCCGCCTCCATGGCTTGGCGCAGTTCCATCTGCTTGAGCGCGTAATTTTCCAGGGCGACATCCTCCGCGGTCGCCGGCACCCACTTGTGGACCAGCGCGGGAGCCCCCGTCGAACTCACCGCCACAAAGACCATCGTGCACCGGGTGGTCTCGGTCAACCCGCCCTCGCGGGGATCGCCCGCCCGCACCGTGATGGCGATGTGCATGCTGGTGCGGCCCGTGTGGATGAGTCGCGCATTCACTTCCACCAGGTAGCCGATGAGGATGGGATGCAGGAAACGGATGCCGCCGACATAGACCGTCACGCAGTAGTGTCCGCTCCAGCTGACCGCGCAGGCGTAGCCGGCCTGGTCGATCCACCGCATGACGGCGCCGCCGTGGACCTTGCCGCCAAAGTTCACGTCGCCCGGCTCGGCGAGGAAGCGCAGGGTGATTTCGCGGGTGGCTTTGGCCGGGGTGGTCATGGTCGGCTGGGCTGGGGGCTTACCACGGCACCTCGAAGATAAACTTCAGCGTCCAACGATCGGCGCTGCTGGTGAGACCGCGCCCGATGCCGCAGTTGAAGACCCAGGGATGGAGGTCGACGTCGAAGGCCGCATAAAGCGTGTGAGCCTGCGCCGCCGAGGGCAGCGCCCGGCCGAGCCGGCCGAAGTCGGCGTAATATTCCGGCCCGAAGGAAACGCCACGGACGATTTCCCGCGCGGCCTTCAGTTGCAGTTCCGTCTCGGGCCGGCCGCTCTTGTCCGGGCCGCTGAGGCCCCAGCCGAGCACGGGATTCGCCGCCAGCAGCCAGCCGGGGGCGCGGTAGCCGGCCATCGTCCGCAATTCGAAGCCCCACTGCGCCTGGTCAAAGCGGGCTTGGAGGTAGGACAGTTCGCCATTGAGTCCGAAGAACCAGCCGCCGAGCTTCTCGTCGGGCAGCACGGGCAGCCACTTGAGCCGGACCTTGGAGCCGGCCAGGAGATAGGATCCGCCGCCCGTGCGCTCCGCGGGCAGGTAGAGCCCCGCCTCGAACCCGTGGGGCAATCCATAGGAAAATTCCGGCGTCAGGCGCAGCCCGTGCTGCGGCGTGATTTCGCCGGGATAGTCGGGCGTGTCGCGCCCCTGCAGGGTCGTGTTGACGTGCAGCTCCAGCCCGAATTTGCCCGGCGCGTTGAGGTCGTCGGTGTAAACCTGGATCTCGTCGATCATCACGCCGGAGAGCCGGCCCGCCGCGAACGCCAGGAGCAGCAAAAGGCGGCAGTTCACGGGGACGAAACCGCGGCGGCGGCGGGCGGCGGGGACGCGGGCGAGCGCAGCGACAGGAGCACGGGGAGCATGATGAGCACGACGGGCATCTGGAGGACGAGCCCCGAAATGATCGCGATGGCCAGCGGCTGCTGCATGGCGGAGCCGGCGCCGATGCCGAGGGCGAGCGGGAGGAGCGCGAGGATCGCCGCGAAGGTGGTCATGGCGATCGGCCGCATGCGGTTCACGCCGGCCTCGATCAGGGCCTGGTGCGGCGGCAGGTCATCGGGCAGCGAGACGAGCTCGGACACATAGAAGATGGCCACCTCGGTGGCGATGCCGACGATCATGGTCATGCCCATCATCGAGGAGATGTTCAGCTCGGTGTTGGTCAGCCACAGCCCGATGGTCACGGCCGAGAGGGCCAGCAGCGTGCAGCCGAGCATGGCGAAGGCCGTGCGGAAGCTTTCGTAGAGGAAGAGCAGCAGCAGGAACACCAGCGCGACGGCACCGCCGAACACGGCGATGAGCCCGCTGAACGCCTTCTGCTGCTCGGCATAGGTGCCACCCAGCGCGAAATACACCCCGCGCGGCACGAGGCCCGGTTTGGCGAGCGCCGCCTGCACGTCGCGGATGGTCGAACCCAGGTCGCGGCCGCTGATGCGGCCGGTCACGGGGATCATCCGCTTGAGGTCGTCACGCACGATCTGCGGCTGGCCGATGACCGGTGTGATCTCGGCCACGCGCTGCAGCGGAAAGAAATGCCCGTCCGGCGCGCGAATCCGGAGCTGGGCGACGTTTTCCGCCGTGCGACGGTTCTTTTCGGGAATCCACGCGCGGATGCCGACCAGCTTGGGTCCGCTCTCGACGCTGGTCGTGGTGGTCGAGCCGGTGAGCAGGGCGTTCAGCGCCGTCGTGACCGAATCGGGGTCCATGCCCTCCAGGGCGGCTTTCGCCCGGTCGACGCTGATGGTGAGGGCGTCGCCGGCGAGCACGATGCCGCTCTTCACGTCGACGACGCCGGTGATCTTGCCGATGGTGGCGGCCACCTGCGGCGCCGTCGTTTCCAGCAGCTTGGCGTCGTCGGAATAGAGCTTGATCTCGATCGGCTGCGGCACCGCGGTGAGGTCGCCGATCAGGTCCTCCATCAGCTGGGCCATCTCGATCTCGAGGCCGGGAACCTTCTGCTCGACCTCCTTGCGCACGTCGTCCATCACCTCGTCGATGTCGCGGCGGGGCTGCGGCTTGAGGCGGACGAAGAAGTCGCCCTCGTTGGCCTCGGTCAGGCCGCCGCCGAGTTGGAGCCCGGTGCGGCGCGAGTAGGTCTGCACCTCGGGGGTTTCCTGGAGCACGGCCTCCACCTGGCGGAGCAGGCGGTCGGTCTCGGTGAGCGAGGTGCCGGAAGGCGCGCGGTAATCGAGGATGAACCCGCCCTCGTCCATGGAGGGCATGAAGCCCGAGCCGACGCGCTGGTAGCACAGCCAGGCGGCAAGCAGCAGGGGCACGATCCCCAGGAGCACCAGCGAAGGGCGGACGAGCACGCGGCGCATGAGGGCCGCATACCCGCGGTGGACGCGGGCGGTGAACGGCCCCCCCTCCTCCTGCTCCGCATCCTTTTCGCCCAGGAAGTGGTCGGTCAGGATGGGCACCGCGAGCCAGGCGATGAGGAACGAGATGACCAGGCTGGCCGCCATCGTGAGCGAAAGCGCCTTGAAGAAGGAGCCGGTCACGCCGGAGAGGAACGCGAGCGGCGCGAAGATGACGATGGTCGAGAGCGAAGAACCCACGAGCGGGCGGGTGAACTCCGCCGCGGCGGACCAGACCCGGCCGCGGTGCGCGCCGTGCACGCCGCGCAGCCGGCGCACGATGTGCTCCACCATCACGATGGCATCGTCGATGATGAGGCCGACCGCCGCCGCCATGCCGCCGAGCGTCATGATGTTGAAGCTGCTGTTGAGCACCTTGAGCAGCAGCACGGTGGCCGCCAGCGACGCCGGCACGCACACCATCGCGATCAGGGTGATCTTGCCGTTGCGCAGGAAGACAAACAGCACGGCGCCGGCGAGCAGCACGCCGATCAGCACCGCGTCGCGCACGCTGTCGGCGGAGCTGACGATGAGTTCGCTCTGGTCATACCAGTTGGCGATCTTGACGCCGCGCGGCAGCTGGCCGCGGTAGTCGCGGAGCAGCGCCTGCACGTCGCGGGCGATCTGCACGGTGTTGGCGTCGGGCTGCTGGTAGACCTGGAAGATGACCGCGTCGCGACCGTCGGCCGTCACGCGCGTCCATTGCGGCACGGTGCCGAGCTCGACCGTGCCGACGTCCTCGACGCGCAGCACACCGGACGGCCCCTTGAGCAGGACGGTCTCGCCGATCTGGTCGATGCTGTGAAAGCGGCTGTCGGCCAGGGCCAGGTAAAGCTTGTAGTGATCCTCCAGCTTGCCGACCGCGCTGATGGTGTTGGCCGCCGAAAGCGCCTTGGCCACGTCGTCCAGCGTCAGGCCGTGGGCCTGCAGCCGGGCCGGATCGATGGTCACGCGGTATTCCGCCTGGGCGCCGCCCATCACGGCGACCTTGGCGACACCGGGGACGGTGGAAAGCAGCGGGCGCAGCTGGTAATAGGCGATGTCCCGCAGCGCGGTGAGCGACTGCTTCTCGGAGGTCAGCGTGTAGGCGACAGTCGGAAACACCGTCGGGTCCATGCGCCGCACCTCGAACTTGGTGCCGGCCGGCAGGGCCGAGAGCGTCTGGTTGATCGCCGACTCGACCTGCAGCATGGCGGAGATCATGTCCTGGCCCCACTCGAAGTTGATGGAGATCTCGGAGCTGCCGCGGCTGGAGTTCGAGCGCAGGCTGCGCAGGCCGGGCACGGAGCGCACGGCCTCCTCGACCGGCATCGTGACCTCGACGGTCATGCGCTCGGCCGGGCGGTCGCCGGCGTCGAGGCTCACGACGATGCGCGGAAACTGGACGTGCGGGAACAGCGCCACCGGCAGGGTCCACGCCGCAAAGCCGCCGCCGATGACCAGCAGGCCGAGAAGAAACAGCACCGAGCGCCGGTGCGCCTGCATCCATGCGACAAAATTCACGGCTTGGCCTCCGTCGCGGGCTTCGCCTCGTCCTTGGCCTTGTCCCCGGCCTTTTTCTCGTCCGCCGGCTTGGCGGATTCCTTGGCGTCGTCCTTCTTGTCCTCCTTCTCCGGCGCCTGGATGGCCATGCCGTCCTCCAGTTCGTAGTTGCCCAGGGTGACGACGAGGTCGCCCGCCTTCAGGCCCTCGCCGATGACCTCCTGCAGCTCATCGGTGGCGAGGCCGAGCTTCACCTCGTGCCGCACGGCCTTGCCGTCCTTCACGGTGAAGATGACCTGCTTGTCGTCGTCCGGCAGCACGGCGCTGCGCGGCACAACCAGGGCGTGGTCCTTCTTCTGCAATTCGATCTGCGCCCGCACGTGCTCACCGAGCAGGAGCGGGGCGCCGGCGGGAACCGCCGCGCGCACCTCGGCCGCGCCGGTGGCGGGGTCGAGCGCGGCCCCGGCCGTGCGCACGCTGGTGGAGACTTTTTCCGGCTCGGCGCGGTTGGAAGACTCGAGCGTCACCGCCTGGCCGGCGACGACCGCCACGACGTCGGCCGCCTCCACCCCGAGGCGCGCCTCGAGCTGGCCGCCGGTGGAAACGGTGACCAGCGCGGTGCCGGTGGGAGCGAGGGCCCCCGCCAACAGGTCGAGCTTGCTGACCACGCCCGCCGCGGCCGCGGTGATGCGGCCGTCGCCGCCCAGGCCGCGCGCGGTGAAGCTGTCGGCCTTGAGCTTCGCGTCCTCCGCGGCCTGCCGGGCGGTGAGGAGCTCCTGGCGGTTGGCCAGCTTGAGGTCGTAACGCTCCTGGACGGCCGCGAGGGCCTTGGTCGCCAGCGCGGACAGGCTGCGCGCGGAATCGGCCGCGAGCTTCGCGTCCGGGCTCGGCTCGACCTCCAGCAGCACGTCGCCGGCGGCCACCGTGCTGCCGGCGCTGACATTGATCTTGCGCACGAGGAGGTCGTAGGGGGCGGCCAGGACCTGCTCGCCCGACGGCGCGGCGGCCACGACGCCGAACACCTCGATGGTCTGGGCGATGGCCTGGTCGGCGAGCGCGACGGTCTCGACCTTGGCGGCGGGCTTGGCGCCTTCCTCCCCGGCGGCGGTGCCGTGCGGCTTGAGGAAATACCAGCCGAGCAGAACCACGGCCAGGACGGACACTGCGATCAGGATTTTTTTCATGACGGAAATCAGTTGAGGGCGCCGGGGCTGAGCAGGGGACGGCCGGTGGCGAGCTCCAGGGCCACCCCGAGCTCGAGGATGTCCTGCTGCATCTTCGCCTGTTCGGTGCGGCGGGCGAGCAGGACGCCGTGGGCGTCCCGCCACGCGGCGGCATCGGCATTGCGCGTCTGCATCGCCCGGTCGAGCGCGGCGGCGATCTGTTCCAGCTCGGGCAGCTCGGCCTCGAGCGTGCGGAGCTGGGTGCGGGCCACCGCCAGGCTGGAGAGGATCTGCACGACATTGGCGCGCGCCTCGGCGACCCGCGCGACATACTCGTCGAAGAGCTGCTGCCGTGTGGCCTGGCCGGCGGCGATCGCCCCCTGGTTGCGGTCGAACAGCGGCAGGTCGACACTGACCCCGTAGCTGTGGGTCTTCACGTTGCTGGTGTCATGCGCCTTGGCGAAGCTGAGGCCGATCCTCGGGAACTGCGCCTTCACGGCCGCGCGCAGGCCGGCCTCGCTGCTCTCGTAGCCGAGGGTGAGCGCCACCAGGTCGAGCCGGCGCTGTTCCAGGCCGTCGAGCAACGCCGCGGCCGCGGTCGACGGCAACTCCGGCGGATTCGCGCCCGCCTTCAATTTCAGCGGGGTGTCCGCCGGCTGGTTGAGCGCCAGGTTGAGGGAAAGTCTCTGGGCCGTCAGGTCCTGCTCGAGGGCGAAGCGCGCGTCCTGGGCCGCGCTCCAGGCCTCGGTCGCCGCGGCGAGCTCGGCCGTGGTCGCATGGCCCTGCGTGTGCGCCTGCCGGGCCAGGGCCAGGGCATCCGCCAGCTCCGTCTCGGTCGCCTGCGCCAGCGGCAGGCGGGATTCCAGCGACAGCACGCGGTAGGCCGCGAGCCGCGCGGCCTGGGCGGCCTGCCATTCCTGCCAGGCGATGTCCAGGTCGAGCGCGCCGGCGGTGGACTTGGCCGCGGCCAGCCGGTCCCGGTAGCCCAGCAGCGAGGTGACCTCCCAGCTCAGGCCGAGGCTCCCGCCGTTGATGAGCGCCGGATCGCTGTTGCCCGACTGCTGGTCGAGGGTGTAGCCCAGCTGGGGATTCGGCAGAAGCCCGGCCTGCACGACCTGCGCCTGCGCCACCCCGCGCTGGTCGCGCAAGGCGCGCAGCTGCGGGCTGGTGATCACGGTCAGCAGGGCGATTTCGTCCGGCGTGAACCCGTCGCGGCCGTCGATCGCGAGCGGCTTGATCAGCGGGTGTTGGAACTTCGCCGCGGTGACCCGGGCCTCCGCCAGCGGCGGATGCAGCGCCGCCTCCACGGCCGCGGCGTCGAGCGGCTGGCGGTGGTAGGTCGCACAGCCGCCGGTCAGCAACAGCGCAAGGGCCGGCAGCCACCGGCGGGCGGCGGACAGTGACGGGCGGAGGGAGCGGGCTTCAAGCGGTCTCACGGGATTCGAAGAATGAAGGCGGAGAATATCAGGGCAATGATTATGCCAGCATTATGCGGGAACGGATTCGCCAAGCCGGAGCGATGGGCGGATGATTCTGGCGCGAAACAGCGGCACGGCGGAGCCTTCGCTCAAGTCATCGCCTTCAGGGCGATGAGCGCCAGGGTGACGGTGATCGCCCCGCCGATGCGGGTGGCGATCTGCGCAAACGGCATCATCTGCATGCGGTTCGCCGCCGTCAGGATGGCCACGTCGCCCGTGCCGCCCTGGCCGCTGTGGCAGGCGTTCACGATGGCGGCCTCGATCGGGTAGAGCTTCACCCAGCGCCCGACGAAGAAGCCGGTGGCCATCAGCGTCGTCACCGTGGCGACGATCGTCACGAGGTTGGCGGGATGCAGCGCCTCCATGAGCTTGTCCCACGGCGTGAGGGCCACGCCGATGGCGAAGAGCAGCGGGTAGGTCACGGCGGTGCGGAAGAACTTGTAGACGACGCCGGCGCCGTGCTGGAGCTGGGGCGGCACGCCGGAGACCAGCTTGACCGCCACGGCGAGGAAGAGCATCACGACCGGCGCGGGCAGGCGGAAGGTCTCGGGCGGCAGCGTGTTCACGGCCACGCCAAGCAGGTAGAGGGCGATGGCGATGCTCGCCCCGGCGGCGATGTGGCCCACGTCCATGTGGCCGGTGATGGCCTCTTCCTGCGGGTGCAGCTCGTCGTTCTCGCCGGGCTGGATCCGGCCCTCGCCGGTGAGGTGCGGGAACTTCTTGCCGACGAAATTCAACGTGCCGGAAAGCAGGATCGCCGTGAGACTGCCGAACATGACGGGCGGCAGCACGCGGGCGAACTCCTCGCCCTGCTTCAGGTGCAGGATCTCCGCATAGCCGACGGAAAGCGGGATGGCACCCTCGCCCACGCCGCCGCCCATGATCGGGACGATGATATAGAAGAAGGTGTTCTTCGCGCCGAGGCCGAGCAGCGTGCCGACGCCCGTGCCCACGAGCGCCGCGGCCACGGAGCCCGCGGCGAGCGGAATGAAGATCTTGAGGAAGCCCCTGATCAGCACCGTGCGGTCCATGCTCAGGATCGAGCCGACGATGATGCACGCGATGAAGAGATAGAGGAAGTTGGTCTGCTTGGTGAAATCCGTCACCGTCTGGGTGATGACCGGCGGGATGTAGCTGTGGAAAGCCAGGTAGGACGGGATGAAGGTCGCGAAGATCGCCGCGCCGCCGATGTCCTTGATGACCGGAATGCGTTTGCCGATCTCGGCGCAGACGAAGCCGCCGACCGCGAGGACCGCGAGCATCGTGCACACATCGTTCGGGGTCTTGCCGGACGCGGGGAACTTCCCGGTATAGATGAACGCGCCCAGCACGATGACCAGCACGACGAGCACCGGCACCGGCAGGATGCCGACGCGCCGCTCCATCAGCTTCCACCAGCCGTGCGGCCAGAAGCCCGACGGAGAGGACGCGGACTCGGGCGGGGTGGGTTTGGGGGTATTCATAAGGCGGGAGGGGTAATGCGCGGGGGTATGGGGGTCCGTCGGCGGGGTGACTGACCGGAGCCAGCATGCCTGCCGTGGATAAAAGCCAGCTGAACTCCAGCTGAATTCCTGTTAAGCTGACCGCGCGCGCCCGCGCTGGAGGAACATGGCGAGCCCGGTCACCGCCAGAATAGGCACGGCGAGCATGCCGGCGAGCAGGATCAGGCGCCCGGCCCAGCCCCCGAACTGGCCGAAATGATAGGACAGGGCCGTGAGGTAGAATTTCACCCCGGCCGGGCTCTCGGCATACGGCGTCCAGCGCAGGACCGCCCCGGAATAGGCGTCGAGGAAAAGATAGCTGCGGGCGTTTTCATGGGCCGCCGCGCGCTCCGTCGCAAAAATCTCGACCGGCGCGTCGGGCTTGCGCGGCAGATAGATCATCAGGGCACCGGCCTCCGGCGCCAGCCGCCGGGCCTGGTCGAGCCAGGCCTGCAGGGCCACGGGGTGCGCCGGCCCCGCCGGCGGCGTGGAATGAAGCTCCGCGGCCGGCGCCGCACCCCAGCCCTGGTAGGTCCCGTGCTGCAGCCAATCGAAGGACTGCGGCAGCCCGGTCAGCGCGCTGCCCAGCACCACGACGCCCGCATAAAATCCCGCGACCTTGTGCAGGTTGAAGTGCCAGGCCCGGCCCTTGAGCTTGAAATTGAGTGTCAGGCCGGTCCGCAGCACCCGGAGCACCGGCGGCAGCCAGAGATAAAAACCCGTCAGCAAAACCAGCGCCGTCAGCATCGCGCCGGCGCGGACGATGAACAGGCCCACGCTGCCCAGCAGCAGGAACCGGTGCCATTGCTCGCAGCGGCCGAAGAACCCTTCGTAGCGGCCGCGCCGGCCGAGCACAGCCGCCGTGGCCGGGTGCAGGAACACGACCTGTTTGTCGAGGAAGGCCACCTGCACCGTGGCGCCGGGCTCGCGCGCCAACCGCACGTAATCGACCTTGGCCCCGGGATGCGCCTGCTGCGCCGCCACCACCAAGTCATCCAGCGTCCGCGGCGCCCCGCCGGGCGCGACCGCGAACAGGTCCCGGTTGAAAACCGGATCGAGCTCGGGGCGGAACACCAGCAACGCACCGGTCAGTGACATGAGCAGCAGCACCAACCCCACCGTCAGGGCCGACCAGAGGTGAACTTGAAAAATCCAGCGGCGAGCGGGTGCGGCCATGGGCGGCTTATTTCAGCCCCAGATCCCGGAACCAGCCGGGCCTCCGCAGGCGGGCCCAGTTGGTCGTGACGGTGCCCTTCAGCATGGAGGCGAAGGTGCCGGGTTCACCCACGGTCGCCTTGTAGATGTGGATGAGCAGGCTGCCGGACATGATCACGCTCACCACCCGGTGGCTGGTACGGCTGACCACATACACCTCCCGCGGCATCCACGGCTCCCGCCGCCACCACCACACCAGGCCGGTGACCAGCAGCCAGGCGGTGCTGAAGATGAACGCCCAGAAATAAAGTTTCTGGCCGCCGTTGAAAAAGCCCGTGTCGGCGGGCGGCAGTTGATCCGGCCGCAGGGCGTGATCCTGCAGGTGCCGGATGAAATAGGTGTCCGTCGCCGTCCAGCGCATCCGCTTGCGCCACAGGAAAAAAATCGGGATGGCCGAGACGGCGAGCGCCAGCCCCGCCACAAAATGGATCGCGATGGTGCTCTGTTCCCCGCCGAAATATGGCACCAGCCAGTGCAGGATGCTGGACCAGTAGAGCGCCAGGCCGGTCGCCATCGCGAGGATGAAGCCGATTGCGATCAACCAGTGAATGACGCGCACGGAAAGCGTGTGGCGTAGGATCTCGGTCTTGGGGGTCGGTGGATTTTCCATAAGATAAGGGGGGCCGGGCTCGCCTTTTCAGTCGAGCCGTGCCCGTTGGGCCGCCGCGAAATCCGCCGGCAGCGGCAGGTAGTTGCCATTGGCGACGATCGCCTCCTGCCCCTCGCGGCTCAGGATGTAGCGGAGGAATTCGCGCAGCTTCGGGTCGACGGCCGTGCCGGGCTTGCGGTTGAGGTAGAAATAAAGGTTCCGCACCAGCGGGTAGGTCCGGTCCTGGAAAGTCGCCTTGCTGGGCGCCACGAACGGGCCGCCCGCCGCCACCGCCAGCGCGACCGGCTTCAGGCCGGGCACTTTGGCGGCCTGGGGCACGATGGTCCACGCGATGCCGTATTTGTCCTGCAGCAGCTCCTCGCGGAGCATGTGCTGCACGCCGCCGCGCTGTTCCACCTTGTCGTCGTCGTCGATCATCTTGCTGCCGGTCTCGACGTAGCCCCGGTAGTTGGGGTTCCACTTGTCGCTGTTGTGCAGGACGCGGAGCTGGAAGAAGCGCGTGGTGCCCGACGGCGCGTGGCCGTAGGTGTGGATGGGTTTGTCCGCCCACTCGCCGGTCAGGCCGAGCTGGCCCCAGGTGCGGATGTCCTGCTCCGGGCCGCGCGCGGCCTTGAGGTCCCACTTGAAGCCGCGCAGCGCGCCGTTGCGCTCGCTGCCGAAAATCCCGTCGAGCTGTGCCAGCGTGAGCCGGGCCAGCGGGTTGTCGGGATGCACGTAGATCACGATGCCCGGCGACCGCCCTTCCACGTCGTAGGTGCCGGACGCGACCGTGATGTCCGTGGCGTGGTAGCCATAGACCTCGTAGAACGACAGGACCTCGGTGATGGCCGGCTCGCCGCCGTCCGGGGCCAGGTCGGTCACGCCGGTCACCAGCGCGGGAAAGGCCGCGTCGCTCGTCGGGAACGTGTCGTGGAAGGTGACGCCGGGGTGGTATCTTTGAAACCCGGCTTCCCAAATCCTGAACAGCCCGCCGAACCCGAAGCCGTAATTGCGGATCACGCCGGAAACCGTCTGTTGCGGGGCGTAGGCGGGGAACCCGCTCAAATCGAACTCGCCGGCCGCGGAGTTGGCAGCAAGACACGCAACCAGACCGGCGCCAAGCAGCGTGCGCCCAAAAAAAGCAGGCAATAAGGAGACCGGTTTCATTGATGGGTTGGTTGGTGGCAGGGCAAATCCTCCGGATGAGCCGTTCGATGCACGGCTCGGCGGGGACGACCCGCCCTGCCTGTTTGGCCGGCCACGATGACGGTCAGAAAATCACGACCAAGTGTTTTCATGGGGTGGGTTTGAACAGCTCGGCCAGGGCCGGGATCTGCCGGGCGACATGGTCGCGGATGGCGGTGGCCTCGGCCAGATATTTCACCTGGTCCTCCCCCGCCTGGAATTTGAACTGGAGGGCCAGCGAGCCGATTTCCTTCCCGGTGCGGTCGAGCAGCGGGAGCATGACCCCCAGCTTCGGGGCCTTGGTGCTCGGCACGATGGTCGTGGCCCCGTGCAGGATATCTTCCGGGTCGCTGGGCTTGCCGATGACATCCAGCGTCGAGGCGATGATCGCCTGCCGGTCGCCGCCCCGCGGCACACAGTGCAGGCCGGCGGCCACCAGTCCGGGATTCGCGACCATGATTTCGGTCACGAGCTGCTGCGCGTAGATGTGGTTGTCCGTCGCGAGGGTGTATTTCGGCACCTCGGCGGCGCACAACCCGGCGCCGCCGAACAGCACGGCCAGGCCGACGGCCAGTTTGAAGAGAAGGGATGATTTTTGCATGGGGGAAGGCTCAGTCGAGCCGGCGGACCTGCGCGGCAGCGAGCTCGGCCGTGAGCGGCAGGTAGGCGCTGGCCCCGGCCACTTCCTGCTGGCCCGCAGGGCTGAGGATGTAGCGCAGGAACCCGGCGACCAGCGGATCGGCCGGCGCGCCGGCCTTGCGGTTGAAACAGGCCGTGACGGCCCGCGTCAGCGGATACTGCCGGCTGACCAAACTGTCGCGGGTGGCCGGGATTCCATCCAGTGCCACGGGGCGGACCCCGTCCTGCACGAAGCCGAGGCTGGCGACCGCGAGACCGTAGCGGTCCTGCGCGAGCGCGGCGAGAATCTGCCGCCCGGCGTCATGCGTGGCGGCGCGGGGCACATCCGTGTCGCTGAACTCCGTGAGCTGCGTCCAGTTCATCATGCGGCTGTCGTTGAGCACCACATGGCGGAAGAAGCGCCCCGTGCCCGACATGGCGTCGGGTGCGTAGAGATGAAGGGGCTTGTCCGCCCACTCCCCGGTCAGGCCGAGCTGGCCCCAGGTGCGGATGTCCGCGGGCGCCAGCCGGTGTTCGGTGCCGAAAATGGCGTCGAGTTGCGCGAGTGTAAGCTGAGCGAGCGGATTGCCCCGGTGCACAAACAGCACCGGCGCCGGCGACTGGCCGGGGCGGTCGAGGCTGCCGGTCGCGACCTCCACTTGCGCCGGTTTGTAGTGAAAAATCCATTCGAAGGCCTGGAGCTCGCTCAGGGTCGGCGCGCGTCCGACCAGCGCAAGGTCGGCCTTGCCGGTGTAGAGCGCGGCCATGCCCGTGTCGCTGCCCGTGAGGTGCGGCTCCACGCGAACCCCCGGGTGCTGCTTTTGGAACGCAGCCGACCAGCGCGCCACCACGGCCGCCATCTCGGGGTTGCCGGCGACGTGCAGCACGCCGGAAAGAGGCTGCGCCGCCAACGAAGGCAATCCCATCAGCGCCAGAAGCATTGCCGCCATCCAGGTGGAGCCGGACCTCCGGGCCGGTTTTCTTGATCGTGTGTCCAACCAACCCGTCCGGAGGCCGGGTTCCACCTGGAATGTGCTTTGGTCTGGTCTGGTCATGGCAGTTTCTCCAGTTGCCGTTTGATCGCGTCGGCGCCGAGCGGCAGGTAATCGCTCTCGCGCACCACCGCCTGCTGGCCTTCGCGGCTGAGGAGGTAGCGGAGAAACTCCCGCACCGCCGGATCGGCGCGCCCGCCGGGCGGCACGTCGATGAAGGCCGGGATGATCCGCCCCAGCGGATAAGTCTGCGCGATCAGGTTCTCCTTGGTCGGCTCGTAGAAGGGCTCGCCCGCGTTGCGCGCCAGCGGCAGCGCCCGCACTTCCGGGTTCGCGTAGCGCACGTTTGAGATGGCGATGCCGGCGGGATTTTTCGCCAGCGTGTCGAGGATCTGCTGGCCGTGGTCGTATTGGGTGCCATCGGGCCGGAGGACGTGCACGAACTCCTTCAGGTCGGTGTTCCAGCGGTGGCTGTTCTCCAGCACGGCCTCGCGGAAGAAAAGCGCGAAGTCCACGTCAACCTGCCAGCCGTAGGGCTGGATGCGGCGGTCCGCCCACTCCCCCGTCAGGCCGAGTTCGCCCCAGGTGCGGATGTTGCGCGGGCCGCGACGGTGCTCGGCCCCGAAGACGGCGTCGAGCTGCGCCAGCGTCAGCCCCTTGATCGGGTTGTCCTTCCGGACAAAAACCATGTGCGCATAGTCGAAGTAGTTCACGTCCAGGCTGCCGGTGGCGATCTGGATGCCCGTGGGCGCGTAGTGTTTCTCGCGTTCGAACGCCGCGGCGGTGGCCGGGCTGATCTCCTCGCCGAGGATCGCGAGGTTCCCCGCCCCGGTGTAGAGCGCGCCGATCGCCGAGGCCGTGCCATACATGTGGTTCTCGAATTTCACGTCCGGCTGGTATTTCGCAAAGCCCGCGATCCATGCGTCCATGATCCGGCCCATGAAGTCGTGCTTCGGGCTGCCGTGGCCCCAGAGCCGGATCGTGCCGGAAACCTTCGTGGCCGGGGCATAAAGCGGCAACGCGTCCACGAACGCCACCTCGGGGGCGCCGGCATTGCCGGTCGCGAACGCCGCGGCCGGCAACAGCACGCAGAGAAACCCCCAAGCGAAGGTGGAACGCGGCGGCCGGACGCGTTGCAGGATGCTGGCAGGAGCAAACGCGTCCGGAGGCCGCGTTCCACCCTGGCTCAGGGGAAATCGGGAAACAGGGTCCGTGTTCTTCATTCGAGTTTTTTCAGTTGTTCGCGGACGGCGTCGGCCGGCAGCGGCAGCAGCTTGCCGTCGCGCACGACCGCCTCCTGTCCCTGGCGGCTCAGGATGTAGCGGATGAACTCCCGGACCTTCGGGTCCACCGGCTTGCCCGGTTCGCGGTTGATATAAAAATAATTGTTGCTGTGCAGGTAATAGCTCCGGTCCTGGACGTTCTCGATGGTGGGCGCGATGTAAGGGCCGGCATCGGCGACCGCCAGCGGCAGCGCCTTCGTCTCGGGGGTGAGAAAGGCGAGGTTGCTCACGCCGATGCTGTAGGGGTCCCTGCCGGTATCGTCGACCAGATCCTGTGCGCCGATGCCGAGTTTCCCGTCGGGGCGCACATACTGGCAATACTGCGTGAGGGTTTCGTTCCACTTGTCGCTGCCCTTGAGGAGGAGCCGGCAGAGTGTGTTGGTCGGGTCGTATTGCAGACTCATGATCCGGACGTGGATCGGCTTGTCCGCCCACTCGCCCGTCAGGCCGAGCTGGCCCCAGGTGCGGATGTTGCCCTCCGGGCCGCGGGCGAACTCGGGATGCCAGGTGGTCCCCACCCAGCCGCCGTTGCGCTCGGCGCCGAGGATGCCGTCGAGCTGCTTCACGGTGAGGCCGGTGATCGGGTTGTTTTTGTTCACAACCACGACCCAGGCGGGATTCCAGCCGAGCGTGTCGTAGGCGCCGTTGAGCGGCACCAGCTCCAGCGGGTCATGGTTGAAGGTCCGCTGGAAGCCCAGCAGCTCCATGAACTGGATGTGCCGGCCGATACCGATGTCGGCGACGCCGCACACCAGCGCGGGAATCGCCACGGCCGACGACTTCAGATCGATGTCCAGGGTGACATCCGGCTGGAATTTCCGGAAACCCTCCACCAAGTATTGGAACAGGTGCCCGCGGTTGATGGCGTCGTTGCCGCGGAGCCGGATCACGCCGGCCACCTTCTGTTCCGGCACATAGTCCGGCAACGCGCCGAGGTCCCAGGTCCGGGTATAGAACTGCTTGTCGCGCTGCGTGGCGCCGCGAGCGGCCCGGGCGTTCTGGACGTCCAGGGCGTCGCGGTGCACCTCGGGCGACGGCGCCGTCTCGTCCGCCCGAGACAGGACCGGGGCGCAGAGACCCAGCAGCAGGATGACGTGGTGGAGTTTCATTCGAGTTTCTTCTGCATTTCGCGGCAGACCTCGGCGGTGAGCGGCAGGTATTTGCCGTCGCGCATCACCTCGGCCTGGCCCTCGCGGCTCACGATGAAGCGGAGGAACTCGCGCACCTTCGGGTCGAGCGCCGGGCCGGTGGCGCCGTCGGCGTAGGCGTAGATCTCGTCGACCAGCGGATACTTCCGGCTGCGCAGGTTCTCCATCGTGTAGGCGTAATAGGGCCCGTCCGCCGTGCGCGCGACCTCGAGCGCCTTCAGCTCCGGCGGCAGGTTCTTGCCGACGGGCGCGGCCACGTAGGCGATGCCGTAGCGGTCCCTGACCAAGTCGTCGTTGAGCCCGCGCTTCAACCGGCCGAAGCCCATCGAGCTACCCTTGCCGTCATCGGCGCCGACGTAGTTCGCGTAGATGCGGAGGTGCTCATTCCACTTGTCGCTGCCCTGCAGGATCCAGTCGGAAATCTCCACCGCCTGGTGGTAGCGCTGGTTCAGGCCGTAGGGCGTGATCTCCTTGTTCGCCCACTCGCCGGTCAGGCCGAGCTGGCCCCAGGTGCGGATGTTCTTCTCGGGACCACGGGCGAATTCGGGATGCCAGTCGGTGCCGACCCAGCCGCCCAGCCGTTCGGCGCCGTAGATGCCGTCGAGCTGCTCCATGGTGATTTTTGCCAGCGGATTGTCCTTCGACACCACGATGCCGAAAGCCGGCTGCCAGCCCGTGACATTGTAGGAGCCCGTGGCGATGGTGATCTCGACCGGGTCGTGGTTCTTGTAGCGCTGGTAGAGCTGGAGTTCCTCGGTGGTGATCTTGCGGCCGATGCCGAGGTCCGAGACGCCGAACACCAGCGACGGCACGGCCGCGCGGGTGGTCAGCATGTTGTATTCGAACTTCACCCCGGGGTGGAATTTCTGGAACGCCTTCTCCCAGTATTCGCCGAGGTTGCCGTCGGTGATGTAGTTGCTGCCCCACATCCGGATGGTGCCGGTGACCGGCGCCTTCGGCTGGTAGGCGGGCAGGTCGGAGAGATTCCACTGGTCGGCGGGATAGTAGGCCTTCTTGCCCTTGGTCTTGAGGCCCGCGGCGCGCGCTTCCTGCATGGCGAGACCGGTGGAAACCTTGTCGCCGTCGGCGCCAGACGCCGTGCGGGCCACGGCGAGCACGGTCAGCAGCATGATGGTGGTTTTGATTTTCATGGGGATGCCGGGCGGGGGTTATTCGAGCTTCTTGAGCTGCTCGCGGACCACCGCGGCGGGCAGCGGGAGATAGGTGGTGTTCTGGTGCACAATCTCCTGCCCTTCCTCGCTCAGGATGTATTTCATGAAGTCCTTCACCTTGGGCGAAAGCGGACGGCCGGGCTCCTTGTCGAGGCAGATGTAGATGCTGCGGGTCAGCGGATAGGTGCGGTCGGTGAGCGTCGCCTTGCTCGGCGCGACGAACGGGCCGCCGGGCGAACGCGCCAGCGCGATGGCCTTGATGCCCGTGATCTGCGGCACCTGGTTCCACTGCGGCATGCCCGCCCAGGCGATGCCGGATTTGTCCTTCTCGAGCTCGGCCAGCATGGCCAGCACGCCGGAGGACTCGCGGCCGGGGGTGAGGATCTTGGTGCCGTTCTCGACGTATTGGCGGTAGTTGCCGTTCCACTTGTTGGAACCCTTCAGGACCTCGATCTCGAAGAAGTGCGCCATGCCGCCGGCGGCGTAGCCGTAGGTCTGGATTTCCCGGTTTGCCCACTCGCCGGTCAGGCCGAGCTGGCCCCACGTGCGGATGTTCTCCTTCGCAGTGCGCCCGTTTTCGGGTTTCCACACGTAGCCCTCGTAACCGCCGGTGCGCTCGGAGCCGAAGATGCCGTCGAGCTGCTGCATGGTCAGCTGCGCGAGCGGATTCTCCTTGTTGACGAAAATGATCAGCGCCCAGCTCCCGCCCGGCACATCGTAGGTGCCGCTGGCGATGGTGACCTCGGTCGGGTTGTAACCCTTGTCCTCGAAGAAGCCCAGGTAGTCGTTCAACTCGAGCTCGCGGCCGAAGACCGCGATCTCCGCCGTGCCGTGCTGGAGCGCGCCGATGGCGGCATCGCTGCCGCCGGGGTTGTCGGCGATCCGCACGTCGGGATTGTGCTTCATGTAGCCGGCTTCCCAGGCGTTCATGAGGCCGTGCAGCCCGGCGCCGAAGACGCGCAGGATGCCCTTGTTGGGCCCGGCGGGGGGCGTGTAGGCGGGCAGCCGCTCGTCGGCGGCCGCGCCGCTGAGGCCGCAGCCGAAGCAAGCAGCGGCCGCGAGCAGCGCGAACAAGCTGCGCCGGAATGAAGAGGGGAATGATTTCATGGTTCTGATGGTCGAGTTGCGGGTTGGCGTGAAATGTTCAGGGTTCGCTGCCCCACCCTTTTTCCAGCTTTTCGCGCTCGCGCGCGATGATCGCCGCGGTCAGCGGCAGGTGCTTGCCGTCGCGCTGCACCTCGGCCTGGCCCTCGCGACTCAGGATGAAGCTCAGGAATTCCTTCACCAGCGGGTTCATCGGCGTGCCGGGGGTTTCGTTCATGAAGAAGGCGTTGGAGTTGACCATCGGGTAGGTCCGGTTGCGGGCATTCTCGATGCTCAGCTTCACGTAGGGTCCCGCGGTCTTCTCGGCCAGGTCCAGCACCTTGTCGCCGGGCTGCTTGTATTCCTCGCTGTAGTTGGTGTAGGCGATCGCGTAGGGATCCTCGGCCACGGCGCGGGCGATGAAGTCGCCGCCCACGACGCGCTTGCCGTCGGACTTGGCAAAGTTGCCGGTGGCGACCAGGTCCTCGTTCCATTTGTCGCTGCCGTGCAGGATGCGGTCCGAGAAGCCCTCGGAGGTATTGTAGCGAAGGTTGAAGCCGTAGACGTGGATGGGCTTGTCAGCCCATTCGCCGGTGAGGCCGAGCTGGCCCCACGTCCGGATGTTCTTCTCCGGCCCGCGGGCGTATTCCGGATGCCAGGTGGTGCCTTCCCAGCCGCCATTGCGCTCCGCGCCGAACACGCCGTCCAGCTGTTCCATGCTGATCTTCGAGAGCGGGTTCTTGTCATTGACGATGATGACCGGCGTGTTGGCCCAGCCCGGCAGGTCGAACGACCCGGTGTTGGACTGGATCGCGAACGGCTGGCGGCCCATGATCTTTTCATACGCGAGACTGTCGCTCAAACCGCGCCGGGCGCCCAGCAGCAGATCGGCCGTATTATAGTAGAGCGAGGCGTAGCCGACGGCGCTGGTGGGCAGGAACCACGAGATCTTGATGCCCGGCTGCACCTTGGCGAAGGCCTCCTCCCAGTATTTCCTGAGCTTTCCGGTTTCAATGTAGTTCAGGCCGTGGATGCGGATCCAGCCGTCGAGGATCGCCTTCGGCTTGTAGGGCGGGAGGTCGCTCAGGTCGAACTGGTCCGGCGGATACATCCTTTGCTCGCCGCGCTTGGCGATGGCGACCGCGCGGAGGGCCTGCGTCCGCAGCGTCGCCTCCGCATTCGCGTCCTTCGGCGGGGCGGCCACCACCGCATGGACGCCGACGGCATCGACGACCCCGACCTGCGCCTCGACCGTCTCCCGGTTGAGGGGCAGATACTTTCCGTCGTGCTGCACCTGGCTTTGGCCGTCGCGGCTCAGCACATAGCGCAGGAATTCCTCGACCAGGGGTTCCAGTTTCCCGTTCGGCCGCAGGTTGACGAAGATCGCGCCCTCGCGGAAAAACGGATACTGGCGGGACTGCACCGATTCGGGCGTGAGCGCCACATAGTCGCCGGAGGAAGCCGGCGCGACGCTGAGCACCTTGACGTCGGGCGAATCGACGCCGCCCAGGGTGTAGGCGATGGCGTATTTGTCGGCGGCGACCGCGCGGTTGAGCTGCTCCTCGACCGAAACCGGCCGGCCGGCCGGATCGAAGCGCGGGCCATAGGTCATGATCTGCTCGTTCCATTTGTCGCTGCCCTTCATGACGCGGTCGTTGAAGGACACGCCCGCCGGGTCCCGCATGCTGAAGCCGTGCGGCCGGATCGCGTGGCCCGCCCAATCACCCGTGAGGCCCAGCTGGCCCCAGTTGCGGATGTTCTTTTCCTTGCCGCGGGCCAGGTCGATGCGCCACGCCGTGCCGACCCAGCCGCCGTCGCGCGCCGCGCCGAAGATTGCGTCGAGCTGGTCGATCGTGATCTTCGTCAGCGGATTCGCCTTGTTGACGATGATCTTGTAGGCCGGAGCGTAGCCGGTCATGTCGAAGGAACCGGTGAAGGCCGCGATGCGCAGCGGCTGCGAATTGAGGACGCGCTCATACGGCAGGATGTCGTAGAAGCCCAGTTCGTGGACCAAGGAAATGTCCGCCTGGTGGTAATAGAGCGGCGTGAGCGCCACCTCGGTGGTCGGCAGGTAATATGAGAAATGGACGTCGGGGTGGAACTTGATGAAGCCTTCCTCCCAGAGTTTGGCCAGCCGGCCCTGCGCCAGGGTGGCGGCCCCGTGGATCTTGATCCAGCCCGAGACGGCCTGCCTGGGCTGGTAGGCGGGCAGGTCGTTCAGGTTGAACCGGCCGTCGGCGTAGGACCGGTAGTCGCCCGCATATTTCGGGTTGAGACGGAACAGTTCGAGGTTCTTCTGCACCTCGGCCGCGGATTGCGCCTGGATGGAGATGGCGGAAGCCAGACAGCCGGCCACAGCAAGCAGGGCGATGGGGGTTCGGAAGGCTTTCATGGGGGTAGTCAAGATTGCTGGGACCAAAGGCGTCTTACTCGAGTTTCTGGAGGTTTTCGCGGACAACCGCGGCGGGCAGCGGCAGGTAGTCGCCTTCGTGGGCCACGGCATCCTGCCCCTGGCGGCTCAGGACGTAGCGCAGGAATTCCCGCAGCTTCGGCTCGATCTCCGCGCCGGCGGGGCGGTTGAGGATCAGGTAAATCGACCGCGTCAACGGGTAGGCGCGGCTGATCACGTTTTCCTTGCTCGGTGCGACCGGGGCGCCGCCCGCCGGGGCGAGGGCCAGCGCGCGGACACTGGGCGCCAGGTCGCCGGCGGTGCAGAAGCCGATGCTGTAGCGGTTGGCAGCGACGGCCTCGACCAGCGGGGCGGAGCCCTTGAGGTGGGAGGCCCCCTTGATGCCCATCTCTCCGTTGGCGATGCTGAAGCCGAATTCGGTGAGATTGGGGTTCCATTTGTCACCGCCGTGCAGCACCTGCTGGCTGAAGAAAAAGGAGAAGCCGTTGCGCAGGATGTCGTAGCCGTAGGTCTGGATGGGCTTGTCCGCCCACTCGCCTTTCAACCCGAGCTGGCCCCACGTGCGGAGGTTTTTCTCCGGGCCGCGCGCACGGTCGGTCCGCCAATACTGTCCCTCGTAACCGCCCGCGCGCTGCTCGCCGAAAATGCCGTCAAGCTGCTCCAAGGTCAGGCTCGCGAGCGGGTTGTCGGGGTGCACGATGACGACCAGCGCCATCGTCTTGTCGAGGGCGATGTAGGAGCCCGTCGCCGCGGTGATGGTCAGCGGGTCGTTGGTGAACTCCCGGTAATAGCCCACGCATTCCAGCGGCGTCATCTCGCGGCCCATCAGGGCGACATCCGACTGCTTGGAACACAGCACGCGCAGCGGCGCGCCGGAGCCCTTGCCGTAGCTGATTTCAAAACGCGCGTCGGGATGAAACTTCCGGAAGCCCGCCTCCCAGTTCGCCAGCAGCTTCGCCCCGTAGACCTTGCCGCTGGAAATCCGGATCACGCCGGACACCGGCGCGCCCGGCTGATAATCGGGCAGCGCGGAATTCTGCGCGCCGAGCGCACCCGCGGCCGTGAACAACGCGGCGATCCCTGCGGCCACCCGGAATATTTTCATCGCGGGACTCACTCGAGTTTCTTGCGTTGGGCCAGCAGCATCGGTTCCGGGAGCGGCAGGTGCAGGCCGTTGTGGGCGAGGATGTCCTGGCCTTCCTGGCTCAGGATGAACCGCAGGAACTCCTTCACCTTCGGATCGAGCGCCTGGCCCGGGGCCCGGTTGACATACATGAAGACGATGCGCGAAAGCGGATAATCATGCGTCTGCATGTTGCGCTCGGTCGGCGCAAAATACGGGCTGCCGTCGTCCTTCGCCAGCGCGATGGCCTTCAGGCCCGGGACGCTCGCGGCGTGCCCGTTGCCGCTCCAGCCGATGCCGTATTTGTCATGCGCCAGCGCGACGAGCATGTCGTGGCTGCCGGTGCCGGAGCCGTCGGCCACCATCTTCGTGCCACTCTCGGCATACTCGCGGTAGTTGGGGTTCCACTTGTCGCCGCCCCCGAAAACCCGCAGCTCGAAGAAATGCCGCATGCCGGTGTGCGAATAGCCGTAGGTCTGGATGGGCTTGTCCTTCCACTCGCCGGTGAGGCCGAGCTGACCCCACGTGCGGATGTTTTTATCCGGGCCGCGCGCGTTGCGGGCCACGAAAAGGGCGCTGTTCTCCTCGTAACCGCCCGTGCGCTCCGCGCCGAAGATCCCGTCGAGCTGCTTCAGCGTCAGCTGGGTGAGCGGATTGTCCTGGCTGACAAAGACCACGGGCGACCAGCTGCTGCCGCCCGGGGTGTTCCAGGCGCCGGAGCCGACCACGATCGGCGTCACGTCGTAGGAATACTTCTCGGTGAACCCAAGGATTTCCTCCAAGGCGGGCTCGCGTCCGCACGGCGCGATGTCGGCGGTCCCCATGATCATGCCCGCCATGGCCACATCGCTGCTCGGCAGCTCGTTGGCAAATTTGATGCCAGGCTGACGCTGTTGAAACGCCTTCTCCCAGATTGCCACGAGTCCGGCCATCTGCGCACCGCCCATGCGGATGGTGCCGCTGACCTGCTGCCGGGGCTGGTAGTGAGGCAAGGAGCTGAGGTCCCATTCTTCCGCATGTGCAGCGGCAGCGAGGGCCAGGGTGGATACGGGGATGAGTGATTTTAACAGGGGGAGTTTCATTGGAGTGATTTCAGGGCGGCCTGCACGAGACCGGCGTTGAGCGGGAGATATTTGCCGTCACGCACGACCTCCGCCTGGCCTTCCTGGCTGAGGACGTAGCGCAGGAATTCCCGCACCTTCGGGTCGAGCGGCTGGCCGGGCGCGCGGTTGATATACCAGTAGTTCGCCTGGAAGAGCGGATAGGTCCGCGCCTGGATGGTCTCGAGCGTGGGCAGCACGAAGGGCCCGCCGGGGTAGGCCTCGATGGCGACCGGCTTCATGTCCTTGGTCTGGTTCTGCGCCCCGCAGTAGCCGATGCCGTCCAGGTCGCCCGAGATGCCCTCGGCGATCAGCTCCGCCCAGATCACGAACCTGCCGTTTGGACCGGCGTAGTTGCCGAACATCCGGGTCTGCTCGTTCCACTTGTCGCTGCCGTGGAGCACCGCGTCGGAGAACTTCGTGGCCGTGTCGTAGCGGACGGTCGCGCTGAAGGGATGAATGGGCCGGTCCGCCCACTCACCGGTCAGGCCGAGCTGGCCCCACGTGCGGAGATTCTTCTCCGGGCCGCGGGCGAATTCCTGATGCCACACGGTGCCCACCCACCCGCCCTGCCGTTCGGCGCCGAAGATGCCGTCGAGCTGGTCCAGCGTGAGCCGCTCGACCGGATTGTCCTTGTGGACGTAGACCGCCATCACATCCGACCAGCCGGTGACGTTGAGCGAACCGGTGGCGAGCGGGATCTCCAGCGGGTCGTGGTTGAATACGCGCTCGAACTGGAGCAGCTCGGTGAAGGTCATCTTGCGGTTGGCCCCGATGTCGCACGTGCCGGCCACGAGCCCGCTGGTGGCGGTGAGCGCCGTCGGCAGCGTGTATTCGATCTTAACGCCGGGGAAATATTTGCGGAACCCCTTCGCCCAATACTCGCCCAGCATGCAGTCGCCCAGGTAATTGAGCCCCCAGATGCGGATCGTGCCCGAGAGTTTTTCGGCCGCGGGAGTGTAGTGCGGCAGCTGGTCCAGGTCGAAGCGCTTGCCGGTGTAATAGACCTGGGCCTTCTTCGCGGCGATCATCCGGCTGCGCAGATCCTGCAGCTCGATCGCTTCCTTCGTCTGCAGTGCCTGGGCCCAGGCTGCGGCGGCGCCGAGGACGGCGAGGCCAAAGACAAGGGCACGGGCGCACAGCGCGCGGGTGGGTTTGATCTTCATGGTGTCACTCGAGCTTCTTCAATTGTTCGCGGGAGGCCTCGGCGGTGAGAGGGAGGTATTTGCCATCGCGCGCCACCGCCTCCTGCCCCTCGCGGCTGGCGATGAAGCGCAGGAACTCGCGCACCCGCGGGTCCGCGGGCCGGCCGTTCTCCGTGTCGCAATAAGCGTAGATCTCGTCGTGCAGCGGGTATTTCCGGCTGCGCAGGTTCTCGATGGTGTAGGCGTAGTAGGGCCCGGCGGCGGTCTCGGCGACCTCGAGGAGCTTGCACTCGGGCGGCAGGTTCGGGCCGACGGGCGAGCCCACGTAGGCGATGCCGGACGGGTCCTTGGACAGGTCCTCGTTCAGGCCGCGCTTGAGGCGGCCGAAGCCCATGTTGGAGCCCGCGCCGCCGGATTCGCTCGAGGCGTAGTTGGCATAGATGCGCAGCCGCTCATTCCACTTGTCGCTGCCGCCGAGGATGCGATCGGAGATCCAGGACGCCTGGCTGTAGCGCTGGTTCAGGCCGTAGGGCGTGATCTCCCGGTCGGCCCACTCGCCGGTCAGGCCGAGCTGGCCCCACTTGCGGAGGTTCTTCTCGGGGCCGCGCGCCTTCTCGGGGTGCCAGTCGGTCCCCACCCAGCCGCCCAGCCGCTCGGCGCCGAAAATGCCATCGAGTTGCTCGAGGGTGATCTTCGTGAGCGGATTGGACTTCGCCACCACGATGCCAAAGCCGGGGTTCCAGCCGGTGACGTTGTAGGAGCCGGTCGCGACGACGATCTCGAGCGGGTCGCGGTTCTTGTAGCGCTGGTAGAGCTGGAGCTCCTCGGTCTTGATCTTGCGGCCGATGCCGAGGTCGGCCACGCTGAAGACGAGCGCCGGCACGGCGGCGCGCGTCGTGAGCATGTTGAACTCGAACTTCACGTCCGGGTGGAATTGCTGGAAGGCCTTCTCCCAGTATTCACCGAGCTTGCCGTCGGTGATGTAATTGCTGCCCCAGACCCGGATCGTGCCGGTGACCTGCTCCTTCGGGGCGTAGGCGGGCAGGTCGCCCAGGTCCCACTGGTCGGCGGGATAATAAGTCTTCGGGCCCTTGAGCTTGAGGTTCTCGGCCCGCGCCTCCTGCATGGCGAGGCCGCTGGAATTTTTCTGCTCGGCCCGGAGGAGCGGCAGGGTGGCGAGCGCGACGGCGACGGACAGACCGGTGATGGTTTTCATGGACGGCGGGATCACTCGAGTTTCTTGAGCTGCTCCTGCACGACCTTGCCCGTAAGCGGCAGGTAGCGGCCCTCGCGCTCAACGCATTCCTGGCCCTCCTGGCTCAGGACATAGCGGAGGAATTCCTCCACGATCGGATCAACCGGCTTGCCGGGCGCGCGGTTCAGGAAGAAGAGCTGCTGGTTGAAGAGCGGATAGGTGCGGTCACGCACGGTCTCGATGGTCCTCGGAACGTAGGGCCCGCCATCGTAGCCCTGGACCGCGAGCTCCTTGAGGTCGGGGCTCAGCGAGAGCGGCGAGACATAAAACATGGCATAGCGGTCCTTGGCGACGGCGTCCCGGGCCTGCGCACTCCAGGTCACGATCTTGCCACCCGTGGTGATGTAGTTGGTGAAGCCCCGGTAACCCTCCACCCACTCGCCGCTGCCGCGGAGGATCTTGTCGGAGAACCCCGTGCTCGCGCCGGCCCGCACGTTCTGGCCGCCCGCGTGGATCGGCTTGCCCGCCCACTCGCCCTTGAGACCCAGTTGGTCCCAGGTGCGGATGTCTTCCTCGCGGCCCCGGGCATACGGGTATTCCCCGTGCCACACGGTGCCCACGTAGCCGCCGGACCGCGCGCCGCCAAAGACCCCGTCCAGCTGCTTCACGCTGATCTGCGTGAGCGGATTGTCCTTGTTCACGACCAAGATGTAGGCCGGCGACCAGCCGTAGACATCGTAGGAGCCCGTCGTGGCCGAGACCGCCGTGACGGGATAATGATACATTTGCTCGAAGGACAGGAGGTCCGTCAGCGTGGCCTTGTTCGACATGCCGAGATCGGCGACGCCGCAGACGAGGGCCGGAATGGCCATGGCCTCCGTCGGGAGGTGATACTCGATGGTGACGCCGGGCTGGAGCTTCTTGAAACCCTCCTGCCAGTATTCGCCGAGGTAACCGTCCTTGAGGTAGTTGTTGCCCCAGATCCGCAGCGTGCCGGTGAGCTGCTGCCTGGGCACGTAATGTGGCAGGTCGCCCAAGTCCCAGCGCTTCGTGTAGCCGCCGATGGCTCCGTGTTCCTTGCGGAACCCGGAGACGTTCTGGGTCCAGATGCTGACCCCGACGTTCTCAGGTCCCTTGGTGGCGGCCGGCTTTTCGTCGGCCGCGCGCACTGCCGCGCCCAGGGGCAAAGTCAGCAGCGCGCCAAGCAGCACGCGGTTTTTCATGATCAAGGGGCGGGGCATGGCGGTTGGGGTTGGATTTTCGGAACGCGGGCGGGAAATCGTCGGAGCGGGCTCAGTGCAATTTCGCCAGCTCGACTTTTGCCACCGCCGGCGACAGGGCGATCCAGCCGTTCGAGGCCGTGACGATTGCCTGGCCCTCGGCGCTGAGCACGAAGCGCAGGAATTCCTCCAAGCGGGGGTCGATCGGCTGGCCGGGGGCGCGGTCGATCACCATGTAGATCGGGCGGTAGAGGGGATACTTCATGCCCTGCACCTCCTCGAAGGTGCCGGTGTAATAGGGGCCGCGGTCCGTATCCGCCACGGCGATGGCCTTCATGCCCGGGATGATATTGCCAAAACAGCCGAGCCCGATGCCGTTCGCATCCGCGGCGACGGCCTGGGCCATGAGATCGTCGGGGCCGAAGTTCGCGCGCCGCATGGGCAGCTCGACGGTCGTCTTCTTGAAGTCCGCTCCCTTGGTGACCACCTTCTGGACGAAGTAGTCGATCCCGTTCGGCAGCCGGTGACTGTAAGCCTTGATGGGACGGCCCGCCCATTCGCCCTTCACGCCGAGATCGCCCCACGTCCTGATGTCCTGGCCGAGCCCGCGGCGACGCTCGGCCGAATAAATGGCGTCGAGCTGGTCCAGCGTGATCCGCTCGATCGGATTGCCGGCATTGACGTAGACGGCGAGCGTCGGGGTCAGGCCCGTGGTCTTCTGCGCGCCGAGCCCGACCTGGATGACGAACGAGCCGTAGCCGCGGATCTTTTTGAACAGGTCTTCCTCAAAGGCCCAGATCTCCCGGGCGGGGAAGCCGAGATCGTAGCCGCCGCAGATCACGCCCGGCACGCAGGCCAGCGGCGCCGTGCCCTTGTCGATGATCGTGAAGTGCGGGTGGTATTTCTTGAAGCCCTCGACCCAGCCCAGCATCAGCGGGTCGGCGGAGCTCTCGGCGACCGTGCGCATGTCGCCGGTCAGTTGTTGCCTGGGCTGGTAGTGCGGCAGCCCGGCCGGCGCGGCCGGACCGCGGACGGCCGCGAGCGCGAGAAATGCGAGAGCAAGGAAGCGGTGGGGCTGGGTAGTCATAAACAAAGGGGATCGGGCCGGGCGGGCCGCCATCATTCCAGTTTCTTGAGCTGCTCCTTCACGATGTCCGGCAGGAGGGGCATGTAGCGACCCTCGCGCTGGATGCAGTCCTGGCCTTCCTGGCTCAGGATGAAGCGCAGGAATTCCTCGACCTTGGGGTCGATGGGCTGGCCGGGCTCGCGGTTGAGGTAGAAGTAGGACTCGTGGTAGAGCGGATAGGTGTGGTTGTGGATCGATTCCACGCTGCGCGTGACATACGGCCCGCCCTCGTAGGCCTGGACCGCCAGTTCCTTCAGCTCCGGACCCATCGAGGCCGGGGAAATATAATACATGGCATACTTGTCCTTGGCGATCGCGCGGCGGGCCTGGAGGCTCCAGCTGTTGATCTTGCCCTCCGGCGTGATGTAATTGGTGACCGCGTTGTAACCCTCGGCGAATTGGTAGCTGCCGCGCAGCACCTTGATCTGGAAGTCATAGGAAGCGCCGGCGGTCAGGTTCTGTCCGCCGGTGTGGATCGGCTTGCCCGCCCACTCGCCGGTCAGGCCGAGCTGGCCCCACGTGCGGATGTTTTCCTCCGGCCCTCGCGAATAGGGATACTCGGTATGCCACACGCTGCCGACGTAGCCGCCGGTCCGCGCGCCGCCGAACACCCCGTCGAGCTGCTTCAGGCTGATCCGGTCGAGCGGGTTGTCCTTGTTCACCGCGATGATGGTCGCCGGCGACCAGCCGTAGACGTCGTAGGAGCCGGTGAACGCCGTGATCTCGGTGACCGGGTGGTGAAACACCTGCTCGAACACGAGCAGGTCCGTCAGCCGCGCCTTGTAGCACAGGCCGAGGTCGGCGGCGCCGCATGCGAGGGCGGACACGGCGATCGTGGCCGTCGGCAGGTGATACTCGATGGTGAGGCCCGGCTGGAATTTCTTGAATTCCTCGAGCCAGTATTGCGCCAGATCCCCGTCCTTGATGTAATTGCTGCCCCAGATCCGGAGCGTGCCGGTCAGCTGCCGCCTGGGCACGTAGTGCGGCATCTCGCCCAGGTCCCACTTCTTGGTGTAGCCGCCGACGATGCCGTGCTCCTTGCGGAAGCCCGTGACATTCTGGGTCCAGATGCTGACGCCGGCGTTCGTCGGCTCGTTCGCGACGTTCGGCGCGACCGTCAGCTTGTCGTCGGCCGTGAGCAGGAGGGGGAAAGCCAGCAGTGCGCAAAGCACCGCGCGGCTCATGGTGAGGGCGGGGGTTGGGTTCATGAAAAAAAGGGGTGGCCGCGGATCATTCCAGTTTCTTGAGCTGCTCGCGGACGATGGCGCCCGTGAGCGGCAGGTAGCGGCCTTCGCGCTGCACACAGTCCTGTCCTTCCTGACTCAGGACAAAACGCAGGAACTCCTCCACCTTGGGGTCGACCGGTTTGCCGGGTTCGCGGTTCAGGTAGAAATAGGAGTGGTGGGTGAGCGGATAGCTGTTGTCGCGCACCGTCTCGAGCGTGCGGGGCACAAAGGGCCCGCCCTCGCGGGCCTGGATCGCGAGCTCCTTCATGTCCGGCGACAGCGTGGAGGGCGAGGCGTAGAACATGGAGTATTTGTCCCGCGCCACCGCGCGCCGCACCTGCACGCTCCAGCTGTTGATCTTTCCGTCCGGCGTGATGTAGTTGGTGTAGGCTTGGTAGCCGTCGACGAACTGCAGGCTGCCCATAAGCACCTCGTTGGAGAACTGCAGCATCGCACCGGAGCTCAGATTCTGGCCGCCGGCGTGGACCGGCCGGCCCGCCCACTCGCCCGTCAGGCCGAGCTGGCCCCACGTGCGGATGTTCTCCTCCGGGCCGCGGGCATACGGATACTCCGTGTGCCACACGCTGCCGGCGTAACCGCCGAGCCGCGCGCTGCCAAAGACCCCGTCGAGTTGCTTGACGCTGATCTGCGTGAGCGGGTTGTCCCGGTGAACGACGACCATGCCGGCCGGTCCCCAGCCGTAAACGTCATAGGACCCGGTCACCGCCGTGATCTCGGTGAGCGGATGATGGAAAACCTGCTCGAAGATGAGCCGGTCCGACAGGGTGGCCTTGTAATTCATGCCGAGGTCGGCGATGCCGGCCGCGACGGCCGAGACCGCGATGGTGCCCGTCGGCAGGTGATACTCGATCGTGAGGCCGGGCTGGAATTTCTTGAACGCCTCCACCCAGTAACCGCCGAGCGGGCCGTCCGTGAGGTAGTTGTTGCCCCAGATCCGGATGACGCCGGTCAGCTGCTGTTTGGGCACATAATGAGGGAGGTCGCTGAGGTCCCAGCGCTTGGTGTAGCCGCCGACCGAGCCGTGTTCCTTGCGAAACCCCGAGACGTTCTGCGTCCAGATGCTGACCCCAGCGTTCTTCGGTTCCTCGGTTTTCTTCGGCTCCTCAGCCCACAGGCTGGCGCCGCCGAGCACTGCCAGAAAGACGAGAGCTGGGATGGTTTTCATCGGCGGGATCATTCGATTTTCTTGAGCTGGGCCTGCACCACTTCGCCGGTGAGCGGCAGGTAGCGGCCTTCGCGCTGCACGCAGTCCTGCCCTTCCTGGCTCAGGATGAAATGCAGCCACTCGTCGACCTTCGGGTCGACCGGCTGGCCGGGCTCGCGGTTGAAATAAAAGAAATACCGGCCGTAAAGCGGGAAGGTGCGGTCGTGGACGGTCTCGAGCGTGCGTTTCACATAGGGACCGCCGTCATAAGCCTGGACCGCCAGCTCCTTCATGTCCGGGCTCAGCGTCATCGGCGAGACGTAGAACATCGCCTGCTTGTCCTTCACGATCGCCCGCTGCGCCTGCAGGCTCCAGCTGTTGATCTTGCCCTCGGGCGTGATGTAATTGGCGAAAGCCTGGTAGCCCTCGACGAACTGGTCGCTGCCCTTGAGAATGAGATCGGAAAACTGCGAGGTCTGGTTGCCGCGCAGGGTCTGACCGCCGGTATGAATCGGCTTGTCCGCCCATTCGCCGGTAAGCCCGAGCTGGCCCCAGGTGCGGATGTTTTCCTCCGGCCCGCGGGCAAAAGGATACTCCGTGTGCCAGACGCTCCCGACGTAGCCGCCCGTGCGCGCACCGCCGAAGACGCCGTCGAGCTGTTTCAGGCTGATCCGGTCGAGCGGGTTGTCCTTGTGGACGACAATGATGAACGGCGGCGACCAGCCATAGACGTCGTAGGAGCCCGTGACCGCATCCACCTCGGTCACCGGGTGGTGGTAGACCTGCTCGAACGTCAGCAGGTCCATGATGATCGCCCGGCGGCTCATCGCGACGTCGGCCACGCCGCACGACAGCGCGGGGATGCCGATGCCGGTGGTGGGCAGGTGATACTCGATGGTGACGTCCGGCTGGAACTTCTTGAAGGCCTCCTGCCAATACCCAGCGAGGTAACCGTCGCGGATGTAATTGTTGCCCCAGACGCGCAGCGTGCCCGTGAGATGAACCTTCGGAACGTAGTGCGGCAGGTCGCCCAGGTCCCACTGCTTGGTATAGCCGCCGACGGAGCCGTGCTCCTTGCGGAAGCCGGTGACGTTCTGCGTCCAGATGCTGACGCCGGCGTTGGCCGGCTCCGCCGACGCCGTGGCCGCCGGGATTGCCTTCATGGCACGCTCGACGAACTCATTGGTGTAGAGCTCGTCGACCTTCACCTTGGACGCGTCGCCCGAGGCGCGCCAGACACCCTCCTCGCTGTTGTCGAACCGGGCCCACAGCATCGCGTCGACGACCAGATGGACCGCGTCGGCCGGAAACGAATAATCCCCCTTGGCGTAGCTGGTCAGCGTCTTCTTGGTGAGCGCGACCTGTTTCGCCCGGTCCTTGTCGCCAAAGAAATCGACCGGCAGCCGGGCGATGACCTCGTCGGCCGTGTGGCTGTTGAGGTAGCGCATCGCGCGGACGTAAGCGTTGACGAGCCGTTGCACGGTGTCGGGGTGGTCCTTGATGAACTGCGGTGCCATCAGGATCGACTGCGCGGGGAACGGGGTGCCCAGCGCCTTCACGGTCCCCTCCCGGCTGGTCAAGTCGTAGAGCGTCGTGGCCAGGTTGGTGCCCAGGATGCCCGAGGTAATCGGTTCCTGGAAGGTCATGACGTCCAGCTTGTCGGCCTTCAGGTCGCCGACGACCAGCTGCAGGCGGTTCTCGGTCGGGTGGTTGATGGAGGTATAGCTCTTGCGCGGCAGGCCGGCCTGGTGGGCCATGTAGCCGGTGATGACCGCCTTGGTGGCGTAGCCCGCGCCCTCGGCCACGACGTGGCCCTTGAAGTCCGCGGCGCTGTGGATCTGGTCCTTCACCCGGTTGGCGACAATGATCTTCATCGCCGGCGCGTCATCGAGCATCATCACGGCCTTGATCGGGAAGCCGTGGCGGGCGCCGAAGATCGTGTGGTTGAACCAGTGCTCGGCGGCGTCGATCTGGCCCTTCACCAGCGGCTCCTGCAGCAGGTAGTCGTCCTTGGCGAGCGTCATGATGTCCACCGGGACGATCTCGATGCCCTCCTGCTTGAAGTAGCCGAGGCTGTCGGCGAGCCGCGTGACGACCATGTCGTCGTCGAAGCTCATGCGGACCTTGATCAGGTTGTCCGCCGCCGGGGCGGCGGCCGCGGTGAGGAGCGCACCGAGGGTGAACAGCACCGGCTTCAGGCCGGTGGGAAAACGGAATGGGAATGGGTTCATGGGTCGGGTTGGTTGGAAGGTGTCGGGTTTGGTTGCGGGATTCAGTTCTCCATGAACTGGTGCTCGGGCGGAATCGCGGTGGAGTTGAGCTTCTGCAGTTGCGCCTGCACGACCGGGGCCGGCAGCGGCAGGTAGCCGCCCTCCGCGACGACGTCCTGCTGGCCCTGCCGGCTCAGGATGTAACGGATGAACTCCTTCACCCGCGGGTCACCGAGGGTCGGCGTCAGGTCGGTGTTCCGGTCGTCCATCGTGTAGACGACATAGACCGGGCGGTGCAGCGGATAGGTGCGATCCGCCACGCTTGCCGGGCTGAGCGCGACATAGGGACCGGCCTTGGTCTCGGCGAGCGGGAGGGTCTTCACGCCGGCGTTGGCGTAGGCGGCCGGCGCGTAGGCGATGCCAAGCGGGTCCTGGGCGAGGTCGGCCAGCATCTTCTGCCGGTCGGCGTATTCGCGCAGGCCCTCGTTCCAGGTCTCGGCGCCGCCGAAGACGCGGGCTTGGAAATAAGTGATGGCGCCCGCGCCCAGGCCGGGCTGCCCGTAGACGTGGACCGGCTTGTCCGCCCATTCGCCCGTGAGTCCGAGCTGGCCCCACGTGCGGAGATTGTCCTTCCCGCCGCGGGCCACGCTCGTGTCCCAGGTAAGGGCGTTCCAACCGCCCGCGCGCTCGGCGCCGAACACGCCGTCGAGCTCGCGCACGCTCAGCCGCGCCAGCGGGTTGTCCTTGTGCACAAAAACCGCGTAGGCGGGCGACTTGTGCAGGGCCCCCGCGCTGCCGGTCGCGACCTCGATCACGGCCGGATAGACCCAGGAACGTTCGTAGATGCCGTAGCGTTCATACGGGTAGACCGGCCGGCCGAGCAGGGCGAGGTCGGCGGTGCGCATGTCGAGGCCATACAGCCCCGACGCGCTGCTTTTGAGGTCGTCGGCGAACTGGACGTCGGGTTGCAGGCGCTTGAAGCCGGTCTCCCAACGTTTCATCAAGGCGGCCATCTGTGGATTGCCGCAGCCGCGCAGCACGCCGGTGACGTGCACCTGCGGCCGGTAGTCCGGCAGGTCGTCCGCGGCGGAGAGGACGCAGGGCGTGGCGAGCAACGCGGCGGCCAACAGGCCGGCGCGGGAAAAAAGGGCGGAGAAATTCGTTTTCATGGCGGCGGGAGCGCTTGGCTCACTCGAGTTTGGCGAGCTCGGCCTTCACCTGCTCGGCGTTGAGGGGGATGAAGAGGCGGTTTTCAGCCACGATCTGCTGGCCCTCGCGGCTGAGGATGAATTTCACGAACTCCTTCTCGCGGACACCCAGCGGCTGGCCGGGCACGCGGTTGAGGTAGATATAGGCGCCGTTGTGCAGCGGATAGCTGCCGTCGAAGAAGGTCTGCGCACCCGGCACGACAAACGGCCCGCCGGAGTTCCGGGCGAGCGGCAGCACGCGCACGTCGCCGTGGTTGGCGTTGATGACGCGCTGGAAGATGAAGCCGATCGCATAGGGGTCCTTTTCCACTGCTTCGAGCACTTGCTGGTCGCGGGTCTTGCCCTTGGCCTTGGTGCCGATGTCGGCGCGCGGCTCTTCGACGAGGGCGGGGTTCCACTTGGTGCCGCCCTGGAAGGCCTCGCGCTCGATCAGGTCCGCCCAGTTGCTGAGCGTGACGTCCGAACCGTAGAGGTGGATGGGCTGGCCGGCCCACTCGCCGGTCACGCCGAGCTGGTCCCAGGTGCGGATGTCCTTCTCCGGGCCGCGCGCGACCGCCGTCGACCACCGGCCGTTGACCCAGCCGCCGCTGCGCTGGGCGCCGTAGATGCCGTCGATCTGTTCCAGCGTGAGTCCGGCGAGCGGATTGCGCTTGTTCACGATGAACATCAGCCCGGGCGTCGTGCCTGCCGGGTCGTCGTAAGAGCCGGTGCCGAACCGGATCTCCAGCGGCGCATAACCGAACTGGGCCTCGAAGGCCTGAAAGCCGTTGCGCCACTGCCGGTGGCCCATCACGCCGATGTCGGCCGAGCCGGTCACAAGACCCGCGAAGGCCTGCGAGGTGTTGATCAGGTAGGCGTTCAGGCGGACCTGTCCGTGGTGGCCGCGGAAGGCGTTGGCCCATTTTCCGACGAGATCCTCCAGGGGCGTGCCGTAGATGCGCAGCACGCCCGTGACGCGCTGGGTGGGAGCGTAGCCCGGCAGCGCACTCAGGTCATATTTGGCCGGCTGGTAGGTGTCGGCGGCAAGCGCCGTGGTGCCAAGCAGGAGGGCCAGGATCAGGGTATGAGGTTTCATGGGAGTTTCTTGTGCGGTTCGCGAATCAGTTGGACCGGGGCCCGGCCACGGCGATGCCGTCGGTCCGGGTGGTCATGTCAGGGGAAGCGGGTTTGATTTCATGGGTCAGGGCCGGGCCGGCAGCACCGGCGCGAGGGCGACGCGGAAGCCGAGGTTGATCCAGCGGTAGGTGGGCTCGTGCCAGTTGCGGTAGGCGGCGCGCGTCTGCGTGGCGAGGCTGCTCCAGGATCCGCCCTTGCGGACGTGATATTCGCCTGTCGGCGGGCCCGTCGGGTCGGTCACATGGCCGCCGGGCAACGGTCCGCTCCAATCGTAGCACCACTCGGCGGCGCTGCCGAGCATGTCGTAGAGCCCCCAGGCATTGGGGCGCTTCGACCCGACGGCCTTCGGTCCGCCGCGCTCGTAGCCCCATTTCTTGTCCGGCCACGCCGGCGTGCCAATGCGGTGGCCCGCATAATCAACCGAGCAGTTGGCGGCATAGACCGCGATGTCGTCGAGCACCGGCGCGGAGTGGTCGGGTTGCAGCACCATGTCGCCGGCGTAGGTCGCGCCGGTCGTGCCGGCGCGGCACGCGTATTCCCACTCGGCCTCGGTCGGCAGGCGGAACTCATAGCCCGCGGGCACGCGGCCGGCGGCCCGTTCCAACGCGGTCAGCTTGCGGCAGAATTCCACGGCCTCGTTCCAGCTCACCCAGAGCATGGCGATGTTGTCGTCGGTGTTGCCGATGAGCTGGCCGGGATCGTCGCCCTTCTTCCAGCCGAAGAAATCGCGCACCGGGATCTTTTCCTTCCGGCCGATGAGGAACTTCTCGTCGTTCTCCAACCCGAGGCGCGCCTGCTCGAGCACGTCGGTGCCCATCAGCTTTTTCCACTGCCCGTTCGTGACCTCGAGGGTCGCGAGCCAGAAGCCCTTCGTCAGCGTGACCCCGGTCTGCGGCGTCTCGTCGGGGCGGTGGCCGGCCTCGGTCGCCGGGCTGCCCATCGTGAAGGTTCCCGGCGCGATCCAGACAAGCTGCGCGCCAAGGGTCGGCACCGGTCGGGGTGACAGCGCCGCAGCCTGCGCGTCGGACGAAACTTCCGCGGAAACGGCATTGCCCGCGGCCACAACCGCGCCAACCAAGATCACGAACAAGGCCGCGGCCTCGCGCCAAAACGCCGCCCAACTGGAGGCGGGACCATCAGTCCCGCTGATTGACGGTGGAGGGCCGGTCTCCGGACCGGCCGCGGCTGGTGCGGAGACCAGCCCTCCAAAGCGGGATTGATGGTCCCGCCTCCATTGCAGAACGCGCCAGAGCGAGAATCGGTGGCCGGGTTTCATTCGAGTTTCTTGAGCTGCTCGCGCACGACCTCGGCCGTGAGCGGGAGATACTTGCCGTCGCGCTGGACCGCTTCCTGGCCCTGGCGGCTCAGGACGAAGCGAAGGAACTCCTTCACCTTCGGGTCGAGGGGCTGGCCGGGCGCGCGGTTGACATAGAAAAACATGTCGAAGGCCAGCGGATAGGTGCGGTTCTGGACGTTCTCGATGGTGAGCGCGACATAAGGCCCGCCGTCCGTAGCGGCGAGCGCCAGGGCCTTGGTTTGCGGCGTCACATTCTGGATGCCGCTCCAGCCGATGCCGTAGCGGTCGTGGCCGAGATCCTTGATCAACTCCGCCGCGGCGATCGCCAGCGTGCCGTCGGCCCGGGCATAGTTCGCGTATTCCCGCAGGTTCTCGTTCCACTTGTCGCCGCCGTGGAAGACGACGTGCTCGAACATGTCGCAGTTGTTGTAGCGGAGGTTCAGCCCGTAGACGTTGATGGGCTTGTCGGCCCACTCGCCGGTGAGGCCGAGCTGGCCCCAGGTGCGGATGTTTTCCTTCGCGCCGCGCCCGGCCTCCGGATGCCAGCTCGTTCCCTCCCAGCCGCCGTCGCGGGCGGCCCCGAAAATCCCGTCGAGCTGTTTCAGGGTCAGCTTCGTGATCGGGTTGTCCCGGTGGACGACGATGCAGAAGGTCGTCATCCAGCCCGGCACATCGTAGGAGCCGCGGGCCATGGTGATCTCCAGCGGTTCGTAATTGAACATGCGCTCGAAGGATTCGACCTCGGCGAAGGTGATGCGGCGGTTGCCGACGATGTCGGCCACGCCGGCGACGAGACCGGCGGTGGCGACCAACCCGCTCTTCAGGCCGCTGCGGTCGAATTTGACCGCGGGATGGAATTTCCGGAACTCCCGCTCCCAATCGGCGCCGAGGTTGCTGTCCTCGATGTAGTTGTTGCCCCACAGCCGGATCGTGCCCGTGACCTCCTGCTGCGGCACGTAGTCGGGCAGCCCGCCCAGGTCGAACTTCTGCGTGTAGTAAGCCATCTTGCCCCGGCTGGTGACGTGCTCCGCGCGGGCCTTCTGGACCTCCAGGCCGTCGCGGGATTGCGCGTTCGCCGCGGTGAGGGCGGCCAGGGTGAGCAAAAGGGTCAGGAGACGTTTCATCGGTGCAGCGGAGCTTGATCTCATTCGAGTTTCGCGAGCTCCTCGCGGGCGACCGCGGCCGGCAGTGCCAGGAAGTCCCCCTCGCGAGCGACCAACGCCTGGCCCTCGCGGCTCAGGATGAAACGGAGAAATTCAATCACGTCCGGGTTCGCCGGGACGGTGGATCCCTTGTTGATGTAGAACCGGACAGGCCGCGCGAGCGGATAGCTGAGATTCGCCACATTCTCGCCGGTCGCCTCGACAAAAGGTTCGCCCTCCTCCACCGCCAGCGCGACCAGTTTCGCGTGAGGGTTCCGATAGCCCGCTCCCGCCAGGCCGATGCCCTGGCGGTCGGCCCCGACGGCATCGACCACTTTCTGGTAGGCGTCAACGTGCCGCGTGATCTTCGGTGTCACCTTTTCATCACCGCGCGACGGGACCTCGTCCTCGTCGTTTTCGCACTGCCGCAGCGCTTCGTTCCAGAGCACGCTGCCCTTCATCACCGTCTGGGAGAAGAAATACGCCGGCGCCTCGAACGCCAGGCCGCTGTAAGGATGGATCGCCTGTCCGCTCCACTCTCCGGTCGCGCCCAGTTGATCCCAGGTGCGGATGTTCGCCTTCGCGCCGCGCTTGTGCTCGGCACCCCAGATGGCGTCCAGCTGGGCAAAAGTCAGCCGGGAGACGGGGTTGTCCTGATTCACAAAAATCCCGAGCGCCATGATCTTGTCCTGGTTGCCGTAACTGCCCGTCAGGACCGTGACCGGGGTCAGCTTCTGCCGGACCATCTTTTCGTAGGCCGCCACCTCGGGCGGCGTGATCTCCCGGGCCAGCACGCCCAGGTCGGCCCGCTGGGTGTAGAGCCCGGCCATGGCGGCGGCGCTCGTCACCAGCTTGTCCTTAAACCGGACGCCCGGGTGGTATTTCTGAAAGCCTTCCTCCCACAGCTTCATCATCGGGCGCAGGAAGCCGTGACCCCAGCTGCGGATGGTGCCGGTCACCGGCCGCGACGGCCGGTAGGCGGGCGGCAGATCCGGCTCCGTGGCGCGGACGGACGCAGCGGCCAGCAGCATGCCGCCCAGCGCAAGTGCTTTGCCCAGCCCAAGGTTGGTTTTGCCGGTCACGGGCGGAGGGTTTCGGGGGTTCGCGCGACGCCGGGGCGGCTCACTCGAGTTTCTTCAATTGCTCGCGCACCATCTCGGCGGTGAGCGGCAGGTATTTGCCGTCACGCTGGACCTCGGCCTGGCCCTCCTGGCTGAGGATGAAGCGGAGGAATTCCCTCACCATCGGGTCCATCTTCTGGCCCGGCAGCACCGTGGTATAGAAGTAGACCTGGGTCAGCAGCGGGTAGGAGCCGTTCTGGATATTGTCGATCGTGTGCTCGACCAGCGGGCCTTTCCCGTCGCCGATCGCGATCCGGCGGACATTCGGCCGCTCGCCGCGGTAGCGGTTGAAACCGATCGCATATTTGTCCTTCCCGATGGCCCCGGTGATCTGGTCGGCCTCGACGTAGCGCTTGCCGTCCGGTGCCATGTAGTTGCCGTAGGCCTTGATCGTCTCGTTCCACTTGTCGCTGCCCTTGAGCACGAGGTCGCAGAAGGCCGTCGCGGTATTGTAGCGCAGGCTGAAACCGTAGACGTGGATCGGCTTGTCCGCCCACTCGCCCGTCAGGCCGAGCTGGCCCCACGTGCGGATGTTCTTGTCGGGACCGCGGGCGAGGTCGGGCCGCCAGTTGGTGCCGACCCAGCCGCCCTCGCGTTCCGCCCCGAAGATGCCGTCGAGCTGCTCCATCGTGAGGCCCTTGATGGGATTGTCGCCGTTGACGATGATCGTGAACGAATTTTCCCAGCCGCCGACGTCATAGGAGCCGGTCACGGCGGTGATTTCCACCGGGTCGCAGTTCTTCATGCGCTCGTAGGCGAGCAGGTCGTAGAAACCCGGCCGGTGCGAAAAGATCAGGTCCGCCTGGTTGTAATCGAGGGCGCCGAAGGAGCCGGCGGAGGTCGGCAGGTAATAGGAGATGCGGATGGCCGGCTGGAACTTGGCGAAGGCTTTCTGCCAGTATTCGCCCAGCAGGCCGTCGGCGATGTAGTTGTTGCCGTGGATGCGCAGCCAGCCCGTCAGCAGCTTGGACGGCTGGTAATGCGGCAGCGCGCTCAGGTCGAACCGGGGCTGGTAATAGGCCTTCTCGCCGCGCTCGCGCACGATGCGGAAGTGCTCGGCCTGCGCCTTCAGGGCGTTGACCATGTCCGCCGACGGGGCGGGCTCGGCGTGCAGTGGCGGCAGAAGCGAAGCGGCCAGCAGGGCCGCGGCGACGAAACAGGAGGGGGCGGACGATTTCATGGGAGTGGCGCGCGCTGGGCGCGGATCATCCTGGCGGGGAACGGGCAGGCCCGGCCCGCGGGCAACAGGAATCCGGCAAGCTTCATCGATAAGCGAAGGGGTGAACCAAACGGGGTGAGCCTGCAGCATGCGCCTGCAACCTAGACCGTGGCTTAACGCCACCTGAAAATTTGTTCAGCTTCCCGGCGCTCAGCCGGACTCAGGCAGTTGAAGTTCACTCCATTCGCCAGCGGCCCAGGGCAAGGTGGAGCGCGCTGACCCCAGCGCTTCAGGGTGTTCGCACCCAACCAGCCGGTTGGGGTTACCCGCCTGTGGCGGCGCCAGAGGCGACCAGGGTCAACCCGCTCCACCACCGATGGCCTGATCCCGGCTCAGGGAAGCTTGGCCAGTTCCTGGCGCGCCGTGGCCGCCATCAGCGGGAGATACTGGCCGTCCTGCGCCAGCACCTGCTGGCCTTCGGGACCGAGGATGAAGTGGAGAAAATCACGGACCTTCGGATCCAGCGGCCGGCCGGGCGCTTGGTTGGCGCAGGCGAAAATCGTGCGCGTCAGCGGATAACGGCGTGAGATCAGGTTCTCCGCCGTGGGCAGGCCATACGCCCCACCCTCCTGCGCCGCGAGTGCGACCGGCCGGACCTGCGCATCGAGGTAATGCAGGTTCGAAACCGCCAGGCCGTAGCGGTCCGCGCGCAGCGCCGCCATGCTCTGCGCCGCCGCCTCGGTCACCGTGCCGTCCGGGTGCCGGATGTCCTGGAATTCGGTGAAATGCTCCCAGTTCATCATGCGGCTGTCCCCCAGCGCCACCCGCTGGAAGAAAAGCGCGGCCATGCTCTGCGTGTCATCGGCGTAGAGGTTGATGGGTTTGTCCGCCCATTCGCCCGTCAGGCCCAGCTGGCCCCAGGTGCGGATGGCGGCCGGCGCGCCGCGCCGGCGTTGCGCACTGAAGATGGCGTCGACTTGCGCGAGCGTGAGCTGCGCCAGGGGATTGTCGCGGTGCACGAACAGCGCCAGCGCGGTGGCCTTGCCCGGCGCATCGAGGCTGCCGGTGCCGAGTTCAATGCGCACCGGGTCGTATTTCATCACGTGGTTGAACCCGTCCTTGTCGGTGACGATCAGGTCGCGACCGAAGAACGCGAGGTCAGCGAGCCCGAGGTAGAGCGCGGGCATGCCGGTGCCGTTGCCGAGCAGCTTGATCTCGAAACTGATTTCGGGATGCGCCACCCGGTAGGCCCGGGCCCAGGCGCGGGTGAGCGCGTCCATGTGGCGGTCGCCCCAGATGCGGATCGTCTGCGTCGCGTTGACCGGCGGCTGATAAGGGTTGAGCGGCACCGCTTCCGCCGCGGCCAGCGGCGCGACGGTCCAAATCAGCCCGGCGGCAATCTGCCTTACTTGCGCCAACCTGCCATGCCACCAGGTGGAACCCGGCCTCCGGACGGGTTTGTTCGGTGCGCAAGAAGGCAAACCCGTCCGGAGGCCGGGTTCCACCCAAAGCGAACTTTTCTCCCCATGGTTCATTCCAGTTTTTTCAGCTGGGCCGCGACCATGGCCGGGGCGAGCGGCAGATAACGGCCGTCGTCCACGATGTCCTGCTGGCCCTCGCGGCTCAGGATGTAGCGGAGAAACTCCTTCACCTTCGGCTCGACCGGCTGGCCGGGCGCGCGGTCGAGAAAGGCCGGGATCGTGCGGCTGAGCGGATAAGTATGGTCGATGAGCGTCCGGGCGGTGACGGCCACATAGGGCGCGCCTTCGTGCTCGGCCACCTTGAGCGCCTTAACGTCCGGCCCGGCGTAACGGATATTGGAGACCGCGATGCCGTAGCGGTCCTGCGCAAGCCCATCGAGCGCCTGCTGGCCATGGTCGTAGATGCTGCCGTCCGGCCGGTTGATGTGCCGGAACTCCCGCAGCGCGCTGTTCCAGCGGTGGCTGCCGGCAAGCAGGGTCTGCTCCAGGTAGAAACCGAAGCTGTCGTCGGTCCGCCAGCCGTAGGGCGTGATCGGCTTGTCCGCCCACTCCCCGGTCAGGCCGACGTCGCCCCAGGTGCGGAAATTGCGCGGGGCTCCGCGCCGGTGCTCGGCGCCGAAGATGGCGTCGAGCTGGGTCAGCGTGAGCTGCGCGAGCGGGTTGTCTTTGTGGACGAAAAACATCTGCGCGTAGTCGAAGTTTCGCACATCCACGCTGCCGTTCGCGATCTCCACGCTGAACGGCTCGTAGAGTTTCACGCGCCTGAACGTATCCACCGCCTCGGGCAGGATCTCCTCGCCGAGGATGGCGAGGTCGCCGGCGCCCAGCGCAAGCGCGGGAATCGCCGACGATGTGCCGTAGGTTTCCTCGCGAATGGTGATGTCGGGATGGAAGCGCGCAAAGCCCCGCGCCCACCGCGCGACCAGCAGCCGCATGAACGGCCGCGAAAAACTGCCGTGGCCCCACAGGCGGATGACTCCCGCCGGCGCGGGCGCCGGCCGGAAGGCCGGCAGCGACGCCACCACCTGCTGCGCGTACGGCGAGGCGTTGCGGCCCTCGTCGGCGCGGAGCGGGCCGAGGAAAAGCCCGGCCAACAACGGTCCGATTATGCCGACGAATCTCATGGGTCGCGGGCGTTGGGGAACGGTGGGGCGAGTCGTCCCCGACGAGCCGCGCGCAAGGCCCGGCTCATCCGGAGGATTCGCCCTACCCGGTCATCTCAGTCGAGCTTCTTGCGCTGCTCTTCCAAATACGCTTTGTTCAGCGGGTAATAGAAGCCGACCTTCGCCATGATTTGCTGACCCTCGCGGCTGAGGACGAAGCGCATGAACTCGCGGACCTTGGGGTCCAGCGGCTGGCCGGGCGCCTTGTTGACGTAGAAGTAGGCGTCGCGGAGCAGCGGATAGGTGCGGTTGGCGACATTGTCCGGCGTCAGGGCGTAGGCCGGGCCGCCTTTCTTCTTCGAGATGCGCAGGACCTTCACGTTCGGATAGTCCTTCACGTGCATCAGGCCGGCGATGCCGATGGCGAACCTGTTGTGCGAAAGATCCTCGAGGGGCCGCTCGCTGGCGACCGCCGCGCCGTCGGCGTCGGCCGTGGTCTGCTTGGCCTCGACGTATTCCCGGAAATTGGGGTTCCACTTGTCCGACCAGTGGAACCAGGTGCGCTCGATCGCGATCTCGAAGCCTGGCGCGATGTAACCGAAGGTCGAGATCTCCTTGCCCGCGAACTCGCCCTTGAACCCGAGCTGGTCCCAGGTGCGGATGTTGGTGTCGGCCGGGCGGGCGTATTTGGCGGTGTAGCGGTAATCGCCATTCACCAGCTCCCAGCCGCCGGTGCGTTCGGCGCCGAAGATGCGCTCGAGCTCGTCGACGGAGATTTCCTCGAGCGGGTTGTCCTTGTTGACGACGATGGCCCAGGCCCAGAGCGAGCCGCGCTTCTCGGAGCCGCCGGTCGCGACCGAGATCTCCGTCGGCATGTAGCCGAAGGTGTTGAAGAACGGCATCTGGTCGGTGATCTTGGCGTCGTCGCCCATCGGCGCGACGTCGGACACACCGCAATAGAGGCCGGCCAGGCCGCCCTCGCTGCTGGTCATGAAGTTGGTCGAGACGCGCGCCTCGGGATGGAAGTGCTTGAAGCCTTCCGCCAGCTGGTCGACGGCGTTCTTGAGCTCGCTGCCCATGATGCGCAAGGCGCCGATGATCTTTACCTCCGGCACATAGGCCGGCAGGTCGCTGAGGTCCGGCGGCGGCAGCTCGGTGTAGCTGGCGAACGTGCCGAAGCCGTCGACGCGCAGCGTGTCCTTGATCTTGTCGAACTGCCCGTAGGTCGGCGTCGCGGCGGCGACCTTCTCGCGGATGCCGCCCTTGATCTTGCCCATCGTCTCAAAGGCGACGGGATCGCGGTATTCCAGGACGTTGAGGGCGTCGATCTTGCCGGTCTCGCCCCGCTCGAGGTAGGCGGTGTAGCGCACGAGGTGCTTGGTGCCGCGCATGCCTTCGTAGAGGGGCTTCACGTAGCCCTGCACGAACTCGGCGAACTTTTCGGCGGGCACGATGGGCGTGTAGGTGTTGACGATGAAGACGGAGCGGTTCGAGTCGCGGGGCGTCAGCTCGCCGTGCGCCAGCGCGTCGGCGCGCCGCACAATCAGGCCGGCGGGCAGCGCGGGGGCGGCCTCCTTCTGCCAGGACTCATAGGAACCCTCGCTCTGGAACTCGAGCACCACGAGCGATTCGAACTTGGCCGGGTGCTCCGCCTTCTCCGGTTTCCCCTGGGTGAGGAAAAGCACGTTGGCAACCTGGCCGGACTGGCGCCACTTCGCGAGCAGCTCGGGCAGGCCGGCCGGCGACGGGGTGCCGGCGGGCACGCGAATGAGGACGTTTGTCGGGGCCGCGACGGCCGCGAGGGCGCCGAGGCAGAGCGCAAAGGTCAGGGCAAGCCGCCGCGCAAGGCGGACGGCCGGAACAGGGGCAACGTGATTCATGACGGAGGGGTGAAGGGTGATCGGGCCGGGGCCCGGACTGACAACTATTGGCGGCCAGATATTCGCAAAAGGACATTAACTCATGCTTAACCCTGCCTTAAATTTAATTCATTCCATCGGACGCACGGCCCTCACGGGCCGGACAAGGCTCAATCCACCTTTTTGAGCTGCTCGTGGGCGACCGTGGCGGTCAGCGGCAGGTAGTCCCCTTCCCCCGCCACGTCCGCCTGGCCCTGGCGGCTGAGGATGTAGCGGAGGAATTCGCGCAGCTTGGGATCGGGGGCCACCGGCTCGCCGCCGGGGTTGTCCGGCGAGAAATAAATGTAGACCGGCCGGGCGAGCGGATAGGTGCGGCTGGCCACGCTTTCGCGTGTCGCGGCGACGAAGGGCCCGCCGGAATTATCGGCCAGAGCGAGCGCCTTGGTCCGGGGCGTCTGGTAACACCGCCCGGTGTAGGCGATGCCATAGGGATCCTTGCTGAGCGCCTCCATCATTTCCTTCTCGTCGGCAAATTCCCTCAGCCCCTCCGCCCAGGTGTCGGCGCCGCCCATCACCCGGCACTGGAAAAACGACACGCCGCCCGGGGCGAGCCCGGGCGGACCATAAACATGGATCGGCTTGTCCGCCCACTCGCCCGTCAGCCCGAGCTGGCCCCACGTGCGGAGGTTCTTCTCCGGGCCGCGCGCGACCGTGCGCTCCCATTTCATGCCCTGCCAGCCGCCCTCGCGCTGGGCGCCGTAGATGCCGTCGAGTTGCGGCAGGGTGAGGCGCGCAAGCGGGTTGTCCCGGTGGACAAAAACCGACAGCGCAGACGACTTGGCGGGCGTGTCCAGGCTGCCGGTGGCCACCTCGATCTCGACCGGCAGCAGCAGCGAGCGCCGGTAGACGCCGTAATACTCAAACGTGTGGATCTGCCGGCCCATGAGGGCGAGATCGGCGGTCCATTCGCTCAGGCCGGCGATCGCCATGGCGCTGCTTTTCAGGTTGTCGGAAAAATAGACGCCGGGGTGGTAGCGCTGGAAGCCGGCTTCCCACCGTTTCAACAGCTCCGCCATATGCGGGTTGCCCCAGGTGCGGATCACGCCTGAAACTTTGGCGGCCGGCTGGTAATCCGGCAGCGGCGGCGTTTCCGCCGCGGGCGCGCCGGCAGCGGCCAGCGCCGCCAAGGCGGCCCCAACGAAGGAAGCAATGCGGTATGCCTTCCTTTGGTAGGAGCCTGCTTGCAGGCGATGCTGGCCCGAATCGCCTGCAAGCAGGCTCCTACAACGCCTCATCCACGTCGGAGCAAGCTCCGGGGCATCACACTCCCAGCGAATAAAACGCAAAAACCTCATGGCTGTATCATCATTCGAGTTTCTTGAGCTCGGCCTGCGCGGCCTCCGGGCTCAGCGGGATATACATGCCGTCCGCGGCGACCGCCTGCTGGCCCTCGCGGCTGAGGATGTAGGCGAGGAACTCCTTCAGCCGCGGCGGAACCGGCTTCCCCGGCGGGCGGTTGAGGTAGATATACAGCGAGGTCACCAGCGGGTAGCTGCGCGCGGCAAAGCTCTGCTCCGTCGGCGCGACGAACGGCCCGCCCGCCTCGCGGGCGAGCGCGACCGGCTTCACCCCGGGATTCTGCTCCACCACCCGCATGAAGCTGAAACCGATGGCGTAGCGGTCCTGCGCCACGCCGGCGACAATCTGGGCGTCGGCCGGCACCTCGGTGCCGCCGCGCACGATCTCGTGGATGACGGGGTTCCACTTGTCGCCGCCCTTGAACACCACCTGCTGGATCAGGCCGGACCAGCCGCTGAGCGTGGCATCGATGCCGAAGATGCTGATCGGCTTGTCCGCCCATTCGCCCGTCAGGCCGAGCTGGCCCCACGTGCGGAGGTTCTTCTCCGGGCCGCGCGCCGCGTCGGCGGTCCATTTCGAGCCGGACCAGCCGCCGGTGCGCTCGGCGCCGAGGATGCCGTCGAGCTGGTCGAGCGTCAGCTGCTGCAGCGGATTGTCCTTGTGCACGAAGATGATCACACCCGGCGTGTTGCCCTTGCGCTGGTCGAAGCCGCCGGTGGCGAAGGTGATCTCGAGCGGCGGATAACCGTAAATGCTCTCGAAGCCCTTGAGCTCGGTCAGGTAGACGCGCCGGCCGGCTACCGCGAGGTCGGCGGTGTCCGCGCACAGCCCGTTGAACCAGGCCGGCACGGTGTATTCGTCGTAGCGCACCAGCGGATGGAGCTTCAGGAAACCGTCCTGCCAGAGGTGCACGAGGTGCTGCGTGAGCTCGCTGTCGTGGATCCGCACCACGCCGTGCACGTTGGGGGTCTGCGCGGAATATCCCGGCCGGCCGGCCGGGTCAAAGTCCGCGCCGCGCGCGACGGACGCCAGGGCCAGCATCGCCCCGAGCAGGCCTGTGCGCGCGGCCGACTGGAGGAAGGTTTTCACGCCGTCCGGTTTTTGCCGCGGATCACTTGATCTCCTTCATGGCCTTTTCGACAAAGCGGTTGTCGTAGGTGTCCTCCGGGCGGACCTTGCCGCTCTGGGCGGCGGCGCGGCGATACTTGCCTTCCGGGCTGTCATCGAAGTTCGTGTGGAAGAGGACCTCGCAGGCGAGCTTCGCCGCGGACGGCGGGATCGAGTAGTCGCCGTGCGCCATGCCCGGCTTGATCTTCGCGATCTCGTCGATCTTCCCCTTCTTGTATTCGGCCCAGAGATCGTTGTTCATGTCCGGGGCGAAGTAGCCGGCGGGCAGCTTCGCGATGATCTCCTCCGCGCTGTGGGTGTCGATGTAGCGCAGGGTGCGGACGAAGACGTTGACGAGCCGCTGCACCCGGTCGGGATGCGCCTTGATGTAGTCCGGGGCCAGGTAGAGGCAGCGGGCGGGCCAGACATCGCCCAGGGCGCGGCGCGTGCCTTCCCCCGTGGCCAGGTCAAAAAGCGGGGTGACGAGCTTGGTGGCCATCAGTCCGGTGGTCAGCGGCTCCATGCTCGACACAATGTCGACCTGGTTGGCCTGGAGGGCCTTGACCAGCAGGGGCAGCTTGGCCGTGAGCTCCCCCGGCGCCGGGGTGTAGTCGGCCGGGGTCAGGCCGGCGTGGGCGATGACGGTGTCCGTCAGGTAGCGCTTGGTCGAGAACCCCTCGGAGTCGGCGATGGTCCGGCCCTTGAAATCGGCGGCCGTCTTGATCTGGTCCTTCAGCCGGTTGGCCACGGAGATCGTCAGGTGCGGGCTGTTCTCGATCAGGAGGACCGCCCGGGCGGGCGCGTCATTGCCGATGCCGAACACGACGCGCTGATACCAGCAGATCTCGGCGTCGATCGTGCCGTCCTTGAACAGCTCGGTGGAGTAGAAATCCTCGTCCCGGTAGTTCATGACGTTGACGTATTCCACCTCGATGCCCTCCTGCTCGAAATAGCCGAGCCCGCGCGCCAGCTCCGGCACGAGGTGGCCGATGCCGGGCATGGGCGCCAGCTTGATCTTGATCCTTGCCGGGGCGGCGGAGAGAAACGGAGCGAGCAGTGCGCTGAAGAGCAGCAGCACGGCAACGAGACGGCGGGGTGATTTCATGGGGTGATGGAGGAAAGCGTCCGAGCGGGCCGGGAATGAAAGCGGGGCCAGCATGCCAAAGGCTCCTGAAGCCAGCATGAAGCTTCGCTGAATTTTTCTAAAGAAACCGGGGGCAAAAAAAATGGCCGCCGGGATGCGGCGGCCACGAAGGGCAGAACCAGATGGCGCCCGCTTTAGAACTTCATGCCGGCCGAGAAGGTCAGCTTGCGCTGCTCGCCGACGTTGAGGAGCTGCGCGCTGAAGGCGGACGAGATGTAGCGCCGGTCGAAGAGATTCTGGATGTTCAGGGAGAAGTCGTAGCGCTTCCACTTGTAGTAGAAGGCCGAGTCCACGCGGCTCCAGGCCGGCATCTTGAAGTAGACCGACGAGGTCGGGTCGCCGCCCCAGGCTTCGCCGGTGTAGACAATGCCGGTGCCGACGCCGAAGCCCTTCAGGCTGCCGGTGGGGAAGTTGTAGCGGGTCCAGAGATTGCCGGTATTGCGGGGGGCATTGTTAAGGTCCGCGCCGACCGATTCGGGGAATTTCAAGGAGGCCGTGATGCGCGCATGCGAATAGGCATAGCCGGCCTGCACCTGCCAGTTTTTCACGGGCTGCCACTGCACCTCGATCTCGACGCCGGAACTCTTCTGCCCGCCGTCGAGGCGGGAAATGGCCGCGCCGGCCGTGGCGTTGCCCGTGGCCACCGTGAAGTTTTGGCCGGTGGGGACCAGGACATTCGTGCGCGTGATCTCGTAACCGGCCAGGGACACGTTGAGATTCTTGCCGGGCGTCTCGAATTTCACGCCGAGCTCCTTTTGCTCGCCCGTCTCCGGCGGGAAGTCGGAAAAGCCGTTGGTGTCGTAGGCGATGACCGTCTGCGGCTTGATCGACTGACTGAAGCTCGCGTAAGCGGAAACCTGCGGGGTGACATCGTAGACCACGCCGGCCTGTTTGGTATAGGCATCGAGGACGTTGGAGAAGGTGGTCGGGCCCGGATTGAGCTTGTCGAGGCCGCTAACCTCCTGGTGATCGTGACGGGCGCCGACCGATACATGGAGTTTACCCCATCTCATCTGGTCGGAGACATATTCGCCCAAGGCGGTCTGGTCGGTTTTCTGGTCGGTGGCCCCGGTGCCCTCGGCGGGATACGGGACCTGGTCGAGGATCGGGTTGTAGAGCGTGATGGCCTGGGCGGCGGTCACGTTCGGGCCGAAAGCAATGCGCTTGTTGCCGAAGAATTCCCAGCCGCCGCCGACGCCGAAGAGCACGGTGTGCTCAAGCGAACCCGTCTTGAATTTCCGGAAGGCATTGGCATCGATGTAATTGTAGCGGTGGCCGTTCTTGACGTGGTTGTATTGGCGCCGGATGAGGGAGGTCGGCGTGGCATACTTGGACGTCGGGAACCAGACATTGGCATTGTTGAGCGTGAACTGCTGCACGTCGTCCACATGCCAGACCGAACGGGAATTGAGACGGAACTGCCACTCGCCAATCGCGGTGTGGAAGAAGGTGGAGATGGCGTCGCCATAGTCGAGATTGCCGTCCTTGTGGTCGCCGTAAACCGTGTTGAGGGGCGCGGTGACAAAGGTGGCATTTTCGCCGTAGGCCGCGGTCACGACGTTCACCCCACCGAGGACCACCGTGATGGGCGCGCTGGTGAAGATCGGCATCTGCCCGTCATCCGCGCGGCGGCGATCCCGGCTGTTCTCCATCTTGACCGTGAAGCTGGTGTCCGCGCTCCACTTGTAGGTGAGCGAGGGATAGAAGGTGTAGATGCGGTCCCAGTTGCCCGGCCGCGAGGTCGGCACGCTGCCGATGTCGGCGACAAAGCGGTAGAACAGGCCTTTGACGCCCGGGACGGGGCCCGTGGTGTCATAGCTGAAGGTGTTGGTGACTTTGGAACCGAAGCTGTTGAATTCGCCGGCATAGACGCCCGCGGTCACCCGCATGTAGGATTCCTGCACTTCCTTGGGGCTCTTGGTGACGATGTTCAGCAGGCCGCCGGGATTCATCTGCCCGTAGAGCACGCCGTTCGGTCCCTTCAGGAATTCCATGCTGTCCACGTTGGCCGCGCTGGTCGCGGCCTTCTTCAGCGTGGGACCCATGAGGCCGTCGAACTGGATGTTCTGCGTGTAGCTGCCCGTGTTCGGGAAGCCGCGGAAGGTGAAGCCGTTGATGTTGGACTGCGACTGGTTGGCACCGACGACGTAGCCGAACACGTCCACCAGCGTGACCGCATTGCGGTCCGAGATGGCCGTGGCGTTCATGATCTGGAGCGAGGACGCGAGTTCCTTCAGATCCATCGGGATCTTCGAGGCCATCGAGGAGGTCTCCTGATGGTAGGTGCCGATGGCCGTCGTGACCGTGAGCGTGTCGAGCTGGACGACCTCGCCGGAGGTCTTTTCCTCGGCGGGCGCCGGCGTGGCGGGGGTTTCCGGGGCGGTTTGGGCAACCGCCAGGGCGGCCGAAAACGCCCAGCCAAAGGCGAAAGCGGCGCGACGTGCCGCGGGGGCAACAGGGGTGTTCATGGGTGGGGTCTGGAGTTAGGGTAGAGGTGACCGGTGAAGCGCCGGGCAATCCAAGTGACTGCAATCTCACCCTAGGGTATTTTGCTAAAGCCAATCTGAACCCTACCTTAAATCGCCTTCAGGTGGGGTCCAGCCTGAGTTCCTCAATCAAGTTTCGCCCGTTCCGTGGCGAGCTCCGCGGCATTGAGCGGCAGGTAGCCCAGTGTGCCGCGTGCGATTGCCTCCTGCCCTTCCCGGGACAAAATGAAGCGCAGGTATTCACGCACCACGGGCTCCAGCGATTGGCGGGTGTAAATCAGTAAAAAACGATCCAGCGGGTAGCGCCCGCTCCGAATGGTCTCATCGGTCAGCGGCACGGGCGGCACCCCGGATCCCGGGGCCAGGGCCAGGATCTTGACCCCCGGCATGGCGCGCATGGCGGCCGCAAAGCCGATGGCCTGCGGGTCGGCGGCCACCGCCTCGACCACATCGCGTGATTGCGGAAATCCCTTGAACCCTTCGCCAAAATTACCGCCGGCCATCGTGCGCTGGCGCATGAACAACCCCAGGGCTGTGGTGGGCAACAGGCCGCAGGGATGCAGCCCCCGCACCGTCCGGCCGGAGAAGATGTCCGCCACCTCGGCCAGCGTGAGCACCGTGAGCGGGTTGTCCCGGTGCACGATGATCGCCAGCGGCCCGCTCAAGGCGACGGGATCGAGTGAAGCATGGGCCACCCGGAACATCCTGGGTTCGCTGCCCGTCACCGCCCGGTAGTCCGCCAGCTGCTCCGGGGAGAACTCCGCCCCCATCGGGGCAAAGGCCGACTCGCTGCGGGCCAGGGCCGGCGGCGCCGTGCGCGTGCCCTTGAGCGTGAGCGCGAACCGGATGTCGGGATGCAGCGCCGCGAACCGCGTGCCAAGCATCTCGAGCATCTGCTCCATGTCGTTGTAGCCGATCACGGCCAGCGCCCCGTCGGGCGTGACATAATGCGCGCCCTGCGGCGCCACCACCGGCCGCGGCTCGTAAGGTGGGAGCTCCAAAGGCTCGGCCCGGCCCGACCATAAGGGCAGCGCGGCTCCACCCAGCAGGAGTATCAGCAAACGCCTCATATCGGAGGGGGTCGCCCGATCAGGTTGGGTGCGGGCTCAAGGCTGCCGCCACGACTTGGCGTAAGCGTCGGTGCCGTCGGTGTAGGTCGTCCACACCTGGTGCGTCGCCGGATCGACGGCGACATTCTTCGCCGTGTCCGCGCTGGCAACGTTGCCAAGGAATTTCACCCCGTCCTTCGTGGCCTGCACGACGGACATCTGGCCGGGACCGGCGCAGAAGATGCGCTTCGTGCCGGCGTCAAAGGCGATCTGATCCACCTTCTTCGTGATCTCGGTCGAGCCGATGACCTTGCCGGTCTTGGTGTCGATCGCGACCAGGATGCCGTTGTCGCCCGAGACATAGATGCGGCCGGCCGCGGCGTCGAACGCGAGGCCGTGCGGCCCGGTGGCGGGAGCGGTGGGCCACTGTGCGACGACGGTGTTGGTCTTCGTGCTGATGACGACGACCTGGCTGGTGGTCTTGCTGTTCATGTAGACGCGGTCCGCGCCGGCGTCATGCGCCATGCCCTCCGGACCGTTGGGCACCGGGATGGTCGCCTTGACCTTCGCGGCGGCGGCATCGATGGCCCAGACCTCGTCGCCGTTGTCATGGGTCACGTAGAGGGCTCCATCCTTGGCATCGAAGATGATGGCGTCGGTCTCGCCGGTGAGCGCGATGGAGCCGGTTTCCTTGAGGGACTTGGCGTCGATGATGGCGATGCGCTTGTCGTCCTGCACGCTGGCGTAGTAGGTGTCGCCGGCGGGGTTGGTGGTGATGCCGACCGTCGGGCCGGTCTTGAGCCGGGCGAGCACGGTGCCGGTCTTCAGGTCGATGAAATCGGCGGTCTCGTCTTTCTCATGGGCGGCGAGGAGGCGGTTGTTCCTGGTGTCGACCTCGAGGAAGTCGAACTTGCCCTTGGAGCCGGCGATTTTGACCGAGCGATCGGGGGTGAGCAGGACTTTCCCGTCGGCGGCGCGGAGGCCGGCGACGCCGAGGCAGGCGGCCAGGGCGGCGAGGGAAAGTCGGGGCAGGTGGCGGGATGTGATCATGGGCGGAAGGGAAAAACGCGGGGCGGGCTTATTTGACGGGCTGCAGGAGGGTGGCGAGGTCCGGGGTTTTCCTGGCGAGCCAGTCCCGGATGGCGAGGGCCTTGACGTGGAGTTGCACTTCGTCGTCGCCCGCCTTGTATTTGAACACCAGGCCGCAGGAGGCGCCGAGGAAATTGCCGGCGCTGTCCTTGAGCGGGATCTGCACCTCGAACCTGGCCGGGTCCTTCATGTTGGGGGCGAGGATCGTCTTGTGCTCGGTGGCGACGGCGATGTCATCATCGTCATCCACCTTGCCGACGCGATCGAGGTTGGTGGCGATCATGGTCTCGGTCTTGGCGCCGGGCACCGTGGCATGGAGGCCGACGACGACCAGCTCGGGGTGTTTGGCCATCAGCTCGTTCACGAGCTGCTGGGCATAGATCTTGTTGTCGCCCGGCTTGCGCCAGGTGGGGTCGGGCGAGGTCTCCGCGGCCAAGGTGGAAACGGCGGAAACGGTCAGGGCGAGAACGGCGAGCAACGCGGATTTGGGGTGGTTTTTCATAATGGATTGGCTGGAGGGGAAATCAGTCTGCCCGCGGGAAGAGGGAGCATCTTGGCCCCGTCCCATGAACCGAAGCTGAATCGTGCATTAATTCTCGTTTATCCGGGGCGGGCAAACCGGAGGTCCCGCGACCCCCGGTTGCTTCACCCAGTCATCCGCCTGACTCAGAATTTGACATCGGCGGAAATGAACCAAAGGCGGCCGACGGGGGAATATTGCGCCACGTCGACGTTGTTGTTGTTCGAGCCGGCGGGCTGCGACTTCGGCGCAAAGGGCGGCATCTTGTTGGTCAAGTTGTTCACGCCGACGGTGACCTTCAGGCCCTTGAGGCATTTCCACAGCGCGGAGGCCTCACCCTTCCCGAAGGTGAAGGAACCCTGCAGGTCGAACGTCGTGTAGGCGGCGACCTTCGTCGCGGGCGGCGTCGCGGGATTGGCCAGGTAAAGGTCGGGGATCTGGCCGCTGAGGATGTCCGTCATCGAGCTGACATGGGTGCTGCCCAGCTGCGCGGCCCAGTCGCCCTGCTTCCACTCGAGCGTGGAGTAGAAGCTGTATTTCGGGAACGTGCCGCTCATCGTCTGGCCGTTCGTGGAGTAACCGGCGTATTCGTAGACCGGGTCGGTGGGCAGGCGCTGGACGAGGAAGGACTGCAGGTAGGTGCCGGTGGTCGAGACCGTGAACCGGCCGAGGCTGGTGGCGGGCAGCTCGTATTCCAGGCTGAGGTCCATCGCCTTGACGTGCACCGTGCCGGAGTTCGCCTGGTTGTCCAGGATGTAGAGGTCGCCGGCGTAGCCGGGACTCGTGATGTAGGTCTTGAGGCCGCCGGGCGCGGCGAGCAGCGCCTGGCTGGAACCGGGACCGCCCGGGATGTTGCCGACCGCGGCGTTGCGGAAATAGGGCGAGGCGGAACCCAGGGTGTTGACGCTGGCGACGATGACGTTGCCGCCGATACCGGCGGGCAGGCCGTTCTGGGTGACGTCGACGTAGTTGACCGTCACGCTCAGGCCCTTGACGGCCTTGGGCGACACGACGACGCCGAACGAGCTCGAGTGCGATTTGCTCGGTTGAAGCCCCGGGTTGTTGCCGTTGCCGGAGAAGAAGGTCTTGGTGCCGACCGTCGGGTCCAACAGCGCGGTGGCGAGGATCGTGTTGGTGACAAAGCCGCCGTTGGGCGTGGAGAACAGCGCACTGAGGGTCGGGGCCGTGAACGACCGCGAATACGTGTAGCGAAGGGTGACCTGCTCGTCCACCGGCTGCCACCGCAGGCCGATCTTGGGGACGGTGGATTTGCCGGCGTCGCTGTATTTCTCATACCGCTCGGCCAAGGTGAGGTCGAGGGCGTGCAACGCGGGCGGGGCGAGCTTGTCGCCGGTGACCGGCACGCGGACCTCGGCGAAGAGCGAGTCGATGTCCCGGCCCTGGCCGAACGGGTCGAAGAGCACGCCGCCGGCCCAGTTCGACTTGGTCAGGTCGCCGCGGTAGGAATTGTTGTCGGGCAGGCCGGAGAGCGATTCGCGGCGCCGGGCCCCGCCGAGCGCGAGGCCGACCCGGCCCGCCGGCAGTTCGCCGAAGGCGCCCACGAGCTTGGCATCGACCGACGTCAGCCGGCTGTCCACCTTGATCAGCTCGGTGCCGTAGACGTTGGCGAGGGCCGCGGGATCGAGGCCGGCGCGGGCGAACGGATCGAGCGCGGGCTGGACGACGGTCGCGCCGGTGGCCAGCGAGGTAACCTTGCTGAACTTGCCGCCGGCCATGACCGCGCCGGAGGCGTCGAAGCCGCCGTTGATGGCCGGCAGGAAGTTCGGGACGAAGACGACGTTGGCGAGGCGCTGGTCGAGCTTGTTCTCGCTGTAGGTGTAGCCGACCTCCCAGTTCCAGTCGGGATTGATCTCGCCGCGCATACCGAAGGTCAGCCGGTCGCCGCGAGCGTGGTTGGAGGTCTTCACGCGGGTGTCGAGCGTGCCGGCGACGACGCCGGCCACCGCACCGGTCGTGGGATTGTAGGGCGCGCCCGCCGGCACCGTGACGGTGCGGAGGTTGCCGAGGAAGTTGCCGTTGCCGCCGAGGTTCTGGGTGGAGCTGCGGGTGTCGGCGGTCATCAGGTCCCCGAAGACCGTCAGTTTCTTCGGGATCATGACCGCGGAATAGCTGATGACGGCGGAGCGCTGCTCCTGGGCGAGCAGGATGTTGGTGTAGGGCGCGACATTGAAGAGCGGGATGGAGGGGTCGCCGGCGGCGACGTAGGTGCCGTTGGCGATCAGGTCGGCCATGCCGGCGGCCGTCGCCGCGGTGCCCACGGGATTGGACTGGCTGGGCGAGTTCAGCGTCGGCTTCAGGTAGTTGCCGGCGACGAAGCCCGGGAAATTGGTGCCGGGCTTCAGGTTGGCGTTGACCGGATCCGTCGCGTGGGCCGGATCGAGGACGCCGGCCGCGTTGTAGCGGGAGTAGAGGAAGGGCCGGTCCGCCTGGAAGAGCGGGTCCGTCTTGGACCAGCTGCCGGTCACGGTGATGTTCGCGTCCCCGGCGTGGGCGCCGGCGACAAAGTAGCCGGAGCGTTCGCTGTAATGCCCGGTGTTGGTGGTGAAGGCGTAGCGGCCGCCCACCTCGCCGCCGCGGTAGTCGGACTTGAGGATGATGTTGACCACGCCGCCGATGGCGTCGGAGCCGTAGATGGCCGAGGCGCCGTCCGTCAGCACCTCCATGCGCTCGATGGCGGCGGCGGGAATCATGTTGATGTCGACGAAGCTCTTGCCGCCATTGCCATTGATGCCGCTGGTGGCGATACGCCGGCCGTTGATGAGCACGAGCGTGTCGAGGTTGCGCAGGGCGATCTGCGAGCCGCCGGCGGTGCTCTGGTTGGTGTTGGTCGCATTGCTGTTGCCGGCGTTGCTGCGACCGGCGAAGGCCGGGATGCGCTTGCGCAGGATCTCAAGCAGGTTGGAATTCAATCCGGTCTGGGCGATGTCATGCTGGCCGAGCACGACGACCGGCACGGCCGCGGCGTCGGCCGCCGTCGGGATGTTCGATCCGGTGGTGACGACGTAGGTCTCCAGCCTGGTGACCTCCTCGGCATTCTCGGACCCCGCCTTGGGTGCCGGCGCGGGATTCTTGTCCGCCTTGACCGGAGCCGAGCGCCGCACGGCCAGCGCGCCGGTCTTGGCGTCCTCGCTGGCGGCCAGGCCGGTATCGGCGAGCAGGGCGTCGAGGGCCTCCCGCGGCCGCAGCGATCCCTTGACCGCGCGGGTCTGAACCCCACCGACCGCCTCCGGGGAGAAGACGATCTCCCGCCCGGCCTGGGCGGCAAACTGTTTCAGCGTCTGGCCGGCCGGCCCGGCGGGAATATCAAAGGCCACCGGCTCCGCCGGCGCGGCGAAGACCCGGGCGGGGAATGATCCGGAAAGCAGCAGCAAGCCGAACACGGGCCAGAGGGCCCGGCGCAAGAGGGTAAACGGGGACTTCATGTGTGGGGTTGGGGTTCACCTGCTAAGAAACGCCGCGGACAATTTTCCGCTAAAGGTATTTGGCGCCGCCCGCGGCTCAGTGCTGCAAGCTGATCTCCGCCTCATCACTGCGCACGGCCCGCATGCCGAAGTCCGATTCCATCAGGCGAACAAAGCCCTCGATGTTGTCCGAGCGGAAGCTCGCACTCAACCGGACGCGGCCCAGCGCGGGATCCGCCAGCACCAGCCGCACCGGGTTGTGGCGGTTGAACTCGGCGGCGATGTCCGCCAGGGTCGCATCCGAGAAATCCAGCAGGCGCGGCTGCCAGGCGAGTTGCTCCGCCATCTGCTCGCCCGACAGCTGGGCGACCTGGGCCGTCGCCGGGGAGAACGGCACCACGGCGCAGTCACCGGGCAGCAGCAGCGGGGTCGCCGGGCTCATGCCATTGGGGGAGTGCTCGTCGGGATGCTCGACGTGCACCTTGCCCTCGGTGACAAGGACCTCGACCGCCGAGGAGCCGAGCCGGACATTGAACGCCGTGCCGACCGCCTGCACCTCGATCCCGTGCGCGACCACGACAAACGGGCGCAGCGGATTCTTCGCCACGCTGAAATGGGCTTCGCCGCACACCAGGCGGACCCGGCGTTCACTGGGCGTGAATTCGACGGTCAGCACCGAGCCGCGGTTCAATTGCACCTCGGAGCCATCGGTCAGGAGGCGCTCCTCGATCGGGGCCACGGGAGCCCAGCGCCCGGCCGCCGGGGCGGAAGACGGGGGCGCGGGGCGGGAGAAAAACAGGCCGAGGATCAGGGCGGCGGCCGCCGCCAGGCCCAAGGGCGCATAAAGCCGCCAGGCCCGACGGGGGAAAACCGCCACCGGCGGAGGGGCCAGCAAGTCCGGATCGGGTCTCGCCTGCACCGAGGCCTGCAGGCCCGCCAGCCGGTCAAGCTCATCCCAGCCGCGGCTGTGCTCGGCAAACGCGGTGCGGTGTCGCGGGTCGGCCGCCAGCCACTGGGACAGCTCGTCCTGCTCGACCGCGGTCAGACCGCGGTCCTGGCGCAACACCCATTCCGCCGCGTGGGCCGCCAACGGGTCTTCATCCGCTTCCGGGTAATGATTCCGGTGCATCAGCGCGCGTGGTTATGTTTGCGGAAATACTCCACGCATTTTCGCAGACCGATGCCGCCCTGGGCCTCGACGGTGTGCTCGGAGATGTGCAACCGCGCCGCCACCTCCTTTTGGGACAGGCCGTAGATTTTCCGCAAGGTGATGATCTGGCGACAGCGTTCGGGCAGGGATTGGATGGCGGCGATCAAAAATTGGAGTTCCTCGGCATGGACGATCGTCTCGGGGATGCCCGCGCCACCATCCAAGACAGTTGAAAGGTCGGTTTCCGTTAAGCCATTCGGTTGCGAATATCGCAAGTGCCGCAACTGGTTGAGCGCCAGATTGCGCGCCGTGGTGAAAAGAAAGGCGCGGGGATTGGCGATCGGCCCCTTCGCGTGGGCCTTCAGAACGCGGACATAGGCTTCCTGCACCAAGTCCTCGGCATCGGACAGCGTCGAAAACCGGGCCCGCAGCCACGCCAGCACGGCGGGGCCGTGCGGCAGCACCTGCTCCGCAAACCACCGGTCCGAGTCGCGTTGGACGGGGTTCATGGGGCGGAGACCAGTGGGAAGAACCCCTGCGCATCGGCCGTGATGGCCCCCTGCCCTTCCGGGCCGAGCACATAGCGCAAAAACTCCCGGGTCACGGCATCCGGTGCCGGCCCGGTCACGAGATAGATGGTCCGCGCCAGCGGATACCGGCGTTGCGCGATTTCCGCCTCCGTGCCGGTGTAGAACGGGCCGGTGTCCGCCTCGCCGAGCGCGAGCGCCTTCACGCCGGGCACGGCATAGGCGAAGCCGCTGTAGCCGATCGCGGTCTCATCGGCCGCCACCGCGCGGGTGATTTGCTCCAGCGACTGGGCGCCACCGGGCACGTCGGTGTATTCGTGCAGATCGTCGCACCATACGCGGCCGGCGAGCAGGCGGTTTTCCAGAAAGTTGACGATGCCGGGCGGGTTGCCGGTCTCGCGGCGCACCTTCATCCCGTGCAGGGTGATTTTCCGCGCCGCCCACCCGCCGGTCAGGCCGAGCTGGCCCCAGGTCGTGATTTGGCCGGCGCGGGAGAAGATTTCCCGGAGCTGGGCGAGGGAGATCCGCGCCAGCGGGTTCTTCTCGTTCACGAAAATCACGATGGCGTGCGTGCCGCCCTTCGTGGCCCGGCTGCCGGTGGCCACGGGCACCAGCTGCGGCGCGCCCCCGGCGAGCTGCGTGATGCGCGCCTGCTCGGTGGCGAACAGCTCGCGCGCGTAGGGCGCCACCCGCACCTCGCCCCGCGCCAACGGATCGGTGAAATCCGCCGAGAATTTCGCCCGGAGCGTGATGCGCGCCGGCGTGCCGTGGTGCTGCGCGGTGAAGCCGGCCGTCCAGGCCTGCATCAGGCCGTCCATGCTCTCGGCGCTGGCGCAGGGCAGCTCCGCCGCCCGCAAAAAACAAGCCCCCGCCAGCAAGGCGAGGGCTGAGACTGACAGGCTGACTTTCACGTCAGTCGAGCTTGGCGAGCTCCTCTTGCACAACCTCGGGCAGCAGCGGCATGAAGACGCCCTCGGCGGCCACGACGTTCTGGCCCTGCTGGCTGAGCACGCACTTCAGGAACTCCTTGATCTTGGGCTCGAGCTTGGTGCCCGGCGGACGGTTGACGTAGATATAGACGTAGCGGCTGAGCGGATAGACGTGGTGATACACCGTGTCGATCGTCGGCGCGATGAACGGGTCGCCGTCCTTCTCGGCCAGCGGCACGACGCGGACGTCGTCGGTGACGTTGGCGAGCAGCGCGTAGGTGAGGCCGCCGAGCTGCGTGTGCATGTCGTTCGAGGCGACGGTGAACGCGTGGGTGAAGCCCTGGCCCTTGACGTTCTGGATGCCGTCGCGCCATTCGCCGTTGTTCAGCACCTTCCACTTGAAGAACTGCTCGATGCCGTTGGGCGGCCTGAGGCCGTAGGGGTGGATCGGACGGTCGGCCCACTCGCCGGTGAGGCCGAGCTGGCCCCAGGTCGTGATCGCCTCGCCGCCGCGGTTGTGCGACTTGGAATAGATCTGGTCGAGCTGCTTGAAGGTGAGCCCCTTGATCGGGTTGCTTTTCGCCACCAGCACGATGCTGGTCGCGGTCTTGCCGAGCGAGCCGAGGCTGCCGGTGGCGACCTTGATGGCGAACGGCTCGTAGCCGAACTTCTTCACGAAATCATCGTGCTCCTTCGGCAGGGCCTCGCGGCCGACGGGCGCCAGGTGCGCGATGCCGGCGGTCAGCGCGGGCACGCCGCTGCCGGAGGCGCGGGCCTCCATCGTGACGCTGAGGCGCGGGTAGGCCTCGCGGAACATCTTGATCCAGCCGAGCGTGATCTCGTCCATGATGTCGGCACCGACGAGATTGAGTTCTTCCTCGGGGACGGACGCGACCGGGCCGGGTTTCCACGCGGGAATGGCCGGATCGGCCTTGAGGTGGTGCTCGACCGCGGCGTATTTCAGCGCGAAGGCGGGGCTGGAGGCGACCAGGGCAAGCGCGGCGGCGAGGGCCAGCCGCGGCGCGGTGAGGAATGACGGGGTATTCATGGAAGGAACAGGGGCTGGGCCGGATCAGCGGCGCGTGTAAGTCAGCAGCGTGAAGGTGTCCTTGAAATACTTGTTCGGGTAGAACGGCGCGATCTCGGCGCGTTGCTTCTTGGCCGGGTCTACCGTGCCCTCGGCGGTCGTCAGGTAGACCGTCTTGGTCTTGGGGTCGAGCGCCATGGTCCGGGCGTAGGGCCGCGTGGTGGCCGCCTCGGCGAGCTTGTAGGTGTCGGCGTCGACCTGGTCGATGATGACCAGCGTGCCGTCGAACCCGTTCGCGGTGTAGATCTTTTTCGTCCCGGCGTCGAAGACGATCTGGTCGTTGCCGCGGCCGATCGTGCTTTCAGCGACGATCTTGCCGGTCGGGTCGAACACGAGCAGCGCGGGGTTTTCGCCGCGGGTGGTGACGAAGAGGCGCTTGGTCGCCGGGTCGAACGCGACGCTGTTCGGCTTCACGTGGCCACCGATCGTCCACTCGCCGAGGAGCGTGCGCTTCCGGGCGTCGATCTTGATGACCTTGTCCTTGTCGCGCAGCGCCGTGTAGAAGTTGCCTTCGCCGTCGGCGACGCAGCCCTCGATGCTCTCGCTGTCGATCTTGAGCACACCGTTGGCGGCGCCGGTCCTGGCGTCGACGAAGGTCACCTGGCTGCTGTCGCCCTGGGTGACGAGGAGCTGCTGGGTGACCGGGTCGTAGAAGGCGTTGTCGGCGTTGTCGCCGACGTTGATGATGCCGGTCTTCTTCAGCGTGGAGAGCTGGTAAACCAGGAGATTGCCGTCCTGCTTGACGACGTAGGCGCGGTCGAACTCCGGCACGAGGATCGTGGAGTTGCCGCCCGCGGACCCTTCGAGGGCGCTGGTGATCTGCTTCGCCTTGGTGTCGTAAACCAAGATGCCGTCGTCGCGGCGCGCGATGTAGAGGCAGTCCCGCGATGGGTCGAAGGTCAGGTAATCCCACGACGGAACCGTCGGGCTCTTGATGGTGAGCGCCGATTCCAGCCGGTAGAATTGCGGGGCGGCCGACAGGCCGGCCCACGTGAGCACCGCAAGCGCGGCAAGCTTGAGTTTCATGAGGACGGGCGGACGGAGGTTACTTGGCCGGGGCGAACAGGCCCTCGTAGCTCGGAATCTTCTTCTGCAGCTCGTCGCGGAGCTTGGTGCCCTTGGCGAAGAACTCGGCCTCGAGCTTGGCGTTGCTGCCGTTGGGCGAGAAATCGGGGTTCTTGTAGGCGGCGACCAGCAGGCCGCAGTTTTCGCCGGCGGCGTCGCGCAGCGGCATCATCATGACGAACTTCTTGACCGGGTCCTTCAGGCGGTGCCAGCGGGCATCAAGGATGGTGATGCCGAGCTCGATGATCATCACGTCATCCGGGTCGTCCGGGTTGCCGATGCGGTCCGGGTAGGAGCCGGCGAACATCGTGTAGACCTTCGACATGCCCGGGGGCACGCCGTGGAAGGTGATGCTGATCAGCTCGGGGTGGTTGGCCATGATCTCGTCAGACAGCACCTGGGCCTGGATCTTCTGGGCCGGGGGCGTCCAGTTCTTCTTGGGGGCCTCGGCGGCGCACAGCACGGTGGCACCGAGGACGAATGCACAAAGCAGTTTGAGGGCGGTTTTCATAAGCTTCTCGGGATAGGGGTTGCGGGGATGGTGGGGGAAAGCCGACCCACTATCGCACCGGCCCCTAAAGCTAACCTTAACCTGTTCTGAATTATTTTTAAGCGATCCGCCGCTCGACTAGCCGGCGGCGGCGCCTAGGATGAAGCCACTTCCCTGCCCCATGCCCATTAATACCGCCGACCTGATTGATCAGCACGGGGACCTGCTCCTGAGCTGCGAGACCCAGTTCCGCCAGTATGGCGGCCGGCGGTTTTTCCACGGCCCCGTGCGCACGATCCGCACCCGGGAGGACAACGCCCTGATCAAGAAACTGCTGGGTGAACCCGGCGCCGGCGCCGTGCTGGTGGTGGACGGCGGCGGCTCATTGCGCACCGCCCTGCTGGGCGACATGATCGCGACCTCGGCGCGGGAAAACGGCTGGGCCGGCGTCATCTTGCATGGAGCCGTGCGGGATACCGTGGCCCTCGGCCGGATCGACCTCGGCATCAAGGCCCTCGGCTCCAACCCCCGCAAGAGCGCCAAGGCGATGACGGGCACCGTCGACGGGCCGGTGACTTTCGGCGGCGCGACTTTCACTCCGGGCAGCTGGGTTTACAGCGACGACGACGGCGTGGTCGTCAGCCCCCGCCAACTGCCCTGATCACATCCGCGCCGGCTCGATATGCACGGCCACGTCGGTGATGGCGAGCGGCGCCGCCATGAGCGCATCCTTCACCGCGTGGGCGATCTCGTGGCCCTCGCGCACGCTCTGCGTGCCGTCGACGTGCACGTGGATGTCCACCAGCAGGCTCAGTCCGCTGCGCAGCACGCGGCATTTCTCCACGTAGCGCACGCCCGGCACCACGCCGGCCAGCCGCCGGATTTCCGTTTCGGTCTCCCATGGCACCGCCGTGTCCATGATCTCGCCGAGCGCCGCCCGCGCGATACCCACGCCGTTGTAGGTGATCAGCGCGCACGCCGCCAGCGCCGCCCAGTCGTCGGCCGCCTCGTAGCCCTTGCCCCCGATGACGCCGATGGCGATGCCGATGAAGGCCGCGCCCGAGGTGAGCGCGTCGCTGCGGTGGTGCCACGCCTCGGCCTTGAGCGCCGTCGCGCCGTATTGCGCGTCCAGCCGCAGCATCCGGCGGGAGAAAAACTCCTTCAGCGCCACCACGATGGCGAGCAGCGGCAGGGTCAGCCAGTGCGGCCCCTGGTGCGGCGTGACGATCGCGTGCACGCTCTCCCACGCGATGGCGGCGGCCGCCACGAAGACCGTGCCCGCCACGAACAGCCCGGCCACCGCCGAGGCCTTGCCGTGGCCGTAGGGATGGTCCGCATCGGGCGGCTTGGCGGCGACGCGGAAGCCCGCCCACACCAGCAGCGACGACAGGGTGTCGAGCAGGGATTCCGCCGCGTCGGCCACCAGGGCATAGGAGTGACCCAAAATGCCGCCGGCCAGCTTGGCCACGCCGAGCACGAGATTCAGCAGGATGCCGGTCGCGACAAAACGCGCGCTGGTTTCGGCGCGCTGCGTCACGGTCGTGTGGCGGTCGGTCGGGGAGGGCACTCGCGCACACTAGGTTTACACCCCACCGGCACAAGGCGGCATTGACCGCCCCGTCCGGCCGCCCTAGGGTGCCGCCTGTCGCCCATGTCTGACACCGCTGCACCGGTCGCCGCCGATCCCGTCAAACAGTTCTCCGTGTTCATCGAGAACCGCGTCGGACGGCTGCACGACCTCGTGGCCCTCCTCGGGAAGCACAACGTCCACATCATGGCGATGACCACCATCGACCAGACCGACACCGCGCTCGACCGGTTCGTCGTGGACGACCCCGACCGCGCCCGCGAGCTGATGGCGGCGAACAATTTTTTCTTCACCGAGTGCGAGGTGGTCGCCGTGGAAATCAGCAACGAATCCCAGCTCAGCGCCGTGCTGGGCGCGCTGCTGACCGTCGAGGTGAACATCCACTACGCCTATTCCTTCCTGATGCGTCCGCGCGGAAAATCCGCCCTCGTGCTCAGTGTCGAGGACAACGACCTGGCCGCCAGCGCCCTCAACACGCAGGGCTTCAAGGTCCTCACGCAACGCGACATCTCGCGGTAGGCCCCGTCTCCCGTTTCATTGCTGCTTTTGGTTGCCCTCTCCGGCCGGCTCCGGTGTCATGCCCATCCTATGAATATGAGGAAGCTGCGCACCCTGATCCCCCTCCTGGCGTCACTGCCCGTCCTGATTGCCACCGCCCAACCCGTCAATGAGGCCCAGCTCAAGGGGCTCAAGGCCCGCGCCCTGGGTCCCGCCATCATGGGCGGCCGCATCTCCGACATCGCCATCGACCCGCACAATCCGTCGGTTTTCTACGTCGGCTTCGCCACCAGCGGCGTCTGGAAGAGCACCAACAACGGCGTGACCCTTTCCCCCGTCTTCGATGACCAGCCCGCCCAGTCCATCGGCGCCGTGGCCGTCGCCCCTTCGGACAGCGATATCGTCTGGGCCGGCACCGGCGAGGGCAACGACCGCAATTCCTCCGGCTGGGGCGTCGGCCTGTTCAAATCGACTGACGGCGGCGGCAAGTGGGAGTTCGCCGGCCTCAAGGACTCCCGCACCATCCGCCGCCTGGTCATCCATCCGACCAATCCCGACATTGTGTTCGCCGCCGCCGGCGGCTCGCTCTGGACCGACGGCGGGGAACGCGGACTCTACCGCACCATCGATGGCGGCAAGTCCTGGAAACTCGTCCTCGGCGCCCCCGCCCCGCACGACGCCATCACCGGCTGCTCCGACGTGGTGATGGATCCGGTCAATCCCGACGTGCTTTACGCCGCGCTCTACGCCCGGCAGCGCAAACCCTGGGCCTTTCTTTACGGCGTGAACGCCACCCGGGACGGCGCGGACACCGGGGGCATCTTCAAGTCCGTCGACGGCGGCACGACCTGGACCAAATTGACCAACAACCTCCCGAGCCAGACCGGCCGCATCGGGCTGGCCGTCGCCAAAAGCAAACCCGGCACCGTCATGGCCATCGTCCAGAGCGACGAGGGCGGCACGAGCGACATCGACACGAACCACAGCCGCCGCGGCGGCGTGTTCCGTTCCGAAGATGCCGGCGCCACCTGGGCCCGGGTCAATCCCTTCAACCCCCGGCCGTTTTATTTCAGCCGCATCGAGATCGACCCCGCCAACGACCGGCGCGTCTACGTCATCGCCTGGCACGTTTACGTCTCCGACAATGCCGGCGGAACCTTCCGCGAGGACCGCTCCGGCAACGTGCACGCCGACGTCCACGCCCTGGCCATCCAGACCGGCAGCGTGCCGCCGCCGCCCAAGAAAAAACCCGACGACAAGGACGACAAGCCCACGCCCCCGCTCTCACCGCGTCTCCTCATCGGTACCGATGGCGGCCTTTATCAGACCTTCGACGCCGGTGAAAACTGGCAGTTCCTGAACTCCGTGCCGGCCGGCCAGTATTACCGCATCGCGCTCGACAATTCCACGCCCTACCGGATTGCCGGCGGCCTGCAGGACAACACCAACTGGGTCGGGCCCTCGCGCACCTTCACCAAGGAGGGCATCCGCAACTCCGACTGGACCATGATCGGCGGCGGCGACGGCTTCTATGCGGTGTTCGACCCGACGGACAAGGACGTCATCTTCGCCGAGTCCCAGGGCGGCTCCGTTCACCGCTTCAACGCCCGCACCGGCGAGATGCGCGACTCCCAGCCCAAGCCCACCGAGGGCACCAAGGGCTTCCGCTTCCAGTGGTGCGCTCCGCTCATCGGCAGCGCGCACAACAAGGACGTGCTTTACCTCGGCGGCAACCGCGTCTTCAAGCTCACCAACCACGGCGAAACCTTCGCGATCATCAGCCCCGACCTCTCGCACAACGACGGCGACAAAACCGCCACGGTCGGCAGCAACGCCGAGAACTACGCCGTCGTCTACGCCCTTGCCGAATCCCCACTCAAGGCCGGGCGCCTCTTTGCCGGCACCGATGACGGCCGCCTCTGGGTCACCTCCGACGAGGGCCAGCAGTGGACCGAGCTCACCGCCCAGGTGCCGGCCGAGGCCCGCGGCAAGTGGGTCGCCCGCATCGAGCCCAGCCATTACGACGCCGATTCGGGCTACGTCGTCTTCACCGCTTACCGCACGGGCGACGATACGCCCTACGTCTACAGGTACTCCAAGCTCGGCGCGGAATGGACGCGGGTCACGGGCGATCTCCCCGCCAACACCACCGCCTGCGTCCTGCGCGAGGACCTGGTGAACCCCAACCTCCTCTACCTCGGCACCGAGTTCGGACTCTTCACCTCGCTTAACGCCGGCAGGAACTGGGTGAAATTCGGCGGCCTGCCCGCGGTGCGCGTCGACGACATCCAGATTCACCCCGGCGAGGCCGATGTGGTCGTCGCCACGCACGGCCGCTCGCTCTACGTGCTCGACGACAGCCGGCCCCTGCGTGAATTCACGCCCGAGATCGCGGCCAAGGACATCCATCTTTTCAGCATCCGGTCCGCCCACGCCCGGATGTTGCTGCCCGGCTGGGTGGACTCGGGCGGCACCGGCTTCTTCGAGGGCAAAAACCCGCCCGAAGGCGTGCTCCTCACCGTCTGGGTGAAGGCATTCACCGGGGAGAAATTCAAGCTCACCATCGCCGACGCCACCGGCCGCGAAGTCGCCAAGTTCGAGCAGCCCGCCGTGCCCGGCTTCAACCGGTTCAACTGGGATTTGCGCCTGCAGAAGGACTACCACTTTGAGTACATGGGCGACGACGTGAACCGTTTCGTGCCACCCGGCGAATACACCGCCACGCTCAGCCTCAAGGACACCAAGGTGAAGCAGACCTTCCAAGTCACCGTGGAGGCGGGCCTAAGTTCCTTCGGCACCTACCGGAACTGACGCCCCCGCAGGCAATGGGTCGGTTTGGCCCCTTCGCTGTTGTAGGTCGGGGTTTATCCCCGATCGGTCGCGTGGCATGTCGGGCCTAATCCCAAACACCCAAAGCTTTTACACGAAGGCCGCAAAGAACGCAGAGATGTTTCCCATCGCAGGATCTGCTTCGCGGCCTTGGCGACCTTGGTGTAGAGTGTAGTAGCTTGAGGCGATTGGCGTAAAGCCCGACCTACATCAAGCTGACCACTACCCACCCGCAAGGTCGGCCCCTCCCCGGCGCCGGGCAGCTCAACGCCCGGCAGTTGAGCGCCATCTCGCATAAATCCTGCCGCGTGCCCAAGGCACCCGGCCCGCCAATCCCATGGAGCGAAAGCTTCGTCACCGACGATAAGATCTACCGCGTCTACCTCGCCCCAGACGAGGCGCCCTATCCTTTCGTGTCCGCCATCCGGTCGCCCTCGAGCAGGTAGACCCCGGTCAGGTAACCGTTCTCGAACATCTCGCCGACCTTCAGCTTGCCCTCGAAGGTGATGGGCAGGTCCATCAGCGGCTTCACCCCGCCACCCACCATCTTGACGACCACCCACTCGTTGACCTTCGGCATGACGCCGTAGCAGCACATCATCGGGTCCTTCACGAGGAGGAATTCCGTGACGAGGCCCTTGTCCATCTTGGTGGGCAGCATGAACCCCGTCACCGCCACCTTGTGCTGGTCGAGCGCCTTGATCGGCGCGGGAATCTGGTCGGTCGGCTTGGCGGTCTCGGTCTCCGGCGGCGTGTAGGTGTAGGACGCCAGCCGGTCGAAGCCGACATTCTCATAGCCGTCCGTCTTCGCGGGCTCGTCCGCGCGCAGCACCAGCGCGCCGGTCAGCAGAAGGGAGAGGATGCGCCACGGATTTTTCATGGCACGGAACCTAGCCATGGGCGGCCGGGCGTCAAAGAATTTGGTGGGAGGCATGACCTCATGAAGCCGTTTCCCATGTAGGAGCCTGCTTGCAGGCGATCCCGGCGTTGACTGTCGGCGCGGGCTCCGAATCGCCTGCAAGCAGGCTCCTACACAAAAACCTACGACACCGGCGCAATCGTCTCCGCCACCGGCACGCGGTAGGCCTTGAGCGCCGGCACCAAGCCGCCGAGCACCGCCAGGCCGGTGAAGGTCGCCGGGCCCCACCAGAAGACCGGGTTCCATTGCAGCGGCTCGAGCACCACGCCGGTTTGCGCCTGGATGATCGACGCCACGAATGCAGCCAGCCCCGCGAACACCGCGAAGCCCGCCGCGGAGCCGAGCAGGCCGATCGCCGCGGCCTCGCCCACCACGGCACCGAACACCGTGCGGCGCCGCGCCCCGAGCGCGCGCAGGATGGCGATGTCGCGCGCCCGGGCGCTCATCGAGTTGTAGATGCTCACCAGCACCGAACCGGCGGCCACCGCGGCCACGAGCCACGCGACGAGCGTCAGCACCTTGTCCACCCAGCTGATCTTGTTGAAGAGCTCGGCCACGATGCTGCCGATGGGATAGGCGAAGGTGAGTTTGCCGCCCGAGGCATTGAGCTGGTTGTTGAGCATCAGGCCGGCGGTCGGCGCGCGCAACTGGATGAGCACGGCGCTGAGCTCGGTCTTCGCCAGCGGGTTGTGGCCGCTCATCGTCTGCACGCCCTCGAGCGGGATCCAGATGACGCGGTCCACCGGGGAGTTCGTCGGCGCGAGCACGCCGACCACGGTGTAGACTTCCTCGTGCTGCTCGCCGTCGGGATTGAACGCCAGCCCGTGATACGGCCGGAACGTGCTGCCGACGGTCCAGCCGAGCTGTTTCGCCGCGTAGCTGCCGACGACGGCCTCGTGTTCGCCGATCTTGAAGTTCCGCCCGCCCGGCACGAGGGCGTAGCGCCTGCCCGGGGCATACTCGATGTCGCTGAACAGTTGCTCGACGGTGCCGGCGATACGCCAGCCGCGGAAGTTGTCGCCCACCGCGATCGGGATGGCCGCCTTCACCGCCGGGTGGTGCCGGATCATCTCGTAGTCCTTGGCGTCGATGTTGCCGGGCGAGGCCTCGAGGTGGAAGATGGCGTTGAGCACGAGCTGCAGCTTCGAGCCGCGCGCGCCGAGCACGGCGTCAAAGCCGGAGTTGGTCGCGGCGAACACGGACTGCGACTGCGTCTTCACGACCCACACCGTCAGCAGCAGGCCGGCCGCGAGCGCGATGCTGGCGGCGGTCACGACGGTCGAGAGCGCATGCTGCCGCAGCGAGCGGTAGATGAGGTTGAAGATCACGGCAGGAAAACTCCAAAGACCAAGGGGCTAAACTCCCAACAAAGTTCAAAATCCGAACCTTCAGGATTCTGCTTTGGCCTTTGGACCTTTGGCGTTTGGGATTTCATGATGCAGTCATGTTGAGCGCCCGGTTCATCGCCGAAAAGTCCTGCATGTGCTCGAAGGCCGCCAGCACCCGCTCGTCGTGGCTCACGAGCAGCAGCGCGGCGCCGGATTCGCGGCAGACCTCGCGGATCAGCTCGAGCGACTCGCGCGCATGGCGGCGGTCGAGGTTGCCGGTCGGCTCGTCGGCGAGGACGAGCTTCGGCCGGTTGGCCAGGGCGCGGGCCACCGCCACGCGCTGCTGCTGGCCGGTCGAGAGCTGGCGCGGGAAATGCCCGAGCTTGTCGCCGAGCCCCACGCGCTGGAGCAGCGACGCGGCGTGCGCCCGGTCCACCCCGCGGCCGAACGCCATGCCGAGCTCGACGTTCTCCAAGGCCGTATGCCCCTGCAGCAGGTTGAAGGTCTGGAAAATGTAACCGATGGCCTCGGCCCGCAGCCGGTCGCGGCGGGCCTCGCCGAGCGTGGCGACCTCGCGTCCGTCGAGCCGGATGCTGCCGCTGTCCGGGGCCAGGATGCCGGCGATGAGATGGAGGAAGGTCGTCTTGCCCGTGCCACTCTCGCCGCGCAGGGCCTGCTGGGCGCCGGCGTCGAGGGTGAACTCCCGCACGTCCACCACCCGGTGTTCCCCGCCGCCCGGCCGGGCGTAGGTCTTCACCAGATCCTTGATTTCGAGCAGTGGCATGAGGGAAACAGCAGGTAGGATTAAACTCCCTCAGAGGTCAATGGTTCCGCCCCGGCGCCCAGATTTAACTGGCCTCACTTCCGCGCGTTTGCCAAGTTCCGCGCCCAACACCCCCACTCAATCCCCCCAGCTATGCTTAAATCCTACCCCTGGAAACGAGCGGGCGCCTTGGCCACTGCATTGGCCGCGTCCGCTTCCCCCGCCCTCGCCAGCGAGGCCGACATCCACATCCCCGACCTCAACTCCGTCAAGTTCCTTGGCGGCTCGCTGAGCGGCAACAACGTCCTGATGATCGGACTCGCGGTCTGCGTCCTCGCGATGATCTACGGCTGGATGCAATACGTGCAGACGAAGAACCTGCCGGTGCACAAGTCGATGGCCGACGTCTCCCAGATCATCTGGGAAACCTGCAAGACCTACCTCTTCCAGCAGGGCAAGTTCCTCGCCGGCCTCTGGGTCCTCATCGCCGTGTGCATGGGCTATTATTTCGGCGTGCTCTCGGGCAATTCCACCGGGCACGTCATCATCATCCTGCTGGCCTCGGTGCTCGGCATCCTCGGCAGCTATGGCGTCGCGTGGTTCGGCATCCGCATCAACACCGTCGCCAATTCCCGCGCGGCGTTCTCCGCCCTCCAGGGCAACCCGCTCGCCACCCTCCTCATCCCGCTCAAGTCCGGCATGAGCGTCGGCCTGGTCCTCGTCGCCATCGAGCTGTTCTTCATGATCTGCATCCTGGCGTTCCTGCCGGGCGATCTCGCCGGCCCGTGCTTCATCGGCTTCGCCATCGGCGAGTCCCTCGGCGCCTCGGTGCTTCGCATCTGCGGCGGCATCTTCACCAAGATCGCCGACATCGGCGCCGACCTGATGAAGATCGTCTTTCAGCTTCCGGAGGATGACCCGCGCAACCCCGGCGTCATCGCCGACTGCACCGGTGACAACGCCGGCGACTCCGTCGGGCCGACCGCCGACGGTTTCGAGACCTACGGCGTGACCGGCGTGGCGCTCATCGCCTTCCTCGCCCTCGCCCTCGCCGCCAACCCCGCGCTCTGCGCCACGCTCATCGTCTGGCTCTTCGCCATGCGCATCCTGATGGTGCTGACGTCGCTCGCCAGCTACTGGATCAACGACGCCGTCTCGAAGGCCATCTGGGGCAACGCGAAGAACTTCAACCTCGAGCACCCGCTGACCAACCTTGTCTGGATCACCTCGATCGTCTCGATCGGCGTCACCTACGCCGCCAGCTACGTGTTGCTCGGCCACCGCATGGGTTACCCCGACCTCTGGTGGGTGCTCTCGACCATCATCTCGCTCGGCACCATCGCCGGCGCGCTGATCCCGGAGTTCACCAAGATCTTCACCTCCACCGAAAGCCGCCACGTCAAGGAGGTCGTCACGTCCTCCAAGCAGGGCGGCGCCTCGCTCAACATCCTCAGCGGCCTCGTCGCGGGCAACTTCTCCGCGTTCTGGACCGGCCTCTGCATCCTCTCGCTGATGTTCGGCGCGTATTACTTTTCCGGCCACCCCGCCCTCCAGGCGATGATGCCCGACCAGTTCCGCTTCGCCGCGCCGATCTTCGCGTTCGGCCTCGTGGCCTTCGGCTTCCTCGGCATGGGCCCCGTCACCATCGCCGTCGACTCCTTCGGCCCGGTCACCGACAACGCCCAGTCCGTCTACGAACTCTCGCAGATCGAGGGCAAGCCCGGCATCGCCGCCGAGATCGAGAAGGACTTCGGGTTCAAGCCCGATTTCGAGGGCGCCAAGCACCAGCTCGAGAAGGGCGACGGCGCCGGCAACACCTTCAAGGCCACCGCCAAGCCCGTCCTCATCGGCACCGCGGTCGTCGGTGCCACCACGATGGTCTTCGGCATCATCATGATGCTGCAGGCGCACTACTCGGCCCTCGACCCGCACTTCAGCGTCCTCGAGCGCCTCTCGCTCGTGCACCCCGAGGCGCTCATGGGCCTCTTGATGGGCGGCGCGGTCATCTACTGGTTCACCGGCGCCTCCACGCAGGCCGTCGTCACCGGTGCCTACCGCGCGGTGGTCTACATCAAGGACAACATGAAGCTCGACGCCGCCACCGCGGCGACCGAGGCCTCGAAGGAGGTCGTGAAGATCTGCACGCAGTATGCGCAGAAGGGCATGATCAACATCTTCGTCGTCATCTTCTGCTTCAGCCTCGCGCTGGCGTTCTTCGACCCGTTCTTCTTCATCGGCTATCTCGTCGGCATGGCCTTCTTCGGCCTCTTCCAGGCCATCTTCATGGCCAACGCCGGCGGCGCCTGGGACAACGCCAAGAAGATCGTCGAGGTCGACCTCAAGATGAAGAACACCCCGCTGCACGCCGCGACCGTCGTCGGCGACACCGTGGGCGACCCGTTCAAGGACACCTCGTCCGTCGCGCTGAACCCCGTCATCAAGTTCACGACGCTCTTCGGCCTCCTCGCCGTCGAGATCGCCGTGAAAATGGAGCCCGGCCTGAAGCACGCGCTCGGCGCCGCGATCTTCGTCGTCGCGCTCGTGTTCGTGTATCGCAGCTTCTACGGCATGCGCATCCCGGTCGACACGGCGAAGAAAGCCTGAGGTGGAGCGCGTTGACCTCAACGCGCTATCTTTCCCTCATTCAAACCGCGGCAAATTGCCGCGGTTTTTCTTTTCCACCAGGGGTGGAACCCGGCCTCCGGACGGGTTTGTCTTTCGCGCATTCAACAAACGCGTCCGGAAGCCGCGTTCCACCTACCTCAGCACTTTCCGCAACGCCGCGCGGTCCAGCGCGTTTCCTCCGGCAGGCCGATGGAGATGTTCGGGCGGCTTGCGGTCAAGCCGCTCCACCTTCGTGCTTTTTTGCCTGAGAATCCGCCGGAGGACGGAGTTCTCGGGGCAAACACCGGGCCCGGCAGCAGCGGGCAACGGCGCGTGCCTTCGTGGGTAATCAGGTCCGTTGCACCGGCGGCTCGCGGCCCTCGCTGAGGTCGATGAGCTCGAAAGTGGTGCAGGCGGGATGCGCCTCCAGCCCGGCTTCCTTCTTCACCTTGGCAACAAAGCCGGAGACGCGGTCATTCCAGCCGAGCTTGCGCACATATTCGTTCCAGACGTTGGCCTGGCCGCGGTTCGGGCGCAGGCCGCGAGCGAAAATCCATTCCGCGATCTCCTCGTCCGTGCCGCCCTGCGCCACGCGCGCCTCGACCTCCTCAAACTTCACGTCGAGGAAACCGCACAGGTTGCCGTCGAGGCCGACCGACAGGCCGTAGTTGCGGTGGTAGTCCTCGGGCAGCCGGCCGGCCAGCTTCAGGCGCATCTTGTCGAGCATGCGGCCAAGGTGGTGCAGGCCGGCGAGGGTCTTGTCGGAGGGCGAGCGGAGGCCGTCAACTCGGGGCATGGAGGCAAGTTTTGCACAGGAGAAAACGGAGGCAAGGCAGGAGGCTGTGCTTTTCTCCGTTGGCTCTGTTTCCTCCTGTAAAAGCAATTTTTGGCGCATTGGTCTTTCTCGGCTAGCCTTCCGTGTGTTCCGTGTATTCCGTGGTAAAACTTCATCCCCATGAAACCCACCCGCCTGCTTGCCCTGCTTGCCACCAGCGTTTCCGCGCTGTTCGCCGCCGACAAAAACTTCGACACCTGGGCCGAGACCTTCTCCGCCGACTGGGTGCGCTCGAACCCGACGTTCTCGACCATCCAGCAATACCTGCCCGCCGGCGAACAAGACGCGCTCGACCGCCAGCTGACCAAGATCACCAAGGAAGCTCGCGCCGAACGCGTCGCGAAGGCCAGGGCCGGGCTCGCGGAGCTCGCGAAGTTTGACCGCGCCTCGCTGGACGCCCAGCAGCGCGTCTCCGCCGCCACCATCGAGTGGTCGCTCAAGGGCATCATCGAGTCCGAGCCGTTCGCCGACTACAGCTACGTCTTCAACCAGTTCCAAGGGCTGCACGTGAACCTCGTGAACTTCATGAGCCAGTCGCACCCCATCCGGAACAAGCGCGACGTCGAGAACTACCTGGCCCGCCTCGCGCTCATCGCCGGCCAGATGGACGAGGGCGTCGCCCAGGCCAGGGACGCCGCCGCGCGCGGGTTTCTCATGCCGGACTTCATCACCAAGTCCGCGCTCGGCCAGTTCGAGCGCTTCCTCGCCGACGCCCCGCGCCAGAACCGGTTCGTCGCCTCGCTCGACGAGCGCGCCGCCAAGCTCAAGGATGTCACGGAAGCCGAGCGCGCCCAGTTTGTCGCCGAGGCCGAGAAGATCACCACCGAGGCGATCATCCCCGCCTTCAAGCGCGCGCAGGCGCTGCTGCAAGCGCAGCTCCCGCTGACCACCGACCACGCCGGCATCTGCTGGCTGCCGGGCGGCGACAAAGCCTACGCCAACGCCCTCCGCCGCAGCACGACCACCGACATGACGGCCGAGCAGATCCATGCGCTCGGCCTCTCGGAGGTCGCGCGCATTGAGAAGGAAATGGACGCCCTGTTCCGGCAACTCGGCTACCAGGACGGCACCATCAAGGAGCGCATGGAAAAGCTCGAGGCCGACCAGCAGCCGAAGGAAGCCGACCCGCGCCCCGCCCTCCTGGCCCGTTTCGAATCGATCCTCCGGGACGCGCAGGAGCGGTCCAAGCTGGTGTTCGACATCACGCCCAAAGCGCCCGTCGTCGTGAAGCGCGAGCCGCCGTTCACCGAGAAGACCGCCGCCGCCCACTACACCGGCCCGGCCAAGGACGGCTCCCGCCCCGGCACGTTCTGGGCGCCGCTGCCCGGCCCCAAGTTCGAAATGGTGACAATGCGCACGCTCGTCTACCATGAGGGCGTCCCGGGCCACCACTTCCAGATCGCGCTGCAGCGCGAGACCGACAGCCTGCCGCGCTACCGGCGCGACGGCGTGTTCGGCGGCGGCTCGGCTTTCGCCGAGGGCTGGGCGCTTTACGCCGAGCAGCTGGCCGCGGAGAACAACTGGTATGACGGCGACCTCGTCGGCCACCTCGGCCAGCTCAACGACGAGCTCTTCCGCGCCCGCCGGCTGGTGGTCGACACCGGCCTGCACGCCATGAAATGGACGCGCCAGCAGGCGATCGACTACGGCATTCCCCCCTCGGAGGTGGAGCGTTACGTGGTCTGGCCCGGCCAGGCCTGCTCCTACAAGATCGGCCAGCTGAAGATCCTGGAGCTGCGCGCCAAGGCGAAGGCCGCGCTCGGGCCCAAGTTCGAGATCAAGCAATTCCACAATCTCGTCCTGCAGAACGGCAACGTGCCGCTGGCCGTGCTGGCGCAGGAGGTCGACGACTGGGTCGCGGCGAAGCGGTAGGGCGGCGAGTCCCTTCGCCGCCGGGCGCGAAACGGAGTCCGCGCCCTACCCCAACCGGTCCGACACCGCGAGGTCGGGCCAGTGTTTCGCCACGAAGCGCTGCGATTCCTCGAGCACCACGCGCACGAGCGGCGACGGCTCGCCGCTCCACAGCGCCGCCATCTCGAGCGGATCGAAACCCTCGAGCGGCAGCACGCGCACGTCCGGGTGTTTGACCACCTCGGTGTCGCCGAGGCTCACGCCGATGCCGTAGCCGTTGGCCACGTAGCGCGTGACCAGCTCCATCGAGCTCGCCTCGATCGAGTGCGGCCAGTCGATCTGCCGGCGCTGCAGACCCGTGCGGAAATTCCTGGTCATCGGCTCCGTGGGCGGCAGGCAGATGAGGGGCGCGGTGATTTCGCCGCCGGCCCAGAGTGTCGCGGCGGACTTGAGCTTGGATTTCTTGTGCACCAGCAGCACCAGCGGCAGGCGCAACAACCGCAGGCAGCGCACCCGCGCGGGCGGCTTGCTCTCGAGCGGAACGATGGCGAGGTCGATCTCCCGGTCGAGCAGCCACTGCTCCACCTCGTGCTGGAAACCCGAGCGCAGGCCGAGCCGCAGCTTCGGCTCGTGGCGGCGCAGCTGCTCGACGACGGCCGGCAGGTAGTCGCGCAGCACCAGCTCGGAAGCCCCGATGCGCAGCGACGGGGCGGACTGCTTGCGCAGTTTCTCGGCCACCGGAAAGAGGTTGTCGAAGAACGGCCGGACAAACTCATAGAGCTCCTCCCCCTCGCGGGTGAGCTTGAACGGCTGGCGCTCGAAGAGCTTCGCCCCGAGATCCTCCTCCAACAGCAGGATCTGGCTGCTGACCGCCGGCTGCTGGATGCCGTAGGGCATGTTGCGCACCGCGCGGCTGATGCCGCCGTGCCGCGCCACATAGTAGAACAGCTCCAGGTGGTGGATGTTCATGCGAGGCCAGACAGTGCAAGACCACGTGACGGACGCAATGTAGTTCGGCCTGTCGCGGCGGTCTATGACCGCCGCCATCCGGAAACGGCGCGCATAGAGCGCCGCTACGGTCATCCATTGGGCCGCTCAATGGCCCGCATCGGGTTTATCGATTAACGCGGCCGCGGCCTTTCCGGTATCCTGCGCACCATGAAATCCAAGTCCTTGCCCCTGCTCCTCGGCGCGATCCTATCCCTCGGTCTTGGCGGTTGCGCCACCTGGTATAACAGCAGCCGCCACGAGGCGAACAGCGTCGTGCAGTTCCTTTACCCGGACCAGAGCCAGCCCTTCATCCAGCCGCAGATTCCTACCTTGCGGCTGCCGTTGCGGGTCGGCGTGGCCTTCGTCCCGCCCGCACCCAGCAAGGGCCAGGCCTGGCGCGCGCCCGAGATGATTTCCGAGACGCAGAAAGCCCTCCTGCTGCGCCGGGTGGCCGCGGAGTTCAAGGCGCTGCCCTTTGTCCAGTCGATCGAGATCGTGCCGACGACCTACCTGCGCCCGGGCGGCGGGTTTGACAACCTGGACCAGCTCCATGGGCTCATGGGCATCGATGTCGTCGCCCTGGTGTCCTATGACCAGGCCCAGAACACCAGCGACACCCCGTGGAGTCTTTCCTACTGGACCATTGTCGGGGCGTATTTCGTGCCGGCCCAGAAGAACGACACCCACACGCTCATGGAGGCCGTCGTCTACGACATTCCCAGCCGGAGCCTGCTCTTCCGCGCGCCCGGGGTGAGCATGGTCAACGGTCACTCCACTCCCATCCGCACCGACGCCGAACTGCGGGCCGACTCGGCGCGCAGCCTCGACGAGGCCGCCAAGGATCTCACCGTCAACCTGCAGCAGGAACTCGAGCTCTTCAAGGTCCGCGCCAAGGAGGAGCCGCAGAGCATCCACATCGAGCACAAGCCCGGCTACACCGGCGGCGGCGCGTTGGACGGTTGGTTCGCCGCGCTGCTGGTGCTGCTGCTCGCCGGCCGTTTCGCCTGTCCCCTCATTTGCAGGAGCCTGCTTGCAGGCGATTCGAAACGCCCGACAGCAGGCCACCTACCCAATCGCCTGTAAACAGGCTCCTACAACGAACCCGAGCACTGATGAAATCCTTCCGCCCAGTCCTGCTGCTCGCGGTGTTGCCGGCGATTCTGCTTTGGTTCACCCCGGCCACCCACGGCGCGCTCCTCTACGATCGCACCGCGATCCTCCGGGGCGAGTGGTGGCGGCTGTGGACCGGGCATTGGGTGCACTTCTCCTTCTCCCATCTCGCTTGGAACCTGGCCGTCCTGCTCGGCGCCGGCACCTGGCTGGAACACCTGCGGCCGGGCTGGCTCCTCCGCTATATCTTAATCGGCTCGCCCTTGATCAGCCTGGGGCTGCTGGTAGGAGAACTCACGATGCACACCTACGGCGGCCTGTCCGGCCTGGCCACGGGGACCATCACTTTGCTCGCCCTGACGCAGCTCGCCCAGACCGGCACAGCGCGGGTGTGGTGGGCCGGCATGTTGGCGCTGATCGTGGCCAAATGCGCCTTCGATGCCAGTCACACGCAGGCGCTGTTTGCGCAATTCGACTCACCCGACATCCGGCCTTCCACCCTGGCGCATATCGCCGGCGCCGGGACCGCGCTGGTCTTTTTCCTGTCGCGGCCCATCCGGTTTTGTCTTCCGCTGGGGCGGGCCGTTCGCTCTGCCTCGCCACCCTCTGCCGTTTCCTGATGAAACCGAACCGCAACTACCTCCTCCTGCTCGCCGGCCAGTTTCTCAGCGCCTTTGGCGACAACGCTATCCTCGCCGTCATCGTCGGCCAGCTCACCTACCTGCAGAAGGCGGGCGCGATCACCGCCGAGCAGCTGCGCACGAGCAACACGATCTACACGAGCCTGCTGTTTGTGCCGTATGTGCTGCTCGCCCCGCTCGCCGGTTACCTCAATGACCGCTTCGCCAAGACCATGTGGCTCGTCGGCGGCAACGCGCTGAAGCTCCTCGGCACCGGCCTGTGCGCCCTGAGCGTGTGGTTTGGCCCCACCTGGCAGGGCCTCGGCTACCTCGTGGTCGGCATCGGCGCGTGTTTCTACGGTCCGGCCAAATACGGCATCCTGCCCGAGATCCTGCCGCGCGAACGCCTCGTCAAGGCCAACGGCACGGTCGAGCTGCTCACGCTCGTCGCGATTCTCAGCGGCTACATCACCGGCTCGGCGCTGGCCGATGTCTTCAAAGACCGCGTGCTTGTCTCCTACGGCGTCCTCGGGGTGCTCTTTGGCACCGCGCTGCTGCTCAACTTCCTGATGACGCCCACGCCGCACAAGCCCGACATCCGGCTCGGCGAAAGCATCGGCGAGTTTACCGGCCACCTGCGCGACCTGCTGGCCGGCGCCCGGCTCCGGCGCGTGATCGTAGGCACGGCGCTCTTCTGGGTCTGCGGCGCCGCAATGAAGATCAACTTCCAGCCCTGGGGCCTCGAGGTGCTGCACTTGTCGGACAACACCCAGATCGCATTGCTCAGCGCCTGGCTCGCGGTGGGCATCATGCTCGGCAGCATCCTCGCCGGGCAGTTGCACGCGGTCGGCGACCTGAGCCGCGCCAAGACCTACGGTTTCGCCCTGGCCGCGATGCTGGCACTGCTGTCCACGGTCAATACGCTCGGTTTCTGGCGCACGCCGGTCGTTCAGCTCGGGCCGTTGCACCTGGTCGTACCGGTCGTGCTGCTGCTCATCGCCACCGGCGTGGCCGCCGGATTGTTCCTCATCCCGCTCAACGCCGCACTGCAGGCCGAGTCCGACCCGGCCAAGCTCGGCAAGACGATCGCCGTGCAGAACCTCGGCGACAACCTCGGCATGCTGCTGGCCGGCGCCTATGTGTTCGCCGGCGTGAAGGTCGGGCTCAGCTCCAGCGGCGTGTTCCTCGGCCTCGCCCTCGGCGTCGCCGCCATCGTGGCCTGGATGAAATTCGCGGCCAAGCCCGTCTCACCATGAAAGCGCTGCTCCGCCTTATCGCCCGCCTTTGTTTCCGGTTCCGCGCCTACAACACGGCGGCGCTGACGACGCCCGGCCCGGTGCTGCTCGTGCCGAACCACGTGTCCTGGCTCGACTGGCTCTTTCTGGCGGCGGTGCTCGGCGACGACTGGAAGTTCGTCACCTCCAGCACGACCGCCCAGACGAGCTGGCTGCACCGGAAGATGATGATCAATGCGCGCACCTTCCCGGTGGACAACGCCTCGCCCTATGCCGTGCGGGACATGGCTGAACATCTCAAACAGGGCGGCCGTCTTGTGCTCTTCGCCGAGGGCCGGATCACGCTCAGCGGCAGCCTCATGAAGGTCTACGACGGCACCGGCTTCCTCATCCGCCAGACCAACGCCAGGATCATCACCTGCTACCTGCGCGGCGCCACCCGCGTGCGCTTCGTCCGGCACCACGGCTGGACCCGCTGGTTTCCGCGCGTCACGGCGCATTTCAGCGAAGCGCTGACGGCCCCGACGTTTGAAAACGTCTCGAACACGGTGGCCCGGCAGAAAATCACCACCTGGCTGCGCGATCGGATGACGCTGCAGCAATTCGAGACGGAAATGGAATTCGGCCCGCCCAATCTGCTCGCGGCCGTGGCCGAGACCGCCGCCAACATCCCCGGCCGCATCGCCCTCGAGGACGTCACCTTCCAGGAACTCACCTACCGCCGCCTGCTGGTCGGGGCCGACGTGCTCGCGGACGAATGGCGCCGCCGCCTCGGCCCGGTCACGGGTGAACGCGTCGGCGTGCTGCTGCCCAACGTCAACACCCAGCCCGTCACGCTGCTCAGCCTGTGGGCCGCGCAGAAGGTGCCGGCCATGCTGAATTTTTCCACCGGCATCCCGGTCATGCTGCTCTGCGCCCAGCTCGCGGGCCTGAAGCACATCGTCACCTCGCGGCAGTTCCTCGAGAAGGCGCGGCTCAACATCGCGCCGCTGGCCGAGGCGGGCATCGTCTTCCATTATCTCGAGGAGATCCGCCCCGGGATTTCCGGCTTCGCGAAGTTCGCCGCGCTCGCCCGGCACACCTGGAATTGCGGTGCCGGGCTGCGCGACACCCCGCTCGCCGCGGAGGATACGGCCGTCGTCCTGTTCACCAGCGGCTCCGAGGGCGTGCCCAAGGGCGTCGAGCTCAGTCATCGCAACCTGCTCGCCAACGTCCGCCAGGCCATCGCGGTCATCGACGTAACGGATGCCGACCGGTTCTTCAACGCGCTGCCCATGTTCCACAGCTTCGGGCTGCTCGGCGGCACGCTCTTCCCGCTCGTGCGCGGCTGCTACACCTTCCTCTATCCGTCGCCGCTGCATTACCGCGTCGTGCCGACGCTGGTCTACGACAAGACCTGCACGGTTTTGCTGGGCACGAACACCTTCCTCAACGGCTACGCGCGGAAGGCTCACCCCTACGACTTCAACTCCCTGCGCTACCTCATCGCCGGCGCGGAAAAGGTGCAGACCGCCACGCTCGACACCTGGGCGCGCAAGTTCGGCGTGCGCATTCTCGAGGGCTATGGCGCCACCGAGTGCAGCCCGATGATCAGCCTCAACACGCGCATGGAGCCGTCCATCGGTTCGGCCGGCCGCCTCGTGCCGGGTCTCGAGCACAAGCTGGAAGCCGTTGAAGGCGTCGAGGAAGGCGGCCGGCTGTTCGTGCGCGGCCCGAATGTCATGAAGGGCTACCTCAATCCCGATGCGCAGGTGAAGTTCGCCGCGCTCGGGGGCTGGTATGACACCGGCGACATCGTGCACGTGGACGTCGACGGCTACCTGCACATCCGCGGCCGCCTGAAGCGCTTTGCCAAGGTCAGCGGCGAGATGGTCAGCCTCACCGCGGTCGAGGACGCGCTCGCCGGCGCCTTCCCGCAGTTCGGACTCCGCTGCGCCGTGGCCGTAATCACCCGGCCCGATGAGGACAAGGGCGAGAAGCTCATCGCCGTGACCAACGAACCGAAGCTGCAGCTCGCCGATCTGCGCGCCGCCATCAAGGCGAAGGGGCTCAGCAATCTCTGCGTCCCGCGCGAAATCACCGTCGTGCCGAGCATCCCCAAGCTCGGCACCGGCAAGACCAACCACCGCGAACTCGAAAAACTGATCGCCGCCTGACCCGGTTTTAGACCCCTCAAGGCTACCGCCTTGCCCATTTTTCCCCGTCAACCTCAACCCAACCACGTCCCATGAATGCCTTCGTCTTCCTTCCGCCGCGTCCCCGCCGCGTGCCGCTCTGGTTGAAAGTCGCCTACACCGCGTTCCTTGCCGTGCTGATCCCGGTGTATTGGGCCAACTACGGCCCGACCAACTTCCTCTACTTCTGCGATGTCGCCCTGCTGCTCACCCTGGTGGGTCTCTGGACGGAAAGCCCCCTGCTCTCCTCGCTGCCGGCGGTCGGTATCCTGCTGCCCCAGGCGCTGTGGTGCACGGACTTCGCCGCCCACCTGCTGGGTTGGAAGCTCACCGGCATGACCGACTATATGTTCGACCGGAACCGTTCGGTCTTCCTGCGCGGCCTGTCGCTGTTCCACGGCTGGCTCCCCTTCCTCGTGTTCTATCTCGTCCGCAAGCTGGGCTACGACCGCCGCGCTTTCCTCGGCTGGACGCTGCTCAGCGTGGGCCTGTGCCTGGCGGCGTATTTCTTCCTGCCGGGCGCCGGCGCCGTGCTCGCGGATCCCAAGACCCCGCGCAACGTGAACTATGTCTTCGGCCTGAGCGACGCCCAGCCGCAGCGGCTGCTGCCGGCCTTCGCCTACCTGTGGGCGTGGATCGCGGCGCTCATCGGCCTAGTCTACGTGCCCACCCATTTCGTGCTCAAGAAGACCTGCCCGGTCGCCAACTGAATCCCACCCGCCATGAGCCCGACCGCCACCCTGTCCCGCCGACCCGCGCAAATCTTCTCCTTCCCGCAGACCGAGGCCACCTACGTGCTCGGCCTGGCCGACGCGGAGGACCGCGAGGAGATCTTCCGCCTGCGCCACGAGATCTACGCCCGCGAGCTCGGCCAGCACGCCGTGAACCACGCCGGCGCACTGCGGGATGCGCTCGACACGGTGAACATCTACCTGACCGCCCGCTGCGGCCCCGAGATCGCCGGCTTCGTCAGCATCACGCCGCCGCGCGCACCGTCGTTCTCCGTGGACAAGTATTTCGCGCGCAGCAGCCTGCCGTTTGCCTTCGACGACCGGCTCTACGAGGTCCGCCTGCTCACGGTGCTGCAGCCGCACCGCGGGCGCGAGCTGGCCACGCTGCTCATGTATGCCGCCTACCGCTGGGTCGAGGCCCACGGCGGCACCCGCATCGTCGGCATCGGCCGGCGCGAGGTCATGGACCTCTACCGCCGGGTCGGCTTGGAGCCGGTCGGGCTTTCCACCCAGTCAGGCGCCGTCACCTACGACCTCGTGCTCGGCACGATCACCGGCCTGCGGCAGCGCACCATGGAGTTTTCCCCGCTGCTGGCGCGACTCGAGGCCCGCACCGCCTGGCGGCTGCCGTTCCCGTTCCGCCAGCCGGCCAGCTGTTTTCACGGCGGGGCGTTCTTCTCCGCCATCGGCGAACAATTCGACACGCTCGAACGCCGGCACGACATCATCAACGCCGACGTGCTCGACGCGTGGTTCCCGCCGGCCCCGGGCGTGACCGACACCCTGCAAGCCCACCTGCCCTGGCTGCTGCGTACCTCGCCGCCAACCGACTGCGCCGGCCTGATCGAAACCCTCGCGGCCGCCCGCGGCGTCGCGCCGGAAAACATCCTGCCGGGCGCCGGTTCGTCCGACCTGATCTTCCGCGTCTTCCGCCATTGGCTCACCGCGGACTCGCGCGTGCTGATCCTCGACCCGACCTACGGCGAATACTCGCACGTGCTGGAAAAGGTCATCGGCTGCACCGTGGACCGGTTGCCGCTCGACCGGGCGAAGGGCTACGCGGTCAATCTCGCGAAACTCGAGGCCGCGCTGGCCCTTGACTATGACCTGGTCGCGCTCGTCAACCCGAACAGCCCGACCGGCCGGCAGGTGCCCCGCGAAAAACTGGAGGCCGTGCTGCGCACGGCCCCGTGGCACACCCGCGTCTGGATTGATGAGACCTACGTCGAGTATGCCGGGCCGGGCCAGTCGCTGGAAAAATTCGCCGCCGCCTCGGAGAACGTGATCGTGGCCAAGTCCATGTCGAAGGTCTATGCGCTCAGCGGCGCCCGCGCCGCCTACCTGTGTGCCGGCCCGCACCAGCTCGAGGCCTTGCGTGCCATCACCCCGCCGTGGGTCATCGGCCTGCCGGCCCAGGTCGCCGCCGTCCGCGCCCTGCAGGATCCGGCCTATTATGCCGCCCGTTATCGGGAAACCGCCGCGTTGCGCGAATCGCTGGCGCGGGAATTGCGCACCCTCGGCTGGGACGTGCTGCCCGGCATCGCCAATTTTCTGCTGTGCCACCTGCCGGTGAACAGCCCGGACGCCGACACCCTCGTGCGCCTGGCCCGGGCCGAGGGGTTGTTCCTGCGCGATGCCGTCCGCATGGGCGCCCGGCTCGGGCCGCGCAGCATCCGTATCGCCGTCAAGGACGCCGCGACCAACGATCGCATGCTTGAAGTTCTTCGCACGCTCTGCCCGCCCGGTTCAAGGGCCTGAGCCGCTCGCCTCACTCGCACCATGTTCGGCCGGTCGCTTTGCCTTATGCTCGCACTCGCCCCCTGCGCCCGTTCTCTCGCATCGACCGAGCACGTCATTCTGCTTCATGGACTCTGTCGCACGAGCCGCTCGATGCAGCCGATGGCGGACGCACTGCAAGCGGCCGGCTACGTCGTCCACAACGTTGACTATCCCTCGCGCACGGCGCCGATCGAGGAACTCGCCGCCCGGGCCATCGCTCCCGCCGTCGCAGCTTGCGAGAGGGCCGGCGCATCCCGGATTCACTTCGTCACCCACTCGCTCGGCGGCATCCTCGTGCGCGAATATCTCGCCCACCATGCGCTGCCGGCCCTTGGCCGGGTCGTCATGCTCGGTCCGCCGAACCAGGGGAGCGAAGTCGTCGACGGGCTTGGCTCCTGGCGGTTCTTCGCCGCGATCAACGGTCCCGCCGGCCGGCAGCTCGGCACCGGCACCGACTCTGTGCCCAACCGGCTTGGTCCGGTGACTTATCCCGTCGGCGTGATCGCCGGCCGCCATTCCATCAATTGGATCAACAGTCTGCTCATCCCCGGACCTGACGATGGCAAGGTCTCCGTCGAGCGGACGCGGGTGGCCGGCATGACCAGCCACCTGGTGCTGCCGTGCTCCCATCCTTTTCTGATGCGCGACCGGACGGCGATCCGCCAGGCGGCCCATTTTCTGGCTTACGGCCGGTTTCAAGACCTGCCGCCATCTCCATGACAATTTCCGGGAAATTTGCCGTTACACTAATCGGTTGGTGGCACGGCACCCGGAAATATGCCACGGTCAGGCCATGGTCCCCGACCTCGACGCCTACTTCGCCCGCATCGGCTACACCGGCCCGCGCACGCCGGTGCTCGAGACGCTGCACGCCATCGCGGCGCACCAGGCCGCGGCGATTCCGTTCGAGAATCTCGACGTGTTGCTCAACCGGCCGCCGAAGCTGGACCCCGCGTCGCTCGAACAGCAGCTCGTGCACGCGCGACGTGGCGGCTATTGCTTCCAGCAAAACGGCTTGCTGCTGCACGTGCTCGGCGCGCTCGGGTTCAACGTCACGCCGCTCTCCGCGCGCGTGCGTCTGCAACGGGCCCGCGACTTCATCCCGCCGCGCACGCATCTTTTCGTGAAAGTCGACCTCGACGGTGCGCCGTGGGTGGTCGACTGCGGTGTCGGCAGCTTTTCGCTCACCGCCGCCATCCGTCTCGAGGAAAACACCGAGCAGGCCACGCCCCATGAGCCGCGGCGCTTCGTGCGCGAAGGCGGCGTCCTCATGCATCAGGTCAGGGTGGTGAACGACTGGGTGGATGTCTGCGAGTTCACCGGCGAGGAGATGCCGCTCATCGACCGCGAGCTGGCCAACTGGTGGACGAGCACAAACCCCGAATCAAATTTCCGCCAGCGCCTGACCGCCGCGCGCGCCGGCCTGGACGGCACACGCCGGAGTGTTCTCAATCGTGAGTTCACCCACCGGCGCGGCGCCGAGATTCTCGAGCAGCGCGTGATCGCCACCCCCGAGGAACTGCTCACGGTGCTCGCTCAGCACTTCGACCTGCATTTCTCCGCCGACACGCGCTTCGGTCCGCCCGGCTCGCTGTGGCCGGCGTGAGGCTCAGCCCGCGGCCTGGGCGGGCGGCGGCAGGATCTTCGCGGTGGTCACGCGCACGGGGGTCATCTGCACCTTGCCGAAGATGGTGGTGAGCGCCGCATTGGTGGCGTCGCGACCGCGCGCGATGATCACGATCTCGTCGGGCGGGATCTGGTCGGTGGGATCGAAGAGATACCACTGGCCGCCAAGGTAGGCCTCGAAGCAGGCGTGGAAGTTCATCGGGTCGAGCCCGGCCGCGTAGCCGCCGATGTAGCGCGCGGGGATGTTGAGCGCCCGGCAGAAGGCGATGGCGAGGTGCGAGTAGTCGCGGCACACCCCCTTGCGGCCCTGCCACACCTCCCACGCCGAAGTGCGGCCGTCGGTCGAGCCGATCGCGTAGGTGAGGTTGGCGTCGAGCCAGCGGCAGATCTCGCGCACCTGCTCGGCCCGGTTTTCGGTCTGGCCAAAGAGTTCCCAGGCCAGCTGCGCGAACCGGTCGCTTTCACAATAGCGGCTGGGCAGCAGGTAGGTGAGCACCGTGAGCGGCAGGCGGCCGGGATTGTCGGCCTTGACCTCGGCCGGCAACACCGGGCGGGTGACCTCGACCTCGGCGGCGTAGCGCACCTCAAACGGCCCCGCTGGCGCCTCGGCGCGGACGACGCGGTTGCCCTTCGACGTTGAGACCTTCTCCGGCACGACCTCCGGCGTGAACGTCAACGACTCGTCGAGCAGGCGCTGGTGGGCGTCAGTGTTGGCGAGGACGTTGAAGGTGAAGTGCGCGGTGGGGGACAGGACCTGGTAGTCCAGCGCGCAGCCGACGGAGAGGATCATGGCGCGCCCACAGTGCGCAGCCGGGCCCCGTCGGCAATCTCCCGTCGCGTTATACCGTCCAACCCGCTGGTGGACCGGAAAATAAAAAGGCGCGGACCGGGTGGTCCGCGCCTTGAAGATGACCCGGCCGAACTCAGTATTTGAAGCTCAGCTTGCCGTAGTAGAACGCGCCGTTGAAGCCGAAGGGCGAGATGCCGCTGTAGGGGAAGATGCCGACGTTGTCGGCCCCGTTGAAGGCCACCCCGTTGACGACCTTTGAGCGGATGTTCTGGTCGGGATAAACGTCGAACAGGTTGTTCGCGCCGATCGAAACGGTGATGTTCTTGCTGTAGTGGTAGGTCACATCCAGGTCGGTGAGCCACTTGGCGCCGAAGGTCTGGATGATCTGCTGGTTGGCGGTGGTGCCGCCGACCGCGCCCGGGACCGCCGGCGCGAACGAGACATCATACCCCGGCGTGAGCGCGTCGATCTGCGCCTGCGTGGCGCTGGCAAACTGCACCGCCGAGACCTCGCCATAGCGCACCTCGCGCGCCAGGATGGAGAACTTGCCGATTTCCCAGGTGGTCGAGAGGTTGAGGTTGTCGCGCGGCTGGCCCTTCTCGAGGCGGGTGGTCTCGGTCAGGTCAAACAGCGGCGTGGTGGTGATGGCCGCGAGGTTGGCCGGGGCCTGCTTGATCTTGTCGGCCTTCGTCGTGTTGTGGTTATAGCCGGCGGTGAACGTGAACTTGCCCGCGTCGGTCGTCTTCCACGTGTAGCGTCCGCTGACGTCAAGGCCCTTGGTCGTGGTGTCGACCGCGTTGGTGAAGTAGCGGCCGCCGCCGATGCCCGTGATGCCCTGGGTGGCGAGCAGCGCGATGACGGAGGCGCCGGTGAAGTTCGAGGACAGCACGATGCGGTCCTTGATCTTGATGTCGTAGTAATCGATGGAGGCCGAGAACCCGGTCTTGGTGTTCCAGGTGCCACCGAAACTGTAGTTGGTCGACTTCTCCGGGGTGAGCGGTTTGGCGCCCAGCGCGACGGCGGCCGGATTGCTGACCGGGAAGGTCAGGATGTCGAAGGGCACGCCGCCGATGAAGTTGGTGGCGGTGGAACTGAACCACTCCTGCGCGAGGTGCGGGGCCCGGAAGCCCGTGCTCACGGAGCCGCGCAGGGCCAGCGTGTCGGTGACCTCGACCCGGGTGGCGAGCTTCACGGTGCTGTTGTTGCCGAAGTCGCTGTAGTCCTCGAAGCGGCCGGCCAGGTCGACCAGCCACTTGTCGGTCAGGTTCTGCTCGAAGTCGAGGTAGACGGCCTTGGAGTTGCGGGTGTGGGCGCCGGCGTCGGTGGGCTTGAAGCCCGGGAACACCTGCGCGCCGACCGCACCGAGGTTGCCGTTGGACGGGCCGCCGATGATGGTCATGCCGCCGTTGATGTAGGAGTTGGGCTCGCCGGCGGTGATGGTGTATTTCTCGGCGCGGAACTCCGCGCCGGTGGCGAGCTTCAGCGGGGTGGCCAGGCCGGCGTTGAACGAGTTGGTCAGGTCGAGGTTGGTGGTCGACTGGTCGAACTTCAGCCGGCCGTCGTAGAAGGCGGTCGGGCTGGCGTTGCCGAGCGTGACATTTTCCGAGTTCGACGTGCGGTAATCCAGGATGTTGGTGCCATAGGTGGTGCTGAGGTCGTAGTTCCAGTCGGTGGCCTTGCCCTTGACGCCGCCGCCGAAGGAGTAGTCCTTGACCACGGTATCAATGAAGGGAAGGAAACCGTCGGGCCAGATGGCGCGGATGGTGCGGTCGTCACCGGAACGGCGGAAGAACCCGGCGCCATTGGCGTGGCGGTCGCTGGCGCCGCCGAAGAAATAGAGGTCCATGCCGTCGGCCAGCGGGTAGTCGCCGTTGAACCAGATGCCCTTGTCCTTGGTCTTCGGGTCGCCGAAGCGGTGGTCGATGCGGTTGACGGTCGCCTCGCGGGGATCGAGCGTGCCGTTCGACGGGCTGAGGCCGGTGCCCGAGCCGTAGTTGCCGGAGGGCAGCACGGGGAGTCCCGTCGTGGTGCTGATGCCGAAATACTGCTGGCGCGTATCCGGCTGGATCCGGTTGGTGGCGCCATGGTCGCGCAGGTAGAGGCTGACGAAGAGCGAGCCCTTGTCCCCGAGCGCGGTGCCGGCAAAGGCATCGAGCTTGTAGTCCGCGCCGTCGCCCACCTTGGTCTTGCCGTAGCCGAGGTTCAGGCCCCAGCCGGCGTCCTTGCGGAGGATGACGTTGATGACGCCGGCGATGGCATCCGAGCCGTATTGGGCGGAGGCCCCGTCACGCAGCACCTCGATGCGCTCGATCATGGACGCCGGGATGGCGTTGAAATCCGTCGAGACCGAGCCGCGGCCGATGGAGCCGTTGAGGTTGACGAGCGCGCTGGTGTGGCGGCGCTTGCCGTTGATCAGCACGAGCGTCTGGTCGGGGGCGAGGCCGCGCAGCGTGGCGGGCCGGATGTGGTCCGTGCCGTCGGTGAGGGACGGACGCGGGAAGTTGAACGAGGGGATGTTGGCCTGCAGCATCTGGCTGGTCTCGTTGTAGCCGCCCTGCTTCATCTCGGTGCCGCTGATCACGTCGATCGGCACCGGCGACTGGGTCACCGTGCGGTCGTTGAAGCGGGAACCCGTGGCGACGAATTTCTCCAGCTGGACGACTTCGTCCTTGGGGGCGGCGGCGGTCGTCTGGCCGAAAGCGGCCGTGGCCGTGGCTAACAAGGCGAGAGACGCGAAAACGCGCATCCGCCGCGGGCCGGCTCGGTGAGCGGCCCGGGAATCAGACATCTTGGTATTCATACGGTGTTAAGGAAGAACGCTCAGCCTGCTTACAGGCCGGTTAGGTGGTCGGTTATTCAATAGCCAACCCTCCGTCCGAAACAAGTGATATCATCCGGCGGGGCCGGTCGCGGCGTTTGTGACTTGAGCCGGCCCGGAGCCGCGGGATGATGCGCGCATGAGATTTACCCCGCGTTTTGTCGTCCCCCCGGTGATCACCGCGCTGGTGCTGGCCGCGCCCCTCACGGCGTTCGCGCAGCGCATGGCGGTCGAGGCCGAGCACGGCATGGTCGTGTCGGCGCACGAACTCGCCGCCCAGGTCGGCGCCGATGTGCTGCAGCGGGGTGGCAACGCCGTGGATGCGGCGGTGGCGACCGGTTTCGCGCTCGGCGTCGTTTATCCCTGGGCCGGGCCGCTCGGCGGCGGCGGCTTCATGATGATCCACCTGGCCGACGGCCGGGACATCGCGATCGACTATCGCGAACGCGCGCCGGCCGCCGCCTCGCGCGACATGTATCTCGGCCCCGACGGCAACGTGCTCAAGGGCCCCGGCTCGTCCACCTTCGGCTGGCGCGCGAGCGGCGTGCCCGGCGACGTCGCCGGCTGGGCGCTCGCCCTCGAGAAATACGGCTCCCACAAACTCACGTGGGCCGAGCTCATCGAGCCGGCGCGCCGCCTGGCCGCGGACGGCCACCGCCTCACGCAATTCACGGCGGCGCGCTTCCGCGGCCAGGCCGAGAAGCTCGGCGCGTTTCCCGATTCCAAGAAGATCTTCCTCAACGGCGGCGCGCTCTGGCGCGCCGGCGATCTCTGGCGCCAGCCCGAGCTGGCCGCGACGCTCGCGCGGCTGCAGCAGAACGGCCCCCGCGAGTTCTACGAAGGGGAGACGGCGCGCCTGATCGCCGACGCCATGGCGCGGAACGGCGGCACCATCAGCCTCGCCGACCTGAAGAATTACACGGCGGTCGAGCGGGTGCCGCTGCGCACGACCTACCGCGGCTACGAGATCGTCACGATGCCGCCGCCCAGCTCGAGCGGCATCGCGCTCCTGCAGATGTTCGCCATGATCGAACCCTTCGACGTCGCGGCGCTCGGGCCGAATTCCGCCGCGAAATACCACCTCTTCATCGAGGCCATGCGCCGCGCCTACCGCGACCGCGCGGAATACCTCGGCGATCCGGATTTCGTCAAGGTGCCGGTCGCCGGCCTGCTGGATCGCGGCTATATCGCCGGGCTGATGAAAAATTTCGACCCCAACAAGGCCACGCCCTCGGCCGGACTGGCCCCGGGCAATCCGGCCGGTTGGGAACCGCCGAAGGTCGCCATGCTCCAGGCGCGACGCGCCGAATTGGCCGCCGAGTCCACCGAGACCACGCACTTCTCGATCGTCGATGCCGACGGCAACGCGGTCGCCAACACCTTCACGCTCAACGGCGGCTTTGGTTCCGGCGTGACGATCCCGGGCACGGGCGTGCTCATGAACAACGAAATGGATGACTTCACCTCGAAGCCCGGCACGCCAAACCAGTTCCGCCTGATCCAGGGCGAGGCCAATGCCATCGCGCCGGGCAAGCACCCGCTCTCGTCCATGGCGCCCACCTTCGTGTTCAAGGACAAAAAGATCTTCCTCGTCACCGGCGCGCCCGGCGGCTCGACGATCATCAACGCGGTTTTCCAGGTGATCACCAATGTCATCGATTTCGACCTGCCGGTCTCGCTCGCCGTCGAAGCGCCGCGCATCCATCACCAGTGGATGCCCGATGTCGTGAACTACGATCCCTACGGGCTCAGCACCGACACCATGGAGGCGCTGCGCGCAAAGGGGCACCAGCTCGAGCAGCGCAACTTTTTCGGCGCCCAGCGCGTGCCCGTCATCGAGCGCTACCCGAACGACACGATGACCATCATGGTCGATCCGGCCACCCACCTCCGGCTCGGCGCCGCGGACTCGCGCAAGCCCGACAGCAAGGCGGTCGGCTACTGACCGCCTCACTCGCCACGCAGCGCCTCGACCGGGTTGACCCGCAGCGCGCGGAGCGCCGGCATGAGCAGCGCCAGCGCGCCGGCCAGCCCGAGGGAGAGCAACGTGGTGCCGAACGTCACGGGATCGCGCGGGCTCACGCCGTAGAGGAACGTGGCGAGCAGCTGGCCGGCGAAGAACGCGGCGCCAAGGCCGAGACCGAGACCGAGGCCCAGTTGCCAGCCACCCTGGCGGCAGACCAGCGCGAGGATGTCACCCGGGGTCGCCCCGAGCGCCACGCGCACCCCGATCTCCTGCGTGCGCTGGCTGACCGCGTAGCTCATCACGCCATAGAGGCCGATGCCCGCGAGACCGTAGGCCACGGCGCCGAACACCCCGAAGAGCCAGGCGATGATTTTTTTCGAGGCCGCCGCCTCGGCCAGCATCTGGTCCATCGTCTGGGCGAAATAGACCGGCAGGTCGTCGCGCACCTCCCGCACGGTGCGGCGCAGGACGGGAGCCAGCAGCGCGGCGTCCCCGCGGCGCGCGCGGGCGAACACGCTCATGCGGTCGAGCTCGGCGTTGGCCGTCTGCTGGTAGGAAACGTAGGCCTGCGGCGTCACCTCGTTGTCGAAGCGCCCCTGCATGACCTGGCGGGCCACGCCCACCACCGTGATCCACTCCGGCTTCTCGCCGGGTTTTCCGCCGCCCCGGCGGAACCGCTGGCCGAGCGGGCTGCGACCGGGCCAGTATTTCTCGGCAAAATTCGTGCTGATGACCGCCACGGCCGGCGCTTCGGCCGCGTCCGCCTCGGTGAGATTGCGGCCCTGCAGGATCGGGATGCCCAGCGTCGGCAGATAGCCGGGGGACGCCGCCTTGACCGTCGCCACGGGCCCGCGCGTGCCGGCGGGCTCCGGCGCCCGGCCGTCGATGACCACCGGTTCATTGCCCCCGTAGGTCGGCTGCGAATCCACCAGGCCGGCGCTGGCGATTTCCGGGGCGGCCTGGAGCCGCGCGGCGAGCTGCTTGAAGAACGCCCGCTGTTGCGCGGCGCCCTTCGACTCCCGGTCGAGGAGCGCGACCCGGCCGTGGTAGATGCCGGCGGTGTCGAAGCCGAGCGGCGCGCTCTGCATTTTTACGACGGTGCGCACCATCAGGCCCGAGAGGACGAGCAGCAGGCAGGACATGGCGATCTCACCGATGACCAGCAGGCGCGTGAACCGGCCCAGTCCGCCCGCCGTCGAGCCGCGCCCCCCGTCCTTCAGCACCGAGTTCAGGTCCGTGCGCGAAGCGCGCAGCGCCGGGTAGAGGCCCGCGAGCAGGCAGGTCGCGGTCGTGATGCCGGCGGCGTAGAGCAGCGCGGTGCCGTCGAGTTCAAAGACCATCCAGTAGGGTGGCTTGAGGTCGGAGATGTTGTTGCGGAAGAGCACGACGCCGGCGTAGGCCAGCACCAGGCCGACCAGGGCCCCGAGCCCGGTCAGAACCGCCGTCTCGGTCAGCAGCAGGCGCACGACGCGGCCGCGGCCGGCGCCCAGCGCGGCCCGGACGGCCAGCTCCTTTTCCCGGGCGGCCGCGCGGGCGAGGAGCAGGTTGGCGACATTGGCGCAGGCGATGAGCAGCACGAAAAACACCGCCCCAAGCATGACGCCGAGCAGCAGGCGGGTCTCCTGGTCCACGAAAACCTCGCGCAGCGTCTGCACGTGGTAGCCGACGCCCTTCGTCTCCACGGGATGCCCGGCCGCGAAGCGCTGCCCGATGGCCGCGAACTCCGCCTGGGCCTGCGCCACGGAGACCCCGGGTTTGAGCCGGCCGAAGACGGACAGCTGACGGTTGTCGCGCTGGTCCTCACGAAACATGTCCCGCACCGGATGGAAGGCGTCGGCGTTTTCCGGAAAGCGGAACGCGGCCGGGGCGACGCCAATGACGGTGGCGGACTCGCCGTTGAGTTTCACCTGCCGGCCAAGGATGGCGGGGTCGGCCTTGAAGCGGTTCTCCCAGAGCGCATGGCCAAGCACGATGGTGGCGGGCGCGCCCGGATTGTCCTCCGCGGCATTGAACCAGCGGCCGAGCTCGATGGGCGCATGCAGGGTCGCCAGGCCCGCGGCCGTGATCGCCGTGCCCTCGACACGTTCGGGGTCGCCGCCGGCACTGCTGAGGGTGGTCGTGCGATCCTGATAAACGGCGTAATCGATGCAGGATTGCTGCTGCGCGCGCAGGTCGGTGAATTCGCCCCATGACAGGCCCCCGCGGTCGTCGGGGTTGCCCGAGGTGGTGGTGTAGATGGAGATGAGCCGGTCCTGCTCCGGGAACGGCAGTCCGCGCAGGGCGATGCCCTCGACGATGCTGAACATCGCGGTGTTCACGCCGATGCCGAGCGCCAGCGTGCTGATGGCGATCAAGGCAAAGGCCGGACTCTTGGTGAGAGTCCGCAGGGAAAGGCGGAGGTCGGACAGCATGGTGTGGGGGAGTTGCCCCTTGAAACACCCCGCCCCACCCCGAAGTTGCAGCTAGTTTCTCAGAGCGGCGACAAGCCGACGATCAACCCGATCACCCCACCGTAAGCCACGTGGCCGGCCATGTGACTGAGGCCGACGAGCAGGTCGGTCTCCTTGAACTCCTCCAGCGGGTGCTGGTCCGCCACCACCCACACCAGCATCAGGCTGACGATCAGGCCGTGCAGCGCGCCGACCCCCAGCCCGAGCATGAGTGAAATGGGCATGTGCGTGTAGCCGAGCGTCACCATCAGCAGGGTGTAAACCAGCCCGAACCCGATCGCCGCCGTCACGTGTACGATCAGCCCGACCCGGTAGGCGTTGTCGCGGGACTTGGTGATGAGGCTGCCGAGGGCGAGGATCATGTCGCCTTTGACGTGGCCGCCGTGCGCGATGAGCCGCATGGCGAGCTGCATCGCGAGGCCGCCGCTCACGCCCGCGACCAGCGCGGTGCAAAGATACTTCACGAGGAACATTGCGGTCATGGCTGACTCCGGGGTTGGGATTGCACGGCCGGCAGCACGTCGGTCGCTGCCCGCACCATACCGCCCGGGCCGCGGAATTCCATCCCGGAATGCGGTGCACTGTCTTTGGTGGAACCTGCGCTCCGCGCAGGTTTAGCCCGCGCGGAGCGCGGGGCTAAACCTATCCGCAGTAAAGATCCCCGGGGCAAGCCCCGGGGGCATTGATCGAACCACCCGCGGGCGGGGTCGCCCGCTCTCCAGTAATTCGTTCTGGAGCCACGGCGACCTCGCCGTGGAATCTCAAGACCAAGCCGGAGCAAGCTCCGGGAGATTGAACCCAAAGGGAATAAAATCTGGCCTCGCGGCGGCCGGGCCGCGAAATTGACTCCGTCCATGAATCCCTCCGCGCTGCTTGCGCCGCTTTTCCTCGCCTTCGAGCTCTGGCAGCTCGTGGTCAGCGAGCGCTACCTCGGCATCAAGCAGATCCGGGTCAACGCCGACCCGCGCGAGCTGCCGATGGCCGGCTGGATGGCCGCCACCTGGGCCGGCGGGTTGCTCTTCTACTATGCCTGGATGCTCACGCTGCTGCTGCACCCGGTCGGCCGCGCCCAAGGCGTCGTGCTGATCTTGGTGACGGGCGCCGGCTATCTCATCCGCAGCACCTGCGGTCTCAAGTGGGTGCTGGTCGTGCTGACCTTCGAGGGCTCGATCCGCATCGGCATGCTCGTCTCGTTCCTGGCCCAGTCCTGGCGCCAGCTGATGGCGTGAGGCAGGGCAGCGGGCTCCGCCTTGTCCGTCGTAGCGCTGGCGAAGCCGGATCCGCGCCACGGCGGCGGGCAGCCTTCGCCAAGCCTATGGCCGGCCAAGAGGGACTCGCCGCCCTACCGGCGCGCCGGGGCGTCGCCCGGGTGCGACTGGCCGAAAAACTCCTGCGCCGCGGCGAGCAACTGGCCGTATTGGCCGTAGTCCCCGGCCCAGGAGTTCGGCACGCACACCCGCTTGATGACGCCCCGCCCGAGCTTGTCCGGCGCCTCGTGGTCCGGCGTCAGTTCCACCGTGAACTTCGGATTGCCGGTGTGCACCACGTAGTGACACTCCAGCCCGCGGCGCTCCCGGTCGATCCGCACGAAGTGGGAAAAGTTCATCGGCTGTGCCGGCAGTCTGCCCGGCTCCGCCGGCTGCTCAAGGTTCTTTTCCGGCGGCGCCGCCACTGCGTTTAGCCTTGAGAAACCGCCCGCGCCCCGTGAAAAGAAGCGTGCGCGCGACTCGCCTATGAATCTGGACCCCGCCCCCCGTCTGCCCAAATGGATCTTTCTGGTGATCGACCTCGGCCTGCTGCTCACGGCGTTCATCATCGTCTTTTTCAATGACAAGAACCCCTACGCCCCCCTGCCCTTTGTCAGCGCGGTGGTCTGCGTCGGGCTGGCCGCCATCATCGGCCTGATCCCGTTCCTCATCGACTACGCCGCCGACTCCGCGGAATACGTCCAGACCGAGCGCACCAAGGTTTCCGACCATGTCCAGCGCCTCAACGCCGCCAGCGAGAGCCTCGCCCGGGCCGCCGCGCAGATCAAGGCGGTCGAAGAGGCCGTGCACAAGACCGCCCACGCCGCCGAGAACCTGCCCTACCGCATGCAGGAGAAGCTCGCCGAGTTCAACCAGCAGCTGGCCACCTCCGAGGACGAGGAGAAGGAGCGCCTGACCGAGGAGCTCGCCACCCTGCGCCAGAGCGAAAGCGAGCGCCTGGCGGTCATCGCCGACAAGATTCACAAGGCCACCGCCGAGCTGGCCGCCTTGGAGACCGCCACCCGCAAATCGCTCGCCGCCGCCCAGGACGCCGCCGTCGGCAAGTTCGAGGCCCGCCTCACCGCCGCCGTGGCCGCGCTCGACGCGAAGCTCGCCGCAATTGCGTCAGCCCCTGTAGCGGCGGTCTATGACCGCCGGGCCGAAACCACGCTGACGGAAGACGGCGGTCATAGACCGCCGTTACAGGAAGAGCCCAAGGCCGTGCCTGTCGTCGAATCCGTCTCCGTCACGGAATCCCCCGTCGCCATCGTCGAGGAGCCCAAGCCGAAGAAACCCCGCGCCCCGCGCAAGCCCAAGCCCGAGGACACGCTCGCCGCCATGTCCGAGGCGATGCCGGGTGACACGCCAACCGAAAATTCCGGCGAAGCCGCTTTCCCCGACTCCCCGGCCGACACGGCCGCCGCGCCGTCCGATGACCTCACCGCCGAGGCCGCCGCCACGGTCGAGCCCTCCGTCTCCGCCGACGGCGCCACCCGCCTGCTGGTCACCGCTTACATCGGCATCGGCAACAAGCTTTATATCCGCGGCGACGGCCCGGGCCTCAGCTGGGACAAGGGTCTGCCGATGAAATTCGTTTCCATCGGCAAGTGGGGCTGGGCGACCGACGAGGCCACGGGGCCCGTTGCGTGCAAGCTCTACAAGAACGACGAGACAGCGGCGGTCTCGGGCGAGATTTTCCTCGAGCCTGGCCAGCACGTCGAGGTCACCGCGCTGTTCTGATCGCCTTTCTCCGTTGTAGGGTCGCCGCTTGCGGCGACCTTGGGTTGTGAGGCGAGGTCGTCGCAAGCGACGACCCTACAAAATCCGGCCGGCCTGCCAGCTGTCTCAATAGTGCGGCGGGCGCTCGTCCGGCGCCTCCTCGCTGTCGCGTCCGCCCGCTTGCTGCGTGCGCAGCGCCGCCAGCTCCTTCCGGAGCTTCGCCAGTTCGTCGGCCAGCTGAAGCATGACCTTGTCCTGTTCGGCGCTGTGGCGCTGCAGGTGCGCGTAGCGTTCCTCCAGCAGGATCAGGCGTTCGATTTCCGTCATGCACCCACAGGAAGCAGGTTGCGCGACCCGAGGCAATCCACCAACTTGCGGGGATGAAGTGCTTTTCGGCCGCCCTCGGCCTTCTGCTCTGCGGCCTGCTCCTTTCCTGCTCCACCCCGCCGCCCCCGGCGGCCGGCCCGCTGATCCTGGTTTCGCTCGACGGCTTTCGCTGGGACTACCTGCAGAAATACGACGCGCCCACCCTCACGGCTCTCGCCGCCGCCGGCGTGCACGCCCGGCGGATGACGCCGTCGTTCCCGTCCAAGACTTTCCCCAACCACTACACTCTCGTCACCGGCCTGCGGCCCGAGCACCACGGCATCGTCTCCAATTACTTCTACGACCCGGTCCGGCAGGCCTCCTTCAGCAAGAACCTGCCCGGGGACAACGCGGATGCGCGCTGGTGGCAGCAGGGCGAGCCGATCTGGATCACGGCGGAGAAACAGGGCGTGCGCAGCGCCGTCTATTTCTGGCCGGGCAGCGAGGCGGAAATCCACGGCACCCGGCCGAGCCTCCACAAGGCCTTTGACGGCCGCATCGGCGCCGCCCGCCGGGTGGACGACCTGCTCGCCTGGCTCGACCTGCCGGCGGACCGGCGCCCGCGCTTCGCCGCGCTTTATATAGATATCGTCGATGCGGTCGGCCACAAGGCCGGGCCCGACGCGCCCGAGACCGCCGCCGCCGTCAAGGAGGCCGACGACGCCATCGCCCGCCTGCTTGCCGGCCTCACCGCCCGCGGTCTGCGGGACCAGGTCAACCTCGTCGTGGTGTCTGACCACGGCATGTCCGAGCAGAGCGCCGACCGGTTCGTGTTCCTTGAGGACCTGCTGGATATCTCGCAGGTGGAGGTGGAGTCCACCGGGCCCAATGGCGGCGTCCGGCCCAAGCCCGGCACGGTCACTCCGGCCGAGCTCGCCGCACAGATGCGCGCCAAGGCCCCGCCGCAGGTGCAGGTCTACGCGCGCGAGGCCGTGCCGGCGCGCTACCATTACAGCGCCGATCCACGGATCCCGGCCGTCGTCTTCATCGCGGACGACCACTGGAACGTGGAAAGCAAGGCGGTCCTGAAAAGGTTCACCGGGAATCTCGATCGCGGCAACCACGGCTGGGACCCGGCCACGCCCAACATGGGCGCGCTTTTCATCGCGCAGGGCCCCTCGTTCCGCCACGGCCACGAATTCGCCGACGTGGAAAACATTCATCTCTATAATTTCCTCTGCGCCACCCTGGGGGTGAAACCCGCGCCAAACGATGGGGACAACCGCCTCGCCCGCGAAGTGCTGGCCCGCTGAACCATGTCGCCCCGACTTTCACCCCGCCTCCTGGCCGGCCTGCTGTTCATCCTCGGCTTGGCGGCGTGCACCACGCCCCCGCCCGCCGCCCCGCGCAACCAGCTGCTGATCCTCATTTCCATCGACGGCTTCCGCTGGGACTACCTGCAGAAATACGACGCGCCCACCCTGCGCGCCCTCGCGCGGGACGGTGTTCATGCCACGCGCATGACCTCCTCGTTCCCCTCGAAAACCTTCCCCAACCACTACACCCTCGTCACCGGCCTCTATCCCGCGCACCACGGCATCGTCGGCAACGAGTTCTTCGACCCGGCCTTCAACGAGACTTTCAGCATGGGCAAGCCGGCCAGCAACAAGGAGGAACGTTGGTGGGCCGCGGGTGAACCGGCGTGGATCACCGCGGAAAAACAGGGCGTGCGCAGCGCTTGCTATTTCTGGCCGGGGTCCGAGGTGGAGAATCACGGCCTGCGGCCCAGCCGTTTCAAGCCCTTCGACGGCAAGATCCCGACGGAACAACGGGTGGACGAGCTGCTGGGTTGGCTCACCGCGCCCGCGGCGGAGCGCCCGCGTTTCTGCACGCTGTATTTTGATATCGTCGACCATGCCGGCCACACTTTCGGCCCGGATGCGCCCGAAACCGGGGATGCCGTCCGACGGGCGGACGCCGCCATCGCCCGGCTGCTGGCCGGCTTGGAACGCCTGGGCCTGCGCGACCATACCAGCCTCGTGATCGTGTCCGACCACGGAATGTCGGAGCAGGGCCCCGACCGGGTGATCTTTCTCGAGGACTTAATGGACGTCGCCCGGGTGCGGGTGGAATCCACCGGGCCGACCGGCGGCGTGCGCCCCAAGCCCGGCACGGGCACCGCGGCGGAACTCGCCGCGCACATCCGAGCCAAGGCCCCGCCGCAATTGCACGTCTGGCTCCGCGACGAAACCCCCGAGCGTTTTCACTACCGGGGCAATCCGCGCATCCCTGACGTCGTGCTCATCCCCGACGACCACTGGAATATCGAGAGCCGGGTCGGCTGGCCCAATCGCGTGCTCACCTACAACAAGGGCAGCCACGGTTGGGATCCCGCCCTCGCCAACATGGGCGCGCTCTTTATCGCCAGCGGCCCCGCCTTCAAGCACGGCGTCGAGATTCCCGACGTGGACAACATCCACGTCTACAACCTGCTCTGCGCCGCGCTCGGCATCAAACCCGCCCCCAATGACGGCGACCGGCGGCTGGTGAAAGCCGCCCTGGCCCGGTGATCGCCGTCAAAGGGTTTGCGACGCGCCCAAGCATTGCTCCAAGGCCGCGAGAAGATCGGTGAAAGCGCACGGTTTGCGCAGCAGCCGGACCCAATAGGCCTCCTTGAGGCTCAACTCCAGAATCGCCTGTGGCCGGATGGTCAGAAAGACCGCCGGGAGCCGCTCCCGACCTTGAAAAAGCAACCGCGCATACAGCTCCAGGCCGCTTGCGTCGGGCAGGTCCAGCTCCGTCACCAGGCAGTCCCAGTCCGACTGCTGGCCGGCCGCCAAGGCCTCGTGGGCCGTCGCGGCCGTCTGCACCGCGTAACCCGCGCGTTGCAAAAGTTGCGCCAAAGCGCTTCGCATCAACCCGTCCTGTTCGACCACGAGCAACCGGACGCGGTCGCGGGGGGCCCGCCGGCGCCTCAGCGCAGCTTGATCGGCGGAGTGCACGTCCATTTTTCTTTTTGCGACTGCTGCACCAGTTTCATGAGATGTTGCTCGACCTCAAGGTAGGCGGCGCAAACCACTTCGTCGGATTGCGCCCAGCGCAATTCCCGGCAGATGCCCGCCAGGGTCATGAGCAATCGGTGGGCGTGGGCACGGCGTAACGCTTGCTCCCTCGCCCCCGTCCGGCCCTGACGGTGGGGTTTCATCGCGGTTAACAACTTTTTTGTGCGCACATGTTTTGTCAACAACTTTTCTTGCACGTCGCCTGCGTTGACAAAGTTTCGGACCGCCATCATGCAACCACCCGATGCAATATGCGCAGCTTTTCCGCCGGTTGCGGGAGCAAAAAGACCTGAGCCACGAGGCTTTGGCCAAGTTGGCGCGTTGCCACCGCAATACGATTTTGAATGTCGAGAGCGGACGCCCGGTGAAGTTCAAGACCATTGCGCGCTTGATGGCCAAAATGGGCTACCCGTCCGATTCCCCCGAGATGGCCAGCCTTGCCCTGCTCTGGCTGGAATCCGTGAGCGGAGTCGATCTCGCCGACCCGGCAACCTTGGGGCCCGTCCGGCAAAAACTGGCGGTTTACGACCGGGCCCTGGGCCTGGCGGCCCGCCAATTGATGGACGCCGTGCGCCAGGCGAAGCTTGATGAACGGAGGATCCGGTTGCTGACCTTCGCCGCCCGGCATCCGGAAATGCTGGCGATCATTGAATCAATCCAGGATCTCCTGCACACCACGGCGGGCGGCACCGCCGAGCTCAAGGTGGCCGAGGACGAGTAACCGGGCCCGCCCATCTAGGGCTCAGGCGAGCGACTGGCGCAGCGCCGCCGGATCCGCCACCGGCGCCTGGCAGGCGAAGTTCTCGCACACGTAAGCCGTGGCGCGTCCTCCGACGGGCTTCATGTCCGCCAGGTAAGGCCGCCGGGCCGCCAGCCATTTTTGGCCGGCCCCGCCATCGGCGCCCAGCACGGCGCGGCGCGGACCCGGTCGTTCCACCGCCACCGCCGCCAGCGCGTGAAAGTCCGCCGCCGCGGGATCGCCGGCCAGGACAACCGTGCGCGGCGCCTCCACCACCAGCTCGATTGCGCACAACAGCTGCGGCAGCCCTTGCGGCCTGGCCTCCCATTCCGGGCGCAGCGCCGCGATGGTCCGCACCGCCCGCTCGCGATAGGTGGCCCCTGGAGGCGCGGCGACCTCGCGGCGCTTCGCCGCCGGGGTCGGCGGCGCTCCACCACCCAGCATCCAGTCCAGCCGGAGAAGATTCAGCGCCGCGATGGAATTGGCCGACGGCTCGGCGCCGTCGTGGTCCTCTTTCAAACGCACGATCACATGCGGGTCGTCGGCGCGGGAATTGAAATAGCCGCCGCGGACCGGGTCCGCGAACCGCTCGTCCATCGCGACCTGCAGGCGCTCCGCCCATTGCAGCCAGCGGATATCGAAGCCCGCCTCATAGAGATCGAGCAGGCCTTGGATGAGAAACGCATGGTCCTCGGCAAAGCCCGCGATGGCGCCGCGGCCCTCGCGCCAGCTCCGGTAGAGCGTGTTGGTTTTCCCGTCGTAAAGTTCGCGCTGCAGAAACTCCGCCGCCCGGGTCGCCGTGGCCAGATACGGACGTTCGCCGAGCATCTGCGCCCCCCGCGCAAACGCCGAGATCATCAGCCCGTTCCACGCGGCGATGATCTTGTCATCGAGCTGTGGCCGCGGCCGCCGGGCCCGCCCGGTGCGGAGTTTTTCCAGGCAGCCGAGCAGCTTGTCGCTCGCCGCCGGCAGCTCGAGCTGGTGCTCGCGCGCGGTCACCGCCAGCGACTGGCGCTGCATCAGGACGTTCCGGCCCGTGAACTCGCCTTGCGGATCATGCTCCACGTTGCCGTCGGGCTTCACGCCGTAATGGGCGCAAAAGAACGCCGCGTCGGCCCCGAGCACCGCGTCGATCTCGCCCTTGGTCCACACGTAGAAGGCGCCCTCGGCGTGCTCCGGCCGGCCGTGGGCCAGCAGGCTGTCCGCATCCTCCGCGGAATAAAACCCGCCGGCGGGGCCGGTCAGGTCGCGCTGCACATAGGTGAAAATATCGCGGGCGATCCACCCATAGACCTCGAGCCCCGTCGCCTGCCGCGCCTCGAGGTAGCTCACCGCCAGCTGCGCCTGGTCGTAGAGCATCTTCTCGAAATGCGAGACGAACCACCTTTCATCCACCGCGTAGCGGTGGAACCCGCCGCCGACATGATCCTGCAGGCCGCCCTCGGCCATCTTGCGCAGGGTGAGGGTGGCCATCTTGAGCATCTCCGTGCCCACGGCGGTCCGGGCTCCCTGCAATGCCGCCAGCCGGAAAAGGAAATTGAGCACGGCCGGGCGCGGGAACTTGGGTGCGCCGCCAAAACCGCCCCAATTTGCGTCGTGCGCCTCGTAGAAATATTGGAACGCCTTGGTCAGGGCTTCGCTCGCCGCCTCCGGCAGGGTGGGAGCCGGTGCGCCCGCCTCGGGCGCGGGTCGCGCCGGCCCCTCCGCCGCCTGGCGTCGCAGCGCCGCCACCACCTCGTCGGCGCCGGCGAGAATCTTCTCCCGTTTTTCGTGCCAGTGGCGCGTGATGGCGTTGAGCACCGTGACGAAGCCCGGCCGGCCATGCCGGTCCTCCGGGGGAAAATAGGTCCCGCCGTAGAACGGCTTCAGGTCCGGCGTCAGCCAGACGCTCATCGGCCAGCCGCCGTGGCCGGTCGTCTGCTGCACATAGGTCATGTAGACGCGGTCGAGGTCAGGCCGCTCCTCGCGGTCGAGCTTCACCGGCACGAAGTCGCGGTTGAGCACGGCGGCGACGTCCGGGTTCTCGAAAGACTCGTGCGCCATCACATGGCACCAGTGGCAGGTCGAATAGCCGATGCTCAGGAAAATGGGCTTTTGCTCCGCGCGGGCCTGCGCGAAGGCTTCCTCGCCCCACGGCCGCCAGTCCACGGGATTGTCGGCGTGCTGGCGCAGGTAGGGGGATGGCTCCGTGGCGAGGCGATTGGGCATCGAGGCAGGAAACGCCAAGCCCCGCGCGATTGCAAATCCCGCCGCGGACTCCCGAGCCGCCTGAGGGAAAATAGGGTTTGAACAATTCGGGCCGGGTTGCGTTATGGGCGCGCCTCGTCCCTCCCCGCATGCCCGACCCTTCGCGTCCGCCCACCCCCTCGCCGCTCCTGCGCGTGCCGCTTTTCTGGCAGCTGCAGCTCGCCGGTTGGAGCGGCTTCATGCTGCTGTCCCTGCCGCTGAAAGTGACGGTCTATGACTCGATGCCGGCCGCGCTGTTGATCACAGCCTATCAATTGCCGCTGAGCATCACCCTTACCTGTCTGCTGCGGCTCTTTTTCCGCCGGGTCCGGCCCACCGAGCGCGCGCTCGGATCGGCGGCGGCGTTGGTGTTGGCCGGTTGCATGACCGCCGGCGCCCTGGACGTGCTGGTCAGCCTCCCGGTCAACCACTACTTCGGATTTTTTGGGCCGGCGGAGATTCTCAGTTCGGGCCTCTTTTTCTTCCGGACCGCCATCTACCTGATCTGGACCCTGGCGTATGTCCTGATCAAGTCGCTGCTGGCCAACCGCGCCCAGGCGTTCCAGGCCGCCGTGGCGGAGGAGCGGCACCGTTTCGAACTGCTCCGCTACCAACTCAACCCGGGCTTCCTCGCGCGGTCCCTCGCCACCATCAGCCACGAGATCGGCCAGAACCCGGCGGCCGCCCGGGCCATGACCGCCCGGCTCGCCGACTTCTACCGGAGCACCGTCCGCCAGACCGACCAGCAGCGGGCGACCACCATCGGCGATGAGATCGCCCTCGTCCGGGCCTATCTTGAAATCGAGCGCCTGCGGCAACCCGAAACACTCCGGATCCGTTTTGCGCTGGAAGACGCCCTGCTGGCCCAGTCCCTTCCGCCCATCCTGCTCCTCCCCTTGGTCGAAAAAGCCGTCAACGAGGGCCGCGGCACCGCGGCACAACCGCTGGAAATCACCGTCACGGTCCAGCGGGCCACCGACGGGCTCACCCTGCTGGAGGTCGCCAATTCCGGCCGGCTGGGCCAAAGCCGGGCCCCGATGCCGGTGACGGCGGAAAACGGCGTGGCCGACGTGCGGGCTAGCCTCGAACGGCACTACCCGGGACGCTATCGCTTCGCCCTGAGCCAGGACAGTTTGCAGACTCGCGCCACGGTCTGCGTGCCGCCGGGGACCTGAATTTCCCGGCCCGAGCAAAGCCCTTGACGGAGGCGTGGCCAGCGGGCTCACTCGCGGGTTCGCCATGCTGACCATTGCAGATGTCGCCAAGTCCTACGGCACCCGGGAACTCTTCTCCGAGGTGTCGCTCTTCGTCGCGCGCACCGACCGCTTCGGCCTGGTCGGGCCCAACGGCGCGGGCAAATCCACCCTTTTCAACCTCATCCTCGGCGAGGAGCAGGCCGACGAGGGCACCATCGAGTGGGAGCGCGGCGCCGACTTCGGCTACCTGCCCCAGGAGAGCGCCCCGGTGCGCGACGAGAGCATCCTCGCCATCGCCACCAGCGGCAAGAAGCTCGTCCCGGAAAACGACGACGATTACGACATCGACTGGACGCTCGAGCCGCGCGCCAAGAAGATCCTCGCGGGCCTCGGTTTCCGCGAGACCGACCACGACAAGCCCGCCAAGTCCTTCTCCGGCGGCTGGGTCATGCGCGCCCATCTCGCCCGCCTCCTCGTCAGCGAGCCCGCCCTGCTCATGCTCGACGAGCCGACCAACCACCTCGATCTCGAGGCGCTGCTCTGGTTCCAGGACTACCTGACGCGCTATCCCGGCGGCCTGGTCATCATCTCCCACGACCGCGAGTTCCTGAACTCGCTCTGCAACGGCATCCTCGAGCTGCGCAGCGGCACGCTCAACAAATATACCGGGAATTACGACGACTACCTGAACGAGAAGGACGCCCGCAAGGAGCAGCAGGCCGCGCAATTCAAGAACCAGCAGCGCGAGATCGCCCACCTCCAGAAGTTCGTCGACCGCTTCGGGGCCAAGGCCTCGATGGCCTCCCGCGCCAAATCCAAGGAGAAGCAGATCGAGCGCCTCAAGGATGTCGCCGTCGAGGAGCCCTGGGAGGACCTCAAGAAGATCAATTTCCGCTTTCCCCAGCCGCCGCGCTCCGGGCTCAAGGTCGTCAATCTCAAGAACGTCCGGCAGGCCTACGGCGACCACGTGGTCTACACCGACCTGAACTTCGAGGCCGAGCGCGCGCAGAAGATCGTGCTCGTCGGCCCCAACGGCGCCGGCAAGTCCACGCTCCTCAAGATTCTCGCCGGTGTCGTGCCCATCCAGGGCGGCGAGATCAACCTCGGCAGCAACGTGGTGCCCGGCTACTTCGCCCAGAACCGCGCGGACAACCTCAAGCTCGACCTCACCGTGTTCGAGAACGTGATGGAGCTCCGCACGAACGAGAACCAGCTCACCGAGCAGCAGGCGCGCGCCGTGCTCGGCGGCTTCCTCTTCCGCAAGGACGACGTCCACAAGAAGGTCTCGGTGCTCTCCGGCGGCGAGAAGTCCCGCCTCGCGCTGGCCCGCCTCCTCGTCAATCCGCCCAATCTGCTCCTGATGGACGAGCCCACGACCCACCTCGACATCCCGTCGATCGACGCGCTGGTCAACGCGCTCAAGAGCTACGAGGGCACGTTCATCTTCATCAGCCACGACGTGTATTTCATCCGCGCGCTTGCGCAGACCGTCCTGCACGTCCACTCCGGCCGGCTCACGCCCTACGCCGGCAACTACGACTACTACCTGGAGAAGTCCAAGGCCGGCAACGCCCGCGCCGCGCTGACCGCCGGCTTCACCGACGCCCGCCCTGTGCAGAAGACAGAGGTCCGAGGTCAGAAGTCAGCCGAGCCCAAGGCCAGCAAACCCAATCCCGCCGAGATCAAGAAACTCCGCACCGAGGTCGGCCACCTCGAGGAGAAGGTCGCGCAACTCGAGACCAAGCAGAACGAGCTCACCTCCGAACTCGAGGCGCCCGAGACCTATGCCTCACCCGGCAAGGCCCAGCACCTGAACCGCGAACTTTCCGTCATTGTCGACCAGCTGCAGGCAGCGACCTCCGCGTGGGAAACCGCCGCCGCCCGGCTGGCCGAGCTGGAAAAAGCCTGAGCCTCAGCCGTTGGTTTTCTTGGGCTGGAACAGCTTGCGGGTGGCCCGCAGCGGGGAGGTGACAAAGGAGGGGTTCGAGTCCGGCGCAGGCGCCTTGACGACAACCGGGACCGCCGCGAGCTCCTGTTCGCGCGCCTTGATCCAGGCTTCGCGGCGGGCGACATCCACCTCGCGCCGGGCGAGCTTCTCCTCGCGCTCCTTGAGGGCCAGGCGGTCGTCGGTCAGACCGCGGCGGGCCGCCTCGAGCAGGGCGTGGGCCCGGTCGTATTTCTCCCATTCCTCATCGAGCGCGGCCTGGCTGTTGGGCCCGGCGGTGACGTAGTGCTGGTTGGCCTGCGCAGCCGGCTGGCCCTGCTGGTTGTGCTCCATGAGCAGGCGCAGGCGCTGTTCGTATTCCTTCAGGCTGGCCTCCTTTTGCTGCATGGCCTCGATGTCCGTGGAAATCTGATCGCGCAGTTTCTTGAGGTGCGCGGCCTCCTGGGCGGTGTCCGGCGTGGCCGGTCTGGTGGGCGTGTTCATGGTGATGTGAGAAGTGCGACCGCAACATAGCAGGCTTGGTTCGCCGCGACTAGAGGCCTAGGGCCTATTTACCCGGGGTTTACCCCCAGCCGGCCGGGTTTTACGGAAATATGAAAGCCGCCCCGATGGGGCGGCTCTCAGCTTGCACCCACACCAAAAATCAGGCCCGGAACATCACGCTCTCGCGATTGAACATTCGCACGCAAAGCGCGAATGCGAGACCTGCGTAGAGGGCGCTCGAGCCGAAGATCAAGGCGATGTAGTTCCAGTGCCAAACACCCGAGAGCATTTCCTTGCAGACGAGGGAAAGGTTGAAGATGGGGATCAACGCCGTGCGCGCAGTGAGCTCGATGCCGGGCATCAGTCCCAGGATTGCAGGCATAACCACGACAAACATCATCGGCGCGAGGTAGCTTTGCGCCTCCTTCATGCTCTTGGCAAAAAGTGAAATGGTCAGCGCAACCGCGGCGAACAGCATCGCTACCGGCAGCACCATCGCCATCACGCCAAACATGCCGAGTGGGTCGATCGCGGGCATCATCGTGAAGGTGGTCGAGGCCTTCGCCGCAACCGGGCCGCCCCCGCCACCAAACACGGTGCCGGCGACGACGCCCATCACGGCCATCGAAGTCAGCGAGCACACAATCGCCGTCAGCGAGCCCGTGAGGACGAGCAGGAACTTTCCGAGCACGAGGTTGAGCCGCGGCACGGGGCTGCACAGCAGCGTTTCCATCGTGCCTCTCTCCTTCTCCCCGGCGGTCGTGTCCATCGCCGGATACATCGCGCCCGTGAAGCACAGGATGATGATCAGGTAGGGAATGAAACCGCCGAACTTCGCGCCGTCGACGCGCTGCTGCGGGGCGACGTTCTTGCGCTCGACCGTAAACGGCGTCATCACCGTCGGCGACAGACCGCGGTCGGTCAGCCGCTTTTCCACCAGTTTCCGTCGGTATTCGTTGAAGAACTTCTCGAGGTCGGCCGCGGCGATGCCCGACTTGATCTCGCCCTCGAAGTAGTCGAGGCGGACCTTCTGCGCGCCGCCGGCCTGCAGCGCCGCCTCGAATCCGGCGGGAATCTCCACGGCCACGCTGAGCTGCTTGTTGGTGATCTGCTGGGTGTAGTCACCCAGCGGCACGATGCGCGCCAGCGGACGGTCGCGATCGGGATGGCGCGCGGACTTGAGCGTCGCCACGATGCCGGGCGAGTCTTCCCCGCCGACAATCATCACGGTGGGGAGTTCTTCCTGCGCCTGGGAAAACGCGCGGGACATCGCCTTGCCGACGAAGAAGAACATCAGCGGAATGGCGACCGTTGGGATGACGATGACGGAAATGAGCGTGCGGCGGTCGCGGACGGCCTCGCGAAGTTCCTTCACATAAACGGCGAGAATGGCTTGGAGTTTCATGAGGATTTATTTGTTGGCGGCGGCGACCAGTGCGGCTTCGCCGCCCACGGCCTTGACGAACATCTCCTCGGTGTCGGTCTCACCGAAGCGCCGGCGGAGGTCGTCGAGCGTCCCTTCTGCGACCAGACGGCCGTCATGGATGATGCCAACCGTGTCACAGAGCTTCTCGACCTCGCTCATGATGTGGGTGGAGTAGATGACGGTCTTGCCGCGGTTGCGGCACTCGCGGACAAACTTGACGATCGACCGCGCGGTCATGACGTCGAGCCCGAGCGTGGGCTCGTCAAAGATCATCACCGCCGGGTCGTGGATGAGCGTGCGGGCGATGGAGGTCTTCTGCTTCATGCCGGTGGAGAATTTCTCGCAGCGGCGGTCGAGGAACTCGTGCATGTCGAGCTCGTCGGCCAGCTGCTTGATCCGGGCCTTGATGGCGGCCTCGGTGAGGCCGTTGAGTTCGCCGAAATACGTGATCATCTCGCGGGCGGTCAGGCGGCCGTAGAGCGCGGTGCTGGCGGCGAGGAAGCCGACGTTGGCGCGCACCGCGTCGGGGGCGGTCGCGGCGTCGTGCCCGGCGAGAGTCGCCGTGCCGCTCGTGGGTTGCAGCAGCGTGGCCAGCAGGCGGAGCGTGGTGGTCTTGCCCGCGCCGTTGGCGCCGAGCAGGCCGTAGATCTGTCCGGGGCGGCAGGTGAAGGACACATTGTCCACCGCGGTGATGACCCCGCGCTTCTTGTCCTTGAACGTCTTGGTCAGGTTGTGGGCTTCGATCATAAAAAGGCTGAAAGACTGAAGGACTGAAAGGCTGAAAGCCGGCGTAGAAGACCGAAGCCGGGTTGGCACCAGGTTTTCCGGTCCAAGTTCAGCCCTTCGGTCATTCGGCCCTTCAGTCTTTTTCTCATAGGCTCATGCGGTCGCGGAAGTCCTGCGCCTGGCGCCGGGAAAGCTCAACCTTCATTCCGCCCTTGAGCTTCACGAGCAGGCCGCCGCTGAACCAGGGCTCGATGCCCTCGACCCAGGCGAGATTGATGACCTGCTTGCGGTTGGCGCGGAAAAAGCTCTTCGCGTCGAGCCGTTCCTCCATCGCGGTGAGCGAGCGGAAAAGCTGCGGCTTCTGGTCGTCGAAATACAGGCGGGTGTAGTTGCCCTCGGACTCGAGCAGCCGGAGGTTCTTCACCGGCACGAACCAGCAGCGGTCGCCCTCGCGGACGAAAACCTTGTCCTCCAGCGTCAGGCGGTGCGACGCGGTGCCCGGCGCGAACGGCGCCGCGCTGCCGCGCGGGCGGAGCTTCTCCAGCGCGGCCACGAGGCGGTTGGGATCGACGGGCTTCAGCAGGTAGTCGAGCGCGCTGAACTCGAAGGCCTTCACGGCAAACTCGTCGTAGGCCGTGGTGAAGATCACCTGCGGGAGCGGCGGCTCGAGCTGCTCGAGCAGGCTGAAACCGTCGGCTCCGGGCATCTGCACGTCGAGAAAGAGCAGCTCCGGCCTGAGGGTGCCCACCTTGGTCAGCGCGTCCTCCACGTCCACGGCCTCGCCGACGATCTGGATGTCGGCGTGGGCCGCCAGCAGACGGCGGAGTTCGTTGCGCGCCAGGCGCTCGTCGTCGACGAGGAGGGCTTTCATCGGGCGGGGGGGTTCAGCGGGATCAGGACGTCGGCGGTGACACAGCCGGCCGGCTCGGCCAGCAGGCTGAGCGTCGCCCGGTCGCCAAAGAGGAGCTTCAGGCGCTCGGAGGCGTTGCGCAGGCCGACGCCGGTGGAGGAACCCGCGCGGGCGGCCGCCGCGCTCGTGGGCGCGCCGAGGTCGCCGGGATTGGAGACGCGGATGTTGAGGGCGGCGCCGTCGATCCGGGCCGAGATCACCAGCTCGCCGCCCTCCCGGCGCGTGCTGATGCCGTATTTGACGGCGTTTTCCACCAGGGTTTGCAGCAGCATCGGCGGCACGTTGAGCAGGCGCGCCTCGGCGGCGACCTCCCACCGGACGCGCAGGCGGCTCTCATGGCGGATCTGCTCCAGCGCCAGGTAGTCCTCGACGATGCGGATCTCCTCGTCGAGCGACACCGTCTCCTGCTGGCCCGACTGCAGGGAGTAGCGCAGCATGTTGGCGAGGCGCGTGACCGCCTCGCGGGCGCGCGGCGCATCCTCGTCGATCAAGGCGCGCAGGCTGTTGAGCGAGTTGAAGAGGAAGTGCGGGTTGACCTGGGATTTGAGGGCGCGCAGCTCGGCTTCCTTGACGCTGGCGGCGAGGCGCAGCTGGTCGACCTGCAGGCGGTTCAGCCGCTCGAAGATATGGTAGAAAAAATACAGGCACAGCCAGCCGAACAGCATGCCGCCGCCGTAGAGGCAGCTGGCCAGGAAAACCAGCCACGGGCTGTATTTGGAGGTCCAGGCCACACAGACCACGCCGTAGACATAGCCATAACCCACCGCGCTCCACAGGACCGAGAGCACCACGCTCATCAGGAGCACCCGGGGCAGGAGCGCCCGCCAGCCCAGCTGCTGCCAGCCCCACCGGGTCATGAACGGCCGGGCATAATGCGTGAGCACCACGCCCATCAGGACCACCATCACTATGATTGCGGCCTCCGTCAGCGGGTCGCGACCGGGCGAGACCGTCTTGTCGGCGAACGCCCGCGAAAAAACCAACTGCGAGGTCAGATACGTGCCCCAGCCGCCGACCTGGCACAACACATAGAGCCGCTCCTTCGCCCGCTGCAATTTGGCGGCAGCATCGATCACGGGGGCAGCGGTCATGGCGCCACGAAACAATCCCGGGTGCGCGGCGGCAAGCCCGTCCGTCGGACGCGGCCGGGGCAGCGGGGAGACCTGTTCAGCTGGCATCGCCGGACATGAGCAGGGAGAAACGCCCGTGGTGACAGGGCGGACTGGACAAACGGCCCGCGTGCGGGATGAGTGGCCGCGGCCGGGGTTGCCTTGCCGCGGGGAACTGTCTTCATGTGGGCTTCGATGAGCGGCTGGTTCACCCAAAATACCGACTACCTGGTGTTCCTCGTCCTGGTGGCCAGCCTGTGGCTGGGGCTGGGCCTGTGGCTGCACCGCACCGGCCGGCTGGCGTCCCTGCCCAAGATCACCTGGTTGTTGCTGGCCGTGGTGGCCGGCGGTGGGTGGTGGGCGGTAAACCGCGCGGGTTACGACGCCCAGGGCAACATCCGCCGGCAGGTCGAGCTGCTGGTGCCCTACTACGTGCAGGAAATGCAGCAGGCCGGCCATGCGCGCCTGGCCGACAACCCGCCTCCCGGCGATGCCCTGTATGAAAAGCTGATCCAGATGGAAATCAACTGGCTCAAGCTCAACCCCGCCATCGCCGACGTCTACACCTTCCGACGGCGCGCCGATGGGGCGATCTTCCTGCTGGCGGACTCGGAGACGGACTACGACCACAACGGCCGCATCGCGAGCGCGCGCGGACAGCGTACCCCGCCGGGGGAGATTTACGAAGGCCTCACCCCTGCGCTCAACCGCGCGTTCCGGGGCGAACTCATCTTTGACGAGGACATCGTCGAGGACCGCCGGGGCCGGTGGGTCAGCGTGTTTGCCCCTTTGCGCAACGCCAGCGGCCTGGTCGAGGCCGTCCTCGGCGTGGATTTTGACGCCACCCAGTGGCTGGAGCAGCGCACCCGGGCCCGCCTCATGACCCTGTGGTTTCTGGGCGGCGCGATCCTCCTCTTCACCGGCCCCGCCCTGCTCGTCACCGTCCTGCGGCACGACCTGCAGCGGCGCCGTCAGGTCGAGGTGCAGTTGCGCGAGCAAGCCGAGGTGCGACGCATAATTTTCGATCACGCCCCGGGCGGGATCGCCCTGGCCGACCTGAACAACCGCCTCCTCGAGGTCAACGACGCCCTCTGCACCATGCTGGGCTACCGGCGGGACGAGTTGCTGCAGCTGAGCTTCGTGCAGATCACCCACCCGGACGATGTGGGAAAAAACCTGACGCTGAACCGGCAGATCACTTCCGGCGAAATCCGGGTGGGCCAGCTGGAAAAGCGCTACATCCGCAAGGACGGCTCCGTCATCCATGCCGCGCTCAGCGTCGGCCTCGCCCGGGACGAACAGGGGGCGCCGCGGTTTTTCGTGGGGCAGGTCACCGACATCACCGAGCGCCGGCAGGTCGAGTCCGAGTTGCATCTCCGCCAGAAGCAGCTCGCCGCCATCCTCGCGCACGCGCCGATCATCCTCTTCGCGACCGACCTGCAGGGGATCTACACCCTGTGCGAGGGGGCCGCCCTGACGGCGATCGGCTACCAGCCGGGCGCGGCCGTGGGCCAGTCGATTTTCGACCGCTACGCCGCCCGGCCGGACATCCTCGGCGACATTCGCCGCGCGCTCGCCGGCGAGTCCCTCGCGATCCAGCGTGAAATCAACGGCGTGATCTTCGAGGGTCGTTGCATGCCCCAACGCGAGGCGGACGGACGCATCACCGGCATGATCGGCATCACCATCGATGTCACCGACCGCGTGGCCGCGGCGCGGGAGCGGGAGAAGATCGAGCACAAGCTGCTCGAGGTGCAGAAGCTTGAGAGCCTGGGGGTGCTCGCCGGCGGCGTCGCCCACGACTTCAACAACCTCCTCACCGCCATCATGGGCAACACCAGCCTGGCGCGGCAGTCCCTCCCACCCGGCTCGCCGCTGACCGGCAATCTGGACCAGGTCGAGCAGGCCTCGCAGCTCGCCGCCGGACTGTGCCAGCAGTTGCTCGCCTATGCCGGTCGCAGTCGCCTCGACCCGCAGATAACGGACCTCAACACGCTGGTCCGCGAGACCACCGACCTGCTCCGCCTCTCCATCGGCAATCACGCCCAGCTCCGGCTCAACCTGGCCCCGGACCTGCCGGGCCTCATGGCCGACCCGGCCCAGATCCGGCAGGTGTTGCTCAACATCGTGCAGAACGCCGCCGAGGCCATCGGCCGCCGCGACGGCGTGATCACGCTGACCACCCGCGTCCTGGCGGTGGATGCCGCCTGGCTGGCCGAGGCCAGCAGCGGCCGGGAGCTGCCGCCCGCCGCCTATGTCTGCCTCGAGGTGACCGACAACGGCCCGGGTCTGGACCGCGCGGCGCGGTCCCGGGTGTTCGATCCTTTTTTCTCCACCAAGGGCAGCGGCCGGGGGCTCGGGCTGGCCGCGGCCCTCGGCATCATGCGCAGTCACAAGGGCGCGCTCCGGCTGGTGAGCGAGCCCGGGCAGGGCGCCACCTTCACGCTGGCCTTCCCGCCCAATGCCAGGCCCGCCCCCAAGTCCGTGGCCTCCGCCCCGTCCGCCCCCACCTGGCGCAGCAGCGGCACCGTGCTCATCGTCGATGACGAGCAGGCGGTGCGCGCCACCGCCGCCCAGATGATCGCCTTCTTCGGCTTCACCGTGAAGCAGGCCGAGTCCGGCCAGCAAGCGCTGGATTTTCTCCGTCAGCGCGGCAGCCGCTTCGACCTCGTGCTGCTGGACCTGACCATGCCGGGGATGGACGGCTACGCGACTTTCACCGCGCTCCGCCAGCTGCAGCCCGACCAGCGCATCGTGGTCTTCAGCGGCTACAGCGCCCAGGACGCCCAACAGCGCTTTGCCGGCCAGAACCTGAACGGTTTCCTCCAGAAACCCTTCAGCACCGACTCGCTCCGCGACGTCCTGCGCGAGGCCACCCTGAACTGACCGCGCATGAAATCCTCGGTCGTCGTCGTCGGCAGCTTTGTCCAGGACCTGGCGTTCTACACGAAAAACTTTCCGCGGCCGGGCGAGACCGTGGTCGGCGACTTCCGGCCCGGGCCCGGCGGCAAGGGCTTCAACCAGGCCGTCGCCGCCGCGCGCGCCGGCATCCCCACCCTGTTCATCGGCGCCGTCGGGCCCGATGCGGCCGGCGCCGGCGCCCGGCAGTTCGCCCGCACCGCCGGCCTCCATCTGCACCTGGTCGAAAAACCCAAGCACGCCACCGGCGCGGCGGTCGTCACCGTCAACGGCGCGGGCCAGAACCACATCATCATCTCCCTCGGCGCCAACCTCGGCCTCAAGCCGCGCGACATCCCGGCGCCGCTGCTCGCACCCGCCCAGGTTGTCGTCTGCCAGGGCGAGTCCGCTTACGCCACCGTCGGCCACGTGCTGCGCACCGCCCGCCGCAACGGCGCCATCACCGTCTTCAATCCCGCGCCGATGCGGCCCGAGTTCGATCCCGCCGTGCTCCGGCACACCGAGGTCCTCATTCCCAACGAGAGTGAGTTCGCCGCCCTCGTGAAACAGTGCCCGTCCTGCGCCGCGCTGCTGCGCACGGCGCCCTTCAACGCCGGCGGCGAGTTCACCGAGGCCACGCTGCATGCGCTCAGCCCCGAGGCCCTGCACCGGCTCTGCCGCTGCCTGCAGGTGCCGGTGGTCATCGTCACGCTCGGCGCCCGCGGCTGCTTCGTCTCCCAGCCGGACGTCTACCTGCGCATCCGCGCCCACGACGTCGAGGTGGTGGACACCGCCGGCGCCGGGGACGGGTTTGTCGGCGGCTTCGCCGCCGGGCTCGTGAAGTTCAAGCACAACATCTTCGAGGCCGCCCACTATGCCAGCGCCGTGGCCGCCCTGTCCGTCATGCAGCCGGGCACCGCGCCTTCCATGCCCATCGCCCGCGAGATCGCCCGCTTCCTCAAGAAGCGCGACCACCGCTAGCCCGTCTTGTCGCCCGGCCGTTGACACCCGGCCGGAGCCGGACAAGCGTTCCCTCACCCTATGCTGACCTCACTCCGCGGCACGCGAGCGGTGCTGCTTGCCTGCTGCCTGCCCGCCGCGCTGCTCGCCGAAAAACCCTTCGCCTTCACCGACACTCCCGGCCAGCTGCCGAAGACGGTCGTGCCGCGCCACTACACGCTGCGCATCGCGCCTGATCTCACCGCCCGCACCACCACGGGCACGGCCACCATCGAGCTGGAAGTGCTCCAGCCGGTCGCGGAGCTCGTGCTCAACGCCAACGAGCTCACGATCGATTCCGCCGCGCTCACCGACGAACCCGCCGCGCCACGCGCCCTGGCGCCGCGCCTCGATCCGGCGAAGCAAACGCTCACGCTCCCTGCCGCGCTTCCGGCCGGCCGGCACACGATCACGATCACCTACCGCGGCAAGATCGGCACGCAGGCCGAGGGCTTCTTCGTGGACAAATACCCCACGCCCACCGGCGACAAGCTGATGCTCGGCACCCAGTTCGAGCCGACCGACGCCCGCCGCGTCTTTCCGTGCTGGGACGAGCCGGTCTACCGCGCCACTTACGACGTCACGCTCGTCGTGCCCGAGAAGCTCATGGCCGTGGCCAACATGCCCGCCGTGAGTGAAAAACCGCTCGGCAACGGCCTGAAGGAGGTCGTGTTCGCGCGCACCCCGGCGATGGCCAGCTACCTCGTCGCGCTCTACGCCGGCGAGTTCGAGACCGTCGAGGGCGAGCAGGACGGCGTGAAGCTCCGCATCATCACCACCGAGGGCAAGCGCGCCACCGCCGCCTATGCGCTCGAGTCCACCAAGCGCATCCTCGCCTACTACAACGAGTATTTCGGCGTCCGCTACCCGCTGCCCAAGCTCGACCAGATCGCCGTGCCCAATGCCTTCGCCACCTTCGGCGCTATGGAAAACTGGGGCTGCATCACCTACATCGACCCCGCGCTGCTGTTCGACCCGGTGAATTCCTCGCCGGAACGCCGCGAGCGCGTCTTCGCCGTCATCGCCCACGAGATGGCGCACCAGTGGTTCGGCGACCTCGTCACCATGGCGTGGTGGGACAACCTCTGGCTCAACGAGGGCTTCGCCTCGTGGATGGGCACCAAGGCCAGCGATGCGCTGAACCCCGACTGGCAGCTTTGGGTCCGCGCCGCCGAGGCCAAGGAAGGCGCGATGGGGCTCGACGCCCGCAAGACCACGCATCCCATCCAGCGGCCCATTGCCAACGAGAGCCAGGCCAACGATGCGTTCGACACCATCTCCTACCAAAAGGGCCAGGGGTTCCTCAAGATGCTCGAGGCTTATCTCGGGCCGGATATCTTCCGCGACGGCCTCCGCCGCTATGTCGACCAGCACAAGTATTCCAACAGCACCACCGCCGACCTCTGGGCCGCGCTGGGCGAGGCTTCGGGCAAACCTGTGGCGTCCGTCGCCGCCGGCTGGACCGAGCAGCCCGGCTTCCCGATCGTGCTCGTCTCCACCGTAGGGGCGTCGCTTGTCGACGCCCGGGCACCGGCCAGCGGCGCCCCTATGCCAACCCGCTCGCTTCGCCTCGAACAGTCACGCTTCACCGTCAATGATCCCGCCGCCGCGCCGCTCACGTGGCGGATTCCCGTCACGCTTGCCAACACCGCGAATCTCTCCGCGGTTTCCCTGACCCTCCTCGACAAGGATCCTGTCACCGTGCCGTGGCCCGCCGGCAGCGGCACGCCCAAGGCCAATCTCCGCAACACGGGCTTCTACCGCGTGCTCTACGACGACGCGCTGGGCGACGCTCTGCGCCGCGAGATTACCACCCTGCCGGTCACCGACCAGCTCAACCTGCTCGGCGACACCTGGGCGCTGGTCGAGGCCGGCCGGCAACCCGCGACCTCCTGGCTCGGCCTGGCCGAGCAGTTGCGCAGCAGCCCGAGTCAGCCTGTCTGGGAGCACATTCTGGAAAAGCTCGCGCTGATCGACCGCCTCCAGTTCGACCAGCCCGGCCGCCGCGCCTTCCAGGCCTGGGCCTGCCAGCTGCTCTCGCCCAAGCTGGCCCGGCTTGGCTGGGACGCCAAGCCGGAGGAGCCGGCGCTCGACGCCACCCTGCGCGTGAAGGTGGTCGACGCCCTCGGCAACTACGGCGACCGCGCCACCGTCGAGGAGTGCACGCGCCGGTTCCAGGCCTACCTCGCCCATCCGGCCAGCCTGCCCGGCAACCTGCGCGGCGCCGTGCTCGATGTCGTCGGCCGCTACGCCACGCCCGAGACCTACGAGCAATTGCACCAGCTGGCCCGGGCCGCCAAGACCACCGAGGAGAAACGCCGCGCCTACGGCGGCATGCAGGCCGCGCTCGACCCCGTGCTCGCCGCCAAGACGCTGGCCCTCACGCTCGGCGATGAGATGTCCGCCACCGAGTCCTCGCGCAACGTCGCGGCGGTCGCGAACAACGAGCATGCCGACCTCGCCTGGGAATTTGCCCAGGCGCACACCGACGAATTGTTCCAGCGCACCACTTTCTTCGGCCGCAACGTCTTCCTGCCCGGCATCGCCCGCGCCTCCACCAACGCCGCCCGCGCCACGGAGCTTGAGGACTACGTGCGCCAGAAGCTGCCGGTCGACGCCTTCGCCGAGGCCGCCAAGGGCGCCGACCTCATCCGCCTGCGCGCCGTGGTGAAAAAGCGCGAGCTCCCCGCCATCGACGCGTGGATCAAGGAGCGCGTCAAGCTGCCCGAATAACAAAACTGCATTTCCGGATCTTTGGTAGGAGCCTGCTTGCAGGCGATTCCACGCGTCCGATTCGCCTGCAAGCAGGCTTCTACAAGGAAACGAGGCCTCATGGTCAAACTTCGCGCCAAGCTCTACAAGGTCGCGCTCGTCCGCTGGGTCGACGTGCCGAAGGCGGCCGTCGCCCCGCTCGCGCTCACGCCCGCCGACATCAAGGGCGCGATCAAGGGCTGGAACGCCCTGCTCCGCTTCAACGACGACCTCGATCGCGTCACGTTGTTCGCCAGCAGCAAGCGCGGTCACTTCAAGTTTGCCTTCAAGGTTGAGCTGCTGAAGGCCGCCGGCGTGGACGCCGGTGACACCGTGGAGTTCACGCTCGAGCGCGACACCGCCTCCCGCGAGCCGGATCTGCCCGAAGAGATGGCGCGCACGTTCCGCACGCGTCCCGAACTGCGGGAACGCTGGCAGGCGCACAGCGTCGCGATGCGCCGGCAGGTCGTCCGCTACATCGAGCAGGCCAAAAGCTCCGAGGTCCGCGCGAAACGCTGCTGGATCTTCCTCGAGCGGCTCGCCGAGACCGGTAAGCTCGGCGGCTGATCGATTGAATGTAGGGTCGCCGCTTGCGGCGACCTCGCGTGTATAGGTCGGCGCAAGCGCCGACCCTACAGGGTAAGGTAGCAGCACACTTCGACGGAATCGCCGGGAGCACAGCGCGAAACCAGCCACCCGCCCATGGCGCCCGGGCGTAACCGGAGTAGGGTGGCCGCATCATGAACACTTGCTGTCCGCCCACCTCCCTTTCCGCCGCTACTCCCCCCGCCAAGACCCCGGCCGCCCGCGGTCTGTTCGCCGCGCTCGAGCGGCTCATCAACACCGCCGGCTTCGTCTCGGTTGACCTGACCGACACCATCTTCGCCTCCCTGCCCCGCTCGGACGGCGCGCCCTACGAGGCCGTCGTGAGGACTAATTGTTCGGAATGAAGCCCGCGCCCTTCGGGTCGAAGAGCTTCCTCGCGTAGAACGGCACGTATTGGGCGATCCCCAGCCCGCCGAGCACGAAGAGACTGTCACGATACGGCCCGCCGAAGACGGTGCCGAGAATGCCGCAGCCCTCGGCCAGAGCGATGCCCACGATGAAGAGCACAAACGCCCGGTTGGGGTCCGTGGCGCGCGGCAGCACGAGCCAGCGAATGACAATGCTGACGAACAGCGGCACGACGGCGATCAGTCCGGTCAGCGAGTTGTCCTTGGTCGGTGCGGGCAGTGGCTTGCCGCGAGTGAGAGCCGAATAGGCCAGCAGCAACCAGATCAGGACCAAGGCCCAGGTAATCCACCAGACCTTGAGGCGGCTCTTGATCTTCCGGTCGTCGTAGCCGGGCATCATGCGCCGATGGGGTGCCAGGTGGTCTTGAATTCGAGGTGGTCGCGGAGGTCGTAGAGACTCTGCGCCTTGTCGGAGAACCAGTCGACCGGCTCCTCGGCCTTGGCGAGCTTCACCCGCTTCACGCTCTCGGCCGCGCCGAGCTTGAGCGCCTTGCGCTCGTCGGCGCTGGCCACGCCCGCGATGGCGCGGAGGTGGGTGTGCGTCGCAAAAGTCGGGACCATCTCCTTGCGGAAACCGGTGAGCAGGTTGACCACCCCGCCGGGCAGGTCGCTTGTGGCGAGCATCTCGCCGAGCACAATCGCCGGATAGGGCTGCGCCGTGGAGGCGAGCGCGACGACCGTGTTGCCGCTGGTGATGGCCGGGGCGATGAGCGACACCAGCGCCAGCAACGGCGCCTCCTCGGGCGCGAGCAGGCCGACGATGCCCATGGGTTCGGTGACAGTGAAGTTGAAGTGCGGCGAGGCGACGGGGTTTACGTTGCCAAGCACCTGCTCGTATTTGTCGGCCCAGCCGGCGTAATAGATGAGGCGGTCGATCGTCGCGGCGATTTCCCTGGCGGCGGCGGGCCTGGATGCGCCACCGACCAGGAGCGCGTCGGCCATGTCGGCCTTGCGCGCCTCCAGCATCTCGCCAAGGCGGTAGATGATCTGGCCGCGGTTGTAGGGCGTGCGCCTGGCCCAGCCCGGGCCGGCCTTGGCGGCGGCCTCGACGGCGTTGCGCAGGTCCTTGCGGGTGCACTGCGGGATGTTGGCGAAGAAGCTGCCGGCGGCGTCCTTGATCGGGAAGGTGCGCGCGCTCTCGGAGCGGATGAAGGCTCCGCCGACGTAAACCTTCGGGGTCTTGGTGATGGGCAGGCGGCTCATGTGGTGGCGGCGTTTTCGGCTTCGATTTCAGTGCTGGGCGCGTCGCCCTGCAGGTAGGATTTTTCTTTGTAGGCTCTGGCGACAAAGACGTAGAACGCCACGCAGCCGATCGAGAGTGCCGCGAAGAAATTGTAGTAGGACGCGCCGTGCAGTTTCACGGTGCCGTCGGGATTGGCGATGAACACATGGACGAGCGCCGTGAAGAGATTGCCGGCGGAAACCGCGAGCAGGTAGATGGCCTGCACCATCGCCTTCATGTGCTTCGGGGCCTGGGTGTAGGCAAACTCGAGACCGGTGATCGACACCATCACCTCACCCGCCGAGAGCAGCGCGTAGGCGGGCAGTTGCCAGCCGATGCTGGGTCGCAGGCCGGCGGCGATCTGGGTCTCGATCCAGGCGCTGACGAGGAACGAGAGCCCGGTGACGATCAGCCCGATGCCGATTTTGCGCAGCGACGTGAGCCGCCACACGCGATCGATCGCCGGGTAGATCACGTATTGGAAGAGCGGGATGAACGCCAAGATCATGATCGCGTTGAGCGCCTGGATTTGGGCCGCAAGCCAGTCGATGCCGGCGAAGTGCAGGTTCATCTTCTGCGCCTGCGTCACCCACTCGCCGCCGCTCTGGTCCCAGAGCGACCAGAAGACGGCAACAAACACGAAGATGATCGCGATGCGACCGAGGGTTGCGAATCCCTCGGCGTTGAAGGTGTCGCGCAGGAAGGTCTTCCCGCCCGGCGGGATGTGCGCGTATTTGTAGCGGCCGCTCCAGAAAATCACCGTGGCCAGCAGCATGAGCCCGGCTGGCACGCCGAAGGCGAGGCCGGCGCCGGATTTGTCGAGCAGGACCGGGATGAGCAGGATCGAGAAGAACGAGCCGAAGTTCACCGAGAAGTAAAACCAGCCGAAGGCGCGGGCGAGGAGATGCTGGTTGCCGGCGCCGAATTGGTCGCCGACATGCGAGGACACGCAGGGTTTGATGCCGCCGGCCCCGATGGCGATCAGCGTGAGGCCCAGCGTCAGGCCGAGCCGCGTGTGGTCAAACGCCAGCACCAGGCTGCCGAGGCAGTAGACCAGCGAGAGGCGGATAATCATGTTGTATTTGCCCCAGAAGGCATCCGAGACGATCGCGCCGATCGCCGGGAAGAAGTAGTTGGCCGAGAGGAACAGGTGATACCATTTGTTTGCGTCGTTCTCGCTCATCGGCGCCAGCGTGCCGCTGCGGTCGACCAGATACTTCGTCATGAACACGACGAGGACGGCGCGCATCCCGTAGAAGTTGAACCGCTCGGCGGCCTCGTTGCCCACGATGTAGGGGATGCCCGGCGGCATCGTGGTCAGTTTCTGCGGGGCGGTGAGATACGGGGTGTTAGACATCAGGATTGGGGAAAACCACGAATGGACACGAATTCACACGAATGGGATCAGAGGATAATCCGCTCCCACTCCAGTTTGGCGCGCTTGAAATTAATGATGAGGCCGACACGCAGTTTGGTGATCCGAAGATAATTCAGCATCTGGCCGCGCTCCAGATCGGTGATGCGTTCAATGACCTTGGTATCAACGACCACGACACCGCCTGCGATAAGATCCGGGACAAATTCAGCGACCTGAATGCCCTTGTATAGCACATCAAAGCGTCGCTGTTGTTCGCAAGAGATACCCTTGAGTTTAAACTCAACCACCAACGCATTTTCATAAGGCTTCTCATGGAGCCCATGTCCCACTTCCTTGAGCACTTCGAGGGCACAACCGACAACCGAGTATACCAGCTCCTTATGGAGGATTTGGCCCTCTTCGTGTCCATTTGTGTCCATTCGTGGTTTCTCATACCAGTTTGCAGTAGTCGAGCAGGCCCTGGCGGCCACCCTCGCGGCCGAAGCCGGACTCCTTGTAGCCGCCGAACGGCGACGTGGGGTCGAACTTGTTGTAGGTGTTGGCCCAGACGACGCCGGCCTTGAGCTCGGTGGACATCTTCAGGATGCGCGAGCCCTTGTCGGTCCACACGCCGGCGCTCAGGCCGTAGGCGGTGTTGTTGGCCTTCTCGACCGCCTCCTCGAGCGTGCGGAACGTCAGGATGCTGAGCACCGGGCCGAAGATCTCCTCGCGGGCGATCCGGTGGCTCATCGAAACGCCGGAGAAGAGCGTCGGGCGGAAATAATAGCCCTTGGCCGGCAGCTTGCACGGCGCCTGATAGAGCGTTGCACCCTCCTTCACCCCGGCGGCGACGAGCCGCTCGATCGTGCCGAGCTGCTCCTTCGAGTTGATGGCGCCAACGTCGGTGTTCTTGTCGAGCGGGTCGCCGACGCGCAGCACCTTGAGGCGGGTCTTCAGTTTCGCGAGCACCTCGGCGGCCACCGTCTCCTGCACGAGCAGACGGGAACCGGCGCAGCACACGTGGCCCTGGTTGAAGAAGATGCCGTTGATGATGCCCTCAACGGCCTGGCCGATCGGCGCGTCGTCGAACACGATGTTCGCCGCCTTGCCGCCGAGCTCCATGGTCATCTTCTTGTCGGTGCCGGCCAGCGAGCGCATGATGATCTTGCCCACCTCGGTCGAGCCGGTGAAGGCCACCTTCGCCGCAGTCGGGTGGCTCATGACGGCCGCACCCGTGTCGCCGAAGCCGGTGACGATGTTGACGACGCCCGCGGGCAGGCCGGCGTCCTGGAAGATCTCGGCGAGCTTCAGCGCGGTGATGCTGGTCGTCTCGGCCGGCTTGATGACGACGGTGTTGCCCATCGCCAGCGCGGGCGCGAGCTTCCACGCCATCATCAGCAGCGGGAAATTCCACGGGATGACCTGGCCGACGACGCCGAGCGGCGCGACCTTCCGGCCGGGCGCCACGTAGTCGAGCTTGTCGGCCCAGCCGGCGTGATAGAAGAAATGCGCCGCGGCCATCGGGATGTCGAAGTCGCGCGACTCCTTGATCGGCTTGCCGCCGTCCATCGTCTCGGCGACGGCAAACTCGCGGGCGCGGTCCTGCAGCAGGCGGGCGATGCGGTAGATGTATTTGGCGCGTTCCTTGCCGGGCATCTTGCCCCAGACGTTATCGTGAGCCTTCTTGGCCGCGGCGTAGGCCGCCTCGACGTCGGCCGCGCTGCCGTGGGCGATCTCGGCGAGCTTCGATTCGTTAGCCGGATTGATGGAGTCGAAATACTTGCCGGAGGCCGGGGCGGTGAACTTGCCGCCAATGAACAAATCGTAGCGGGCCTTGAGCTTCGGGTCGGCGGTCTCGGGCGCGGGATCGTATTCCCAGAGGTCGCCGAAGATGAGCTCGGGCGCCGGGCGGCCGGCGGACCGGGACGCGGGACGTTTTTTTTCCGTCAGAGTGGGCATGGGAGGAATGATTTTAACCACGAATGGACCCAAATAGACACGAAGATGAATTTAGTCCGACCTGCGGCCATTCGTGTGAATTCGTGTCCATTCGTGGTTTTGTTCAGTAGCTCAGTAGCTTTCGGCGGCTTCGCTGAAGTAATACGGGGCCTGGTAGGCGCCGGTGCGCTCCTTCTCGATCTGGCGGAGCAGGTCGTTGAGCAGCGAGGAGGCGCCGAAGCGGTAGCGGGTGTTGTTGAGCCACTCGTCGCCGAGTGTCTCCTTGACGGCGATGAGGAACTGGAGGGCCTGCTTGGCGGTGCGGATGCCGCCGGCGGGTTTCATCGCGATGGGGGTGCCGGTATCGAGGTAGAAGTCGCGGATGGCCTCGATCATCACCTGGTTGTTGCCGAGCGTGGCGTTGAGCGAGGTCTTGCCGGTGCTGGTCTTGATGAAGTCGTTCGGCCGCAGCACGCGCATGGCGAGGAAGGACGCGGCGCGGATGTTGTCGTAGGTCTCCAGCTCGCTGACCTCGAGGATGACCTTGAGGGTCGCCGGGCCGCAGGCCTGCACCACGGCGGCGATCTCGTCCTGCACCAGCTGGAACTCGCCCGCGAGGAACGAGCCGCGGTTGATGACCATGTCGATCTCGTCCGCGCCATCGGCGACGGCGGCCTTCACCTCGGCGAGGCGGGTCTTGAGCGGGGCCTGGCCGGACGGAAAGGCGGTGGCGACCGACGCAATGCGGACGGGTGTGTCCTCGCCCAGCGCACGGCGGGCGTATTTCACCATGGACGGATAGACGCAGACGGCGGCGACGGTCGGGACGTCGGGGTCATCGGAGGGGCTGAGCGCCTTCTGGCAGAGCGAGGCGACCTTGCCGGGCGTGTCCTTGCCCTCGAGGGTGGTGAGGTCGACCATCGAGGCGGCCAATTTCAGGCCGAAAAGCTTCGCGCCCTTCTTGATGCTGCGGGTGGTGTATTTGGCGACACGCTCTTCGATGCCCACCTGGTCAACGGTGCCGATATCATGGAACAACCGCCCGAAAGCGGCCTGCGCTGTGCCTGTCATGGTTCGCGTAATATCCGACCTCCGCCCCTTGAAAACAACGCCAAAGTCGGCCGGCGCTTGCCAGTCGCCCGGCCCCGGCCTACCCTCGCCCCGCATGTCCCATCCGCCTGCCCCCACCTCCTCCGAGCCGCAAGGCGAGCTGGTCATCCGCACCATCGCGATGCCAGCGGACACCAACGCCAACGGCGACATCTTCGGCGGCTGGCTGCTCTCGCAGATGGACCTCGGCGCCGCCATCTATGCGCGCAACCTTTCCCGCTCCCGCGTCACGACCGTCGCCATTGACGCGATGACGTTCATCGCGCCCGTCTACGTCGGCGACATCGTCAGCTGTCACGCCACCCTCCTCAAGGTCGGCCGCACCTCGATGCGCATTGCGGTCGAGGCCTGGGCCCAGCGCACCAAGGGCGGCGAGCTGGTGCGCGTCACCGCGGGCGTGTTCACCTACGTCGCCATCGATGATGCCGGCCGGCCCCAGCCCGTGCACCGGACCTGACCGGCCCCGTCCTCCATGAAAACACTACCCCGCCTCCTGCTCCTGCTCACCCTGGCCGCCGGTGCCTTGCGCGCCGCCGAGGACAAGTCGATCGCCGCGGCCCGCGCGGCCGACGACGAACGCATCGCCGCCACCCTGGCCGCCGATCCGGCCCGCCTCGCCGCCATCTTTTCGGATGAGCTGCGCTACGCCCACTCGAGCGGCAAGGTCGACACCAAGACCTCCTACGTCCAGGCACTGACCAGCCACAACACCGTCTACGAATCCTTCAAGTATCAGGAACGCACCTTCAAGGCCGCCGGGCCGGGGGTGGTGCTCATGACCGGGCGCGTGGTCATCCATGCGAGCAATGCCGGGCAGAAGGTCGTCAACGACCTGAATTTCCTCGCCGTCTGGCGGGAGGAGGCCGGCGCGTGGCGTTTCCTCGCCTGGCAATCCTGCAAGAACCCGGCGCCGGCCGAGCCAAAACCATAGCCTGTAGGGCGGGATCACCGTATCCCGCCTCGCCCGTGATATCATCGGCGAACGCAGGCGGGATACGGTGATCCCGCCCTACAGTAGCCCGTGCTACGGTGCGGCACACTGCCCGGCGGGTTGACGCGACCCCGCGGGCGCCCCACGTTGGCCGGCCTTGTCCAAGATTTCCCCTCATCCCGATGCCACCCGCGGCGCCCTCGCCGCCACCGGCAGCTTTTTGATCTGGGGCCTGGTGCCGATTTACTGGAAGCAGCTGGCGGCCGTGGCCCCGCTGGAGCTCATCACTCATCGCATCGTGTGGTCGCTGGTGTTCCTGCTGGGGGTGATCGCCTGGCAGGGCAATTTTCCCGTGCTGCGCGCCGCCTTCAAGGATTCCCGGCTGGTCGGGCTCAACCTGCTCAGCAGCCTGCTGCTCGCCGCCAACTGGACCGTCTACATCTGGGCGGTCAACACCGGGCATGTCATCGAATCCAGCCTCGGCTATTTCCTCGTGCCGCTGGTCAACGTCACGCTGGGTTCCCTGCTCCTGCACGAGCGCCTGCGGCCGTTGCAATGGACCGCCATCGGCTGCGCCGCGCTCGGCGTCGGCTTCCTGTTGTTCCGCGTCGGCCATGTGCCGTGGATCGCCCTGTCCCTGGCGGTGACCTGGGCCGGCTACGGCCTGTTGAAGAAAAAATCCGCGCTCGGCGCGATCACCGGCCTCACGGTCGAGACCTTGCTGCTGTTCCCCCTCGCCGCGGGCGCGCTGCTCTGGTGGAACCACACCGGCGAGGGCGCCCTGGGCCGCGTCGACGCCTGGCACCACGTGCTTGTGCTCATCGTCGGCGTGGTGACCGCCGTGCCGCTGTTGCTGTTCGCCTACGGCGCCCAGCGCATCCAATTGACCACACTCGGCCTGTTGCAATACCTGGCCCCCAGCGTGCAGTTCCTGCTCGGTTACTTTCTCTACCGCGAGCCGTTCGACGCCGCGCGCCTGCAGGCCTATGGATTCATCTGGTGCGGGCTCGCCCTCTACAGCGCCGACGGGTTCTGGACCCAGCGCCGGCTGCTGCTCAAGTCCGTCGGCGCGGGCTGAGCGGCGTGACGCGGGGAAGCCTTGCCTCAAACCGGGCCGTCATTTGACTGCCCCGCCTACCCTATGAAAAAGCTGCTCCGCTTCCTTGTGCCCGCGTTTGCCGGGCTGGTTTCCCTTGCCGTCGCCCAGACGCCCGCGCCGGCCCCCGTGCCCGCCACCCCGATGATGGCCCCGACCACCCCGGTCGATGCCTCGGTCGGCGCGCCGAAGGTCGGCAACAAGCGCTTCTTCGAGCTGCACGACTCCTTCCTGGCCCGCGGCAAGGCGGGTCCGATCGGCGTGCTCTTCCTCGGCGATTCCATCACCGAGGGCTGGGGCAAAGCCCCGCACATCTGGGAGCACTATTTCGGCAAATACCAGCCGGCCAACTTCGGCATCGGGGGCGACCAGACCCAGCACGTGATCTGGCGCATCGAGAACGGCGAACTGGACGGCATCAGCCCCAAGGTCGTGGTCCTCATGATCGGCACCAACAATTCCGCCTCCCACACCGGCGAGCAGATCGCGGACGCCGTCAAAAAGATCATCGACCTGACCCGGACGAAGATCCCGGGGGTGAAGGTGCTGCTGCTTGCCATCCTGCCCCGCGACGCCCGCCGCAACACCGACGGCCTTATCACCGAGGCTGCCATCGAGGACGCGGGCAAGCGCGTGGCCGCCAACGACCGGGCCAACGACCTGCTCGCCAAGCTGGGCGACGGCGTGAACGTGCGCTTCCTCAATACCAACGCCATCTTCCTCGGCCGGGACGGGAAAATCCCGTGGACCATCATGCCGGACCAGCTGCACCCGACCGCGGCCGGCTACCAGCTCTGGGCCGAGGCGATCGAGAAGCCGCTGGCCGAGATGATGAAGTAGACCTGTAGCGGCGGTCTATGACCGCCGGCGAACATCGCATGTCCTGCGTCGGCGGTCATAGACCGCCGCTACAGCTCCGTCACTTCATGAAGCCGATCAGCTCCATCTCGAACACGAGCGTGGCGTCGCGTTTGATGGTGGGCAGCTTGCCGCGCGCACCGTAGCCCATCTCCGGCGGCACGATCAGCAGCCATTTCTCGCCCTTGTGCATTTTCTGCAGGGCCTCCTCCCAGCCCTCGATGAGGTTGCCGCGGCCGATCCGCATCTTGAGCGGGTGCTCCGCATCGGGCGACTCGTCAAAGACGGTCCCGTCCAGCAGCATGCCCTTGTAGAGCACGGTGACCTCCATGCCTTTTTCCGGCATTGGGCCCTTGGCATCGCCGGGCTTGAGGATGAGGTAACGCAGGCCGGTGTAGGTGCGCTTGGCATCGGGCCATTTCTTCTCGACGAACTCCAAGTCTTCCATCGGCAGCTTCTCGCGCTGTGCGTGAAGCGGGGCGGCGCTCAGGCCCAGGAGGGCGAGCAGGACATAGGCAAGGCGGCGAAGGACAGGGGTATTCACGGTTTTTTGGCGGGTGGAGGTGTGACGCGGAAATTAAACATGGGTTCCGCGGCGGTCGAGGCCTGTTCAGGCGGCTTGGCCGGCGCGGGGCTGGCGGGAACCGTCTTGTCGGTCTTGACGGTGGGTATCTCCGCCGGCTTGGCCGGGGCGGCGGCCGGGCCTTCGGTCTTCATTGCGGGCAGCGCCACCGGGGTCGCGGCAAAACCCCGCTCGAACAGCTCCATGACCTTGAGATCGCGGCCCTTGGAATCCGGGCTGCCCATCACCACAACGATGATGCGCCGGCCGTTGCGCTCGGCGGTGGCGGCGAGACAGTAACCGGCGCCGCCGGTAAAGCCGGTCTTGAGGCCGTCCAATCCCGCGAATTTCCCCAGCAGGTTGTTGTGGTTGCGCATCGCGACCAGCTGTGTGCGCTGGCCCGCGCCGAACTGGCGGGTCTTGATGGACGTGTATTTGAGCACATCGGTGTGCAGCACCAGATGGCGGGAGAGAATCGCGTAATCGCGGGGGGTGGTCAGGTCGGTCGTGCTGGGATCAACCCGTCCCTTGCTCAGTCCGTGCGGCGTCCGGAAGGTCGTGCGGGTCATGCCCAGGGCGCGGGCCTTCGCGTTCATCAGCTCCACGAACGCCTCCGGCGAACCGGCCGCCGCCCGGGCCAGGACCAGCGCCGCATCGTTCGCCGACTGGATCATCATGGCGTAGATCAGCTCCTCGACCGGGAAGGTTTCCTTCTCCTTCAGCCAGACCGCGGTGCTGTCGGACTTCATCGCAAACTTCGCATCCTCGCGGCCGACCGTGACGGGCGTGTCGAGCTTGAGGGAACCGTCGGCCAGTTTGTCTTGCAGCACGGCGAAGGTCATCAGCTTCGTCATGCTGGCCGGCGGATTCGCCGTGTCGGCGCTGTCCTCGAACAGCACCCGGCCGGACTCCGCCTCGGTCACGATGGCCCCGACGTAGGCCGGGCGGGTGGCGGCCGTCTTGGCCGCCGGCGCGTCCACGGCGCAGCCGAGGGCCAGCAGGGGAAAAAGGAAGAGGCGACGGGCGGTGATCATGGAAAATGGAAAGCGCCAAGGCAGCGGGCCGCCCCGGGCCGTGCAACCAAATTTCCGCGAGCCCCGGCTTGCGGGGGTGCCGGGCCGGCGATTAGCTGCTTTTTGCCATGGCCCAGCCCCTCGTTGTCATCCTCTGCCCCAAGGAATTCACCTTCAGCGACCCCGCCGCCGTGGAACGCGGGGTGCTCGACGGCACCGCCGAGGTGCGGACCATCGCGTTGGATTTCCACGAACCGCTGCCGGCGGCGGCGCTGGCGGCGGACGTGCTGCTGCTCTGGCACAACATTCCCATCGACGCGGCGGTCGTCGCCCAACTCAAGAACTGCCGGGCGCTCATCCGCAACGGCGTGGGCTACGACAGCGTGGACACGGCGGCCGCGGCCGCCCGCGGCATCCCGGTCTGCAATGTGCCCGATTACGGCACCGAGGAGGTGGCCGACCATGCCATCGCGCTGACCCTGGCGCTGTGCCGGCAGCTTTTTCCGCTGGACGCCGAGGCCAAGCGGCTGGGCTGGAAAATCAACGTGGCCGCGAAGATGCGCCGGCTGCGCACGCTGACCTTCGGGCTCATCGGCCTCGGCGCGATCGGGACCGCCACGGCGCTGCGGGCCAAGGCCCTGGGTTTTCGCGTCGTCTTCTTCGACCCTTACCTGCCCCGCGGCACGCGCAAGGCCCTGGGCATTGAGCGCGCGGAATCGCTCGACGAGTTGCTGCGGTCTTCCGACGTGGTGTCGGTCCACTGCCCGCTGACCAAGGAAACCCACGGCATGATCGGCGCCCGGGAGATCGCCCTGCTGAAGCCGGCGTCGTATCTCGTGAACACCGCGCGCGGCGACATCGTGCAAAAGGCGCCGCTCTTCGCCGCGCTGCGCGCGGGCCGCCTCGCCGGCGCCGGGCTTGATGTCGTCGAGCACGAGCCGCTGCAAACGGCGGAGGAAGCCGCGACGCCCAACCTGATCGTCACCTGCCACGCGGCGTTCTGCAGCCCCGAGGGTATGATCGAGATGCGCACCAGTTCCGCGAAAATCGCCCGTGCCGCCGTGCGCGGCGAGCCGGTGTGGAACAAGGTCAACTAGCCGGCCGCCCGGACTGCGGGATGGGCCGCCACGAGCGCGAGGGCCTGGCGCAGCAGCGTCTTGCCCGGCTCCATCCGGTGCCAGGGCGACGCCCCCGAGGGATGGGGCAGCGGGATGCAGTCCATGGCGTGGCCGCGGTAGGCGATCGCGAGTTTTTTCCCGATGAGATCATTCAACGGGGCCGGCGGCAGGAATTGGGTGATCGCCAGCTTGCCCACCGGCAACACGAGCTGCGGCTGCAGCAGCGCCACTTCGGCCGCGAGCCAGCGCGAGCAGTTCGCAATCTCGTCCTCGGCGGGCACGCGGTCGCCGCCGGTTTCCTTCTTGCCCGGGAAACAGCGGCAGACGGCGGCGAAATAAATGCGCTCGCGCACCTCGTCCTCGGTCCAGCCGGGCGCCTCATTGAACCACTTGAAGAGCGTCTTGCCGGCAGTCCACGCAAAGGGGCGGCCGAGTTTCGGCTCCTTGTCTCCCGGGGCCTGGCCGACCAGCAGGATCCGGCTCGCGACCGGCCGGCCGACGACGACGGGTTTCTGCATCTGCGGACAGAGCGCGCAGGCCGAGAGCCGGGCCAGGTGGGTTTTGACGGCTGCAACGGAGGGAGTCATGCGCGGCGATGCTGGGCGCACGGCTCTGGATGGAAATAGGAAAAGAAAAAGGCGGAGCCGCAAAGGGCTCCGCCTTGAAAGTTTGTTCGCGGGTGCGAACGGGGGATTAGTAGCGACCGCCGCCACCACCGCCGTAGCCGCCACCGCCGCCGCTGCGACCACCGCGACCGCCGCCGTAGCCACCACGACCGCCGCCGCCGCCACCGAAGCCGCCGCGACCGCCGCCGCCGCCGAAGCCGCCACCCGGGCGCTCTTCCTTCGGACGGGCCTCATTGACCTGCAGGGCGCGACCGCCGAGCTCGACACCATTGGTCTTCTCGATGGCCATCTTGGCCTCATCGGGGGTGCCCATGGTGACGAACGCGAAACCGCGGGGGCGGCCGGTCATCTTGTCCATGGCGACATAGGTGTCGGTGACGGAACCGAATTGCTCGAAGTGCGAACGGAGTTCGCCCTCGGTGGTGTTGAACGACAGGTTTCCAACGTATAGTTTGGAATTGCTCATATGATAAATCGTAGATCCTTCGCCATCTGCCAGTCCGTTCCCACTGTGGGTTTCGAAATCATCACTTAAGCGTATGCTCAGCCTACGACTCACCAGATCCTGTCATCAAAACGCTGTCTCTAACGAGGGTGGTAAAGAGCCTCAGCCGCGGCCACAATGCAAGGGTATTTTTTAAACGCCGCGGGCAACTCGCCGGCTGATAGCGGGTTGGCCGGGGCGGTCGCCGGGTCTCAAATCGCGTATTTGGCGCGGATATCCTCCGGCAGGCGCACAGCCCGGGCCGTTTCCATGGAAACCATGACGTAGTCGAACCAGCCGTCACAGCTGAGTTTTTTGTCCGCCGCGCGCTCGATCTGGAACTGCACCTTCACCCCGATGAGGGTGAACCGCTCGATCCAGGTGCGGACGATGACGCGGTCGCCGAGTCCGAGCGGGCGTTTGAAGTTCATCTGGGTCGCGGCCATGAACCACCCGTAACCGCGCCGCTGGAATTCAGCCATGGGCATCCGGTAGCAACGCTCCATCTGGTCGAACCGGGCCGCGAGCACGTAATCCATGTAGCGGCTGCTGTGGACGTGCTGATACATGTCGATGTCGTCGGGCCGCACCTGCAGTTCGGTCTCGAACTTCGAGTAGACTCCCTGCGCCTCGGGCAAAGGGGCGTCCTCCGGGGGTGGCACCGCGTCTTTCACCCGGCCAGAGTGCCGGCACCCGCCCGGCCCGGTCAAAAGAAAAGGCGCCGGCGATGCCGGCGCCCGTAAAATCATCGCCCGATCCAACGCTCAGGAGGCCCGCTTGAATTCCTGCCGCAGCCAGTCGCTGAGCATTTCCTTTTCATAGCGCAGGCGGTCCGCGGTGGGCCGCGCCACGGTCAGCAGATAATCCGGGTTCCGCAGCTGGCGCTTGCCTTCGCTCACGACCTTGCCGTCGGCCCCAAGCAGGCGGAACTCCAGGTCGACCCGCGGCGGATAAATATCCTTCACGATGCGGATATCATTGAAATTCGGGCCCCGCCACGGTTCGAAATCGCCCGCGAGATCGACATCGGTCACCTTGATCTCCAGCTGCTGGCCCGGCACCATATATTTGGCCGCCTGCGTCACGAGGTGCTCTTTCAACTCGCCGAGCACTGCGTCGCGACCGCGATCGGTGCCCATCGCATCATCCTTCACGTCGGTGAATTTTTCCGGCGCGATGAAAGTCACTTCAATCGGCGCGGCCGGTTTGTCCGCACTCGCGGCCGAGGCGGCACCGGCCGCGACCAAACCAAGAAAAGCAGTCAGGAATAATTTTGTCTTCATAGGGTGGGCGTTTGAAACGAACTTAGGGGGTTGGTTCCGGACGCAACTGCTGCCGGTTTGGGGTAGTGCGTCAGTTTGATGCAGGTCGGGCATTATGCTGACATTCCACGCGCTCGGTCGGGGATAAGCCCCGACCTACAACACCGAAGAAACCAAACTGACCCACTACCTGGTTTGGGCCGATGTCTAAGGGCCAGGTTGGGTTCAGGAAAGATTGACCTGAATTAATACGATCGTTTAATACTATCGTATATCATGAGTGATGCCCGGCCAAACGAAACGCTCGATCGTGTATTAATCGCAGCGGAGTCGTTATTTGCAGAGAATGGCTACGATGGGACAACCTTGCGGCAGATAACTCAGCTCGCGAAGGTTAATCTCGCCGCGGTCAATTATCACCATGGTGACAAAGAGAGCTTGTATCTGGAGATTATCCGGCGCCGCCTTCAACCCATCAATCAGTCCCGGCTCCGGAACCTCACCGAGGCCGAGCTGCAGGCAGGCGAGGCCCCGGTGCCGCTGGACACGCTCGTGGATATCATGGCTCGCCCCCTGTTCGAATTATATGCGGATACCGACCACGGCGGTCGGCACGCGGCGCGGCTCATTGGGCGCAGCCTGGTCGAGCCCCTGCCTTTCATGACGAAATTCCTCGCCGAGGAATTCCAGCCGGTGATGTCCCGCTTCGGGCAGGCGCTGCGCCGCCATGCCCCGACGCTGAGCCCGGAGGATTTTCTCTGGCGGCTCAGTTTCGTGGTCGGCGCCATGCTGCACGCCCTCGCAACCCTGCCCCGGATGAAAGATCTGACCCGTGGCATTTGCCGCGACAACGATCAGGCCGCGGCCCGGGCCCGGTTCGTGCAATTTGCCGTCCGGGTCTTTGGGCCGCCTGAGTCGATCAGCCAATAATCCGATAGCCTTTCTAATCCTGCGGCCGCCGCACATTGCTACAGGCTGTTTTTTGCACGCGCAGCTTGCGCTGGAGCGGAATCTGCCTCTCTTCTCCGCCATTCGGGGCGCTGACCACGCCGCGAAGACCGCGGATTCCCGCAACAAAGCCCCGCTGCGTTGCGTTAAGAGAAGCAACGGAACAATTTCAGCCGCCTGTGCTCTGACCCAGCGCCGGCCTCACCAAGCAATGATTTCTGCCATTATCGTCATCACGCTGCTCTCGCTGCTCGTGGCCACTGAGCCCGAGTCGGCGGGTTCGACCGTGCATCCCTCCCCGGAACCGCCTCTGCGGCCGGCTGGACAGAAATCGCGCGAGGAACCGGCCAAGCCCGACCGGCTGGCGGCCTGAGCGCAGAGCGGTATCCGCGCACACGGAATCCCTGGTGATTTCCGCCTACCGTGCCCGCTGGGCGTCGGCCTGGTCAGGCTGGTCCGCGCTCAATTCAGCGCCCACTTGACCAGCTTTTCGTATTCCTCGGGCGGCACCGCCCCGGTCTTCTGGTTCAGGATGCGGCCCTCGCGGCTGATGAGAAAGGTGGTGGGGATGGCGGAGAAGTTCCCGAACGCCTCCACCGTGGCATCCTCGCCCATGACGATCGGGTAGTTCATGCCGTTGGCCTGCACGAACTGCTTCACGCGGACCGGACCGGCGCGATCCATCGACACCCCCACGACAACCAGGCCGGCGGCGGCGTATTTCTTCTGCAGGGCGATGTAGCCGGGAATCTCCTCGACGCACGGCCCGCACCAGGTCGCCCAGAAATCCAGCACGACCACCTTGCCCTTGAACTGGTCGGAGCTGACCTCGTGGCCGTCCAGATCCTTGAGCTTCCAGGCCGGGGCCGGCAGCGCCGTCGTGGCGATCTGTGCGGGCGCCGGACCGCGGCGGTTTTTCTGGAGGAGCACCGCTCCGCCGACCAGTGCGGCGACAACGACGAGAACGGAGGCGAGGCGGAGAGAAGTCATGCGCGTGGTCGTGGGAGACACCAGCTCCGGTCTTGTTCCCGGAAAAAGCGGCTTCGGGGGCGCTTTATTCGCCGGTCGGCTCGACGTTGAGGATCTCGATGAACTTCTTCATCGCCGGGGTCAGCACCCGGCCCTTGCGGTGCAGGATGGCGAGCGGCCGGGTGAACTCCTTCCCCTTGAAGCTGATCGCGGTGAGCGTGCCCTGCTTCACTTCCTGCACGACGGTCGCATGCGGGACAATGGCGACACCGTGGTCGATCTCGACGGCGCGCTTCACCGTCTCGATGTTGTCGAATTCCATTACCGGCGTGATCTCGAGCTTGTAGTCGCGGAAAATCTGGTCGACGGCCTTGCGGGTCGGGATGTCGGGATCGAAGCCGATGAACTTGTGGCCGGCCAGCGCCTTGATGTCCACGTCGCCGACCTGCGCCAGCGGATGCTGGGGGTGGGTGATCAGCACCAGGGTGTCATTGCGGAAGGGAATGTTCTCGATCTGCCGGATGCGCTGCGGGAAGGCGACGAGGCCGAAATCGACCGAGTTATGCAGGATATCCTCGTAGACCAGGTTGGAGCGGCGGTATTCGACCCGCACGTTGACCGAGGGGTAGTCGTGCAGGAATTTTTTGATGTAGGGCGGCAGCTCGTGCAGGCCGATGGAATAGATGGTCGAGATCCGGATGGTGCCGCTGATGACCTTTTTCATCTCCTGCAGCTCGCTCTCCAGCTTCTCATAGACGTGCAGGATTTCCTTGGCCGCCTCGTAAATCCGCTGCCCCTCGCGGGTCAGGTTGAACTGCTTCTGGCTCCGGTCGATCATCAGCGTCTTGAAATTCCGTTCCATGGACCGGGCCTGCTGGCTGACCGCCGACTGCGTGATGCCGTTCAACTTCGCGGCCTTGGAGAAACTCTTGGTTTCGACCAGATCGGCGAAGATTTTGAAGTTTTCGATTTGCATGCGGCCTTTAGGATTGGGTTCAGCATAAACAATGCTTATCTGCAATCCACCCTAAAAGCTGCTGTCCTAGATGTTTATCGATTACGAAACTTTCCGAATGCGCGCCGATGCCCTGCTCCATCGAATAGGGGAGCAATGCCGGGCGGCGGGTCGCAACCCCCGGGAAGTGACTCTTTTACCCGTGACCAAGACCCATCCCGCCGCCGCCGCGGATTACGCCGCGCGCTACGGTCTGGCCGCGGTCGGGGAAAATCGCGTGCAGGAAGCCGCGGAAAAGCGCACCCAAACCGCCGCCGCCGTGCGCTGGGAGCTCATCGGCCACTTGCAGTCCAACAAGGCGAAGCTGGCCGTCGAACATTTCGGCCGCATCCAGAGCGTCGACAGCGAAAAGCTCCTGAACGTCCTCGATCGCGCCGCCGGCGAACTCGGCCGCAAGCTGCCCGTCCTGCTGCAGATCAACGCCGGCAACGATCCGGCCAAGTTCGGGGCCGAGCCCGCGGACGCCCCCCGCCTGCTCGAACTCGCCCTGACCAAGGCGCACCTGCAGGTCGAAGGCCTGATGACCATCGCGCCGCTCTCCGATGATCCCGCCGTGGCGCGCCGCACCTTCGCCCATCTCCGGACGATCCGCGACCAGCTGGCCGCCCGCTCCGGCGTCCCGCTGCGGGAACTGTCCATGGGCATGAGCGGCGACCTTGATGCCGCCCTCGCCGAGGGCAGCACGCTGGTGCGGATCGGTTCCGCCCTTTACGGGCCGCGCGATTAGTTCCCGCGACACCAGCAAAATCTTACGGCCCGTGAAAACTTTCCTCGTTGCGCTGCGGCCGGAAGCAACTTGGCTGCTCTTCCGTGGAAGCGAAAAAATTCACGGCCGCGCAGCGAAAAGCCCTGGAGGCGCTGCTGGATGATCCCTCCCCCGCGGTGCGCGCCGCCCTCCTCGCGCAGTTCGCCCGGCACGGCCGCGAAAGCGTCGATCTGCTCCGTTCCTTCACCAGCCAGTCCAACCGCGTGCTGGCCCTGCATGCCGCCTCCTATCTGCGCGAGCTGAATTTCTCCGACCCGGTCACGGAGTTCCGCGGTTTCATCCGCTCACTCAACTACGAACTGGAGACGGGGGCGCTGCTGCTCAGTCGCACCGTCAATCCCGACGTCGACATCGGCGCCTGCTGCACGCAGCTGGACGCGATGGCCGCCCGCTGCCGGCAGCTGATCGCCGAACCCGCCACCGCCCGCGAGAAATGCCGCGTGCTGAACCGCGTCCTGTTCCACGAATACGGCCTGCGCGGCAACACCGACCATTACACCGACCCGCTCAACAGCTACCTCGACCAGGTCCTGGTCCGCCGCAAGGGCATCCCGATCTCACTTTCCATCGTCTACCTGCTGGTGGCGGAGCGCGCGGGGCTGAACCTCTCGGCGGTCGGCCTGCCCGGTCACTTCATGGTCGGTTGCTACGAGGAACACGTGCCGTTCTTCATCGACCCGTTCAACGCCGGGGTCTTCCTGAACGCCGGCGAGGTCTTCGCGTTGCTTCGCTCGGGCAGCGTCCACGCTTCCGTCTCCGACCTGGCCCCGACCCCGGTGCGCGAGGTGCTGTGCCGCTGCTGCCGCAATCTCGTCAACCACTACACCGCCGCGAGCGAACCGGAGCGCGCGCGGCTGTTCGCCGAGTTTGTCGCCGAGTTCGAGTCGACCCACGAGCGGCACGCGCAGCCGTAAAGGCGGCCGGTTTAAAAAGCCCGGGCGCTTCGCGCCTGCCGGGTGAGATCAGTTCGCTCTGTCGGGGTTCGTGCCCGTCGTCCTCCGGTTTAAAATCGGGCTCGTTCTCCGCGGGGAAACGGGCTTTGCTCCGGCCGCTTGATGAGCGCCGTTGCCGAATCCATCCATACCCTGGCCGACCTGGAAGCCTGGTCCTTTCCCGGCACGGCTCTGGCCGTCATCGGCCGGCCGGTCGCGCACTCGCTCAGTCCGGCGATCCACAATGCCGCCCTGGCCGAGCTCGCGCAGGCGCAGCCCAAGTATGCGGACTGGCATTACTTCAAGTTCGACATCGCCCCGGCGGAACTTCCGCGCGCCCTCTCCCTTTTCCATAAGAACCGGTTCCATGGCCTCAACCTGACCGTGCCGCACAAGTCGCTCGCGGTGGAGCACCTGGTCACCAGTGACGCCTTTGTCCGGGCCGCGGGGGCGGCCAACACGCTCACCTACTCCGAATCCGGCTGGCGCGGGGCCAACACCGACGGCTACGGCCTCACCACCGCCCTGCGGGAGGACCTGCGCGCCGAGCTGGCCGGCGCCCACATCATCCTGCTCGGGGCCGGCGGGGCGGCGCGGGGCGCCGCGGTTGAGTGCCTGCGGGCCCGTTGTGCGTCGCTCTGGATTGGCAACCGCACCGCGGCGACCCTGGACGCGCTGCTGCTCAACCTCCAGATGTTCGCGGGCGAATCGGTCGTGCGCGGCTTCACCCTGGCCAATCCGCCGCCCGGCCTGCCCGCGGGCGCCACGGTGATCAACGCCACCTCGCTCGGACTCGCCCCCACCGATGCTCCGCCCCTCGACTTGAAAAAAATCCCCGCTCCCGCCCGGGTCTACGACATGATTTACCGCCCGCCTCAAACCACCCTGCTGCGTCAGGCCGCCGAACTGGGCCTCCCCCACGCCAACGGCCTTTCGATGCTGATCCACCAAGGCGCCCGCTCCCTCGAGATCTGGACCGGCGGGACCGTGCCCGTGCCGGTCATGCAGGCCGCAGCCCGGGCCGCGCTCAACCCGGCCTGAACATGGAAGTCTACCAAGAAGCCGCCAAGCTCTTCCCCTGGCTCTACCCGTTGTTCATCGCCGTCGTCGGCGCCTGCGTGGGCAGTTTTCTCAATGTCTGCATTTATCGCATCCCGCAGAACGAGTCCGTGATCTCCCCGCCGTCGCACTGCGGCTGCGGCAAACCCATCGCCTGGCATGACAACATCCCGGTGCTGAGCTGGCTCCTGCTGCGCGGCCGGGCGCGATGCTGCGGCCGGCCCTTCAGTTTCCGCTACCCCGCGATCGAGTTGCTGACCGCCCTGCTCTTCCTCGCGTGCTGGCTGCTGTTCCCGGCTGGCAAGGCGGTCGCCGGCGCCGTGCTGTGCGCCATCGTGATCTGTGCCCTGTTCATCGATCTCGACCACATGATCATCCCGGATGTCTTTACGGTCTGGGGCGCCGCGACGGGCGTGTTGCTCTCGCTGCTGCTGCCCTCGCTGCACGGCCAGAGCCACGACTTCTTCGCCGTCGCCAGCCTGCGGTCCGGCCGGGACGCCCTGCTTGGCCTGTGCGTGGGTTCGGCGGTGGTGCTGTGGATCGCACTCTGGGCCGAAGCGATTTTGAAAAAAGAAGCGATGGGCTTCGGTGACGTGAAATTCCTGGGCGCGCTCGGCACGTTCGTGGGCTGGAAGGGCGCGCTGTTCGGCATGTTCGGCGGCGCGATGCTCGGCTGCGCCTGGTTTGTCGCCGCGATGCTCTGGCAAAAGGCCACCGGCCGCGCTTCTCCGGTCGCGCCGCCCGCGGAAACCCCCGAGGGGCAGCCGGCGGAACTGGGCTTTGGCGTGCACGTGCCTTTCGGCCCCATGCTGGGCGTGGCCGCCCTGATCTATTTCTTCGGCGCCCACCGCTGGGTGGACGCCTATTTCGCGGAACTGTCGGGCTTGTTCTGAGTTTCCGGGACGGGCGGTTGGAATTCCGGCGGCACCTCCCCGCTGCGGCCCTGCACCACCAATCGCAGCAGATAAGCCATCGCCGCCTCCCGTGTCTGTCCGCGCTCGGCGACGATTTGATCGGCGCGCTTGATCAACTGCCGCGCCATGGCGTCGGCTTGCTCAACGGTGGCGCCGAGCCCGCGGCAGAGCTTGGTCAGCTGGGCGAGCTCATCCATGGCGATCGGCCGTAACGACGGTGGGGCCGCCCGGAACGAAGCTGAGCCCGGCGTCTGGATTGAAATTGATCAGCGAGAGCATGGCCAACGCGACAAACTCCTCGCCGCGACTGGCGACCGAGCGGAGCTCGCCCGCTTTCTTCTCTCTTTGGAAAAGTGCCGCCAGCGAGGCCGGCGCCGCCCCGCGTCCGCGCACGACGTGCAGCCGGCGCCGCACCTGTCCCAGGTTTTTCAACCGGGCCATGACTTCCTGCCCGAGGTAGCAACCCTTCGTGTAGGACAGCGCCGAGTCCTCCAGGCCGCCCTCGTTCGGCAGATCGCCCGGCCCCAAGTCCGTCGGCACAGAGGGAATCCCCGCCGAGATCCGGGCAAATTCGATTTCAGCGGCGGCCGCTTCAATCGCGCCCTGCGCCACGAACTGCCGGCGAATTTCCGTGATGACCCTTTCCGGTCCGAGCAGCTCGAAACTCTCCCGCGGCAACCGCTGCCCGCCATAGACCAGGATCTCACCCTGGCGCCCAAAGCGACCCGGCGCGGGCACTTCACCCAGCAGATGTCGGACGATTGTCGCGCTCCCTGGTCCGCTGAGTAACAGCCCTTGCGCGGTGGCTGTTTCGTCGGTCAGCACCACATCGTCCGCGACGATATAGTCCTCAAGCCGCTGCCGAATGACCGCCACCGGTGAATGCGCGCTGGTCATGAGGAATTCCTTTTCGCCCATTCTCAGCACGTGGCTGTCGGCCAGAATTTTTCCCTTCTGGTTAAGCCAGAGCCCGTAGGTCGCGCGGCCCGGCGGTTGTCGCAAGTCATTGGTGAATTGCCCCTGGAGAAAACCAAAGGCGTCCTCCCCCGTGACTCTTAGCCGGGTTTCGGGGTGATATCCGAAGAGGGTTGCCGTAGAGGAAATCATATTTTTGTATTACTTAAGTATCTGGTTTTGAGTATATTGACACAGAATTTAAGAAACTTATGATCTTCTGGTTGACGAACGCATGGAACGAGGTAGAAGTATGTCAGTCAACTAACACTTCTCCCCGCCTAGCGGGGAGTTTTGGGGTAACTAAGAAAGCAATGGCCGGTCGCTTAGGGGTAGGCGACCGGCCTTTTCTTTGCCTAAGTTCGTAGCACACAGCAAGGACTTGATCCTCGCCGCCCGGCCGCCCCAAGCTGGCCCTTCATGCAGAAGACTTCCGACATCAATGTCGTCGAGACCCGCGCCCTGCCCTCGCCCGCCGCGCTGCTCGCGGAATTGCCCAAGACCGAGGCCCAGGCCGAATTCGTCACCCGCACCCGCCGCGACATCCACCGGGTGATCTTCACCGACGACCGGCGCTTCCTGCTGGTCATCGGCCCGTGCTCCATCCACGACCTGGCCGCGGGCCGCGATTACGCGCGCCGGCTCGCCGCGCTGGCCCGCGAGGTGAACAACCGCGTGTTGATCGTCATGCGCGTCTATTTCGAGAAACCGCGCACAACGGTCGGCTGGAAAGGGCTCGTGATGGACCCGCATCTCGACGGCTCGCATGACATCGCCACCGGCCTGCGGCTCGCCCGCACCTTTCTGCGCGACGTGCTCGACCTCGGCCTGCCCACGGCGACCGAGCTGCTCGACCCCATCACGCCGCAATACATCGCCGACCTGATCTGCTGGTCCGCCATCGGCGCCCGCACGGCGGAATCGCAGACGCACCGGCAGATGGCCTCCGGCCTTTCCATGCCGCTCGGCTTCAAGAACGGCACCGACGGCTCCATCGCCACCGCGATCAACGCCATCAAGGCCGCAGCCCAGCCCCACACCTTCCTCGGGATCAACCTCGACGGCTCGGCCTCCGCCATCGTCACCCGCGGCAATCCCGACTGCCACGTCGTCCTCCGCGGTGGCGGCACCGGCCCCAACTACTCGCCCGCGCACATCGCCCAGACCGAGCAGCTGCTCGCGAAGGCCGGCCTGATGAAGTCCATCCTCGTCGACTGCTCGCACGACAACTCCGCCAAACAGCCCGAGCGCCAGCCCGAGGTCATGCGCGAACTGCTCGGCCAGATCGCCGCGGGCAGCAGCTCGATCATGGGCGCCATGATCGAGAGCAATCTCGGCGCCGGCAACCAGGCCTTCCCCCAACCCAAGGACCGGCTGCGTTATGGCGTCTCGATCACCGATGCCTGCATCGACTGGCCGACGACGGAGGCCTTGGTGCGCGAAATCCACACCGCCCTCGCCCCCCGCTTCAAGTGATAGCGGCCAGAACCGCGCCTGATTTCCCGGCCTGAAGAAAAATTCACGTGGATTCGCGCCGCCGGCCGGCTTAACCTGCCCGCTTCTATGAAAACCCCCATCCGTGTTGCAGTCACCGGTGCCGCCGGCCAGATCGGTTACTCGCTCCTTTTCCGCATCGCGTCCGGCGCCATGTTCGGCCCCGATCAACCCGTCATCCTGCAGCTGATCGAGGCTCCGATCGAGAAGGCCCTTAAGGCACTCGAGGGCGTCGCCATGGAACTCGACGACTGCGCCTTCCCGCTGCTCAAGGGCATCGTCCAGACCTCCGATGCTGCCGTCGGCTTCAAGGACGCCAACTGGTGCCTGCTCATCGGCGCCAAACCACGCGGGCCCGGCATGGAACGCGCCGACCTGCTCAAGGACAACGGCAGGATCTTCATCGAGCAGGGCAAGATCATCGACGCCGTCGCCGCGGCCGATGCGCGCGTCGCCGTCGTCGGCAATCCGGCCAACACGAACTGCATGATCGCCGCCTCACAGGCCAAGCGCCTCCCGGCCGAGCGTTTCACCGCGATGGTGCGCCTCGACCAGAACCGCGCGCAGACCCAGCTGGCCAGGAAGGCCGGCGTCGACCTCACCGCGGTGAAGGACATCTTCATCTACGGCAACCACAGCCCGACCATGTTCCCGGCGTTCGCCCACGCGACCATCAACGGCCAGCCGGCCACTTCCGTCATCACGGACCGCGCCTGGCTGCAGGGGCCCTTCTGCGAGACCGTCGGCAAGCGCGGCGCCGCCATCATCGCGGCCCGCGGCCTCTCGTCCGCCGCCTCCGCCGCCAACGCCCTCGTCGACCACGTCCGCTCGCTGGTCACGCCCGGTGCGATCCACTCGATCGCCGTGAAGAGCGAGGGCCGCTACGGCTTCGACGCCAACGTCTGGGCCGGCATGCCCGTGCGCACCACGACGCCCGGTAGCTACGAGGTCATCACCAGCTACGCCATGGACGACTTCGCGAAGTCCAAGATCGCCGCGACCAACAAGGAGCTCGCCGAGGAGCGCGCCTTTGTGGCCGACCTGATAAAATAATCGTTCTCGTTCTCCTAATAATCCTGCTCGTTCTCTCGGCGGCCCCTGCGGGCCGCCTTTCTTTTGTAGGGGCGCCGCTCGTCGGCGCCCGCGGGCGGCGTCAAGCACCACCCCTGCATCAAATTCACAGCAACTCCGCCAGCACGCGGCTCTTGCTCAGGGCAAACGCCGACCGCACGGCCGCGAACGCTTCCACCAGTTCCGCCGGCGAACCCGGTCTCGGAAAACGCATCTCCAGGGTTGCCCCGTCGCAGATCACTTCCGCGGCCACCCCATCCACCTGCAGCACGCATTGCCGGCAGTCCGACGGGTAGCTGACCGCGAGGCCGTCCGCGCCGCCGCGCGCTTCGACCGCATCAATCACCGCCTCGACCTTCACGCCCTTCGCCAGGGCGAAGACCATCCCCGTGAACATCGTGACGAACAGCTCGTTGAACGCCGGGCGCGCCACGAGTTCGCCGTCACTCAGGCTGTGCAGGGTGCGGACCACCCCGTAGCCTGCCGGATCGGCCGGCTCGAGCGCGTAGGCCAGTTCGAAAGTGAAGTCCCGGGCGGTCAGCACCGCCGCCGGGCTGGTTACTTCGAGGGCGAGGTCGGTGCGCTTGTAGGCAAACGCCGCCTTGCTCCGCTGGAAAAAGCGCTCGGCCTCCGCCGCCAGCTCGGCCACGCACAGCTTGCCGAGAAACGCCGTGGTCGCCGCGTTGACCGCATCCGGCACCGTGTGGTGCTGCTTGCGGAACCCGGAGAGGTTTTTCACCAGGCCGGAACTGCGGCCCACGAGACTGATGCGGGAAACAAAAGAATGGGAGGCGCCGGCCGGCTGGGACATCCGCCGAGTGAGGCAGCGGGGCTCCGCCATGGCAAGTGGCCGGACGCAAAAAAGCGACGCCCGGACGGACGCCGCTTGGGGTTGGCTTGAAAACAATCTCAGGCGGTGACCACCGGCGGGGTGCGCTCGCTCTTGCGGAAGAGGCTGATCAAACCCAGCACGACCAGGACGGGGATCCAGATGGGCGAGAGCGCGACGGCCAGGGCGAGCACGACCGCGAACAGCGCCGCGATGAGGGAGATGCCGACCGCCCCGAGCACAACGGCCAGGATCAGGCCGACGATGGCCCCGAGAAAGATCACAGGGCTGAACTTGATGGCGATGATCAGGAGGACCGCCAGGAGGAGGACTTTGAGGAAAGTTTTCATACCCCAAAAACACGACACGCGGAGAAAAGTTGCACCAACCCGCAACTCCTTGTTCAAGCATCACACGTGTCCGCCTCCCGCCCCATTCCCGTCGTCTGCGCCGTGATCGAGCGCGAGGGGCGCCTGCTCCTGGCGCAGCGCCCGGTGGACAAGCACCTGCCGCTCAAGTGGGAATTCGCCGGCGGCAAGGTCGAGCCGGGCGAGGATCCGGCCACCGCCATCGTGCGCGAGATCCGCGAGGAGCTCGGTTGCGAAATTGTCATCACCCGCGCCCTGCCGCGCTTCCCTTATGACTACACCCGCGTGGTCATCGAGATGATCCCGTTTGTCTGCGTGCTCGCGCCGGGCTCGCCCGCCCCCCACCCGCACGAGCATGTCGCCCTGGCCTGGGTCACGCCGGACCAGCTGAAGGACTATGACCTCGCGCCCGCCGACTTGCCGGTGGTCGCGAGTTACCGACAGATTTGATCTCTGGCGGCATTTTGTCGGAGCCTGCTTGCAGGCGATTCGTTGTTCCCGCCGACCGCCACACTCTGGATCGCCTGCAAGCAGGCTCCTACGGTTTAGACGATGCCCTTCTCCACCCACTGGTGGTCACCGTTGATCACCTGCTGGGCCAAATCGTAGCCGTGCTGGTCGGCGTTCCGGCCGATGCCCAGGAAGTTCTGGTCGATGCGCAGCTTCGCCTGGGCTTGGAAGTCATCGACCAGCATGAGCACCTTGTCGGCCGCCTGGCCGTCCGTGATTTGCTTCTGGGCAAAGATGCAGGTCGCCGCGATGGCGAAGAGATCCGTGCCGATGTCGGCGATGCGGCCGAGCAGCACCTGGCGCTTCTCCAGCTTCGGGCCGAACTTCACCATCTGGTGGAAGAGCGTGCGCGCCAGCTTGCGGCTGAGGCCGGCCACCTCGTCCAGGTGCCCGGCCAGCCGCGGGTGCATGCCGGCCGGCGCGCCGCCGCCGAAGGGCAGCCATTGCTTCGGATACCACCAGACATAGAAGCCGGCCGCGGCGAACGCGCTCTTGATCCGCTCGCCCCACGGGCGCTCGGAATTGAGGGCGACGCCGGCGATCTTGAGGTGCGGATCGAGCGCCTCGCGCATGATGAAAAGCCGCATGATCTCGGAGGAGCCCTCGAAGATCATCGAGACGCGGTTGTCGCGCATCATGCGCTCGACGGGATAAGGCTTCTCGCCGCGGGCCTTCAGCGACTCCACGTTTTCGTAGCCCCGCCCGCCCCGCAGCTGCATCAGCTCGTCGAGGCACATCCAGGCCTTCTCCGTGCCCCACATCTTGCACATCGAGGCCTCCAGGCGGATGTCGGCCTTCTTGTCGCGGTCCACCAGGCGCGAGGTGGTGATGAGCATGGCCTCCATCGCAAACGCATGCGCGGCGATCCGGCGGATTTTCTCCGCCACGGCGGCGTGCTGGCCGATGGGCACGCCCCACTGGATGCGCTCCCGGCCCCACTCCCGGGCGATCTGCACCGCGCGCTTGGCGACGCCGATCGACGAGGCGGGAATGGAAAGGCGTCCGGAATTGAGCGTGCTCAGCGCGACCTTGAGGCCGCGGCCCTCGCCGCCGACGACGTTGGCCTTGGGCACGCGAACGTTGGTGAAGCGGATCACGCCGTTGTAGAGCGCGTGCAAGCCCATGAACTGGCTGCGGTGCACCACCTCGATGCCGGGGGTCCTGGCCTCGACCACAAAGGTGGTGATCTGCGTCCGCGGCTTGCTGTCGACCAGCTTCGACGGCGTCTTGCAGGCGACGATGAGCAGCCCGGCGCGGGTGCCGTTCGAGCACCAGAGCTTCTCGCCGTTGATGATGAAGTCGTCCCCCTCGGGCTTTGCCTCGGTCGTCAGGCGCGCGGGATCGGAACCGACCCCCTTCTCCGTGAGCGCGAAGGCTGACAGCTCGCCGGCGGCGGAGCGCGGCAGCCATTTCTTCTTCTGTTCCTCGGTGCCGAAAAGCAGGATGGGCTGGGCCACGCCGATGGACTGGTGCACCGAAAGATGGGCGAAGGTGTTCCCGCAGTGGCTGGCCATGAGCAGGCAGGCCCGGCAGTAGGTCGTCTGGGAGAAACCCAGTCCGCCGTATTGCTGCGGGACCTTGATGCCGTAGGCGCCGAGCCGGCGGAACCCGGCCTGCACTTCCTCGGGAATCTCCCCGGTGCGGTCGATCAGGTCGGCGTCGACCTTCTCGCGCAGGAACGCCGCGAGTTCGGCCAGGAATTTGTCCGCCCGGGGCTTCTCGTCCGCGTCGATGTCGGTCAGCGGGTGGAGCTTCTCCGGCTTCCAGCGCCCCATGAAAAGATTGGCGACAAAACTGATGTCGTCGTGCGACTCGCGGGCCGCCTCGGTGACCTGGAGGGCGGCGCGCTGGCCCTCGTTCATCTTCGACATGTCGATGACGGACTTGCCGTCATCGGCCGGTTTTTTCTGGGACGGGGGTTCGGCGACGGAGGACATGGCGGGGTGGCGGCGAAACGGGCCGCGCAGTTGGGTTGCCGGCAGTAAACTCTCGCCGGCCGCCACCGTCAACGGGTGCGAGGCCCTCCCGGTCGTTTTAACTCTTTGGGATTAAACGCCCCCGCGCGGCGGAATTCACCCGGCTTGCTTTCGCGGCGCGATGTGGCACGTTCCCGCTCCCACGTTCTTTGACGGTGTGCTCAACACATCCGGTCAATTCATCACTTTCTCCCTTTGGGGGTGTTCTGGATTCGACCCTAGGTTGGAGCGCGCAGCTGCCTGTCGAGAGTGAAGGTCTCTCGTTAATCCCTCTTCAAAACAAACAAACGGCACATTCGAAGAAATGCCCCTGGCTGCCTAAAAATTGCAGCCACGTTGCTACCCTGACACCTGCTAGGGGATAGGAACGTCGACAGCAGGAATAACGGTGACGGCCGTCGTGACGTCGCCGCGGTATCTTCAAACCACGGCTGGTTCCCCGGAGCGCTCGCGGCTTGGTGCCCGGGGGATGAGACTCTACAAGACGCTATATAGGTAGATGCGGCGCGTGAAGGCCCGGGGCACAGGGGTTCAACTCCCCTCACCTCCACCAATTTCCTTTCCGAAGCGGAAAGGAAATTGTCCGCCGTCGCCTTGGCGAAGGCGGACAATGATCGATATGCAAGCCGGCCGAGCGCGGGGCGCCACTTCACGCCCCCGTCAGCTCGTCATAGGCCGCGCCCAGGTTGCCGCCGAGCCGGTTGCCGGGACCGGGTGGCACGTGCAGGTCGGGGAACCCGGGAAAATTATCGAGTTTCACGATCTCCGCCCTTGGTTTGCCGGCCTTGATTTCCGTTTCCACGTGGGCCAGCAACGCCGCGATGTAATCCCGGAAAACCAGGATGTCCGCGTGGCCGCCGGTCACGCCGAATTTCGCGTGCCCGTGCCCGCAGACGTAGATCGCGTCGGCGGGATAGTTTTTCACGATCTCCTCCAAGCGGGTGTGCCAGCCCCGGAAGCTCGCGCCGGCCGGCCGGTCGACGACGGGATAGATGCGGTTGAAGAGCAGGTCGCCCAGGTGCACGACGTTCGCGCGCTCGAACAGCGTGACGATGTCGCCCTTGGTGTGGGCCGGGCCGAAATACCGCGCGCTGATCGTCTCGTCGCCGAAGTCGTGCCGCCACGCGTCGGGAAACGTGGCGTCGGGAATCATGGGCGCCAGTTCCGCCTCGGCCGGCGGCTTCGGGCTGCGCGCCGCCGCGGCCCGCATCAGCTCCGGCACGTTGGCGTGGGCCACGATCGTTTTCGTCACCGGCCGGAACACCCCGTTGCCCCCGGTGTGGTCGCCGTGGTGGTGTGTGTTGATGACGGCATCGAGGGTCCGGCCATCACGGCCGTGCAGATCACGAAGAAAGATCGCCGCCGTGTCAGGAAACTGCGTGTCCACCGCCACGACGGCGGCGGGACTGACGAGCCACCCGATGCTGCCGCCGCGACCGGTGAAATAGCCGACGTTGCGCCGCAACGCCTTGAACTCGGTCACCGGCGGCGGCGGCCGGACGGGAACGGAAGCCGCCGGGGCGGCGGGCGCAGGCGTCTGAGCGGACAGTGGGCCCCTCGCGAGCAGGCCCAGCGAGGCGGCGACCCCGGATTTGAGCAGGAAATCGCGGCGATTCATGACTTAAGGCTAGCGCCCCGGGCGGGCCGGACCAGCCCTTTTGTGGAAAACTGTAACCTTTCCATCCCCGGGCGGTATTACCCGCCGCACACCCGTATGACCACTTCCCATGATGCTCGCCGCCGTCACCCAGTTCCGAGTTCCCTCCCGGCCCGTCGCCGCTAGCCTGCCCGTCGCCGTGGAAACCACGTCCGACCATGAACTCATGATTGCCGTCCGCGCGGGTGAAATCCGCCGGCTGGGCGACCTGTTTGAGCGCTACCACAAGCCGCTTTACGGTTTCTTCGTGCGCCTGACCAACCAGCCGTCGGTCGGCGAGGACCTGGTGCAGATTGTTTTCTACCGCATCCTGAAATATCGGCACACCTACCGCGACGAGGGCAAGTTCTCCGCCTGGATCTACCACCTCGCGCGCAAGGTCGCCGCCGACCACTTCCGCAAACACGCCTCAACCCCGACGCCCACCGACCCCGCCGTCCTGCACGAGCAACCCGCGCCCGAGCCCCAGCCCTCCGAGCAGGCCGCCACCGCCGAGGATGTCGTGCTGCTCCGCACGGCCCTCGCCCGCCTGCCGCTCGAGCATCGCGAGGTGCTCGTGCTGTCGCGCCTCCAGCATCTGGAGCACAAGGAGATCGCCAGGCTGCTCGATTGCTCCGTCGGGGCCGTGAAGGTCCGCGCCCACCGCGCGCTCAAGGAGCTGCGCGAAGTCTATTTCAAAATCAGAAAGGAAAAGGCGGCCTGACCGCCCCTCATTACACCACCGGGGATCCACCATGAACTGCTCACGCGTCCAGGATAGCTTCATCGATTACCAGGACGGCTCGCTGCCGGCCGACGAATCCGCCCAGCTCCGCGCCCACCTGGCCAGCTGCCCCACCTGCCAGCGCGAGTGGGCCGCCCTCCAGGAGATGACGCGCAAGCTCGACGCCCTGCCCGCGGCGGAACCCAGCCCGCGCCTGCGGGAGAATTTCTACGCCATGCTGGAGACGCACCAGCGCGAGGCCGACGCCCCGAGCCCCTTCGCTCTCGCCCGCGGCCGCATCGACCGCTTCTTTGCCGCGCTGCTGCCCGCGCAGCCGGCCCTCCAGTTCGCCTTCGCCATGGCCCTGCTTGTCGTCGGCCTGCTCGCCGGACAGCACTATCTCGCCAAACCCGTCGTGGTCGCGCCGGCCGACGATTCGGCCAAAAAGGAAATCGCCTCGCTGAAGGCCCAGATGGACTCGATGGGTCAGCTCGTCACCTACTCCCTGCTCCAGCAACAGTCCACGAGCGAGCGCCTGCAAACCGTGCTCGCCACCATGGACCTCAAGACCCCCGACCGGAAGGTGCTCAGCGAACTGGTCGGCGCCCTCGCCTTCGATCCGTCGGTCAACGTCCGCCTCTCCGCGGTCGACGCGCTCGCACCGCACGCGGACGACTCGCTGGTCCGCGCCGGCGTGCGCTCCGCCCTCACCCGCGAGCGGGCGCCCCTGGTGCAGGTCGCGATGATCGAGCTGCTCACCAACGCCCGCGATCTGGCCGCCCAATCCGTGTTCGAGCAGCTCAGCCGCGACGAAGCCGCCGACAAGAACGTCCGCGATGCCGCGCGCCGCGCGCTGGCCGTGCTGCGCCTGCCCGCGGAACCTGCGAACAGCCCCTCCGCCACCCTCAAGCCCTCCGCCAAGCCCGCTCTCACATGAAAACCCACATCCCCGTCCTCCGTTTCATCCCCGCCGCGATCCTCGCGTTCGCGTTGACCGGCGCCACTCTCCGCGCCGACGACGAAGGCTCCACCGCCAGCGTCAAGCTCTCCGCCCCCGGCAAGCCGGCCACCCTCCGGCTCGACGTGCCCTGGGCCGACATCCGCATCACCGGCACCGACGGTGACACCGTGACCGTCGCGTCCACCCTTTCCCAGAAGAACAACAAGCCGGCCAAAGCCGGCAGTTTGCGCCGGCTTGACGACGAGGTGACGTTCGAGCTCACCGAGCACGACAACATCGTCAGCCTCAACCTCGCCGGCGAAAGCCCCTGGGCCGGCCACGACGCCGAGTTCAAGATCTCCGTGCCCCGCAGCATGGCGCTCGAACTCAAGACCGACATGGGCGGGGACCTCTCGGTGAAGGACATCGACGGCGACATCGTCGTCGAGAGCATGAACGGCGACGTGGTGCTCGATGGCATCAGCGGCTCGACCGTGGTCAAGACCATGAACGGCGAGGTCCGCGCCACCTACACCAAGGCCCCGCAGAAGCTCGTCAACATCACCTCCATGAACGGTGAGATCAACCTCCATGTCCCCGCCGACACCAAGGCCAACGTCCGCATGAACACCCACAACGGATCCATCCTCACGGATTTCAGCGAGGACGTGCTCAAGACCAAGACCGAGAGCAGCCGGCACGCCGGCTACAGTTACGCCTACGGCGCCTCGGAGGCGGGCCGCGAGGCCGCGCGCGCCGCGATGGAAGCTTCGCGCGACGCCATCCGCGCCGCCACCGATGCCGCCCGGGAAGCCGCGCGCGAGATGAAGCGCGAAGCCGAGCGCGCCCAGAAGGAGGCCGACAAGGACGAGGCCCAGGCCGACAAGGAGGCCGCCGAAGCCGCCGCCAACCCGACCGCGCCCCGCGCCCCGACAACGCCGATGGCCCCCCGGCCGCCCCGCGCGCCGCGCCCCCCGATCGCCACCATCACCGGCGGCAAGGTCGTGACCGGCACGCTCAACGGCGGCGGTGTCGACATCAAGCTGTCGTCCATGAACGGCGAGATCACCCTCCGCCAGTCGAAGTAAATCCGGTCCGCTTCCAACGTCCGCCCGCGCCCCGTGCGCCGGCGGACGTTTGTTTTGGTCCCGGTCTTTTGATCCAAGTCCGGTCTCCTTGCGCGCCATTCGTTGATAAGAGAATGGCTTGGTTGATTTTACAGACGCTTTTGGGGTTGCTGATAACTTGCACTAGTAATATCCAGATCCCCTCACCTCTCCGCAACCGGGCGCCTCCTCAATTCCACCGCTACTCCTCTAACGATAATCCACAGTTTAGCGGGCCAATTTTGTCCAACCCTGACCAAGGAGGGTATTCCACGTGCTCCTTACATTGGAAAATAAGATTGCTGCCGGTTTCGCTGCAGCCGTGGGGTTTATGCTATTTATCGGCGGGGCCGCCTGGTGGAGTGCCGCTCGTTCGGCCGAGACCTTCCGGTGGGTGGATCACACGCATGCGGTGCTTTACCGGCTGGAAGTCACGCTGACCAAGCTGCTCGTCCTGCAATCCAGCTCGCGGGGTTACGCCCTGACCGCCAGAGAGGATCTGCTGCAAACGTATGAGGCCGACGAAGCCGTGGCGCGTGAAAACTGGCGCAGTCTGCGCCAGGTCATCGCCGACAACCCGGCGCAATTGCAGCGGTTTGATCGGCTCGACCCGTTGGTTGCCCGCGCCATCGATCTTTTCCGCGAGCGGATCGCGCTGCGCCGGAATGTCGGGCTCGAGGCTGTGACCAACCCCCCGCCCAACACCACCGGTTGGGCGACCATGGACCTGGTCCTTAAAGGTTTCAACGAAATGGAAACGGCGGAACGCCGCCTGCTCGCCGCGCGCTCGGCCGCCGCGCAGGCCGGCCAGCGCCAGGCCGTGATGGTTTTCGGCCTCGGCTCCCTCGTTGCCACGCTGCTGGTGGTCGCCGCCGGGTTCATCGTGCGCCGCGATTTCCTGCGCCGGCAGGAGGCCGAGGACGCACTGCGGCAAAACGAGATGCGCACCCGCCTGATGATCGACAGCGTGCGCGACTACGCCCTTCTGATGCTCGATCCCGGCGGCCGGATCACCAGCTGGAATTCCGGGGCCCAGCGGATCAAGGGTTACCCCGCCGGGGAAATCATCGGCCGGCACTTCTCCTGTTTTTATCCCGAGGACGCCGTCCGCTCTGGTTTTCCCGAGACTGAACTCCGGCTGGCGGCGGCGCAGGGCCGCTTCGAAGACGAAGGCTGGCGGATGCGCCGCGACGGCACGCGTTTCTGGGCCAACGTTGTCATCAGCGCCATGCGGAATCCCGCGGGCGAACTGCTCGGTTTCGTCAAGGTGACTCGCGATCTGACCGAGCGAAGGCAGGCCGAGGAGGAGCGGGACCGCTTTTTCAGCCTGTCGCTCGACCTCCTCTGCATTTCGAGCCCTGACGGTTATTTCAAGCGCGTCAGCCCGGCCGTCACGGACATCCTGGGGTGGACCGTGGCGGAGTTCCTCGCGCAACCCTACATCGACCTGGTCCATCCCGACGACCGCCCCGCCACGCTCCGCGAGGTCGAGCGACAGATCGCCACCGGTGAAAAGGTCCTGCAGTTTGAAAACCGCTACCGCCACAAGGACGGCTCCTGGCGCCTGCTTTCCTGGCGATCGGTGCCCTATGACGGGCTGATGTATGCCATCGCCCGGGACGTGACGGAGCAAAAACTCGTCGAGGCGCAGATCCGCCAGCTCAACACCAACCTGAAACAGCGGGCGGCCCTGCTCGAGTCCGCCAACAAGGAGCTGGAGGCTTTCTCCTATTCCGTGTCGCACGACCTGCGCGCCCCGCTGCGGCATGTCGACGGCTTCGCCAACCTGCTCCAAAAGCTTTCGGCCGCAAAGCTGGACGACCAGGGCCGGCACTACCTGACCACCATCTCCGACTCCGCCCGGCAGATGGGCCGGCTGATCGACGATCTGCTGTCGTTTTCCCGGATGGGCCGGATGGCACTCCAGCTGCGCGAGGTCGCGGACCACGACGCCTTGCTCGCCGCGATTATCCGCGACGGCCGCTGGGACCGGGCGGGCCGACCCATCGAATGGCACATCGCCCCGCTGCCGCGCGTCCACGCCGACCAGGCCATGCTGCAGCAGGTCTGGGCCAACCTGCTCGACAACGCCGTCAAATACTCCGGCAAGGTTCCGGCGCCGCGTATCGAGGTCGGGGCCCGGAGCGACCCGGCCACCGGCGAGCAGGTGTTCTTCGTTCGCGACAACGGCGCCGGGTTCGACATGCGTTATGTCGACAAGCTTTTCGGCGTCTTCCAACGCCTGCACGGCCCGGCCGAGTTCGAGGGCACCGGCATCGGCCTCGCCAACGTGCGCCGCATCATCCTGCGCCACGGTGGCCGCACCTGGGCCGAAGGTGCGCCCGGCCAGGGTGCCACGTTCTATTTCTCGCTGCCCGCCACCTCCACCTCCGCCGCCGCATGAAAAATCCCCGCCCCATCCTCCTCGCCGAGGACAACCCCAACGACGTCGAGCTCATCCTCGCCGCCTTCCAGGATGCCCACTTCGTGAACGAGATCCATGTCACCCACGATGGCGAACAAGCGCTCGACTTCCTGCACCGGCGCGGGGCCTACGCCGCCCGCACCGGCCCGCAGCCCGCGGTCATCCTGCTCGACCTCAAGATGCCCAAGGTGGACGGCCGCGAGGTGCTCCGCCACGTGCGCACCGACCCGGAGCTGCGCCACATTCCGGTCGTCGTCCTTACCTCTTCGCGCGAGGAAAGCGACCTGCTGGCCAGTTACCAGCTCGGCGCCAACGCCTTTGTCGTCAAGCCGGTGGACTTCCAGGAGTTCATCTCCGCCGTCGGCAAGCTCGGCTTCTTCTGGGCCCTGCTCAACGAGCCGCCCCCGCTGAATTCCACTCCCCCGGTCTGAGCGCCGCTTCCCTCCGCCATGAAAATTCTCCACCTTGAGGACAACGCCCATGATGCCGAGCTCGTGCGGGAGATTCTCGCCGAGGAGTGGCCGGACTGCCGGGTCACGGTGGTCGCCGGGCAACGGGAATACGTCGCCGCGCTCCAGGCCGGAACCCACGATCTCATCATTTCGGATTTCACCCTCGTGCGGTTTGACGGCACCTCGGCGCTCAAGCTGGCCCATGAGCACGCCCCCGGCATCCCCTTCATCTTCGTGTCCGGCACCATCGGCGAGGAACGCGCCATCGAGGCGGTGCACGCCGGCGCCTCCGACTACGTGATCAAGGACCGGATGCAGCGGCTGACGACCGCCATCCGTCGCGCCCTGCGCGAAAGCGAGGAGCGGCGCAGCCGCCAGCAGGCCGAGGCCGCCCTCCGCGAGAGCAATGAGCGCTTCCAGCTCGTCGCCCGCGCCACCAACGACGCGGTGTGGGATTGGAATCTCCTGACGGATGACATGTGGTGGAACGAAAGCCACAGCATCCTCTTCCGCTACCCGCCGAACCCCGCCGGGTCGACCGGGGCCGCGTGGATCGCCCGCATCCACCCCGCCGACCGGACGCGCGTCCACGACGGAATCAAGCAGGCCATTGCCCGCGGCCTGACCACCTGGACGGATGAATACCGCTACGGCCGCGCCGACGGCAGTTACGCCGACGTGCTGGACCGCGGCTACGTGCTGCGCGATGCCACCGGCCACCCCTACCGCATACTCGGATCGATCCAGGACATCACCGCCCAGAAGCTGGCCCTGGCCGCCGTCACCCGGGAGCGAGATTTCTCCGATGCCGTGCTCAACAGCCTCCCGGGCATCTTCTATCTTTTCGACGAGCAGGGGAAATTCATCCGCTGGAACTCCCGCTTCAGCCAGGTCTCGGGCTATACGGATTCCGAGATCACCCACATGTCCCCGCTCGATTTTTTCGCCGGCAAGGAAAAGGATTTCATCCAGGGGCGCATCGGCGAGGTCTTCAGCAAGGGGCTGTCCGACGCCGAGGCCAACTTCGTCACCAAGCAGCTGGAACACATCCCCTACTTCTTTACCGGCAGCCTGATCATGATCGACGGCCGGCGCTGCCTGATCGGCGTGGGCACGGACATCACCGAGAAGCGGAAGCTCCAGGAGCAGTTCCTCCGCGCCCAGCGGCTGGAGGGCATCGGCATGCTGGCCGCCGGCATCGCCCACGACCTCAACAACGTGCTCACGCCCATCCTTATGGCCGGCCCCATGCTGCGCGTCCGCGCCACCGACCCTCTCGACCAGCGCCTCCTCCAGACCCTCGAGCACAGCGCCGAACGCGGCGCGGCGCTCGTGCGGCAGATCCTCGCGTTCGCCCACGGCACCACCGGCGAGCCCCGCCTGATGCAGGTGAAGCTTCTCGCCCGCGACATCATCGAGGTCATCGAGGGGACCTTCCCCAAGTCCATCAAGCTGAAGCAAGATTTTTCCTCCGATACCTGGCCGATCCGGGCCAATCCCACCCAGATTCACCAGGTGCTGCTCAATCTCTGCGTCAACGCCCGCGACGCCATGCCCCGCGGCGGCCAGCTGCGTCTCCGCACCTCCAACCGCCGGCTCGAGGCGGCGCAGGCCCGCGCAATCCCCGGCGCCCGGCCCGGACCCTATGTCACCATCGAGGTTTCGGACAGCGGCACCGGCATTTCGCCGGAGGCGCTGAAGCACATCTGGGAACCGTTCTTCACCACCAAGGAGGCCGGCAAGGGCACGGGCCTGGGCCTGTCCACGGTGCGGGGCATCGTGGAATCCCATCAGGGCTTCATTGAACTGGAGACCGCCCCCGATCGCGGCACCACCTTCTCCATCAATATCCCTGCCGCGGAAGCCGATGCCTCGGCCGACGCCGTGGTGCCCGCGCCGTTCCTCCCGCGGGGTGACGGCCAGCTCCTGTTGCTGGTGGACGACGAGTCCACCAATCGCGATGTGACCCACGCCACGCTCGCCCGCTACGGCTACCGCGTGCTGGCCGCGGGCAGCGGCACCGAGGCCGTGTCCCTCTTCATCCCCCGGTCCGACGAAATCCGCCTGCTGATCACCGATCTGCACATGCCCAACCTGGATGGCGCCTCGCTCACCCGCATCCTCCAGCGGATCAAGCCGGGCCTCAAGGTCCTGGCCATCAGCGGCCTCACCAGCGGGCCCGCCGGCAGCGAGACGGAGAAGCCCGAGCAGTTCGCCAACGACTACCTCCCCAAGCCCTTCAAGCCCGAGACGCTGCTGCTCAAGGTGCACCGGCTGATCCAGCCGCCGGCCTGAGCCGGTGGCGCCGGCCTTTTCTTTTTCGCGAAAGCTGCTCTGATCGCGGCGCGTCTTGAGCCCGAACCGCCCGCCTCCCCCATGAAAGCCGTCCGCCTCGTCACTCCGGGGCGCCCGTTGGAACTGCATGAGATTCCGGTGCCCGACCCGGGCTCCGGCGACGTGCGGGTGCGGATTCACGCCGCCGGCATCTGCCACTCCGATGCCCATTACCGCGCCGGCGTCTCGCCCGCCGGGCCGTTGCCACTCACGCTCGGGCACGAGGTCGCCGGCGTGGTCGAGCGTTGCGGCCCGCAGGTGAGCCGGGTGCGGGCCGGCGACCGGGTCTGCCTGCACTACCTCGCCACCTGCGGCGCGTGCCCGTGGTGCGCCGGGGGGCACGAGCAGTTTTGCGCCACCGGCCAGATGATCGGCAAGCACCGCGCCGGCGGTTTCGCCGAATACATCGTCCTGCCCGCGGCCAGCGTGTTTCCGCTGCCGGCGGAGATTTCCTTCGCGCACGGCGCCGTGCTGATGTGTTCCTCCGCGACCGCTTTGCACGCGCTGCGCAAGGCCCGCCTCCAACCCGGCGAAAGCGTCGCGGTGTTCGGCCTCGGCGGTTTGGGTGCCTCCGCCGTCCAGCTGGCCCGCGCCCTCGGCGCGGCCGCCGTCTACGCCGTCGACCTCAATCCGGCCAAGCTGGCGCTGGCGGAAAAATTCGGCGCGATTCCGGTCAACGCCCGCACCGCCGACCCGGTCACGATCATCCGCGCCCTCACCGGCGGCCGCGGGGTCGATGTGGCGCTCGAACTCATCGGCCTGCCGCTGACCATGCAACAGGCGGTGCGCGTGCTCGGCCCGCTGGGCCGCGCGGCGCTCGCCGGCCTGACCCGGCAGGCGCTGGCGATCCAGCCCTACACGGAATTACTCGGCCCGGAGGCGGAAATCATCGGCGTGTCGGACCATCTGGCCCGGGAAATCCCCGAGTTGCTGGGGCTGACCCTGGAGGGGAAACTGGACCTCGGGCCCATTGTCACCCGCACGGTGCCGCTCGACGCCGGCGCCATCAACGGGGTGCTGGACGAGCTGGAAAAATTCGGCGGCGCTCCGCGCACGGTCGTGGCGATCGTGCCCTGACCCGCGTTGACGCGGCCCCGGCGGGCTCTAGGGTGTCGGCATGACTATCCGCCGGTCCACCCTGCTCTGTCTTCTGTTCCCTGTCCTCTGTTCCCTGCTCAACGCCCAGATCGACCGCATCAACGGCCGCGCCTTCGCCACGCGCTCGCCCGTGCTCGGCGCGCACGGCATGGTGTGCACCAGCCACCCGCTCGCCACGCAGGCCGGCCTCGACATCCTGAAGGCCGGCGGCTCCGCCATCGACGCCGCCATCGCGGCCAACGCCGCACTCGGCCTGATGGAACCGGTGAGCAACGGCGTGGGCGGCGACCTCTTCGCCATCGTCTGGGACGCGAAGACCGGGAAGCTCTACGGCCTCAACGCCTCCGGCCGCTCCCCGCTCGGACTCAGCTACGAACAGATGAAGGCCGAGTTGGCGAAAACCGCCACGCCCAGCCACATCCCGCCCCGCGGTTTCCTGCCGATCTCCGTCCCCGGAGCGGTCGACGGCTGGTTCGCGCTCCACGGCAAATTCGGCCGGCTGCCGATGAAGGACATCCTCGCGCCGGCCATCCGTTACGCCACGGAGGGCTTCCCCGTCACCCAATACATCGCCTACCTCTGGGGCATCGGCGTGCGCAATGCGAAGGCCGACCGGTTTCCCGGCGCGTTCCTCGACGTCTACGCGCCGGGCGGCCAGGCCCCGCGCGAGGGGGAGATTTTCAGGAACCCCGCGCTGGCCCATACGCTCGGCCTGATCGCCATCCAGGGCCGCGACGCCTTCTATAAGGGTGAGATCGCGGACCAGATCGACGCCTTCATGCGCGCGAACGGCGGCTTTCTGCGCAAAGTCGATTTCGAGAAGAACGCGCCCACCTGGGTCGAGCCGGTCTCGGTCAATTACCGCGGCTACGACGTCTATGAGCTGCCGCCCAACTCGCAGGGTATCGCCGCGCTCCAGATGCTGAACATCCTCGAGGGCTACGACCTGGCGAAAATGGGCTACAACTCGCCCGATGCCCTGCACGTGCTGATCGAGGCCAAGAAGCTCGCCTTCGAGGACCGCGCGAAATTCTACGCCGACCCCGGTTTCGCGAAAATCCCGCTGCCGGGCCTGCTCTCGAAGGAATACGCCGCCGGGCGCCGCAAGCTCATCAACCTGGCGCGCGCCGCCCGCACCTACGACGCCGGCAACCCCGCGCTCAAGGACGGTGACACGATCTACCTGTGCACGGCCGACGCCGAGGGCAACATGGTGTCGCTCATCCAGTCGAACTACCGCGGCATGGGCTCCGGCATCACGGTGCCCGGCCTCGGTTTCACGTTACAGGACCGCGGCGAGATGTTCACCTTCGAGCCCGGCCACGCCAACGTCTACGCGCCCGGCAAGCGCCCGTTCCAGACCATCATCCCCGGTTTCGTCATGAAGGACGGCCAGCCGTGGGAGGCGTTCGGCGTCATGGGCGGCGCGATGCAGCCGCAGGGCCACGTCCAGGTGCTCGTCAACCAGATCGACTTCGGCATGAACGTCCAGGAAGCCGGCGACGCCGCGCGCTGGCAGCACGAGGGCTCGAGCGAGCCCACCGGCGAGAAGATGACCGACGGCGGCACGGTGCAGGTCGAGAGCGGCATTCCCTACGCGAGCACGCGCGCCCTCGCCCAGCGCGGCCACGTGATCGTCGGCGGCATCGGCGCCTTCGGCGGCTACCAGGCCATCCGCTGGGACCCGGTGAACAAGGTTTACTGGGGCGCCAGCGAAAGCCGCAAGGACGGCCAGGCCGCGGGCTACTGAAACCGGATTTCAACCGACCGACGCCCATTCCCTGTCATTCTGAGCGCAGTGAAGAACCCAGCACGACGTGCGCCAGCGTTAATACTGCTGGATTCTTCACTTCGTTCAGAATGACAAACCTGCTTGGATCTACTCTCTGATTTCATGAAGGCCTCCGCCCAGAAGAAAGCTCCCCAAAAAGCCGTGCCACTTCCCCTGTTCAACTGGCTCAAGGCGCGCGGCGCCGGCATCCTGCTGCACCCCACCTGCCTGCCGGGCGACCAGGGTTGCGGCGTGCTCGACCGGCACGCGGTGCGCTTCCTCGATTTCGTGCAGGCGGCCGGCATGAAATACTGGCAGGTCTGCCCGCTCGGTCCCACCGGCTACGGCGACTCGCCCTACCAGTGCTTCTCGGCCTTCGCCGGCAACACCTCCCTCGTCGATCTCGCCGCCCTCATTCCCTTCGGCTTGATCCAGCCCGCCGACCTCGCGCCGCTCGCCGCGCTGTCCGCCGACCAGACCGACTACGGCGCCATCTATGCGCTCAAGCCGAAGCTGCTCGAGTCCGCCTACGCGCAGTTCAAGCAGAAGCGCCCGGCGCTGCCCTACGGCGACTTTACCGCGTTCTGCAAAAAGAGCGCGGCCTGGCTGGACGCTTACGCCTACTTCCGCGCCCTGAAGGACCATTTCCAGGGCGCCGCGTGGTGGGAATGGCCGCTCGAGGCGCGGGATTTCGCCCGCGCGAAGAAATCCCCGCTGCGCGCCAGGCTCGCCGATGCCATCGCAGCCTACCAGTTCGGCCAGTATCTGTTCTTCGGCCAGTGGACGCTGGTGCGCGCCGCCGCCCGCGAGCGCGGCATCGAGATCATCGGCGACCTGCCGATCTTCGTCGCCGGCGACTCCGCCGACGCCTGGGCCCACCCGGGACTTTTCGAGCTCGACCCGAAGACCTTCCTGCCGGTCGCCGTTGCCGGCGTGCCGCCGGATTATTTCTCCGATAACGGCCAGCTGTGGGGCAACCCGCTTTACCGCTGGGCCGCCCACCAGGCCGACGGCTATGCCTGGTGGCTCGACCGCATGCGCGCGACCTTCGAGGTCTGCGACATCGTGCGCATCGATCATTTCCGGGGGTTCGACGCCTACTGGCGGATTCCCTACCCGGCGAAGAACGCCCGCATCGGCGAATGGGTGCCCGGCCCTGGCCTCGACCTGTTCCGCGCCTTCCAGGCCGCCGACCCGTCCGCCCGCATCATCGCCGAGGACCTCGGCGTGCTCACAGACTCAGTCGTGAAACTCCGCGAGGACTCCGGCTTGCCCGGCATGCTCGTGCTGCAGTTCGCCTGGGGCAGTGACGCGAAGAACGGCTACCTGCCGCACAACGCCACGCCGAACTCCGTCATCTACGCCGGCACGCACGACAACGACACGACCGTCGGCTGGTATCAGGCCGCGCCCGAGCCGGAGCGCAACTACGTGCGGCGCTACCTGCGGGTCGACGGGACCGACGTCGCCTGGGATTTCGTCCGCGCCAGCTACGCCAGCGCCTCGCGCCTCGCCGTCGTCACGCTGCCCGATCTCTTTGCGCTCGGTTCCGCCGCGCGCTTCAACACACCGTCGAAGGCCGGGGGCAACTGGCAGTGGCGCTACCGCGCGCCGGCGCTCGAGAAATTCTTCGGCGGCACGACGGATTACCTGCGCGAACTTTGCGCGCTCTATGGTCGTTAGTCCGCGCCTGTCCGCCGAAGCCTTGGCGAAGGCGGAAGCTCGCCGCGCTCCACGGCCGCTGAGGCCGGTGACCTCCGGCCTGTCCTCCTGGGCGGAGCGAAGGATCCACGGCGACGGACGTGGCGTCATGAGCGAACGCCTGGATTCTTCACCGCGTTCAGCATGACCGGAAATTTTTCCGGCCACTGATTTTTTCCTTCAGGGAAATATTTCCGCCGGATTTGCCGGATTTTTCCGCGCCGAAAATATTTTCACGAACGACTATATTTTTAGTGCAACTGCGCGGAAAATTTCCGACACTGCGTCATGGCTAAAAAGAAAAAGGCTAAGAAAGCCGGCAAGAAAAAGAAGAAGTAACGCTTGCGTTGCTCCTTCTCTCTCCCCTCAACGCCGGCTCTTTGAGCCGGCGTTTTTTCCCTCCCTCCCCGCAACCGTCCGGTGCGGGGATTTTTATTTTACCGCGGCCCAGACGCGCTGCACATCGTCGTGGTCCTCGATCTCCTGCAGGAATTCGCCCACCTCGGCGCGGTGCGCGTCATCCAGCACGGGATACTGCTTGGCCACGTAGCCGATCTCGCTCGTGATGACGTGCCAGCCGTGCTGCTTCAGCCAGACGGAGACGGCATGCAGCGCGGTGCGGTCGGTGACGAAGTGCGCCCCGGTGGCGCCCTCCGGGATGTCGTCGTTCTGCGTGTGGGTCAGCGGGCTGAAATCGTTCGCGCCGGCCTCGATGGCCACCGCCTCCAGGTCGGCCGCCGCGTCGGCGGTGTGGGCCTCGACGATGCCGACGTGGTCGAACAGGAACTTGTTGCTGCCGGCCGCGCCGAGCACGCCCTTCTTGAACAGCACGCGGATCTCCGGCGCGGTGCGCTGGTGGTTGTCGGTGTAGACCTCGACGATCACCGGCACCTTGTGCGGGGCGTAGCCCTCGTAGACGACATGGTCGAGCGAGCTCTTGTCCCCGCCGGCGCCCGTGCCCTTGGCGATGGCGCGCTCGATGGCGTCGCGCGTCACGTTGGCCTTGCGGGCCTTCTCGAGGACGGCGTGCAGCCGGGCGTTGCCCGCCGGGTCGCCGCCGCCGAGCTTGGCGGCCACCGTGATTTCCTTGACCAGTTTGCCGACCGTCTGGCCCTTCTTCAGGTTGACGATCGCGCGTTTCGCATGAAGCCATTGGCGTCCCATAGGAAGGTCAGACTACGACGGGGTTTGCGCCGACGGCAAGTCTCCTGACAGGCTGTTGTCAGCCTTCTGTGCCATTCTACCGCATGAGCTATAAATCCATTCAAAACCCGCGTCAGCGGCCGCGCCGAAGCCCGAAGGGCGAAGGCGGGCGCTGCCCCTGGGCCGAGGCCGAACTCCAGCACCATTACCATGACACCGAGTGGGGCGTGCCGTCGCACGACGACCGCCACCTGTTCGAGATGCTCATCCTGGAGGGCGCGCAGGCCGGGCTGAGCTGGTCGACCATCCTGAAAAAGCGGGAGAACTACCGCGCGGCCTACCACAGCTTCGACGCCACCCGCATCGCCCGCTACACCGCCAAGGACCAGGCCCGCCTGCTCGCCAACGCCGGCATCGTGCGCAACCGCCTCAAGGTCGGGGCTTCCGTGCTCAACGCCCGTGCGTTCCTCGCCGTGCAGGCGGAGTTCGGCCGCTTCGATCGCTATCTCTGGGCCTTTGTCGGCGGTCGGCCGATCCAGCACAATCTGAAGAAGCACACCCAGATTCCCGTTCGCACCGCGGAGTCCGACGCGCTGAGCAAGGATCTGAAGCTCCGCGGCTTCAAATTCGTCGGCACCACGATCTGCTACGCGTTCATGCAGGCGACCGGCCTGGTCAACGACCACCTCGTCACCTGCCCGCGGCACGCCGCCTGCGCGAAGCTGGCCTGACGCGTGTAGTGGATTGCGTTGTTGCAGGGCGGGATCACCGCATCCCGCCTCGAACGTGATATTATGTTCGAACGCCGGCGGGATGCGGTGATCCCGCCCTGCAATTTCAAGCCCGGCCAATGTCCTTCCGTCTTGGGCTTGCGCTACCGAGGCGCAGTCATCACACCTCGCGGCTTCATGCCCTGGATTGCCGCCAGCCTCCTGTCCGCGCTGTTCCTCGGATGCTACGAACTGGGCACCAAGCACGCCGTGCGCGACAACGCCGTGCTGCCGGTGCTGTTTTTCGCCAATGTCTGCAGCGCCACGGTCTGGGCCGTCCTCCTCGCCGGGGCCGCCGTCGCGCCGGGCTTGCTGCCCGCCGGGCTCCTCGTGGCCCCGCTGACCGGGCACCAGCACCTGCTGCTGCTGGGCAAGTCGGCCCTCGTGGCGGCTTCGTGGGTCTGCAGTTATTTCGCGATCAAGCACCTGCCGGTATCCCTCGCCTCGCCCGTGCGCGCCACCGGCCCGATGTGGACCCTCCTCGGCGCCGTGCTGGTGCTGGGCGAGCGGCCAAGTGCGCTGGAGGGCGTCGGCATCGCGATCACGCTGGCGTCGTTTGTCGGCCTGTCGTTCGCGGGGCAGCGCGAGGGCATCCACTTCCACCGCGACCAGTGGTTCGGCTTCCTGCTCGCGGGCACGCTGCTGGGCGCGCTGAGCGGGCTCTACGACAAGTTCCTGCTGGGCCGGGCGGGGTTTTCCGCGGCGACCGTCCAATGCTGGTTCTCGATCTACCTCGCCGCGCTCTTCCTGCCGCTGGCCGTCGGCTGGAAGCTGCGGCTCTGGTCCCGCCAAGTCTTTCACTGGCGCTGGAGCATCCTGGTCGTCTCCTTCGCGCTGTTGCTCGCCGACTTCGTCTACTTTGACGCCCTGCGCAACCCCGCCGCCCTCGTCTCGCTCGTTTCCAGCCTGCGTCGCGGCAGCACGCTGGTGGCGTTCGCGGGCGGGCTGTGGCTGTTCGGCGAGGTCCCCAGCCGCCAGAAATTCCTGGCCGTGCTCGGCGTGCTCACCGGCATCGTCCTGACGATCCTCGGCTAGGGCGCCGTCACGCCCGGCCGGTCAGCAGCAGCGTGATGAAGCTCGCGAACAGGCCGAGGATGAACGTCATGTAGGCGAGCCGCAGGTAACGGTATTTCTTCTGCGCGAGGAAGACCCCGAGCGTGTAGATTTCTCGCACCTGCACCTGAAAGACCCGCGAGGGGTCGTTCATCACCTGCTCCATTTCCTCCTCAAACTGCTCGTAGGTCAGGCCGATGAAATCGCCGAAGAACAGCAGGTTGAACTGCGGGCTCTGCACGTCCGGCACCGCGGCGTGGCGGCCGGAGAACGGCAGCTTGGGCATGACCGCGTAGGCCGCGAGCAGGATGGTGAGCAGGCTGAAGCCGATCAGCACCAGCAGCGGGGCCTGCGAGCCGGCCTTCATGGCCTGCGGCGCCGCGAGGGTGACGACAATCGACGCCATCGTGAGGAGCATGTTGGCCTTGAGGTCGGCCATGCTGCTCAGCTGCATGTGGTGGACGCGGGTCTGCTGGAGCAGGTAGTTGATCTCGTTGCCGGAGGAATTGATTTTCATGGGCGCGGCGGGGTGGGCCGGTTGGACGGCGGTCAGGCTTGGCGGTGCGGGCGCCGGCCGCGAGAGTTTTTCCACGGTCCCGGCCGCCGCAGGCTGGCGTTTTGGCCCGGCCGGGCTAGGTTGGCGGCGATGTTCGCCAACCTCCTCCAGTGGATCACCCGCCGCGGCCCGGATGCGCCGGACTACGCCTTCGTGGAGGAGGTGCACGCGAGCCGCCCGGTGCCGCGCGACCCGCGGGTGGAGAAACTGATCCTCATCTGCTGGGGCCTGATCGCGGTGAAACACGTGGCGGTCATCTGGGCGGTGCACCACTACGCCGTGCCGTTCCACCAGCTGTGGATCAACGTGCCGACGTTTCTGCTCGGGCTGCTCGCCACCCTCGCCTACTACTGGCACGAGTAAGGTGGCGGTCACTTCTTGCCCGGCTGGCAGAGGCCGGACGTGGTCAGCTCGAAGTCGGCCCGGGCCCGGACTTCGTGGAACCTGAGCAAAACGGGCTCGGCGTCGCGGTCGCGCCACGAGGCGCTGCAGCGTGGGGCCCAGGCCGTGGAGCGTCATGAGCGGACGGGCCTGGGGGTTGGGGTGCCGCCGGACCCATGGTCCGGCGGCCGGGGTGGGAACCGGCGCGGGGCCGGCTTATTCCCGGGCGGAAATATTTTCATTCTGGCCTCGATGCCCACTCTGCGGGATTCTGGCGGCATGGCAAACGTTCCCGGTCTCCGCAGCCCCTACCTCAAGGTCGGCCGCCTGGTTTACTTCGGCCGCATGCTCGACAAGATCCGCCTCCACGCCGCCGGCCGGCTGCCCGCCGCCGATTACGCCGCGAATTTGGGCAAGGGGTTCGACGGCCGCTGCTGCAATTTCCTGCGCATCCACTACGACGCGCTCAAGGCCCGCGTGCTGGCCGGCGGCGCGGACGAGAAGCTCCTCGCCTGGTGCCACCAAACGGGCGGGCCGCGCACCGACGAGGAGTGCGAGATCTGGAACGGTTTCATGATGAAGCGCGGCTGGCGCGACGCCGGCGCCGAGGTGCTCGCCAAGCGCATCAAGGAGAGCGCACTCGAGGCGGCGCCCGTCATGACCATGTTCGACTACCTCGATTTCGACGAGGGGCGCGATCCCGTCGGCACCCGCGCCTGGGAGCAGTGATATGGCCGCCTGGCGCACCCGCCTCCGCTGGTTGTCCGCCGTGCTCGGCGGGCTGGCGCTGCTGGTGGCCGCAGCGGTGGCCTGGGGCTGGTGGCAGCTGCGCGGCAGCCTGCCGCCGCTGGACGGCGAACGGACGGTCGCCGGCCTCACGGCGCCGGTGAAGATCGAGCGCGACGCCGCGAGCGTGCCGACGCTCACCGGCGCGACCCGGCGCGACGTGGCCCGCGCCACGGGTTATCTCCACGCGCAGGACCGGTTTTTCCAGATGGATCTGTTGCGCCGGCGTGGCGCGGGCGAACTCTCCGAGCTGTTCGGGACGGTCGCCGTCGACCTCGACAAAAGCGCACGCCTCCACGGTTTCCGGCGCACCGCCACGCAGGTGGTGGCGTCGGCCGGCTCCGCCGAGCGCGCCGTGCTCACCGCCTACACCGAGGGGGTCAACGCCGGCCTCGCCGCGCTCGGAAATGTCCCGTGGGAATACCTGGTCCTGCGTACGGCACCGCAGCCCTGGCGCGAGGAGGACTCCGTGCTCTGCATCTACGCCATGTGGTTCGACCTGCAGGACTCCCGGGGTTCCTTCGAGCTGAACCGCGACGCCCTTCGCGTGACACTGGGCTCGGCCACGATGGATTTCCTCGCCCCGCGCGGCAATTCCTGGGACGCCGCGCTCGACGGCAGCACCTTTGCCCCGGCCCCGCCGCCGGCCCTGCGCTTCGAGGCGCCGGCGGCCGACCCCGCGGCCGGTTTCGCCGCGCTCGAGCCGGCCGGCAAGGAAGTGGTCGGCTCCAACGCCTTCGCGCTCAGTGGCGCGCACACGGCGACCGGCGCCGCCCTCGTGGCGAATGACATGCACCTCAACCTCGGCGTGCCCCACGTCTGGTATCGCGCCGTGTTCCAGTGGACGGATGCGACCGCGCCGCGCCGCGTGGTGGGCGTCACCCTGCCGGGCCTGCCCTTCATGGTCGTCGGCAGCAACGGCCACGTCGCCTGGGGCTTCACCGACGCCTACGTCGACACGTCGGATGTCATCACCATCGCGACCGAGATCACGGCGAACAGCTTCTACAAGACCCCGGACGGCTGGAAGGAAATCGAGGAGCGCAAGGAGGAGATCCGGGTGAAGGGCGAAAAGCCCGTGCCGTTCACCGCCCGCTGGACCCGGTGGGGCCCGGTCATCGACGGCCCCAAGGACGGCCACGGCCTGGTCCTGCGCTGGAGCGCCCACGACGCCGAGGCCACCAACCTGCATTTTCTGGACATGGAAACCGCGCTCACCACGGCCGAAGGCCTCGCGGTCGCCCACCACGCCAGCTTTCCCAATGAAAACATCATCATCGGGGACACCGCGGGCGACATCGCCTGGACCATCCTCGGCCGGGTGCCGCGTCGCGTCGGTTACGACGGCCGCGTGCCGGTGTCGTGGGGCTATGGCGACCGCCGCTGGGACGGCTACCTGAAACCGGAGGAGATCCCGGTGATCACCAACCCGGCGGAAGGCGCCCTCTGGACCGCCAACAACCGCGCGGTCGGCGGCGAGGCCTACGCCAAGCTGGGCGACAGCGGCTATGATGACGGTGCCCGCGGCGGCCAGATCCGCGACGACCTGCGCGCCTTGCTCGCTTCCGGCCGGAAAGCCGTGCCGGCCGACCTGCTCGCCATCCAGCTCGACGACCGCGCGCTGTTCCTCGACCGCTGGCAGAAATTCCTGCTCGCGGTGCTGGACGACCAGGCTGTCGCCCAAAACCCGTCCCGCGCCGCCCTGCGCGACGCTGTGCGCACCTGGTCCGGCCGCGCCGACACCGGCTCGGTCGCCTACCGGGTGGTGCGGTCGTTCCGCCTGCATGTCGCCGAGCGCACCTTCGCGCCCTTCGCCGAGCAGGCGCAGCGGGAATATCCCGCCTTCTCCTGGCACGGTTTCCGGTATGAGGACGCCCTCTGGCTGCTGGTGCACGCGCGTCCGGCCAAGCTGCTCACTCCCGCCCAGCCCTCGTGGGCCGCGCTGCTCCTCGCCGCGGCGGACGACGTCACGGCCGACGTGGCGAAGACCGGCGGCTCGCTCGCGCACTTCACCTGGGGCGCGCGCAACACGCTGGCCATGCAACACCCCTTCGGCCGCTTCCTGCCCGCTGCCGTCGCCCGGCTGCTCGACATGCCGGCGGTGCAACTGCCCGGGGACAGCGACATGCCGCGCGTGCTGGGCCCGCGCTTCGGCCAGTCCGAGCGGCTCGTCGTGTCGCCCGGCCACGAGGCGGAGGGCATCTTCGAGATGCCCGGCGGGCAGAGCGGCCACCCGCTGTCCCCTTACTACCGCGCCGGGCACGAGGCGTGGGTGCAGGGCGCGGCGACCCCGCTGCTGCCCGGGCCCGCGCAACACACCCTGACCCTCAAGCCGCAGTAGTTTCTCCTGCTTTTCTGTTCTCGGTCCTCTGTCTTCCGTCCGCCGCTCTCCGTCCTCCGCCACCATGTCCCTCCACGTTCTCTCCCACCCGCTCGGCGCCCACGTGCTCACCCACCTGCGCGACAAGACCACCAAGCCCGCCCTCTTCCGCACGCTGAGCTACCAGATCTCCCTGCTGCTCGCCCTCGAGGCCACCCGCGACCTCGCCACCGAGAAAAAATCCATCGACACGCCGCTCGAGCCCTTCACCGGCCTCGTGCTCGCCAAGCCCCTCGTCGTCGTTCCGATTCTCCGCGCCGGCCTCGGCATGCTGCAGCCGTTCCACGACGTCTTCCCCGATGTCTCCGTCGGCTATGTCGGCCTCGAGCGCGACCACACGACCGCCGTGGCGCGCAGCTATTACTGCAAGCTCCCGCCGCTCGCCAACACCCGCACGATCATTGTCGACCCCATGCTCGCCACCGGCGGCTCGGCGGCGCAGGCCGTCGATGTCGTCAAGGCCGCCGGCGGCAAGGAGCTCGTCTTTGTGTGCATCGTCGCCTCCCCCGAGGGCGTCGCGACGATGCAGCAGGCCCACCCCGAGGTGGCGATCTACACCGGCGCGCTCGACCGCACCCTCAACGCGAAGAAATACATCCTGCCCGGCCTCGGCGATTTCGGCGACCGGCTCTACGGGACCTGATTCACGATGAAGGTGGGCCTGAAAAAGGCGAAGGACGGCCGCCCGACGGTCACCTTTGTGCGCGCCGACGGCTCCAGCACCACCGGCCGGCTGGGCGCGGGCGACTTCGGCCCGGTGCATGACCTCACGCATTACGCGGTCGAGATGACCCTCGGTCTGCAGCAGGGTTTCTACGGCCTGCTGGCCGCGGGCTGGAATATCACCGACTTCGAGGAAAAGGGCACCGCCGCCCGCCTGCCGGACGAGGCCATCGTGGCCGAGTGCATCGTCGGCCAGCTCACCAACACCGTGTTGGGCGGCCCGGAAGTCACGACCGCCGATTTCAGCTGGCTGGTGCGCGAAGCTGTCCGCGCGCAGCGACCCGCCGCCGCCGTGCCCGCCATTGACGACGCCGCGTTCCGCACGATGCGCGAACGTCTCGCCGTTCTCCTCACCCGCTGGCGCGCCCTGCCGCCGGGCGAAACGCTCGAGCTGCCCTGGCCGGCCTGAGGTGCGTTTGCAAAATGCGAAACGGCCGCTTCTCCAACTGTAGGAGGGGCTTTATGCCCCGATTCTGCTGACGGAGATATCATCCCATCGGGGCGTAAAGCCCCTCCTACAGCTTTTGCCAACACTCGCTAGTCCACCCAGCCGCCGGTCGCCTGCAGCGATGTGGGATCGCCGCGCCGCGTGATCCACACCGCCAGCGCCTGGCGGGTGACGCCTGGCTCGGCCTTTCGCGGCAGCTTCAGTTCCGCCGCGCCGTCGCGGAGTGGCGCCACGGTCAGTGCCAGCGCGACAAACTCGTGGTGCAACGTGCGCCCTTCGTTTTCCCCGGCCTTGACGCCGGACACGATCCCGCCGCCGAGCAAGGCCACATGGACCTCATAATCGCCGGCCGCGGCGAACGTCACCCGGCACGCGCCGTCGTCCGCATATTCCACCGCCAGGAGGCCGGTCTTCCCCGCGGACGCGGATGGCGGCGTGCTCCGCCGCCACTCCGCACCATCGAGCACGAAGCCGGGCGTGTAGACCGTGTCGCTGCCCCACGCGGCGGAGTAGGCGTATTGGCGCGCGGTGAATTCCTTGCTGGCGAAACGGTCGCGCCAGCCGAGGTGATCCCAGTAGACGACGTGAAAGGCCACCGGCACGAAATCGCGCCACAAGCCGGGCGCATCGCGCAGGCTGCCGAGCCACTCCTCGGCCGGCGGGCAGCTGCTGCAGCCTTCCGAGGTGTAGAGCTCGAGCAGGTGCGTGCGGCCCTCGCCGCTGGTGAAATGGAGCGGGGCCGCCGCGAGCGGGGCGGCCAGCAGGACGGGCAGGAGCAGCAAACGCATGGCCATGAGAGTGCACAACCCCGCCCGGCATTCCATTTTTTCGTGTTCATCGGCGCGAATCGCCGCCAAGTTGCGCCCCATGACCATCGATCGCCCGGGCCTCATCGTCGCCGACGGCTGGAAGGACTACCAGCTGCTCGACTGCGGCCTGGGCATGAAGCACGAGCAGTGGGGTCCCTACACCCTCGTGCGCCCCGACCCGCAGATCATCTGGCCACGCACCGGCGGCAACGGCCGCTGGGAAAACTGGGACGGCTTCTACCACCGTAGCGAGACCGGCGGCGGCAAATGGGAATACCGCAAGCCCCTGCCCGACCACTGGTCCATCCGCTACGGCAACCTGACGTTCAAGATCCACCCGACCAGCTTCAAGCACACCGGGCTCTTCCCCGAGCAGGCCGTCAACTGGGACTGGTTCACCGCGCGCATCAAGGCCGCGAAGGCCGCCGGCCGCGAGGTGAGCGTGCTCAACCTCTTCGGCTACACCGGCGCCGCCTCCGTCGCCGCGGCCGCCGCCGGCGCGAGTGTCTGCCACGTCGACGCCGCCGAGGGCATGGTCAAGTGGTGCAAGGAAAACGCCGCGCTCTCCGGCCTGGCCGAGGCGCCCGTCCGCTACATCACCGACGACTGCCTCAAGTTCGTCCGCCGCGAGATCAAGCGCGGCCGCAAATACGACGCCATCATCATGGACCCGCCGACCTACGGCCGCGGCAGCACCGGTGAGATGTGGAAACTCGAGGACCACCTCTGGGAGCTGCTGAAGGAGTGCCAGGAGGTGCTGAGCGACCGCCCCGTCTTCGTCCTCATCAACGCCTACACCGCGCGCCTCTCGCCGACCGTCGTCGTCAACCTGCTCGCCGGCCTCCTGTCCGGCGCCGGCGGCCGCATTTCCGGCGGCGAGGTCGGCCTGCCCATCCGCCGCGACGGCAAGGTTCTCCCCTGCGGCATCTTCGGCCGCTGGGAAGCCACCTAAAACGAAACCTGAGAACTGAAACCTGAGACCTGAGTATTAAACACCCAAAACCCCTTGACCACTCGGGAGTGTCTTCAAACCCATCAAATACTCGTTTCCTGTCATTCTGAACGAAGTGAAGTTCCGAGCGCAGCGACATCCTAATCCATGCTTTCGCTCGTGATATGGTCTTCGCTGCGGTGGATCCTTCGCTGCGCTCAGGATGACAAACCGGGTTTGAAAATACTCCCTAATCCACACCCATGCCCGCTAATGGCTTAGTTCGATCCTGCTCTCTGTCTCCGGTGTTTTCGTTTTCAGGTTTCAGGTCTCAGGTTTCAGGTTTCTCCTAATGTCCCTCCCCGCCCACTACCTCGCCACGGCGACCGCGTTGCTCGAAAAGGCCTGCGCGCAGAACGCGCCGGTTCTGAAACAGCTCGGCCCGGTCATCGGCGAGTCGCTCGCCAAGGGCGGCATGCTCCACCTCTTCGGCAGCGGCCACAGCGAAATCATCTCCCGCGAAATCATCGGCCGCGCCGGCGGACTCATGTGCATCACCGGGATCTCTGACCCGACCGGCGGCTTCATCGAGAACCTGGCCGGCTACGGCACCAAGCTCGCCGAGCGTTACGACCGCCAATACGGCCTCTTGCCGGGCGAGACCATCATCGTCATCTCCAACTCCGGCAAAAACTCCTCGCCGATCGAGGTCGCCCTCTACGCCAAGGCCCGGGGCCTGCACGTCGTCGGCCTGACCTGCGTCGAGATGTCCAGGACCGCCGCGACTGTCCACCCGGGCGGGAAAAATCTCCACGCGATCGCCGACTACGTTCTCGATAACTGCGGCGTGCCGGGTGATGCGATCACGCCGGTGGCCGATGACGTCATGGCCGGCCCGACCTCGACGCTCATCGGCGCCACGTTGCTCAACCTGCTTTCGCTCGAGCTGATCGCCTGGCTCAAGGCCGGCGGCCATCCGCTGCCCATCCTGCGCAGCCAGAACCTGCCGGGCGCCATCGAATACAACCGCGAGCTGGCCAAGAAATACCGCGGCCGCCTCAGCCGCCAAGTGGCGTGATCACCCTGCCGTCCCTTCGCTTCTTTGTTTCTTCGTGTGAATAATTCCTCTTTCAAGATCGGCGTGGACGGTGGCGGCACCAAGACGGAACTGATTCTCGTGGATCCGGCGGGCGCCGGCGTCGCCACCTACATGGCGCCGGGCTGCAACCCGAGCCAGGTCGGCCCCGACCAGGCGCGGACCATCCTGCTCGAGGCCCTGCGGACGCTGCGCGCCCAGCAGCCGGGCGCGGTCATCCAAACCACCCATCTCTACATGGCCGGCGCCCCCGCTTTCTGGCGGGAGGTCGGCGCGGCGCTCAGCGGTTTCGGCACGGTCGTGACCGGGCCCGACTCCGCGCCCGTGCTCGAACTCGCGACCGGCGGCGCGCCGGGCCTCGTGCTGCACGCCGGCACCGGCTCGTTCGTCAGCGCGCGCGATCCCGGCGGTTCCATCCATTATGTCGGCGGTCTCGGCTGGAAGTTTGGCGATCCCGGCAGCGGCTTCGACCTCGGCCGGCGCGGGCTCGCCGTCGCCCTGCTGGAATTGCAGGCCCGCCCCGCCGGCGCCGCCCTCTCGCCGCTGGCCGCGGCGCTGTGCGCCCACACCGGGCTGGAGGACTACGCGGCCAACTCGCGGTATTTTTACAGTGATGCCGCGGCGCAGGCCAAGATCGCCGCCTTCGCCCCGCGCGTGGTCGAGCTCGCCACGGCGAACTGCGGCCCCGCCCAGCAGGTCATCGCCGATTCCCTCACCGACCTCGCGCGGCAGGCGGACGACGTCATTCACCGGCACTTTCCCCGGCCGACGGCCCCGCTGCCCTGCGGCGTCAGCGGCCGGATCCTCAACAGCCCGCCGGCGGCCACGGCCCTCCGCTCGCTGGCCAGCCAGCTGAACTGGCCCGTCGAACTGCGCTTCCTGGACACCGCCCCCATCGAGGGCGTGCGCCGGTTGCTGCTGGCTGCGCGGTAGGGCTGGTGTTGTCACTTGTTACCTGACCATTGGTCCTTCATCCTGTCCCCATGTGGTGGACCTACGCTCTCCTTTCGGCGGTCTTTGCCGCCTTGACCGCCATTCTCGCCAAAGTCGGCGTGAAGGGCATCGACTCCAATGTCGCGACTGCCATCCGCACCTCTGTCGTGCTCGTCCTGGCTTGGGGTGTCGTGACGCTGCAGGGCAATCTCGGCGCCGTGACGGCCATCGCGCGCGGTCCGTTTCTGTTTCTGGTCCTGTCGGCCGTCGCCACCGGCGCCTCGTGGCTCTTCTACTTCAAGGCCCTGCAACTGGGCCCCGCCTCCTTGGTCAGCGCCGTGGACAAATCCAGCCTGGCGCTGACCCTCGTGCTCGCCGCCTTGGTGCTCGGTGAGGCGCTCACCCTCCGCACCGCGATCGGCTGCGCGCTGATCATCGCGGGCACCGCCGTCATCGTCTGGCCCTGATGGTCGCCGCCGTCTCCCGCCTCGTCCTCCCCGAAGCCGCGTGGCGCGAGCGCCGCGCCGCCCACGAGCAGCGCGTCCGCGCGTGGACCGATCCCCACCAAGCCCGCACCGCCCGCGGCGAGAAGCACCCGGTCCATGATTTCCTCTTTGAATACTACCGCTTCCGGCCGTCGTGGTTGAAGCGCTGGCACCCGGGCCCCGACGTCGTGCTGCGGGGCGACACGGCGCGCGAATTCCTGCGCTGGCCGGAATACCATGAGGCCGACGGCGGCGTGGCGCTGAACGTCGCCGCGTTCGACCCGGCGCGCCGCGACAGCCTGGCGTGGATCTTGAATCTTCTGCGTCTTACCGCGGAGCGCCCGCCGGCCTTCGGCTGCTTCGGCCTGCACGAGTGGGCGATGGTCTATCGCCAGTCGCCGGAGGAGATCCGGCACAACGCCTGGCCGCTGCGCTTCCCGCCGGACGAGCTGGCGCGGATCGTCGAGGCCCAGCCGGTGCGCTGCTCGCACTTCGACGCCTTCCGCTTCTTCACCGCACCGGCGCGCCCGCTCAACCGCCTGCAGCCCGAGCGCGCCACCGGGCCGCAGTTCGAGCAGCGCGGCTGCCTGCACGCCAACATGGATCTCTACAAGTGGGCGTTCAAACTCGCGCCGTTCACGCCGGCGGAACTCATCGCCGACTGCTTCGCCCTGGCCCGCGACATCCGCGAGGTGGACATGCGCGCCAGCCCCTACGACCTCGAGAAACTCGGCTTCGCGCCCATCCGCATCGAGACCCCCGAGGGCCGCGCCGAATACGAGACGCTCCAGCGCGACTTCGCCGCCCGCAGCCAGCCGCTGCGCGTCCGGCTCGTGGTCCTGTGCGAGCGGCTGCTGGCGCCGTAACTGACACGGCACGCGATCCATCCCCAAAATCCTCCAATCATTTTCCGTCTACTTTCACACCCTGAAGAAATGTCCGTAGAGTCGCGCGCGAGTCACGGCTGGTGTTTGGCGCTATGATTGAACAGTGCAGGTCAATCCAGGTGCCAGCTGCGGTGTATTCGGCTCGCATGGTGGTGGATGTCAATTTCACGGCCTGTTTTCCATTCAGCTGTATTTCCGGCAACGCCGTCTCATAGAATATCAGATCCCACGGACCGCTCTGTTCAAAGGAAACCTCCCGGGCATTCAACCGGTTGCCCTTGTTTTCCGTTTTCCAGAAATCCTTGGCCCCTTTGTAGTCCTTGTCCGATTCAAACCAGCCCGAGACCTGTAGGCCCTGTCGGGTATCAGTGAAATAAAAATACCTCGGACTGCGCCTTAAGTTCCGCGCGTTGTCGAGACCCTCGATCAGCTCGCCCCGAGGAATCAGTAGGCGCAAACTCGCGACGGGGACCGCCAGGACATAGCACCCGTTCACTTCCTCTATTTCCAGCACTTCGCTCTGGGCTGAACGCCGGAATCCCGCCTTAGTGAAAATCCCCATCATTTCCGCTGCTTCGGGGCTGTCCGGGGAATCCATTTGCATGATGCCCATCATGGTGCAGTGCGCATCGGGCGCTCCCACCGCCATCCAGACCACCCGGTGTTTGACCTCGAGGGGCGGCTTATCGATGAGTGCGTCCCCGGTGAGCTGGCCGATCAATCCGACGCCCCGGTTCATTCCCAATGTGAGGGGGGTGATCTTTTTCTCATCGGAGTAAGCGAGCAACGTGCTCAGCCCTCGCTCCAATCTGGTGGTCAGATCGCGGATCTCGTCCTTGCTCTTCATTGCGTGCTGAAGAAACACGAGCGTCATCTCGGCTTTTTTGCCGGATTTTGGGGTCAGTAGAAACGTGTAGGTGTTTTGTCCGTATTGTTTATCCACGGCCGACCAGCCTTCGGGCAATGGCAACGACACTGTGCCGCATCTCTCCCACTGATGCTCGTTAAGCAGGTCGTGCTTTGAGAGATCGAGCTCGATCCGGTCGAAAAGTTCCGGATGCAGCGCCTGCACCTTTTGCGCTTCCGCCAGCAAAGCGCCGGCCTTCTCCATTCTTAACAATTTCTCCACTGCCTTGAGCTTTTCCATCGTGCCGTCAGCGTGATAATGCTGGTAATACTTGGCCACATTCAGCCACCCGCGATAAAGGGCCTGCTTGGGATCACCGTAGACGCGCTCCTGCGTCACCCCGGCCATGAAAGCGATCACCAGTATGTCCGTCGGCTTCACATCCATTCGCGGGCTATATCCCCAAACCAGACAATCCGCGGGATAGTTGAGCCGCGATTCCGTGGTGTCGGAAAGCGCATTGATCAAGACCCGGCCGGCCTTTTCGAATCCGGCATTGTCGACGCTCTCTATATTGGTGGTGAGGTCGGCCAAAGCCGCCTTTAGTTCATCCTTCTTGAGTGCTTCCGCCGATATCACGCCGGCAAACACTAAAAACAATAGAATGGCTTGTGCGTGCCTTGCGCCAGCAATCATGGGCTTTGGCTTTGAGCAAATGCCCTGCTTTTCGCCGCGTCAACAACGGTCGCTTTGGGACGCTATGATCCGCCTGAGCTTTGGCTCGCGGTTTCTCGACCGACCACTGAACGGCTTTTAACGGCATAAGCATCGAAGTTGTCTGTCAGAACCGCGGGCGGGTTGACGCAGGCAGTTCCGTCTGTCGTCATGCCACAACCCCAAACGTTTGACCACGAAGGACACGAAGTTTCTCGAATAGGAACCCTCCCAATCTTCGCGCTCCCTAGTGCTTGTCGCGGTTGAACCGATCCCAAGCCCTTTAACCACTAATCCACACTAATGGACACTAATGAATCCCGGCCCGTCTCCCTTCCTGATTAGTGCCGATTAGTGACCATTAGTGGTTAAAATCCGGGTCAGCCCACTTTCATTTTTCCTGTCACTCTTTCATGAAAAAACTCCTCGCCCCCGTTCTTGCCCTCGCGGCACTCACCGCTCTCCGTGCGGCCGAGCCGCTCAAGATCGCCGTCATCCCCAAGGGGACGACCCACAGCTTCTGGAAATCCGTCGAGGCCGGCGCCCGGAAGGCCGGCGCCGAGTTCGGCGTCGAGATCCTCTGGAAAGGCCCTCTGAAAGAGGACGACCGCGCCCAGCAGATCGGTGTCGTCCAGCAATTCGTCGGCTCGGGTGTGAGCGCCATCGTGCTGGCCCCGCTCGATGACACCGCCCTGCGCACCCCGGTGAAAAGCGCCGGCGAACATGGCATTCCCGTCGTGATCATCGACTCCGGCCTCAAGGGCGAGGCGGGCAAGGACTTCATCAGCTTCGTCGCCACCAACAACAAGACCGGCGGCCGCCTCGGCGGCGAGGAACTCGCCCGCCTGCTCGGCGGCAAGGGCAAGGTCGTCCTCCTCCGCTACTCCGAGGGTTCCGACAGCACGGCCCAGCGCGAAGCCGGCTTCCTCGAGGTCATGAAGCAGCACCCGGGCATCACCGTCACCGTCGACAACCGCTACGGCGGCGCGACCGTTGCCTCCGCCCAGGACGCGGCCATGAACCTCGTCGACAAACTCCGCGAGGCTGACGGCATCTTCTGCCCCAACGAATCCAGCACGCAGGGCATGCTGCTCGCTCTCCGCCAGGCCGGTCTCGCCGGCAAAAAGCAATTCGTCGGCTTCGACACCTCGCCCGCCCTGCTCAGCGCCCTGAACAAGGGCGACATCCAGGCCTTGGTCGCGCAAAACCCGGCCCGCATGGGCTACCTCGGGGTCGCCACCGCCGTGAAGCACCTGCGCGGCGAAAAAGTCGCGCCCCTCATCGACACCGGTTGCGTCCTCGTCACCTCGGCCAACCAGGCCAGCGCCGAGGTGAAGGCCGTGCTCGGGAACTGACCCGGTCGGTTGCACCGGAGCCAACGGAGAACATGGAGAATCCCGCCCAAAAACGTCCTCCGTTCCCTCTGTTTCCTCCTGTGAGAATCGCCGCCTTTCCGTGTGTTCGGTGTATTCCGTGGTGATCATCCGGCTCTCATGACTTCCCGCCTCCGTCTCTCCGGCGTCCGCAAGCGCTTTGGCGCGACGATCGCCCTGGATGGCGTCAGCTTCGACCTCGCTCCGGGTGAGGTCCACGCCCTCGTCGGCGAAAATGGCGCGGGCAAGAGCACGCTGATGAAGATCCTGTCCGGCGTCCATGCGCCCGACGCCGGCACCATGGCCCTCGAGGGCGCAGCCTTCGCGCCGCGCGCTCCGCTCGACGCCCGCCGCGCCGGGGTCGCGATGGTCAACCAGGAACTCGCCATCGCGCCCCATCTCACCGTCGCCGAAAACCTCGTGCTCGGCGCCGAGCCCACGCGTCGCGGGTGGTTGCGCCACGCCGAGGAAAGGCGCCTCGCCACCGACGCCCTCACGCAGCTCGGCCGCCCCGACATCCCCCTGCACGTCCCCGCGGGCTCGCTGAGCGTCGCCGAGCAGCAGTTGGTTGAAATCGGCCGCGCCATCGTCCTCGGCTGCCGCGTGCTGGTGCTCGACGAGCCTACCAGCAGCCTGACGCGCACGGACGCCGAGCAGCTCTTCGCGCTGGTCCGCCGCCTGCGCGGCCAGGGCCAGTCCATTATCTACATCTCCCACTTCCTCGAGGAGGTGCAGGCGCTGTCCGACCGCTACACGGTGCTGCGCGACGGCCGGAGCGTCGCGACCGGCCGCACCGCCGACACGACCATGGGCGCCCTCGCCCAGTTGATGGTCGGCCGCACCGTCGACGAACTCTACACGCGCACCGCCCGCGTCCCCGGCGGGACCGTGCTCGAGGTGAACGACCTCGCCGGCCCGGTGAAACCGTCCTCCGCCTCGCTCACGCTCCGCCGCGGCGAGGTGCTCGGCCTGGCCGGGCTCGTCGGCGCCGGCCGCAGCGAGTTGCTGCGCACCATCTTCGCCCTCGACGCGGTTCGCGCCGGCTCCGTCCGCGTCGGCGCCTACGCCGGCCCGGCCTCGCCGCGGCTGCGCTGGCAGCAGGGCCTGGGCCTCCTCAGTGAGGATCGCAAGACCGAGGGCCTCGCGCTCAACCTCAGCCTGGAGCACAACCTCACCCTGCCGAAACTCGGCTGGCGCATCCACCCGGGCGCGCTCGCCGCCGAGACCGCCGGTTGGATCGACAAACTCGGCGTGCGCTGCGCCGGTCCTGGCCAGCCCATCGGCCGCCTCTCCGGGGGCAACCAGCAGAAAATCGCCCTCGGCCGCCTCCTCCGCAACGGCGCCGACGTGCTCCTGCTCGACGAACCCACGCGCGGCGTCGACATTGGGGCGAAGCAGAACATCTACCGCCTGATCGACGAGCTGGCCTGTTCCGGCAAGGCCGTCCTCATGGTGAGCAGCTACCTGCCCGAATTGCTCGGCACCTGCGACCGCATCGCCGTGATGTGCCGCGGCGTGCTCGGCCCCGCCCGCCCGGTGGCCGAATGGAACGAACACCGCATCATGCTCGCCGCCACTGGCGCCGCCGCCTGACATGAGTGATTCCGCCACACCTTCTTTCGCCCGCCGCCTCCTGACCGGCTTTGGCCCGTTCCTCGGCCTCGTCGCCATCAGCGCCTTCTTCGCGGCGCTGCGCTGGGCGACCTTCGCCTCCTGGGATAACTTCGCCATCATCCTCCAGCAAACGGCCGTCATCGGGATCGCCGCGCTGGGCATGACGCTGGTCATCATCGCCGGTGGCATCGACCTGTCTGTCGGTTCCATCATCGCGCTCGGCACCGTGGTCATCGCCCAGCTCGTGCAGCACGGCTGGTCGCCGCTCGCCGCGGCCCTGGCCGGCGTGGCCGCCGCCGCCGCCTGCGGGGCATTCTCCGGCCTTTTGATCACGCGGCTGCGGCTGCTGCCGTTCGTCGTGACGCTCGGCATGATGGGCACCCTCCGCGGCGCCGCCAAGGGCCTCGCCGGGGAGCAGACGATCTATCCCGACGAAACCTGGCTGAACAAGCTGATGCTCCTCGGCGGCCGCGGGTCGCTGCCCGGCGGCGTGTGGCTGATGCTGGTCTTCGCCGCGCTGGTCGCGCTGGTGCTGCGCTACACGCGCTTCGGCCGCCATGTGTTCGCCGTCGGCTCCAACGAACTTTCCGCGCGCCTCTGCGGCGTGCCGGTCGAGCGCGTGAAACTCCTCGTTTACACCCTCGGCGGGCTCTTCGCCGGGCTCGCCGGTGTGCTGCAATTTGCCTACCTGACGGGCGGCGACCCCACGACCGCGGTCGGCCTGGAGCTCAACATCATCGCCGCGGTCGTCATCGGCGGCGCCAGTCTGGCCGGCGGCCAGGGCACGGTCACCGGCACGCTGGTCGGTGCGCTGATCATGAGCGTCGTCGCCAACGGCTGCACCAAGGTCGGCCTCTCCAACTGGGTGCAGGAGATTGTGACCGGCGGCATCATCATCGCCGCCGTGCTCCTCGACCGCCTGCGGCAAGGGCGGAGCGCGGCCTAAAGGCCGCTTGGAGACCTGAAACCGGAAACCTGAGACCTGAGGATTTAAGGCACCAGGCTGTTTCACCACTAATCCACACTAATGAACGCCAATGAAAACCAGTCGGTTTGCTTTTCTTAATTAGTGCCGATTAGCGACCATTAGGGAGTGTCTTCAAACCTCCGAAAAGAACCACTAATGAGATTTCACCAAGGGTGAAATCCACAGAAACCGCTCCGGCTGATCGCCTGCGCGGTGGGCTTCGGGGGCCCGCTAATCGCGGGCAGAGAGGGCGGCGATCAGCCGCCCCCTGAACCTGTCGGCGGCGGCGATCAGCCGGAGCAGTGAAAGTAGATTCCGCCGTTGGCGGAATCCTTTTAGTGGTCCCCCTTCCGAGCTTTGAAAACACTCCCTAGTGGTGACCCGCCTTGGTTGGTTTGGAACCCATCCGTGTTCATCCGTGCAATCCGTGGTCCATCACTCCGGGTCAGCTCTGCCTTGCCGTCTGTCCTCCGTCCTCTGTCTTCCGTCCTCTGTCCTCTGGAATCTGTCCTCCGTCTTCTGCCCTCCGTCCTCGGTCCCCCGTCCTCACTCCACCTTCACCTCGTAGACCGCAAACCCCAGCTCGCGGCCGCTGGCCGCGTTTTCCGTCAGGGGCGGCGTCGGGCTGGCGAACTCCAGTTGCGCGTGGCCGTCCGTCACCGCCACGCCGAACAGGTGGATCCATTGGGCCCGCGGGGCCAGGTCGCCCCGCCACAGCACGCGGCCGCCCTGCCTGATTTCCAACCGCCGCGGCGTGAAGCCCTTCACGGCCACCTGCAGGTTCACCGCTTCTGACCGGCGGGGTTGGAAGTCGAGACGGAGGGCGCCTTCCTGCGCACACCACGCCCAGCTCCTCGTCCGGCCGGCCTCGGTCTCATACCAGTGCGCATCGGTGTGCACCACGTAGCTGCCGGCCGGGCTCCACCCGGCGGTCAGTTCGTGCCGGCCGGGCGGCACCTGCCACAGCATCAGCACGCCGCTCAACAACGAGAGATTGCCGAGGACGGGCCAGAGCCACGGAACCCGCGTGCGGACCACCAGCACGTTGAAGGCCAGCGTCAGCGGCAGCAGGACGCGTGACGCCGCTCCGGGATGTCCCTCCCACACCGCCGGGCCGAGGAAGAGCATCAACCCCACGTAGACGGCTCCGAGCCGCCACCAGTTGTCCTGCGGTTTGGGCCGCGAAATAATGAAAAGCGCCTGCACGGTCAGCGCGAAGTGTGCGAGCAGCGTCGTCAGGGTGAGATACTGGTCGGGCTCCGTGTGCAACCGGCGCCACATCTCGGTCCACTTGGCCGCCCAGCCGGTGACCGGCAGCGCGAAGTTGTGCAGGCCCGGCTGGATCGGATTCAGTCGCAAGCGCAGATACAGCAGCCACAGCACCAGCGGGACGGCGACCAGCCCCACGCGGCCCACCGCCCGCAGCCAGTCGGCCCGCGGGCCCTTCCCGGGCGGCAGCAAGGTCACGGCGCCGAGCAGCACCGTCTCGCGCGCCAGCCCGCCCAATCCGAGGAGCGCCGTCGCCGGTCCGCGCCGGTTGCGCTCCGCCAACACCGTCGCGCCGGCGACGAGCAGCAACGCCAGCAGGTCGGTCAGCGCCAGCCGCACGCTGTGCAGTGCTCCCGCGGAAAACAGCACCCCCGCCCACGTCAGGGTGCCGCGCCAGTCGTGCGGGAAAATCCGCCCCAGCAGCGCGGCCAGCCCGGCCCAGATCACGAGGTTCAGCCACGCGTAGATGCGCACCGCCGCCACCGGGTCGCCGCCACCGGCGGCCCAGGCCGTCCAGCTGAGCAAAATCCGTCGCGCGCGGTAGCCGACGTTGTCGATGGCGCCGCGCAGCGCCGGGTCGTTCACCGCCGGCCGCGCGGCCAGCTGCGCATAGTAGTGCCCGTCGTAGCCATCCTCGTAGAGGAAGATCGGCGCCGTGCGCAGCTCCGGCAGCGTGTGGGCCATGCTGTCCTCGTCCATCTGCAGGAAGCGCGTGAACCCGTAATAGGGATGCCAGAAGCGGCCCGTCAGCCAGGCGAAGAAAACCAGCAGCGCCACCCGCGCGAGGCGGGAGAGGGTTTCGGGGCGCAGGGACGGCATGTCGCGAACGGAAGATGGTTTAACGCCAGGGCGCAAGGCCGTGAAGATTTTTAACCACCATTGCACGGATGAACACGGATTGAAAACAGCCCAATCATTTTACAGGAGGCCGCAGAGATAACAGAGAGTTCGTCCTCATGCCTTTTCTCCGCGTGCTCCTGTGAAAACACTGCCTTGGCCTTTATCCGTGTTCATCCGTGCAATCCGTGGTCAATCACTCCGGGTCAAGCCTGCCTTGCAGTCTGTCCTCCGTCTTCCGTCCTCTGTCCTCTGGAATCTGCCCTACCGTCTTGTCATCCGGGTATTGTAGGGCAGATTCACGCCGGATGGATGCCACCCCCCCGCCCGAGGCGCGCACGCGCAAGAAGCCGAGCTACCCGGTCGGCGAGGATTTGCGCAATTACCTGAAGCGCTACCGCCGCGAGCGCGAGCTGCCCGTCACCTACGAGCGGCTGCGACACTTCCACGAGTCCCACCCGCTGATGGACACCGAGGGCCGCAACACCCTCTGGGAGTCCGTCGCCTACCCCGCCGAGGAGATCCCGGGGCTCAACGAGGACCTGAAGCGCATCTACGCCCTGCTCCGCGTGGACGGCGACTTCTCGGTCATGCAGCACCTCTACATCGACCGCATTGACTTCTGCAGCTTCGGCAACTCGACGCCGTTCCGCATCAAGATCGTCAACGCCTACAACGACAATCCCGACTACTTCTACATCAAGAAGGCCGACGCCTCGCGCGTCTACGGCCTCGAGCTCGAACACCTGCTCTCGCCCAACCGCCTGAACTTCCTCACCGCCGGCACCACGCTGGTCGAGGAGCACATCGCCGGCATCCCGGGCGACATCTTCATCGAGCGCTGGCTGCACCGCCCCGAGCTGCGCCCCATCCGCATCGCCAAGGAGCTGGTGAAGTTCAACGAACGCAGCTTCGTCCAGCTGCTCGGCGACATGCGCAGCTACAACTTCGTGGTCGTCATCACGCCCGACTTCGAGGGCTCGCAGATCCGCATCCGCGCGATGGACTTCGACCAGCAGGCGCACAACGGCCGGAAGACCTTCTACCTGCCGCAGTTTTTCAAGGAGAACCTGCCGCTGGTCGAGTTCTGCAAGAAGCACCTGCACCTGAAGACCGCGTTCCAATACCAGCGCGAGGAGCAGACGCTCATGCTCGCCCGCGCCGAGCTGGCCGCGTCGCGCCTCGACGTCCTGCTCACCGCCATGGCGCGCGACACCATCGCCCCGCCGGAGAACGTCGTGCTGCTGCGCGAAGGCCTGGCCGCGCACTTCAAGAACGACCGCTACCTTCAGTGCGAGAGCATGGGCGCGCTGGTCCGCGCGAACCTCGACACCCTCCGCCACAACATCCATCAGGGCCTCGGCGCGCTGAAGGCGGATCAGATCCTCGGCGCGAGCTGAGCGCGCCGAGCGAGACCTGAAACCTGAGACCTGAATTTTTAATACTCCAAACGTTTAACCACGAAGGACACGAATTTTCACGAATGGGAGAATCCCATACCCAACCTTCGCGCCCCCTTAGCGCCCTTCGCGCTTAAACAGATCCCAAACCGCTTAACCACTAATCCACACTAATGTGCACTAATTGATACAGCCTGATACTGTTCTTTGCATTAGTGCTGATTAGTGACCATTAGTGGTTAAAAATCCGGGTCAGCCCCTTTCCGTGTGTTCTGTGTATGCTACGCCATCTCCCAAAGCCTTCGTCCGTGGTTTAACTCATTCCCCAACCCCCATCATTTAACCACGAAGGACACGAATTTTCACGAATGGAAGAATCCAATACCCAACCTTCGCGCCCTTCGCGGTTAACCTCCGCAGCCTGTCCTCCGTCATCTGTCCTCAGTAATATCTTCCCCACCCCCATCCGTGTTTATCCGTGTAATCCGCGGTAAAAACCGACTTAGCTTCTTCGCTTCTTAGTGTGAATCCGCCCCTCCTTCAGGTTTCAGGTCTCAGGTTTCAGGTTTCCCGATGAAAGCGTTCACGCTTCTCATAAAGAATCTCGCTTTCACCATCCTGGTCCCGGGCTTCATAGTGGGCTGGGTGCCGTTGAACCTGTTCGAGCGTCATCCCCAGTGGCCGGCGGTGTGGGCGTGGCAGCAATATACCGGTGCGGCATTGTTCGGGCTCGGAGCCCTGGTTTTCCTGCACTGCCAGTGGCTGTTCGCCGTGAAGGGCCAGGGGACGCCCGCGCCGATCGACCCGCCGAAGAAGTTCGTGCGCCGCGGCCTCTACAAATGGGTGCGCAACCCGATGTATCTCGCCGTCTTTAGCCTAGTCGGCGCCGAGGCCCTGTTCCTGCGTTCGGGACACATCGCCGTCTATTTCGTCCTCCTCGTGTGCATTATCCATGTCTGGGTGCTGGCGTATGAGGAGACCGTCCTCCGCCGCAACTTCGGGGCGATCTACGAAGACTACAAACGCGACGTCCCCCGCTGGCTCCCCCGGAAACCAAAACCTCCCTTGCAGACTGTAGCCCCCTTTCCGGTGGAGAGCGCAAAGCGGTAAGAGTCAGGATGCCCAGCCCTTCCCTGGGGCGAAGCTTGCAAGAGCGGCAAAGTTGGCACTAATAGCCGCTATCTGGATGCAACCCTCTCCGAAGATTTATTCGAGCTTTCGCCATGACGCCCGCGCGGTTGTCTACGAGGGGAGTTGCTTGGACTTGCTTGCCGAGCTTCCGGCCGAATCGATGCAGCTAATCGTAACTTCGCCGCCATATAACATCGGCAAAAGTTATGAAAAACGGAGTCCTCTTGAATCTTATCTGGAATTCCAAAAGGCCACTATTACGGCATGCGTTAAGGCCCTGAAGCCTCAGGGCAGCATATGTTGGCAGGTTGGAAACTTCGTCGATAAAAGAGGCATTGGGAGTATTGTCCCGCTTGATATAGCAATATTCAGCATATTCGCAGAACTAGGGCTAAAGCTTCGCAACCGCATTATATGGCACTTCGAACACGGGCTACATTGCTCTAATCGCTTCTCAGGACGCTATGAAACTATCCTCTGGTTCACAAAGACTGATGACTACGTCTTTAACTTGGACCCCATTCGTGTCCCGCAAAAATATCCTGGAAAGAAGTATTTTAAGGGACCTAAAGGCGTCAGGTTTTATGTCTTTCAGTCGTCGGTTGAATTGAGCCGGGCCGCTTGGCGTTTGACGCATCCGGCCGGTTGCCCAGTCTCCGGCTATCGCCCGGGGCCACTGGCGATAATTTCTACCTATGGCCAGATACCGCATCGTCCGCCCAGTAGGTGACCACTGCGCCGCCCAGAATGCCCAAGGTCAATTGCCTCGGGGTGTTTCCTCTCTGCGACCTCCGTGCCCTCTGTGTTAAAAAATGATCGGGGTTCCTTCGGAGTGCTTTCGCTCTTCCTTCGTTCTCCCTTCGTTCTCCCTTCGCTGTGCCTCACTGCTTGGGGTGAAGCCCCGGGATGAATCGGGAGTATTGGGCTCCGAGGATCCCCATACTTTGGTCGAGCTTTGGCCACGCTTTGGTCGGGCTTTGCTCGGGTGCGGGGTGAATCCCCGAGGCGCATCGGGAGGGTTGGTTCCATGGCTTCCCCATACTTTGGCCATAGACAGGCTTTAGCTTGGCTTTAGATTGGCTTTAACCTGGGGGTGCAACCCTGCATGAGGCCGGGGGAGTGGCGGGTTCATGGTCCCGCAACTTGGTTCCACACTGGCTCCACTCTGGCTCCACATTGGTTCCATCCTGGGGGGAAACACCTTGCTTGAGACCGAGAGTGCAGCTCCCGCCTCTGCCTTACTGGATCCTTACAGGTGCTATACAGGCTCCTTACTGGAGCCTACTGACTTGGGGACGCCCGGCTGTCGACCTGGCTGGCCTGGTCTTCCATCCCTCTCTTATCCTTCGCTCAACCTTCTGGTAACCTTCTTGCATCCTTCTTAGGCTCTTTTGCTCTTAACCGGCTTGGAGGGAGGGAGCCGGATATTTTAACACAGAGCGCGCAGAGGTCCACAGAGCCATTGCATTGAGGGTTTGATTCCCGCCTCTCTGAACTCCGGGTCCAACCGTCGGTTGACCATCTTCTCGCTGCGCGCTACGTCGCGTGAGATATATTCAGGTCTCAGGTCTCAGGTCTCAGGTCTCAGGTCTCAGGTCTCAGGTCTCAGGTCTCAGGTCTCAGGTCTCAGGTCTTTTGCCACTGCCATGCCACCTCGGGCGGTTTAGGTGGTCTGAGGGTGGCGCGGCCTCGCCGAATTCAGACATGCAACCGATCTCCATCCTGGTGGCCGTGGTCCTGGTCGCGTTTTTCCTCTGGGCCGTCATCAAGGCCCAGCTGGCGGGCCGGCGGAAAGGTGTCTACTACCTGCGGAAATCCCTCTTCACCCCGGCCGAGCGCGTCTTCCTCGAGGTGCTGGAACGGGCCGTGCCCGCCGGCGTGCGCGTCTTCGGCAAGGTGCGCCTCGAGGACATCTTCGGTGTGGCGCGCGGCTTGGATCGGGCCGAACGGCTGGCCGCCCGGAACAAGATCAACCGCAAGCACGTGGATTTCCTGCTCGTGAAGGAAAGCGACCTGGCGCCGCTGGCCGGCATCGAACTCGACGACTCCTCCCACGAGGCCGACGACCGCCGTCAGCGCGACGCCTTCGTGGATTCAACCTTCGCCAGCGCCGGCCTGCCGTTGCTGCATGTGCCCGTGCAGAAGGCCTACAGCCTGGCGGAATTGAAAGCCGACCTCGCCGAGGTGCTGTTCAAGCGCCCGTCAAATTAAACACCGAGGACGCAGAGAGTGCAGAGCCCTGGGTATAATACCAAACACCCAAAGCTTTTACACGAAGGCCGCAAAGAACGCAGAGATATTTCCCTTCGCAGGATCTGCTTCGCGGTCTTGGCGACCTTGGTGTAGAGTGTAGTCGCTTGAGGCGATTGGTATAAATCCATTGGCTTGAACTCCGGGATCTCTGCGAGCTCTGTGTTAAGCAGATGCCCGGTCTGACGTCTGATATCTGACGTCTGTTCTCTGTTCGCCGGCTCCGCCGGCTCACCACAGCCAGCAGAACACCAGCCCGGAACCGGCCGCGTAAAGCGCGGCGTCGAGGAGATGCTTCGCGCTCGAGGACCACGGGCGCCCCATCCAGATCGACTCGGTGACCGTGCCGAAGCCGTGGGCGATGAACGTGATCGCGGCGGCGAGCTTCGCCGCCGGGCGGGCATAGACGTGGTCCACCCCGAAGACCTTCGCCGCCAGCCAGGCCGCGACGGCGGAGATGACCAGGCTCCAGAGAAACCAAAGCCCGAGATACTTGCCCATGTTGTGCGGGCCGTTCGGGAGCAGCGTGATGTGCCCCACCGGGCCCTCCTCGTATTTCTTCTTCATCACGTCGCCGCCCATCTCCTTCATGTCCTTGCAATGCGGGATGACATACCGGCCGGGCGCCGGATGGCCGGCGCGGATCGCGGCGCGCACGGCGTCCTCGTTGGTGAGGGCTCCGTAATCGGAGGCGTGCCACTTGAGGACCATGTGGATGAGGGAACTGATCACGAACACGGTCACTGCACTGAGCAGGATCGGCAGCCAGAGGGAGAGCAGGGCATTCATGGGGTGAATTCTTACAGGAGGAAACGGAGGGAACAGAGATTCAGATTCGCAGATTCGTCTTTCTCGGTTTTCTCCGTCATCTCCTGTGCAATGTTTCGGGGTTGGGGTGCCCCGAATTATTCTCACAAACGGCCCGGGGAAGGAAGCGGGAAATGGGGGGTGGCGCAGCAAGGCCGCGCGGGAATCCAAGAAAGGCGTTTTCACACCAAGAAGCTAAGAAACAAAGGGGGCTTCCCTGCTTCAGTCCGTCCTTCGCTGCTTTGCTTCTTCGTGTGAGATCCCCGGCCCGCAGGGATCGGCCGTCGCCAAGCCTATGGCCCGACAAGCGCGGGCCCTCCACCCTCTTATACTTCGTGCCTTGGCGCCTTTCTGTGAATCTTGTTTCAGGTCTCCGGTTTCAAGTTTCAGGTTTCTCTTCGCTTTCCCCTTGGCTCGGCGGGCCGGGCACCTAGCTTGCGGGCGGCGGTCTGTCTTCCCATGGATGCTTCCAAGAACAAGAGCCGTTTCCCGATGGTGACCGCGCTGGTCGAGACCTTCGGCTTCAGCCCGGCCTGGGCGTTCGTCGTGGCCCTGGGCATCTCGAGTCTCTGCCTCCTGGCGCTGGCCTGGGTCGTCCATTCCGCCCCGCCGCGCTCCCTCACGATCACCAGCGGTCCCGAGGGCAGCTCCTTCGCGCGCTACGCCGACGGCTACCAGAAGATCCTGGCCACCCACGGCGTGACGCTGAACATCCTGCCCTCGCAGGGTTCGTCGGAGAACCTGCGGCGGCTGCAGGCGCCCCGCCCGGGCGTCGACGTCGGCTTCGTGCAGGGCGGGCTGGCGAAGGACGCGAAGCTGGACAGCCTGGTGTCGCTGGGCAGCGTGGCCTACCAGCCGTTGCTGGTCTTCTACCGCAACGCAGCGCCGATCAGCCGCCTGGCCGAGCTGGCGGGCAAGCGCCTCGCGGTGGGCGCCCCGGGCAGCGGGACGCGCACGCTGGCGCTCGCCCTCCTCGAGGCCAACGGCATCACCGGCGAACCGACGAAGTTTGACGACCTGGATGCGCAGGCCGCGGCGGCGGGCCTGCTCGAGGGAAAGATCGACGCGGTGTTCCTCATGGGCGACTCGGCCCCCATCCAGACCCTGCGCAACCTCGTGCAGTCGCCGGAGGTCCAGCTGTTCAACTTCGCCCAGGCCGACGCCTACCTCCGGCGCTTCCCCTCCCTGAACCGGATGGTGTTGCCCGAGGGCTCGTTCGACCTTGGCAAGGACCTGCCGGTGAAGGAGGTCGTGCTCGTCGGCCCCACCGTCGAGCTGGTGGCGCGGGACGACCTGAACCCGGCGCTGTCCGACATTCTGCTCGAGACGGCGAAGGAGATCCACGGCAAGGCGGGCCTGCTGCAGAAGCGCGGCGAGTTTCCCGCGCCGCTCGAGCACGAGTTCCCGATCAGCGACGACGCGCGGGTCTACTACAAGTCGGGCATGGGGTTCTTCTACCGCCTCTCCAACTCGTTCTGGCTGTCGAGCATCCTCAACCGGGTCCTGGTCGCGCTCGTGCCGCTCGCCCTCGTGATCATCCCGGCCATCCGCATGCTCCCGGTCCTCTACCGCTGGAACATCTCGCTGCGGATCTACCGCTGCTACCGTCCGCTGCTGCGCCTCGAGCGCGATGCCACCGGGCCGCTGACCGCCGAACGCCGGGAGGATTTGCTGCGGCAGCTCGCGGAGATCGAGGCGGAGGTCAACCGCCTCAAGGTGCCGGCCTCGTTCGCCTCCCAGTTCTACGAGCTGCGCGGCCACCTGGTCTTCGTGCGCCAGCGGCTGGCGGCGGCGGCGCCCGCGTGAGGGCCGCGGCCGGCGGTAACCACCGCCGATATTGTTCATTGTTCAATTTCCATTATTCGTTGTTCACCTGCTCCCGAAATGAACATTGAACGATGAAAAATACCGCCCGCGCCTTCTCTTCGCTGCGCTCAGGATGACAATCGTTACTCGATCCGGCCCTCGCTTGCCGGCCGTAGCCTTGGCGAAGGGTGGTCGCCGCTTACTCAATGCGCCCCTCATCAAACTCGATCAAATCCACCACGCTGATGATCTGGTCCACGCGGTCGGCGCAACCCATGTTGGTCAGCGCCTCCTTCAAAAATTCGCGGCCGGAGGGCGTCATGCCTTTTTGCACGTAGTCGCGGTTCCACCTGGCGGCGCGCACGTCGGCTGGAAACAGCGCCTTCAGCTTGCCGTCGATCTCGTCGTCGGTCGCCGACTCGAAGACGATCTTCTCCACCGCCGCCGGGTCGACGCCGAGGTGCAGGCAGAGGAAGCGGTCCATGCCGCGCTTGTAGTTCTTGGCGTAGCTGGGCGGCAGGGCGCCGTTGGCCTTCACGTATTTGGCCTTGGCGATGAAGCGCGGCAGATGCAGCAGCCCTGTCGCGGCGTGCGGCACGTAGGTCGGGGGCAGGCCGGTCAGCACTTCACCGGACGAGCCGGGGATGGGTTTCGAGGGCATGACGGCGTCGAGGCGAACCCATTGGCACCCAACTGGCAAGCCCGGGTGACGCACACGGGCCTTGCCGGACGCGGGTTTTATTGATGAATGTCCGCCCTCCGATGCAAAAGCTCTCCTTCGACAAACGCCGCATCAAGTTCCTCTTCCTCGAGGGCATCCACGCCAACGCCACCAGCGCGCTGACGGCCGACGGCTATGCGTCCGTCCGCAGCCTGCCCAAGTCCCTGACCGGCGACGCGCTCAAGACCGCGCTGAAGGACGTGCATTTCCTCGGCATCCGCTCGCGCACCGAGCTGACGGAGGAGATGCTGGCCGCCGCGCCCAAGCTCGCCGCCATCGGCTGTTTCTGCATCGGCACCAACCAGGTCGACCTCGCCGTGGCCGCGAAGCGCGGCATCCCGGTTTTCAACGCCCCCTACTCCAATACCCGCAGCGTCGCCGAACTTGTGCTCGGCGAAGCCATCATGTTGCTGCGCGGCATCCCGCAGAAGAGCGCCCTCGTTCACCGCGGCGGCTGGACCAAGAGCGCCGAGGGCAGCGTCGAGGTGCGCGGCAAGACGCTCGGCATCGTCGGTTACGGCCACATCGGCACCCAGCTCGGCATCCTCGCCGAGCACCTGGGCATGCGCGTGCTGTTCCATGATATTTCCGGCAAGCTCCCGCTCGGCAACGCCCGGCCCGTGGCCAAGCTCGCCACGCTGCTCGGCGAGAGCGACGTCGTCACGCTGCACGTGCCCGAGACCGCGCAGACGAAGAACATGATCGGCCGGGCCCAGTTCGCCGCCATGAAGAAGGGCGCGCACCTCATCAACGCCGCGCGTGGCACCGTCGTTGACATCGACGCCCTGGCCGACGCCCTCGAGCGCGGCCACCTCGGCGGCGCGGCCATCGACGTGTTCCCGGTCGAACCCAAGGGCAATGACGAGGAATTCCTGTCGCCGTTGCGGAAGTTCGACAACGTCATCCTCACGCCGCACATCGGCGGCTCCACGCTGGAGGCGCAGGCCAACATCGGCACCGAGGTCGCCGACAAGCTCATCCGCTACTCGAACAACGGCTCGACCGTGACGGCGGTGAATTTCCCCGAGGTCACCCTCCCCGAGCACGCCGGCACCGGCAAGAGCCGCCTGCTGCACATCCACCGCAACGTCCCCGGCGTGCTGGCGCACATCAACGAGCGCTTCAGCGAGCACAAGGTGAACATCTCCGCCCAATACCTGCAGACCAACGAGCACATCGGCTACTGCGTGATGGACGTGGACGCCGCCGCCAGCGAGATCGCGATCGACGAGCTGCAGAGCGTGCCCGGCACCATCCGCGCGCGGCTGCTGTATTGAGGAATTCCGCGGGCGGGGTCGCCCGCGCCCCATTTACTGGAGCCACGGCGACCTCGCCGTGGATGGTTCGCACTGTAGGGTCGGCGCTTGCGCCGACCTCCCTCACGAGGTCGCCGCAAGCAGCGACCCTACAAAAAGGCCCGCCAAAAAGGCGGGCCGGAAAAATCATTCCTTCGTCGGCTTGCGCTCAGAAGAAGCGGACCGGTTTCGCGGCCATCTTCTCGTGCTCCTCGGCGGAGCAGCCGGCGTTGAGGGCGACGTTCACCGGGGCGGCGTTGGCCTGCACGAGGTTGTTGGCCAGCATGTAATTCTCGACCTCCTCGCCGGAAATGTCGGCCAGCATCACGCCGTCGATCTCGACGCAGGGCGACAGGGGCTGCCCGGACTTGCGCACCATCTCCTCGTAGTTGGCGCGGTTGTTGATGATGTCGATGTCCTCAAACGCGAGGTTGTGCTTGCGCATGATGGCGCGAACGCCGTTGGACCAGCCGCAAGAGGGTTTGAGATAGGCTTTGATTTTCATGGTGTGGTGCAGGAAGTGTGTGGACGGCACAACTTATGCGGCACCCTTTCTTCTTCAACTTAAACTTTCGCCCCGCATAGTCCCTTTCCCCGTCCGTGTCCGCCTCCTTTCCCATCCTTTCCGCCGTCCAGGCCTCGGAGTTCGCCCGCCTGGGCCTGACCAACATCCGCCGGGAGTATCCGCACTACCTGCAGCACATGCTGAACGGCCCCGCGGACGCCCGCCCGCCGCGCGAGCTGCACCCGGCCTTCTACGGCAGCTACGACTGGCACTCGTGCGTCCACCAGCACTGGATGCTGGTGCGCCTGTCGCTGATGTTCCCCAACCTCCCCGAGCGCGCCGAGATCAGCCGCGTGCTGCACGAGCACCTGACGGCCGAGAACATGCTCGCCGAGGCGGCGTATTTCCAGGCGCCGGGCCGCGAATTCTTCGAACGGCCCTACGGCTGGGCGTGGCTGCTCAAGCTGGCGCAGGAGGTCCGCGCCTATGATGCGCAGCTCGAGGTCAACATGGCGCCACTGGTCTCGTATATCCGCACCGGCTTCATGCGCTACCTGCGCGCGCTGACCACGCCGGTGCGCAACGGCATCCACGGCAACACCGCGGTGGCTGTCGCGCTCGTGCTCGGCCACGCCCGCGCGCACGACGACCAGGAGCTGAAGCTTTTCTGCACGTCGCGGGCCGCCTACTGGTTCGGCCACGACAAGGATTATCCGGGCCATTACGAGCCCTCCGGCGAGGATTTCTATTCCCCCTGTCTCGTGGAGGCCGGGCTGATGGCGCGCATCCTGCCCCGCGAGCAGTTTTTGCGCTGGTTCGACCTGTTCCTGCCGCGCCTCGCGCAGGGCCAGCCGGCCAACCTGCTCAAGCCCGCCAAGATCAGCGATCCGACCGACCCGAAGATCGCCCACCTGATCGGCCTCAACCTCAACAAGGGCTGGGTGTGGCGCCGGCTGGCGGGCCTGCTTGACGCCGAGGACCCGCGGCGCACGCTGGCCATCGAGGCCGGCGCGGCGCACTACGCCGCCGCCCTGCCCCTGCTCGACGCCCAGGACTTCAACCGCTCGCACTGGCTGCCGTCGTTCGCGGTGTATACGATGACGGAATAATGTAGGGCGGGATCACCGCATCCCGCCACGCAGGTTATATCACATACGAACGAAGGCGGGATGCGGTGATCCCGCCCTACAGATCATGCCGAGCGGCCGGGTAAATTTGTTCTAGCGGCCGGACGGCGGCTGCACAGCATTCCGGTTCATGAACACGATCCTGCTGCTCGCCGTTTCCAACGTTTTCATGACCTACGCCTGGTATGGGCACCTGAAGTATCTTCACGACAAGCCGCTGTGGGTCGCCATTCTCGCCTCCTGGGGCATCGCCTTCTTCGAATACTGCCTGATGGTGCCGGCCAACCGCCTCGGCTACGGCGCATGGAGCGGCTACCAGCTGAAGATCATGCAGGAGGCCATCACGCTGGTGGTGTTCGTCGGTTTCGCGTGGCTGGTGCTGGGCGAAAAACTGAAGTGGAACTACGCCGTGAGCCTCGCGTTCATCGGGCTGGCGGTGTTTTTCGCCTTCGGTTTCAACAAGGCGGCCGCGCCGGGTGCCTGAGAAATTCGCCGCCCTATTTTAGGCCGTTTTTCGGCCACTCCGCGCTTGCCGGGTGCGAACGCGGGCGAAAGGCTCCTGACATACTGTTGTCAGTCCCATCCGCTAGGATGCTGTTTTAACCCCTCATACACGATCCCATGTCCAAAGCCACCAAGTCCGACTCGCGCGTCGCTCCCGCCGAGAAGTCCTCCAATCCCGCCCGCGAGAAAAACATCGAGCTCGCCGTCTCTTCGATCACGAAGCAGTTCGGCGAGGGCTCGATCATGCGCCTCGGCAGCAACACCAAGATGAAGGTCGAGACCCTCTCGACCGGCTCCCTGGCCATCGACCTCGCCCTCGGCGTCGGCGGCCTGCCCAAGGGCCGCATCGTCGAGATCTACGGCCCGGAGTCGTCCGGCAAGACCACCTTCTGCCTGAGCGTCATCGCCGAGGCCCAGCGCAAGGGCGGCCTCGCCGCCTTCATCGACGTCGAACATGCCCTCGACCCGAAATACGCCAAGGTTGTGGGTGTCAGCCTCGACGACCTCCTGGTCTCCCAGCCCGATTCCGGCGAGGACGCGCTCAACATCATGGAGACGCTCATCCGCTCCAACAGCATCGACATCATCGTCCTCGATTCCGTCGCCGCCCTCATCACCAAGGCCGAGCTCGACGGCCAGATGGGCGACATGACCATGGGCAGCCAGGCCCGCCTCATGTCCCAGGCCATGCGCCGCCTCACCTCCGTCGTCAGCAAGACGAACTGCGTGTGCATTTTCACCAACCAGATCCGCGAGAAGATCGGCGTGATGTTCGGCAACCCCGAGACCACCTCCGGCGGCCGCGCGTTGAAGTTCTTCTCCTCGATCCGCATCGACATCCGGCGCAAGGACCAGCTCAAGACGCCCGACGGCAAGGTCATCGGCAACCGCACCAAGATCAAGGTCGTGAAGAACAAGGTCGCCCCGCCGTTCACCGAGGTGGAATTCGACATCATGTATGACGAGGGCATCTCGACGAGCGGCTCGCTCATCGACCTCGGCCTCGACCACAAGGTGCTCGAGAAGAAGGGCGCGTGGATCGCCTTCAACGGCGAGCTCGTCGGCCAGGGCCGCGAGGCTGCCAAGGAGGCCTTCCGCACGAACGCCGCCCTCGCCGCCAAGGTGACGGCCGCCATCCTCGAGAAGGTCAGCGTCAAGGGCGGCGAATCCATCACCGCCGAGACGGAAGACTGAGGCGTCCCGACTCCCCTTTTCAAACCGCAGCACCCGCTGCGGTTTTTTTGCGTCCTGTGTAGGGCGGGATCACCGTATCCCGCCTTCGTTCGAAACGGATATCATGTTCGAGGTGGGGTGCGGTGACCCCGCCCTACAATGTCAAAGCAAGACCGCGCCGTCCTCGCGCGGCCTTGCCAAATCGGAGCGGAACCCAATCCTGCCGGAGCCGTCCCAATGAGACCCGCCATGCACCCCACCCCGCGCCTGCTGCTGTCCCTGCTCTGCGCGAGTTTCGTCCCGCTGCTTGCCGCGAAGAAGGCTGCCGAACCCGCCGACGCCCCGCCCCAGCTGATTTCCACCACGGGTGGCGGGCCGAAATGGAAAAACGTCCCCGAACTGCTGGTGTTCGCCGCGAAGGGCGACCCAGCGGCATGCCTCGAGCTCGGTGACCGCAGCCTTGAGGGCGACGGTGTGCCGCGCGACGTGACCAAGGCCGCCGCGCTCTACGAACAAGCCGCCAAGGCCGGCGCAGCCGACGGCTGGTTCCGGCTCGGGAAAATCTATCACGACGGACTGCTTGATGCGCCGGACTACGGCCGGGCGCTGGAATATTTCACCACGGCAGCCAAGGCGGGCGTGGTCGAGGCGCAGCACAACATCGGCGCCATGCTCGTCAGCGCCCGCGGCGTGAAGCGCGACTACATCGAAGGCCTCGCCTGGTTGATCGTCGCCAAGCAGGCCGGAGCTCCGTCTGACGCCGAAACCCAGGTGCGCAACCGGATCGCGCGCCGCCCCGCCGATATCGCGGCCGCCGAGGCGCGCGCGGCTGAGATAGTCGGCGACCTGCCCAATGCCGTCGTGCACGCGACGTTGCTCAACAAGCCGATCGCACCCGTCGCTCCTCAGGCGGAGAAGCCGGCGCTCGCGGCGCCCAAGCCAGACCCAGTGGCTTCGCCCAAGATCGCGGTGCCGATGACGCCCACCCTGCAGGGCGTGACTCCCGGCAAGCCGTAGCGTTCTGTCACGTTTTTTTGTAGGAGCCTGCTTGCAGGCGATCAGGACGTGCAGCGTTTGAGACCAGTTCGAATCGCCTGCAAGCAGGCTCCTACAGGGACCACCCCTTGCGCCGGTCCTTCGGGATCACGAGCTTCAGCGCGGTGTGCGTCGCGGAAAAACCGCAGACCTTGTTGTCCACGAGTCCGGCGGCCCGCGCGGCTTTCATCACATCCGTGTCCTTGATCGTGGCCGCCTTGCCCTTGAGTGAAACGACCCAGATCGCCCCCGCGGGCTGCAGGTGCGTCTTCAGCGATTTCAATTCCGCCAGTTCCGCGGCGCTGTCGGCGGCGTAGAAGATGAAATCCAATGCGGCGCCTGATTTCCGGGGCGGCGGTGCGCCGAGGCGCTCTTGCGCCTGCGCGAGAAATTCCAGGTCGGTCACGCCCAACACGGCGATGCGCGAATCCGGTTTCACGCCCAGTTTGTCGATCAGGCTTTTCGGATAACGGATTTTCAACGCCCATTTCTCCGCCGTGGCCCGGTCGGCCAGGCCGAGTGTCGCGAAACCGCCGGTGTGCGTGATCTTCAGCGCCCCATCCGCAGCGAACATCTGGCTTCGAGTCCCATGGGAAGAAGCAAACACGGACGCCGGCGCGGCGCACGGTGAAAGTGATGCGCCGCCCCGGTGCTTTTCGCTTTTGCCTTAAGGGCGGGGTTCGTTTGCGTGAAGCGGATGTCCTTTTCCGGAGATACCATTGCGGCCCTAGCGACGCCGGCGGGCACGTCAGCGATCGCCATCGTGCGCGCCAGCGGCCCGCAGGTGGCGGAACTGGTACGGGCGATTTTCGGCCCCCCACCCCCGCCCCGCCAGGCGCAGCACGCGGATTATCGCGACCTTGGCGGTGCGCTCACGGACGACGTGCTCTTCACGTATTTTGCCGGGCCGAATTCGTTTACGGGTGAGGATACGGTGGAGATTTCCTGCCACGGAAATCCGTTCATCGCGCAAAAGATCCTCGAGGATCTGTTCGCTCGCGGCTGCCGGCCGGCGGAGGCCGGCGAATTCAGCAAGCGCGCCTTCCTGAACGGGCGCATGGACTTGAGCCAGGCAGAAGCCGTGATGGACCTCATCCATGCTCGCAGTGAACGTGCGTTGGCTGCGGCCAATCAGCAGCTGCGTGGCGCGCTTGGCCGGCACATGGACTCGCTTATCTCGCAGCTGGTCAATATCTTGGCGATGACCGAGGCCTATATTGATTTCCCCGAGGAAGACTTGCCGGACGAAGACCGAAAGAAAGTGCAGGCTCAACTCACGGAGCTGCTGACCGGCACCAGCCGCCTGCTGGCCACGACGCATTACGGCGAATTGCTGCGCGCGGGTATCAAGACCGTCATCCTCGGCGAGCCGAACGCGGGCAAGAGCAGTTTGCTCAACCGGCTCGTCGGCCGGGAGCGCGCGTTGGTCAGCCCCGAGCCCGGCACGACGCGCGATTACCTTGAGGAGCGCATCGCGATCGGACCGCACTGGCTGCGGCTGATCGACACGGCCGGGCTCAACGCCCTGCCTTCTCCGCTCGAGAAACGCGGTATCGACAAGACCCTCGAGCAGGCCGCCGAGGCGGATCTTTTCCTCTGGGTGATTGATTCCTCGCGGGCGCGGCCTGCGCTGCCGGATTCGCTCGCGTCGCGGATGTCACCGGCCAACACCATCGCCGTGTTCAACAAGATCGATCTGCCGCCAGGCACGCGCGGTGATTTGCCGCACGCTTTCCCAGTGGTGAACATTTCCGCGCTGCAAGGGACGGGTCTTGAAGCGCTCGAGATCGCCGTGGTCCGCTTGGCCGAGGCGTTCCACGTGGAAACTGGCGACGAGCTCATCGCGATCAACGCCCGCCATGCGCATGCCCTTGGACAAGCCAAGGCCGCCTTGATCAGCGCCGGGGAGAAACTTGCGGCTAATGAAGCCAGTGAGCTGGTGGCGAGCGACTTACGTGTTTCACTTGAGGCTTTTGGCCAGGTCGCCGGCAAAATAGACAACGAGAAAGTCCTCGATCGGCTCTTCGCCTCGTTTTGCATCGGAAAATGATACCATATCAAAATATATAATTTGATAAGGAATCTATCCAGTCGTGATTTATAACCCAAAGCCATTTGATGTGATCGTCTGCGGAGCGGGCCACGCGGGGGTGGAGGCGTGCTTGGCGGCCTCCCGGATGGGTGTCTCTACCCTGCTCCTCACTGGCAACATCGACACGATCGCCCAGATGAGCTGCAACCCGGCAATCGGCGGCCAGGCCAAGGGACAGATGGTCCGGGAAATCGACGCGTTGGGTGGCGAGATGGCGATCAATACTGACGTCACCGGGATCCAGTTCAGATTGCTCAATGAATCGAAGGGCCCGGCCGTGCAGTCGCCCCGCGCCCAATGCGACAAGAAAGCCTACCAATTCCGCCTTAAGCACACCTTGGAACTGCAACCAAACCTGCAGGTGTTTCAGGCCACCGTGACGGGGCTGATCTACAAGGACGGAAAGGTCGTGGGCTGTCGAACAAGCCTGGATATCGATTTCCTCGGGCAGACCGTCGTGATTACGACCGGCACGTTTCTGCGTGGACTGATGCACGTAGGTCAGAACAAGAACGAAGGCGGGCGGCTGGGGGACTTCAGTGCCAAGACCTTGTCGGGTAGTCTGCTGGAAGCGGGGATTGAGCTTCTCCGGCTGAAGACCGGAACTCCACCGCGCATCCTGGGCCGGAGTATCAATTTTAGCGGCCTGCAGGAGCAGAAGGGAGATGCCGAGCCGACGCTCTTTGCCTTCCATGACACCCGGGACCAAGGCGACCTGTTCCACGTGGAACAGACGGGGGAGCGCAGGGCTGGCTGGAAGCCGGGCAGTGAGCAGGTTTCCTGCTGGATGACCCATACCACACCGGAATCCGAACGCATCGTGCGGGACAACCTCCACAAGTCTGCGATGTATTCCGGGGAGATCGCCGGGGTGGGGCCACGCTATTGCCCCAGCATCGAGGACAAGTTTGTGCGCTTTGCCGATAAGCCCCGCCACCTCTTGTTTCTCGAACCAGAAGGGCGCAACACGAACGAATACTACATCAATGGACTGTCCACGAGCCTGCCGTTCGATGTGCAGCTGGACTTGGTCCACAGCATCCCGGGGCTTGAGCAGGCCATGTTGTTGCGGCCGGCCTATGCCGTCGAATACGACTTCGCGCCACCGACGCAGATGTTTCCTTCGCTCGAGTCGCGCAAGGTCGAGAATCTCTTCCTGGCCGGACAGATCAACGGCACCTCTGGCTATGAGGAGGCGGCCGCCCAAGGCTTGGTCGCTGGCGTGAACGCTGCCCTGAAGGCGAGGGGAGAGCCGCCGCTCATCATCCAACGCCATGAGGCCTATATCGGCGTCTTGATCGACGATTTGGTGACCAAGGGGACGACCGAACCTTATCGCATGTTCACGAGCCGGGCCGAGCACCGACTGCTCTTCAATCACGGCAGTGCCGAACTTCGCCTTTTCGAGCACGCAAAGATTCATAAACTGTTATCTGAAAGCCGTTTGAGAAAAATATCTGGCAAACTAAGCCAGATCACGCATTGGGAACAATACCTCGAGAACAATAAGACCACTGGCGGCTCGTGGGCCGACGCCATTCGTCGGGATAAAGCCGCGGCAGCGCTGCCGGCTGCATTTCTCACCGAGTCCAAGGAGGTGCGCGCGGAGGTGCTCTATCGCGTTACTTATCGCGGGTATTTGGAGCGCGAGCGGCGGCAGATCGAAAAACTGAAGGACGTAGAAAAAATCAAAATCCCCTCCTCGCTCGACTACCTGGCGATCCCGGGCCTGCGCCGCGAAAGCGCCCTGAAACTCAACCAACTTCGTCCGGAAAATCTTGGCCAAGCCGGCCGCATCAGCGGCGTGAATCCGGCCGACATCAGCATCCTGATGGTGCTGATCGCGGCCGGCCGGCGCGAAAAAAAGCCCTGAGCCACCCTGTGTCGCCTCGCCATGTGAGGTTGGTGTGACAATCTGGTGACGCCGGTTAATTCACTGGAAAGGCCCCTGCCACCGCCAATAATCGCCGCCAATAATGGAGAAGAAAAAGATACTGGTCGTCGACGACGAGCCCGATGTCACGGATTTGGTCGCCTACCACCTCAAGGCGAAGGGGTTTCACGTGGAAGCCATCAACGACGCCACGGCGAGCATCTCCAAGGCCCGCAACTACCAGCCCGATCTGCTCATATTAGACATAATGATGCCACACCTGAGTGGCATCCAGATCTGCCGGATCCTGCGCACCGACAACAAACTCGCGAAGGTCCCGATCATTTTCCTCACGGCCAAGGCCGAGCCGCATGACCGCATCGAGGGGCTCGAGTCCGGAGCCGACGACTACATGGGAAAGCCCTTCAGCCCGAAGGAACTCGTCCTGCGCGTGGAATCCATCCTGCGCCGCCTGGCCGCGCCCAAGGAAGCCGTCTCAGCCAAGCTGCATGTGGGCGACATTCTCCTCGAGAGCGACACCCATCGCGTGACCGTCCGGGGCGCCCTGCTCGAGCTCACGGCCACCGAGTTCAAGCTGCTCCGCCTGATGATGGAGCGCCAGGGCCGCGTGCAGACCCGCGAGCACCTGCTGCTCAACGTCTGGAATTATTCGACCGAGATCGAGACCCGCACGGTGGACACGCACGTCCGCCGCCTGCGCGAAAAACTCGGCCCGGAGGCGGGATGGATTGAAACCATCCGCGGGGTGGGGTATCGGATTGCCGACAAAAAACTGCCTGCATGACCGTCCTGCTTTCCGCCCTCCTCACCGCCGCCCTGCTGGGATTGCTGTGGGTGCTGCGGAGGCAGAACCGGGCGCTGCAGCACCTGCGCGAGGCCGTGCGCCGCGGCCAGCCGCTGTTGCGCGAGGAATCCTCCGACGGCGGCCTGCCGGCCTGGCCCGCGCTGACCGAAACGGTCAACCAGCTCATCACCGACAACTCCGCCCTCCGCCAGCAGCGCACCGACCAGCTGGCCCAGCTGGAAGCCACCCTCGGCAACCTGCGCGAGGCGGTCCTGATCGTGGACGAGTCCAATTACATCCACCTGGCCAACCGCGCGCTGCGAGAGATTTTTCCCGGCACCCGCGACCTGGTGAACCTGCGGCTCGAACTGATCGTGCGCAGCGGGCCGTTCCTCGACTACGTGCGCGCCACCCGCGCGGGCAAGGAACTGCCCCGCGAGGAATTCGAGATCATCGATGGCTCGAACCTGCACTGGATCGAGGCCTCCGGTGCGCCCATCCCGTCCCCCGACGGCAAATCGCAGTGGGCGCTGTTCGTGATCCATGACCTCACCAGCCAGCGCAAGCTCGAGCGCGTCCGACGCGATTTCGTCGCCAACGCCTCGCACGAGCTGCGCACGCCGCTGAGCATCATCAAGGGTTACATCGAGACGCTCGTCGATGGCCACGAGACCATGGCGCTGGAGGACCGGGCGAAGTTTTTGAAAACCATCCAGCGCCACAGCGACCGTCTGAAGTCGATCATCGACGATCTGCTGGTCCTCTCCCGCCTGGAATCGGCGACCCCGGGGTTGAAGTTCGCCCCCCTGACCCTCGCGCCCTTCTTCCACGGCCTCGCCGAGGAGTATCGCCGGCGGCCGGCCGGCGCCGACCACGACATCGTGGTCAACGTGCCCGCGGAAATGGGGCCGGTGGAAGCCGACAGCGACAAGCTCACGCAGGTCTTCGGCAATCTCCTCGAGAACGCGCTCAAATACACCCCGAAGGGCTCACGGGTGGAAATCGGCGCGCAAGCCACGATGGAGGACGAGATCGAGTGCTATGTCCGCGACAACGGCACCGGCATCCCCGCCGAGGACCTCCCGCACATCTTCGAGCGCTTTTTCCGCGTGGAGAAGGGCCGCTCGCGCGAGACCGGCGGCACCGGCCTCGGCCTCAGCATCGTGAAGCACATCGTGCAGCTGCACGGCGGCCGGGTCTGGGCGGAAAACCGCGAGAGCGGTGGACTGGCCATCCTCGTCCGGCTGCCCCGGGTGCAGAAGGCCTGAGTGCCCCAAGGTGGCGCGGCCTGACCCCAGGACGCTTCTCCCCTCAGCGCGCTGAGGTCAGCGCGCCCCACCCATTTGCGATTTGGCTCTTGGCGTTTGGGATTTTTCCAGACCAATGGGGCGCGTTGACCTACAAGCCCGAGTTTCTCGCCCGCATCACCGAACGCCGGGCCGCGTTGCGCGCGGAGCTCGCGGCGCTGCTACCGGCGCGCCCGGCGCTCACCTGGGAGATCGGCTCCGGCCACGGGCATTTCCTCGTGCAGTATGCGGCGGCGTTCCCCGAAAAATTCTGCGTGGGCGTGGACATCATCCGCGACCGGCTGAACCGCAGCGGCAAGAAGCGCGACCGGGCGAAACTGGCCAACTGCCATTTCGTGCAGGCCGAGGCCCGGGAGTTCTTCGACGCCCTGCCGTCCGGCGCGACCCTGCAGGAGATCTGGGTGCTCTTTCCCGACCCGTGGCCCAAGAAGCGCCACCACAAGAACCGGATCCTGCAAGCCGACTTCTTCGAGGCTCTGGCCAACCGGGCGGGGGAGGGCACGCGGCTCTATTTCCGCACCGACCACACCGAGTATTTCCGCGCGGTCGCGACGCTGCTGCCGGCGCTGAAAACCTGGCGACTCGATCCGGCCGCGCCGTGGCCGCTGGAGCAGGAAACCGTCTTTCAGGCCCGGGCTCCCGCCTACCAGTCGCTGGTGGCGGTCAGGACATCACATCCAGCCACACCAACAGAAACAGCTGCCCCAAGGCCGCCACCCCCAGTAGGCCCCAGGTAATCTGCATGAAGACATTGTGCGCGAGCTTGCGTTCGCCATTCGGGCGGTGCGGCGGCTCGGTCCCGGCGAGCAAGTCCTGCGTGGCTTGGTCCATCCTTTACAAATGACCGCAAGACCGAGGCCGAGGCAAGCCGGCTTCGTCATTAGTTCTGACTGGTTGAAGTTACGGCGGGGCTAATTCCACCAAACTCTTGGGCTTTTTTGATTTCGAGGGTTGACCCTTTGAAGGGCTAAAACCTACCTATTTGGGCTCCCTCCGAGACACCCCACCGGAAAATAAATGCACACTGTTAAGAAACTCCTTGGTCTGGCTGCCGCTCTGAGCTTTGCGACGGTTTCGTTCGCCGCGGAAGAAGGCGAGGGAGTCGCCCCGGCCGCCGCCAAACTGGTTGATTTCGGCAACGGCTGGGCGATCACGAACAGCATGGCCACCGGTTGGGTCACCTCGGCGGTGTTTATTGCCCTCATCCTGCTCGCGATCCGTCAGCCCAAGATTCTTCCCGGCAAGGCCCAGTCGGTTTTCGAATCTCTGCTCGAGGCCCTGCGCGACCTTTTCGAGCCGATCATCGGCAAAAAGGCGTTCCCGGCCGCGTTTCCGCTGCTCGTCACTCTTTTCATCTTCATTCTGATCCATAACTGGATGGGCCTGCTGCCGGGCGTCGGCACCCTCGGTTGGGGCCACGACGTCGACGGGCAGTTCCACCTGACCAGCCCTTGGATCCGTCCGTTCAACTCGGACTTCAACGGCACCATCGCCCTCGCCCTGGTTTCCTTCGGCGCCTACCTCGTCATCATCTTCAAATACGCCGGCCCAAAGCTCATCCTGTGGGACCTCTTTGGCAACAAGGCCGACAAGAAGGAAACCCCCGCCTGGCTCTATCCCTTTCTGTCGCTCGTCTTCCTAATCGTCGGCTTCATCGAGGTGTTCTCGATCATGATCCGGCCGTTCACCCTGTCGGTGCGCCTGTTCGGCAATGTGTTCGGCGGCGAAAACCTCCTCCACGGCACGGGCTTCATCTTCGTGTTCTACTTCATGGAGCTGCTCGTCGGCCTCATCCAGGCCGTCGTCTTCACCCTGCTTTCCTCCGTTTACATCGGCCTTATCTGCAACCACGGCGACGATCATGACCACGATCACGCCGAAGGGCATGCCGCCGAATCCCACCACTGACCACTTTACCGCCGGGAGCGTGCCTCGCGTGCGCACGGCGGCAACCGCAACCACAAATCCATCCACCATATGTATCCCATCCTCGCTGAACTCACTGGCAACGTCGCCAGCGCCTTCGGTCTTCTCGGCGGCGCCATCGGCGTCGGTCTCATCGGCCAGAAGGCCGCCGAAGCCGTCGGCCGCAATCCCGGCGCGTCCGGCAAGATCCTCGTCCAGGCCATCATCGGTATGGCGCTCGCCGAAGGTCTCGGCATCCTCGCGCTGTTCCTCGCGAAGTAATCATCCCGTTTGAACCGGCGGCGCGCCGCCTCTTCCGCTTCGCGCCGCCAATCCCTTTCCCGCCATGCTGACCCTCCTGCTTGCCGTCACCGAACCCGCCGCCCACGGCGCCGCTCCCGGTCCCATCGAAGGCCTGAAAGAGACCTTCATGCACTTCGGCGTCGAACCGAAGCTGCTCGCGATGCAGATTGTCAGCTTCCTGATCCTCTTCGGCATCCTCTACTGGTTCGGCATCAAGCCCACCATCGCCACGATGGAGGAGCGCAACAGGAAGATCGCCGACGGCCTGAAGCACGCCGAGGAGACGCAGGCCCGTCTCGCGGCCGCCGCCACGGAGAGCGCCGCCCTCATCAAGGCCGCCCAGCTCGACGCTTCGAAGCTCGTCGACGAGGCCCGCAAGTCCGCGAAGGAGTTCGCCGACCGGCAGAACGCCGAGGCCACCACCCGCGCCGCCGACACCCTCGCCAAGGCCCAGCAGGCCATCGAGCTCGAGCACAAGAAAATGCTCAACGAGGCCCGCGGCGAGATCGCCCGCCTCGTCGTCAAGACCACCGAGCAGGTCCTCGCCAAGAAGCTCTCCGACGCCGATCGCGCCGCCTACAACGACGCCGCGAGCAAGGAACTGTCCGTCAGCTGATTTAAAAGATGCGCGCCGACAAAAAGACCAAGGCCCTCGCGAAGCAGCTCTTCAAGCTGAGTGTCGTCAACGGCACCGTTTCGCCCGAGCAGGTCACCGGCGTCCTCGGCTACATTGAGAAGAACGTCCCGCGTCACGGTCTCGCCGTCCTCAAGCTCTACCACCGCGCCATCACGACCGAGCTCGCCAAGTCCAACGCCGTCGTCGAGCATGCCGGCCCGATCGGTGACAGCACGCTGCAATCGATCGAGGCGGCCATGACCCGGAACTATTCCCGCCCGGTCACCGCCACCGCGAAGCCCAACCCGAAGCTGCTCGCCGGCCTCCGCGTCCGCATCGGCTCCGATGTCTACGAGTCCACCATCGCCGGCCAGCTGGCCGCCCTTTCGTCCGCCGTCTAACCCCGCGTTTCCCTTTAACCACCACTCAGGATGAGCACCGTCATCGACCAGATTGAACAACAGATCGCCAGGCTCTCGAGCAAGGCCGTCAAGAAAAACACCGGCACCATCCGCTCCGTCGCCGACGGCGTGGCCAAACTCGACGGTCTCTCCGACGTCATGTATAACGAGATGGTCCAGTTCCCGGGCGGCGCCATCGGCATTGCGCTCAACCTCGAGGAAGACGAGGTCGGCTGCGTCGTCCTTGGCGACGTCTCCTCCTTGAAGGAAGGCGACGAGGTCCAGACCACCGGCAAGCTCCTCTCCGTCCCCGTCGGCCGCGCCCTCCTCGGCCGCGTCGTCGACGCCCTCGGCCGCCCGGTCGACGGCAAGGGCCCGATCGACAGCAAGGAATTCTACCCCGTCGAGAAGATCGCCCCGGGCATCATGGTCCGCAAATCCGTCACCCAGCCGCTCTTCACCGGCATCATGGCCATCGACTCCATGATCCCGATCGGCCGCGGCCAGCGCGAGCTCATCATCGGCGACCGCGGCACGGGCAAGACCACCATCTGCATCGACACCATCATCAACCAGGCGCGCATCAACAAGGTCGGCCTGGCCTCGGGCAACAAGGACTTCCGCCCGGTCTACTCGATCTACGTCGCCGTCGGCCAGAAGCAGTCGAACGTCGTCCGCACCATCTCGGCCCTCGAGGCCGCCGGCGCGCTCGAATACACCGTCATCGTCTCCGCCACCGCGGCCGACAATCCCGCCAACCAATACCTCGCCCCGTTCTCCGGCGCGGCCATCGGCGAATGGTTCATGGAAAACGGCATGGATGCGCTGATCGTCTATGACGATCTCTCCAAGCACGCCGTCGCCTACCGCCAGATCTCGCTCATCCTGAAGCGTCCTTCCGGCCGCGAGGCGTATCCGGGCGACGTGTTCTACCTCCACTCCCGCCTCCTCGAGCGCGCCGCGCGCCTCGACGGCAAGGGCTCGCTCACCGCGCTGCCCGTCATCGAGACCCAGGCCGGCGACGTGTCCGCCTACATCCCGACCAACGTCATCTCGATCACCGACGGCCAGATCTTCCTCGAGACCGATCTCTTCAACCAGGGCATCCGCCCCGCGGTGTCCGTCGGTCTTTCCGTGTCCCGCGTCGGTTCGTCCGCGCAGATCAAGGTCACCAAGCAGGTCGGCGGCAAACTCAAGGGCGAGCTCGCCCAGTTCCGCGAGCTCGCGGCCTTCGCGCAATTCGGTTCCGACCTCGACGCCAAGACCAAGGCCCAGCTCGAGCGCGGCGCCCGTATCGTCGAGCTCTTCAAGCAGCCGCAGCTCAACCCGCTCTCCATCGAGGTCCAGGCCTCCATCCTCTGGGCCCTCCAGAAGAATTACTTCGACGCCATCGAGGTGAAGAACGTCGTGGCCGCCGCCAGCGCATGGAAGGACTACCTCACCAGCCGGAAGGACGCCCTTCTCGCCAAGATCCGCAACGAGGCCAAGCTCTCCGACGAGATCGAGGCCGGCCTCAAGGCCGCGGCCGACGAGTGGAAGGCGACGTTCGTCACGAAAGCTTGAAGAACTGAAAAGCTGAACGGCTGAATATCTTCATCCTTCCCCCAAAACGAAAGTGCGCACCCGCTTCAATCGCCTGCCGTCCCGCCTGACTGGCTTCAGCCCTTCAGCCCTTCAGCCTTTCAGCCTTTCGTAATCCATGGCCTCCACCCGCGACATCCGCCGGCGCATCAAGTCGGTCAAGAACACCCGCCAGATCACCAAGGCGATGGAGCTCGTCGCCGCGTCGAAGATGAAGAAGGCGCAGTCGGCCGCCCTCGCGGGCCGGCCCTACGCCCAGCTGATGGCCGACATGCTCGCCGCGCTCGCCGGTCGCGTCGAAAACATCTTCGAGCATCCCCTGATCGCCAAGCGCGAGGTGAAGACCCGCGGCATCCTGGTGGTTTCGACCGACAAGGGCCTGTGCGGTCCGCTCAACGCCAACCTCTTCAAGCTCGTCACCGAGATCAAGACGCCCGCCAAGTATGTGGCCATCGGCCGCAAGGGCGCGCAGTTCCTCGCCCGCACCAAGCGCGACATCCTCGCCGACTTCACCGTCTCCGACCGCGCGGCGTTCAACGAGGTGAAGGTCGTCGTCGAGTTCATGGTGAAGCTGTTCCTCGAGGGCACGATCGACACCGTCGAGGTCATCTACCCGCGCTACAAGAACACCCTCGTGCAGGAGGCCATCATCCGCCCGGTGCTCCCGCTGACCAACGTCCGCGAGTTCATCGCGCAGAACCGCACCGGCGCCGACGGGGTGAAGTTCACCGACGACCGCGACATGCTGTTCGAGCCGGATGTGAAGTCCGTGCTCGAGGCCCTGCTGCCGTTCTACGTCAACCGCTACATCTACCAGCTCGTCCTCTCCGCCAAGGCCTCCGAGCAGAGCGCCCGCATGGTCGCGATGAAGACCGCCAAGGACAACGCCACCAAGCTCCTCGGCGACCTCACGCTGGAATACAACAAGGCCCGCCAGGCGGGCATCACCCAGGAAATTCTCGAGATCGCGGCCGCCGCCTTCTCCGCCACGTAAAGGCCGGATAACTGAAGGACTGAAAAGCTGAAACGGGCCAATGAAAAACCAATGTTCCATCAACACGGAGACCTGCGAGACCGCACGCGCGAGTTTGCGCGCCGGATCGCCCGTGCTTGCCGGACACTTCCCGGACGGGACAACGTCGCCCGCGTGTGGGGCGACCAGCTTCTTCGTGCCGGCGGCTCCGTCGGCGCAAACTATCGCGAAGCGCAACGTGGTCGGTCGCGCGCGGAATACCGTTCCAAGCTCGGCGACTGCCTTCGTGAAGCCGATGAATCGTTGTTCTGGATGGAGCTCCTCGAGCTTGAGGGCTGTTTCAAGCCCGCGCTTATCGGCCCGCTCAAGCAGGAAGCCGGCGAGCTTGTCGCCATCTTTGTCACCCTTCTCAAATAACCCGCTGAAGTATTTCAGCTATTCAGCCATTCAGTCTTTCAGCCCTTCCTCCCCATGAGCAATACCGGCAAAATCGTCCAAGTCATCGGCGCCGTCGTCGACGTGCAGTTCGCCGAGAACTCCATCCCGCCCATCTACCAGGCGCTGACCATCAGCTTCACCGTCTCCGGCAAGAAAGAGCTCCTGACGCTCGAGGTGCAGCAGCACCTCGGCGCCGGCGTGGCCCGGGCCATCGCCATGTCCTCCTCCGAGGGTCTCGTGCGCGGCATGGAGGTCGTCGACACGGGCGCCCCGATCACTGTCCCCGTGGGCGACTGCGTGCTCGGCCGCATCTTCGACGTCACCGGCAACGCCGTGGACGGCAAGGGCCCGGTCAATTTCACCAAACGCTACCCGATCCACCGCCCGGCTCCCTCGCTGACCGACCAGAATACCAAGGCCGAGATCCTCGAGACCGGCATCAAGGTCATCGACCTCATCTGCCCCTTCATCAAGGGCGGCAAGGCCGGCGCCTTCGGCGGCGCCGGCGTCGGCAAGACCGTCGTCATTCTCGAGCTCATCAACAACATCGCCAAGGCGCACGGCGGCTACTCCGTGTTCGCGGGCGTCGGCGAGCGTTCCCGCGAGGGCAACGACCTTTACCACGAGATGTCCGAGGCCGGCGTCATCAACCAGAAGGACCTCAGCAAGTCCAAGGTCGCGCTGGTCTACGGCCAGATGAACGAGCCCCCGGGTGCCCGTATGCGCGTCGCGCTCTCGGCCCTCGCGATGACCGAGTATTTCCGCGACGAGAAAAACCAGGACGTGCTTCTCTTCGTCGACAACATCTTCCGCTTCTCGCAGGCCGGCTCCGAGGTGTCCGCGCTCCTCGGCCGCTCGCCGTCGGCCGTCGGTTACCAGCCGACGCTCGCCAACGAGATGGGCTTACTCCAGGAGCGCATCACCTCGACGAAGAAGGGCTCCATCACCTCCGTGCAGGCCGTCTACGTGCCCGCCGACGATCTGACCGACCCCGCGCCGGCCAACACGTTCGCGCACCTTGACTCCACGATCGTGCTCGAGCGCTCCATCGCCGAGCTCGGCATTTATCCCGCGGTCGATCCGCTCGCTTCCGTGTCGAAGGCCCTCCAGCCCGACATCGTCGGCGAGGAGCACTACAAGGTCGCCCGCGAGGTGCAGCGCGTCCTCCAGCGCTACAAGGATCTTCAGGACATCATCGCGATCCTCGGCCTCGACGAGCTCTCCCCCGAGGACAAGCTCATGGTCTACCGCGCCCGCAAGATCCAGCGCCTCCTCTCGCAGCCGTTCGCGGTCGCCGAGGTGTTCACCGGCACGCCGGGCAAATACGTTCCCGTCAAGGAGACCGTCCGCGGCTTCAAGATGATTCTCGACGGCGAGCTCGATCACGTGGCCGAGGGTGACTTCTACATGAAGGGCGGCATCGACGAGGTCATCGCCACTTCTGCGAAGAAATAACCCGCGTTCCACGCGAAGTAACAGGTAACAAGTTCCAAGTAACAAGAGCCCAAGCCATCAATCCTGATACTTGATCCTTGTCACTTAATCCTTCCTGCAAAATGCCCCTCACCCTCGAAATCGTCACTCCGGAAGCCAAGGTGTATACCGACACCATCGACTCCGTCGTCGTCCCGACGGTCGAGGGCGAGATCGGCGTGCTGCCCGGCCACATCCCGCTGCTTGCCCAGGTTGCGGACGGTGAGCTCCGCGTGACCAAAGGCGGCGCCACTTCGTGGCTCGCCGTCGGCGGCGGCTTCGCACAGATTGAGGGCGACCGCGTCCGCGTGCTTGCCGAGCACGCGATCACCGAGGAGAAGATTGACGAACACGTCGTCGAAGCCGCCATGAAGCGCGCCCAGGACGAGCTCAAGGCCGCCAAGGACATGGACCCGCAGCAATACGAGCACCTGCAGAGCCTCGTGCGCTACGCCGGCGTCCAACTCGCCGTCAAACGCCGTCGCCGGTAAACCATTCGCCCTGAGTAATCTACGGTAGTAGATTGACCCGGGGCTTTTTTCTGATTCTGTCCTGATACTCAGTCTCATCTTCAATGCCCACCCCGCACCTCCACCTCTCACCCCTGTGCCAGCTTCCCGCCGGTACCACCGGCCGCGTGTGCGAGCTGACCGGCGACGACAGCTTCTGCCAGCGTGTCCGCGAGATGGGTTTTGGCGAGGCCGCCCTCGTGACCAAGGTTTCCGGCAACACCACGATCCTCTGCCAGGTGAACGGCACCCGCCTCGCCCTCAGCCACGGCGCAGCCATGAACATCCTCGTGGAGCCGCTGCCCGAAAGCGCGCGCTGAAGCCCGCGCCATGTCCGCCTCGCTCAAACTTTCGGAGCTCGCGCTTGGCGCCAGTGCACGCGTGAAGGATTTCCCGAAGACCGGCGCGACCTTCGTCCGCCTGCGCGAGATGGGCCTGCTGCCCGGCACGACCGTCACCTTCGTGCGCGCGGCGCCGCTCGGCGACCCGCTGGAGTTCAAGCTCCGCGGCTACCACCTGACGCTGCGCCGGGCCGAGGCCGCGCAAATCACCGTGGAGTCCTGAGCCGTGCCCGAACTGCCTCCGCATATTGTATCTTCGGGCAAGAAACGTGCCGCGCACAGCGATCGCACGCCGATCTACGCGCTGGTCGGCAATCCCAACTGCGGCAAGAGCACGCTCTTCAACGCCCTCACCGGCCTGAAGCAGAAGGTCGGCAACTATCCGGGCGTCACCGTCGAGAAGAGGATGGGCGAGACCTACTCGCAGCACGGCAAACCGATCAAGCTCATCGATCTTCCGGGCGCGTATTCGCTCGCGGCCCGTTCGCCGGACGAGGCGGTCACGCGCGACGTGCTCCTCGGCCGTCGCACCGACACGCCGCAGCCCGACCGCATCCTTTGCATCGTCGATGCCACCAATCTCGAGCGGAACCTCTACCTCGTCCACCAGATCCTCGATCTCGGCCGCCCCGTCATCCTCGTCGTGAACATGATGGACCTCGCGAAAACCGCCGGCTTGCAGGTCCGCGTCGGCCGCCTCGAGCAGGAACTGGGCATCCCGGTCATCGCCTGCGAGGCGGTCAACGGCAAGGGCCTCGTCGAGCTGAAGCTCGCCATGAGCCGCATCGACCTGCCGCTCGCGCGCCACAGCTGGGATGTGCCCGCCGCCGTCGCCCCCGCCGTGGCCGAGCTGCAGGCGGCCCTCACCGACCGCGACGATCGTTCGCCGCTCGTCGCGCGCGCCGAGGCACTGCTGTTGTTGACCGATTTCGACACCGTGCGCGTCGCCGGCTCCACCCCGCTCAGCCAGCGCACGACGGACATCCTCGCGCACTGGCAGCAGCGCTGGGAAGGTGAGGGGACCGACTGGTCCGGCACGCTCGTCGCCAGCCGCTACGAATCCATCGCCAAGCTGTGCACCAACCTGGTCCAGCAATCGGGGGTCACGGGCCCATCCGCATCGGACAAGATCGATGCCGTCGTCATCCACCCGCTCTGGGGCTGGCTGGTGCTCGGCGGCGTGATGACCGCGCTGTTTCTTTCCATTTTCACGTTCGCCGAGATCCCGATGAACTGGATCGACGCCCATATCGCCTCGTTCGCCACCTGGGTGCAGGGCGTGATGGCCCCGGGTGACTTGCGCGACCTGTTCACCGACGGCGTCATCTCCGGCGTCGGCGGCGTGCTGGTGTTCCTGCCGCAGATCCTGATTTTGTTTTTCTTCATCGGGCTGCTCGAGAACACCGGCTACATGGCGCGCGCCGCGTTCATCATGGACCGGCTGATGAGCCGGGTCGGCTTGAACGGCAAGTCGTTCATCCCGCTGCTCAGCTCCTACGCCTGCGCGATTCCCGGCATCATGGCCACGCGCACCATCGAGGATCCCAAGGACCGGCTCGTGACCATCCTCGTTGCGCCGCTGATGAGCTGCTCGGCCCGGCTGCCCGTCTACCTGCTGATGATCGCGGCGCTGCTGCCGGGCGACGCCGTGCCGGCGCTGACCAAGGCCGGGATCATGCTGCTCATGTATGCGCTCGGCACGCTGGGCGCGTTCGGTTTCGCGTGGCTTTTCAAGCGCACCCTGCTGAAGGGCGCGCCGCCGATGATGATCATGGAACTGCCGCCTTACCGCCTGCCGCGGCTGCGCGACGTGGCCCTGCAGATGTTCGAGCGCGCCGGCCTGTTTCTGAAGCGCGCCGGCACCATCATCCTTGGCATCAGCATCGTGCTCTGGTTCCTCACCGCCTACCCGAAGCACCCGGATCCCGCTGCGACGGCCACCGAGCAGATCGCCCAGAGTTTCGCCGGCCGCGCCGGCCACGCCCTCGAGCCCGTCATCAAGCCGCTCGGTTTCGACTGGCGCGTCGGCATCGGGCTCATCACCTCGATGGCGGCGCGCGAGGTGTTCGTCAGCTCGATGGCCGTCGTGTTCAGCGTCGACAACTTCGCGGGCGGCAAAAACGCCGACGTCGCGCCCCTGCGCCGCTCGCTCACCACGGCCACCTGGCCGGGCGGGGCCAAACTTTTCACCCCGCTCGTTTGCCTCACGCTCATGGTGTATTATGTTTTCGCCATGCAATGCATGAGCACCGTCGCCGTGGTGCGGCGTGAGACCAATGGCTGGAAATGGCCGCTGTTCCAGTTCGCCTACATGACCGGCACCGCGTGGGTTGTGTGCTTCGTCATCTACCAGACCGGCCGCGCGCTGGGTTACTGACATGAGCCCGCAACTCCAGACGATTATCGCCCTGGCCATCGTCGCCGTGACCGTCGCGTGGTTCGCCTGGCGTTCGTTCGCCAAACGGAAGAATCCCGGCTGTGGCAGCGAGGGCTGCGCCGCCGTCAGCCCGGAAGTGAAGAAACTCCGGGCGAAGCTGAAGCGGTAAAGGCGGTTGCCTTCTGCTGGAGGGCCCGCGTCCCTGCGGGCCGAGGGGATATCACCTGCGGAACGGCCCGCAGGGACGCGGGCCCTCCAAACTTCACGCCGGCTGCGGCGCCAGCGCCCGTCCTTTGCCGATCGGCAGCACGATCAGCGCAGCGACGACACACAGTGCGCCCGCGCTGAAGAAGGCCAGCGTGTAGGTTCCGGTGGCCGTGCGCAGCGCGCCGGCCGCATAGGCGGCACACGCCGCTCCCACCTGGTGCGCCGCCGCGATCCAACCGAAGACGATGCTGGCCTTCTCGCGGCCAAACACTTCGCCGGTCAGCTTCACCGTCGGCGGCACAGTGGCGATCCAATCGAGTCCGTAGAAAAGGGCAAAGACCCCCAGCCCGGCGGTCGGCCCGAGTAGCGCGGAGGGCAGGAACAGGAGCGAGACCCCGCGCAGCCCGTAATACATGAACAGCAGGTAGCGGCAGTTGTAGCGGTCGCTCAGCCAGCCCGACGCCGTCGTGCCGACGAGGTCGAACAGGCCCATCAGCGCGAGCAGGCTCGCCGCCCGCACCTCGGGGATGCCGCAGTCGAACGCCGCGGAGATCAGGTGCGTGCCGATGAGCCCGTTGGTGCTGGCGCCGCACACGAAGAACGAGCCGGCCAACAGCCAGAAATCCCGCACGCGCATGGCCTCGATCAAGGTATCCATGGCGCGCTTCGCGGGATTGCCCACGGCCGCCGGCGCGGCCGTCTCGACCGGCCCGGTCTCGCCATACGGCCGCAGGCCGACGTCGCGCGGGCCGTCGCGCATCAGCCACCAGATGACCGGGATCGCCAGCAGGGTCGCACCCGCCACGATCCACGGCGCCGCGCGCCAGTTGTGGTAGGTCGTCACCGCGCTCGCCAGGACCGGGAGGAAAATCAGCTGGCCGGTCGCCGTGCTGGCCGTGAGCAGGCCCATCACGAGCCCGCGCTTCTCGGTGAACCACTTGTTCGCCACCGCTGCGCCGAGCACCGCCGCCGCCATGCCGGAACCGATGCCCACCACCACGCCCCACAAGATCACAAACTGCCAGTAATGGGTCGCCACCGTCGACAGCCCGTAGCCCGCCGACAGCAGCGCCATGGCCGCCACCATCGTCCGCCGCAGCCCGAAGCGCTGATACAAAGCCGCGGCGAACGGCCCGATGAGCCCGTAGAGGAAGATGTTGATCGCCACGATCGTCGACACCGTCGAGCGGCTCCACTGGAACTCGTTGCCGAACGGCAGCAGGATGACGCCCGACGTGGCGCGCGCGCCCGCCGCGGCCAGCAGCGTGAAGAAAGTCACGCCGGCGGCGATCCAGGCATAGTGGAGCTTCTTGTCGGCGTGGGCGGCGGCGGTCATGCGATCAATGGAGGTTTGCCATGACCGCTTTTGCGTCAAACCGCCACTCCGCTGTTTGCCGGGTTTTGGGGCCGACTGTGTCTTTGCGTTTGCCGGGGTGTCGCGGACCGGTAGTATCGCCCGCCTATGCATACACGTCCCCTGTTATGCCTGGCGGCAGTGCTTGGTTTGGCCGCCAGTCTCGGTGCGCAAGAGAAGACCCAGGTCTTCAAGGGCGCGCAGATCATACCCATCGCCGGCGAGCCCATCGCCAACGGCGTGTTCGTCGTCGTTGGCGGCAAGATTGTCGCCGTCGGTGCCGCCGACAAGGTCCCCATCCCCGCCGGGGCCGAGATTCATGACGCCACCGGCAAGGTGCTCATGCCCGGCCTCATCGACTCCCACAGCCACATCGGCGCCGGCAGCGGCGGCGACGGCTCCGGCCCCATCCAGCCCGACGCCCGCGTGCTCGACTCGCTCGACGCCCGCGACGCTTCCATCCAGAAAGCGCGCGCCGGCGGCATCACCACCGTCAACGTCATGCCCGGTTCCGGCCATCTCATCAGCGGCCAGACCCTTTATCTCAAGCTGCGCTCCGCCCGCGTCGTGGACGACCTGCTCATCAAGCTGCCCGACGGCACCAACGCCGGCGGGCTCAAGATGGCCAACGGCACCAATTCCATGAAGGGCGCCAACGGTTTCCCCGGCACCCGCGCCAAGTCCGCCGCGCTCGTGCGCGAGGAATACATCAAAGCCCAGGAATACCGCGACAAGATCAAGCGCGCCAACGGCGACCCCGAGAAAATGCCGCCGCGCGACCTGGCCCTCGAGGAGATCGTCGAGGTGCTCGACGGCAAGCGCATCGTCCAGAACCACACGCACCGCCACGACGACATCCTTACCGTGCTCCGCCTTTCCAAGGAATTCGGCTTCAAGGTCGTGCTCCACCACGTCAGCGAGGGTTGGAAGGTGGCCGACGAGATCGCCGCCGCCCACGCCCCGTGCTCCGTCATCATGATCGACTCCCCGGGCGGCAAGCTCGAGACGCGCGACGCCGACTGGCGCACGCCCGCCATCCTGGAAAAAGCCGGTGTGCTCGTCGGCTTCCACACCGACGATCCGATCACCGACTCCCGCCTCTTCATCCGCTCGGCCGCGCTCGCAGTCCGCGCCGGCATGACGCGCAAGGGCGCGCTTGAGGCCGTTACCATCGCCAACGCCAAGATCCTCGGCCTCGACGCCCGCGTCGGCTCGCTCGAGCCCGGCAAGGACGCCGACTTCATCCTGCTCTCGGGCGACCCGCTGAGCGTCTACACCCACGTCGAGGAGACGTGGGTCGAGGGCAAGAAGGTCTTCGACCGCTCGCGTCCCGAGGATCACCTTTACGCCGTCGGTGGCCCGGGCGCCGGCGATTCCCGCCGCGCCCAGCTCTGCTGCTTCACCAGTGCCTGGGACCTTATCGCCGCCGCCAATGGAGGTGACCAATGAAAACCGCTATCCGCTTCTTCCTCCTCGCCTCGCTCCTCGCCGCGCCGTTCGCGCTGCGCGCCGAGGACCTCGCCATCACGGGTGACACCGTCTACACCATGGCCGGGGCGCCCCTAAAAAACGGCGTCGTGCTCGTGCACGACGGCAAGATCGAGGCCGTGGGCCCCGCCGCCTCGGTGAAAATCCCCGCCGGCTACCGCGTGCTCAAGGCTGCGGTCGTCACGCCGGGGCTCATCGATGCCCACGCCACTGTCGGTCTGTCCGGTTTGCTCAACCAAACGCAGGATCAGGACATGCTCGACAAGTCCTCGTCCGTGCAACCCGAGCTGCGTGCGATCGACGCCTACAACGCCAAGGATCCGCTCGTCGCCTGGGTGCGTTCGTTCGGCGTCACCACCGTCAACACCGGTCACGCGCCGGCGGCCCTCATCTCCGGCCAGACGATGATCATCAAGACGCTCGGCCGCACGGCCGACGAGGATGTCGTCAATCCCGCCGCGATGACCTCGGTCACGCTCGGGCGCAACGGCCTCACGGTCGTCGAAGGCGCGCCCGGCCAGGGCGGTCCGTCCGCCAGCAAGTCACCCGGCAACCGCTCCAAGGCTGTCGCCATGCTGCGCGCCGAGCTCATCAAGGCGCAGGAATACGCCAAGAAGCGCGAGGCCAAGGACGAGACCAAGCGCCCCGGCCGCGACCTGAAATACGAGACCTTGCTGCGCGCCATCGACGGCACGCAGCCGCTGCTCATCACGGCGAACCGCCAGCAGGACATCGCCTCCGCGCTGCGCCTTGCCCGGGAGTTCAACCTCAAGATCGTCCTCGACGGCTGCGCCGACGCCCCGCTGGTGCTCGACGAGATCAAGGCCAGCGGCTTCCCGGTCATCGTCCACCCCACGATGCAGCGCAGCAACGAGGACATGGAAAACCTCAGTGTGGAAACCGCCAGCAGGCTCCACGCCGCCGGCGTGCCCATCGCCCTGCAGAGCAGCTATGAGGGCTACGTGCCGAAGACCCGCGTCGTGTTGCTGGAGGCCGCGGTGGCCGCCGCCAACGGCCTCGGCTTCGACGCCGCGCTCGCCAGCGTCACCAGCGACGCCGCCAAGCTCCTCGGCATCGCCGACCGCACCGGCTCGCTCGAGAAGGGCAAGGACGCCGACCTCGCGCTCTACGACGGCGATCCGTTCGAATACACCAGCCATTGCACCAACACGGTGATCAACGGCCAGGTGTTCACCGACGGCCCGCGCTAGTTATTGTAGGGGCGCCGCTCGTCGGCGCCCGCGGGCGGCGTCAAGCACCGCCCCTACATTCAATCATCGCCCGGCCTGAACGTTTGCGTTCCCACCGGGCCCTTTTATTCTTCAGCGCATGAACGCCGCCGTCATCACCGAGGTCAAAAAGCCTGTCGCCTTCCAATCGGTGCCCGAGCCCGCTGCTGTGCCCGGCCGGGCCATCGTGCGCCTCAAAGCCGCCGCCCTCAACCACCGCGACCTGTGGATCCAGCTCGGGCTTTACGCCGGCATCAAGCTGCCGGTCATTCCCGGCTCCGACGGCGCCGGCGTGGTCGAATCCGTGGGCGACGCCGCCGACCAGCCGTGGATCGGCCGCGAGGTCATCATCAACCCGTCGCTCGACTGGGGCCACGATACCCGCGCCCAGGGTCCGCAATTCCGCATCCTCGGCCTGCCGGACAGCGGCACGTTCGCGGAGAAGATTTCCATTCCCGTCGCCAACCTCGCCCCGAAGCCCGTGCATCTCTCGTGGCCGCAGGCCGCGGCGCTGCCGCTGGCTGGCATGACGGCCTGGCGGGCGCTTTTCACGCGCGCGCAGCTCACGGGCGGTGAGCGCGTGCTCGTCACCGGCGTGGGCGGCGGCGCGGCGCTGTTCGCGCTGCAATTCGCCGCGGCCGCCGGCGCCGAGGTGTGGGTCACCTCAAGTTCGCCCGAAAAGATTGCCCGCGCCCAAACCCTCGGCGCGGCCGGTGGCGTCAGTTATCGTGACGCCGGCTGGCCGGCCCAGCTGCAGAAGAAGGCCGGCGGCCTGTTCGACGTCATCATCGACAGCGCGGGTGGCGAGGGCTTCGGCAAGCTCATCGAGCTCACGCGGCCGGGCGGGCGCATCGCGTTCTTCGGCGCGACCACCGGCAATCCGCCCGGCCTCGACCTGCGGAAAAGTTTCTTCCGCCAGATCAGCATCCTCGGCACGACGATGGGCTCGCCGGCGGATTTCCACGGCATGCAGCAGTTCGTCGAGATGCACCGGCTCGCACCGGTGGTGGACCAATCTTTCGCCCTGGCGGACGCCGAGGCGGCCTTCCGGCACATGGAAGCGGGCGCGCAGTTCGGGAAAATCGGGCTGTCGATGTAGGGCGGAATCACCGCATCCCGCCTAGTTGGAGGGCCCGCGTCTCGGCGGGCCGCTCGCACATGATATCCCAACGGCCCGCTGAGACGCGAGCCCTCCAAAAAACAAGGTCCGTCACGGGCGCCGCAGCCATTTCATTCCGGCCTCCACCAGTCCCTGGGCTGCTTCGCCGAACAGCCACAGGTAGACCACGCTGAGCGCGAACACCACGTAGCCCAGCGCGATCGCGCGGCCGTCGCGCTCCAGGAGTCCGCTGGCCACGAGCAAAATGGACCAGGCCGGCAGGCCGTTGGAAAAGGGAATGGGCAGCGGCAGCAAAAGGATGGCGGCGCCGGCAACCATCACGAGGGCGTGCAGCTGCCGGATCAGCGCGTGCTCGGTGAGCACGAGCCACCGCGGCCGCAACACCCGCTCCAGCCCGCCGATGATTTTCGCGGCCAGGTCGAGCAACCGTGGGATGAAACCCGCCGGCAACTGCCGGCGCTGGACGCTCTTGGGCAGCCAGGGCCGCTGCCCAAGCGCCAGCCGCAGGCAGATCAGGATGATCGCAAAGCCGAACGGCGTGGATAATCCCGGAAGCGGTAGCGGCAGCAAAAAAGGCAGGGTGAGCAGGATCACCAGCAGCATGTAGGCCCGGCCCTTCAACACGTAGAGCAGTTCCCGGATCGTCACGGCGCGCTCCGCGACGCGCACCCGCAGGTCGGCGAGTTCCGCCGAAAGTTTCCGGGGTGGATGGACGACGGGCAGCAGCGGGATGTTCATGTGCCGCGCTTGTTGCCGTAGAGCTCGATGTGCAGCCGCGGGGCGTAGCGGTAGCCGCGCACCTTGCACAGCTCGCCCAGCCAGCCGGCCTTGGCCCGCAACGCCTCGACCGTCGTGCCCTCGGGCATCAGCAGCACCTTGGCGCGGGGAATGTCGCGGCCGAGCTGCGCGAGCATCCCCTCGATCTCGTCCACGTCCGCCACCTGAGCGACCACGAACTTCAATTGGAACCCGTAGCCGGCGAGCCAGGCCTTCACCACCTCCGGCTGCCAGCGCAAGGCCTCGTGCTTCCCGCGCCACGCGGCCGACAGGCGCTCGTCGGGCGCGGAGTTTCTCAGCTTGGGGCTGAGCGAGGCCAGGTCGCACGCAATGCTGTCGGGCGCGATGGTCGCCGCCGTCTCGATGGTGATGTGGTAGCCGAGTTTTTTCAGCGCCGCGGCCAGCTCGCGGATTTCCCTCGCCACCATCGGCTCCCCGCCGGTGAGCACCACGTGCCGGGCCGGACGCTTCGTCACCTCGGCCACAATCTCGTCGACCCGCATTTGCACGCCCTCGGGCGACCACGACGCGTAGGGGGTGTCGCACCAGTTGCAGCGCAGGTTGCAGCCGCTGGTGCGGACAAAGACGGACGACACGCCCGTCAGCTCGCCTTCGCCCTGCAGCGAATGGAAGATTTCTGCGATTAACATAGGTCCTATGAGTCTTATAGGTCTTATATCAAACCGCCGGTCCCCTCGGTAGCGGCGGCGTGCTCTCGTATTTTGTCGGGTCCGGCATACCCGCCAGCTGGAACGCCTCGCGCCGCTCGACGCAGGTGCCGCACCTTCCGCAGTGGACCTCGCCGCCCTTGTAGCACGACCAGGTGCGGGCGAAATCCACGCCGAGCCGCGCACCCTCGGCGGCAATCCCGGCCTTGGTCATGGTGATGAACGGCCGGAGCAGCTGGATGCCGGCGTAGGTGCCGGACTTCATGGCCTCGCCCATGGCGCACATGAAGTCCTCGCGGCAGTCGGGATAGATCGCGTGGTCGCCGCCGTGGGCCGCGATGACGAGGCCGTCCGCCCGCGCACTTTCGGCGAAGCCGCAGGCCGCGGCCAGCATGATGCCGTTGCGGAAGGGCACGACGGTGCGCTTCATATTGCCGTCCTCATAGTGGCCCTCGGGAATGTCGCCGCCGCTCACCAGCAGGTCGGACGTGAAGAGTTTGCCGATGAAATCCAGCGGCACGGTCTGGTGCGGCGCGCCGACCAGGGACGCGTGCTCGACCGCGAAGGGGATCTCGCGGTGGTTGTGCTTGGCCGCGTAGTCGAAGCTCAGCACGGCGGCGACGGTGTGGTGCGCCCGCGCCCAGTGGAGCGCGGTCACCGAATCCATCCCACCCGAGCAGAGGACGACGACTTTCATGCGGTATCAATGGCTGCCAAAACAGGCAAAGGACACAAGAATTCTCCGCCCGCAAATCAGGCGATAATCCCGCTTTACTGGGACGCCAATTTGGGCTTTTTTCGTGGTTCCTTGCTGTCCGTGGGCGGACAAACTTTGATGATCATCCTGCACGATCCCCTTTGCGCCGAATACGGCTCGTCCATGCGACCCGAGCAACCGGCCCGCGTGCTGCGCTCCGCGGCCCACCTGCAGGCCGTCCACCCCGGCTGGACCTGGCAAAAACCCGCCGCCGCGGACGAGCCCGCCCTGCTCGCCGCCCACACCCCGGCCCTCCTGAAGCGGATCCAGCATGCGCCGGACATCGACGACGACACCCCTTACTTCCCCGGCATCCACGAACACGCCCGCCGGGCGGTGGGCGCCGCGCTGACCGCCGCGGACCGCGCCCTGACCGGGCAACCCGCCTTTGCGCTGATGCGCCCGCCCGGCCACCATTGCACGCGCGGCCAGGCCATGGGCTTCTGCTACCTCAACCAGATCGCGATTGCCGCCCTCCACGCCGCTGCCGCCGGCCGGCGCGTGGCCGTGTGGGACTTCGACGCCCACCACGGCAACGGCACGGAGGACATCCTGCGCGACCGGTCGAACGTGCTGTTCGCCTCGGTCCACCAGTATCCGGGCTACCCCGGCACCGGCACGACGTCCTTCGCCAACTGCCACAATTTCATCGTTGCGCCGCGCGCGCCGCGCACCGCGCACATGGCCGCGCTTGCCCGCTCGTGGGAAGTAGTGCTGGCGTTCCAACCCGACCTCGTGCTCGTGTCCGCGGGCTTCGACGCCTACGCGGGCGACCCGATCACCGAGATGACGCTCGAGCGCGACGACTTCGCCACCCTCGGCCGCTGGCTGCGCGAAAGCGGCCGGCCGGCCGCCGCCGTCCTCGAGGGCGGCTACAGTCCCGACTTGCCGCAACTCATCGATGCTTTTCTCACCACCTGGAACAACTGACCCCGTCCGCTTGAACACCATCCCGCATTACCAGCTCATCACCCGGCCCGAACAGCTGGCGCCGCTCTACGCCGCGCTCGATCGCTGCTCCGAAATCGCGCTCGATACCGAGGCCGACAACCTTTTCCGCTACAAGACGCGGGTCTGCCTGCTGCAGATCCACGTGGTTGGCGAGATCCACCTCGTCGACCTGCTGGCCGACCTGGACCTCGGCGCCCTCTGGCCCCGCCTCGCCGCCAAGCCGCTCATCATGCACGGCAGCGACTATGACCTGCGCCTGCTGTGGGAGCTCTGCCGCTTCCAACCGCACAGCCTGTTCGACACCATGTTCGCCGCCCAGCTGCTGGCCATCCCGCGCTTCGGCCTGGCCGCGCTCCTCGAGACGAACTTCGGCGTCCAGCTCGACAAGGACCACCAGAAGGCCAACTGGTCGCAGCGCCCGCTCGACCGCGACATGCTCGATTACGCCGCGATGGATGTGTTTCACCTGTTTGCGCTGCGCGACCGGTTGCGCGACGAACTCGTCAAGCTCGGCCGCCTCGAGTGGCTCGAGCAGCGCTGCCGCTGGCAGATGGAGGCCGGCCGCGAGGGCTTCGCCGCCCCCGACGAGAATGCGTGGCGCGTCAACGGCTCGGAGAAACTCCGCGGCCGCGGCCTCGGCGTGCTCAACGCCCTCTGGCACTGGCGCGAAAGCTGGGCGGAGAAGATCAATACCCCGCCGTTCAAGGTCGTCGGCAACGAGATGCTGGTCCGGATTGCCCGCGCCGCCGACGAGGGCGCGCCGCCGGAGGAAGTCATGCGCGTCAACCTCGGCCGCCGGCACGACCGGCTGTTCCCCTCGCTGGCCGAAGCCATCCGCCGCGGTTTCGCGATCGACCCGCACACGCTGCCACGCCGCGAGCGCCGCCGCGACTTCAGCCCGATGACGCCGGACGAACTCGCCCGGCAGGACCGCATCAAGGCCGACCGCGACCGCCTCGCGTCGGGCCTCAACCTCGACCCCACGCTCATCGCCACCCGCTCCCAGCTCGTGCTGATCGCCCGTGATCCCTCCTCCATCGACGCCGTGCTGCTGCCGTGGCAGGCAAAACTGCTCAAGGCCGAGCCTGCCTGGAAAAGCTGACCCATCCTCTGGAGGGTCCGCGTCTCTGCGGACCGCGGCTCGCAGGGACGCGAGCCCTCCAAATCCGAAAGCTCCTTTGACCGACTCCGCCAACATCGCCCGCCACCTGCCGCTGATGGCGGCACGCCAGCCGGACCATCCGGCGGTGAAGATCCCGCGCGGGCGGACGGCGGACGGCGGCATCGATTATCTCGCCCTCTCCTTCCGCGAACTCGACGCCGAGGTGGACGCGTGGACCGGAAACCTCACGGCCCGCGGCGTGCGGCGGGGTGACCGCGTGCTGGTCATGGTCCGCCAAGGGTTGCCGCTCATCGCCGCCGCCTTCGCCCTCTTCAAGCTCGGCGCCGTGCCGGTCATCATCGACCCGGGCATGGGCCGGAAAAACTTTCTCGCCTGCGTCGCCCGCTCCCGGCCCCGCGTGCTGTTGGGCATCCCACCGGCCCAGGTGATGAGCCACGTGTTCCGCTCGGCCTTCAGGTCAGTCGAGATCCGCGTGTGGGCCCGCGGTTCAGCCACGGCGCGGCTTACGTTTCCTGTAGGGTCGCCGCTTGCCGGCGGACCGGTCCGGCCACAAGGGCCGACCCTACAATGTTGCGAAGTCACTACCTCCGATCTCGCCGCCATCCTTTTCACCTCCGGCTCCACCGGTGCGCCCAAGGGCGTCTGCTACGAGCACGGCATGTTCGAGGCGCAGCTGCGGCTGGTGCGCGACACCTACGGCATCGGGCCGGGCGAAGTGGACCTGCCGATGCTGCCGATCTTCGCGCTCTTCAACCCCGCGCTGGGCATGACCACCATCGTGCCGGAGATCGACCCGAGCCGGCCGGCCACGGTGGATCCCGAAAAAATCGTCCGCGCCATCCAGCAGGAGAAAGTTACCAACACCTTCGGGTCGCCGACGCTCTGGCGGATCATCAGCCGGTATTGCCTGAAGAACAATCTGACCCTCCCGTCGGTGAAGCGCGTGCTCATGGCCGGCGCACCGGTGCCGCCCGATCTCTTCGCCGACCTGCAGAAAATCCTGCCCAACGGCACGGCACACAGCCCGTATGGCGCGACCGAGTCGCTCCCGATCGCCAGCATCAGCGCGCCGGAAGTCCTCGGCGAAACCGCCGCGGCGATCGCGGCCGGCAAAGGCACCTGTGTCGGCCGGCCGGTGCCGGAAGTCGGGATCAAGATCATCGTGCTCACCGATGCGCCCATCGGCGCGCTGGCGAATGCGACTGAGCTGCCGCCCGGCGAAATCGGCGAGATCATCGTCCGCGGCCCGGTCGTCACCCGCGAATACGACCAGCTGCCCGAAGCCACGGCTCTGGCCAAAATTCAGGACTCTCAACCCGGCGGCCCTGCCGCCGTCTGGCACCGGATGGGAGATGCCGGTTATCTCGACGCCTCGGGCCGCCTCTGGTTTTGCGGCCGCAAGGCCGAGCGGGTCGAAACCCGCTCGGGCCCGCTCTATCCCGCGCAGGTGGAGCCGATTTTCAACGCCCACCCCAACGTCGCGCGCAGCGCGCTCATCGCCACCGGCCATGACGGGCGCCGCCCGGCCATCGTGGTCGAGCCGGTGTCGCGCGCGGTGGTCGCCACCCCCTCGCTGCGGCGCAAACTGGTGCGCGAACTGCGCGAACTCGGCGCGGCCCATGAGCACACGGACAAAATCCGGCTCGCCTACCTGCACCCGCATTTCCCGGTCGATGTCCGCCACAACGCCAAAATCCACCGCCTCGCGCTCGCCCGCTGGGCCGCCGGCAATAACGGCTACGAGCTCGACAAGCGCGAGATCCCCCGGGATGTCCTGAAGCAATGAGCGATTCTGCCGATCGGTTTTTTAGCCACGAAAAGGCACGAAAAGTGCCTTCCGTGGCTTCGTCCATGTTTCGCGCGCCTTTAGGCGCCTTGCCGGTCGCATTGGCCGTCGATTTTTTGCGCCTTTTTGTGGCCAAACCCGCCTTGGTCGATCGGGGCTGATCCCCGTCAAGTTGCCATTCCTGTGCTCCTCGTCCGCAAAAACTTCCCCGTTTTCGTCACCGGCGCCAGCGGCTTCATCGGCGGCAAGATTGCCGAGCGGCTGCTCGCCGACGGGCGGCGCGTGCGCGTGCTGGCCCGCCGGCCGCTGCCGCACCTGGAGGCCCTTGGCGCCGAGGTGATCCCGGGCGATCTCGACAACCCCGATGCCCTGCGGCGCGGCTGCCTCGGCGCCGAGACCGTCTTCCACGTCGCCGGCCGCGTCGGCGTGTGGGGCTCCCGCCGGGAGTTCTTCGCGGTCAATGTCGGCGGCACGCAGAACGTGATCCATGCCTGCCGCGAAGCCGGCGTGGCGCGCCTAGTCTACACCAGCTCGCCCAGCGTAGTCTACAACGGCGGCGACCTGGCCGGCATCGACGAGTCCGCCCCGCTCTGCGTGCAGGCGCCGTGCGGCTATCCGACGAGCAAGGCCGCGGCCGAGCGTGTCGTGCTGGCGGCCCACGGCCCGAGCTTCGCCACGGTCGCGCTCCGGCCGCACCTCGTGTGGGGGCCGGGCGACAAAAACGTCGTGCCGCGCGTGCTGGCGCTGGCGAAGGCCGGCCGGCTGAAGATCATCGGCTCCGGCCGGAACCGGGTGGACGTGACCCATATCTCCAACGTCGTCGACGCCCATCTGCTCGCGGAAGGCGCGCTTTGTAACCCAATAGGCTACAAAGGATCCGGGGCCCCACCACCGGGTGGCCGCGCCTATTTCATCACCAACGGCGAACCTGTCGTCCTGTGGGACTGGATCAACCAGCTGCTGCGCGGCGTGGGCATTACGGAAATCACCCGCCACGTCCCGCGACCGGTGGCCTATGCCGCCGGTGGCCTGATGGAAGCCCTCTGGCGCATGCTGCCGCTCCCGGGCGAGCCGCCGATGACGCGCTTTGTCGCCAAGGAAATGGCGACGGACCACTGGTTCGACATCTCCGCCGCGCGCCGCGACCTCGGTTATCATCCGCTGGTCACCGTGGCCGACGGCACCACGGAGCTGATCGAGCACCTGCGGCGGACCACCGCTGGCTGACCCCACCGGCGAGTATATCCGCCGGCGCCCTCAGGGCTTCGACCCGGCCGCGACGGGGCGTTCCGGCGCCAGGTTCCGCGCGAAAAAAGCTTCCATCGTCTTGTAGAAGTGAATCGACGCCAGTTCGTCGCGGAATCCGTGGCCCTGATGCTCTTCGGTGAGGGTCTCGTAGGGCTTGTGATATTTTTTCAACTGCGTCTCCAACCGCTTCCAATGATCGATGCGCACCCGGGGATCATTGATGCCGTAGACGTGCAACGTGGGGACCCGGATATTTTCCACCAAATTCACCGGCGACGTCGCATCGCGATACGCCTTGTCTGAACCGACCCAGGCGTTTTGATAACTGAAATCCTGATCGGTCCTGAAGGCATCGTCACCCAGGTTCTTGAAAGTGATGTTGAGGTCAGACGGCCCGACATAATTGACCGCGCAGCAGTAGAGCTCGGGTGTAAGCGTGACGCCGGCCAGTGCCGCGTAGCCGCCGTAGCTTGCGCCATAAATCGCGATTCTCGCGGGATCGGCAATTCCCTGGCCGACCGCCCATTTGACGGCATCGCTCAAGTCATCCTGCATGGCGCGACCCCACTGGCACCGGCCCTTGTCGATGAAATCCCGTCCGTAGCCACCGGAGCCGCGATAGTTGACCTGCAGCACGGCATAGCCGCGGCTGACCAAAAACTGCACCTCGCCGTTGTAACCCCATGCATCCCGCACACCAAAGGGACCGCCGTGCGGATGCACAATGAGCGGCACCCGCCGGCCCTCGGCACCCGTCGGCAGCGTCAGATAACCCTGCAACTCAAGCCCGTCGCGCGTCTTGAAGGTGAAGGTGTGCATCGGCTGCATTTTGTCCGGATCGATATCAGGCCGGATGCGCTTGAATTGCACCAAGGCCGGGTGCTTGAGATCGAGCACATAATAGGCCCCCGGATCGCAGTCGCTGGAGACCCGGACGAGATGCACGGTGTCGTCGGCTGAACTGCTGACGATGTGACAGGCTTTGCCACTAAAGGTCTTCTCCAGCTTTCCTTGCAGCAACTGTCGCCCGGCATCGAACCAATGATAATGGATGCGATCGGACAAATAGGCGACTCCCAGCAGGTGCTGGCGGTGATAATCGGTGACAATGTGATCGATTTCTCCCTCCGGTGGGACAAAGAGCGCCGCACCGTGCTGTCCGGTCACGGTGTCATAGGCGTAGAGCGCTCCCCGATCTTGTTCTTCGCGGGAAAGAATCCAAAGGGTGGTGTTGTCCGCGGCGAACTCCAGCGGCTCCCACTGTTCGGCATAACCGTGCTCGGGCGATTTCGCGATCTCACTAAACCGCGACTTGCTGTCCGGTCGGATCAACCAGGCAATCTCATGATTCTTGCGACGCAGCGCGAGCCGCAGCACGCCCGTATTGTCCGCTACGAAATCCTCAAATTTCGTGTCCACCGAATCGGCCATGCCAATGAGATGAGTGCGGGACTGTGTCCGGAAATTGTAGCGCACAATCTCTCCGGTCGTGTTAAGCCACACAAGGTTGTCCGGGTTGCTTACAAAGGTGCCTTCCAGGATGATGTTCTCCGGATCTTCGGGCAGCAGGCTCACGATTCTGGCCATGCTGCCGTAAATCGTGTCCGGGTCGCCGCGGCGGAGAGACTCCGCCAGGCGCTGAACCTTCTTCCCCGTCAAGTCGCTCACGCCAATGAAATAGGACTCGCTGCCGTTGACGTCGGCACCGAAGACCAGGTGCTCGTTTCCTTTCCAGTGAAAGAACATGATGCTCTCATCCACGCCTTCCAGTATCATCCGCGCCTCGTTGGTCTGGCGGTTGAACAGTCCGATCGCCATCCGGTGGTCCTTGGGAAACAGGAACGCAATTTTGGTGCCGTCGGGCGAGAGTTCCGGACCGCTGATGGCCGGCAGGCTGAAGAATGTTTCGACGGGGATGAGGGACTCGGCCGCGCGGGCGGCAGCGGGCAGAAGAAGCAGCCCGGCCAACCAAGCTGCCGCACGGAGCGAATAGGTGGAGGGGATCATGTTTAGTGTTGGGTGGAACGATCAGCGGTTCGTTGGCGGACCGCCTCGAAGAGCGTGATGATCGTCGCCATGGCGACGTTGAGCGAGTCGGCCTGGCCGGCCATCGGAATGCGCACGAGCAGGTTACTTTCCTTGAGCCAGAACTGGCTGAGCCCGTATTGCTCGCTGCCCATGACGATCGCCAGCGGGCCGCGCAGGTCGGCGTGCGAGTAGAGATTCGGCGTATCCGGCGTGGTTGCCACCACCCGGATGCCTTTCTCCACCAGGAACGAGTGCACCGAGGCGCTGTCCGCCACCACGATCGGCACGGAGAACAGCACCCCCGTCGAGGCGCGCACGACGTTGGGGTTGAAAATGTCGGTCACCGCGTCGCACACGATCACGGCGTCGCAGCCGGCGGCGTCCGCGCTGCGCAGGATCGTGCCGAGGTTGCCGGGTTTCTCGATTGATTCGACGACCAGCAGGAAGGGGCGGGGCGACAGCGTCAGGTCGGTCAGGCCGTGCTTCCACTGCGGCGCCACGGCGAGCAGGCCGTCGGGGCGCTCGCGGTAGGCGACCTTGGCAAAGGCATCCTTCGACAGCTCGAACAGCTGGGCCCCGGCCTGCTGCGCCTGCTCGATGAGCGCGGGCTCATTCTCGCCCAGAAACCACTCGGGGCTGAAATACAGCTCCTTGGGCCGGACGCCCTTCTCCAGCGCCCGGCGGATCTCGCGGTAGCCCTCAACGAGGAACAGGCCGGCCTCGTCGCGGTCGCGGCGCTCGCGCAGCTTGACGAGCTGTTTGACCCGGGGGTTCTGGAGGCTGGTGATCTTTTCGGGAGAAACCACAGAACACACGGAATACACGGAAACAAACCGCAGCAATTTCCTTTTAACCGCCTCTTTCCGTGTGTTCTGTGTGTTCCGTGGTTAAAAACCGAAAATTCAACGACCAGCCCTTCCCCTATCACCACGAGCTGGAGATGGAGATCGCCACGCTGACCAACCTCGGCGTCGGCCTCGGCCGCGTTGCTTTGCCTGGCGACGGCCAGGACAAATCCCGGGCTGGCAGCAGCCAGCAACGGGACCCTTCCGGCGGCTGGGTCGTCATGGTTCCCTTCACCCTGCCGGGGGAGAAAGTGCGCGCCCGCGTCTACCGCAACCACAAGAACTACTCCGAGGCCGACCTGCTCGCCGTCCTCACGCCTTCGCCACACCGCATCGCCCCGAAGTGTCCGCTGTTCGGCTCGTGCGGTGGCTGCCAATACCAGCACCTGACCTACGCCGAGCAGCTGGTCTGGAAACGCCGGCAGGTTGCGGAGCTGTTGAAATACATGGCGGGCGTGGAGTTCTCCGTAATGCCCGTCATCGGTTCGCCCCGCGAGTTCGGCTACCGTTCGAAGCTCACGCCGCATTTTCATGCGGGTAGGGCGAATCCTCCGGATGAGCCGCGGCTCGTCGGGACGACTCGCCCTACCGCCCAGCCCATCGGCTTTCTGAAGCAAGGCACCCGATTCGATATCATTGATGTTCCGACCTGCCCCATCGCCACTCCCGAGATCAACGAGAAACTGACCGAGGTGCGGGCCAAAACCCAGGCGCGGCTTGCCGCTGGCGAATACAAACGCGACTCGACGCTGCTTCTCCGGCACGCCCAAGAAGGGGTCGTCACGGATTACGACGCGGTGATTCACGAGGTGCTCGGGGTGGAGCCTGACCTCCGGGCAGGCTTGGCCGCGTCTACCGCAAACCCGTCCGGAGGCCGGGTTCCACCCAAGCAGCCGCTCCGCCTCCATTTCCTCGCCCGCGACTTTTTCCAGAACAACCCGTTCATCCTGCCGGCGTTCACGGGCTACGTCCGCGAGCAGGCCGCCGGCAGCGGGGCGAAGTTCCTCGTCGACGCCTACTGCGGCAGCGGGCTGTTTGCGCTGAGCTGCGCGCCGGCCTTCACGCGGGTGACGGGCATCGAGCTGAGCGAAACCTCGGTGAAGTTCGCCACGGAGAACGCCGCGGCCAATGGCATTGCCAACACCACTTTCCGCGCCGGCGACGCCGCGCAGATCTTCGCCGGGCTGGATTTCGCGCCGGCCGACACCGCCGTGGTCATCGACCCGCCCCGCAAGGGCTGCGACGAGTCCTTCCTCCACCAGCTCTTCGCCTTCGGCCCGCGCGCCGTGGTCTATGTGTCCTGCGACCCGGCGACGCAGATGCGCGACCTCAAGGGCTTCCTCGCCGCGGGCTACCGGCTCACGGCCGTGCAGCCCTTCGACCTTTTTCCGCAGACGCGCCACCTCGAGTGCGTGATCACGCTGGTGAAGGGCGGATAATTTTTGAACAGGAGGCCGCGGAGATAACAGAGATCAAACCGGCCCGGCGACGAGCACCGGCCCTACATTTTTCTTCTCCGCGTCGTTTGTTTCCTCCTGTAAAAACCAAATCGTCTGTGTTCTCCCGCAAATTAAACCCCGGCCTCGAGCTGCGCCCGCTGCAACCCGTCGACGCCGCGGCACTTTTCGCTGTCGTTGACGCGCACCGGGCCAGCCTGCGCGAGTGGCTGCCTTGGGTGGACGCCACCAACACGGTCGCCGACAGCGCGGCCTACATCGCCGGCACCGTGCGCGACGACCGGGAGACGCGCGCCTTCACCTGTGGCATCTGGTCTCTGGGCCGGCTGGTGGGCGTCATCGGCCACAACCGGATCGACTGGGCCAACCGCATCGGCTTTCCGGCCTATTGGATCGCGCCCGACAGCGCCGGGCAGGGCATCATGACCCAATGCTGCCGCGTTGTGATTGAGCACGCGTTCACGGAGTTGCAACTCAAGCAGCTCGTCGTCGCCGCGGCCACGGGCAACACCCGGGCGCAAAAAATCCCGATGCGGCTGGGCTTCAAGCAGGTGAGCATGCTGAAAAAGGCCGAGTGGCTCTACGGCCGCCACGTGGACCACTTCATCTACAGCCTGGCGGCGCCGAAGCCGTAAGGTGGAACCCGGCCTCCGGGCGGGTTTTCCCAGCGCGCCCGGAGGTTGCGCTCCACCTCAAGGCCGGTCGTGCCAGCTGAAGCCTTGGCGAAGGCTGGTGAATAACTCCTGGTGGTTTTTTTCGGAAACTGTGGGATAATGCGGGCAGAAAGTCCGTTGGTTCCTTGCGCTGTGCCGCCTTGCGGCGCCGCGCCGACAAACAGCACCATTGAGTGCTGCGACCCCCGACCGCTCCGGCGGCCGCTGGCCATAAAAGAAAAGGCGCCGGTGTTCGCACCGGCGCCTGCTTGTTTTGTAGCGGCGCTCTGTGAGCGCCGGACGGCGGTCATAGACCGCCGCTACAGAAGCGCGTTGGGGACAACGCGCTCCACCTTATTTTGTTTCCGAATCGAACACCGGCTTCTCGATCACGGGCTTGCCGCCAATGTAGCGGCTGAGCCAGTTCTGCATCTCCCAGTGCCAGTAGATGGCGTTCTGCGGGTGCAGCACCCAGTGATTTTCGTCAGGGAACACCATGAGTCGGCTCGGCACGTTCATCGCCTGAAGCACGCCGTAAAGCTCAAGGCCGTTGCCATAGGGCACTCGGTAGTCGATTTCTCCGCAGATAACGAGGGTCGGGGTCTTGAAGTTCTTCGCATAGAACATCGGGTTTTCCTTCTGCAGGCCCTCGACGTTGTCCCAGGGCTTGCCGCCCATGACTTCGGGGAAGCCGTGCGGCACGTCGGTCGCGTATTGGGCGTAGGAGCTGTTCACGCCGGCGTGGTCGATGATGCACTTGAATCGGTCGGTGTGGCCAAGCACCCACGCGGCCATGTAGCCGCCGTAGCTGGCGCCGGCCGCGGCCAGCCGATCCGGATCGATGTTGGGCAGCTTCTTTATCAGGAAGTCGGCGCTCTTCATGATGTCCTCGAACGGCATGTCGCCCCACTGGTTGAGGATGCTGCGACAGAACTGCTCGCTGAAGCCCGTCGAGCCGTGGCGGTTGACCCAGGTGACGATGTAGCCCGGCGCGGCGAAGAGCTGCGTGTTCCAGCGGTAGCTCCAGCTGTCGCGGTTCATCGTGTGCGGGCCGCCGTGCATCAGCTCGATGAGCGGGTATCTCTTGGTGGCGTCGTAATCCGGGGGATAGACGAGCCAGCCGTGAATCTGCTCGTGGTTGGCGCCCTCGAACCAGTAGCTCTCGACCTTGCCGAGGTTGATCTGCGCCATGTAGGCGTCGTTGATGTGCGTGAGCTGGCGGACGGCCCCGGTCGCCGGGTCGAGGGCGAAGAGTTCGTTGGGCCGGCTGGTGTTGTCGTTGAGGAACACCAGCGTGCCGGCGGCGACGTCGAGGGCGCTGGACGTGCCCTGCGAGTAGACCGCAGTGAGGCCGGTGCCGTCGGCGTTGAGCTTGAAGACCGGCACCACGCCCTTGGCCTCGACGGCCGCCCAGAGGGTTTTCCCGTCGGGGGAGAACTTCACGCCGTCGATCGAGTAGTCGAGCGCCTCGGTGAGCGGGGTGTTTTTGCCAGTCGCGAGGTCGTGCCGCCAGAGCTTGGTGAACTCGCCGCTGTAATAGGGCGTTTCCTGCCGGCCGAAGATGATCGATTTGCCATCCGGGGCGAAGACCGCGTTGCCGTCGTCGCCGCGGTTCTCCGGTGTCAGGTTCTTCAGGGTGCCCGAACCGTCGGTGGGCAGCAGATAGACGTCGTGATTGGGATAGTCGCGGTAAGGCGGGGGCGTGGTGTTGATCGTCAGCGCGATCCACCTGCCGTCGGGCGAGAGATCGTAGGCGACTTCGCCGCTGACCGTGAAGAGCCGGTCCCACTTCGGCGTGAGGTCCTTGATCTCCTTCGTGGCGAGCGAGACGACCAGCAGCCGGTTCGCGGCGCTGTCGGTGATGTAGTGGTCGAAGTAGCGGTATTGGCGGTTCTCGGTGACGTGAGCCGTCATCTTGGAGTCCTTGCGGCGCTTGATCTCCTTCTTCATGGCCGCGAGGTCGGCCTTGGCGAACGTGCCGGCCAGCTCGGGGATCACCGTGGTGACGACCACGAGGCCCGAGCCGTCGGGCAGCCACTTGGGGCTCGAGACGCCGAAGGGCAGTTCGAGGATCTTCTCCGGTTCGCCCCCGTCGATGTGCATCACGTAGAGCGAGGCGGCCTCGTCGTCCCCGCGCTTCGAGGTGAAGGCCAGACGCGTGCCGTCGGGGCTCCACGCGGCGGCGTTGTCGGTGCCGGCCGCGGTGGTCAGCCGGCGCGGGGCGCCGCCGGCCGTGTCGACCAGCCAGAGGTTCGACGTGCTCTTGTTCTTCTCGATCGACCATTCCTGGACGGTGAACACGACGGTCTTGCCGTCGGGGGAAACCGCCGGGCTGCTGAGGCGCTTGACGGCCCAGAGGTCCTGCGGGGTGAGGGGTCGCTTGTCCGCGCCGACGACCGTGACGGACAACGCCAGCGTGAGGAGCAACGCGATGACGCGAGGGGATTTCATAGGCGGGCGAGCCTGATTGATAGAGCGCAAGAGGCAATCCTTGTAGGAGCCTGCTTGCAGGCGATTCGAACGCGATATGGTCCGCCTATCGCCTGCAAGCAGGCTCCTACAGAAGACGTATCAGCGGTAGCCAATCCACTCCGGCGCGGAATACTGCTCGGTCAGGCCCGAGACCTCGTCCTCGTTCAAGTCCGGCCACGGTGTTTCCTGCGCCTCGGCGCGCAAGGCGCGCGCCAGGGCGGCAACAAAACACACCGAGAACTCCTCCCAGTCCACCGGCCCGACCGCGGACTTCTCGATCGATCCCTGGAAGAGCAGGCCGTGCTTGTTCCGCTTCTGGGCGGCGCCGGCGATTTTCCCGCCCGTCGCGGGATGCACGACGTCGTAGAGCTCGGCCCGCTGGAAACAGATTCCTGGGAGCGGGGCGGCCTGACCGCAGGACGCTTCCCCTGAAAGCGCGCCGGGGTCAGCGCGCTCCACCTTGTCGCACTCGGTTTTCACCGCGGCCGGCTGGCCGAGGGCGTCCAGCGCCGCGGCCAGGCATTCGTGGACCATACGGTAGGATTGCGCGGCCCGCTCGTCGTAGAGGGCGTGGCCGCGGGGCAGGACGAGCGAATAGGTCCAGTCGTGGCGGTGGTCGACAATGCCGCCGCCGGTGGGCCGGCGGCAAAGGTCACCCCCCTTCGCCGAGGCTTCGGGGGGTAAATTGGCGCGGACGAATTCGATTTTCTGGCTGTAGCCGAAGGTGAAAGCCGGGGTGCGCCATTCGTAATGCCGGAAGCGCGGGGCGGCCGGCTCCGGGTAACGCTGCAGGAGCAGGAAATCCAGCGCCATGTTCTCCGCGGCGGCACCGGTGCGGACGGGAAGGACGTGCAGCTTCACTTGCCGGGACGCTTGGGCCGGGCCTTGCGCAAGGCCTCCAGCAGTTCGGGCAACTGGTAGAACCCGGCGAAGGCCTGCGCGCCCAGCACCGCGTCGCGCGGCGGGAAGGGCTGCGCGTCATGCAGCGCGCCGGCGATGATCGCGGCCAGGGTCGGCGGCTGGAGTTCCGCCCAGTTGCGCTGGCGGGTGGCACCGCCCTCGGCGTAATAGAGCTGCCGGTCGATGCCCACGAAAACGCGGATTTCCTTCGGCGCGGTGCCGGACAGTTCGTGGACGATCAGCGGGCTGTCGCGGTTGTAGCGTTGCAGCGCCGTGGCCAGCCAGCCGAAGAGCCCCTGCATCCGCGCCAGCACCTGGAGGCGGAGCTGGGCCTCGGGCTTGCCCGCCACCGGGGACCGGGGGTCGCGCACGCCCTTCGCCAGCTCGGCAAAATTGTATTCCTCCGCCGCGGTCGACCGCTGGTCCTGCAACTCACTGCGCCAGGCGGCCAGGGTGTTGGCGACGCGTTCGCGGCTGGTGGCATCCGCCGTCGCCTCGGCGATGGTCGCGGCCATCGCGTTTTGGGCGGCCTCGGCCCGCGCGGCTTCCCTTCTCTCCTGCAGCCAGGAGAACCCCGCCAGCCCGATGAGGCCGGCCAAGGCCGCGCCCAGCACGGCGGCCAGGGCGATTTTCATGCCCGGGCTGAGCCGCTTCGCGGGCCCCTTGCCGGCAGGCGCCGGCTCCTCGGGATAGGCCTCCTCGGTCCCGGTCTCGGCGGCCGCGGCCTCGAGCAGCAGCTTGTAGATCGGGATGTGCTGCGAGATGTTCTTCAGCTCGCGCGGGCTCAGCCGGATGACGTGCAGCGCCAGCTTGTTCTTCACGACATCGTAGACCGTCTGGGAAATGCAGATGCCGCCGGGCTCGGCTTCGGCCTGCAGCCGCGCCGCAATGTTCACGCCGTCGCCCATCACGTCCTGCTCGTTGACGAAGACGTCGCCGAGATGGATGCCGAGACGGTGGACGAGGCTCTGGGCGGCGGGGCGGGTCTTGGCCTGCTCGGCGAAGAACCGCTGCATGGCCAGGGCGCAGGCGACCGCCTGCACGGCGCTCGAAAAATACAGCAGCAGCCCGTCGCCGGTGGTCTTCAGCACGGAGCCCTGGTGTTGCACGCAGACTTCGCGCATGGCATCGAAGTCGCGCTGCAGCAGGGTCAGGGTCGTTTCCTCGTCCGCCTGCATCCGGGCGCTGAAGCTCACGACGTCCGTGAAGACAATGGCCGCAAGCGAGCGTTGGCCGGGGCCGAGAGGACTGGAGGTGCCAAGGGCCATAGACGCGCGCAGGTTGGTTCTTTCGCCGGTGCGGCGCAACGCCTTTGCGATTGCCTGGGGTCAATTTCCCGCCGCATCAAGCAGGCTGCGGGCCTTGAGGAGCAGCGTGCTCAGGGCAAAGGGCTTGGGCAGGTGGACCAGCGCCCCGGGCGGGAAATCCGGCGGGAGGGCGGCGGGCGACGTGGCCGAGGTGCTGATCACGCGGAGCCGCGGATTGGCGGCATGCAGCCGGCGCACCAGAGCCGCGCCGGCCTTGGTGTGGCTGTGCACCAGCACGAGTTGGGGCGACAGATTCGTCTGCGCGAGCGCGGCGGCGGCGGCCTCGGGGGTGGCCGCCTCGGTCACGCGGTAGCCGTCGGTGGCGAGGATGCCGGCGATCATCTTGCGCAGGATGTCGTCGGCCTCGATGATGAGGACGTTCTCCGTGCCGCGCATGGCCGGCAGGGCGCCGAGCTTGGTGACGGAGGTCTGCTCGGGTTCCGCGGTCTCGGGCAGGAAGATCTCGAAGGTGGTGCCGGCGCCAAGCCGGCTCTGCACCGCGACGTGCCCGCCGTTTTCCCGGACGATGCCGAGCACCGTCGGCAGGCCGAGGCCGGTGCCGTGGGCCTTGGTCGTGAAGAAGGGCTCGAAGATGTTCCGCAGCACCACCGGCTCGATGCCGAGGCCGGTGTCGGTGACCTGCATGACCGCGTAGAGCCCGTCGGTCATTTCCGGCACGCGGCGGTCGGCGGCGGAAGCGACCCGGTGGTTGCAGGTGCGGATGGTGAGCTTGCCGCCGCGCGGCATGGCCTCGTGGGCGTTGAAGCAGAGGTTGAGCAGCACCCGCTGAAAGTGCGCGGGGTCGATGCGGGCGTTGCCGAGGTCGGAGGCGAGCCGCAGCTCCACCGCGATCTCCTCGCCCGCGACCCGGCGGACGATCTCGGCGATCTCGCGGATGAGCGTGTTGAAGTTGACGACCTTGACCTCGGTTTCCTGCCGGCGGCTGAACTCGAGGATCTGGCGGGCCAGGGCCGAGGCCTTGAGGCCGGCGCGGTGAATTTCCTGCAGATCCTTCTGCGCGTGGGGCACGGCCGCGAGCTTGCCGCTGAGGATCTCGCAGTAGCCGTTGATGATGGAAAGCAGGTTGTTGAAGTCGTGCGCCACGCCGCCCGCCAGCAGGCCGACGGTGTCGAGCTTCTGCGACTGCAGCAGCGCTTCGCGCAGACGCCGGTTCTCGGATACATCGCGGTAGATGCCGACCAGGCAGCCGCTGGGCCGGCCCTGGAAGATGATGGGGGAAAAATTCCACGCACCGTAGAAAACCGTCCCGTCCCGGCGGTAAAGCCAGCCTTCGCCCGCCGCCAGGCGGGTGGCCCGGTCGCCTTGGGTCGCCCCGGGCGCCAGCAGGTCGGTGCGCGGGCCGTGCAACAAACGCGTGTTCTGTCCCGTCAGACCCGCCGCGGGATAGCCGGTCAGCTCCGCAAATTTCTCGTTGGCCACCAGTATCTCCACGCCGCCGCCCTGCCAGCCGTCGGTGGTGACCACCGTGGCGTCGCCGAGGGTGGCCAGCGTGCCGGTCAACGCGGCGATGGCCGGCGGGAGCGCCGCCGGCAGGTCCGGCGGATGGGCGACCGCCTTGGCCGGGGACGGTTTCGCTTTCTTGGCGGACATCAGGTCAGGGCGAGAGCCGTTCAATCACCCAATCGCCGCCGGTTTCCCGGCGGTAGCGCAGCCGGTCGTGCAGGCGGCTGCGCCGGCCCTGCCAGAACTCGACGGTCTCGGGCGCCAGCCGGAATCCGCCCCAGTTGGGCGGCAGGGGCACCTCGCGCCCCTCGTATTTTTTTTCCACCACGCGGTAGCTTTCCTCGATGACGGCGCGGCCGGCGACGGCGGTGCTCTGCGGCGAGGCCCAGGCGGCCAGCTGGCTCTGACGCGGCCGGCTGTGGAAATAGGCCTCGGACTCCTCGCGGCTCACGCGCGCCACGGGTCCCTCAACGGTGACCTGCCGCTCCATCGCCACCCACGGGAAGAGCAGGGCGGCGCGGGGGTTGGCGTCGAGCTCGCGGCCCTTGCGGCTCTCGTAATTGGTGTAGAAGACAAAGCCGCGACCGTCACAGCCCTTGAGCAGCACGGTGCGGGCGGCGGGCCGGCCGTCGCGGCCGGTGGTGGCCAGCGTCATGGCGTTCGGTTCGGCGATCTTCGCCGCCTCGGCCTCCTGAAACCACTGCTCGAACTGGCGGAACGGGTTTTTCGCGAGGTCCTTTTCGAGGAGTCCCGCCAGGCTGTAGTCCTTCCGCATATCGGCCAGTGCCATGGTGCCGTCATCGTGGCCCTACACTCCGCGCTGTCAAAATCATCCGCGCCCTGCACGCTGATTCCCGCCATGCCACCCGTTCCCGATCTGCCGCCGTGGGCCTTTCTCGCGCTGTTCGCCGCCGGGCTGGTCGCGGGCACCGTGGATGCGATCGCGGGCGGGGGCGGGCTGATCACGCTGCCCGTTCTGCTTGGCATCGGCCTGCCCGCCCCGCTGGCGCTCGGCACCTCCAAGCTGCAGGGCGCCTTCGGCTCCGGCTCGGCAGCGTGGAGTTTTGTGCGGCGCGGTGCGGTTGACCTGCACGAGTGCCGTCTGGGGTTCGCGCTGACCGCCCTCGGCGCGCTGGGCGGCGCCTTCACGGTCCACCTGCTCGACCCGCAATTCCTCGGGGCGCTCATCCCGTGGCTGCTCGGGGCCATCGTGATCTACATGATCTTCCGGCCCGCCCTCGGTGCGACCAGCCGGCACCATCGCATGGAACGCTGGCCCTTCTACCTGTTGTTCGGGCTGGGGCTGGGCTTCTACGACGGCTTCTTCGGCCCGGGCGTCGGCTCGTTCTGGACGATCGCGTTCGTCACGGTGCTCGGGCACGATTTTGTCCGGGCGGCCGGCCACACCAAGGTCATGAACTTTGCCAGCAACCTGGCGGCCGTGGGGTTGTTCGCCACGGCGGGCCTGGTGGCCTGGCTGCCCGGCCTGGCCATGAGTGCCGGCCAGGTGGTCGGCGGGCGGCTCGGCGCCCACCTGGCCATGACCCGCGGCGCCCGGTTCGTGCGGCCGATCTTCCTCGTCATGGCCACGCTGGTGGCGCTGAAACTCATTTACGCCAGCCTCGCCGCCCGTTCATGATGCCGGCATGTCGCCCGCCCGTTATCTCGACCGCCACCAGGCCGACCTGGTCGCCTTCCTGCAAAGGCTGATCCGGCTGCGCACGGTCAATCCCCCGGGCGAAAACTACGGCGAAATCACCGCCCTGCTCGCGGCCACCCTGCGTGAGCTCGGCCTGCAGGTGCGCCGGCTGCCGGTCCCCCGGGCGCTGCAAAAAAAGACGCAGCCGGAGCTGCTGGCCTACCCGCGCTACAACGTGATCGGTTTCTGGGACACCGGGGCGAAGAAAACCATCCACTTCAACGCCCACTACGACGTGGTGCCGGTGTCCGGCTCGTGGCGGCACGGCAGCCCGTTCCACCCGGTCGTGGAGAACGGCTGGATCTACGGCCGCGGCACCGCCGACATGAAGGGCGCCATCGCCAGCATCGTCTTTGCCCTGAAAGCCCTGCGCGCCGTCGGCGTGAAGCCCGGCTTCAACGTCGAGGTGTCTTTCACCGCCGACGAGGAGACCGACAGCACGCTCGGCACGGGCTGGGTCACGAGCCACGGCAAGTTGCGCGCCGACTATGCCGTGGTGGGCGAGGGCGGCGAGGGCGACGGCGTATGCTGCGGCCACAACGGCGTCGTGTGGCTCAATGTCCGCGTGCACGGCCGTGCCGCCCACGGCTCCACGCCCTCGGCCGGCATCAACGCCCTCGAGAAGATGTCCGCCCTCGTGCTCGCCCTCAACGCCTACAAGCAGCGGCTGGCCCGGCGCACCTTCCGTTCGCCTGACGGCCGGCGCCTGCACCCGACCGTCAATCTCGGCGGCGTCTTTGCCTCCGGCGAGGGCGGCAAGGTCAACACCGTGCCCGCCGCCGCCAGCTTTTCCATCGACCGCCGTGTGCTGCCCATCGAAAGCATCCGCGACGCCGAGCGCGAACTCCGCGCCTTCCTGCGGACCGCGGCGAAGAAAATCCCGCAGTGCCGGATCACCATCGAGAAGATCTCCGACAACTTCTCGTGCTACAGTTCGCCGACCCATCCGTTGTTCGGTGCCATGCGCGCGAGCGTGGCGCGCGTCCGCCGCCGCCCGGCTAAATTCACCGTGTCCACCGGCTTCAACGACATGCACTTCTTCGCCTCGGTGCGGAAAATCCCGACGCTCGGCTACGGCCCGGGCGGTTTCGACTATCACGCGGTGGACGAACGCGCCCGGCTCAAGGACCTGACCGATTCGGCGAAGATCTACGCCGACCTGCTGACGACGTTCAAGCAGTAGTCTTCCAACCGACCCAATACGAAACCAGTTCTCGTGCGATTGGACGGTCGCCACTTATATCGCGCGTTAGCCCCATGCGCTGAGTCGCTATGTTATTCAGGTGTTTGCTCAGCTGTTCTTCCGTTATGCCCGCATCCAACAGCCGAACAATATCTGCACTATATAAATCATATTCATCTTTTGGCGCATTGGGTGTTTGCAGAACACCGATAGGATCCCACTTACGCAGCAATTCCATGACCTTTAAGTGTCCCTGCACATCTCCGCGTTTTATATATTCTGATTCCATTATTTTGTCGGTGGCAGGGCCGCGAGGATGCGCCGCACGACTGCGGGGATGATCGCCCGGTTGTTGGCGTGCTCCCGCCCGTCGGTGAAGGTGACGATGATGACGCGGCCGCCGCCGGGCAGCTCGATCAGCGCCGCGTCGTGCCGCGCCCAGCTGACCCAGCCGGCCTTCGACCACAGTTTCGCCCCTGGCGGCAGCGCCGGGCCGCTGAACCCGACGCTCTGGTTGTCAGGATCGGCGCTGGGGGTGAAAGGATCGCGTCGCATCAACTCCAGCATCTGGGCCGATCGCTCCGGCGTGACGCACCGCCCGGTCGCAATTTCCTCGAGCAGCCGGGCCGTGTCGTCCGTGGAAAGGAAGTTTCGCGCCGGCGGGTTCGCCGCGATGTCCTGTTTTTCGCGGCCATAGGGTCCCTCGCCCCACGGCTTGCGCTGCGCGTTTACGTTCCGGTAGCCGAGCGCCTCAAAGTAACGCGTGACCACGCCGCGCTGTTCATGCCACGCCGCCAGCGCGGCCGGCGGCAGTTCGGGCCCGCTGGTGGTGCCGGTGATCGCGTCGACCACGTAGCTGGTCGCCTCGTTGTAGGAATCAACGATCATGTCCCGCAGCCCGCGGCGCAGCTCGGGCGTGTCCGCCAGCTTGCCGTCTTCCATCAGGCGGTGGCAGTAGGCGAGGAAGCAGAGCTTGATCACGCTCGCGGGATAAAACCGTTCGCTGCCGCGATAGCTGGCGCGCACGGGCGCCGCCCCGCGCAGGTCGATCACGGTGATCCCGAGCTGGTCCACCTTGAGCGCGGGACTGGTGAACTCCGCCTGCGTGTCCCATACTGCGCCAACGACAGCCCGTTGGAGCGCCGCGGTCCGCAGGTCAGACTCCTGCGCGTGTCCCACCGCGATGAGCGCAAGCCCAACAAGAAGGGAAGGGACCACTGGCGGGATCTTGGACCGAATGAACATAATCTACCAAATAGATCCGGGCAGCAGCAGCATCCTGTAAATTCTGTTCATGCTGTCTGGAACTAGCCCTTCCAGCCCTGCCGGATCATGCTGACCGCGATGGCCGCCAGCAACATGGCGATGATCTTCGAGATGGCGCGCATGCCGGTCGCGCCGACCCGGCGGCCAAGCCACTCGCTGTAATGCAGGGCCAGCACGACCAGGCCCAGGTTCACCGCCAGCGCGACCAGGATGATCGCGAGGCCGAGGGACTGGTTCTGTGCCAGCACGAGCAGGGTGGTGATCAAGGCCGGCCCCGCGATGAGCGGCATGCCGAGCGGCACGACGCCGAAATCTTCCGGCACTTTCTCCGGCTCGGCGGCGGACTGAACCAGGTCCTTGGCCGCGAGGATGAACAGGATCAGCCCACCCGCGACCTGGAAATCGCTCACCGAGATACCGAGCGCCTTGAACGCGCTCTGCCCGAGAAAAAGGAAACCCAGCGCCACGAGCCCGCCGGTCCACGTCGCCTGGCCGGCGATCTTTTGCCGGCGCTCGATCGCGACGTTCTGCCCGAGCCCGAGGAAGATGGCGGCCAGCCCGATCGGGTCGATGGCCACGAAGAGCGGGATGAACGCCTGCAGGAACTTGGTCAGCCACTCGAGCATGGCTGCAGGCTAGCTTGGGGAACCGTTAAAAAGCAACGCGGCAGGGCCAACCTTCAGCGCACCGTCCAGAGCAGGTCGCGGAGCGCGCTATTCAGCGCCGGGTGCTTGAACTTAAAACCGGTCGCGAGGAGCTTTTGCGGCGTGGCCCGCTGGCCGTGCAACACCAGGTTGCCGTCGGTGTAGAAATGGTGCTCGGCCACGAAACGCACGATGAACTCCGGCGCGGGCGGGCACCACGGCCGCCACGTGGCGGTGCGCAGCTCGCGCATGAACTCGGTGTTGGTCACGGCCCCCGGTGCACAGACGTTGTAGACCCCGGCCATCCCGGCGTTGGTGATGGCCGCCTCGAACGCGGCGACCGCGTCGTCGCGGTGCACCCAGCTCAGGAACTGCCGGCCGCTGCCGGCGGCCCCGCCGAGGAATTTTTTGGTCAGGCCCAGCATCGCCGGGAACGGCCCCGTCTTCCGGTCGAGCACCGGGCCGAGCCGCAGCACGACGCGGCGCACGTCGGGCAGGTCCAGGGCGGCGAACGCCTCTTCCCACTGGCGGCAGACCTCCGCGAGGAAGCCCGGTCCCGACGGCAGCGACTCTTCGCAAAAGCGGTCGCCGGCATTGCCGTAAAAACCCGTGGCGCTGCACTGCACCCAGACCGCCGGCGGATGCCTGGTCCGCGCATAGCCCTTGTTGAGGGCCTTCACGGCGTTGAGGCGTGACTTGAGGATCTCGCGGCTGTTTTCCAGCGAGTGGACGCAGTTGATGCTCCGGCCGGCCAGGTTCACGAGCGCGGCGGCCCCCTCGAGTTCCGCCGCCCAGGCCCCGCCGGTCTCGCCGTTCCACATCACCGCGCGGAGCGCCGGCATGTCGTCCGACGGGGGGACGCGGTCGGTGTCGCGCGTCAGCACAACCACCTCCCAGCCGGCCGCGGCCAGGGTGCGGCCCAACGCCCGCCCGAGGAACCCGCTGCCGCCCGCCAGGATGACTTTTGCCATGGAAACGGAGGTTGGCGGGAAATAATTGCATGGCAACTGTAGGAGCGGCTTTACGCCGCGACCGGTCGGGGCATAAAGCCCCTCCTACAGCTGATGAAACCCGCTCCCGTCAACTTCCATGACCTGACCCGCGAGGCGCTGCGCCTGCAGGTCGTGCGCTGGGGTTTCAGCCCGGTGCACGCCGCGCGGTTGTGGGCCTATGTCTATCTCGAGGGCCTGGAGCGCTGGGCTGACATGCCCGAGCTGCCGGTGCGCTTCCGCGCCAAGGCCGAGGGCGAACTCGCCTTCCCCCGGCTGCCCGTGGCGACCGAGACGCACAGCGCCGACGGCTTCACCCGCAAATATCTCCTCGCGCTGGCCGACGACCGCCGGATCGAGACCGTGCTCATGCGCTACACGGGGCGCGTGACCGCCTGCATCAGCAGTCAGGCCGGCTGTGCGATGGGCTGCGTCTTCTGCGCCACCGGCCAGATGGGCTTTGCCCGCCACCTCGCCGCCGGCGAGATCGTGGCCCAGGCACTGCACGTGGACCGGGTGCTGCGCCAGGCCTCTTGTAACCTAGTAGGTTACAAGGGTCCCGGGCCGACGAGCCGGGGCGAACGCCTGCGCAATATCGTGCTGATGGGCATGGGCGAACCGCTGCACAATTACGACGCCGTGATGACGGCCACCGAGATCCTCTGCGACTCCGCGGGCCTGTCGCTGGGCACGAAGCAGGTCACACTGAGCACGGTCGGCGTGGTGCCGGGCATCCTCCGGCTCGCCGACGAGGGCCGCCCCATCCACCTCGCCGTGTCACTGCACGGCGCCACCCAGGCGGAGCGCGCCGCCCTCGTGCCCGTGGCGAAGAAGTGGCCGCTCGACGAGCTGATGGACGCCTGTCGTTACTACATCGCGAAGCAGCAGCGCCGGATTTTCTACGAATGGACCCTGATCGAAGGGAAAAACGATTCCGCCGACAACGCCCACGCCGTCGGCCGGCTGCTGCAGGGCCAGAATGCCCAGGTGAACCTGATCCCGCTGAACCCGACGGCCGGTTACGGCGGCGCCCCGACCGGCCAGGACGCGGCCCGGCGCTTCCAGCAGATTCTTCGCGAATACCGCCTGCCCAGCACCATCCGCCAGCGCCGGGGCATCGACATCGCCGCCGGGTGCGGGCAGCTGGCCACCCTTCCGCCTTGAGGCGCAACCCGGCCTTCCGCCGTCGCCAAGGCTGTGGCGGACAGGCCGGACAGGTTTTCCGGCACCGGCGACCACCCTAAAACCTGGCAAGACGCGCACGATTTAACCTTTGCCAAAGCCCGGCGGAGGTCTACGTGTCAGCATCCCATGAAATTCGTCCGCCTTCTCTCCCTTCCTCTGCTGGCCACCGCCTTGCTCGCGCCGCTGTCGGCCCAGCCCGTCAAAACTCCCGTGATCAAGGCCGTCGAGCCGTCCCGCGTGGCCTTTGTCAACAGCGGCGCCTTCAGCGAGCCCGCCACCGGCATCAAGCAGCTCGTCAAGGTCCTCCAGGGCCTCGAGCTTGAGTTCAGCTCCCAGCAGAGCGAACTGTCGCTGTTGCAGGAGAAGCTCCGGACCGTTGCGGGCGAGCTCGCGAAGCTGCGCGCCGAGGCGACCCCCAACACCAAGGCCATCGAGGAGAAACAGACCGCCGGCCTCGCCCTGCAGCAGGAGCTCCAGCAGAAGTCCCAGGCCGCCCAGCAGGCCTACGGCCAGCGCCAGCAAGAGGCCCAGGGCCCGGTAAGCGCCGAGATCGGCAAGGAGTTGCACGCCTTCGCCACCGCCCGCGACATCACCCTGCTTTTCGACCTGGCCAAGCTAGGCGACGGCCTGATTGACGCCAAGCCCGAGGCCGACCTGACGGCCGATTTCATCGCCTACTACAACGCCAAGCACCCGTAAGGGATTTCGCGCGTCGTTGGTTCTAGTCCGGCCCGGCTCTACGCCGGGCCTTTTTGTTGGGAAAAACCACGACGGGGTCGCCGTGGCTCCAGTAATGGATGGAGCGCGGGCGACCTCGCCCGCGTTATCTTCAAACCCTCACGCCAGCTTCATGATCAGCGCGGCCGCGTCCGCCGCCTGCGCCGCGGGGGACGCGAGCCACGCGCTGGCGTGCTGGTAGGCGGCCGCGTCGGCCGGGCGGCCCTGCGCCTTGAGCCGCAGCAGCGCGGCCACGAGCGCCAGCTGGGCGCGGGCGGCGGCGGGATTGGCCTGCGCCGCCTGCAACAGGAGGTCCGTGCCGGCCGGCACCTGTTCGGGCGCGAGCGTGTCCTTTTCCCCGAGGAACAGCGTGAGCTCGGCGCCAAGCGCGTGCGCGTAGGCCAGCGGCGCCACCGGCACCGTGTAGGCCAGACCGTTGCCCGCGGGCAGGGCCGACCACTCCATGTAGGTCCGGATGATCTCCTGGAATTTTCCGAGCTCCTCGTCGGCGTTCGAGGGTGTCCAGCGCGCGGTGAACAGCTTCAGCTCGCGGTATTTTTTCACCTCCCAGATGCGGAGGCTGAGTTCGAAGTCGTCGTTGCGGTTCCGCAGGACGCCGGTGACGACATAGTCGAGCCCGCCTTCGACCGAGTCGTTCAGCTGACGGACGTTCTCCGCCACCCACTCCAGGGGAAAAAGCGCGTAGTGTTTCCGGTCGGACACAGCCACGGCGGCGATCGTGTCGTAACCCGCCCCGGCGGCGAAGGTGTCCGCAAACCACAGCGGCAGCCCGCGGCTCAGGCGGCCGAGAGAATCCTCCGGCTGCGCGGCCCGGGTGGCGGCATCCTCCAGACCCGGCAGGGCGCACTGGGCGAACGCCACGCGGCGGCGCTTCCCCTCCTTGCGCGGCAGCAGGTGCGGCGCCAGCGCCTCGAGCCCGTAGAACCAAATGGGTTTGCTGATGCTCACCAGGCCGACCTTGGGGACCTCCGCGGGCAGCGCCGTATTCGCGGCCTCGGTGTCGCTGACAAACAGCTCGGCCAGGGCGTTGGAAAAACCCACCAGCCGCGACTCCAGTTCGGGCCGGCGCAATTCAAAGAGCAGGTCGAGCAGGTGCTGGGCGGCGTCGGTGTTGCGGGTGACGAGATAGGCTTGCAGCAGATTGATGCCGGCGGCCGCCCCATGCCGCTGGGCGTCGTAGCGCGGGGCGAGCAGCTCGATGAGCTCATTCACGTTGCCCGCCGTGCCGAGGTCACCCGAGATGGTGACGAGCACGTCGGCCCGGTCGCCGGCGCCGGTCAGCACGGCCTCGTAGATGGCCATGGCGGCGGGCACGTCCTTCGCCTTCAGCTTTTCCCGCGCCGCCGCGAGTTGCGGCAGGACGCCGCCGGACGTGCCGGTTTTCTCTCCCGCCGGGGCGGGCTCGGGTTGGTCGGCGGGCTTGCGGTCGAAGAATCCCATGGAGGGCGAGCAAAGTAATCCCCGCCGCCAACGCGAGGCGCTTTTGTTGAAAGATGGGCTCCGGGGCCTCCGTTACGGGGACCCCCATGAAACCAGGCGCCATTGAAATCCTTCTCATCGTGCTGGGCCCGGTGGTCTTGGCGCTGATTGCGCTTTGGATCCGCGAGGCAATCGTCGACTGGTGCGCCCCCCGGCACCACCGCGCGGAAAACCGCCGCGGCAAGGTCCGCGGCCGGCGCGGGAATGACTGACGCGGCTCAAGATCGCGGCCAAGCGGACAGCACCGCCGCCTTCAGTTTCAGGACCGGCTGCTCCCGCCACGCAATGGCGGGCTCGCCAAAGTAGCGCGCCGTGTTTTTCGCCCCCCAGTCCGTGGTGGCAATGCGGTAGGTTTTGGCGGGGTCGATTTCCGCGGGACCGTCGGCAAAGGAGAACTCACCCCGCCGCTGTTCGAACGGCGTGTCCGGCCCGAGGTTGGCCGCCGCCAGCAGTTGTCGCAGCCGCGCCCCGTCCACCTCGGCGGTGAAGATCGCGCCATCGAAGCGCACGCAGGCGTCAAACTGCTCCCGCGTGACCCCGCCGGCCGGTAGTCCGGCACCAAAGGTGGTGTTGCCGATGAAGGCCGCGTCCACGCCGGCGGCGGCGCGCAACGCCCCGACCACCTGCCGCGCCGCCGCGGCCGGTCCGAGGGCTGCGGGGGTGCGGGCTACCAAGACCGTGTCTTCCGGCGTCAGGTATTTTTGCCGGGTCGCGCCAATCAGCGCGGCGAGTTCCGGATCGGCCGGGCCGTCCGGCTCGAGGCGTGTCTGCTCCACTTCCCAGCGCGGGGCGCCGGTGGCGTCGCGGTGCAGCCACGCGAGCGTCAGGTATTCGTTCCACGACCCGGAGTGGACATACACGCCGTGGTCAAACGGGTGCACAAAGCGCTGGTGGTCGTGTGCCCCGGCGAAAAGCGTGCCGGGCGGCACGAGCGGCAGCATGGCGCGGTCCGCCTTGATGCCGGCGTGGCTCAGCACGATCGGCAGCGGGGCCCCCGCGAGCAGAGCGGGAAAATTCGCCTGCGCCCAGACCACCGGGTCGGCGAGATCGAGCGAGGGCCGCACCGCCACGCGATAGGTGGCCAGGCTGTCGGTCGTCACGCCGACCACGACCGCCTCGGTGGCGCCGAGCCTGATCCTGGCCGAAGCCGGGGCGAACAGCTGTCCGGTGGCGCGATTGGTGATGTTGGTGACCACGGTGAGGCCGGCCGTTTGCAGCCGCGCCACGGTTTCCGCGAGGTCGTAGAATTCCGGCTCGTGGTTGCCGAGGTTGACGACGGTCGGGGCGCGGCGGGCGAGGGCGGCAAACATCGCAAAGTCCACCGCGCCCGCGCTGCGGCGCGCGACGATGTTGCCGTATTCGAGCGTATCGCCGTTGAGCAGGATGGCCAGCGGCAGGCCGGGATGTTCGGCCTTCAAGCGGTCCACCGCGGCCACCACCTGCGCCGTGCGGTCATAGGCCGAGTGCTGGTCGCCGGTGAGGATCACCAGTGCTTCCGGACCCGCCGCCCATCCGGGCAGCCCGAAGGCGAGCGACGGCAACAGCACCCAGGCGAGGCGGCGGAACAGGTTCACGCGGGACAGTTTGCGGGATCCGGAGCGAGGGCGGCAAGCCTTGCGTCCGGCCGGGCCGGTTTCCCGCGTTGACCGGGCGGGCGGGGCAGGTAGTTAAGGCCCTCTTCCCTCGTGAACCGGGTCCATATCAAAACCTACGGCTGCCAGATGAACGAGCGCGACAGCGAGGCCGTCGCGGCGTTGCTGCGCGCCCGGGGCTACCGCATCGTCGCGAACGAGGAGAACTGTGACGTGCTCCTGCTCAACACCTGTAGCGTGCGCGATGCCGCCGAGCAAAAGGCCATCGGCAAGGCCGCCCACCTCGCGGCCCGCAAGAAAAAGCAGCCCGACTTCGTCCTCGGGATCCTCGGTTGCATGGCGCAGAACCGCGGCGCCGAACTGCTCGACCGCCTGCCCGACGTCGACCTCATCGTCGGCACGCAGAAATTCCACCAGGTGCCGGGCTACCTCGACAATCTCCGGGCCGCACAGGCTGCGGGCGCGCCGATCGGCTCGACCATCATCGACATCGCCGAGGAGGCCGGTTCGCAGAACACCATCCGCGACCACGTGCTCGAGGCACAGCAGGTCTCGGCGTTCGTCTCGATCCAGCAGGGCTGCAACATGGATTGCGCCTTTTGCATCGTTCCGAAGACCCGCGGCGACGAGCGCTCGCGGCCGATGGACGACATCGTGCGCGAGTGCGAGCAGCTGGCGGAGCGCGGCGTGAAGGAAATCACCCTGCTCGGCCAGATCGTCACCAGCTACGGCCGGCGCGACTACGTCCACACGGGCGGGGTGACGCCCTTCGTGCAGCTGCTCGAGCGGGTGAACGCCATCCCCGGCCTCCAGCGCATCCGCTTCACCTCGCCGCACCCGCGCGGGTTCAAGGACGACCTGATCCAGGCCTACGGCCGGCTGGAAAAACTCTGCGAATACGTGCACCTGCCGCTCCAGTCGGGGTCCAACCGCATCCTGAAGGAAATGAACCGGCCCTATTCCCGCGAGCGCTACCTTGAAATCGTGTCGGCGCTCCGCGCCGTGCGGCCCGACATGTATTTTTCCACGGACGTCATCGTCGGGTTCCCCGGCGAGACGGAGGAGGACTTCGCGCAGACCCGCGAGCTGTTCGAGACCTGCAACTACGACATGGCCTACATCTTCAAATACTCGATCCGCACCGGCACGCCGGCCGCCACCCTGGCCGACCAGGTGCCCGACGCGGTGAAGGAGGAGCGGAACCAGGTTCTCCTCGGCCTGCTCGAGGCCAACTCCAACCGCCGCAACGCCACGCTGCTCGGCACCACCCAGGAAGTGCTGGTCGAGGGTCCGGACAAGAAGGACCTGCAATTCATGGGCCGCACCCGCGGCAACCGCATCGTCCACTTTGCCGCCGACGAACGGCTCATCGGCGCGCTGGCGCCGGTGAAGATCGAGCGCGCCTCGACCGCCGTGCTCTACGGCTCGCTGGCGCTCGCCGGCGTAGAAAACCCCTAGCCACAAAAATGCCCAAAAAGAGTTCTTCCGTTTTCGTGCCTTTTTGTGCCTTTTCGTGGCCATCCGTTTCATGAGTCTCTTCCTCGCCACACTCCTTCCCGGCCTCTTCGTCGCGCTGCTCGGCGCCGTGCTGCTCTGGAACAACTCCCTCGTGGGCTCGACCGCCAAGGCCTTGCCGCGGTCAAACCGCGGCGCCTGGCTGTTCTTCGGGGCCGGGGCCGTGTGGTTCATCTGGCGGTGCTCGCAGCTGAACGAGTCGGACCTGATCTTCTTCAAGACCCCCGGACCGGTGATGATCGGTTTCGGCGTGCTGGCCGTGCTGGCCTTCGTCTACACGCCGGACTTCCTGGCGGTGCGCGGGCTGTGCGTGCTGATGCTGCTCGCCGCCGAGCCATTGCTCTACGCTGCCTACATGGAATACTCGCACCCGCAGCGGCTGCTGATGGTCACCGCCGTCTACCTCGGCCTCGGCCTCGCGCTCTATCTGGCCGCGGCGCCCTACCGGCTGCGGGACTTTTTCGACTGGCTCTTCCAGCGGCCCTCGCGGGTCCGGCTGGTCGGCGCCATCCTGCTTTCCTACGGTCTGGCCACCGCCGCCGCCGCGTTCACCTATTGAGCATGCCCGTGCCGACCAAGACCGTGCTCCTGATCCTGGCCGGCCCCGCCGGCGTCGGCAAAAGCACGCTCTGCGACCGCCTCGTCGCCGAGGTCCCGGGTTTCGAGCGCGTCATCACCGCCACCACCCGGCCGCCCCGCCCGAACGAGGTGAACGGCCGCGACTATCACTTCCTGTCCGAACCGGAATTCGATGCGCGGCTTGCCGCCGGAGATTTTCTGGAATGGGCCTGGGTGCACCGCAAATACCGCTACGGCACGCTCAAGTCCGCCGTGCTCGACCGGCTGCCGCACACGAGCCTGGTCGCCAACGTGGACGTGCAGGGCGTGCGCAGCATCCGCGCCGCCGCGGCCCAGATGCCGCTGCTGCGCGAGCGGCTGGTCACGATCTTCGTCTCGCCCGACTCCCTCGAGGTGCTGCGCGAGCGCCTGCAGGGCCGCGGCGCCGTGACGGCCGAGGAGCTGGAGCGCCGGCTGCACAGTGCGGAGCTCGAGCTGGCGGAGCGCAATGCCTACGACTATGTGATCCACAGCGGCACCAAGGAGCAGGATTTCCGCGCGCTGCTGGCCTATTGGGCGCAGGCCCGGGCGAAACTGCGGTGATTGCTTTCGCATCCCATGGCCCGACGCCAACCCAAACTTCCTTCCGTGCCGCTGCCTGTCTGGCAGGAACTGCTCGTGGCGGCCAACGCGTTCCGGACCGCGCAGCCTTGGACCTGGCTGGACGATGCGGACATATTCGCCGTGATCGACGACGATGGCCGGCCTTGGTTCCCCTCGGTGCTCGGCTCCGCCGGGCTGGTCTTTGGTCTCGCCCTGCATCGCGGTGAATCCGGGCTGCGGTTCCTGGCCGAGACCGTGCCGGCACTGGAGGATTCACCGCGCGACGCCGCGTTCCTGCAGGACGCGCTGCTGCTCGAGTGGGGCGCGAAGCAGGATCTCGCCCCGGAGGATCTTTCCGTGCTCGCCGCGCTCGGCCATCGTCCACGCTCACGCGAGCGCCACGCCTGGCCTTCCTTCCGAAGCCATTCGCCCGGCTGGTTTCCGTGGCACTTTGATGAGGCGGAGGCGCGGGCCTTCACCGCCGGCACCCGGGCTCTCCTGGCCTGCGCGGAGCTGGCCCGCGGGCAGCCGGACTTCTTTGCGTCATGCGCCCTCGACGGGGCTGTGCTCCCCACGGTGACGATGGCGGCGACACGGCAGGGCCCGCTCCAAGCCGCCCAGATCGAGTGGCGGCGGTGGCTGTTGCCCCCTCTTCCCAGTCCGCCAGCGCCAACCGTGCCGCCCACGTGGCGGGCGTTGGCCGAACGGGCCAAGAATTCCCAGTGCGTGCTCGAATTCGACATTTTCCACGCGATGATACCATCTTCGGACGGTGGGCGGCCTTATTTCCCGCGCCTGGGCCTGATGGTCGATGGCAAAACCGGCTACATCTACACGATGGAGCTGGCCAGCCCCGACCGCGCTTGGGCCGACCTGGTCACGATCGTGTGGGAAAAGGCCCTGACCGCGCTGCGAGATCGCCCGGCGGTCATCGTCATTCGCCGGCCCGAATGGGTGATGGCGTTGCAACCGCTCGCCGACCGGCTGGATATCCGTCTGGAATTGGCCGATGAACTGCCTTTCATCGATGAAGCGCGCGATTCCATGGAGCGCCATCTAGGCGGCTGACCGGATGGCCGGCCGGAGTCCGCCAATACTAACGTCCCGTAGATTTGGATTCTACATCGATAAGGCGAAGCCGGACGCAGCCTTGGGGTGAAGCCTGTTTGGTTCGGGCCCTTGCGATGAGTTACCGTCCACGGCCTGAACCCGGCTAAAACCACGCCAAGGCATTCCGCCACGTTCCCACCCGAGGAGAGGCTTGCGCACGCGGGCAAGCTGGGCATGGTCCGCCGGATGCCAATTTCCCGCCGGGGATTCCTCCGCGCGACGACCACCGCCATGCCGACCGCTTTTCCCCGCAGCGACCATTGCGATGGCACGCATTTCTTCAATCCGGCGGGCCGGCTGCAAGCGCGCGGTTTCGCCCAATTGCCCCGCTGGTGGTATCAGCGGCTTGTCCAGGGCCAAGGTGAGCGCTGGCCGCGCACGGTGCCGGCGCCGCGAAAACCAATCCTGCCGGACGCCGTGCCCGCGGGTCGGGTCGCGGTCACTTTCATCGGGCATGCGACTTTCCTGCTGCAGCTGGCGGGCCTGAATATCCTGACGGATCCGGTCTTCGCCTCGCGCGCGGGGCCGTTCGGCCTGTTGGGTCCCAAGCGCGCCCGGCCGCCGGCGCTGCGGCTCGGGGAGCTGCCGCGCATCGATGTCGTGGTGCTCAGTCACAACCATTACGACCATCTGGACATCACCGCCCTGCGGTGGCTGGCCCGGCAGCACCGGCCGCGGATTGTCACGACGCTGGGCAACAAAGCCTGGCTGGAATCGCGCGGGGTGCACCGCGTGAGCGAGTTCGACTGGTGGCAGACCGGCGACGCCACGCCGGAGCTGGGCGTCGTCTGCACGCCGGCCCAGCATTTCGCGGCGCGGACGCCATGGGATGCGCGGCGGACGCTGTGGGGCGGGTTCCTGTTGCGCACGACCGCGGGCCAAATCCTGTTTGCCGGCGACTCGGGCTGGGCACCGCATTTCGCCGAGATCAACGTCCGGCTGGGCGCCCCGGAGCTCGCCCTGATTCCCATCGGGGCCTACGAACCCCGCTGGTTCATGGAAGCCGTGCACATGAATCCCGACGAGGCCGTCCGCGCCCACCGCGCGCTCGGTGCCCGGCAGTCGATCGGCATGCATTTCGGCACTTTCCAGCTCACGGATGAGGGCCTCGACGCCCCGCTGCACGGCCTGGCGGCGGCCCGCGCGGCGCAAGGGGTCTCCGCTGGGGAGTTTACGACATTGGACTTCGGCGAGACGCGGCTGTTGACGTTGCGTTGATCCCGGAGGACTGCCGCGGGATCATTTCCCGTTTGATGTTTCCGGCATTTGCGCGCATTGCTTCCGGCAACCCCAAGGATCCGGTCCGCCGACACACCGGCCCGGGACATCCCCATGTCTGCCCCAGGCGCGCCTCACGCTCTTTTCACCGCCCGCTCGATGAGCGCGCACAATCGCGCCGAAATGCGCGCGGCCTTCGACCAGGCGCTGAAACTGGTCGACCGCAACCGCCTGACGCTGCGCGTGCCCCATGAGCTCAAGCCGGTGCAGAACAAGCGCGGCATGCACTACCACTACCGGCCCGAGATCTTCCTCGGCCTGCAGGGGGCGACCAACTTCAGCTTTCCCCGCGAGAGTTTCCGGCTCGGGCCGGACGAGATGTGCATCATCCCCGCCGGCGTGCCGCACGGCGAGGTCGTGCACCCGGAACCGGACAAGCCCTTCCGCAACCTCGTGGCCGGCTTCTACAACAACACCCTCAGCCTGCACTTCGCGCACGAGGTGCGGTCCGGCAAGCCCGACATCGAGGTGATCGAGTTCTTTGACGCGCCCAACCTCGAGGTCTTCCTCACGCTGGCCAACACCACGGCGCAGACCCACAGCACGCAGGGCCCGGCGCGCGACGCCGTGCTCAAGGGCCTGCTCCTCGCCCTGCTCGGGCTCTTCCGCAACATCGTCGAGACCGGCACCGGCGGGCTCAACAGCGACATCGGGAAGGTCTTCCAGGCGAAATGCCTCGTGCGCGAGCAGTTCGCCAACGCCGAGCTCGGCGTGCAACACATCGCCGAGCTGCTCGGCTGCTCGCCCGACTACCTCTCCCACCTGTTCCACACCGAGACGAAGGAGCGGCTGACGCACTACATCCAGCGGATCCGCATCGACGGCGCCATCCTCGCGCTCGAGACCTCCACCCTGACGATCTCGGAGATCGCCTATGCCAGCGGTTTTTCCGACCCGGCCTACTTCGCCCGGGTGTTCAAGCAGCACAAGGGGACGACGCCCCAGGAATACCGCGCCCGGCTCGAGGCCCAGCGCCAGCTGCAGGACGAGCAGCCGAAGACGGTCTATCACGACCGGCTCGACTTCACCCACGGCGTACCGGCGGAGAAAACGGCGCCTTCAGTGGGAAAATAAGGCGGTTGAGGGCAACCGCTCCTACCGAACATAAATCCGGAAGCCCCACGGCGGCAGGGTGAGCCGCGTGCCGGCGTCCAGCGTCACTTTTTCGCCACTGAGGTATTCGGTGTAGGTGCCGGGAAAGAGGTCGTCTTTGAACGTCACGGTCTTGACGTCCTTGGTGAAGTTGAAAACGGCGAAGACCTTGTCGCGGTCGTTCTGCCGCACGAAGCTGAACACCCCGGCATCGTTCGGCACCTGGACCATGAGGGCGCCCCAGTGCGCGTTCCACAGCGCGGTGTTGGCGTGCTTGAGCGCGAAGAGCCGGCGGTAGAGTTCGCCGTTGGGGTGCTGGCGCCACTCGATGGGATCCTTCTCGAAGAATTTCAGGCGCTTGGGATTGCCCGCTTCCTGACCGTTATACATCAGCGGCATGCCGTTGCCCACGACGGACAGGGCGATGGTGGCGGGCAATGCGTCGCCGAACTGCTCGAACTCCGTGCCGTCCCAGGAATTCTTGTCGTGATTGCTGACGAAGGTCATGCGGAAGATGTCCGCCGGGAAGAAGCCCTCGTCCCACGCGTAGTAGCCGGAGAGGGCGCCGGCGTCGGCCTTGCCCTTGGCGATGTTGACCATGTCGTCATACCAGCTCCAGGCGTAGGTCATGTCGAAGGCCTCGGCGTGGAGGTCGCGCGTCTCCCATTCGGCGAGCATGAAGACGGGCTTGATCGCATCGAGCTCCTTGCGGGCGTTGTTCCAGAAATCCACGGGCACGAAGCCCGCCACGTCGCAGCGATAGCCGTCGACGTCGGCCTCGCGCACCCAATATTTCAGGGCGTCGGTCATGTATTTCCGCAAGCCCGGCGAACGGTAGTCGAGATTGATGATGTCGTCCCAGTCAAACCACGGGGTCGGGCGGAAGTGTCCCTGATGATCGTGCTGATACCAGTCGGGGTGCTCGGTCGCGAGCGGGTTGTCCCACGCGGTGTGGTTGGCCACCCAGTCGAGGATCACATGGAAGCCCTGGGCGTGGGCTGCGGCGACGAAATGCTTCAGGTCGGCGAGCGTGCCGAACTCGGGGTTGACGCCGAGGTAGTCCTGCACGGCGTAGGGGCTGCCGAGCGTGCCTTTGCGGTTCTTCACGCCGATCGGGTGGACCGGCATGAGCCAGAGGATGTCGACGTTGAGCGCCTTGAGGCGGGGCAGCTGTGCTTCCGCGGCGCGGAAGGTGCCCTCGGGGGTGAACTGCCGGGTGTTGATCTGGTAGATCGTGGCGTTCTTCGCCCATTCCGGGTGCTTCAGCTTCACGTAGGGCTGTGGCTGGTAGGGATCGGTGGCGGCCGCGCGACCGGCCAGCGGCAACACCGCCAGCAGCGCGCCAAGGAGGAATGACAGGGCTCGTTTCATAAAATCACGTCCCTGCCTTGGGCTGGTCGGCCGGCACCCAGACGAGGGCCACCGCGGCCACCAGCATGGACGCCCCGCCGAGCATGACGACTTTCACCGGGTCGTTGTGGAAGACCTGCCGGACCACGGGTTCGAGGGTCAGCGAGGCCAGGATTTCCGGCAGCACGATGAAGAAATTGAAGATGCCCATGTAGACGCCCATCCGCGCCGCGGGCAGCGCGCTGCTCAGCATGGCGTAGGGCATGGCGAGGATGCTCGCCCACGCGACACCCACCCCGATCATCGTGCATTGCCAGAGGGTGCGATCGTGGATGAATCCCGTCGCGAGCAGACTCGCGCCGCCGAGCACCAGCGCGAGGCCGTGGACCTGCCGGCGGCCGATCTTCGCCGCGAGCGGGGCCAGCAGGAACGCCACGAGGAAACACACGATGGAATACCAAGCGAAGGTCTGGCCGCCGAACAGCGTGCCCTGGTCGAAGGCGGGGGATTGCGGGTCGGTGGTCCCGAAGACCTGCTGCGCCGTGGCCAGGCTGAACATCATCCACATGCAGAACAGTCCGAGCCAGGTGAAGAATTGGACCACGGCGAGCCGCTTCATGGTCACGGGCATCTCGCGCAGGGCGGCGGAAACCTCGGGTCCGCTCAGCACCGCGCCGATGATTGCGCCGATGACCGCGCCGCCCAGCGGCTGCCAGAGACCGAGGGCCCCGTCCACCAGCACGCCGCGAGACACGCCGAACAGCAGGCCCAGCAGGGCGCCGCCACCGACATAATTCGGCTGCAGCTTGTAGCGCTTGTGCTCACGCTTCTTGCGCAGGAACTCCGCCATGTCCTCGGGCGGAAACTCCGGGGTCGTGATGACCGTGTAGAGCACCGCGAGGAGAAACGCGGCGGCCCCGAGCTTGAAGGCGTATTGGACGGCGAGCGGGACCCCGTTGGCCGCGTTGCCGTGCACGCCGAAGTGTCCGAAGAGGGTGGGGAGGGCGTTCGCCACCGCCGCGCCGATACCGATGAAAAAGCTCTGCATGACAAAGCCGAGCGTGCGCTGCTCGTCCGGCAGCTTGTCGGCCACAAACGCGCGGAACGGCTCCATGCTCACGTTGATGCTCGTGTCGAGCACCCAGAGCATCGCCGCCGCCGCCCAGAGCGCGGGCGCGTCCGGCATGAAGAACAGGGCCACGCTGGCGAGGATCGCCCCGACCAGAAAATAGGGCCGGCGGCGGCCGAGCTTCGTCCAGGTGCGGTCGCTCATGGCCCCGATGATGGGCTGCACGATCAGGCCGGTCATCGGACCGGCGAGCCAGAGCAGGGGGATCTTGGAGGCGTCCGCCCCGAGCTTCGCGTAGATCGCGCTCATGTTCGCCAGCTGGAGCCCGAAGCCGAACTGGATCCCGAGGAAACCGAAGCTCATGTTCCAGATGGCCGGCAGCGAAAGGGAGCGAAGGGGTCTCATGAATGAGGCGGTCAGTGCCCGGGGGGTTCGCTGAAGTCCCGCAGAGGGCGGTCGCCGGTGCGGTCGTAAAGCTTGATCCAATGGCTGAGCTTGGCGGATTTTTCACCGGAGAGGGCCGAGAGCCCGGCCGTGGTGAAGCGCCACTGCCAGTTGCCCTCATTGGTACCCGGGCGGTTCAGGGTGGCCGAGGCGGGCAGGTCGAGCAAGTCCTGCATCGGGATCACCGCCAGGCGCGAAGGCGTGGCCAGGACCGCCCGGATGAGCGGCCAGGCCGAGCGGGCGCCGCCGAGCTGATAGTAATCGTCCACCAGGGACGCGAGGGCCGTCGGAAGAGTTTCCAGCCAGCCGCGGGTCGTGACGTTGTCATGCGTGCCGGTGTAAGCGACGCTGTCGGGCGGGTAGAAGTGCGGCAGGTTGACGTTGTTGGCGTCGTGGCCGTAGGCGAACTGCAGCACCTTCATGCCCGGCAGGCCGGCGGCGCGGCGCAGTTCCACCACCTCGGGCCCGATGTAGCCGAGGTCCTCGGCGATGATGCGGGCCGCCGGCAGCGCGGCCCGGATCGCGTGGAAGAAGGCGCGACCCGGACCCTTCAGCCAGCGTCCGCCCCGAGCGTCGGGCGCGCCGGCGGGAATCTCCCAGTAGGTGTCAAAGCCGCGAAAGTGGTCCAGCCGGATGATGTCGTAGAGTTCGAACGCAGCGCGCAGCCGGTCGATCCACCAGTCGTAGCCGGTGTGCGCGAGGTGATCCCAATCGTAGAGCGGGTTGCCCCAGAGCTGGCCGGAGGCGGAGAAATAATCGGGCGGGACGCCGGCGACCGCCAGCGGCTGGCCGTGGGCATCGAGCCGAAAGACGGCGCGGTTCTGCCAAGTATCGGCGCTGTCGAGGGCGACGAAGATCGGCACGTCGCCGATGATGCCGACGCCGCGCCCGGCGGCGTGGCGGCGGAGCCGGTCCCACTGGCCGAAGAACACGTATTGGTAGAAGGCGTGCCGGTCGGCCTCGCGGCGGACGCTCTCCGGGGCGGTGGCGCGGAGCGCGCCGTTCCACTGGCGGTATTGCTCCGGCCAGGTGGGCCAGGCGCGGCCGCCAAAATGCGCCTTCAAGGCCATGAAGTCGGCGAAGGGCTCGAGCCAGTCAGCGTGCTCGCGGCAAAATTCCCGCAGCGACGAGTCGAACCCGCCGAGCCGCTCTGCCCCGGAAGCGGCAAAACGGTCGTGGGCGCGGGCCAGCACGGGCCAGAAGATCTCGTAGAGCCGGCCGTAGTCCACGCTGCCCGCCGGCAGCGCGCGCAACGGGGCCAGGTCCGCGGCCTCGAGCAACCCGGCGGCCTGCAGCTCGCCGAGGTCGATGAAATACGGGTTGCCCGCCCGGCCCGAAAACAGCTGGTAGGGTGAATCGCCGTAGCCGGTCGGGCCGATGGGGCAGATCTGCCAGTAGCGCACCCGGGTCTCGGCGAGGAAGTCCACGAAGGCCCGCGCGCCGGGCCCGAGGTTGCCGATGCCGTAGGCCCCGGGCAGCGAGGAGACGTGAGCCAGCACCCCGGCAGTGCGGGTGGTGAGCCAGCTGTGCGGCGGATGGTCCATGGTCGGCGTATCCTGGGGGGCGGCGAGCAGCACGGGAGTCAGGTTTCGCGCGCTGGCGGCTGACGGCGACCCCCAACCCCAAGGATGGGCCGTTCGCCAGCGCGCGAAAGGAAGGGGCGGTGCGCCCGGCACGCACGGATAACCGGAGACTCCAGGACGTGCACGGGGGCGGTGGGTCGAGAGTGAAAGCGGCCACCAGTTTTGCGCTGGTGGCCGCGGGGATTCGGACGGAGTGGTGCCGCCCGATCAGAACTTATAGGAAGCGCCGAAGGAGTAAGAGGCGCCGTATTTCTGGTAGTTGATGACCTGGCGCGGATCGCCGCTGTTGAAGGTGATCAACGGCTCGTTGTTCAGATTGTAGGCCTGCAGATAGAAGCTCAGCCCTTTGAGCTGGCCCGACTGCATGGTATAGCCGACCTGAGCGTCCACGACTTTTTCCGGCTGGGTCACCGCGAAATCGCCATTGGGGTGCACGTCACCCTTGAAGTTGGGCACGCCGAACGTGGTGATGTAGGCGCGATAATCCGAGCGATACCGTTCGCTGATGCGGGCCGAGAACCCCTTGTGCTCGTAGTAGAACGTCACGTTGGCGACTTTCCGCGACAGGCCGGAGATGGGCGCGGTCCCGTTGCCGGGGCCCCACGGCTCGACATTGCTGTCCGTGTAGGCGCCACCCATCACCAGGCCAAAACCCTTGAAGGCCGGGCTGATCAGCTCGCTCGCCAGCGACAGGGTGAATTCCAAACCCTTGATGGAACCGCCCTGCCCGTTCACGGGATGGCTGGTCGGGCCTTGGGTGAGCGTCGGCGCCGGGCCGGTAAGGACGGGGTAGCCGGTGAAATCCTGCAGCGCCGTCTGTTCGTAGATGTAATTGAGGAGCTTCTTGTCGAAGAGCGCCAGCGAGACGTAGCCCTTGTTGCCCTTGAAATATTTGTCGAAGGCAAGGTCGATGGAATCTGACTTCCACGGCTTGAGCTGCGGATTGCCGCCATCGCCGCTCCACGGGCTGTTCTTGAGATCGGTCATGCCCGCGTTGGTGGAATTGTAGCTCCACGTGCGCGAGGCCCTCATGTCATACATGCGCGGCCGGGCGATCTGGCGCGCCACGCTGAAGCGGATGTACGTCAGCTCCGCCGGCATGAAGTTCAGGTTCAGGCTGGGCGCGGCGTCGGTGTACTTGGCGCCGTCAGTAACCGGCGTCAAGGTGTTGCCGTTCGCGGAGTATCCCTTCGAGGACTGGTCGACGTTGATCACCTGGAGACCCACGTTGCCGGTGAGCGGCATCCCGTTAATCTTGTGATCGATGTCGAACTGAACGTAGGGCCGGGTGATTTTCTCGGTCACCTGCCAGCGGTTGGCGACGATCCCGGTGTCGTTGTTGGGATAGAAACTCAGGGTGCCGTTGTCCACCAGCGCCTGCGGGTTATAGGCCGCGATGCCCTTGATCCCGAGGAAGCTCATGTCCGTGATGCCGATCACCGGGGGATACGGATCCTGGGATTTGCCGTCGGTCAGGTAAACCCAGCCGGAGGGGCCTTCGCCGTCCCGCTTGTAGCGGTCGGAATAGCTGACGCCGAATTCCATGTTGCTGAAGAAATTCTTCAGCTCGTGCTTGGTCAAAAGCTTGAGCTGGCCGAGCTCGTCCTTCGATCGGAAATACTTGAGGTAGCCCGGGCCGGCGACGCCGGGGGTCGGACTGTTGCCCCAACCTTCCGGATCCGTCAGGAAAAACTGGCTGGCGTTCGTATAATCCAGGCCCGTCGTGATCTTTGGCACCGCGCCCGGGAACAGCTGGATGGTCATCGTATCGCCTGCGTCCGAACGATGATAACCGAGGCCCGACCAGGTTTCCAGGTTCTCATCCGAGCGGGTGACCTTGGAGAAGCCCATGTCGAAGATCGTCGTCCAGCCGGTGCCGTCACCGAACTTGAGGTTCCAACCACCGGCGTAGAGATCGTCTTTCCGCTGGAAGGTGTCGTTGCGGATGTTGGGGTGCGCCCCGGTATAGGTGCTCGAGGAGAGGTAGCCGTTGGTCGCCGTGTAAGCGGTTTCCGTCGTTCCGGTGCCCCAGCCGGGCCACAGGGGAATTTCCATGCCGCGCAGGAGCTGCTTCTCGTCGAACTTCGAGGAATAGAAATCAATCGTGCTGTGGACGAAGCTGTTGGGCTTGTATTCGATCACGCCCATGATGCCGTCGCGCTTCAGATTGCTGGTGCGGACATAGGATTTCGTGCCACCCAGGGCAAAATTGCCGGCCGCATCGGTGGCGTAGCCCCAGGCCTGGAATTGCTGGCCCTCGAACGGTGTGTCCGTGTGGGAGTAACCCAGCGCGATGCCCAGCTTGCCGTCATCAAACTGGTCGATGTAGGCGACGTTGAACCGGTTGCCGTCCTTCTTGGCCCCGGGGGTGAGCTGGCCCAATTGGGTCGTCTGGTAATAGCCGCTCACGGCGATGGTCCGGCCGGTCTTGCTCAAAGGCTGCACCGTTTGCAGATCGATGGTGCCGGCCAGACCCTGGCCGGTCAGGTCCGCCGCCGCGGTCTTGTAGACCACGACTGAATTCAACAGCTCGGCCGGATATTGGTCGAATTCCACGCCCCGATTCAGGCTGGTGGAAACCTGCTCGCGGCCGTTGAGCATGGCGGTGCTGAAATCACCGGTCAGGCCGCGGATGCTGATCTGCTGGCTGCGGCCGTTGGTGCGCTGCGTGGCCAGGCCGGTCAGGCGCGTGAGGGAGTCGGCGATGCTGACGTCGGGCAGCTTGCCGATGTCTTCCGACATGATGACTTCGACGATATTCTGGCTGTTCTGCTTGGCCTCGGCCGCGGCGGCGAGACTGCCGCTGAAACCGGCCTTGACCGTGAATTTTTCCAACTCGACGACCTTGTCTTTGTCGGGCGTGGTGTCGTCCTTGGCGGTTGGCGCCGTCTGCTGGGCGAGGCCCAGTGAGCTGGCGAAGGCAATAGCGGCGAGGAGGCTCGCGCTACGCGTCAATCGGGGGAGGGGGTTCAGGGGTTGCATGGTGTGTCTGGTAGTTCAGGGATGAACAATGAACAGGGTAGGAGGCGTACCGGGGGAGTGCGCCGTGTGTGGGGTCAAAATCGTCCAGCCCAGCCCGCGGCGCGAATCGCAAACCACCCAAAAAACTGCGATGGGTTGGAAAACTCTTAGGTCGGGACCATCCGCGCCGGGCCGCCGGGCCGGGCGGATCCCGGCATGACCCGCCGGGTTTTCAGAGGGAAAACCGCCGCCTCGCGCCTGCACCCGGGCCCGGCCGGCCTTTTGCCCGCCACCTAGGTTTTTTCCGGTCCAAGGAAGTCTTCTCCCGGCCCGGCGGTTTGACCACCTCCGGGGCGCGTTCATTATTTTTACCCAACCCCATGCGCCTGCCTCTTGTCCGCCTTCTTTTTACCACGTCCCTTTTGCTGCTGGCCGGCCAGATCCGGTCCCAGCCCGCGGTCAGCGTGCCGCGCCTAACCCATCCGGGCGCCGGGCAGACCATCTATCTCCTCATGCCGGACCGGTTCGCCAACGGCAGCAAGGACAACGACACCGGCCATCTGCCGGGCGGGCCGGAGGACACGGGCTTCGACCCGACGCGGATCGGGTATTACCACGGCGGCGATTTTCTCGGCGCGACGCAGAAGCTCGACTACATCCAGGGGCTCGGCACGACGGTGGTCTGGACCACCCCGCCCTTCAAAAACAACCCGGTGCAGAGCGGCAGCGCCGGCTATCACGGTTACTGGGCGACCGATTTCCTCAACCTCGATCCCCACCTCGGCACGAACGAGGAATACCGTGAGTTCCTCCGCCAGGCCCACGCGCGCGGCCTGCGCGTCTATCTGGACATCGTCGTCAACCACACGGCTGACATCATCAAATACCGGGGCGACAAATACACTTACATCGACAAGGCCACGGCCCCCTATCGCGGCGCCGATGGCACGCCCTTCGACGAGCGCGCCGTCGCCTACAACGGCCTCAACGACCCCACAGCCTTCCCGAAGCTCTCCGCCGGGCGCAGTTTCCCCTACGTGCCCGTCGTCCCGCCCGGCAAGGAGCACAGCAAGAACCCCGCGTGGCTCAACGACGTCACGCTCTACCACAACCGCGGCAACAGCACCTTCCAGGGCGAAAGCGCCAGCCTCGGGGATTTTGTCGGCCTCGACGACCTCTTCACGGAGCATCCGCGCGTCGTGCAGGGCTTCATCGATGTCTTCAGCCAATGGGTCGAACGGGGCGTCGATGGTTTCCGCATCGACACGATGCGCCACGTGAACACCGCGTTCTGGCAGGCCTTCAATCCCGCCATCCGCGCCAAGGCCCGCGCGCTCGGCCGACCGGACTTCTTGCAGTTCGGCGAGGTGATGAATGGGGTCGGCGACGTCGCCTACCTCAGCGAGTTTTCCACCGGCTCGATCCCCGCCGATGCCACGACCGATTTCGCCTTCGCCGGCGCCATGCGGAAGTTCGTCTCCCAGGCCGGCACCGCCGCCGCGCTCGAGGACTTCTTCCAGCACGACGACTACTACACCGACCACGACAGCAACGTGCACACAAGCGTGACCCTGCTCGGCAATTACGACATCGGCCGCTGGGGCTACTTCCTCCTCCAGGACAACCCCGGCGCCTCCCGCGACGAACTTGCCGACCTCGTGCGCCTCGGCCACGGCCTGCTGTATCTCTCGCGCGGCATGCCTGTGCTGCACTACGGCGACGAACAGGGCATGGTCGGCAAGGGCGGCAACGACATGCAGGCCCGCGAAGACATGTTCGCCTCGCAGGCACCCGACTTCAAGAACGCCACGCTCCTCGCCACCACACGCACCGGCGCCGATGACAAATTCGACCCGGACCACCCGTTTTACCGCTTCTTCGCCCGGCTCGGCCAGCTCCGCAAGGCCCACGCCGCACTCCGCACCGGCGCGATGATCCTGCGACCGACCGCCGAGCCCGGCCTCTTCGCCTTCTCGCGCATCGATCGCGGTGAAAAGGTCGAATACCTCGCCGCCTTCAACAACTCCCGCTCCGCCACGCTCACCGCGGCCATCCCCACCAGCCAGCCGGCCGGAGCCAGGCTCGCTCCACTCTTTGACTCGCGGCCGCCCGAGGCCGCGGGCAACGAGCCGCTCACCGCCGACGCGAACGGCGCCGTGCGCGTCACGCTCGCGCCGCTGCAGTTCGCGCTCTGGCGGGCCGAATCTCCGCTGCCCGTGCCGGCGGCCGCCCCGCGGATCGCCCTCGTCGCGCCGGTCGAAGGCGCGGTGCTCGGCATCGGCTCGCGCGAGATCGACGGCCTTTTGTTCCCGACCCGCCGTGAGATCCGCGCGGAGGTTTCCGGCGGCGACGGCGTGGCCGAGGTCACGTTCGTGCTGACCCGCGCCTCGCGGCCCGGGCAGTTCGAACTCCTCGGCACCGATGACGCGGCGCCGTATCGCGTCTTCTGGACGCCGCCCGCCGACCTCGCGCCCGGCGAGAAACTTGAGTTCATCGCCACGGTGAACGACCTCCGCGGCCATATCGCCGCCGCGAAGGTCGGCGGCATCACCGTCGCGCCCAGCAAGGCCCAGTTCGGCATTGCCGGTGCGAAATCGCCGCGCCTCACCACCCTGCTGCCCGCCGAGGTTTCGGTGGTGTTTGGCGAAACGCTCACCCTGACCGCCGCGGCCGATGGCTCCGGCGACCTCGAATACCAATGGCTGCGCAACGGCGAATTCATCCGCGGGGCCGCGGGCGCAACCTACACCGTGCCCCACGCCAGCGGCTTCGACGCCACCGAGTATCGTGTCCTGGTGCACAACCTCGCCGGCACCGTGGTGAGCGGCCCGGTGAAGGTCTCGCTGCTGCCGGCGGCGGCCTCGGGTGCGCGGATCGAACACCACCCGGCGTATTCCTCGCGCTTCGTGGCTCCGCGCAATGTCGACGTCTGGCTGCCCCCGGGCTACGACGCCCATGCCGGCGAACGCTACCCCGTCATCTACATGCACGACGGGCAGAATCTCTTCGACCCGGCGACGAGCTACGGCGGTGTGCCGTGGTCGGCCGACCAGGCCATGCTGCGGCTCATGCAGGCCGGCAAGACGCGCGGCGCGATCATCGTCGGCATCTGGTGCACGCCGGCCCGCTTCGCCGAATACCTGCCGCAAAAGGCCGTGTCACCGGAGCAATACGCTGCCTTGGTCGCAGAGTTCAAACTCCAACCCTTTCCCCCGCAGGGCGACGCCTACCTGCGGTTCCTGGTCGAGGAATTGAAACCCTTCATCGACCATTCCTACCACACCCAGCCGGAGCGCGAGCACACCTCCACCATGGGCTCGAGCATGGGCGGGCTCATCTCCGCCTACGCCGTCTGTGAATATCCCGACGTGTTCGGTGGCGCAGGCTGTGTGTCCACGCACTGGCCGCTCGGTGACGGCGTGGTCATCGGCTGGCTGGCGCAGCACCTGCCGAAACCCGGGGCGCACCGGTTCTATTTCGACCACGGCACGGAGACGCTCGACGCCGGCTACGAACCCTATCAGCGGCGGGTCGACACTGTCATGCGCGCCGCCGGCTACACCGAGGGCCGCGACTGGATCACACGGGAATTCCCCGGTGCGGAGCATTCGGAAAAATCCTGGCGCCAGCGCGTGGACCTCCCGCTGTCCTTCCTGCTCGCCCCCTGAGAGCGAACGCCGGGGCCGCGTCTCAGAAGAGCGTATAGATGAACGGCGCCACGCCGCTGCCGCCCAAGAGGATCAGGAGGCTGGCGAGCAACAGCAGGATCAGGATCGGCGTCAGCCACCACTTCTTGTTGTGCCGGGCAAAATCGAGGAACTGCCCGAAAAATCCGCGCTGTTTGCCGGCCGCCTGCTGCTGGAATTCGTTCTTGGGGCTTTGGTCCATGGGTCAGTGCTGGCGGAAATAACTTGCCGCGTCGCGGGGCGCCGGCCGCTTGTGCCAGTAGCTGGCGGCGGGGCGGCGCTGCAGCGGATCGTGGCCGCAAACCCGAAGGATCAACCCCAGCGGAGTCAAGACGACATAGTAAATCACGCCCAGGGCCACGGAGGAAACCGCCCAGCCGATCGGATAGGTGGCGTAACTGAGCCCGATGTAAAGCCGCCGCAGCCCCTCGCGCCAGAAGGCGCCGACCACCGGCACCAGCCCCGCGAGTGTCCAGCAGCCATAGGCGAGGCCCGCGCGACCCCTGGACCACTGCACCCAGCCGGCTGCTCCGGCAAAAATCCCCCAAGCCAGGGCAAACACCAGCAAGTGGCGGGCGGCGGGGCGGTGGTTGATGCGGATGAGGGACATGGCCGGGATCAGTCGATTTCGAATTGATCGAGGTGCGCCTGGGGATCGAGCCGGTTGCCCGCCGGCTGCGCCTCTTTCATCAGGATGAATTCGCCGAGGACGAGCACGTCCATATCCGTCGCCATGAAGCACCGGTAGGCATCCGCCGGCGTGCAGACGATGGGCTCGCTGCGCACGTTGAAGCTGGTGTTGATCATCACCGGGCAACCCGTCTGTCGGTGGAACGTCTGCAGCAACCGGTGCAGCCGCGGATTGCGGGCCTCGTCGACCGTCTGCACCCGCGCACTGTAGTCGACGTGTGTGACCGCGGGGATGTCCGAGCGGATTTCGCGCACGCGGGCGATTCCGGCGGCCGCGTTTTCCGCCGCGGGCCGACGGTGGCCGGCTGATACCGGCGCCACCACCAGCATGTAAGGGCTTTCCGCGCCGGCGGGCAGGTCGAAATATTCCGCGGCGTGCTCCGCCAGCACGATCGGGGCGAACGGCCGGAACGATTCCCGGAACTTGATCTTGCGGTTCATCGTGGACTGCATGTCCGAATTGCGCGCATCGCCCAGGATGCTGCGCCCGCCCAGCGCCCGCGGGCCGTATTCCATCCGGCCCTGCACCCAGCCGACCACCTTGCCGGCCGCGATGAGCCGTGCCGTCTCTTCGCAAAGGGTGATTTCATCCGCCGCGCGCCTGTAAACGGCGCCGCGCGCGGCCAGTTCCGTCTCGATTTCCGCCGGGGTAAACTCCGGCCCGAGCAACGAACCGGCCTGGCCGTCCGGCGCCGCGGGGTGGCGCGGATTTTCCAGGAGCTGGTGCCAGACAAACAGCGCCGCGCCCAGTGCGCCGCCGGCGTCACCCGCCGCCGGCTGGATCCAGATGCGCTCGAACGGCCCTTCGCGGAGCAACCGGCCGTTGCCGACGCAATTCAGGGCCACGCCGCCGGCCAGACAGAGGTTTTTCAATCCGGTTTGCCCGTGCAGGTGCCGCACCATGCGCAGCAGGATGGTCTCCGTCACCTGCTGGATGGAGGCCGCCAGGTCCAGCTCGCGGGCCGTGAGCGGCGCCTCGGGCCGGCGCGGCGGGCCGCCGAACAATCGGTCGAACGCCGGCGACGTCATCGTCAGTCCGGCGCAATAGTCGAAATATCCGAGCGCCAGCCGGAACGAGCCGTCCGGCCGCAGCTCGACCAGCTTTTCCAGGATGAGGCCGGCGAAGCGCGGCGTGCCGTAGGGCGCCAGGCCCATCAGCTTGTATTCGCCGCTGTTGACCTTGAAGCCGCAGAAATAGGTGAACGCGGAATAGAGCAGGCCGAGCGAGTGGGGGAAACGCAGCTCGTGCGTCAGCTCGATCCGGTTGCCGCGCCCGGCGCCCAGACTGGCTGTCGCCCATTCGCCGACGCCATCCACCGTCAGGATGGCCGCCTCCTCGAAGGGCGAGGGGAAAAAGGCGCTCGCGGCGTGCGCCTCGTGGTGCTCGGTGAAAACATACGGTCGGCGGTATTCGCCGCTCAGGCCCTCGTTCAGCACGCGCGTCAGCTGGAGTTTTTCATGCACCCACAGCGGGGCGGCGTGGAAGAAGGACCGCCGGCCCGCCGGCGCCACCGCGAGGTAGGTCTCGAGCAACCGCTCGAACTTCAGCAACGGCTTCTCGTAATACACCACGTGGTCCAGCCGGGCCGGCGTCAGTCCTGCCGTGCGCAGGCAGTGGTCGACCGCGTGCCGCGGAAAACCCGGGTCGTGCTTGCGCCGCGTGAACCGCTCCTCCTGCGCCGCCGCGATGATCCGGCCGTCGACCACCAGCGCGGCGGCCGAGTCGTGATAAAAGGCGGAGATGCCGAGGATCGCAGTCATCGGTTCAGCCCGGCGGGCCGCAGTTGGTCGATCAGCTGCCCGATGGACTCCGTCGCCGCGGCATCACCCTCATACCAGGAGATCCGCCGGGCCTCGGCGAGGTGCGCCAGCGCTTCCATCGCCTGGCCGCGGGTCAGGAGTTTCCGGGTCAGGTGCAGCTCAACCGCCGAGGTCACCGGGCCGCTGCGCTCCGCGGCCCGCAGGAACCGGATGGCTTGTACTTCGTCTCCGCGGTTCTCGCTGATGATGGCCGCGCGCAGGTTGTTGGCTTGATTCCGGGACTGCGCTCCCGCGGCGGCGAACGTCGCTTCCTCCACGGCCGCGCTTCGTCCCGTTTCTGTCAGCAGCCCGACCAAGGCTTCGAGAGCCGGCTGGTTTCCGGGTTCATCCGCCAGGACCGCCCGGTAGGCCTGTTCCGCGGCCGCGGCCTCACCCGCCAGCCCGGCCAGCCGGCCGGATAACATCCGCAGGCTGTTGTCCCTCGGCCGCCGGGCGATCGCCTCGTCAAAGTAGCGGCGGCCGTCCGCGTAGCGCTTGGTCCGGGTGAAGAGATCGGCGAAAGCGGGCGCCATGAGCGTGAGATCCCGGGGCGCGCACGTGAGTGCGGTCTGCCGCAGCAACTTCTCCGCCTCGTCATAGCGTCCCAGCCGGGAGAGCTTGATGGCTTCATCGGCGGCCTGCGTGGCGTTTGCGGGCTGCAGTCTTCGGGCGCGTTGCGCCTGAGCCAAGGCCCCGTCAGGGTCGCCCAGTTCCTCATCCACCGTCTCCTCGATTTTCGCCAAGTCCGCATTCTCCGGGTCGGCCGCTGTCGCCGCCTGCACCAGGGTCTTGGCCAAACGCCGGCTTTCCGCCGTGGCGGCCTCCGCCTGCGCCCGGTTGAGATCGCGGGCCAGCCGCGCCATGTCCTCGGGATAGGTCAGCTGGTTTGTGAACGGCGGGTGCTGGGTGATGGTGGCAATGTGTTGCAGCATCGAAAACCGCTCGTGGGGCGTGTAGGCGAGGGCCGCGGCGACAGAGTCGGAGTCGAGCCAGGCCGGCGCACCGGATGACCGACCGAACAGCAGCGCCTCCGCCCCTTGGGCCATGGCCCACGCCAGCTGAAAATTTCCCGCCCAGTCGAAGTGCACATGTTCGAACAGGAGTTCACGGCCGGCGGGCGGCGCCGGAGATGCGGCGTCGGATCCCAGCAACTTTGCTGCATCCAGCAGTTGCACCGGTCCGCCGGCGCCAGCGACCTCCCGGATGATCTCGTTGATGCGGGCATCCGGCCGGAAGCGCAGGGCGTCCCAATGCAGCGCCTCGAGCAATCGTGCGCGCGCCAGCGCCGGATCGCCGGCCGCCAGCTCCAGCGAGCCCAGCATGAAAAGCGTGTCGGCATATTGCGGGTCGATGCGCCGCGCTTCCTCCAGGTCGGTCCGGGCCGCCGCCGCATCGCCGAGCCGCCACGCCAGCCGGCCGCGGTCAAAGGCCTGCTGCCAGGCCGCCAGCTCCGCTTCCGTAAGCCCGGCACGGTGGAGTGAAAGCAGGGGCGGACAGTCCTTGAGGTTGGCCACGACGGTGCACAGCAGCGTCTTCGCCCCGGCGGTGTCCGCCACCCGCACGATGTCGCGCAGGTTGGTCTCGAAGTTCCGGTAGGCCCCCGCCAGGCGAGGATCGTCGCCCGCGACCGCCCGGTCGACAAACATGCTCATGCCGCCCCATTCCTCCGGTCGGGCCTCACGCCGGGAGAACGCCGCCAGCACGCGGCCCAGCAGCTGGCCGGTGCGGGTGGCGCGCACCAACGTGCTGAGGCGGATCACCCAAAGCGGCGGCATTTCCGCCAGGTAGGCGCAGCCGGGGCCGTAGGGCCCCACCACCTCGTTGTTGCCCAGATAAACCACGAAGAGATCCGGCGAGAACGCCGCCAGGTCGCGGGCGATCCGGTAGACAACGTGCGAGTTGATCGCGACAATGCCGGTGTTCAGCACCTCGATGCGCTTGTCTGGATAGCGCGCACGCAGCTGCGCCCGGAGCTGCGGCGCGAAGCCGAAGGCCGGCGCGGGGATGCCCTGCGCCGCCGACTCGCCCAGCACCACGATCCGCACGGTGTTGGGCGGCTTGCGGGCTGCGACACGGAAATTCAGCGGCCGCAGGTCAAAGCCACCCGGCATGAACAGGCTGACGAAATCCGGATTCGTCCGGTAAAACCCCGGCTGCTCGTCCGGAATGAGAAAACCGGCGGGGCGGCCGAAGCCCGCCAGTCGCAGGCCGCCCTCGAGCCCGAGCACCAGCAGCACGGGCAATCCAATCGCAGCCAGGGCGCGATGAATCCAGAGGCGGGCGGGCGCGAGCCTGCTGGTGGCTGAGGGCGGGGTGGCACTCACGAGGATTGCCGGATGATGCGTTACCTCGCCAAGGCGTCAACCGAAGCCCCGGCTCCAGGGCACCCATCTAGGATTTCTCCGCAAAAACTCGGTTGCCGGCCGGTCGCCCCGGAAGCACGTGCCCGGCGGCGCGGACTAGGAGCGCTCCAAACCGGAGGCCGGCGCCGCGACCGGTCTGGCATTGAGACGGGCCAGTTGTGCCCGCGTTTCCGCCAGTTCCCCGGCAATGCGGTTGATCATGTCGTAGTCCCAGTTCTTTTGCTTGGCCTGATGCAGGCGCTCTTCATGCCAGGCCAGAGTCTCTTGCAAGCGCACCAGCTCCGCCGCCGGATTGCTGCGGGCATTCTGCGCCATCAGGCGCGACCCGACAAAAAGCAGCCCCGCGACCAAAAAAACAAAGAGGATGACGCTCGCTTCGATCATGCGGTCCACGGTGCGCCCGCCGCGCCGTGGTGCAACCACCCCGGGAGAAATCGCGCCAAGATGAAGCCGGGCGCGCCAACCCCATAAGCTGGCGTGAAGCCGCGGGACTATCGCGGACTCGCCGGCTTTCTCCGGTATTCTTCGCTTTTCCGCAAAGCGTCCCGCACATCCCCCTCGGTCCAATCTTTTTCCAAAAGGTTGGCGCGATAGGTTTTCAGTCCGCCCGGATCGGCCTCGCGGCCCAGCACCTCAAGGTAGGCGCGCCGGACAATCCGGTCCGCGCCTTCGTGGCGGAATTCATCACCGCGCCGGATTTGGTCGCGCACCATGCTTTCAGTCCAGCCTTGGTCTATGACGAGCGCGCGGTAGTCGCGCAACCCGCTGGCATCCGGCTCGCGGCCGAGCAGGTCGAGATAGGCCCGCTTGATGATCACCTCGGGCTCCACCCGCGGTTCGTCGCGCCGCCGGGTCTCGACCCGCAGCGAGGAAATCTGGTCGTTCCAGTTGGCTGCCACGCTGCCGGGCAGCAACCGGCCGGTGAGATCGCGGACATTCTCGGTCACCCGCATCGCCGCCCCGCGGAAATTGGCGTCCGTGTAGACATAAATCTCGGCCCCGCCCTCGATCCGGATGGAGGAAATCTCGTCATTGAGCCGGCGGCCACCCTCGAAGGTTCTGCCCGACAGGTTCTCCAACACATCTCCGGGATGCAGCACCAGGCTGTCGCCGCGGTAGTCCGCGTCCGCGAAAACGATGACCCGCGCCTCGTTGGCCCGGCCGGGCTCTTTCCGGGGTTCTTCGCGGCGCCGGGCCTCCACCCGTAACGAGGAGATGCTGTCGTCCAGGCTGGCGGACTCATCGTCGGGCGACGGACAGTCACTGAGATCGCGGACGCTTTCCGTCAACCGCATGGCCGTCCCGCGATAATGGGCGTCCGTGTAGACATAAATCTCGGCCCCGCCCTCGATCCGGATGGAGGAAATCCGGCGATCGAGCCGGCCGCCGCGCTCGAAGGTCCGGCCCGGGAGGGACGCCAACGCGTCCCCGGGATAAAGCACCAGGCTGTCGCCGCGGTAATCCGCCTCCTCATAAAGGATGACCCGCGGACCGCGCTCGCGGTCATGATCACGGCTTCTGTCCTCCCGGGGCTGAGCCCAGCCTGAAGCAAGGGCTCCACTCCAACCAAGAATCAGAAGCAGGCGGCCGAGGTGCATGTTGGTCAGACGACCCTGGTGGCGGGAATATTCAATCTTTCGCGGGTTTACCGCCGGCGCATCACACGCCGAGCTGGGGCCGAGTCGGCTCGGGCCAGTCGACGTGGAAGAACTTGCCGCGCGGCTGGTCGACGCGCTCGTAGGTATGGGCGCCGAAGTAGTCGCGCTGCGCCTGGAGGAGATTGGCCGGCAGCCGGGCCGAGCGGTAGCTGTCGTAGTAGGCGAGGGCCGAGAAGAACGTCGGGGCCGGCACGCCGCACTCGGCGGCGAGCGACACGACCTTGCGCCAGTTGACCTGCGCCTGCTTCACGGTCTTGTTGAAATACGGGTCGAGCAAGAGGTTCGCGAGATCGGGCTTCCGCGCGTAGGCCTCGGTGATTTTCTGGAGGAAGGCGGCGCGGATGATGCAGCCGCCGCGGAAGATCCGGGCGATCTCGCCGAAGTTGAGCTTCCAGCCGTATTCCTGCTGGGCGGTGCGCATGAGCTGGAAGCCCTGCGCGTAGGAGCAGATCTTCGAGCAGTAGAGCGCGTCGTGGATGGCTTGCACGAGGGCCTTCTTCGAGCCGCGGTATTTCTTGCCCGGGCCCTTGAGGATCTTCGCGGCGGCGACACGCTCGTCCTTGATGGCGGAGATGCAGCGGGCGAACACCGCCTCGGCGATCGTCGGGGCGGGGACGCCCATGTCGAGCGCGTTGGTCGAGGTCCACTTGCCCGTGCCCTTCTGGCCGGCGGTGTCGAGGACGACATCGACAAAGGCCTTCTTCTTCGTGACCGGGTCCTTCTGCTGGAGGATGTCGGCCGTGATCTCGATGAGGAAGCTGTCGAGCGCACCGTGGTTCCATTCGGCGAAGATTTCCGCCTGCTCGGCGGGCTTGAGACCGAGGAGGCCGGACATCAGCGCGTAGGCTTCGCAGATCATCTGCATGTCGCCATATTCGATGCCGTTATGGACCATCTTCACGTAGTGGCCCGCGCCGTTCTCCCCGATGTAGGTCGTGCAGGGCACGCCGCCGGTGACGGGTTTGCCGGGGGCGGCGCCGGGGATCGGCTTGCCCGTCTTGGCATCCACCTTGGCGGCGACGGCCTCCCAGATCGGTTTCAGTTCCTGCCACGCGGCAAACTCGCCGCCGGGCATGAGCGACGGGCCGAAGCGCGCGCCTTCCTCGCCGCCGGACACGCCGGAGCCGATGAAGCGCAGGCCTTTTTCGCGCAGCGCCTTTTCGCGGCGGATGGTGTCGGTCCAGAGGGCGTTGCCGCCGTCGATGATGATGTCGCCCGGTTCGAACAGCGCGGCGAGCCCGTCGATGACCGCGTCGGTGGGCTTGCCCGCCTGGACGAGGATGACGGCCTTGCGCGGCTTGGCGAGCGACGCGACGAATTCCTGGAGGGTTTTGGTGCCGATGACCCCGCCGGGGGTGCTCGGGTTTTCGGCGACGAACTTGTCGGTCTTCTCGGTGGTGCGGTTGTAGACCGAAATCTGGAAGCCGTGGTCCGCGATGTTGAGGGCGAGATTCTGGCCCATCACGGCGAGGCCGATGAGTCCGATGTCAGAGTGCGATTTGGCCATAAGAAGTGGTCTTTGCTACGCGGCTTTGCCGGCGAAAACCACCCTGTTTTTCGGCCGCTGTCATAAAAACCCGGCCCGCCGCGGGATAGCGCGACCCGCGGCGCCGGCTCAGGGTTTCGGCTGGCTGCCCTGCTTGGCGGCGTAGCTGCCGGCGCTGGGGAAAAACGGCGCGATGCGCGACACGAACGGCGTCAGGAACGCCGGCTCGTTGCGGTTGTAGACCCAGGAGAAAAACACGACCGTGCAGACGACGAAGACGATCACCGCGGCGATGATCTTGTTCATCTTCATCACCCGCCGGAAAAGGAAAATGGTCAGGATGAACGCCGCGATCGCGATGATGATCTTCAGCCAGATTGCCGGCGGCAGGGTCTGGATCTTCTCGAAGGCGGTGACGGCAAGCAGGAGCATAACCTACGAGTTAGCCGGAAAGTGCCGCGAGACGAGTCATTTTTGCCCCGCCCCGGGGGTTTAACCGGGCTTTGACCGGTGGAACCCGGCCTCCGGACGGGTTGGTCCGGAAAACGCGCCCGGTGGTCGCGTTCCACCCTCAGTGATAGCGGCCCGCGATGCCCAGGTAATCCAGCAGCCAGGCTTCCTTCCAGATGCGAAAGCGGCCCTCGGGGGTGATTTTGCCGTATTCCTCGCGGTCGGCGTGCGGCAGCAGGTAACCGAGCTCGGTGTTGATCATCTCCATCTGCTGCTGCTGCTGGTTGATGTCCTCGATCGGGCTGATGTCCCACGCCAACACGGGGTCGCCGTCCTGCCGCACCCGCTCCAGGTGCCGCGCCACCTGTTTCACCAGGCTGCGCCGCCACGGGCGCCGTTCCACGTGCCAGCTCTCGGGGTAAAAGCCGCCGAAGGGAATGTAGAGGTTGTCGGTCACGTAGCGGCGGCCGCCGGCGGTCCGGGAGGCGAGGCTGTAGCAGACGGTGATGGCGCCGTTCTCCTGCGGCACGAAGAGCACGTGCAGCCGCAGCGTGCCATCGTGGTTGTGATAGACCGAGGTGCGCAGCCAGATCCCGCCCCCAAGCTCGGCCTTGAGCGCCTGCACGGGGGTGAAGCGGTTGGCCCGCAGCCAGTCGCGGACCTTGAGCAGGCGCTGCTGGGTCGGCCACTCGTCGCCGCTGCTGTTCACCACGTAGCGCGGGAACAGCGGCAGCGGACTGAGGCTGATGGCGCTCACCTTGAGCCAGTTGAAGCCCGACTCGAGCAGGAACCAGAGCAGGAACACCGCCGCCGCCACGGCCCAGAACGGCCGGTCGATCCACTCGAACTGCGCGTTGCTCTGTGCCGCGTAGAGGGCGAACAGAATCCAGCGCAGCCAGCGGATCGGGATCGCCAGCACGGGTGACGCGACGCGGAGATTGATCCAGAACAGCGCCAGCAGCGCCGCGACGGACAGGGCGAGAAACAGGGAGATTGTTTCTGGCATGGTGGAATTTTGGGCGGGCGGACCCGCGCGGCGGGCTCAGCTCAGCCGCACGGGCATGATGACGCACACGAAGCTTTCCAGCGTCTTGAAGACGCCGGGGCTGACCTCGTCCTTCAGCTCGAAGAACACCTCGTCCTTGGTGAGGGCGCGGAGCGGGTCCATGACAAACTGGGGGTTGAACGCCACCTGGAGGTCGGGGCCGCTGTAGGAAATGGCCATCGATTCATGCGACTCGCCGAAATCGGGCGACGACGCGGTGATCTCCAGCAGGTTGGCGGTGAGCTTGATTTTGACGGAGTTGGATTTTTCGGAGGTGACCAGGGCCGCGCGGTGCACGCACTGCAGGAAGAGCTCCCGCTCGAGCTTGATGCGCTGGTGGGTCTCCTTCGGGATGACCTGCTGATAGTTCGGGTAGTTCCCCTCGACGACCTTGGAGAAGAGGAAAATGCTGTCGGTCAGCCCGCTGCTGTCCTTGCCCGTGTCGATCTGGAACGCCGCGCGGCGCTCGTTGAAGGCAATCTTGAGCTTCTCGCCCTTGCCGAGCAGGCGGAGCAGCTCGGCGACGGTTTTGGCTGGCAGGATGATGGCGCCGGTGTTGGCGGAGGAAACCGCCATTTCCTTGCTGACGAGCGCGAGGCGGCGGCCGTCGGTGGCGACGAGCGCCAGCTTGCCGTCCTTGAAGTTGAAATACACGCCGTTGAGAATGTAGCGGGTCTCGTCGGTGGACTGCGCGTAGGAGACGTTGCTCAGCATCGTGGCGAGTTCGCCCTGTTCGAGCGTGAAGGCCTTGTCGTCGCCGGAATCCGGCAGCTTCGGGAATTCCTCGGCCCCGAGGCCCATGATGCGGAAGTTGGAACCGCCCGAGGCGATCTTGACCTGGTGGCTGGCGCTGGAATCGAAGGCGACGTCGACGTTCGGCAGTTCGCGCACGATGGTGGCCAGGCGCTTGACCGGCAGCGTGACGGAGCCGCCTTCCTTCACCTCGGCCTTGATCTTGCACCGGATGCCGAGGTCAAGGTTGGTGGTGGTCAGGGAAATGTGGTCCTTCTCCGCCTCGATCAGCACATTGCTCAGGATCGGCATGGCGGCCTTGGAGCCCACAACGTTGAGGACCTGGGCCAGGCCGTTGCTAAAGTGGTCGCGGTTGATCTTGAATTTCATTCGGCGGAAGGCGGGGAGGGTGCGGTAACTAACAAAGGGTGATTAGAGAGAGATACAATAATGAAAAGTATCCGTATTATTATAGGGCGCGATTATGCCGATAACCCGGCTTTTTCGGAGCGAAAGCGGACCGGCCGGCGGCTGTGAGCCCCGCCTGAATAACCGCGAATAACCGGCGGCTTGTTCACAGGGGAAAGTTATTCGGAAACTTCCTGCTTCATCTTCACAACCTTCCGGCGCAGGGCGCGCATCTGGGCGTGGCGGACGCCGCGCTGATAGTGGGCGAACAGGCCGTAGGCGATGTAGCCGAGGAACAGAAAGAAAAGGGCCACTTCCTGGAGGCGGACGACCAAGACCACCCCGATGAAGAAAATCACCAGCGTCCGGATGCGGGTCCGGGTCTCCCAGTTCACCTGCTTGAAACTGGGGTAGCGGATCGTGCTCACCATGAGGAACGAAACCAGCATGAGGATGAGCGGCAGGGCGAGCGTCAGCTGGCGCAGCTCGCGGGCGTTGGCGGCCATGTTGAGCAACAGCAGGACGAGCGACGCCACCGTGCCGGCGGCCGCCGGAATCGGCAGGCCCACGAAATCCTTGCTCGATTCCGCCTCGGCGCGGTGCAGCAGCGGGTTGGTGATGACGTTGAAGCGCGCCAGGCGCACCGCGCCGCACAGCAGGTAGATGAACGCCACGATCCACCCGAGCTCGCGGAACCATTGGAAGTCCTCCCGCGGCGCCAGGATCAGGAAGAACACCATCAGGGCCGGCGTCATGCCGAAGGAAACCACGTCGGCCAGCGAGTCGAATTCCGCGCCGAAGAGCGACGTGCGGCCGCCCATGCGCGCCAGTCGGCCGTCGAGCGAGTCAAAGATGACGGCGGCCAGGATCAGCCACACCGCATGGGTGTAAAGGGTCATCCAAGATTGGTTGGGGTGGAGCTGAGCGTATTCACCGACGTCGGTGATCAGCCGCGCCTGGATGCACTTGATGACCGCCGCAAAGCCGCAGAAGAGGTTGCCCGCCGTCATCAGGTTCGGCAGGAAATAAATCCGGCTGGCCTGGGTGACGTTGTAGGGGTTGTCGCGCTGCTGGAGGTCTGACATGGCGGCGTTACTTGGTCAGACTCTCGAGATATTTCCAGAACTTCGAGTCCTGCTCGAACAGCTGCTTTTCGCTCACCGGCAGTTTCATCCGGAAAAGGGCGTCCTCCAGCGAGTCCTTGTGCAGGATGTAATGGGTGTGGAGCGTCTCGCCCTGCACCTCGAAATAGAAGCGGAAATCGCCGGCGCGCAGCCGGTAGAAATCCTTGCCGCCGCGGTGGAACTTGCCCAGCGGCTCGCGCGGGTGCGACAGGTCCGTCGGGCGGATCTTGCTGATCGGTTCGATGACGTCCAGCTGCGCCAGTTTATCGAGCTTGTTCAGCTCGCGCATGCTTTGTTCGGAGAAAGTGACCTGATACATGGTGGGGGACGCCGCCGTAACCGTGGAGGGATGAACGCGCCTTGTCTAGGCAACGTCACCCCTATATCCCCCTCGGCATGAAAACCAGCTCCGTTTCACCCGCCCTTTTGACCGCCGCTAGGTGGAGGAAAACGGCGAAGGCGTTCCTGGCCGAGGAGCACGCGGCGGTGGCGCAGCCGCCAGCTCCGGCCCCGGGCAAGTAGCCGCATCTTTGTTGCGCAGCAGGGAGGGCGCGCTAGAACGGCGCCATTAAAACCACCCCGTCCGTCACCCTCGCAGACATTCGCGCTGCCCGCCGGCGCATCGCCGGCGGCGTCATCGTCTCGCCCTGCCCGGAGTCGATTCCGCTGTCGGAAATAACCGGCGCGCGCGTCTTCTGCAAACTCGACAACTTCCAGCGCACCGGCTCGTTCAAGGAGCGCGGCGCGCGCAACGCGCTGCTGCAGCTCGAGCCCGCGCAGAAAAAACGCGGCGTCATCGCCGCGTCCGCCGGCAACCACGCCCTCGGCCTGGCCTACCACGGCCGCCTGCTGCACATCCCGGTCACGGTGGTGATGCCCGACTACGCGCCCCTCATCAAGGTCAGCACCTGCCGGCGGCTCGGCGCCCGCGTCATCGTGTCCGGCCGCGATTTCGCCGAGGCCCGCGCCCACGCCGACACGCTGGTCGATCAAGAGGGCCTCGCTTACATCCACGGCTTCGACAACCCGGCCATCATCGCCGGCCAGGGCACCATGGCGCTCGAGATCCTGGAGCAGGTGAAGGCCATCGATGCCATCGTGTGCCCGATCGGCGGCGCCGGTCTCATCGCCGGTCTCGCGGTCGCCGCCAAGGCGCTGCAGCCGCGCATCAGGATCATCGGCGTCGAGTCGGTCGCCACGGCCAGCTTCACCGCCGCCCTGAAGGCCCGGCGGCCGGTGACGATTCCACGCCGCGCGACGCTCGCCGACGGCCTGGCCGTCCTCAAGGTCGGCGCCAACGCCTTTGAGCTGGCGCGTTCACGCGTCGACCAGGTCGTGCGCGTGACCGAGGACTGGATCGCGCTCGCCATCCTGCGCATGGTCGAACTGGAGAAGACCGTCGTCGAGGGCGCGGCCGCGGCCCCGCTGGCCGCGCTGATGGCCGGCCTCCTGCCCGGCTTGCGCGGCAGGAAGGTCGTGCTCACGGTTTGCGGCGGCAACATCGACCCCGCCATCCTCAGCCGCGTCATCGAGAAGGGCCTCGTGCACGACGGCCGGCTCACGCGCTTCACCGCGGTGATCAGCGACCGGCCGGGCGGCCTGGCCGAGCTCACGCGCGTGGTGGCCGGGAGCGGCGCAAGCATCAAGGACATCGAGCACGACCGGGCCTTCAGCGGCCCCGACGTCTCGGCGGTCAACGCCGTGTGCACGGTCGAGACGCGCGACCACGCCCACATCCGCGAGCTGCACCGGGCGCTGCGCAAGCACGGGTTCCCGGTTTTGGTGGCAAAATGATTCAGCCGGCCGGGGCGGCCCTCCGCCCGAAGGCTGGATCCACCTTGAGCAGCGCCGTCACCACGAAGGACGGCAGGGTAGTCACGCACACCCAGCCGAAGAAGTTCACGTAGCCGAGGTGCTCCTGGAGCCAGCCGGCGGCCATGCCCGGCAACATCATGCCGAGCGCCATGAAGCCCGTGCACAGGGCATAGTGTGCGGTCTTATGTTCCCCCTCCGCCACCATCATCATGTAAACCATGTAGGCGGTGAAGCCAAAGCCATAGCCAAACTGTTCGAGCGCGATCGCGCTCCCGATGATCGTGACGTTCGCCGGCTGTAGAAGCGCAAGCCCGAGGAAAACGGCAATGGGCGCATGCATGGCGATGAGCATCGGCCAGAGCAGGCGTTTCAGGCCGAAGCGCGCGATGACCATGCCGCCCAGGATGCCACCGACGGTCAGGGCGATCACCCCGACAGTACCGTAAACGATACCGACATCCTTCGTCGTCAGGCCGAGCCCGCCCACCTCGCGCTTGTCGAGCAGGAAGGGCGTAATGAGCTTCAGCGCCTGCGCCTCCGCGAGCCGGTAGAGCAGCAGGTAGGCCAGCGTCACGCCGATGCCGGGCTTGCGGAAGAAGGCGGCAAACACCTCCACAAAACCGAGGAAAAAATTGTGCGTTCGCACCGTGGCGCGATCAGCGGTCGGCTTGGGCAGCGCCATCGCGTGGTAGAAAGACAGCAGGACGAAAAAAGCGGCCAGCAACCAGAAGATCAAAGTCCAGGCGCGGACCACACTGCCGGTTGATTCCTGCAGCGAGCCGGCCAGATAAACCAGCCCGCCTTGTCCGGCGATCATCGCCAGCCGGTAGAAGGTGCTGCGCACGCCCACAAACGCCGCCTGCTGATGCGCCGGCATCCCCAGCAGGTAAAACCCGTCGGCTGCGATGTCGTGCGTCGCCGAACTGAACGCCATCAGCCAGAATACCGCCAGCGTCGCCTGGAAGGCATGGGGCGCCGGCAGGGTTAGCGCCACCAGCGCGAACGCAGCGCCGAGGACAAATTGCAGGCTGACGATCCAAAGGCGCTTGGTGCGCAACAGGTCCACCAGCGGCGACCAGAGCGGCTTGATGACCCAGGGCAGATAGAGCCAGCTCGTGTAGAGCGCGATGTCCGTGTTCGAGATCCCGAGATTCTTATACAGGACGACGGCCAGCGTCATCACGACCACGTAGGGAATACCCTGGCCGAAATAGAGCGTCGGGATCCAGCGCCAGGGGCGGGGCGAATTGGGGGGCGGGCCTTCCATCGGGTGGACGGCAACGTGGCGGCCCGTCCCGCCGGGCGCAACGATGGAGAACGGCGGCGCCAGCCGCGGCAACAGCGATCGGGCAGACGCGTCCGGCTAGATCCACTCGGGTCGCGCCACGGTCTTGTCGCCGCCGGCGCTGCCGGTGTTCACGGTGGTGGCCGGCTCGAAGAGCAGGACCTCGACCTCCCGGTCCGCGACCGGCCGGTGCTCGGTGCCGCGCGGGACCACGAGGAGGTCGCCCGCCCGCAGTTCGACGGTGCGGTCGCGGAATTCCATCCGGAATTCGCCGCGCACGACATAAAACAGCTCGTCCTCGTGTTCATGCTGGTGCCACACGAAGGGCCCCTGGAACTTGACGAGCTTCACGTGCTGGCCGTTCAGCTCCGCGATGATCCTGGGGTTCCAATGGTCGGAGAACCTGGCCAGCTTTTCCACGAGGTTGATTTTGTCCATAGGCGGAAGCGACGAGTGAAAAAAGCTGGCCGGCGTCAGGCGGAGCCGACGGCTTCACGCACCAGCGCGCCGATCGCGGGCGGCAGGGCCAGCCCGAGGGCGGCCGACTGCGCCGCCGGGCTCATTTTTTTCCAGGTCTTGCGGAGGATATCGACGAACTTCTCCCGCGGGTAGTCGGCGTGCTGCGCCGCAAAATCCGCGATCTCGTTTTCCAAAAACACGAGGCACGCCGCGTCCTCGAGCGCCTGGGTGCCGGCGTTGGTTTTCATGGCCGTTTTTGAAACCCAAGTGGCGGCCTCGTCGGCTTCAGCGGCCGCCACGCCCGCGGCGAGCAGTAGTTCCCTGGCGCGGTCCGCCTGCTTCTTGTAGAGCGACTGGCGCCACTTGAGGTAGCCGGCCTTGCCGTCGGGGAAAGTCGTGCGGGGAACACTCCAGCGTTCGAGGTGCTGGCAGCGCGCGGCGAGGCGCAGGGTCGGGGTGGCGGCCGGCACCAGGCGCGCGACCCACGCCTCCATGCGGTCGGCATAAACCAACTCGGCCGCCCGGCCGTCACCGGTGCGTTTCGGGTCGGCGGAATGCGCGGCGTCGATCAGGGCGCGGGCTTGGGCATGGGCATCCATCACGGACGGACTCTTGACCCGGGGCGCCGGACGCGCAAGCTCGGGACCGGATATGAACCGGCGCGGCTTCCTACGGGCCGTGGGCGCGACCGGGCTGTGGCTTTGGATCCTCGGCCCGGCGCTTTGGGCCGCTGCGCGGAAGAAGACCGTCGAGGAACGGCTCCGTGAGGCGCTGGCGGAACGCCGCGAGGTGCAATTCAAGTATCACGGCTACGCGCGGTGCGTGGAGCCGCATGCGCTGGGGCGCGCCACGGAAAACCGTCCCGCCGTGCTCGGCTGGCAGGTCTCGGGCGGCAGCGCGAGCGAGCCGCCGCCCGGCTGGCGGACGTTCGTGCTGGAGGAAATCTCGGCGCTGAAACTGATGCGGAAAAAATTCGCGCCGCGACCCGATTACCATCCGGAGAAGACAAAACTGAAACTGATCGAGGTTGAGATTGCCTCAGACAGGAAGCTCGCGATGAAATAAGGGAATCAACCGACACATGGCCTGGCGAATCGACAAGGCGGTGATCCGTGGTGAACTCGACAACCGAGTGCGCGGGTGCGTGACCGGACGGATCTGGTTCGTGGGAAAAACCGAGCCCATGCTCCTGGAGTTGGCGGGCAATGGTTGGAGGGATCTTGCCGGCCGGCGACTTGAGTTTACCAATCCCGAGCCCCGGCCGATGGATCTCGATGACTTGGCCTGGCACCAGAAAGGCATGGTTGGCGACATCACGGCCTCCCGCAGGGTCAAGGTGCCCGACATTCCGCCGGAGCAGATCGGAGACTACTACACGGCCAAGAAACCTTTCCCGTGGCATTGGGGTAATTCACTCTACCTTGAATGGTTCAGCGAGCGCAACGGCCGCGTAGTCATTGAGACGGTGGCTTTCGACCTGAAAGTTGCCGGAGAGCCTGCCTGGGAGATGTCCGAGGTCGAGGAGACCGATCAGCGCAAGGCCAACAGCGCGGCCCTGACGGATTTCATGGACCGACTTGCCGGGGCGGCAGGTGGGACGGCTGGTAAGATCATCGACGATACGCCGGCGGAGTGGGAAGCGCGGCCGCAGACTGAGGAGGAGGCCGAGGCGATGCAGGCAAGAAGCGAACGCCTGGCCGATTGCATCGAGACCCGGCTCCGACGAGAGGGCGAACAGGCGGACTACGAACAGATCCTCGAGGAAGAGATTGATCGGCTGCATCGCGAGGAAGGCCGGCCCGAACCCACGCCCGAACAGCTGGCGCGCAACGCAGGGTGGATCGAAGATATGAACCGGGCGGCCGGAGAGGCACTGGCCAATCCGGACCCCGAGGTGGAAAAGGAGATGGAATTCGAGCACCCGCTGGTGAAGCGCGTGACGGAATTCTCCCTGCAACTGCGCAATACGGCGAAGGCCGGGGGATGGCGGCCGAAAAGCGCGGGCAACGAACACCCCGTGTGCGAACTGCTCGACGCCACGATGATAGCCGGACCTAAACTGGCCGGGGCGCTCAACGGTCAATATTGGCCGCCCGAGGTGGATTTTTGTGCCCACACGATCGTGCGCCTCAAGCGCGCCCGCGGTTACCTGGAGGATGCGCTGCGCGCCACGGAATCGTGCCAGGAGGAAAAACTCATCAAGCCGGAGCATCTGGGTCCGATCTCGGGGGAACTGATCGATTTCATCCGGGATACCGACGAACTCATCGCCGAGCTTCGGACTAAACTGGAACGCGGAACGGATTGAACCAAGCACCATGAAAGTCACGGCGGAAGACATCGCGCAACTGCTGGCCAGCCCGCCGCCGCGACAGGTGCCGGCGCATGTGGCCCAAGCGGCGGCGGGGGGCGGCAAGGGCGGATGCCTGCCGCTGTTCGGCCTGGTCTTTGGCGGCTTCGGCATGATTTTCGTCGTGGCATTCTTTCCCTGGAGATTCCTGGACGACTTCCAGCTGGCGGCCAGCGACCGCACGGCGCCGGGCGAAATCCGCCGCGTGGTCCAGACCAACATGTCCCTCAACAAGACGCACGTGGTCCAATACGACTTTGCCTACACGCCGGCCGACGGCCGGGTGCGCGTGGCGAGTTGCTACACCACGGGCCAGCGCTGGGCCACGGGCGCGGCGGTCACCGTCCGCTACCTGCGCGGCAGCCCCGAAATCGCCTGTGTGGAAGGGGCGCGGTTGAGCAAGGGTGGCTGGAGCGGGGTATTCGTGGCCATCTTCCCGCTGATCGGTGGAGGCCTCGTCGCATGGTTTTTCGTGGGCCGGAGACGGACGGGCCGTTTGTTGCGCTCGGGCTTGGTGGCCGAGGTGGACGTCGTGTCGGTCGAGGAGACCAACATGACGGTCAACAACCAGCGGGTCTGCCGGATCGTCCTCGCCGGGCCGGCGCTGGCGGGCGGACAACCGGTCACCGTGAAGCGCGTGAGGAAGGCGGATATCGACCTGGCACGCAAACACGCTGGCGAAAAGCAGCCGGTCTTCATCCTCTACGATCCGCGCAAGGTATCGCGGGTGATTTTCCCCGAGGCGCTGATCGACGCCGAGGCCTAGCACTGCTCCGTCAGATTCCGACCCACCCCGTCGCTATGCGCTATCGGCTGTCGCCGGGCTTATGGCCGACAGGCCCCTCTCCAGAGGGGATTATCGCCGACGTTGGTTTGGGTCCCCTCTGGAGAGGGGTGCCCGTCAGGGGGTGTGTGTCGCCCGGGGCATTCTATACCTAACGGAGTAGTGCTAGTTCAGGTCCCGGTCCTTCCAGTATTTGGTGCCCTGCAGCGTGGCTTGGAGGGCGAGGCCGTTCTTGGTCAGCTGGTAGAGCTCGACGCCCTCGGTGATGTTGGCCGCGCCGGCGAGCTGCCCGCCTTTGTTGTCGGACTTGGCCGCGGCATCGGCCTGGCCGCTGAAGTCCCAGCCCTTCTCGACGAATTTATCGAGCTTATCCTTGTCGTAAAAGATGAACACCCCGCGAAAATCCTTCACGCCCAGCCCGAGGCCGATCCCGGCGGACCCCATCTTCATGAAAGTCTCGTGGCCTTTCCGGTCCACAACGACGCCATGGCCGCCGGCAAAGCTGGCGAAGATTATGTTCACGCCGACGTTGGAAAACACGGCGTAGCCGGCGGCTTTCTTGATGCGGGCCTTGAGCTCGGGCTTATCCTTGTAGAGGTCGGCCAGCACCGCGTCGCGCATCTCGCGGGTTTTGTCGCGCCGCTCATCCAGGGCGTCCTTGGCCCGGGCTGGCAGCACCAGGCCCGTGCACAACGCGGTGAGAACGAGAAGGGGAAGGAAGCGGCGCAGGAAGACCATGCGGCTATTCAGGCAGCGCCGGGACGCGGGGCAAAGGCAAATCACCGGGCTGGGGAATGACCCCCGGGCAACCTCGGGCCAGCAGGCCCACCCTTGGGATTCCGGAAACCGGAATCAGCCTTGGCGGCCCCAGAGGTCGGCATGCAGCAGGCCCCAGTCCTGGGTCGCCCGCTGTTGCAACCGGAAGCCGTGCGCCGCCAGCAGGGTGTCGGGCGGCGTGAGCCGGCGAGCGGGCAGACCGGTGGTCAGACGAAAAAACAGATACATGAGCTTGTGCACGGCGCGCGCGCGCCAACGGGCGGGTCCGCGGGCGGGTAGCGCAAAATCCGACACCACCCAGAGTGCGCCGGGAGTTGCGGCCCGCGCGAGGGTCGCGATGACGGCGGCCAGCTCCCTTGGCGGAAAACAATCGAGGAAGAAATGGGTCGCGATGGCATCGTAATGGGCCTCCGGCGGCCTCCATGCCGGCAGGCTGGCGTGCACAAATTCCAGGCGTGACATGTCCAGCCCGGCGCGCCGGGCCCGCCGCCGGGCGACCGTGAGCATCCGTGCACTTGCGTCCACGCAGGTCACGCGCAGGTCGGGGTTGCGGCGCAGCACCGCGGCGAGCGCCGGGCCATGGCCCACCCCGGCGACCAGCAGGCGGCGCGTTCCGGCCAGTTCGTCGATCCACGCCGTGCGGCAGCGTTGCAGGCGGGGGCCGGCGAGAACCTTTTCCATCCACGTGTAATGCGGCGCCAGCAGGTCGAAGCCCGGCCGGGACGCCAGGGTCCACCAGCCCCCGGCGATCACCGCCCCGACGGCGTAGGTCACCACGTCCCACCAGTCACCGGTGGCGGACTTGAACAGGAGAGGCGCCACGCCCTCGGCGGCGATGGACCACACCACGAAGTGCAGGCCGATCTCAGGCCAGTCCGGAAACTGATCGTGCGCCCGCAGCCCGAGCCGGCGATAGACCCATAGCATGAGCGGCAGGGCCGCGGGAATGAACAGGTAATCCGTGGAATAGCTGTGCCAGAAGACCGCGCTGGTGTGCGGCCGGATCAGCCAGCGGCAGGCGGCGTAGAGGCCGCAGGAGAGCAGACAGAGCGGGTCGAGGCCATAGCGGAACCGCCTCACAGCAGACCGGCCATCAGCAAGCCCATGCCAAAGCCGAGGGCAACGCGGACAAGAAAGTTGGTGCGGGGGGAGAGGGTGGAGAACATGACGGAATCAATAAACGTGTTCGTCGAGCAAGGCAAACAGATCGGTCTCGGTGATGCGCTTCTGCTGCATCGAGTCGCGCTCACGTAGCGTAAAGGTATCGCCCGGCTTCTCGATGGTCTCGAAGTCGATGGTCACACACCAGGGCGTGCCGGCCTCGTCCTGACGGCGGTAGCGTTTGCCGATGGCGCCGCCGTCGTCGTATTGCACGGCGTAGCGACGCTGCAGCTTGGCGTGGAGCGCGCGGGCGCGGTTGGTGAGGGCCTCCTTGTTCTTGAGCAGTGGCAGCACGGCGACCTTGACCGGCGCGATGCGCGGCGAGAACCGCAGCACGGTGCGCTTCTCGACGTTGCCCTTCTCGTCCTTGACGTCCTCCTCGGCGTAGCCGGCGCAGAGCACGGCGAGCAGGATGCGGTCGACGCCGACGGCGGGTTCGATGACGTGCGGCACGAATTTCTTCTTTGACGCCTCGTCGAACAAATCCTGCGGCTTGCCGCTGGCGGTGGCGTGCTGGGTGAGGTCGTAGTTGCCGCGGGCGGCGATGCCCCACAGCTCCTGCACGCCGAAGGGATACTTGAACATGATGTCCACCGTGCCCTTGGAGTAAAACGCCAGCTTCTCCTTCGGGTGGGCGTAGCGCGAAAGGTGCGACGCGGGCAGGCCGATGCTCTTCAGCCAGTTCTCGCACCAGGTGATCCACTCCTCATGGCACTTGGCCCAGTCGGCGTCTTCGTGGATGAAATACTCCATCTCCATCTGCTCGAACTCGCGCGAGCGGAAGATGAAGTTGCGCGGCGTGATCTCGTTGCGGAACGACTTGCCGATTTGCGCGATGCCGAACGGCAGCTTCACGCGGGTCGTGTCGACGACGTTCTTGAAGTCCACGAACATACCCTGCGCCGTCTCGGGCCGCAGGTAGGCGACGGACGAAGCGTCGGTCATCGCGCCGACGTTCGTCTGGAACATCATGTTGAAGGCGCGCGGCGCCGTCAGGCTGCCCGGCTCGCCGGTGGCGGGCGAGGGGATGAGCGGAATTTCGCTTTCCTTCGCCTCGGTGAAATCCTTCGGCGTGACCGGCGCAAGCGCGCCCTGGATGGCCTTCTTGCGTTTGAACGCCTCGGCGGCGGCTTGCAGTTCCTCGCCGGTCTTCTCGCTTTCGAGGGCGGAGACGTAGCCGACCGTTTTGCTGTCGATCACGACGGGGGAAAAGAAAAGCTGGTCGGCACGGTAGCGCTGCTTGCTGGCCTTGCAGTCCACGAGCGGGTCGCTGAAACCGGCGACGTGGCCGGACGCCTCCCAGACCTTCGGGTGCATGATGATGGAGGATTCGAGACCGACGATGTCGTCGCGGCGGCGGACCATGTCGTTCCACCAGCAGTCGCGGATGTTCTTCTTGAGCTCGGAGCCGAGCGGGCCGTAGTCGAAAAAGCCGTTGAGGCCGCCGTAAATCTCGGAGGACGGGTAGATGAAGCCGCGGCGCTTCGCGAGCGACACGAGGGCTTCCATGAGGTTGGCGGGTTCGGCGGAGCTGGACATGGTGGGAAGGATCGCCCCCAACTGGATGTGGGGAGCAGCTGGCGAGTGAAAGGAGCCGCCCCCGGGCGGTCAAGGCCGCGTCTTGTCATCCACTTCGCGCTTGCGGGACGGGGCGGGCGGGCAAGGGTGGGCGGTTATGAAAGCCTCGTTCACCGCCAAGGAATACCGCCAGCTCCTCGAACTCGTGCACCTCGGCATGTGGACCGTCACCGGCTATCAGGGCGAGGACACCGCGGCCGCCAAGCGCTACTACGCCCTGGACCAGAAGCTGCTGGAAATGGCGACCGGCGCGGGCTGCGCAGACTTCGTGGAATCGATGGAAGACGGCAGCCTGCAGCCGGCGCCGAAGCTGGCCGAGGACGAGCGCGTGCGCGAAATTCAGAGCGAGTTTCAGAACGACGTCTTTTGGCATGAGCTGGTGACCCGCCTTGCCGACCGCGACCTGGCCGGCGATCAGGTGAAGCGCGCAATGGACACGCCCGGGGTCGACCCGGCGCCGTCGCACGACGACCGGCTCAAAAAAATCGAGGACCGCTACTGGGCCGAGTTTGAGCAGAACGACCTCGCCAATGTCGTGCTGCTCCGCGGCGGGCGGGGGTAGGTTCTGGCGTTCCGAAGGTAGGGCCGGCGCTCGTCGCCGGGCCGCGTTTATTCCCTTTGGGTCCAATACCCCGGAGCTTGCTCCGGCTTGGATGGATGGGAAGATGAGGGATGGAGAGTCGGTATATGCACAAGCCGCACAACGTTTCTGTGTTGATGTATCATTTGGTGTGCGCGGCGAAGTATCGGCGGGTGGTGATGAGTGAGAAGGTGGATGAGGTGCTACGGCAAGTGTGCTTGGAGATCGAGAAGCGCTGGGAGGTTCGATTTCTGGAGATCGGGTTGGATCGGGATCATGTCCACTTTCTCATCCAAACCGTGCCGAGTTACAGTCCGAGTCGGATGGTGCAGCTCGTGAAGAGCGTGGTTGCACGGGAGGTGTTCACGCAGGTGCCGGAAGTGAAACAGAAGTTGTGGGGCGGAGCGTTCTGGGGGGAGGGCTATTTCGTAAACACGGTGGGTCAGCACGGCAGCGAAAAGGTGATAGCCGCGTATGTTCAGGGACAGGGCGGGAAGAGTGAGTATCGTCAGTTGCACAAGGGGCAGTTGGATTTCGAGCTGTCTTGATCAAATGCCCCGGAGCTTGCTCCGGGGATCTTTACCCCGGAGGTCCGCCGGCGAGCGGCGACCCTACAAGCAGATCAATACGCGACATCCAGCTTCTTGTAGATGAAGTGCAGCAGCCACGCGGGGCCGATGAGCAGGAAAACCACGTCCTTGAGGAACGACGGCTTCTCGCCCTCGATCTGGTGGCCGATGAACTGGCCGATCCACGCCAGCACGAAAAGGCCGAGGCAGATTTCCCAGACCGGGAGCCAGCCGAGCAGCACCAGTCCCTCGACCAGGATGTAGCAGAGGGAAACGAACCCGAGCAGGCCGAACGCCAGTGGCACGGAGAGCCGGAAATAAAAGCCAAGCACGGCGAGCAGCACCGGGTGCAGCCAGTTGAACCACGGCAGCGGGCCGGCGATGGCCGCGGGCACCGGGATGGACCACAGCAGCCCCAGCACGCTGAAGAAAATACATGGGACGCAGATCCAGTGGATCGTCTCGTTGGTGTGATCCTGATGGCTCTCGCCATACTCGGCGAACCATTGGTCGGCGGATTTCCGCGGGGTGGCCATGGAAACAATTTCCCCCAGCTTGCTGCGCCCAGGCCAACAGGCAAGACCTAGCGGGGCTGGTTGTGGTTTGGTTTGTTTGCTGCTGTAGGGCGGGGTTTATCCCCGACAGGCCGCGGGGGCGAAAAGTAACAGTTTGGCACTGAAACCGAGGTTTGCGGTCTGAACCCGGACAACCACACTCGCCCGATCATGAAAACCCTCCGCCTGCTTGCCCCCCTTTTGTTGCTGCCCTGCGTTTTGCTCGCCGCCGAGCGCACGCTCAAGATCGACCGGAGCCGCTCCTTCGTGGACGTGGATGTCAACGCGACCAAGAACTTCACCGCGCATCTCGACGCCTATGACGCCAAGGTCGGGGTGGACGACGCCGGCAAGATCAAGGGCGCGGTGTTCACGTTCAAATTCACCGATCTCAAGACGGGCAACGACTCGCGCGACACGGCCATGATCAAATGGCTGGGCGGCGGCACCCCCGAGGGCCGCTTCGAGCTTGGCAACCTCGCCCTCACCCCCGACGGCCAGGGCCAGGCCTCCGGCCGGCTGATTTTCCACGGCGTGACCGAGCGCATCGAGTTCCCCGTCAATATCGTCAAGACCGACGGCGCCTACACCATCACGGGCGAGACCACCATCAACTACCAGGACTGGAAGCTGAAGGTGATCCGGATGGCGCTGGTGTTCACGGTCTCACCCGAGGTGAAGATCCGCTTCAAGCTCACGGGCGTCCCGGTGGAAGAGCCGAAAGGCTGAGTTTAAGGTGGAACCCGGCCTCCGGACGGGTTGATTGAACGCGCGGCCAGCCCGGCCAGAGGCCGGGCACCACCACCACCCACCATGCGCTTCCTCGCGCTCGTCTTTGTCAACCTGCGCCGCCACAAGCTCCGCGCCCTGATCGGCGTCGCGGGCATCGGCTTCGGCGTGGCGGCGATGCTGACCATCCTCTCGATCGTCAACGGCGCCATCGGGATGTTCGAACGCATCCTCGCGGTGGACTCGCACTACCTGGTCTTCGAGAAAAATGTCTCGGACCTGTTTTTCAGCAGCGTCCCGGACGACCAGACCGCGGTTCTGCGCGGGATGACCAACGTCGCCTCCGCCGAGCCTCTGCTCTTTGGGCTGGTGACGTCCGGCGACCGGCCGATCATCACCTGCTTCGGCCTGGAGCCGACCAACCCGCGCCTGGCGAGGGCGAAATGGCTGGCCGGCCGGCCCGGGGAATTCGGGAAAATCAAGGACGGCATCTGGCTCGGGGCCCGCGCGGCCGAATTCCTCGGGGCGAAGGCCGAGCAGAAGATCGCCATCGGCAAGGGGGAGTTCACGGTCGCGGGCATTTTCTCCACGGAGAACGGCTTCGAGGACGGCGGCGTGTTCCTGCCGCTCAAGGACGCGCAGGCCTTTTTCCGCCGCGAGGGCGTGGCGTCGGTCGTGGCCATCAAGCTGCGCGACCAGGCGCGCGGGGCCGAGTTCAAGCACGCCGTCGAGGCCGCGAACCCGGGGCTGATGGCGCTGGAAAACCGCGAGTTCAACCAGAGCTACACGCAGTTCAAGATCCTGCACTTCACCGCGTGGGCTGTCGGTCTCTGCGCCTTCCTGCTCGGCGGGCTCGGCGTGGCCAACACCATGCTGCTGTCGGTCTTCAGCCGCATCCGCGAAATCGCGGTGCTGCGGGTCTGCGGTTTTTCCAAGGGCCAGGTGGCCGGGCTGATCCTGGGCGAGGCGGTCGTCATCGCCCTGGCCGGCCTGGCGCTCGGCCTGGCGCTGGGCTACGGGGCCCTGTTCGCGCTGGAGCACACGCCGCAGTTCAACGGCTACGTCCAGGCGGTCGTGAAACCCGGGATGCTGGCCGGCATCATGGCCACGGCGATCGTCACGGCCGTGGCGGGCTCGCTCTGGCCGGCGCGCTTCGCGTCGAGGATCCAACCCGCGGAGGCGCTGCGTTATGAATGAGCCCGCCGCCGCCCGAGCCTAAGTATACTATTAGTTGACATCAGCCATGAACCCCGGATCGGAACAACCACCGCTCATTGTCGCCTGCGATTTACGGAAAACCTACGATGCCGGCCGCGTCCGCGTGCTCGACGGCGTGGACCTCGAGGTGCGCGCCGGCGAGATGGTGGCGCTCTGGGGCGCGTCCGGTTCCGGCAAAAGCACGCTGCTGCATCTGCTCGGCGGGCTCGACGTGCCGGACGCCGGCGAACTCACCGTCTGCGGGCTCGACCCGCGGCGCGAAGATCACCGCCTGACGCTGCGGCGCCGCCACGTGGGCTTTGTCTTCCAGCTGCACAACTTGATCCCGGACCTGACCGTGGCGGAAAACCTCCGCGTGCCGGCGCTCGCCAGTGGCGCCGCCGCGGCCGCGACCCGCACGCGCATCGGCGAGCTGGCGGAAGCCGTCGGCATCGCGCCCCGGCTGGACCACCGCATCCAGGACATCTCCGGCGGCGAGCGCCAGCGCACGGCCATCTGCCGCGCGTTGATGAATTCCCCGCGCCTGCTGCTGGCGGACGAGCCCACCGGTTCGCTGGACGAGGAGACGGGCGACACCGTTTTCAACCTGCTGCGGCACCTGGTGCAGACCCGCGGCATCGCCGTGGTGCTCGCGACGCATGAGCGGCGCTTCGCCGAGCAATGCGATCGCGTGCTGCGCGTCCGGTCCGGCCGGATTGAAACGGCGTGAACCCGCGCACGGTCACCGCGGTGCGGCGGCACAGCCTGGGTTGGCTCGTCGCGGCCAATCTCGTCGGCCTCCTGCTGGCCGTGCTGTTGCTCTGGCCGGAGCTCAATGACCGGCTGGCCCCGCTGACCTACGGCCGCTGGGTGCCGCTGCACCTGGACTGGCAGCTTTACGGCTGGTGTGCGCTGCCGCTCGTGGGTGCGCTGTTCCACTACTATTTGCCGGCGGACGACCGGGCGGCGTTTGCCGCGCGGTGGGCCGTGCGGGTTTGGTCGGGCGCCTTGCTGGCGGGCGGGCTGAGCTGGCTGGCCGGCGGGGCGGGCGGCAAGCTGTTCCTCGACTGGACCGGGCCGACACGGAACTTCTGGGCGTTCGCCGGACTTGTGCTCTGGCTGGGCCTGTTGTGGCAGGCGCGCCGGCGCACGGGGATCCCGACGTGGGCCTGGGCGCTGCTGGCCGCGCTGGGCGCGGTGCCGTTGGTGCTTTATTGGGCGGCGGCCCCCGGAGCCTATCCGCCGGTCAACCCCGCCACAGGCGGTGCCACGGGGGCCAGCCTGCTCGGGTCGACGCTCGGCGTCGTGGGCATTTTCGGGTTGATGCCGTGGCTGCTGCGACTGCCGCCGGTCGGCCCGGCGTGGCGGCGCCGGTGGTTTGCCGCGGGCTTCGCGCTGTCCCTGTCGCTTTACGCCGGCATCGGCCACGGCGATGCGTCCCACCACCGCCCGGACCAGATTGTCGGGTTGGGCAGCCTGGTCATCTGGATTCCGCTGGTCTGGTGGTATGCGCGCGGCTTTCAGTGGGCGCCCGCCTCGCGCCGGTGGCTGGTCGCGGCGTTCGGTTGGTGGGCGCTGCTCGTGCTCAGTGGCTGGCTCATCTTCCTGCCGGAGGTGGCCGACCGGGTGAAGTTCACCAACGTGCTGGTGGCGCATTCGCACCTCGCAATGGCGGGACTGGTCACCAGCCTGCACCTGGCGCTGTTGCTCAACCTCGGGCCCGGCCGCGCGCCCCACGCCACGAGCTTCTGGCTGTGGCAGGCGGGATGCGCCTTGCACATCGGGGTGCTGGCCGGCTTGGGCTGGCAGGAGGCGGCGCACCCGGCGCTGCTCTCCACCCGGGGCGGCGTGGCCGATCTCTGCTACGGTTTGCGTTTGGTCGCCGGCGGCGTGATGCTCCTGGCTTCCGTTGACTGGCTGGCAACCCTCGGACGAAATGAAACCGACCCGACTTGAGAAAACCGCCCGCGGGCTCGCGCTCGGCGCCGGCCTGCTGGATTTTTTCACCGGCCTCGGGCTGGTGTTTCGGCCGGCGTTGATGCTGCGCCTGATGCAGGTCGGCCCGGTGGGGGCCGAGGCGGAAGCCTACCTGCGTTTCACCGGGGTGTTCGTCGGCCTGGTGGGCTTCAGCTACCTGTGGGGTCTGGCCGGCGGGCCGGCACGGCTGCGCGCCGTGCTGGAGCTCACCGCCTGGTTCCGGCTGGCGGTGGGTTGTTTCTCCACGTGGGCCGTTGCCACCGGCCGCCTGGCGCCGGCGTGGTCGAGCGTGCCGGCGACGGATCTGCTGCTGGCGGCGGCGCAGGCCTGGCTGTTGGGGCGCGGGATTTTTCCAGATGCGCACTGAAGCCCGGATCATCCTGCTCAGCCTGGTGCTGGTGCGGTCCGTGACCGCGCAGGACGCGGCGCTCATCCGCCGCGGCCGCGAGGTCTACATCGCCGAAGGCTGCATCCACTGCCATTCGCAATACGTGCGCCCCGGCACGGCCGACGAGGACCGCTGGGGCCCGGCGCTTCCGCTGCCGGAAATCGAGCGGCAACGGCCCCCGCTGTTCGGCAACCGCCGCCAGGGCCCGGACCTGCAGAACGTGGGCACCCGGCGCACCGGCGAATGGCAGCGTTTGCACCTGCAGGCACCGCGCGCGGTGACGCCGGGTTCGCGGATGCCGTCCTATGCGCACTTGTTTGGCCCCGGACCGGCCAACGACGGGGAGGCACTGCTCGCCTACCTGGCCAGCCTGGGAACGGCCGCACCGCCCGATCAGACCGAAGCCCGGCGCTAGTCCCCGGCGGCCGGGGGATTCTTGCAGGCTTGCATTATTTTCCCGTCAGGATGGAGTTTCCGCAATGAATGTGAAGAAATACTCCGCACTCGGTTTTCTGCTGGTTGGTGTGCTCGCCGCCCAGACTCCCCCGGCCCCGGCGCCCGCCCTCGACAAGGTCACCTATTTCGACAGTGAAACCGTGGGCACCGGCCCCCGGCCGGATGGCGCCGTCTACACGTTCATCGACAGCGCCGACCCGGCGGTCGCCGAGATCGCCCAGTTTGGCTACAAGACCATCGACCGCGTCGGCGGCCAGCTGGTCTCCGAGGTCACCCGCGAGCTCGCCACCAAGGAGCCCCGCCTCGCGGTCAGCGTCATGCACCTCAAGCGGCTCGAGCTGCCGAAGCCGGTCGCCGGCCAGCCGTCGGTCACGGCCATCAGGCGCACCAGCCTGCTGATCCGCAATCCCGCCAACACGCCGGACGGCGCCGACCAGGCGGCCCTCAACAAGATTCACAAGCAGCTGATGGCAGACCAGTCGGTGGACAAGATGCTCGTGCAGAAAATCGAGCAGCCCGGCAAGCCGGTCGAGTGGCGGGTCTACCGCCCGATCGCCTCCTCGCAGTCCTGCCTGGCCTGCCACGGCGACCCGAAGACCTTCCAGCCCGGCGTGAAGGAAGCCCTCGACCAGCAATACCCCGAGGACAAGGCCCTGGACTATGCCGCCCAGGAATGGCGCGGCGTGATCCGCGTGTCCATTGCCCCGGCGGTGCCGGTCGCGAAGAAATAATCCGCCCGGTCAGGCGTCGAGCACGACGTCCCCCTTGGGCTGGGCGATGCAGGTGAGGCACGTCCGCGCCTCGGGCGGGCTGCCCGGCGGCTGGATGTAGGAAACCTCGCCCGATTGCATCGCGAGCACGCAGGTGCCGCAGTTGCCGGCGCGGCAACCCGAGGCGATGCCGATGCCCAGGTGCTCGGCGAGATCGAGCAGCGTCTCGTGCGTGCCGTCCCACGGCACCGCCGTGCCGGTCTTGCGGAAAGTGACCAGCGGGCGCGTGGCGGCCGGCGTCGCCGGCATGGCGGTGACGTGGCTGACGCGCTTCACGCTCAGTGGGCCGAACGCCTCGAAGTGCAGGTGCGTGTCGGGCACGCCCCATTGTTTGAGGCCGCCGGTCAGCTCCTCCATCATCGCGCCCGGGCCGCAGTAGTAGAAACGGAAATTATTGGAGGGCAGTTCCCGCTGGAGCAGTTCGAGTGTCACCCGGCCGGCCACCTGGTAATCCTCACCCAGCCGGTCGTCGGGGCCCGGCTGCGAGTAGCAGGTGCGCAGGTGGACCTGCGGGTTGGCGCGGGCGAAGGCGGCGAGTTCCGCCTTGAACAGATGCTCGCGCGAGCTGCGGACCCCGTGGAAGAACCAGATCGTGCGCCGGCTTTTCTGGTGCATGAGGGTGGCGAGCATGCTGAAGACCGGCGTGATGCCGATGCCGCAGCCGATCAGCACCACCGGTTCCGCGTCGGCGGGCTCGAGCGTGAAGTTGCCCAGGGGCGCGCGCAGGTCGAGGATGTCGCCCTCGCGGATCTGGTCGTGGAAAATGCCGGAGCACACGCCGGCAAGCGAGGTGCCCGCGCCGGCGGGGGCGCCGGCCCGCTTGATCGTGACGCGGTAATGCGGCTGGTGCGGATGGTCGCTCAGACTGTAGCAGCGGATGATCTGGCCGCCGGGGCGCGTGTCGGGCAGGCGGAAGGTGACATACTGGCCGGGCTTGAAGGCGGGCAACGGTTTCGCGTCGTGCGGCGTCAGGTAGAACGAGCAGACCGCGGCGCCTTCCGCCGTTTTGCGGCTGACGACAAATTTGCGAAATCCGTTCCACGGCAGCGGCTCCAGGGTCACCTTGCGGTGCTTCTCGCGCAGGATCGCGAGTTCCTCCTGGAAGCGGGCGAGATCCAGCGCCCGCCGCGCGGCGTCCTCGCGCATCCGGCGAAGTGCTGACAGCAGGTTCAGGCCCAGCAGGCCGATGACCAGCAGCAGAAGGGCGGCACCAAGGTAGGTCCAGGGCATGGGCGGGTGGGAGGGGCGACCGGTGTCGCGCCGCGGTTATCGGACATCGCCGGGCGGCTGACAAACGGATTGTGGCGGAGTTTCAGCTTGCGCCGGATTTTCCCGCCCCAATCTTCGCGCGCAGCGGTGCCGCCAACCCGCTGCGATGCACTCGATGAGAACAAGCCCCGGGCCCACGCTTCCCGGCCCGGAAAGCCGCCGCGGCGAACCCTGCCGGGTCGCCGGCCTCCGATAGCCCGCCCCGCCATGGCAAAACCGGCCACCCGCCCGTCGATCGTCCCCGGCTCCCTCGCGCCGTTTTCCCAGGCCACCCGGCAGGCGGAACCGGAGCGCTGGGACACACCGTTCAGCACGGAAATGAGCGAGGCGGACGTGAACCTCGTGCTGGCGCATCCGCTTTTCATCACGACCCGGCCCGAGCGGTTCCCGCCCTCCATCCCGCTCCGCGGCATCCTGAAAAACGACGCGCGCATCCGCCGGTTCATGCCGGGCGAGATCATCGTCCGCCGCGGGGATTACGGACACTCGGCCTTTGTCATCCTGTCCGGGGCCGTGCGCGTGCTGGTCAAGGAACCGGCGGCCGAGTTGCTCGGCCGGCGCCAGCAGGTGCGCCCGTCCGTCTGGGGCAGCCTCAGGCGCTGGTGGCAGCAGCCCCGGGTGGCCGAACAATCCCGCGCCCGCGGCGCCCCGCCGGGCCTCCGGCTCGGCCAGGGCGGGGAGACGCGCCTGTTCCTGCAGGATGTGCCCGGGGTGCTCGACGCCGACCGGAGCATCCGGCTCCAGTCCGGCGAGCTGTTCGGCGAGATCGCCGCGCTCGGCCGCACGCCCCGCACCACCACGGTGGTGGCCGACGGCGAGGCCCTGCTGCTGGAAATCCGCTGGCAGGGGCTGCGCGAGATCCGCAGCTATGCGCCGGAATGGAAGAAGGAAATCGACCGCCGTTACCGCGAGCGCAGTCTCCTGCGCCACCTCGCGGAGACCCCGCTGCTGTGGAACCTGCCCGAGGCCACGCTGCGACTGGTCGCCGACGCGACCCGCTTCGAGACCTTCGGCGAATTCGACTGGCACAGCGCCTACCACCGCGGCCACAAGGACGACGAGCGCCAGCGGCTGGAACAGGAGCCGGTGATTGCGCGCGAAGGCGATTACCCGAACGGCCTGCTCCTCGTGCGCAGCGGGTTCGCCCGCGTGAGCAGCCGCTACAACCACGGCGAGCGCACCGACAGCTACCTCGGCAAGGGGCAGGCCTTCGGCTTGAAGGAGATCGTCACCGGCTGGCGCGGCAAGCAGCACGTGCCGTTGCGCAACAGCCTCCGGGCCCTCGGCTACGTGGATTTGCTTTTCATCCCGACCGCCGTGCTGGAGGAACATGTCCTGCCCCGGCTGGACCCGGCGCAAGTGGCGGCGCTCACGCTGGCGGCGGATCCCGCCCCGGCCGTCGTCGCCCCGCAGGGATTGGGCGGGAGCAATTTCTTGGAGTTCATCGTCGCGCAGCGGTTCATCAACGGTCGCGCGGCAATGTTGATCGACCTCGACCGGTGCACCCGCTGCGACGACTGCGTCCGCGCCTGCGCGGCGACCCACGACAACAACCCCCGCTTCATCCGGCACGGCCCCGAGGTGAGCGGCGTGATGGTGGCCAGCGCGTGCATGCACTGCGTCGACCCCGTCTGCATGATCGGCTGTCCGACCGGGGCCATCTACCGCGAGAGCGCCGACGGCCAGGTGGGCATCAACCCCGACACGTGCATCGGTTGCAGCGTGTGCGCGCAGAGCTGCCCCTATGGCACCATCCAGATGGTCGCACTGCACGATGAAGAAGGGCTGCCGGTTGTGACCGAGGAAACCGGCGAACCCGTGCGGCGCGCGACCAAGTGCGATCTTTGCGTCGACCAGCCGGGTGGCCCGGCCTGTGTGAGCGCCTGTCCGCACGACGCGCTCCTGCGGGCCGACATGCGGCAGCTGGACACCCTGACGGCCTGGCTGCAGCGATGAAATCGTTTTTCACCCGGCGCCTGGTTTTATCCCTGGCCACCCTCGTAGTGGCCGGCGGCCTGACCGCGGCCTGGATGATCGGGCGCGTGGCCCTGCGGCCGGTGGCGCTGTATTCCGGCTGGCTGCTGCTGGCCCTGGTGCTGGCCCTGACCTTTTTCAACGCCCGGAAGAAGCTGCCGTTTTTCCCGCTGATCAGCGCGAGCCACTGGCTGCAGGCGCACATTTACCTGGGCTGGCTCGCCTGCGTCGTCTTCGTGCTGCACACCGGCGGCCGGTGGCCGGACGGGGCGGTCGAGGTTCCCCTGGCTCTCGCCTTCGTCTTCGTGGCCGGGAGCGGCGTGCTCGGTCTCTGGCTGAGCCGCTGGCTGCCACCCCGCCTCACGCGTTCGGGCGAGAGCCTGGTTTACGAGCGGATTCCCATGTTGCGCCACCGGCTGGTGACCGAGGTCAAGCAGGTCGTGCGCGGAGCGGAGACGGAGACGCAATCCACCACGCTGGGCGATTTCTATGTGCGGGTGCTGGCGGGCTACTTCGCCCACGTGCCGGCCTGGCTGGCCCCGCTGGCGGGCGGGGACGCCGAGCACCACCGGGTCAAGCTCGAGCTGGAGGCCTTGCGCCAGTTCCTGAGTGTCCGCGAAATTGCGCTCGCCGACCAGCTGGCGGACTTGATCGAGGCGAAGCGCAACCTCGACAACCAGTTCGCGGGCCAGCGCCTGCTCAAGCTCTGGCTCTTCGTGCACATCCCGCTGACGTTTGTGCTCCTCGTCTTCACGGCCGGCCACGTCTGGCTGGTCCTGCACTACTCGCACCGGTAGCCGCCTCTTTACCCATGCGCCGTCTGCTGCAGAGCATCATCTACAACCGGAAGCTTTACGACCGGCCGCAGGACGAGTGGACCTGCGGGCGCGCCGCCGAGTGCCAGGCCTGCGTCTTCGGTCCCGGACCCAAGGGCGAATGCCGCGCCACCGGCCAGTGTCTGCCGGCAAAAAAGGGCGACCGTTGGTTCTGCACGCGGGCGATTTCCCTCGGCGGCGCCTGCGAGCCGGGTCCGCAGCCCGATGGATCCTGCGGCTGTCCCGTGCCACCCTGCACGCCGCAGCGCAGTCTGCGCAGCGTGCGCGGCCGGCTGGCCTGGAAACTGGCCGGCCTCGCGCTGGCGCTCGTGCTCCTGGCGCTCTGGGGCGGGGCCCGCAACCAGTGGGCGAATCCCGGGCCGCTCACGCCCCAACACGCGATGTCGACGCAACGTTGCGCCGACTGCCACCTGGAATCGGCCCCGCTGGCGTTCACCGCGGCGGCGCGGGCGGAACGGCGCCAGGCGCACGACCAGCTTTGCCTGAAGTGCCACGACCTCGGCCCGCAGGACCGTTCGCCGCATGGCCTGACCGGCGCCCAGCTCGCCGCCCTCGCGCGCAACGACCAGCCGGCGGCCCCGGCCCGGCCGCTGGCCCTGGCGGCGGTGCACGCGCTGCAGCCCGGCGGCCCGAACGATCTCGCCTGCGCGTCCTGCCACCTCGAGCACCATGGGCGTGATTTTGATCTCAAGCGCCTGACCGACCAGCAATGCCAGGTGTGTCACCAGGCGCAGTTCGATGGCTTTGCGCGCGGCCACCCGGAATTCAAGGATTACCCTTACAAGCGGCGGACGCAGCTCCGCTTCGACCACGCCACCCACTGGGGTCAGTATTTCCCCGACGCGCGGCTGGCGGCCCAGAGCGCACCTACTTCCTGCGCCACCTGCCATGCGCCGGCCGCCGACGGCCGCCAGATGCTCGTGAAGGATTTCGCGCAGACCTGCGCGGCCTGCCACGGCGGGCAGATCACGGGCGAGGGCCGGACAGGTGCCAAGGGCGTGGCGTTTATCCGCCTGCCGGGCTTTGATCGCGCGGTCCTGGAGGCGGCGGGCGAAGTCGTCGGTGAATGGCCCGCCAAGAGTGTCGGCGGGCTCACGCCGTTCCTGCGCCGCCTGCTCGAGGCCGACGCCCCGGCGCGAGCCGCGCTGCAGGACCTCGGTTCCGCGGACCTCACTGATCTGGCCAAGGCGACCCCCGCGCAAAAAGCGGCGGCCGGGCGCTTGCTCTGGAGCGTGAAGAGCCTGCTCGCGGACCTGGTCACGCAGGGCCAGCCCGCGCTCCTGCGCCGGCTCGGACCCATGGATGCCGGCGAGCGGCGCACCGGCCAGTTTTCCGCCGACGGCCTGCTGGCCGCGCAGCAAGCCTGGCTGCCGAACCTGCTGGCCGAGGTGGCCGCCCACCGCCGCGGGGAACAAGCGCCGGTGGCCGCCACCGCGCCCGCTGCCCGGGTGGCCTCCGCCGCCCTCGAGTTCGATGATGCCGAGACGCGCGTGACCGAAGGGGGATGGTATCGGCGCGATCAAAACTACACGCTCTACTATCGTCCGGGCGGCCACGCGGACCCATTCCTCACTACATGGATCGACGCCACGGCCAACGATCCGTCGCCGGCCGCGCAGGCGATCTTCAACCAGCTGTCGGCGGAGAGCGCTCCCGGCGTCTGCATGAAATGCCACACGGTGGACCGGGTTGGCGGCCGGCAGGTCGTCAATTGGGAAACCGCCCAGCCGCAGCCGGACCGGCGGCCGTTCACCACCTTCAAACACACCGCGCACTTCAGCCTTATGGGCGATCAGGGTTGCGCCACCTGCCACGTGATCGACGCGACGGCGGACCACGCCCGCGGCTTCGGGCTCAACCACGATCCGGCGGTCTTCCAGAGCAATTTCGCCCCGATGACCAAGGCCACCTGCGTGACCTGCCATCAACCGGCAAAGGCGGGCGACAGCTGCCTGCAGTGCCACAACTACCACATCGGCGACCTGAAGCAGCTGCGGTTGAAAATGGTGGCCCCGCCGGTCCCGGCCAAGGTGGCGGAAGCCACCGGCGGCGCGGCGGCCGCGCGTCTCTTCGCCTTGGTGGCGAAGAACGACCGGCCCTGACCCGTCAGCGCTTCGGCGCGTGGCGCTTTTCCAGGACCGTGAGGGCGTCGCCGAGCGACATCTTCTTCACGCGCAGCAACACGATCAGGTGATAGAGCAGGTCGGCGGCCTCGCCGGCGAACTCCGCCTTGTCGTTCTTCAGCGCCGCGAGCGCCGTTTCGACGCCCTCCTCGCCGACCTTCTGCGCGACGCGGGCGACACCTTCCTTGGCCAGGCGCACCGTGTAGCTCTTCTTGTCGCCGCTCTTGAGGCGGGCGACGATCGTGCGCTCCAGCTGGGCGAGAAAACCGACGCCGCTGGCACCGTCGTCACCAAAACAGCTCGGTGTGCCGCGGTGACAGGTCGGGCCGTCGGGCCGGGCGGTGACGAGCAGCGTGTCGTTGTCGCAATCAACCTTCACGTCCACGAGGTGCAGGAAATTCCTCGACGACTCGCCCTTGGTCCAGAGCCGCTGCTTGCTGCGGCTGAAGAAGGTGACCTTCTTCGTGCGCAGGGTCTTCTTCAGCGCGGCGGCGTCCATGTAGCCGAGCATCAGCACCTGCAGGGTGGCGGCGTCCTGCACGATGGCGGGCACGAGGCCGGCGTTCTTCTTCCAGTCGAGTTTCGGGAGTTTCATGGCGAGAGGGGGATAAGGGTAGGGCGCGGATTCCGTTCCGCGCCAAGGCGGTGAGCGGAGTCACCGCCCTACCAGTTTGAATTATGGGCGGATGGAAATGCCGTCGGCGATGAGTTGTTCCTTCAGAGCGGGAATCTTGATGGTGCCTTTGTGGAAAACGGACGCGGCGAGCGCGCCGTCCACACCGGCGAGGCGGAAAACATCATGGAAGTGGGCGATGGTGCCCGCGCCACCGGAGGCAACGAGCGGAATGCGCAGCACGTCGCGCACAAGCTTCAGTTGGGCGAGATCATAACCCTGGCGCATGCCGTCCTGGTTCATGCAATTGAGGACGACCTCACCGGCGCCGAGCTTCTGCGCCTCGCGCGCCCAGTCGATCGTCCGCCAGCGCGTGGACTGCGTCTTGTCCGGGTCGCCGGTGTATTGCTTCACGAAGTAGTCGCCGGCCTCCTGCCGGCTGTCGATGCCGACGACGACGCACTGCGAGCCGAACTCGGTGGCCAGCTCGGTGATGAGCGCGGGATTTTCCAGCGCGGGCGAGTTGATGGAGATCTTGTCGGCGCCGCCGTGCAGGATTTGGCGCGCGCCGTCGAGCGAGCGAATGCCGCCGGCCACGCAGAAGGGGATGTCGAGCACGCGAGCGACGCGGGTCACCCAGTCGGTCGAGACCGTGCGGCCGTCGCTGCTGGCGGTGATGTCGTAGAACACCAGCTCGTCGGCGCCCTCGTCGCGATAGCGCTGGGCCAGCTCGATGATGTCGCCCACGACCTCGTGGTCGCGAAACTGTGTGCCCTTGACGACCTGGCCGTCGCGGACGTCGAGGCAGGGGATGATGCGGCGGGCTAGCATGGGTAAAAATTCCAAAAGCCAATGGCCAAACGCCAAAGGACAGACGAATCCCTGCATTCGGGCTTTGGAGTTTTGGGGTTTGGCGTTTGTGATTTGGTCAACATGCGAGAGCCTCCTTCAGCGTGAACTTCTTTTCGTAGAGCGCCCGGCCTACGATGGCGCCGGCGCTGCCGGTGGTCTTCAGCCCACGCAGGTCGTCGAGCGACGACACGCCGCCCGAGGCCTGGATTTGCAGGGAGGGAAATTTCTTCACGAGTCGGGCATAGAGGGCGCGGTTCGGGCCCGTCAGCTTGCCGTCGCGGCTGATGTCGGTGCAGAGGATGTGGACCAGCCCGGCCAGGAGAAACCCGGTGAGGAAATCGTCCAGCGCCACGCCGGTGCTTTCCTGCCACCCGGCGGCGGCCACGCGGGGAATGCCGGCGACATCGAGGCGGACGTCCGGCGATAGGATGATCTTTTCCGGACCAAACTTCCTGAGCCAGTCGTGGACCAGCGCAGGCTGCCTGACGGCGACACTGCCGACGATGACCCGTTGGGCGCCGGCGGCGAGGAGCGCGGCAATCTGCGACTCGTCGCGGATGCCGCCGCCAGTCTGCATGCGCAGGCCGCTGCCGCGGGCGATTTTCTCGACCAGCGCCGTCTGGCGCTTCGCGGGATCCTTGGCGCCATCGAGGTCGACGACATGCAGCCACGTGGCGCCGGACGCGGCGAAATCCTGCGCGACGGCGAGCGGGTCGTCGCCGTAGGATTTCTCCTGGTCGAACCTGCCTTCGGTCAGGCGCACGACGCGGCCCCCGCGGAGATCGATGGCGGGATAAATAATCATACGCGCGCCCTCCCCCGCAGTTGGTAGTCTGATAGACTACGAAGGGTCGGGCGGTTCATACGCGGCCCTCCACGAAGTTTTGCAGCAGGCGGGCGCCGGCGACGCCGGAACGTTCGGGGTGGAACTGGCAGCCGGAAAAATTGCCCCGTTGCACGATGGCGGCGAACGGCGTGCCGTGCCGGCAGCTGGCCTGCGTGAAGGCGTTCACCGGCGCGGCGTAGCTGTGAACGAAATAGAAGCGGGCTTCCGGCTCGATGCCGTCGAGCAGGCCGACCTCGCGGCCGGTCGTGAGCGTGTTCCAGCCCATGTGTGGCACGGTTATGCCGGGCGAATCGGGCAACAGGGCCACCTGGCCGGGAATGATACCGAGCGTCGACGTGTTTCCTTCCTCGGAAGCCTCGAACAACAGCTGCATGCCGAGGCAGACGCCGAGCACGGGTTGCGTCAGGCCGCGCACGCAATCCACGAGGCCCTTGGCCTGCAGGCGCTTCATGCCCTCCACAGCGGAACCGACGCCGGGCAGGATGACGCGCTCGGCCGCGCGGATGACCGCGGGGTCTGCGGTCAGCTCGCTGTGAAGGCCGAGCCGCTCCAGCGCGAAGCGCACGGAGGCGATGTTGGCGCCGCCACTGTCGACGATGGCTAGCATTGGAGCCGCACCGACCCCGGCACGGAGGCTTGGTCAGGCGCGGCGGAGTCGCCGCGCCTCCAGGAAAAAATATTCATCAGAGAACTCCCTTGGTGCTGGGTATGTCGCCGTCGAGGCTGCGGGTGGCGGCCGTGCGCAACACCCGGCCGAAACCCTTGAAGAGGGTTTCGACCATGTGGTGCGTGTTCTCGCCCTTCACGCTCATCTGAAGCGTGGCCGCCAGCGCGTCGCTGAGCGAACGGAAGAAGTGCGGCACGAGCTCCGTCGGCAGCTCGCCGACGACCTCGCGCGGAAATTTGCCCTCGAAGGTGAAATAGGCGCGGCCGCTCAGGTCGAGCGCGATCTGGGCCTGAGCCTCGTCCATCGGCAGCACGAAGCCATAGCGGCCCACGCCGCGCTTGTCGCCCAGGGCCTGCCGGAGCGCGGTGCCGAGGGCGATGCCCACGTCCTCGACGGTGTGGTGCTCGTCGATCTCGAGATCACCCTCGCACTTGATGGCCAGGCCGATGCCGGCGTTCTTCGCGATCTGCTCGAGCATGTGGTCAAAGAAACCGATGCCGGTGGCCAGTTGCGCGGGCGCGGGCGTGTCCAGATCAACCGCGACGGTGATCTTGGTCTCCTTGGTATTGCGGACAATGGTGGCGCGCCGGGGCCCGACGGCAATCACGCGGGCAATTTCCGTCCAGCCGAGAGTCTTCCGGTCGTAACGGAAGCTACGCACGCCAAGGTTCTGCGCGAGCTGCACGTCCGTCTCGCGGTCGCCGATGACTGCGGACGACTCGCGCGACCAAGACACATCCTTCACGTAGTCGGTGAGCAAGCCGGTCTTGGGTTTGCGGCAGTCGCATTTGTCCGCCGTGGTGTGCGGGCACACGCGCACGGCCTCGAAGGCGATGCCTTGGGAGGCAAGGATGTCGAGCAGCAGCTTCTGCAGCGGGCGGAACTCCTCCTCGCGGAAACTCGGCGTGCCCAGGCCGTCCTGGTTGGTGACCATGACAAACGTCCAGCCGGCATCGCGCAGCCGGAGCAGGGCGGGGATGCAGTCGGGCTCGAGGACGAACTTGTCGAGGCGGTCGATCTGCTGGTCGAACGGCTCCGCAATGAGCGTGCCGTCGCGGTCGATGAACAGGATTTTCTTCATGACGATGACAGGTGTGGGGTCGGTGCTTGCGCCGACCTGGTGGTCGAGGTCGCCGCTGGCGGCGACCCTACGGGAAAAGCGGAACAGGGATCACACACGGGACAAAACCTCCAGGGTGGCGTTGTTTTCCTCGGCGGTGCCGACGGTGATGCGGATGCAGTTGGAAACGTCCTTGCTGCGGTCGCGCCAGATGACGCCGGCGGCGCGGCCGGCCATCATGGCCCGGGTGGCATCGGCGACCTCGACGAGCAGGTAGTTGGCATCGCTCGGCCAGACGTGCTTCACGGCCGGCAGCTTCGGTAGCGCCACGGCCAGACGGGAGCGCTCGGCAACGATCGCGGCAACGGAATTCCTGGCAGCGACGAGACCGGCCGGGGTGAGGGCGGCGAGGGCGGCAATCAGCACCGGCGCCGGCACCGGGTAGGGTGCGATCACCTTCTGCAATACAGCGATCACGGCCGGGTCGGCGATGGTCGTGCCGACGCGGGCGCCGGCGAGGCCGTAGGCTTTCGACAGCGTGCGCAGGACGACGAGATTGGGATTCACCGGGATCTCGGCGGCAAGGCTCGGTTGGCCGGAGAAATCCACATAGGCCTCGTCCACCACCACGACCGCGCGGCCCGCAAGCGATTTGACCAGCGACAGCACCGCGGCGCGCTCGAGCAGGCCGCCGGTCGGGTTGTTCGGTGAACAGAGGAAGACAAGTTTCACCTCCGGCGTCCCGCCTTCGCCAGACGGCTTCGACGCGGCAAGGACGGCCTTGAGCACGGCGGCGGCATCGAGCGCGAAGTTTTTCTCCCGGATGAGCGGCACGGTGACGGTGCGGGCGCCTTGGATGCCGGCAGCAACGACATACATGCCGTAGGTCGGCGGCGTGATGAGGATGGCGTCCTGCCCGGCGCGACAAAACGTGCGCAGGAGAAGATCGATGCCCTCGTCCGAGCCGCGAGTCACAAGCACCTGCGCGGCGGCGACGCGGTAGAGCGCGGCCAGCTGCGCGACCAGATCGGCCGGCTGCGGCTCGGGGTAGCGGTTGAGCAACGGCTTCGCGGCGGACGGAGTCTGAGGGTTTTCGTTCGCGTCCAGCCAGACGCGGCCGCCCTTGGATTCCTTGCGGGCCGAGCTGTAGGCCGTCAGCGCGAGGATGTCGGGGCGGACGAGGGAGAGAACTTGGTCGACAGAAGGCATGGCTGTAGCGGCGGTCTATGATCGCCGCCGATTGTTTTTACGGCGGTCATAGACCGCCGCTACAGAAATATCATCCAGGCGGACGCGCACCGCGCGCTGGTGGGCGGCGAGGCCCTCGGCCAGGGCGAGGCGCTCGACGACCGGCCCGAGCCTTTGCAAGCCGGCCTGGCTGGCGGTTTGCACGGTCATGGTGCGTTGAAAATCGGCGAGCCCCAGGCCGCTGCAGGCGCGGGCCCAGCCATAGGTGGGCAGCACGTGGTTGGTGCCGCTGGCGTAATCGCCGAGCGACTCGGGGGTCAGGTCGCCGAGGAAGACGGAGCCGGCGGTGGTGACGGAAGCCAGCAACGCGCGCGGGTCGGCCACCTGCAGGATGAGGTGTTCGGGAGCGTAGGCGTTCGCGATGACGACGGCCTCGGCGCGATTCGCCGCGACAAAAATGCGGCTCCTGGCCAGGGCGCGGCGCGCAATAGCGGCGCGCGGCAAGGTGGAGAGCTGGCGCGCCAAGGCGGCCTGGACGCGGGCGGCGAATTTTTCGCTGAAAGCGACGAGCACCACTTGCGAATCCGGGCCGTGTTCGGCCTGCGAGAGCAGGTCGGCAGCGACAAAGGCGGGGTTGGCGCGGTGGTCGGCGATGACGAGCACCTCGGACGGGCCGGCGGGCAAGTCGATGGCGGCCCCGGCGGCGTCGCGGGCGACCTGCTGCTTGGCTTCGGTGACGAACGCGTTGCCCGGGCCGAAGAGCTTGTCGCATTTCGGAATGCTGGCCGTGCCGTAGGCCAGCGCGGCGATGGCCTGCGCGCCGCCGACCTTGTAGACCTCGGTGATGCCACAAAAACGCGCGGCGCAGAGGATCCACGGGTTGATGCGGCCGTTTTTGTCCGGCGGAGTGCAGAGGACGCGCACCGGGTTGCCGGCGAGCTGCGACGGCACCCCGAGCATGAGGGCGGTCGACGGCAGCGGGGCGCTGCCGCCCGGCACGTAGAGGCCGACGCGGCCAACCGGGCGGACGGTTTTCTCGCAGACGATGCCCGGTTGGGTTTCGATGCGGAGAGCGCGCGGCTGCTGCGCGGCGTGAAAGGCGCGGATATTCCGGTAGGCGGTGCGCAGCGCGGCCAGGTCGGCGCGCGTCAGGGATTTCTCCGCGGTGGCAAACTCCGCCGCGCTCACGCGCAGCGAGCGCAGGGTCACCCGGTCAAATTTCTCCGTGAGGCGGCGGAGCGCCGCGTCGCCGTCGCGGCGCACGGCTGCGACGATCGTCCGCACGGCGGCGGCGACCGCCGGCTGCGCCGACTGGGCCGGACGGCGGAGCGCGGCGGTCTGGCGGGAGGCGGAGAGTTTTTTCCAGATCAACGGTTTCATTTCAGCGTGTCATCCTGAGCGGAGCGAAGCATCCAGCATGATGGCCGTTGGCGGGCGTGGTGCTGGATTCTTCACTTCGTCCGGAATGACAGAATGGTTGGTCAGAGCATCATCTTCTCGATCGGCAGCACGAGGATGCTGCTGGCGCCGGCCTTCTTGAGCGATTCCATGGTCTCCCAGAAGACGGCCTCCGAGCAGACGGCGTGGAGCGCGACCTTGGTGTCGTCGCCGGCCAGCGGGAGGATGGTGGGATTCTCGGAGCCCGGCAGGAGCTTCTTGATCTGGTCCAGCGAGGCCTTGGGGGCGTGGAGCATGATGTATTTCGTGTCGGCGGCCTTCTGCACGCCGTCGAGGCGGCGGAGCAGGATCTCGAGGGCGTGCGACTTCTCGGCCGCCAGCTCGCGGGCGTTGCGGAGCAGCACGGCCGTGCTCTTGAAGATGGTCTCGACGGCGCGGAGCTTGTTGGCCTCGAGCGTGGAGCCGCTGGCGACGAGGTCGCAGATGACGTCGGCCAGGCCGAGGCGCGGGGCGATCTCGACGGAGCCGCTGAGGTAGACGACCTCGGCCTTGATCTTCTGCTCGTCGAGGTAGCGCCTGGTCAGCTGCGGGTAGGAGGTGGCGATGCGCAGACCCTGCAGGTCCTTCACGCCGGCGTAGGGCTTCTCCTCGGGGAGGGCGAGGGCGAGGCGGCAGCCGCCGAAGTCGAGCGAACGCTCGACGAAGTAACCGCCCGCCGTGCCGTTGGTGCGGCGCTCGAGCGCGGCCTCCTCCAGGACGTTGGTGCCGACGATGCCGAGGTCGCACACGCCGTCCATGACGAGCTGCGGGATGTCGTCGTCGCGGACGAAAAGGATATCGATGGGGAAATTCTCGGCGTGGAGGAGGAGCTTCTCCTTGGGCGACTTCACGCGGATCCCGCAGCTTTTGAGCAGGTCGAGCGAATCAGTGGAGAGCCGGCCGCTTTTCTGGAGGGCGAGGCGGAGGCGGTCTTTGGGCGTGGTGATGGGAGGCATGGCGGACAAGGGAGTGACCCGCCGTCGCCCGATGGGCTATGGCGAGGCAAGGAGTGAGAGTGAAAGTGGAGTGTTTGGCGAGGCGGGGAGCGGGCGGATCGCGTCCCGGGGGCCTGGAACCGGGGCAAAGAAAACCCCCGGCGGATGCACCTGCCGGGGGTTTGGAAAATCGGGTTCCATCTGCCACGGGCAAGGCGCTCCAGGCCTTCCCGAGGAGGGAAGGCTAGCTCACGTGGTGATGGTGGTGGTTCGAAACCATGGACTGAGGGTCGCTTTGATGGCTCCGGTCCGGGGGTGGCGCAAGTATTTTCCTGTGGCGGCGGGGCGCCGACTGCGCAACTTGGTGCGTCATAAGCGACAAGCATGGCGCCGCAAACCTACCAGCCGGGAGGGAAAACCATCGTGGGAGCCGTGATCACGGTGGCGGCGGTCTATGCCTACTTCCTGATTTTCGCGCAGTTTGGTTTCCTGCGGGCGGTGCAGGCGGGGCTGGGCGAAGGCGTCGGAGTGGTGCGACCGATCATGGCGGTGATGGGCCTGGCCGGGGTGGCGGGCAGCGTGTTGGCCGCGCGGGTTTTCAAGGAGGCGCGCGGCCGGTCCTTGCTGGCGGCGGGCCTCGGGGTTTGTGCCGGTGGCGCGGCCGGGTCGATGGCGGTGCAAACCATGGCGGGATATTATGGCGCGGCCCTGCTGACCGGGCTGGGCACGGGGCTGGTGACCGTCACGCTGGCGGCGATGCTGCGCCCGGCGGTCGGGGATGCGCGCCTAGGGCTAACCATCGGGCTGGGCACGGGGCTGGCCTATGCGTTTTGCAACCTGCCTGCGGTTTTTGAGGCCGGTGCGGCGACCCAGGCGCTGCTTGCCCTGCTCGCAGTGGGCATCGGTTTGACGGGTGGCCGCATGCTCGTGCCCCGAGTTGCGACGGGCGCACCGGTGGCAGGCGATTACTCCAAGGGCGGGATCGCGGCGTGGGTGGTGGTTTTCATGGCGTTGGTCGCCCTCGATAGCGCCGCGTTTTATGTCATCCAGCACACCCCGGCGTTGAAGGAGGCTTTATGGACCGGCTCCGGCCGGCTGGTGTTGAATGCCGGCGTGCATCTGGGCGCGGCCGTGCTGGCGGGTTGGGCGCTCGGCCAGGGCTGGCTGGGGCGGACGGTTTTGGCCGGAGCGGCTTCGCTGCTGATTGCCGGCCTTCTGATCAACGGAGAAACGCCGGTGCCGGCGGCGGCCGGATGGCTTTATGTCGCCGGGGTGTCGGCCTACTCCGTGGCGCTGGTGTATTATCCGGCGCGCAGCGGCCGGTCCGGGCTAGCCGCTTGGGTTTATGCGGTGGCCGGATGGGGCGGTTCGGCGCTAGGCATCGGCCTGGCGGACGGGCGGTCGCAACTGCCCGCCGGGCCGGTCATTGGCGCGGGGACGCTGATCCTGCTTGGCTTGCTGCTCAGGAACCGGTTCGCATGCCGTGTGACGTAGTCGTGTTTTTTGCCGGCGGGTGCAGCAGACCGCCCCGGTTATGGCGTCGCACGCTCCGTCTCGGCCTTGATGTGCTCCAAGACGCGGCGGTGGATGGCATGGACAAGGTAGTCGGACCAGGGCTTCCAGTAGGCCTGCGGCCAGATGCTTTGCTCATACCAGGTCGTGCCTTCCAATCGCGTGCGCCCGCCGGGCAGTGCGGTGAGCCGGAATTCGCCTCGGCGGGAGCGAAAAAACCCTTCGAGGTGCGCAGGATGGATCTCCGTGTAGGGCGACCACTCACGCATTGGGTGTGGCTGGGCCTTCACGTCGAACGCCAGCCGGCGGTTCTCGTCCCACACCGTGATCGGTTCGACAAACGGGCCGGTGGAAAACTCACAGTAACGGACAGCGCCGACCCCGTGGCCGTCCAGCCGGGCCCGCACCGGGTAGGCGATGCCGGCGAGGAAGATTTTCTCACGGGGTGGCGGCAGCTCGCCGAAGGCGACGACGTGCCGCCACACCGCTTCGGGCGGCGCGGCGATCTCGCAGACTGTGGTGGCCGCGAACAGCGGGGTCGCGGCCGGCAGCCGGCTTTCCACGGTCAGCAGGGCCGGCGCCAGCAGCCATGCTGCGGCGTAGAGGCGCACCTCGTCGAGCTGGTGCGACCAACGTTCCAGCTGCACGATCCAGCCGGCGGTGGCGCCGAGCACGGCCAACACCAGCCCGATCGGCGCGGCCATCAGCAAGCAGAACAGGCCTTCTACCGCCAGCGCGACCAGCAAGGCGCTGACGAGAAGGATCGAGACAATGGCCACCAAGGAACACTCCATCCAGGTCCGCGGCCGGGCGATACTGTGGAAAAGGGCGCCGAAGAACCCCATCATGAACGGCGTGCCGACAAAGAGGCCCCAGCCGTAGTTTTTCACATAAGTGGCGCTGAAATAGGACAGGCTCAGGCCGAGCAGCACGCTGGCGGCAATGCCGAGCGCGGCGGCGGCAAAGGGGTTTTCCGCCGGGAAAATCCTCCGCCACCAGCGGGGCGGGGCGGCGTTGATCGCCGGCGGCTCGCGGGTGGGTTGAAGGCAGAGAAAGGCGAAGAACATCAGGTTCACGAATGGCACGAAGAACAGGACGAGGAGAGTCTTCGCCCAACCGGCATCGCGCAGCCGGCGCAGGGTCATTGCGAGGCCCCAGAAAATGAACGGCAGGCTCAACAGCAGCAGAATCAGATCCAACTCCAGGTCGGCAGCCGGCGGCCGCGGAGCGGGGCCGGGGATGCTCGAAAGATAAGTCCAGGGAAACCACGGGCGTCCGAAGCAGGCCGCGGCGATAAAGCGATCGAGGTTGTATTTGATCGCAAAGAGCATCAGCCCCCACTTGGCATAATCCCCGCGCACCAGCGTGCCGCGCCAGGTCCAGAGATCGCTTGCTCGCATCGCCATGGCGGGACGCTACGCAAGCGCCGGAGGACCGAAAGGAAAATGACAAGGCCGCCCCCCGCTGACGCGGGGGGACGGCCTTGGTTGTTTTCTTTGTTTATTCCTTCATCGCGACGACGGCGGCATTGTCGAGGCTGTCGACAATGTTCACCGGCAACACGACTTTCCTGGCCACCGGCAGACCGTCCACCAGCGCAGGGGAGAATTTCCACTGCGCGACGGCGGCCGTGACGGCGGCGACCAGTTCGGCGTCGGCTTTGGGCGAGGCCGAGCTGATGAGCATCGGCTTGCCCGTCGCATCCACGACGAACTCGAGCGTTACCTGCTGCCCGGCAAACCGGGATTCCACCTCGGGCGTGACGACCGAGATGGGCACCGGGATATCCGTGCGGCCACGGTAGGACTCGACATAGGCCTTCTCGGGCGTTTTCGCCAGCAGGGCGAGGGGCGCCACGAGCAGACCGAGGCTGAGGGCTAGTTTGGACTTTGTGTTCATTTTCATATCTCCGCGGTAAGGCGGAGGTTTTTTTCTGTTCAGGACAGGACGCGACCACCGGCCGGAATGACCGCAGATCGGCGTCCCGTTTCACCATCGCCGGGTTAAAAGGCCCGGCGGCGGCGAAAGTCTGCTTTGGGGCAAGCCGGGCGCGCAAAAGCGGCGCATCCCGGCAACCCGACAGAGAAATCCTACACACTGTCCCGGTTGAGCTCCCGCGGCCTCGCGCCGGGAATCCAACCGAAAGTCAAAGAACTCGTTGGGGAGGGTCCTTTGAAAGCAATAGTCTTACGACTGGACAGAGAGTAGCACGGCTGGTGCCATCGCGCACGTTGCAATCAGGTTACAACAGGGGATGGCAGGGTTATGAATGCTGCTGAAGCGCAGCATAAGATATGGCGTAAAGCCTTGAACGATCGGGCGGAGTCCGTGTCGTAGGCGGATGCGAAATTTTTGGAAAATCACGGGCGTGCTGGCCGGTTTGATCGCCGCAACCGCGGGGAGGGCGACCGAGGCGCCGCCGCGGACCGAGACCATGGCGGAGAAAACCCTGAAGGAGATCGTCGCGCGCCAGCGCGACATCCTGGCCAAGGCCGACAAGGAGGGCGACCAGGTTGATGTCGCCCGGCTGCGCGGCGAGTTGCAGGCCATCATCAACAGTTACGACGTGCTCATCCAGAAAAACCCGGAATTCACCCCGGCCTACGTCACCTACGGCATGCTCCTTGGCCAGGTCGGCATGACGCGCGAGGCGGTCGGCATTCTGCTGAAGGCGAACAAGCTCGAGCCCAACCTCCCGCTCGTGAAAAACGAGATCGGCCGGCACCTCGCCGAGGACGGCAAGCTGGTCGAGGCGCTCCCGTGGATCATGGCGGCGATCGATCTCGAGCCCAAGGAACCGCTCTACCACTACCACCTCGGCAAGCTGCTCACCGAGGGGCGCGACGAGTTCATCCAGACCGGGCAGTTCACGCGGCCGGCGCTCGACAAGGCGATGCTGGAGGCCTTCCTCCGCGCCGCGGAGCTGGCACCGGCCAACTTCGGTTACGCCTACCGGAGCGCCGAGGCCTACTATGACCTCGAGACCCCGAAGTGGGACGAGGCGCTCGCCTTGTGGCGGAAGCTCGATGCCGGCGTCGAGACGCCGCTCGAACACCAGACGCTCCGGCTGCAACAGGCCAACGTGCTGCTCAAGCAGGGCAAGCCCGCCGAGGCGCGCGCCTTGGTCGACACCGTGACGGAGATCAAGCTCGCGAAGCAAAAGCAGACTTTGCTCGACCAGCTCGCCAAAGCGGGCGAGAAATGACCGACCATGGATCCCCTCGTCCTGCGTAATGGGCTGATTTACTTCATCATTTTGGCGGCGAGCCTGTGCCTTCGCGCCTTTGCCCAGGCCTGGACGGCCCACCGCCTGGGGGACCGCACGCCCGCCTTGGAGGGCCGGCTGACGCTCAACCCCATGCCGCATGTGGACCTGCTGGGCACCATCGTGCTGCCGTTGATCTGCATCTTCTACCTGCAGCCGGCGCTCGACCGGGCGAGCCTGCGGTTCTTCCTCGGCTGGGCCGCTCCGGTGCCCATCAACCCGCACAACTTCCGTAACCCGCGCACAGGCGTGCTGCTGACGCAATTCGCCGGCACCGCCTTCAGCATTCTCCTTTCCCTTGTCGCCGCGGTGATCGCCGGGATTTGCCTGCGGCTGCACAATCAGGGTCCGGTCGAGATTTTCGGGGTCATCATCATCATCAATTGCTCGCTGATGGTCTTCGACTGCCTGCCGCTGCCACCACTGCCCGGCGGGGTCCTGCTCCGCCACCTGGGGTTCATGTCGGAGGAGACCTTCGTCCATATCGCCCGCTGGAGCGGCCTGGTGATGCTGATCCTGATCAACATCCGGCCCGTGGCGAACATGATCAGCCTGCTGGTGGAATTGGCGACGATTCCGTTCTCCATTGTGATGCAGCTGGTGGCCCTATGAGCCGCGCGGCCATCGCGACGCCGGGTGACCGGCCTTCGCCAAGGCTTCGGCCCGGCAAGCGGGCCACACTCGGCGATTGGCTGCGCTGGGGGGAGAAACTTTATGCGAAGCACCGCGTCGCCTTCGGGCAGGTCGCCACGAATGCGCACGACGAGGCGCTCTACCTGCTGCTCCACACCCTCAACCTGCCGCTCGACAGCAAGCCGGCCGTCTTGCGGCGCAAGCTGACGCCCGAGGAGGAGGTGCGCGTGAAGGAGATCTTCCGGCGCCGCACCGAGGACCACGTGCCCGCGGCCTACCTGACGCGCGAGGCGTTCCTGGGCGAACACCGGTTCTATGTCGACGAGCGCGTCATCATCCCGCGCTCGTATTTCCTCGAACTGCTGCCGGAGCAGATCCCGCAGTGGCTCCCGCCGGGCAAGCCGGTGAAGCGCGCCGTGGATGTCTGCACCGGCTCGGGCTGCCTGGCCATCCTGCTCGCGCACCGGTTTGCGGAGGCGAGGGTCGATGCGATCGAGCTCTCGCCCGACGCGCTGGCCGTGGCGAAGTTCAACGTCGCCAGGCACCACCTCGCACCGCGGGTGAAGCTGTTCCACTCGGACGTGTTCGACGCCGTGCCGGCCGTGAAATACGACCTGATCCTCAGCAACCCGCCCTATGTGCCGACCCGCGAGCTGCGCGGTCTGTCCGCCGAGTTCAAGCAGGAGCCGGCCATGGCGCTCGATGGCGGCAAGGACGGACTCGACATCATCCGCAAGCTCCTGCGTCAGGCCCGCGAGCGCCTGCAGCCCCACGGCGTGGTCGTGCTCGAGGTCGGCGGCCTGCGCGCGGCGATGGACCGGGCCTTTCCCGAACTCGACCTGCACTGGCTGCACACGGAGGACGGCGAGGACTGCGTCTGCCTCATGCAGGCGACCAGGCTCGCCCGCTGGGGGCACCGTAATTTGTAACGTATTATATTACAAATTTCCGGCGTGGGTTTGCGGGCGGTGGCGCGGGTAATCCGCGTTGCCTCTGGCGGGCGCGCTGCTTGCATGGCGCGCAAAACTTATGGACGCACACTATCTGGAATTCCTGAGCATGCTGGTGCGCTGGCTGCACATCATCGCCGGCGTGGCGTGGATCGGATCGTCGTTCTATTTCATCTGGCTCGACAACAGCCTCGATGCGCCGGCGCCGGGTTCCGACGCGGCGAAGAAGGGCGTGGGCGGCGAGCTCTGGGCCGTGCACGGCGGCGGGTTCTATAACCCGCAGAAATATCTCGTCGCGCCCGCGGCGCTGCCGGAGAAGCTGCACTGGTTCAAGTGGGAGGCCTACACGACCTGGCTTTCGGGCACGGCGCTGCTGGTGCTGGTCTACTGGCTGAAGGCCGGGACCATGATGATCGACGGCAACATCATGGCGCTCACGCCGCTCCAGGCCGTGGGCATCGGCGCCGCCAGCATGATCGGTTCGTGGATCGTCTACGACCTGCTGTGCAAGTCCCCGCTCGGCAAGCGCGACGGCGTGCTCGGCGTGGTGGTTTTCGCCTTCATCGGCGTCCTGGCCTGGGCCCTGTCGCACGCGTTCGGGGGGCGCGCGATGTTCATCCATGTCGGCACCGCCATCGGCACGATCATGGCGGCCAATGTTGCGATGGTCATCATCCCCGGCCAGCGGCGGATGGTGGCGGCGATGCGCGCGGGGCAGTCGCCGAATCCCGTGGACGGCCAGCGCGCCAAGCAGCGCAGCGTGCACAACAACTACTTCACGCTGCCGGTGCTGTTCATCATGATCAGCAACCATTACAGCTCCACCTATTCGCACCCGCAGAACTGGGCGGTGCTGATGCTGATGGCGGCGGCGGGCGTGGTCATCCGGCATTTCTTCAACCGCAAGCACAAGGGCGTCCACGCGTGGCAATATCCCGCGCTCGGCGCCGTGCTGCTCGGCATGGTCGCGTGGTGGACGGCGCCGCGCATCGTGCCGCTGCCGCCGGTCGAGGGGGAGGTGACGTTCAACCGTGTGCGCGCCATCGTGGGCCAGCGCTGCATCATGTGCCATTCGCCGCAGCCGACCTATCCGGGCTACACCCAGCCGCAGGCGGGCGTGCTGCTGCACACGCCGGCGGACCTCGTGCAAAACGCCCCGCGGCTCTACCAGCAGGTCATTGTCACGCGCATCATGCCGCTGGGCAACGTCACGAACATCACGGAGCAGGAGCGCGCGGTGCTCGCGGCCTGGGTCAAGGCCGGCGCGAAGATGGAGCCCTGAGCGCCCCGCATTGAGATGTAGGATCGTCGCTTGCGACGACCTGGGAACGCACCGCGATTGGGGCGCAAGGTCGGCGCGAGCGCCGACCCTACAAGAGAAGAAGGGCGGTTGAGGGCAACCGCCATTACCGTCACTTCTTTTTCTTCGGCGTGACGTTCTTGACGGTGCCAGGAGTGGCGCCGGCATTGATCGGCAGCTGGGGCTCGGGCATCCGGTTGATGACCATCTGCTGGCCGATGGTAAACAGGCCGTTGATGGTCGAGTAGAGCGCGAGGCCGGACGCGAAGTTGTAGCAGAAGAGCATAAACATCCACGGCATGACCTTGAACATGGTCTGCTGTGCGGGATCCGTGGTCGGTGTGGGCGTGAGCCGCATCTGGAAGATCATCGTGGCGCCCATGAAGAGCGGCATGATATTGATGTTGAGGTGGGTCAGGCCGAGGATCGGCAGGGTGACGGCGCCGAAGGAGTAGATGGTGTCCGGGGCCGAGAGGTCGTGCACCCAGAGGAAAGAGGCGAAGCGCAGCTCGGACACGCTCTGCAGCATGGTGAACATCGCCATGAAGAACGGGATCGTGATCAGGATCGGGATGCAGCCGCCCACCGGGTTGACCTGGTTCTCCTTGAAGAGGCGCAGCGTCTCCGTCTGCATCTTCTGGGGGTTGTCCTTGTATTTCTCGCGCATGGCGGCCATGTGCGGCTGGAGTTTCGCCATGCGCTTGGCGGAGCGGGAGGCGGCCAGGGTCAGCGGCAGGAAGACGATCTTGAGCAGCAGGGTGGTGAGGACGATGGCCAAGCCCCAGCTCGGCACCACCGAGTGCACCCAGGTCATGATCGTCAGCAGCAGCGGGGCGAAGAAGGACGAGAAGAACAGTTTTCCCGGGTAGGTGTTGAACTGCATCACCTCGTTCTCGTGGTGCTTGAAGACGTCGGTGTTCGCCAGGCGCTTGTATTCCTTGGGGCCGGCAAAGTAGCTGGCGCCGAAGGTGGTGCTGGCCCCGGCCGCGAGCGGCTTCAGGTCGAACTGGGCGTAGGCGGTGACGCCGTAGGCGCCGCGGTTCTCGGCCGGCTGCATGGGGTCCACCTTCACGCGCTCGACGCGCACGCCGACGCCCGGCTGGTCGGGCGTGAGGATCATGGCGAAGAACTGGTTCTTCACCGAGGCCCACTGAATGGCGGCGGGCTGATCGAGGAAAGCCGGCGGCGGGCCGGAACTCATGAAGCCCGCGCTGGCGAGCTGGTCGCGGCGGACAAACTCGGTGCTGTCGCCGTTATAGTAGCCGACGTTGAGGTAGATGCCGGTGTCGGTGTCGCTGAGCGGGGCGGCGGTGCCGAGGTTGAAGACCGCGCGGGGCAGCGCCAGCGGCGCATTGGACAGGTTGCGGAAGGTGGTCTCGTGGCGGAGCTGGTAGTCGTCGAGGCCGGGTGCCTTCGCCAGCGAGTAGCGGCGCGTGACCTCGAGGTTGTGGGCGACGGCGCGGTAGACGACCTCGGTGGCGGTCTGGGACACGAGCGTGTAGGCGACGTTGCGGTCGGCACCGGGGAAGTCGGCGAGGCTCAACGCCGGGGCCGCCTGCTTGGCGTTGAGGGTATAGCGCTCCGCGGATTCCTTGTGCGCGGTGTCGAGGTGCGCGGCCTTCTTGAGCAGGGCGATCGAGTCGATGGCGCCGCCCTGGTTGGTGAACTTCACCGCGATGAACTCGTTGGCGAGCGTGACAAACTCGGCGGGCGCCGCGACCGTGGTGGTCGGCGCGCTGAGCGTGGCGTCACTCGGGGAGCTGGCGGGACCCGCCGCGGGCGCCTGGTTCGTCGCCAGCGGGCTGCCGCTGGTGGCGGTGGAGGTGGGTTGAACGGGCTGCTGGGGCGCATAACGGGCGCTGAAGTAGAAGCTCGCCAGGGCGGCGATGAGGAGCAGCGCTCCGATGACTGTGTTCTTTTTATCCATGAAAGGTGGGAATTAAGCGGCGGAAATTTTGGTGCAGACGGGCCGGGTGCGCGGTGGGACCGGATCCTCGCCGCCCGGGTGCCACGGGCCGCACTTGGCGAGCCGGCGCAGCGTGAGGCCGGTGCCGACGATGAAGCCGTGCCCGGCCAGCGCCCCGCGGGCATAATGCGAGCAGGTCGGTGCGAAGCGGCAGCCGCCGGTCGGGTCCAGCACGACCAGCGCGGGCGAGACCGTCTTCTGGTAAACCCAGACCAGCCCGCTCGCGGCGCGGGCGGGAAGATCGACGAGGGTCGGGCGGGAAACGGGCATCAGGCGGTTTTTGGAGCCAGCTTGAGGCAGGCGGCGGTGAATCTTTGTTCGACCTCGGCGAAGGGCAGCCGGAGGAGGGCGGCGCGGGCAGTGAGGACGAGGTCGAGGCCGGACGGCACGAGGGCCTGGTGTTTGCGGTAGATGGCGCGGAGGCGGCGCTTGGCGCGGTTGCGGTGGACGGCGTTGCCCACGGAAGCCCGGGAGGCGACAACCCCGACCCGCGGGAGGGCGGTGGGCTCCGCGCCCGGGCGCGGAGCCCAGGTGAGGAGAAAGGCCCCGCAATCGAGGCGGCGGCCCCGTTCGCGAACGGAACCGAAGTCGGCGTTGCGCCGCAGGCGTTGCCCGGCGCGGAGGTGCATCCTCAGACGACCGTCAGACGCTTGCGACCCTTGCGGCGGCGGGCGGCGAGGACCTTGCGGCCACCGCGGGTGGCCTTGCGGGCGCGAAAACCGATCTTGCGGGCGCGTTTCTTGCGATGCGGGCGGAATGTAGGCTTCATAGGTTTATGGCAAAAAGAGGATCAGATTCGCGTGGGGGGGCGGGGGGTGTCAAGCGAGAGGTTTTGCCCTGAAACCAGCCCGGCGCAAGCTCCGGGCCGTTACTTTCTCGCCTCGGCTTTCGAGTGTGAACACCTTGCGGACAAATAGTTTTTGCGTTCGGGCGCGGCCGCCGCGACCTTGGGCGCGTGCCCGACTCATGCAGCAAACGGACCCCTTCACCGGACGAGCCACCTTCCTCGCAGGCCCCCACCTCCCCAGCCCGGAAGGATGGACCGCTGTTCTGGACGGTCACCGGCAACGACTTCGGGCGCTCGATCAGCTGGGCGAAAAAGCAGCCCAATGCGCTATCGCAACAGATAAAGACCGCACTCTCGTCCTCGCCGAAGAAGACGAAGTAGGCCTGTTGGAGATGACCGGCGGCGAATGGGCCGCCCTGGGTCAGGCCATCCGCGCCTTCCGGGCGACGCTTCCACTGGTGAGGCTGGAGGATTTCGGCTTCAGCGCGGAGGTGGACGACCCGTTCGAGGCCAACACGACCCAGCTGCGTCGCATCGGCGGCGGCGTGGAGGCGCTCGCCTTCGTCGACGGGCAGCAATCGGTCTACAAGTTTTTCCTGTTCCGCGAGGGTGGCGATGTCGGCGCGACGTTTGCCTTTGCGCGTGGCGAGGGCGACCTGCTGCAGGCGACCGCCGTGCCGGGCAGCTACCGCATGCTGTTCGAGAAACTGCGGCTCATCCACGAATTCGGCATCCCGACCGAGCTGGTCGGCCTCACCCCGGAGGGCATCCCGGTGGCGAAACAGACCCTGGGCCGGATGCTGCCCGAGAAGACCGATGTCTCCGACCTCGATCCGGAGCGGCTGATCCCGATCCCCTCGCGGTTTTTGCGGACCGACCGCGACCACCCGCGACTGGCCTTCCTCGACGGCGTGCCCTGGCTGGTGGCCGACACGCACGACCGCAACGTCGTCATCGACGGGACGGGCGCGTGGCGCATCATCGACCTCGTGGCGGCGCCGCTGCCGCCGGAATGGCTCGGGCAGATGCGGCTGTTCGCCGAATGGATCGAGCGCGCCCGGCGCGACCCGCGGGCCGAGGTGCTGGCGCCCGTCGACGACGCGGACCTCTAAATTGTAGGGTCGCCGCTTGCCGGCGGACCGCGGCGTGCGGCAAACCCGGTCCGGCGACAAGCGCCGACCCTACAAATAAAAAGGCGGGGTCAAAGCCCCCGCCCGGTAGATGGACAATGGACAACGCGAAAGTCGGCTTACTTGGCCAGCTCGGCGAGGATGGCCTCGGCCTGCTTGTCGGTCGTGCCCTTGTAGTCGGTGTAGACGATCTTGCCGTCCTTGATCAGATAAGCCGAGCGCGAGGCAAACTCGCCCATCAGCGGGACGTTCTTGGTCGGCACACCGAAGGCGTTGATGACGGTCTTGTCCGTGTCGGCGATCAGGGTGAAGGGCAGGTGATACTTCTCCTTGAAGGCCTTCTGCGCGGCGACATCGTCATGGCTCACGCCGATGACGGCCACGCCCTTCTTGGTCAGCGCCTCGTAGCCGTCGCGCAGCGAGCAGCCCTGCTTGGTGCAGCCCGGGGTGTCGGCCTTCGGGTAGAAATACACGAGGGTGTAGGGCTGCTTTTTGTATACGTCGGCCAAGGCGAGCTTTTCGCCCGAATCGGTGATGCCGGTGACGGCGGGAGCGGGGTCGCCGACCTTGAGCGGTTCGGCGGCGGCCCGGGTGAAGAGGAACATGGCGGGGAGGAGCAGGAGGAGACGGGGAACTTTCATGGGAAGACGACGCTACCCAGGACGCACCCTTTGGCAAGCAACGGAAACCCCGGTAGTGTATCAGTTTGGTTTCTTCACTGTTGTAGGTCGGGGTTTATCCCCGACAGGTCGCGGGGAATGTCGGGCATAAAGCTCGCCTACATCAAACTGACCCACGACCAAACCTGCCGGAAAACGCGCGGGCGACAATACGACCATGGGCCGGTTCCGGAAAAAAATGTTTAAGCCCGCGAAGTTTTTGCGGCGCGGAACCCGGTCGGCTCCGCCGTGTTCTGTGGAGACGTCGCCGCGAACTTTGTGCGCGGTGGTCCAACAAACCAAAACCTATGAAACAGAATACTACGCTGAAATATCTTCTCCTCTCCGCCGCGGCGGCCCTCGCCCTCGCGGTGTCGGCCCGGGCGGGCGGCCTGCCCGAGGCCATGCCGGAAGCCACCACGCCGGTTCACCAGGGCCTGCTGGGTCAGCAATACGCCAATCTGACCTATAGCTACATCAACCTCGATCACAGCCCGGTCAACGCGGACAACTTCGAGTTCGCCTTCAGCCAGCCGTTGAACACCGGCCTCGATGCCCTGTTCGCCTATGACTGGACGCAGACCGGCCTGTTCGCAGGCAGCCGCCTGAACACCCAGAGTGTCACGGCCGGCCTGCGCGCCTTCAGCAACGCCTACACCTGGGGCAAGCCCTACGTCGAGGCCGGCGCCGGCTACGCGTGGCAGCGCGGCACGCCCGCGGGCCGGGACAATTCCGTGCTCTGGCGGGCCGCCATCGGGGCGGAGTTCCAGCTGGCGCCCGCGTGCACCGTGACGCCCTACATCCAGTATACCGACACGCCGACCCTCGCAGGCAACGACAATGGCACGTGGAACTTCGGGGCGAAAGCCAACTACTGGATCGACAGCCAGTGGGCGGTCACCGCGGGTCTCGCCCGGGACGACCACCAGAACAACACGTTCACGGTGGGAACAAACTTCCGGTTCTAAGGCTCCAACCAACTTCTGTCGCAAGGCAGAGTGTGTGCATATGAGCCGCGGTGCAGGGGTGCACCGCGGCTCTTTCGCGTCTGGCGATGGAGAGCCCGCGTCCCTGCGGGCCGTTGCGCGAATGGCAACCAGATCGCGGCCCGCAGGGACGCGGACCCTCCACCAAGACCCGGGAAGTTTGGCCACAAAAAGGCACAAAAGAGCCCAAGCCTCCGGTCATGTGTGCGGAGCGCCTATAGGCGCCCGTTGATGTTTTCGCCGGCCGGACAGATTATTTTTGTGCCTTTTTGTGGCAAAAAATCCGATCACAGTGGCGCGTGGAAACCCGCGCTCGCGCCGACCCAGGTGCGGCCCTGGTTGAAATCCACGCCGTGCATCGCGCCCTTCGTCAGGCGCACGAGCTGGTTGATGAGCTTCGGCATGCCGGTGCCGTCACCGGCATAGATCAGCCGCACCTCGGCCTTGGCTGGGCCGTCGGGGGTTTCCATGATGGGGGCGTAGGTCACCTTGCGCTGCAGGAGCCACTCGGCGGGTTTTTCCACGGCAGCGATCTTTTCGCGCGTCGGCGCGATGTCCACGCCGAGCCCGGCGAAGGAATAGAGCGGCTTGAGGACGTAGTTCTCCAGGTCGGCCGGGATATCGCCGCCGAGCTGGCTAACGAAACGGCAGTCGGGCACAAACGGGCTCTTGAGGTAGGGCAGCGTGTGCTTGCTGATGCGGAAATACCAGTTGGGGTGGCCGGCCCATTGCACGTCGAGGTCGTCGAAGAAGCTGAACTTCATCGGCGGGTTCTTACGCAGCAGCTCGTCGAAGATCACGCGGTTGAAAATCCGCTCGATCCGCACCTCGCGGCCGCCGGAGCCGTAGAACAATTGCCTGCCGCGCTTGAGAACCTTGGTGACGCACAGCGGCTTGATGCCGAGGAAGGCGTGGGTGCAGGCGAAATCCACGCGGGTCTTCTGCTGATCGGGGGTGATCTCCAGCAGCACCGTGTTCTCCGGCAGGCAGTCGCCGGTCATCGCGTGGCGGAGGTCGTTGAGATAAGCTTCTTCCTGTTCTTCAAAGGTGGAACCTGACCTCCGGGCAGGTTGGTTTGGGTTCGTGGATCCTGAAAGCCCGTCCGGAGGCCGGGCTCCACCCGCAGAAAAGTAAGGGGTAAATTCCGCTGGGATCTCCGGGAAATGTTTTTTATAGGCGCCGGTCAGCAGCGCCTGCCAGCACGCGACGGTGGGAAAGCCCTGCAGCTCGATCAACTGCGGCAGCACCTGGCCGGAGGCGTCGTGGCACAGCGCGAAATCCACGGCGAGGAAGTGCGGCCACTCGGTTTCCTTCGGCACCGTCAGCCCTTGCGGAATGGCCGTCTTCGCGTGGACACGGAACGCCGGCTTGGCCAGCTGGCCGATGATATCATCCGAGGCGCGAACGAGCGCGCGGGTCGTGGCCTCGTCGAAAAACAGCGGCGACTCCGCCACGCGGAAATCCACCGGCCAGTAAACCGCCTTGTTCAGCTCCGTCAGGAACGCCGCGTAGCGCGCTTCGGTGAACGCGGCATTGTAGCGCTGGCGGAGGGCGGGGATCATAAGGCGATCGGGAGTTTTATTTGACCACGGATCAAACGGATGGAAGCGGATCTAGCGGATGATCCGTTTCCAGCGCAGATCTGCGAACTTGAAATTCAGCAGCAGGGCCAGGCGAAGCTGGGTGATGGTCAGATAACCCTGCATTTGGGCGAAGTGCGTTTCATTGAAGGCTTCGACGACTTTGGGATCTGCTATCACAAGGTCGTCGATGACCATATCGGGAACAAGGATATCGACCAGTTCGTCTTCATAGCGCACTTCAAACCGCTTCTGTTGATCGACCCGGTGGCCGCGCCTGCGCAATTCGATCACCAAGGCATTTTCGTAAGCCTTTTCATCCAGACCTGGTTTGAGGGTGTTCAGCACCTTCATCGCGGCACCGATGATGGCTTCACTGATTTCCGGATGAATCAGTTTATCCGTATTCATCCGTGCAATCTGTGGCTAAAAAAACGCGTCCACTCGCGACATCACCTTCAAATCAAAAACTTCCCCTTCGCCATGACCTGCTCGTCGTCGAGCCAGATGTCGAAGAAGCGGCCGACGCAGTCGATGTGCGTCGTGCTTTTCCAGGTCTGGCCAGTGTGCTCGCTATAGGGATGTCCGAAGGCGATGTGGATGCCGGGCAGCTTCTCGTCCTGCAAGATGTGGCCGATGATGTGCGTGCAGGCCAGGTTGGTGCCGATGGCGAACTCGCCGACGCGGTTCGAGTTCTCGTCCGTGTGGCAATAGGCGTCGAACTCCGCGAGCAGCTCCTTGTTCTTGCAGGCCAGCTTCGCGATGCGGTTGTCCTTGATGTCGATCGTCAGCGGGGTGGTGCCGATGTCGCCGTATTTCTGGCAGAGGTAGTCGCCGACGACGCCGTCCACGACGAAGCGGCCGTGGGAGTTGAAGGGCGAGGTGAAGATCTCGCCGCCGGGGAGGTTGCCCCACTTGGCGGGGGAGATGAGGCCGGAGGTCTTGACCCAGTTCAGTTTCGGTGAGAGCTCGGCAACGTAGTTGGTGCCCGCCGCGGTCTTGCAGGTGACCCGCTTCGCCCGGCGGCATTTCTCGATGAGCTTCTGGGAAAGCCGGTCGACCTCGAGGAAGTCGGCGCGCATGCCCTCGACCATGATCTGCTTGTTGATGTTCACCATGTGCCCGTGGCGGATGTGGCGCGGGTTGATGACGTCCATCATCTGCATGCGGGTGCGGAGCTCGCCGGTCTGGGTGATGCAGGCGTAAATGGAGACCTGGGATTGCGCGAGGTCGTCGAGGACGGGCTTCGGCATGTCGCGGTGCGGGCGGGCGCCGTATTCCTCGAGCACGAGGACCTGGTAGTCGGCGCCGGTCTTCTCGATCTCGGCCACGAGGGCGGCGGCGATCTCGGCGCTGGCGCGGTCGGTGATGAGCGTCATGCGCTCGTTCGACTGCAGCTTGAGGCAGACGTGGATGGCGTTGTGGGCGCCGGCCAGCAGGGCGGGATCGAAAGTGGCGGGCAGCGAGGTCGTATGAGGCATTTCGAAGGAGCGAGGAGCGGGAATCGAGGAGCGAGAAGCCGGAAATGCAGAGGAAGGGACGTCAGAGATCAAGGCCGTGGTGTGTTTCGGAAATGATATAGTCCACCACGGCTTTGAGGTCTTTGGTGCGGTTGTAAACCTCAACTTGCCGGTCGGCGCCGGTGCCCTTGGCCAGGATTTCCTGCACGTAGTTGACCTCGGTGCGGGAGCCGAGTTCATCCACCACGTCATCAATGAATTCAAGCAGCTCGTTGATCAGGTCGCGGGTGGGGACCTCCTCGGATTTGCCGAAATCGATCATCTTGCCGTTGATGCCGTAGCGGGAGGCCCGCCAGCGGTTTTCGTTGATCAGCCGGGCCCGGTAGGTGCGGAAACCGAGGTTCTTCCGGTGGAGCTTGTAGAGCTTGGCGATGACGGCCTGCATGATGGCGGCGAGGCAGATGGTCTCGTCGACGCGCATCGGGATGTCGCATACGCGGAACTCCAGCGTATGGAAAAGCGGGTGCAGGCGGATGTCCCACCAGATCTTTTTGGCGTTGTCGATGCACCCGGTCTTGATAAGCAGGTTGACGTAGCCATCGAACTCCTCGACGGAATCGAACAGGTCGGGGATGCCCGTGCGCGGGAAGCGCTGGAAAATCTGCAGGCGGTAGGAGGCGAAGCCGGTGTTGCGGCCGACCCAGAACGGAGAGTTGGTGGAGAGCGCGAAGATGTGCGGCAGGAAATAGCGCGCGGTGTTCTGCAGCTGGATGGCGGTCTCGCGGTCCGGCATGCCGACGTGGACGTGGAGGCCGAAGATGAGATTGGCGCGGGCGACCTGCTGAAGGTCGTTCAGCACGCCCTGGTAGCGCTCGCCGGCGGAGATCTTCTGGTCGATCCAGTGCGAGAATGGGTGCGTGCCGGCCGCGGCGATGCGCAAGTTGGCCTTCTTGGCGAGGCCGGCAAGGTCGCGGCGCAGGCCGGTGACGGACCGGCGCGCGGCGGCGATGTCCTCGCAGATGTCGGTGCCGATCTCGACGACGGACTGGTGCAGTTCGGGCCGCACGCGCTCCTTGAGGATGAGCTTCCCGCCCTCGATGATCTCCTCGATATGGGATTTCAGCTCACGCGTGACCGGGTCGACGATCTGGAACTCCTCCTCGATGCCGAGGGTGAATTTGTGCTTTTTCCGCGTGGCGCACATAAATCAGGAGACGGAGGACAGAGGACGGAGGACGGATGGGGGGTTATTCCCGAGGCGTGTCATCCTGAGCGCAGCGAAGGATCCAGTTTCATGCGCAAGTTCATCTGGATTCTTCGCTGCGCTCAGAATGACAGATGCCGGACTTGATGGAACGGGGCTCATTTCTTCTTCGGCAGGGCCGCGGGCGCGCCCGTCTTGACGGCGCCCTGGACGTAGCCGCCCCAAACGGTGTTGTTCTGCGCGGGGTCGTGCGCCTTGGCTTTGCGGACGAGCATCTTCGCGGCGGCCTCGACGACCCAGGCGAAGTTCTCCTCGCCGACGGACTTGCGGTCGGCGTCGGGCGCCGGGTTGCAGAAGTCGATCGCGTAGGGCACGCCGCCGCTCACGCCGAATTCCACGGTGTTGAACTCGTAGCCGAGCGCGTGGTTGAGCGTTAGCACATCGCGCCCGATGCGCGCCAGCAGCTCGGGCGAACCCGGCGGACGGTCGACGACGTAGCGCAGGTGGTGCGGGTTGCGCGGCTCATACTGCATGATGCGGACGTCGGTGCCGCCGATGCAGTAGCAGCGGTAGTAGTCGTCGAAGTGAACCTCGGACTGCAGCAGCATGACGAGCTGGCCGGTCTCGGCGTAGGCCTTGAAGAACTCGTCCTGGTCGCGGACCTTGTAGACATTCTTCCAGCCGCCGCCGGAGTGCGGTTTGAAGTAGGCGGGCCAGCCGATGTATTGGAAGATGCCGTCCCAATCGAGGGGGAAGGCCAGGTTGGCGAACGACTCGGCACTGCAGTCGGCCGGGTGGTCCTTCGAGGGCAGGATGACGGTTTTCGGCACGGCGACACCAAGCTTGGTCGCGAGGCAGTTGTTGAAAAACTTCTCGTCGGCCGACCACCAGAACGGGTTGTTGACGACCGAGGTGCCGTTGAGCACGGCGTTCTTCAGGTAGGCGCGATAAAAGGGGACGTCCTGCGAGATGCGGTCGAGGATGACGGCGTAGGGCGTGGGTTCGCCCTGCCGGACCTGGTTGATGAGGACCTCCTCGGCGGTGATGCCGGGTTCCTTCATGGCGTTGATGCGTTCGATGAGCGCCGCGGGGAAGCTGCGTTCCTTGCCGTGCAGAATGCCGATTTTTTTCATGAGAAAGGAGATCAGGCGTGGATGAGCGACGCGTAGTGCGGGAACATGTCCCGCCAGTAATTCCAATCGTGCCCGCACCACTGGCGGTCGTCGAGGAAATGCGGGATGCCCTTGGCGTTGAGCAGGTGCGAGAGGTGGAGGTTGCGGTCGCGGCAGCCGTCGCGGTCGCCGGTCCCGAGCACGATACCCATGCGGCGGGTCTGCTCCAAGAACCACGGGTCGCTCAGGTTGGGCAGGTAGTCGACAGGGTTGTTGAAGTAGCAGTTGTCGTCGTAGTAGCCGTCGAGGAACGGCCGGATGTCGAAGGATCCGCTCAGGCTGATGCAATAGCCGACCAGGTCCGGGTGGTGCAGGGCAAAGTTCACGGCGTGATAGCCGCCGAAGCTGGCGCCGGCCAGGCAGACGCGGCCGTGACCCGTCTCGCGCATGGCGTGCGGCAGGACGTCGTGCAGGATGACGTTTTCGTAGGCCTGGTGGGTGCGGACGCGGTCGGCCGGGTGGAGGGACTTGTTATACCAGCTCTGCTCGTCGATGCCGTCGGGACAGTAGATCTTGATCTTGCCGGCATCGAGCAGCGGCGCGACCGACCCGACGAGCCCGAAGTCCTTGTTCTGGTAATACCGGCCCAGCGAGGTGGGAAAAAGGATGACGGGGTAACCCGTGTGGCCGAACACCAGCATCTCAAAATCCCGGCTCAGGTGTCGCGTATACCAGCGGACGTGTTGCTCGTTCATGGCGGGATGTAGCCCACGCCGGGAAACCGGCGCACCTCCGCTGTCATGCAATTACCGGGCCGGGTCAATGCCCATCCGGGATGGAACCCGGCCTTCCTCCGTCGCCAAGGCTATGGCGGATAGGCTGGACGGGTTGGTTCGACGCACGCCCTGAATACCCGCCCGGAGGTCGGGTTCCATCTTTGAGAAACCGCTTGGCTTCGCCCGGCCCCGTCGCTGGCATGCTGGCCACCGCCCATGCCGCGCCCGCGCAAAAACGACTCCCCGCTCCGGCTTCATCACCGCTTCCTCTCCCGCGGGCTGCGCAACACCCGCGACATCGTCGTGTGGCTGCCGCCCGGCTACGGCCTGATCCGCGGCCGCCGGCACCCGGTCGTCTATTTCCAGGACGGCCAGAACATCTTTGACCCACTGACAGCCTTCCTGGGCAACGCCTGGCACGCCGGCGACCGCGCGACCGACCTGATCCGCGCCCACCGGATCGTTGCCCCGGTCATGGTCGGCATCTACAACACCGGCTTCAACCGCATGAACGAATACGCGCCGACCCCCGCCGGGTTCGCCGGCTGGGACGGCGAGAAATGCCAGAGCACCGGCGACGCCAAGCGCTACGCGAAGTTCGTCGTGCAGGAGCTGAAGCCGTTCATTGATTCGCACTACCTCACCCGGCCCGGTCCGCGGGACACCGCGCTCGTCGGCTCGTCGATGGGCGGGCTCGTGTCACTCTACTTCGCGCTGTGGCATCCGCGCGTGTTCGGCCACGTGGCGGCGCTGTCGCCGTCGCTGTGGTGGGACAGCCGGGTGGTCTTCCAGGATTTCGCCAAGCTCCGCAAGAAACCCGAGGTGCGCCTCTGGCTCGACATGGGCACCAACGAGCCCGGCTGGGAGGTCATCCGGTTGTTCCGCGACGTCCTCGCCGGCAAGGGCTGGCGGGAGGGCGTCGATCTCGTCTGCCGGGAAGAGCCCGGCGCGGAGCACACGGAGCACGCCTGGGCCGCGCGCATCGGCGACGTGCTGGAGTGGATGCTGCCGCTGCGGCGCTAGTCGCGCTGGGCGACTGTAGGGCGGGATCACCGTATCCCGCCGCGCTCGCTTACATGGTCAACATTTCACATTCACCTGAATATGGCCATTCCTCGGCTGAAGCGGTGAGCCCGGCCCGAACCGGATTCTGTCGGACATATTGCCACTTCTCTTCATAGCTCTTTGGGGAACGCAAAACGTGATCAAAAAATTCAGCCTGCCAGAGCGCGCTTGGAGAAAGCTGGCCGCGATTGAAACGCCAAGTCGTCCACTTCTTCCAGTCGCGCATGAAATCACTAAGCGGTCTTGCCTGTGGTCGCGGAGTGGCGAAGAAATGGACGTGATCCGGCATGATCACATAGCGGCCGATGACCCATTGATAAATCGCGGGTGAGCTGCGCCACGCCTGGGTTAGGATTTTCGCGGCAGGCGGATGGGCCAGAAGCTTCGCACGCTGTGCCGTGCAAACGGTCAGAAAATAAATCGGTGGCTCGATCCAGACATCCTTCAATCGTCGAAGGTGATCGCGTTCCAGCATGCGGTGACTTTACCGATAGATGGCGCCTCCACCATTTGTCAAACGGCCACAAAAAAGGCGGGATACGGTGATCCCGCCCTACACCTAATCGCGCCGGCTCAGATATAATACATCTCGGTCGGGTTCTTCGAGGCCAGCTGGTCGAGCGTGTATTCCTTGGTCTTCTCGACCAGGGTGGCGCGCACGTCGTCCCAGACCTGCTTGAGCCGGCGACCGCTGCGGCCGGCGAAGTTGCCGCTCAGGCCAAGGCACTCGCCTTCGGTGGCCATCATGATGTCGTAAAGCGTGATGTCCTCCGGTGACCGCGCGAGCGTGTAGCCGCCGAGATTACCGCGCCGGCTGGTGATGAGGCCGCCGGTGCGAAGCTTGCCGAGGATCTGCGCGAGGAAATTGGCCGGCACCGCCTCGGTTTTCGCCAGATGGTCGATCTGCGCGAGCTCGCCCGAGCCGTGCAGCCGCGCCAGCTCCGCCATGACGCGGCAGGCATAATCGACTTTGACGGAGATTTTCATGAGACGGAGTCTGGATGTAGGAGCCTGCTTGCAGGCGATTTGATGGAGATTGGGTGGCGTGAGTGCAAATTCGCCTGCAAGCAGGCTCCTACAAAATCATCGCGAATTCAGATCATGAAGTCGCCGCTCTCGGGTTTCACAGCCTCGTGCGACGGCAGCAACATGCCGGCGGCGACGGTGGCGTTGGTGCCCGGCTCGATCAGGATGAACGAGCCCGTCAGGCGGTTGACCGCGTAGCTGTCGTAATACAGCGGCTTCGAGACGCGGAGGCGGATCTCGCCGAGGTCGTTTACCGTGAGCGCGGCCGGCGCCGGCTCGGGATCGAGCGTCTCGATGTTGAGCCGGTGCTCGATGTCGGCTACGACGGCCTGCACGGTGCTGGTCGTGTGCTTGAGGAAATATTTTTTGCCGCGCTCGAGCGGGCGGGAGTGCATCCAGCAGACCTTGGCGTGCAGGTCGGTGCCGGTGCCGGCGGGGTTGTCCAGGCCGACGATCATGCTGCCGCGACCGGCGTCGATGTCGTCCGCGAGCACGAGCGTGACCGACTGCGGGCAGAACGCCTCGGGCACGCTGCCGTCGTAGGTCCAGATTTCCTTCACGGTCGTCACGAGACCGGCGGGCAGGACGAGGACCTTCTGGCCGGTGCGCACGATGCCGCCGGCGATCTGGCCGCTGCAGCCGCGGAAGTCATGGAGCTGGGCGTCGGTCGGGTTGTTCGGGCGGTTGACCCATTGCACGGGCAGGCGGAAACCGTTCAGGTTCCAGTCGCTGCCGATGTGCACGCTCTCGAGGTGGCCGAGCAGCGTCGGTCCGGGATACCAGGGAGTGTGGACGGAGGGCGTGACGACATTGTCGCCGTGGAGCGCGCTGATGGGGATGAACTTGACGTCCTTGATGTCGAGGCGCGGCAGGAAGGCCTCGAACTGCTCGCGGATCTCGTTGAAGCGCGCCTCGCTCCAGCCGACGAGGTCCATCTTGTTGATCGCGACGACGAGATGCGGGATACGCAGCAGCGACGCGATGGCGGTGTGGCGGCGGCTTTGTTCGATCACGCCGAGGCGGGCGTCGACGAGGATGACGGAGGCGTTGGCGTTGCTGGCGCCGGTCACCATGTTGCGCGTGTATTGGATGTGGCCCGGGGTGTCCGCGATGATGAACTTGCGCTTCGGCGTGGCGAAGTAGCGGTAGGCGACGTCGATCGTGATGCCCTGCTCGCGCTCGGCGCGGAGGCCGTCGGTGAGATTGGCGAGGTTGATCGCGCCGCCGCCGGTGATGTCAGCCGAGCGCTCGAGCGCCTCGATCTGATCCTCCATCAGCGATTTCGAATCGTAGAGCAGGCGGCCGATGAGCGTGGACTTGCCGTCGTCGACGCTGCCGCAGGTGTTGAAGCGCAGGATGTCGACCGGCAGCGGCGCGGCGGTGGTGGCGGCGCGGGCGGGCGAAGTGGTGGGTGATACGAGCACGGACATTTTAGAAATAGCCCGCCTTCTTGCGGTCCTCCATGGCCGCCTCGGAGGCCTTGTCGTCGGCGCGGGAGCCGCGCTCGGTGACGCGCGCGGCGGCGATCTCGGTGATGATGTCGTCCACCGTCGCGGCAGGCGACTCGACCAGGCCGGTGCTGATGATGTCGCCAATGGTGCGAACGCGCACGACGAGGTCGCGGACCGTCTCGGTGGGCTTGGGCGGGAGAATGTCGTTGACCGGGAGCCACTGGCCGCCGCGGCGCACGCACTTGCGGGTGTGGCTGAAATAGATGCTGGGCACCTCGAGCTCCTCCTGGCGGATGTATTCCCACACGTCCATCTCGGTCCAGTTGCTCAGCGGGAACACGCGCATGTTGTCGCCCGGGTTGAGCCGGCCGTTGTAGAGGTTCCAGATCTCGGGGCGCTGGTTCTTCGGGTCCCACTGGCCGAAGCTGTCGCGGAAGCTGAAGAAGCGCTCCTTGGCGCGGGCCTTCTCCTCGTCGCGGCGGGCGCCGCCGATGCAGGCGTCGAAGCGGTATTCCTCGATGGCGGCGAGCAAGACGGGGATCTGCAGCCGGTTGCGGCTAACCTCGCCCGGCGCCGGCGTGGCGGTGCCGCGGGCGATGGCGTCCTCGACCTTGCGCACGATGAGCTTCGCACCCAGCTGCTTCGCGCGGCGGTCGCGGAACTCGTTCAGCTCGGGAAAATGGTGGCCGGTGTCGACGTTGAGCAGCGGCAGCGGCAGCTCCGACGGGCGGAACGCCTTCTCCGCGAGACGCAGGAGGCAGATGGAATCCTTGCCGCCGGAGAAGAGCAAGGCGGGGCGCTCGAATTCGCCCGCGACCTCGCGCATGATGTGGATCGCCTCGGTTTCGAGGTGCTGCAGGTGATCGAGATGGTAGCTGGTCGGCATGGACGATGAAGAAGCGTTTTCTTTGGAGGCGGAACCATCAGTTCCGCGAGGCAAGGGCGGCACGGCCGTAAACCCGCGGGACTGATAGCCCCGCCTTCAGTTTATAAGAAGGCGAACGGGACATGGAAGAACGTTTCGTCAGGCGTTGACCGCCTGTTTGCCCCAAGCGGCGTGCAGGCCGCACTCGCGCTTTTCGTCAGCCTTGGCGGGATCGAAGTAATCCCACTCGTTCGGCAGCCCGTGCTGCGCGAGGTAGGCCTCGAGGTCGGCGTCGGTGGCGTAGAAAAACGGGCTGACCTTGAGCGCGCCAAAATTTTCGTCGAGTGACACGATGTCGAGGCCGGCGCGGTTCGGGTTCTGCACCTGGCGCAGCGCGGTGAGCCAGACGGTCGGCGCGAGCTCGCGCATGCCGCGCTGGAAGGGCTCGAGTTTCATCAGCGCGCTGAACTTCTTCAGGCCGGCCTCGTCCTCGGTCGTCGGGATCGGGCCATGGACGGCGTCGCGGTGCGCGGGTGTCAGGCGCGGGAGGAAAGGCTTGAGGTTGAGGCCGAGCGACGTGCGCAGGGCCTCGGCGTGCCGGTAGGTCGCCGGGCGGTTGTAGCCGTGGTCGACCCAGAGCACCGGGATGTCGGACTGCACCTGCGTCGCGACGTGCAGGATCGCGGCCTCGTAGGGGCGGAAATTGGTGGAGACGATGGCGCGGCCGCCGGCCTGGGCGACGGCCCAGCGGACGATCTCGAGCGGCGACTTGGCGCGCAGTTCGGCGTTCCAGCGGGTGAGGGCGGCGGTATCATTCATGTGGAAAGGGGAGCGGGAGCGGCATCCCCTGCCGCTCCCGCCTTGATTTGTTCGGGCAACACAATCCGCGAACAAAAGTCGCCGAAGCGCTCGCCGGGCCAGCGCTCGTCCCGCCAGCGGGTGAGGAGCGGACGCAGCTCGGCCTCGATCTCGGCATCCTTGACCGTGTCCTTGAACACGCGGTTGAGGCGCGTGCCCGCGGCGTTGCCGCCAAGCCAGAGCTGGTAGCGGCCGGGGGCCTTGCCGACGAAGGCGATCTCCGCCATGTAGGGACGCGCGCAGCCGTTGGGGCAGCCGGTGGAACGGATGATGATTTCCTCGCCGCCCAGGCCGAGTTCGCCGCCGAGTCTCTCGATGCGGTCGATCAGGCCCGGCAGCATGCGCTCGGACTCGGCGAGCGCGAGGCCGCAGGTCGGCAGCGCGGGGCAGGCCATCGAGGCGGCGTGCAGCAGGGAGGTCTGGTTCTCCACCTTGACCCCGTGCGCAGCCAGCAGCGCCGTGAGGCCGGCGCGGTCGGTATCGGGGATGTTGGCGAGAATGACGTTCTGGTTGGCGGACAGCCGGAACTCGAGGTGCGGGAATTTTTCCGCGACCTGGCGCAGGGCGGTTTTCATCGCATGGCCCGGGACGTCCTTGATGCGGCCGGTCTCGACGAACAGGGTGAGGAACTGCGAGCCGTCGACGGCCCGATGCCAGCCATAGAGGTCGCCCATGGTGGAAAATTCGTAGGGGCGCACCGGGCCGAGGATGAGGTTGGCGCGCCGGTTGATCTCGTTGCGAACGAAATCGACGCCCCGGTCCTCGAGCACATATTTGAAGCGCGCATGCTTGCGGTTGGCGCGGTCGCCAAAATCGCGGAAGGTCGTGAGCACGGCCCTGGCAACTTCGATCAGATTCTCCGGTTTCACGAAGCCGATCACGTCGGCCAGCCGCGGGAACGTCTGGACGTTGCCGTGGCTGCGGCCCATGCCACCGCCGACCGCGACGTTGTAGCCGATGAGCCGGTCGTTTTCGACGATGGCGATGAAACCGAGGTCGTTGGTGAACACATCCATGTCGTTCACCGGCGGCACCACGAAGGAGATCTTGAACTTGCGCGGCAGGTAGGTCTGGCCGTAAAGCGGGTCGCTGAAATTTTTGTTCTCCTCGGCCTCCAGGTTGAGCTGGACGTTGTCGATCCAGATGGCGTGATAGGCCTTGGTTACCGGCGCGAGGGCGTAAGCGGTGCGCAGCGCATCGGCGTAGACATTCTCGCGGGCCTTGGTCGTTGCCGGCGTGGGTGAGGCGGTGACGTTGCGGTTCACGTCGCCGCACGCCGCGAGGGTGGACAGCAGCGACTCGTTGATTTTTTTGATCAGCGGCCCCAGCCCGGATTTCACGACGCCGTGAAACTGGATGCACTGACGCGTGGTGACGCGGAGGGTGTTGTTGCCGTGATTGGTCGCGAGGTCATCGAAAACGGTCCATTGCTTCGCGGTCATGACGCCGCCGGGGATGCGGCTGCGGATCATCATGATGTATTTCTTTGCGGTCTTGCGCAGGTCGCGGTCGTCCTGCTGATAGATGCCATGGAATTTGGTAAACTGGGTGTCGTCCTCCGAAAAACGGTCCGTAGTAGCATCGGCCAGCGTCGCGGCGATTCGTCCCGCGAGGGTGGGATCGTTCTGTTTGAGCAGCTCGTTCTTGCTGACAGGCGCTGGTGTATTTTCAGGCATGACGCAGAGAACGGTTGCACTTGTTTGCCAACGGGTAAAGTTGAATCAACGTCATACTGACTAAAGTAGTCATGTTAAATGCAAGCACATCATCCGCAAGGGGTTTTGTCTGGCTCATTGGAGCCGGTCCGGGTGCACCCGACCTTGTCACTTTGCGCGGACTGCGGTTTTTACAGGCGGCTGAAGTGGTGGTCTATGATGAGCTGGTCAACCGGGAGCTGCTGGCGCACTGCCCGCCGGGCTGCGAACAACACGCGGTTGGAAAACGTGCCGGCTGCCACAGTGCCACCCAGCCCGAGATCAACGCGCTGCTGGTCACCCTGGGCGCGGCCGGCAAAAAGGTGGTCCGCCTCAAGGGTGGCGACCCGCTGATTTTCGGGCGCGCCGGCGAGGAGATCGCGGCCCTGCGCGCCGCGGGCATTCCGTTTGAAATCGTGCCGGGCGTGACCGCCGCCACCGCCTCGGGGGCGGCGGCCGGATTGCCGCTGACGCACCGCGATTATTCCTCGGCCGTCGTTTTTGTCACCGGCCACCAGTGCGCGGCCAACACGTCGGCACTCGACTGGGGCGCACTCGCCAAGCTGCGCGCGACCCTTTGCTTTTACATGGGCGTGCGCCGGCTGCCGGAGATCGCGCAGAATCTTCTGGGTCACGGCATGACGGCCGACATGCCGATCGCCGTGATCAGCGAGGCCACGCTGCCGGCCCAGAAAATCCTCACGGGCACGCTGCGCGACGCCGAAAAACTTTCCGCCGGCCTCGCCGGGCAGCCGGCGCTCGTCGTCATCGGCGAGGTCGTGCGGCTGTCGTCCTTCGCGGCCGAGCTGCCGCGGCTGCACGCGCAGGCCGTGAAATAAACGAACCGACGGCGAGGTCGCCGTCGCTCCAGAACGCATGGAGCGCGGGCGACCCCGCCCGCGAGATTGTCACCCCGCCTGTCGCCAGCGGTCGGCCAGGATGTCCAGCAGCAGCGGGTGTTCGACGACGAGCTTCGTCATGTGCGTCTTCAATCCGGGGTGCGCCGCCTCGGCCGCGCGGCAGATCTTCGCTACGTCGCCGTCGTGGCCGGCATGACGTCCCGGCAGCAGGAATTGCATCGCCACGACCACGCGGCCGGCATTCCACGGGGGTTCGGCCAGCAGATCGGCGAGGAGCGGCTTGCCGAAATCATATTCGGGCCCGGCGCGCCGCTCCATGCTGGCGGGCGTCACGGCGGCGACGCGTGAGCCGAGCAGACCGGCCACCTGTTGGGCGAGTTCGTTGCGCACGGCGGTGACGGCTTCGACCGGGCTGCCATGATCCACGAGAGCGACCCGGCCGGTGTCGGTTGAATCGAGCTCATCGCGGACATGCTGGGCGAGGATGTGCGCGAGCCGGTTGTCGCGGGCGGCGTGCAGCGGGGGGGCGATCTTCAGGCGCAAGGCAGGAAACCTCGGGCGCAGCCGCGCCAGGTTTTCCGGCAGATATTCCGTCAGGGCGCGGCTCGGACCGAAGAAGAGCGGCAGGAGGATGAAGTCGTTCTGCCCCGCTGCCAACCGGCGCTCGAGCGCGGGAAACACGATCTCGGCCGCTTCGCCGCCCAGAGCTTTCGGATCGATGCCCGACGAGTGCAGCAATGACACCGGGGTCACGGGCCGACCGAGTCGCCCGGAAAGCCGGACCGCCAGCCCCCGCAGGGCGAGGGTGGCGGCGGGCTCGAGCGAGCCGTTGTCAACGAGGAGGGTGAGCGACTCGGCCATGCGTGGTGGCGCGGATCCTTCAATCGCGCTTTCAGATGTCAAACTGTAGGGCGGGGTCACCGCACCCCGCCTCGAACGTGATGATATACTCGCCGAAAGGCGGGGTGCGGTGACCCCGCCCTACAGCATCGGCTGTTATTCGATCCCGGTGACGTTCACCTCGTTCGGATACTCGATGGCAAACTTCACGGTCAGCTCGCGCTTCTCGCCGGGCTTGAGGTCGAGCGTCCACTTGAGCGTGCCTTCGTCGGTCGGCTTCAGTTCGCTGGCGCTCGGCGTGAGCTGCTTCACGACGATCTTTTCGTTGCGCGAGAGCGGAATCTGGTCGGCCACGATGACGCGCTCGGCGGTCCGCTTGTTGTTCTGGATCGTGATCAGGTATTCGTAGGTGATGCGCTTGCCGGAGTTGGTCAGGCCGGTGTCCTCGGTGAACTTGTTCACGCGCTTGTGCTTCACGCTGATGCCCTCGTCGGCGCCGAGCGCCAGGTCGAACTTCTCGCCGGACATCACGGTGCGCAGCGAACTGGTGGCGACGAAGGTGCCGTCGAGGAACACATTCATGGCGCCGGCGAGCAGCGGGAAGTCGGAGTTGTTGACGACCTTGGCGGTCAGGTAGGCCGTCGCGAGGCGCTTCGGCACGGTGAGATATTCGGGATTGGCGGTGAGCTTCACCGCGGTGATTGGCACCTTTTGCGGCGAGTTGTCGCTCGGCACCGAAGAGGCGACGGCGATCTTGAACGAGGCGCTGGTCGCGCCGGACTCGATCGTGGCGGAGGCCATCTCGGCGTCCTTCATTTCCATGGGGGCGTCGTTGGTCAGCGTCTGCATGTTCACCGCACCGGCCATGGCCGGTGCCGGGGCGTAAGCCGCCTTGGCGGACATCTCCCGGCGGCGCTCATTGTCCGCTTGCTGACGCAACAGGATCGGATTGAACACATCGACGTTCCACACGGTCAGCACGGGGGCGGCACCACCGAGGCCGGGGCGGGCGGTCGAGAGCGTGAGGGCGACATCCTTCCAGTCCTCGCCGGTGCTCTGGCGGACAATGCCGAAGTAGCCGAGCGCCACGGCGCGCTCGCCGCTCAGCACGCGGGCGTCGTAGCTCGGCGCCCAGCTGGCGCCGGGGACGGTATAGGAGAGGGCCACCTCGAGATTGCCGGCCTGCGGGGCGGAGACGCGGACGGTGACGGTCTTGAACGCCCGGCCCCCGGAACCGCGCAGCTCGTTGAGCTGCTGCTGCACGGTGTTGATCTTGTTCGCCAGTTCCTCGCGCTGTTCGTCGAGCGTCGCACGCTCGGTGACCAGCTTGGCCTTCGCCTCCGTCAGGTAGTTGAGCGAGCTGGTGAACTGGTTGAGGTCGGGCCGCGGCACGTCCTTGGTCGGCGGGGCGAAGAGCGCGGTCTCCATCTTGTCGAGCATGACCTGCTGGGTGTTCAGCAGGTTGGCGCGGTCGTCGAGGCCGCGCACCTGTTTGCCGAGGCCCTTGAGCTGGTCTTCGAGCTCCTTCACGCGGGCGTTGGGCGTAAAGTCGACGTAGGTTTGCTTCGCGCTGACATCGAGGATGAGCGCCTGGGCCGTGCCGCGGCCGCTGACCTGCAGCGAACGGTCGTCGAGCGCCTGGGGCAGGTTGGCGAAGACGAGCTCGGTGGCGCCGCCGGGCAGGTCGACGGTGGCGGAGCGCGTGACGACCGCGCGGTCGGTGTAGACCGTGACGGCGGAGATGGTGGAATTGACCGGCGCGGCGCCGAGACAGAGGACGGAGGACAGAAGACTGAGAACAGAGAGGAAACGAAGAGGAGAATTCATGGAATTAATGGGAGGGAGTGGGGGTATGACGGACGATGCTCCGGTATCTTAGGTCGAGTGTGGCCGCGCGCGCGGTCAAAACAATCAACAACTGGTAAAACCGGCCCACTCGGCGTTTGCCTCGGGCCGGGCCCTCGTGTTGGTTTCCGGCGCCATGCTGTTCCACAACGTCTATTTCTGGCTCAAGCCCGAACTCACCCCGGCCCGGCGCGTGGAATTCCGGCGCGGCGTGGAAACCCTCACGGGCATCAAGAGCGTGATGAAGGTCACGGTCGGCGCACCGGCGAAGACCGGGCCGCGCCCGGTGATCGACCACAGCTACGACGTTGCGCTGATCGTGCAGTGCCGCGATGTCGCGGCGCACGATGCCTACCAGGCCGATCCGATCCACCTGGCGTTCATCGCCAAGTTCAAGAGCAGCTGGACCCGCGTCCAGATTTACGACTCGGAGTAATCCGTCCTACCGTCCTCGGGCGTCACCAGTTGTCCGTGCGGAAAGGCGTGGCGGGCAAACCGGCAAAATTGAAAAGGCCGGCGGCCGGGCTGTTGGCCCACGCATAGCGAACCGCGACCGGCTCCGGCACATCGGGCGAAGACACAATCACCGTGTCGCCCTCGATGCAGGCGTTCGCGGGGTGGAAAATCCTGTTGGCCCCCGCGACTGCAAAACCGGCGAGCGGTTCCGTGTGCGCGGCGAGCCCGGTGGCGTGGGAGAATTTCACCCGAAGAACGGCGCCCTCCCGGGCGGAGGATGCGTAGACCGGGCCAGACGATTCGCCGCCGTGGCCATAGGTTTTCGCTGCGGCGATGAGAGCCAGCCGGCGGCCAACTTCCTGCTTGTTGCCCGGGTGGATGTCGCCCGGGTTGCCGATGTCGATGATCACCGCCATGCCCGTGCCCGGCAGCATAAGCGTCTGGGACTGGGCCTCGCGGAGAAAGGCGTAGGTCTCGCCCGTCGCGTCGGATGGCACACGGTAATTGGCGAGCTGCACGAAATAAAACGGGAAGTCGTCGCGGCCCCACGTCCGGCGCCACTGCCTAATCAGGGCGCCGAACAGCGCGCGATACTCGGCCGCCCGCCCGGCGTTGCTCTCGCCCTGATACCAGAGCACGCCGCGGAAGGCCGCGGGCACCAGCGGCGCGATCATGCCGTTGAACAGGCCGCGGGGCGTCCATGAATCCCCCGGGCCGCGCGGCATCCGGGGCGGGTGGTTTTGTTTCAGGAAAGCGGCGTGCGCCCCGGCGCCGGCCGCCTTGGCGGCCGCCTCGGCTTGGCGCCAGGCGGCGAGGGCTTCGCCGGCGATAATTTTCTTTGCGGGATAATCGGCCAGCATCTGTTGCCAGCGTTCATCCACGACGTGGAACGCCGGGTCCGACGCCAGCGCCTCGGCACTCATCCATGACTCGACAGGCGTGCCGCCCCAGCTGCTGTTGATGATTCCGATGGGCACGCCGAGCGTCCGGTGCAGATCCCGTGCGAAGAAATAGCCGACGGCGGTGAAAGTGCCCACCGTTTCGGGCGAGCACACGGCCCAGTTGCCGCGGCCGGTGTCGGCCGGCTTCTCCGCCACGGCGCGCGCCACCTTATACTGCCGGATGAGGGGGAAGTTTGCCGCCGCGACCTCGGTGCGGGCCTGGTCCAGGTGGAAGATCCTGCTCGTGGGATCGTAAACGGGGAACTCCATGTTCGACTGGCCGGAGCACAGCCACACCTCGCCGACCAACACGTCGGCCACGCGCACCGTGTTTTTGCCGGTGATCACGAGTTCGGCGGATCCGGTGCTGGCGGCGAGGGGCGCGAGCCGCGCCAGCCAGCGGCCGTCGGCGCTCGTGGTTACCCGCTGGTGCTGGCCGCGGAATGAGACGAGGACAACTTCGCCCGGATCGGCCCAGCCCCAGACCGGCACGGGTTGGTCACATTGCAGCACCGCGTGGTCTTGGAACAGTGGCGCCAGCGTGACGTCGGCCCGAAGGACGCCGAGGCCGGCGAATCCAAGGCAAAACCAAGCAAGACGGGAGAGGGAGCGGAGCATGCGGGCAGGATAGACCGGAGACAGGGCGAAACCGCGCAAAATTCTGTTCATATGCTTAATCCTGTCTATGGCTGAGTCATGCCCACCCTCTCCGGCCAGGTCATCATCATCACCGGCGCTTCTGCTGGCATCGGTGAGGCGGCGGCCCGCCGGCTCGCCCGTGGTGGCGCGAAGGTCGTGATCTCCGCGCGCCGTCCCGACCGGCTCACGGCGCTCGCCCATGAGCTGGATCCCTCGGGAGCAAACGTGTTGGCCGTGCCTGGCGACGTGACCAGCGACGCCGACCGCCGGAAGCTCGTCGAGGCCACGCTGCAGAAATTCGGCCGGATCGACGGCCTCGTGAACAACGCCGGTTACGGCACGCGCGGCCCTGTCGAGATCGCGCCGGTCGACGCCATCCGGAAAAATTTCGAGACCAACCTCTTTTCCCTCATCGCCCTGACCCAGCTCGTGCTGCCTCCCATGCGCGAACGCGGCACCGGCTGCATCGTCAACATCGGCTCGGTGGCCGGGAAGATCTCCCGCCCGCTCTCGAGCATCTATGATTCCACGAAGCATGCGCTCGAGGCCATCACCGACGGCCTGCGCGGCGAACTCAAGCCGTTCGGCGTGCGCGTGACGCTCATCCGGCCGGGGTTCATCCTCACGGAGTTCGTGGAAGCGGCCAACGCCGCCTCGACGGAGGTCATCGCCCACGCCGGGCCCTACGCACCCTTCTACAAGGGCTACAGCGAGAACACCGCGACGATGCGCCGCATTGCGGGCGTGCCGGACGACATTGCCCGGCTGGTCGAGCGCGCATTGACCGCCGACAACCCGGCGCCGCGCTACAGCGGTCCGCTGCACGCCAAGATATTCCTGCTCCTAAAATGGCTCCTGCCCGACCGGACGCTGGAATTCATTGTGCGTCTGCGGAAGTGACCGGCTTGGCCGTCGCGAGGAAGACGTGGAGTTGTTCGGCAAATTTTTTGCCGAAGCCGGGGACCTCGGCGATCTGTTCCGCGGAGGCCGCGCGCAGTTTGTCGAGCGAGCCGAAGTGGACGAGGAGGGCCGCCCGCCGCTTTTCCCCAAGGCCGGGGAAATCGTCGAGGATGCTCTCCTTGATTTTGCGTGAGCGCAGGTCGGCGTTGTAGGTATTGGCGAAGCGGTGCGCCTCGTCGCGCAGGCGCTGCAGCAGGCCGAGGCCGGGGTTGCCAAGCGGCAGGTTGAGCGGCGCACGGTCGTCGGGAAAGATGATCGTCTCCTGTTTCTTCGCCAAGCCGATCATGGCGGGCGGCATGCACTCGAGCCCGACGAAGGCCTTCAGCGCCGCGGCGACCTGCCCGCGCCCGCCGTCGATGACGACCAGGTCGGGAAACTGCTTCTGCTCGGCGATGAGCCGGCGGTAGCGCCGCGACACGACCTCCTCCATGGCCTTGAAGTCGTCATTGCCGATGAAGCTCTTGATCGAGAAGCGGCGGTATTGGTCCCGGTCCGGCCGGCCGTCGGTGAAGTGCACCATCGACGCGACGACGAACGTGCCGCTGATGTGCGAAATGTCGAAGCACTCCATGTGTGCCGGTGGTGACTCGAGCCCGAGCGCGGACTGCAATTCCCTGAGCGCGGCCTGGTTGGGCTGCAGCTTGGTCAGGTCGCGGGTGAATTTCCGGGTGCGCGCCAGCGTCTGCTCGAGCGCCAGCACGACATCGCGCAGCTCGGCGGCCTTCTCAAATTCCTGTTTGGCGGCGCGCGCGGTCATTTCCTCGCGGAGCGACGCGAGCCATTCGCGGCTCTTGCCGTCGAGGAAAGCGCACGCCTCGGCGACGCGCGCGCGGTATTCGGCGGTGGTGACGGTGTTGGGCCAGCCGTAGAGCTCGGCGCGCACATCATCGTAGAGCTGCCAGGTGTCGGGCGCGGTTTTCTTCGGGTGGGTGTCGGCGAGCAGGATGCCGAAACGCTGGCGCATCGTCGCGAGTGTCTTCCGCAACAGGCCGGAGTGGGCGAAGGGCCCGAAGTAGCGCGAGCGGGTGTCCTTCTTGAAGCGCGTGAGTACGAACCGCGGCAGCTCGGCGTCCAGGTCCAGCCGGACAAGGAGGAAGCGCTTGTCGTCGGTGAAGTCGGTGTTGTATTTCGGCCGCCACTGCTTGATCAGCTTGCCCTCGAGCAGCAGCGCCTCGGTCTCGGACTTCACCTCGAGGATCTCGAGGTCGGTGATCATCTCGATCAGCGTGCGGATCTTCGGCTGGTGGCGCAGCGCCCGCTCGCGGCCGGCCTGGAAGTAGGTGGAGACGCGCTTCTTCAGGCTCTTGGCCTTGCCGACATAGATAATGCGGCCCAGCCGGTCCTTCATCAGGTAAACGCCGGGCCCGTCCGGGAGGGCCCGGATCTTGGCCCGGAGGGCTTCGCTGTATGCGGGGGCTGGCATTTTGGGAAAAACGAGGTAGGTTGCGCCCCCACACACTGTATGGCCACCTCGGAATCGTCAAAACCGCGCGCGCCCATTGCCGCGCCCCGCTACGAATTGCTCACGCTGGGCGATGAGCTGCTGCTGGGGCTGACGGCCAACGGCCACCTGACGTGGATCGGCGCCGAGCTCGGCCGGCGCGGCGTGCTGCTGGCGCGCAACGTCACCATCACGGACGAGGCCGACGCCATCGCCGAACAATTCCGCGAGAGCTGGGCGAAATCGGCCGTCATCATCACCACCGGCGGGCTCGGGCCGACCTGCGACGACCGCACGCGCGACGTCCTCGCGCAGGCGCTGGGGCAGAAGCTGGTGTTCGACCCGGCCATCGAGCGGGCGATCACGGAACGCTTCGCGAAGTTCAACCGCGTTCCGACCGCCAACAATCTCAAACAGGCCTACAAGTTCGAGCGCGGCGAAGTGCTGCCCAACGCCAACGGCACGGCGCCCGGCCTCTGGGTCGAGCAGGACGGCAAGGTGCTCGTCATGCTGCCCGGCCCGCCGAACGAGCTGCGCCCGATGTTCACGGAGCAGGTGATCCCGCGGCTCGCCGCGCGCGGCCTGCTCGCCGAGGGCGAGGCCTACATCCAGATCCGCACCGCCGGGGTCGGCGAATCGGCCCTCGAGACCAAGTTCCAGCCGCTGTTCGACCGGCACCCCGGCCTCGGTATCGCCTTTTGCGCGCATCTCGGCCAGGTGGACTGCCGCATCAGTTCGCCCGACGGCAAATATTCGATGACGGCGCTGCGCGCGCTGGCGGAAGACTGCGCCGGCCTGTTGGGCGAGGACTTTGTGTGCTTCGGCCATGACAGCATGGTGAAGGTCGTCGCCGACCAGCTCCGCACCCAGGGCCGCACGCTGGCGGTGGCCGAGTCGTGCACCGGCGGCCTGCTGGCGAACTCGTTCACCGACGTCTGCGGCGCCTCGAAGTTTTTCCAGGGCGGTATCGTCTCCTACAGCAACGACTCGAAGATGCTCCTCCTCGACTGCCCGGAGTGCCTGCTCTCGCAACACGGTGCCGTCAGCGCCGAGTGCGCGGTCGCCATGGCCACCGGCGTGGCCGAGCAACTGGGCGCCGATTACGGCGTGGCCATCACCGGCTTTGCCGGGCCCACCGGCGGCGCCGGCGACAACCCGGTCGGCACGATCTACGTCGGTTTGCACGCTCCCGGCGGCGACTGGACGAAGAAGCTGACTTATCCCGGCCCGCGCTGCGCCGTGAAGGAGCGCGCCGTGACCGCCGCCATCGACTGGCTGCGCCGCGAAGTGGTGAAGGAGTCGCGCCGGGTGGCGGTTCCGCTGGCGAACTGATCGGGTAGGGCGAAGGTGGAGCCTGACCTCCGGGCAGGCTGTATGGGCGAACGCACCGAAAACCCGTCCAGAGGCCGGGTTCCACCCCGGAAAAATCTGCGTGCGCTTTGGCGCGTTTCGTGGGCAAATCCCCGCCCATGCCCGCCGCCACCAAAAATTTCGCGATCTTCTGCGGGCCGGATGACTTCATCGTCAACCGGCTGGGCAGGGAGCGGTTTGAGGCGCTGGCGTCCGAGGCAAACGCGGACGACTTCTCCCGCGAGATCATCAGCGGCTTCGCCAACAACGTGGACGAGGTCGAGACCGCGGTGAACCGTTTCCGCGACGCCGTGCAGACGGTCCCGATGTTCGGCGGCAAGCGGGTCGTGTGGTTCAAGGACGTCAATTTTCTCGCCGACACCGTGACCGGTCGCGCCGACGGCACGCTGAAGCAGGTCGAGGCCTTGCAGGAATTGCTGGAGAAGGTGAACGCCGAGGAAGTGGTGATCGTTGTCACCGCCGCCCCGGTGGACCGCCGGCGCTCGTTTCCGAAGTGGTGCGAGAGCAACGCGGATTTCACGCTGGCCGGCGGCGACGGCGAATCGGCCGGCGAGGCCCTGGCGGGTGTGGCGCTGGCCGAGGCGCGCGACAGCGGCGTGACTTTCGGGCCCGGCGCGGTCGAGCTGCTGCTCTCCAAGATCGGTCCGAACACCCGGCTCCTGACCGAGGAGGTGCGGAAGCTCGCCACCTTCGTGGGCGAGGGCGGCGTCATTGGCGACGAGCAGCTCGACGAACTCACGCCGAATTTTGCCGAGGGCGACTTCTTCGCGTCGGCCGAGCGCTTCTTCGCCGGCGACCTGTCCGGCACGCTGGCCGCCCTGCAGCAGCATTTTTTCAACGGCAACGACGCCCGCCCCGTGCTCAGTGCGTTGCAGAACCGCAACCGCATCCTGATCCAGGTGCGCGTGCTGCTCGACACCGGCGAACTGCGCGCGCCCGGTCCCTACGGTTTCGACAAGGCGGCGTGGGCCCGCGCCCAGGGCGCCTACGCGAAACATTTCGGCGGCGACACCGAGAAGAGCGCCTACAACCTCTTCACGCAGAACCAGTGGTATGTCGGCAAGCTGGTCGGCACGGGAAAACTGCCGGGGCTGCGCCGGTTGATCGACAACCAGCAGGAGTTCATCCGCGCGTTCGAGGAGATCATCCGCCGCCCCAACGAGCAGGAGGCGGTGCTGCGCGACATGGCCGTCCGCTGCCTGGCGCCCGGCGTGATCTAGGCCGGCGGGGGTCAGATTTCCTCGAAGATGTTCGTGCCCGCCCCGCCCGCGGTGTCCCACTGGGAATTCTCCTCGAGGCGCAGGCGGCCCGCGGCCGAGCGGGATATCCGGGCGGTCGAGCTGCCGCCTTGCACGACCTGGTCCGCGGTCACCTGCACATAGCGGAAATGGAGCAGGTCACCCTCCCACACGCCCGCCAGATAACCGGTCATGATTTTGCCGCCTCGGTAGGGCGCGGTCACCACCCGGCCCTCCTGGTGAAAATCAAAGATGGTTTCCCGCCCGACCACGCCGTTGGCCGCCGTGGTGATCACGTGCATCTTCACGCCATTCAGCGAAGCGGGCGGTGATTCAGGCATGGTGCGTCACTTGATCCCGCCGAAGATCACGAAGGGGATCTCGCGCCAGAAGCACTCGGGGTCGGCGAAGCCGGCCTCGCCCACCAGGCGCAGTTCGGTCGCGAGCGGCGGATAATAATCCTCGTGGGCCCAGCTGGCAAAATGCGCCCGGGCCTGCGGCTCCGTAATGCCGTGCGGCGCCATGGCGTTGACCCATTCCTGATAAGAGAACTCGCGCAGCACGCCGCCCGCGGCGATGGCCGTGTCGGCATTGAGGAAAGCTCTGCCCGGCCGCAGTGCGGCGAAGATGTTCCGGTAGATGGCGCCCTTGGCAGCCATGTCCTTCACGTGGTGCAGCGCAATGCCGGCGACCACCGCGTCGCATGGCGTCAGGGGATTCGCAAAGGAGCGCTCCACATAACGGATGCGGCCGCCAAAGCGCGCACAGCGCTCGCGCGCCACCGCCAGCATGGCCGGGTCGGTGTCCCAGATCTCCACCTCGGCCAGCGGCAGCGTCTCCGCGACGGCCTCGGCCAGCGCGCCGGTGCCGCCGCCGAGATCGAGCACCACGCTGCGCCGGTCGGCGGGCAGCAGCTTACGCAGCAGCGCCATGTGGGCGGTGCGCATCGCCGCGTAACCCGGCACGAGCTGGCGGATGAGCTTGTCGTAATCGGCGACGTTGAGCTTGAGGTGTCCCTCGACGGAATGGGCCATGGGGGTAGTTGAAAGTTGAAGGATGAAAGTTGAAAGACCGAAAACTGTAGGGCGGGATCACCGTATCCCGCCTCGATCAGGATATCCTGGTCGCACGCAGGCGGGATGCGGTGATCCCGCCCTACAGTCTTGCCAGACCCGCCGGGTCAGCCTAACCGTTGCGCGCCGTGAAGCCGCAGAACCCTCCCGCCGAAACCATCCCCAACGTGCTCGCCGAGCGCTACGCCTCGCCCGCGATGAAAGAGACCTGGTCGGCGACGGGCCGCATCCTGCTGGAGCGCGATTTCTGGATCGCGGTGATGAAGGCGCAGAAGGACCTCGGCGTTGCCATCCCGGCCGAGGCGATCAAGGACTACGAGCGGGTGCGCGGCGACGTGAATGTCGAGCGCATCAAGGAGCGCGAGCGCGTCACCCTCCACGACGTGAAGGCGCGCCTCGAGGAATTTTCCGACCTGGCCAAGCGCCAGTTCATCCACCTCGGCCTGACCAGCCGCGATTTGACCGAGAATGTCGAGCAACTGCAGGTGGCCCGCTCGCTGCAGCTCGTGCAGTTCAAGGTCGCCGCCACGCTGCTTGCGCTCGCGAAGCGCGCCGCGCAGCACCGCGACGTCATGATCACCGGCCGCACGCACAACGTGCCGGCGCAGCCCACGACCTTCGGCAAGCGCCTCGCGATGTTCGCGCAGGAGCTGCTCATCGCCGGCGCCCGCCTCGACGACCTCGTCGCGCGCTACCCGGTGCGCGGCCTCAAGGGCGCCGTTGGCACGCAGCTCGACCAGCTCACGCTGCTCGGCGGCGACACCGCCAAGGTGGACCAGCTCGAGGCGCGCATCCTGAAGCATCTCGGGTTCAAGGCGTCGCTCGGCGCGGTCGGCCAGGTCTATCCGCGTTCGCTCGACTTCGACGTGGTCAGTGCGCTGCACCAGGCCGGCGCGGCCGCCGCGAGCTGCGCCACCACGCTGCGGCTCATGGCCGGCGCCGGGTTGCTGACCGAGGGCTTCCAGGAAGGGCAGGTGGGCTCGTCCGCGATGCCACACAAGGTCAACGCCCGGAACTGCGAGCGGGTCTGCGGCTTCTCGACGATCCTGTCCGGCTACGTCACGATGACGGCCAACCTCGCCGGCCACCAGTGGAACGAGGGCGACGTGTCGTGCTCGGTCGTGCGCCGCGTGGCGCTGCCCGACGCGTTCTTCGCGATCGACGGCCTGCTCGAGACCTTCCTGACCGTGTTGCGGCAGATGGAGATTTTCCCGGCGGCCATCGCGGCCGAGAACGAGCGCAACCTGCCGTTCCTCGCGACCACGACGATCCTGATGGAGGCGGTGAAGGGGGGCGCGGGTCGCGAGACGGCGCACGAGGCCATCAAGGAGCACGCGCTGGCCGCGGCCAAGGCGCTGCGCAACGGCGGCCCGTCTTCGCCCAAGGGCTCCGCCGCGGCAAGCGAGGCCAGCCTGTTGGATCGCCTCGCGGGAGATAAAAGGATCAGTCTGACCAAAAAGAAGCTGCAGGAAATCCTCGGCCAGAACGAACGCTTCGTCGGCGCCGCGCCGCATCAGGTCGACGCCCTCGTGGCCGCAGTCGCGCCGCTCGCCAGGAAGCACAAGGGCGCGGGGGACTACCGGCCCGGCAAGCTGCTGTAAGGCTGCGCATTCCGACGAAAATATTTCCCGCCCGGAAGACATGGAAGGAGGGTTTCCGTCCCGGGGCGGGTCCGGGGCCGTGCGAAAGGCGCGCTCTTTCGCGGCGGCGCGCGACATTAATTTTTCGCCGGCCCAAGGTTTTAGTTTGCCAGCATCAAGAGCGGCGCCTTTTTTGAACCCTCTTTTCGTTTCTTTAACAGCTTTAACCACAACACACCATGGCAGAAGAATTAACCGGTAATTGTCTCATCGGCCAGTCCGGCGGCCCCACCGCCGTCATCAACGCCAGCGTCGCAGGCGTTGTCGCCGAGGCCCTGAACCATGCCGCCATCGAGGAAGTCTACGGCGCGCTCAACGGCGTGCTGGGTCTCCTGGGCGAGGATCTCGTCGACCTCGCGGCCGAATCGCAGCAGGCCATCCGCGGCCTCCGCTACACGCCCGGTGCCGCCCTCGGCACCTGCCGCAGCAAGCTGAAGAAGCCCGCCGAGTTCGAGCGTGTGCTCGAGGTGTTCAAGGCGCACAACATCCGCTACTATTTCCACCTCGGCGACGGCGACTCCCAGGAGACCGCCACCAAGCTCGTCGAGCTCGCCAAGGCGCAGAACTACGACCTCCGCGTCATCGGCATCCCGAAGACGATCGAGAACGACCTGCCCGCCACCGACCACTGCCCGGGCTACGGCAGCGCGATCAAATACATCGGCGCCACCGTCAAGGAGCTCGCGCTCGATGCCGAGGCCATGGGCCAGGGCGACCTCGTCACCCTCGTAGAGGTCATGGGCCGCAACTCCGGCTGGCTCGCCGCCGGCGCCTCGCTGGCCAAGCGCCGCGACCACCCGAACGATCCGCCGCACCTCGTCTATCTCCCGGAAGTTCCCTTCACCAACGAGAAGTTCCTCGATGATGTCCGCCGCGTCCTCAAGCGCGAGAAACACGCCGTGGTCGTCGTCGGCGAGGGCCTCGTGGACAAGGACGGCAACTACGTGTCCGTCGAGACCAGCTCGACCGATGCGGCCGGCCACACGCAGCTCGGCGGCGTCGGTGAGTTCCTGAAGGATCTCATCGAGTCGCAGCTCGGCGCCAAGTGCCGCGTCGCCCGCCTCGGCATCACCCAGCGCTCGGCCGCCCACCTCGCCTCGAAGACGGACGCCGACGAGGCGTTCCTTGCCGGCCAGGCCGCGGTCAAGGCCGCCATCGCCGGCGAGACCGACAAGCTCGTCACGCTCGTGCGCGGCGACGGCGACAACTACACCTGCGAGACCGGTCTCTCCGCCCTGGGCGACGTCATCGGCAACCCGAAGCGCCTGCCCAAGGAGTGGATCAACGAGGACGGCGTCAGCCTGAACTTCCAGTTCTTCCGTTACGCCACCCCGCTCATCCAGGGCGAGGTCACGGTGCCCTACGACAACGGCCTGCCCGCCTACGCGAAGCTCACCAAGGAGTCGGTCGACAAGACCCTCCCGGCCTACGAGGGCTGAGTCGGAAAAGTTTCAAACCAAGAGCCGGCCCGCGAGGGCCGGCTCTTTTTGTTAGAGGCCGGGCGAGTCCCCCCGGATGAGCCGTTGTTGGCGGCGGCCCGGCGGGACGCTCGCCCTACCAACGGACTTGTCAGATACAAAATGCCGTGGACCCCGCCGGACGTTGTAGGAGCAATGCTGACACGACTATCGGACGGGGACGGATGGAAGGAATTGCCTTCAGCACCCATACTGGGGGCGAAATTAGAATTCGGGCTTCCGTCTGCGGTGACCCGGCAACCATTCCCATCATTATGTCCAACATTCTTTTCTTTGTCGCTTTCCTCGCCCTGGCCGTCGCCTTGGACAAGCTGGTGGCGATTCCACAGGCTCGGCGCCTGCAGGCGATCCGCAACCGGGGAAAGCGGGACGGGGTTTAGGGTTTAACCGGCCGTGCGGGCTGCGCGGGGCAATACAATCGCCCGGGCGCCCAGGAAACGCGCACAGCTTCGGCCACGACCGGCGCTTCACGAAGCCAAACCCGTGGAGGCCGGGCCGGATGCGCAGGAAACAGGCTCGCCTCCCCGCGGCCGGTTTGCACATTCCGGCCCTGACACGGGCGTGTAGCTCAACGGTTAGAGCAGGGGACTCATAATCCCTTGGTTCTGGGTTCGAATCCCAGCGCGCCCACCAATACCCCGATAGGTAAGAACTAAACGGTTGTCGAGTAACCCACATGTTGGCCAAGCGGGACGCCTGATGCGTCCATTCCAGCTTGGCCATCAGATGCGTTCAGTCTCGCGTAAGCCGTTAGTGGACCATCGATGGACACGGCCACCGTCGCCAAGCGCATGAAATGTTCCATCATGCGGATTCGGAACCAGATCGTGTGTGGTGAGATGGTGGGGTATTCTGCACTGGGCCATCGCAGAGGATGGTGGCTCCCCTTATCCAAGCAGGTAGGGTCCATGCGTCGCGATCACACGGTCGGCTTCGTCAGCGTTGTCGAGAATCTCCACGCGAAACGACTTACTGTCTGCAGGCACACGAATAACCACATGTCCATTCAGGCTCTTGAGCTTGGCCAAGTCGCGTGTGGCAATCAGGTTTTCTTCCTTCACCGCCGTTTGGAAAATATCCCGCTCTTCGGGATATAGTTCTCGGCTGAGCATGTTGTAGAGAGGTTTGATCGTTGGATGAGCTGAGTCCCAGCCTTGAATCACAAACGCTTTGGGGCGAAGAGCCCGCACGCAATCTGGCCCCATGCTGTCCGCATACCCGTGATGGTGTGCGACCGCCACACTGACTGGGCCGGCGGCCCGCGCGACAACGCCAGCGATATTCGGCCATGGCTTGGCATCATACCATTCATTCAACTCGCTGGGTAAGTCGCCTCCCGTATAATAACTGAAGGCGCCATATTGGATACGGATCGCCGTGGAGCATTGATTTTCACTCGGCTGATACTTCGATTCCAGTTGATCTAGCGGCGGGAAATGGGAAGCCACTTCATCACCCTTTCCCGTCCAAACGTCGCCATTCGAAGCTAAGTTCCGAACGTTGAACTGAGGGTATGTCTCCGGGGAATGGACAAGCCCCAACTGCTTGGACGATCCGGGAATAAATCGCTCAACCAACTGTCCCTGACCGATGCGGTGATCGACATACTTTTTGTAATTCCGGAATGTGAACCGATACTCCGGATCGGTCACGAATGACGCCCTGAACGGATAAGCGTAATCGGGAAACGCTCGATCAATGAGTTTCTTTATCGGGATTTGCTCTGCTATGTCGGTTATCCCGGTCAGTGCGAAATCTCCCTGAGACGCAATGGGTAACTCTGCTGTCCATTGCCCGATGTGATCAGAGTGCAAATGGCTCACGAGCAAATGATCAATGCCGGCCGCTCGAGCGGCTTTTATATGACGCTCCACATACCGCGCCTGCCATTCGCCTGGTCGGCGAGAAGCGTTTGGTTTTGGTGCGATAGTATATTTCAGCGAATCATACTTTGCGCCCGCATCGACCATCATGGTCGTGCCGTCGGGACAGATGGCCAGCATCGCACTGCCGCGTCCGGTCCCGATATGATGGATATCGAGGCAGCCGGGCGTCCAAGGAGCGAACTTGCTTTCTCTAGCGGACAGCGGGGTTGTGGTCTGAGACGCCTCCCCGGCATGCATCGTCCCTGGGTTTGCCCAGGCGCCGACCACTGCCAACGCGGCAATATTGCCGCAGAATTCACGCCGTGTTACATTTTTCATTTTGCTTGGGACTCCTGTATTTGGGGCAAACCATTGCCGGTCGATACCTGAATGCATCACGCTTCAGGTAACTGACCTGCTTTCGGCAAATTTCGTGAAGATTCATGAAGCGGTGTGATTGCATGCTTCGGGTTGGGGATGGGAGATACGGATTGCCCAGCCGCGCAGGTCCTTAGCTCAGCGGGTAGTCGCGCATGAATTCTAGCAGCACGCCGTTAGTCCAGCCAAACCCATGTTGCGATTCGTATTCGCCGCCACCGGGTGCTCGTCCGGTGTCTACGACGTCGTATTTCTCCAGCAGCAAGCCTGTCCGCACGAATGTCGTGATGTTCAGCTGGGTCCATCGCCGCGCGATTTCCCCCGCGAGCTCGGTCTCGCCACTACGGACAAGTCCCCGCACCGTCAGCCACTGGAGTGGCGCCCAGCCGTTCGGGGCGTCCCATTGCTGACCCGTCGTGCGCAGGCTCGTGACGACGCCCCCGGCGGCGAGGAAGGACTCGCGCACTTTGCGAGCGACCGCCGCCGCCTGCGAGGCCGCCACCAGGCCAAAGAACAGCGGCGTAACACCCGCGAGTGTCAGCTGCGTGCCCGGCCCGCGTGTCGTAAGATCGTAGTCGCAAAAGAACCCGGCGTCGGGCGACCAGCAGTATTTCTCAATGGCGCGGTGGCGGGCCTCCGCGGCGCGTTCCAAGCGCGCCTGCCCCTCTGCATCGCCGTGTGCAGAATGCGCCCGGGCCAGGGTGCTTTCTAGCTGCCAAAGCAAACAGTTGAGATCGACCGGCACCAGTTGTGTCGTGCGAATGGTCTCGAGATGCTGCCCATCACCGAGCCAACGGCTGCTGAAGTCCCAGCCGCTTTCGGCGGCCGCCCGGAGGTCGCGAAACAATTCGCCACGCGGCCGGCTGGTCCGTTGCGCCAGCTCTTCGTCACGGCTAAACGACTCCGGTCGCGGCGTGTCCAGTTGGTCCCAATAGCGGTTGAGCCGGCTACCATCAGGCAACTCGACGACGTGTTGCGTCGGCGCTGTCAAATCCATCCAGTAATTGTGCTCCGCCTCAAGTGCGCCGCGGAAACTGGCGAGCACCGCTGGCGGCCGACCGGCCGTGGTCAGTTCAACCATCAGCGCCAGCACCGGCGGCTGCGAGCGGCTGAGATAATAGCTGCGGTTGCCATTCGGAATGTGCCCGTGCTGCGTGATCAGGTGCACGAAATTGGCCAGCATGTGTTCGACCATCTCCCCATTATCGCTCTCCCGCAGGCCGAGCATCGTGAAATAGGAATCCCAATAGTAGATCTCCCGGAAACGTCCGCCTGGCACGACGTAAGGCTCCGGTAACGGTAACAACGTCGAACCCACACACGCCACGTCGGGTTCACGGCGCAGCGTCCGCCAGAGCAGACGGATCTGCTCGCGAACATCGCCACCCCGCGTTGGCAGAACTACCGGAGCCTGACTGGGTGGAAGTATAAAATTCTTTTCAACAAACCGGCGTAGGCGGTGGCGATCCGGATTCGTTGACGCAAGCCGGGCGTAGGCCGCATCAATCTCCGCGAACGACCGCCGCGGCAGACAGTCGACCAAGACTTTGTCATCGCCGAACACGTGCGCCAGCTGCACGTCGCGGAAGAGAGGATTAAATTCGTGAATCTGCATGGGGCAATCAGTGCTGACCCGCCGTTCGTCCGCGTTGCATGCGCCAGATCACCGCGAGACAGACGGCCAGTGCAGTGAGTGGGATCAGCGAGAGATAAAAGGCCGTTTGCCCACCGTAGTGCTGGAATAGGCGTCCGGTGATGAGCGAACCTGCGGTGCCGCCAAGGGCGGAGAAGACCACGATGAGACCCGACATGGCACCATGCCGCGCCGGGGGCAGCGCGCTAAGCACGACAGAATTCAACGTCGGGTAGATCGGCGCTAGGAAAAGTCCGATTATCGGAAACACAAACGCTCCCAGAGGCGCATCGCGCCAGCCGGTAATTGGCACACCGCGCGCACTCGCCGCGGCGGCGAGTGGCAAGGCGAGAATGACGAGCACGGCGGCGGCCACGAGACACACGCCCAGCACGGCGAGCCAGGGCAGTCGGCGAAGTGCCCAGCCGGCAGCGAAGCGGCCCAGCGCGGTCGATGCGGCCAGAATGCTCGCCATTTGGATACTGAGGGTGGGCGGCAGGTGGAGCACGTGATTGTTGAACGTCGGCAGCCAGCTCATGATTGCCTGTTCGGTGAGGACGTAAATGAACACACCGACGACAAAAACCAGCACGAGCGGCGTGAGCGCGAGCCGCAGCATGTCGCCGATGCCACCGGCCGAGGCGGCGTCGGCTGGATTGTGCGCCTCAGTCTCGTCCAGCGGCACGCTCCAGAGCATCAAGAAAGCCACGGCCGCGATCCCGGCGAGCACGTAATAAACGCGGAACCAGTCCGTCGAGGCCGGCGAAACGTCGTCAACGAACGCGCTAAAGAGGAAGTAGGCGGAGAGAATGCCTAGCATAAAGCACGATTCGAGGAAGCTCATCAGGCTCGTGTGTTCGTGCTGCTCGCGTGCGATCAGGCCGAGTGTCGAAAAGACGGAGACCTTCATCACGCCGAAGCACACGCCGGTGGCGACGAAGAGTAACTGCGTGGCCATGAAGCTCGGCGCCGACGGCACGAGCGCGCAAACCACGCCGATGAACGCGAGCGCACCAAGCATGGCGCGCTTGTAGCCGATGCGCAGGAGCCATGCGGCGACAAAGAAGGATGCGACGGCAATGCTCAGATCCTTGCATGCCTCAAGGACGCTGGCGGCCGTCGAGGTGACGCCAAAGTTCCGCTGCACCTGGAGAATCACCGTGCCGACGCTATTGAGAAGGCTCGCAAACAGGAAATAATTCAGGAACAGGGAAAGCTTGAGGCGGAAATGCTTCATGGCCGGGGTAAGATGAGCGAACTAGAGGTTTAATTTCAGCGGTCGCACGGCAAGGTAAACCGGACCATTCTCCGGCACAAGGGGCGCCCGGATCCACCGGGCGCCCCGCTCATAATACCTAGTCGATAGCGAATTCCGCGCGGGAGACCTTCGCTATCACGAGGTCACCCACTCTGCAGAGGCGACATGGGGATAATGATACCGGAAGTCCCGCGCATTAGAAGCTGTAGGTGAGCGATGACACGATGGAGCGCGGCAGGATCGGACGGGCGTTGAAGTAGGCGCCCGCGTTGCCGGAGGGCGCTCGCGGATCACCTTCAGTAAGGCCGGCGCTGTCGAGCAGGTTCGACACCTCGAGTCGAAAGGTAAGGCTGTGGTGGAACGCGAGGCTGAATCCAGCCGTTACTTCGGTGAAGGCCGAGAGCGGGATCGCATTCGGGTTGGCGTTCTGGTTTGTCGGACGGCTGCCCGTGTAAGCGATGCCTAGGTTGACCGCCGGTCGGCCGATCGACGTCTCGTCGAAGGTATAGGTGCCAGTGACCGAGCCGTAGACCTTAGGCGTGCGGGTCGGATTCAGCCCGTCGAGTGACGTAAGCGTGCCGGCGATGTTGACCAGACCCGGCGTGACAATCTTCGGCTGTTGCACCGTGCCGCGAACATCGATCGAAAGATGGCGGACCGGATTCCACGTGGTGTCGAGTTCGACACCCACGTTGTTGAGGCCCGTGGTGAAACTCACCGGCACAGGTGTGCCATTCACCAGCTGGAAGCCGGTGTTAGGCACGTCTCGCTGGCGCGCGTAGAAGAACGTCAGGAACGCCGCCAGGTGCTGGCCACCGTATTTATAGCCGAACTCGTATTGGGTGAGCGATTCGATGTGTGCAGGGACGACATTGCCAACATTCTTGTTGGTGCTGGCCTGGATGATGATGTCGGAGTTCGAGAGACGCGAACCGGATGAGTAGCGGGCAAAAAGCGCCTGATTTTGGCTGAATGTGTAGTTGGCGCCAACCGTATAGGCCACCTTATGTTCGGCGGCATTCGTGTTGTTATAGTTGCCGCTGCCGAACTGGGCGTTCAGTAGCGCCGGGTAGGGATTCGCCGTGGTCTGCGCATAACTGTTCAGGTCGTAAGTCCTGGCGGTCTCGTAGGAGCCGCGGTATTTGAAGTTCAGGAACCGGGCGCCGGCGTCGAGAATCAGGGGGCCCTGCGTGTGGGTGAGATCGAAGTAAGGCGTGACCTCGTCAATGTTGGCCGTGCCATGGCGGTAAGTGGTGCCCACCTGCTTGGCGCCATTGTAGGTGTATTGTCCGATTACCTGGCCCGTGGTGGCGTCGACGTAAGAGAGATCAAGCCGGCGGTAAGACGAGCTGACGTCGACCAGCATCGTTTGCCACTGCCAAAGCCTCGTCTCCTCGTCTGTCTTCATGTAGAGACCTGCGAGCGCGGTGGTCTTGCCATCGTTGAGGCTGGCGATCAGCCGCAGATCGTCCTGAAAGTCGCGGAAAATAGCCTCGCTCTTCCAGTGGTTCATTAGATCGCCAAGACCGTTGCCGTTGAGCGCCGCGGCCGCTGTCGCGTCCGCCGCGACGACCGCGCCCGCCTGTCCCGGTGCCGTGAGTCGGAAACGATAGTTGCCGTCGGAGCCGAGCGCCGCCGCCCACGTCGACGCCGGGACATTGCCCGAAGTGGCGAGGCTGTTGGCGATACTCTGCAGGCTCGTGGCCGTGCTGAATGGATTCGAATTCCAGGATTTGTTCACGCTTGAGAAGCGGTTGCGATTCTCGAGAGCCAGCTGGTCGCTGAGTTTCACATGCAGCTCGCTGCCGATGTATTTGAGGTCTACCTGAATGCCGTCGGCGATGTCATGGTTGATCGCTCCGATCGGCGAATTGGGAAATGAAAAGAAACGGACGTCTGGCGAGCCGGTTGCGCCGGTATGCAGGTCAGGCCCACCCGGGATTGTCTTCGGGTCCGCAGTGGTGCCCGTGAGCGGAATCGGCAGCATAAACGCCGTGCGGTCGTTGAGCGCCTTGCCGGTTATCTTGAAGTAGCCCTTGTCGTCTTTGAACTGGTGATTGAGGGCGAGGGTCAACTGTCCGCCCTTGTCGGCTTTGTAGCCAGGGCTGCGCAGGCCGTCGTCCACGCGGTAGAAGCCGCCGAGGGCGTAGGTGGTCTGGGCGTTGACCGGACCCGAGACCCACGCGTCGTTGCGGATCAAGCCGTAGTCACCGAACTCGAGTTTGTATTCACCGTCGGGCGTCTGGGCGCCCTGGCGGCCGATGAAATTGATCGTGGCGAGCGGTGCGTTGGAGGTGAACACGCCGGAGCTGCCGCCGCGCAGACCCTCGACGTTGGCAATCCACGTCGAGACGCGCGTGTAGTTGTCCGCCGTGGTGAACGACGTGTCGGCCTCAGAGACGACCGGCAAACCGTCCTCAAGAATGACCGCGTATTTGAATCCACTGCCGGCGCCGATACCGCGGACCGCGAGCGCGTTGTTGGCCTCGCCACCGCTGGACTCGATGTAGAGACCGGGAATGACCTTCATCAGCTCGTCGATGCTGCGCGGTGCCATGGTCTCGATCTTCGCGCGATCAATGGTCGTGATCGCCAGCGGACTATTCAACCGCGACTCCGGCTTGATTGATCCGGTGACCGTAAACGCGTTCAACACGTAGACTGGTTCACCGGTAGTATCTTTGGCCGAGGTGCCCTGAGCCGGAACCGGGGCGGTTGTTTGAGCGGACATCAGACAGGGAAACGCGACTAATATCGCGGCGATTTGGCCAAACACTCGTGCGGCCGACTGCAGCCGGGGAGAATGGTGGGGGTGGTTCATGGGGTTACTATTGGAGTTAGGGAGCATCCTGCAAAAAACGACCGCAGTAAAAACTGCCGCCGGGCTCGCAAGTGCTGGCAAAATGGTTGCCTCTGGAACTCGATTGCCAACGCCGAACCCAAGGAGATTACGGGAATCGCTAGGAAAATCTTAGGGAGCACGCCGGAGCGGCCATTGCTCGTGGTTACCCCGCCTGTGCATGGCTAGAGCTAAGACGCGAGCCCACTGCGTCACCGCAGCGCAGGGGGAAGTGACGCCGTACGCTCAGGCTCTGGCGTGCAACGGCAGCGGCTCAGCGGCGGTCCCGAACTCGAAACCAGTCTCATCGTCACCCGCCTTGCTCTTCACCGGCTGTTCGACCGCGCTGTCGAGACGCTGGACGTCGGCACGGTATTGCTGTGGCGGCCGGCCGGTCGCTTGACGGAACACACGCGCGAAATAATTTGCGTCACTAAAACCACAACTGGCTGAGATTGCCTTGATGCTGAGGCGAGTGCGGCCAAGAGCGTCGATAGCGCTCCGGATGCGCAGCCGGTTGATATGCTCGACAAGCCGCTCGCCGGTGGTGCGGTGAAATATCTTTGAGAGATGATTTGGCGAGCAACCAATCTCCGCCGCAAGCGATTCAAGACTGAGAGCTTCAACCTGGAGGTTGTGCAGGATCAGCCACTGGCATAGCGCGACCGGATCAGTCGTCGCGGGCCGGTGGGAATCGGGCGACTCGACCAACGTCCGCAACAGTGAAATCTCAGCGAGGAAAAGACCTTTGATCGCGAGCGCGTTCACCGCCGGATCGCTGTCGTGGAATTCACAGATGCGATCGAGATAGGAGATCAGATCGTGGAAAAGACTGGTCGTGAAGAAATGCACATCGTCCGCCCGCGGGTAACCAGGCGAGACCTCGTGCGCCACGTGGATATCGACGGTGTTGTTGTAGTAACTGACGACGACATTCTCGAACGGTTCGCGGTCGGCGCGCACGACTTCGCCGTGCGGCATGCCTTTCGGAACGATGCAGACTTCGCCAGGCTGAAGCGTGATGTGCTGGTCAGGAAACGAAAATTCCGTAACGCCGCCGAGTTGGATGAACATCTCGGGTTTGAAATGGTAGGGCATCCGCGCGTGCTGTTCGTAGAGATGGCGCGGGCGCGGAATGTGATAGCGCAGATTGTTGTTCTCGATCGCGCGGATCTGGCGGCATAATACGTCCACGAAAAAGGCATTGGGCGTATGGCCGCCGCCCTTAAGGCTGGAGGTGAAGGAGATCATAGCCGCGATCTTAGGCTTTTTCTAAGTTGGGGTTAGTGGGGGTAGTTTGAGGGTGGCGGCCACCGCAAGAGGTCCTGCAATCACTGCCGAGCGCGCCTCACAATCAAGGAGATGGGCAAGGGTCTTAGCAGTAAAGCTACTCGGTTTAAGCTCAGGCGTCCAATCGTTTTTTAGAGAGAAAAACGACATGAACAGGAAAAATCTATGCTACCTCAGCGGTCGGCCCATATCCAAGAATGGCGACCTGTCCTGCTCCTCCCGTATGAGTATGAGGTTCGAGTAGCGCTAAACCCTCGGCATTCGCCAAGTTCGGCTAGTCACGCTTGCATTTCTACTAGGAGCCTCGGTCTGTGTGCTTCAGACATGAAGAATGCCAATATCCTTGGCTCGATTATGGCAACCGACGGGTGCGATATTCACACATGTGCCGGCGTGCGACGTGCAAGTTTGGCCATGGGATGATTCCTAAATATCCGATTTGGCCAACGCTTGATTCCAGAAGGCGACTGTTTTACAGAACAGTCGCCCAGTGAGCTTGGCCACCTGTTGCTTCAACGAGTGGTCATTTCATCAGCAAATCGACTCTTTGTCGACGGAACCACTCCTTGGCCGTTCCGGACAGCTGGTGCTTCCGATCGGCCTGTGGCCAAATACTGCTTCCTATTGGGTAAGGGACTGCTAACACGACTGATCCACCGTCGACTTGCTTAGTCGGCAGTGGTGTGGCCCTGCGCGAGAGCCTCCACCACCGTAACCCTGGTGAGCGTCGATGTCTTCCATACGCGGAACTCGGTTTACCGGCTGGTTGAGCGGTAAGAGTTGACCGAAGAGCAAAGGGCCCTGGCACGGCAGCATCCAGGGATTGTCTCAGCCCGAGTGATCCGCCTCTGTCCCGACCAGGACGACGAGAACAAGACGACAAGGCCCCGGCTCCGAGCGTCCTATTGCTTGAAATCGGTTGAATGAGCCCAGGCGTCGTTGGTTTCGTAGTCGGCTCGAAGCGCGGCGAGTTTTCCCCCGATGTTCTTGTAGGCGTCGCTTCCGATGATAATCCGATGCAATTTGCGATTCGATTTGAGCACCTCGTAGATGACGCGGGCCGCCAGGGCGGGATCTCCGGGGAACATTTCATCCCCGACATTTTCCATCGCCTTCCGGAATAGCCCCGAGGTTGCCTCATAGTCGTAGATTTGCTCGCCGGAGAATTTTGTGCGGGTGTCGATCCCAGTCCGAAACGAACCGGGTTCGATCAACACCGCCCGTAAGCCCAACGGTTCAATCTCCTGCCATAGGGCCTCGGTAATTCCTTCGAGCGCGAACTTGCTCGCAGAATAGTAACCATTCACCGCGAAGCTGGCGATCCCGTCCATGGACGACATGTTGACAATCGTCCCCTTGCGGCGGGCTCGCATCCCGGGCAGGGCAAGGCGCAGAAGAGCGACGGCACCAAAAAAGTTGACCTCGAAAATTTTCCGATAGTCGGCTTCCTCCTGCTCCTCAACCGCCCCGATAAAATCGATCCCGGCGTTGTTCACCAGGAAGTCAATTGAGCCGAAGTGCTTCTCGGTTTGTTCGATGACGCCAGCCCTCTGGGCGGGATTGACGACATCGAGTGAAAGGGCGAGCGCGGTATCCGGGAACGCTGCGGCCAAAGTTTGCATGGATTCGAGCGACCTCGCTGCGAGAACCACCTGATCTCCTTGCTTCAGCACATGCTCCGCTAAGGCGCGGCCGAGGCCGCTGGAGGCGCCTGTAATCAACCAAGTTGTTTTGTTCATACTTTTTGAAGTGTTGAGGGTTTTTTGAGAGCTTGTTTCTAGGTGGCCGGTAGGAAGTCCGTCGACGTGCTCAAATGCCGCCACTTCTTGTCGGATTCGGCTTTTCTCAAATCCGCCTTTCCCACGATTCCAACCGCGTCGCTGCCAAGCAGGAGTCGCAGGGGTGGTTCATCCATCCCGGCCACTTTAAGTATGACCTGGGCGGCCTTGGCGGGATCTCCGGGTTGCTTGCCATTGTATTCGACCTGAAAGCGCGCCGCCTTGCCGACCGTTGAATCGTATTCGGGACGAACCTCCTGAATCTTTGTCGAGGAGCCGGCGAAGTCGGTCCGGAAGCCACCTGGTTCGATGACGGTCACCTTCACGCCGAGCGGCGCCATTTCGGTCGCCATGACTTCCGAAAAGCCTTCAACGCCAAATTTGGCGGCTGAGTAGGCCGCTCGTCCCGTTGAACCGATTCTTCCACCCACGGACGAAAAGTTGATAATATGACCCGCGCGTTGTTGCCGCATCGTGGGGATTGCGGCCTTGGAAAGGTAGATGGTTCCAAATAGGTTCGTTTCGATTTGGGCTCGAAAGTCTTCGATCTCGGTGTCCTCGATCGGGCCTAGATTGCCGTAGCCGGCAACGTTCGCCACCACATCCAACCGCCCGAATTTGTGAACAGTTGCCTTTACCGCCTCGCAAGTGGACCGGAAACTGGTGACATCCAGTGAAAGGACGAGGACGCGATCGCCAAACTTTGCGATCAGGTCATTTAGCCCATCCTTGTTGCGGGCCGTGGCGGCAAGATTGTCTCCTGAGGCCAGCACAGCCTCCGAAATCGCCCGGCCGAGGCCCCGAGAGCTGCCTGTGATCAACCATGTCTTTGGCATAAACATTTTCTCCTGTTAAGCGGCGAATCGCGGATGTTTCATCGCAAACGCCTGGGTTCGTGTGAGGTTTATTGGTTTTATTACTGCGTGATTCATGTTCGGCGTCACCATTGCATAGTGACGCCGCGTTAGGACGATTGCGATTCGGAGTCGTCGAGTGCGGTGACTGCAACGAGTCCGGCGAGAATGAGGGTTACGAGTATCATGGCGGTCGGTGAGTTGTTGGTGGTTGAGTTAACTTGGGTGCAGTTTACAACTTCAGCGAAGACACTGCCATGACATCGATCCCTGAAATTCCGCCAACGCGAACTCAGGCGCGAGGTGCCCCGATCGTGGTGGCGTTCATTATTTTCGACGGCGTTTCATCCCTCGATTTGAGCGGCCCCCTGAGCGTCTTTGCTGGCGCGTCGCACTTTCTCAAGCAAAAGGGGAAACATGGCTACGAGTGCCCGGTGGTGTCGCTAAGAGGGAAAAAGATCGTCACGGATTTGGGCGCGGCCTTCTTGAGTCAACCAGCGAGCAGGCTCGCCCGACAGAGGATCGACACACTGATGATTCCGGGCGCGATGGGGGCGATGGACGCTGCGTTGGCCGACCGCAAACTCCTCTCGTGGATCGCGCGCCAAGGACGACGCGCGCGACGGGTCTGTTCAGTTTGTGCGGGAGGAAGACTCCTTGCTGCATCTGGATTGGCCGAAGGTCGCCGCATGGTTACCCATTGGGCGCACTGCGGCGTGTTGCAGGAGCAGAACCCCGGTGTGACGGTCGAGACGGATCCAATCTATATCGAAGACGGACCGGTCTGGTCGTCGGCCGGCGTTACGGCCGGTATCGACCTAGCCCTCGCGCTCGTGGAGCAGGACTTCGGCCGCGATCTGGCGATGGCCGTTGCCCGTCAACATGTCGTGTTCATGAAGCGACCGGGCGGACAATCACAGTTCAGCACGATGCTGGAAGCGCAGATAGCGGGCAAAAATACTTTCGCCAGATTACACGAGTGGGCGATTGAACGGCTCGGCGATCGAAACCTGAACGTTGATCAACTCGCTGCGCATGCCGGCATGAGCCCCCGCAACTTCGCGCGGGTCTACACCGCGACCACGGGCCGAACGCCCTCGAAGGCCATTGAGTTTATGCGCCTGGAGGAAGCCAGGCGGCTGCTGGAGGACACGGATAAATCAGTCGACGAGATTTCGGATCAAATTGGATTTGGAAGCACAGAACGCATGCGAACCACTTTCCAGCGGAACTTGAAGGTCAGTCCGCGTGATTATCGACTGAGGTTCGGGTGTGCTTCTTGATGGTGTGACCGCCCTTGGTCATGTCGAGCCAGGCTTGGAATCACTTGCCGGAGAATCCTGTTAGCAGACGGGCAATCTTGGCCACTTGATGGTTCCACTTTATGATCCCGGCCAACTGTCAGTTCTTTTCACAAGACCGGTTGACCGCGCTCCCCAGCGGAACGCGGTCAACTTTTGATTCCACCTGCGGCAAATCTTGATTCAGTGGACAAAGAAGGTTGCCCTCCGGCGGCCTGGCGAAGGAGGCGCTTCAGCCTCGCGGCCGTGATTACTTTTTCTTGCCCTTCTGCAGGGCCGCGAGGTCGTTCTCGGCGCGGATGGCGCGGAGCTCGAGATTGGCCGCGCGATCATTGGCCTCCTTGAGCCGGGCCTGGAACGCATCGGCGTCGGTCCGGGCTTGCGTGAGCTCCGTCTGGGCCCGGGTGGCGGTGGCCTTCGCGCTTTCGGTCTGTTTCTGCGCTTCGGCCAGGCTGGCGTTGGCCCCTTCGAGCTGGGTCTGGAGCCCGGTACCCGCGGTCTTGGCGTCGGCAAGCTGCTGCTGCAGGCCGGCGGCATCGCTTTTGGCTTGGTCGAGCTGGCCTTGGAGATCCTTGGCGCGGGCCTGGGCGCCCTCGAGCTGTTTGCCGAGCGCGTCGGTCTGGTTCCGGGCGTCGGCCAGCTGCGCCTGCAGCTGGGTCAGCCCGGTCTTGCCTTGCGTGAGATCGGTCTGGAGGTTGGCGATCAGGGTATCGCGGTCACGGAGCTTGGTCATGTTCGTGACCACCGTCACCACGAGGGCGATGGCGAGCACGGCGATGACCACGGCGGACGGGGAACTTTTCTTGCGGTTGATCAGGTGGGTGTCACTGAGGACCGGATCGTGGTGGGTCGTGTCCATGGTCCTTCTTAGATAATCGGCGCGGGAAGCAAGTTCCTCGTAAAATTCAACCGACCGCCTGCCGGGCCGGTTTCCGCCCGCCCGGTTAAGAATGGGCCCCAACTTTCGCTCGCCACTCCCCGGGTCGCCCGTACAGATTCGCCGGACTCCCCCATGTCCGTTCCCGCCGAGGCCGCCGCACCGCGCAAGTGGTATCAATTCTCCCTCACGCAGCAGATCCTGCTCGGCCTCGTCGTCGGCGTGTTGCTCGGGTGGTGGATGAGCGGCCAGACGCCGGAGGCGAGGCAGGGATGGAACGAGTGGCTGGGCGTCGTGCGCGACATCTTCCTTCACCTGATCAAGGTGATGATCGCCCCATTGATCTTCGCGAGCGTCGTGCAGGGCTTCGCCGGCACGGGCGACATGAAGAAGGTCGGCCGCATCGGCTGGAAGGCGCTGCTCTATTTCGAGGTCGTCACGACCTTCGCTCTGCTGGTCGGCCTGGTGGTCGTCAATGTCGTGAAGCCCGGGGCGGGCGTGGTGCTGGCGGCCAACGCGGCCCAGTCGACCGCCGGCCTGGCGAAGCCGCTGACCCTCGGCGAGATCATCACCCACATGTTCCCGGTGAGCGTGATGGACGCCATGGCGCGCAACGACGTGCTGCAGGTCGTGGTCTTCGCGGTGCTTTTCGCCATGGCGGTCATCGCGGCGGGCGAGGCCGGCAAGCCCGTGTTCACGTTCTTCGGCAGCCTGACCCAGGTGATGTTCAAGTTTGCCGGTCTCATCATGAAGTTCGCGCCGTTCGGCGTGGGGGCGGCCATCGCGGTGACGATCGGGGCGCAGGGTCTCGGCTCGCTGGTGACGCTGGCCAAGCTGGTGTTCACGCTCTACGGCGCGCTGGTCATTTTCGTGGTGTTCGTCTTCGGCACGGTGATCTGGCTGGCGAAGGTGCCGCTGCGGCCCTTCGTCAAGGCGGTGCGGGAGCCGTTCACGCTGGCCTTTGCCACCGCCAACAGCGAGGCCGCCCTGCCCAAGGCCTTTGAGAACATGGAGAAGGTCGGCGTGCCGCGCGGCATCGTCGGCTTCGTGCTGCCGGCGGGCTACTCGTTCAACCTCGACGGCTCCACGCTGCACCTCGCGGTCGCGTCCGTCTTCGTGGCCCAGGCGGCCGAGACCACGACCGGCATCCATTTCACCATCGAGCAGCAAATCACGATGATGCTGGTGCTCATGCTGACCTCCAAGGGCGTCGCGGCCGTGCCGCGGGCGTCGTTCGTGGTGCTGATCGCGGCGCTGGAGTCGTTCAAGCTCCCGCTCGCCGGTGCCTTCCTCATCCTCGGCGTCGACGCCCTGCTGGACATGGCCCGCACCTCGGTGAACGTCCTCGGCAACTGTCTGGCCAGCGTCGTGGTGGCCCGCTGGGAGGGGGAGTTTGATGATCAAAAAGCCGCCGCTTTCTTGGCGGACACCGGCCCGAAGGCCTGACCCGCCTAACCGCCTTGTCGGTTGGGACTTAACCCCGGGTCGGGCCAAATGATTTGCTCGCCGGGTGGGGGGCCGTAGCTTCCGGCCGGCGTCCCTCCCATGCACTCCCTGCTCGGCTTCTCCCTCGAAATCCTCTGCATCCTCGCGCTGGTGGCGGCGAACGGTTTTTTCGTGGCCGCCGAGTTCGCGCTGGTGAAGGTCCGTGCCAGCCAGCTTCGGCCGATGGCCAGGACGGGCGGCTGGCAGGTGCGCCTGGCGCTCAAGGCCACCGAACATCTCGACGCCGCGCTCTCCGCCACCCAGCTCGGCATCACCCTGGCGAGTCTCGGCCTCGGCTGGGTGGGCGAACCCTTCCTGGCACACCGGCTCGCGCCCCTGCTGGCAAAATTCAACGTCACGGACCCGGCCGCCGTCTCGTCGATCTCCTTCGCGACAGCGTTCGTCGTCATCACCTTCCTGCACATTATTTTTGGTGAGCTGGCGCCAAAGTCCCTTGCCATCCAGCGGTCCAAGGGCGTCGTGCTTTGGGTGGCGGCGCCGCTGCTGGGCTTCTATTACGTCTTCTTCCCGTTCATCTGGGCGCTGAACGGTCTGGCGAATCTCTTCCTGCGCTGGGCCGGCCTCGGGCCGGCGGGCGAGGGCGACCATGCCTTCAGTGCCGAGGAGCTGGAATACGTCTTCAGCCACGCCCGCCATTCCCATCCGGGCGACGCCCTCATCAACAAGCTCATGGTGCAGTCCCTCCGCGCCCGCGCGACCCAGGCCCGGCACATCATGCGCCCGCGCGACCAGGTCGTCGCCCTCTGGCTCGACCAGCCGCTGGCTGAGAATCTCCGCACCGCCCAGACCAGCGGCCACAGCCGCTTCCCCGTCTGCTCCGGCTCGCTCGACAAGGTCGAGGGCCTGCTCCTTGTCCGCGAGTGGCTCTGGCAGATCAGCGTGCTCGGCCCTGACACGCCCTTCGAGCCGCTCGTACGCGAGGTTGTCGAGTTCGAGCTGACCACGCCCCTCCACACCATGATCGAGCGCTTCCGCACCTCGCGCAGCCACCTCGCCGTCGTGCTCGACGACAAGCAGGCGCTCGCCGGCCTCGTCACCTTCGAGGACGTCCTCGAGGAGATCGTCGGTGACATCCGCGACGAGTTCGACATCGAGAGCGGCCCGGTCTACGAGCGTTCCGCGCACGCCATCACGGTCAGCGGCACGCTCACCATGCGCGAGCTGCAGGCCGAGACCGGCTGGCCGCTGGAGTGGACGCCGCGCGAGACGGTCGCCGCCTGGGTGCACCGCCACCTGGGCCGCGTGCCCAAGCGCGACGACCACACGACCGTCGGTGAATACCGGATCAGCGTGCTCGAGGCCAACGCCGAGCGCGCCCGCCGCGTCAAGATCGAGCGCGCCGCCGGCCACACCCATCTGCCGATGTGATTTGTAGGGCGGGATGGGATCACCGCATCCCGCCTTGATCGTGATATCATGGCCGCAAATCGGTGGGATACGGTGATCCCGCCTGCAGGAACCTGGCGATTTGGGTGGAGCCCGGCCTCCGGACGGGCTTGCCTCAAACGCGCCACCTTTCTGCCTATTCCCACTTTCAATCTCACTTTCGCTTTGGCCGTCTTGATCCTGCTGGGCTGGCTGGCAGTCGGCCGGGAAGTGTTCCGGGGCAACCGCCGGATGCGCCGCCTCGCCACGCTCGCGGCGCCGGCCCCGGCCGTCTGGCCGCGCGTGTCGGTCGTGTTCGCCGCGCGCAACGAGGCCGCCACCATCGGCGCGGCCGTGCCGACCATGCTGGCGCTCGACTACCCCGACCTGGAGGTCATCGCGGTCAACGACCGCTCGGAGGACGACACCGGCGCGATCCTCAAACGGCTGGCCGCCGCCGATCCGCGGCTGAAGGTGGTGCACGTCACCGAGCTGCCCGCGGGCTGGCTGGGCAAGAACCACGCCCTGGCCGACGGCGGCGAGGCCGCCACGGGCGAATGGATCCTCTTCACCGACGCGGACATTCATTTCCGGCCGGATGTGTTGCGGCGCGCGGTCGCCCACGCCCGGGCCTACAGCCTGGACCATCTCGCCGCCATCCCGGCGCTGCAGGCGGGCGGGACCTGGCTCGGGATTTGCGTGGCGGCGTTCAGCCTGGTGTTCGCCCTATTTGTGCGGCCCTGGCGGGTGCCCGACCCGACCAGCCGCTGCCACGGCGGCATCGGTGCCTTCAACCTGGTGCGAACCTCCACCTACCGAAAGCTGGGCGGGCATGTGCCGCTGCACCTGCGGCCGGACGATGACCTCAAACTCGGCAAGCTGATGAAATCGGGCGGCTTCAGCGAGATCGTGCACGGCGCCAGGGCCCTGTCGGTGGCGTGGTATCCCACGGTCGGCGACCTGGTCCGCGGGCTGGAGAAGAATGCCTTTGCGGGCACGGATTACCGATGGTGGCTGATCCTGGCCGGGTTGGCGGGCCATGCCGCCGGCGTGTTCTGGCCGTTCGCGGCGTTGTTTTGCACGACGGGGGAGGTGCGCTGGTGCTACGCGGCGGCGGTCGCCGTGATGCTCCTGCTCGCGGCGGACCACCAGCGCTTCGCCGGCGGCCGGTGGTGGCACGGGCTGTTCCTTCCGGCCGGGATCGCGGTGCTGGACTACGCCATCGTCCGCTCGACGGTGCTGACGCTCTGGCGGCGCGGCATCATCTGGCGCGGGACTTTCTATTCCTTGCGCGAGCTGAAGGAAAACCGGCTGTAGGCGGCGGGCCGGACGTCAAATTCATTTCCGGACAATCGCCGCCGCGGTGTTTCCCTCGGTGGACCGGCGGTCCCCTTGACAGGTTCGGGCGCCGCGGAGCGGAGACGCGGCCGGCGGGCGCGTCCAAATAAAAACTTTCGCCGCGGCCGAATCATTTTTTTGCGTTTTATTCCGGCCGGGCAATCCGTGGGGGCGATGAACGCGCGCCCGCCTTCCACCGCCATCCCCGGCCGCGGCCCCAACCTCAATCCCGCGAATCGCTTTGAGCCGATCCACGTCGCGCCCGACGGCGAGTGGCTCGATGCCGAGTTCGCGGCCACGGGGTCGGTGCCGCACCCGCGCACGCAGTTTTTTCACGACGCCACCGAATCGCTCCTGACCCATCACGACAGCCCCGACCTGGGTATGGGCTGGGGGCTCAACTGCTACCGCGGCTGCGAGCACGGCTGCGCCTACTGCTTCGCCCGGCCCTATCACGACTACCTCGGCTGGAGCAGCGGCCTGGAGTTCGAGACCAAGATCCTCGTCAAGAGCCGCGCGCCCGCGTTGCTGCGGGCCGAGCTGGCGGCACGGAAATGGAAGCCCGCGCCGATTTTGATGAGCGGCGTCACCGACTGCTACCAGCCGGCCGAGCGCCATTTCCGGCTGACGCGGCAGTGCCTGGAGGTGCTGGCCGAGTTCCGCCAGCCCGTCGGCATCCTCACGAAGAACTTCCTCGTCACCCGCGACCTCGACCTGCTTGCCGAGCTGGCGCGCTGGCAGTGCGTGGCCGTCAACCTGACCATCGTCACGCTGGACTCCGACCTGGCGGGCAAGCTCGAGCCGCGCGCCGCCCGGCCCGAGCACCGCCTGCGGGCCATCAAGCTGCTCGCCGATGCCGGCGTGCCGGTCGGGGTCATGGTGGCACCGGTGATTCCCGGGCTGACCGATCACGAGTTGCCCGGCATCCTGGCCGCGGCGGCCGCGGCGGGCGCCCGCCGCGCCGGTTACGTGACGCTCAGGCTGCCCTACGCGGTGAAGGATGTTTTCCTCCAGTGGCTCGACGACCACGAGCCGGGCAAGAAGGAGCGTGTGCTCTCGCGAATCCGCGACCTGCGCGGCGGCAAGCTCTACGATGCCACCTTCGGCACGCGCCTGCGGGGCGAGGGCATCTTCGCCGAGCAGATCAGCCAGATGTTCGAGGTGGCCTGCCGCCGCGCGGGGCTCAACCGGGAGGAGGCGCCGCTCTCCACGGCGCACTTCCGCCGGCCGGGCGGGGTGCAGTTGGAGCTGCTGTAATTTTTCACCAGCCTGACATCCACCCGGCCCACACCGGGATTGTATCGGCTGAGGGTTTCCCCTTTGCTCGGGCGATGGACAGCACGGCCAGTCGCGAACCCCCGGACGATCTCAATCGCCGGCTCGCGGAGCTAAACCAGATCGGCGTCGCGCTGTCGCAGGAAAAAGACCTCGCCCGGCTGCTGGAACTCATTCTGCTCGCCGCGAAGAAAATCACCAACGCCGACGGCGGCACGCTCTACCGCCGGCACGCCGACCAGCCCGACGCGCTGGTCTTCGAGATCATCCGCACCGACTCGCTCGGCGTCGCCATGGGCGGCACCACCGGCGTCAAGATTCCGTTCCCGCCGATCCAGCTGCGCGACAGTCGCGGCCGGGACAACAACTCCATGGTCGTCGCCTACGCCGTGCTGAAGGACCGCACGGTCAACATCGCGGACGCCCACCAGGAGAAGGGCTTCGATTTCTCCGGCACCAAGGCCTTCGACCGCCACACCGGCTACCATTCGCAGTCGTTCCTCACCGTCCCGATGAAGAACCATGAGGACGAGATCATCGGCGTCCTCCAGCTCATCAACGCCAAGGACCGCGCCACCGGCACCATCGTGCCGTTCAGCGAGACCGACCAGCGCCTGGCCGAGTCACTCGCCTCGCAGGCCGCCGTCGCGCTGACCAACCGCCTGCTCATCTCGCAGCTCGAGAATCTCTTCGAGTCGTTCGTCAGCCTGCTCAACAAGGCCATCGACGAAAAGTCGCCTTACACCGGCGGGCACTGCCACCGGGTGCCCGTGCTCACCATGCTCCTGGCCGAAGCGGTGCACGAGACCAAGTCGGGGCCGCACGCACTCTGGCACCTGACCGACCTCGACCGCTACGAGCTCAAGATCGCCGCGCTGCTCCACGATTGCGGCAAGGTCACGACGCCCGTCCACGTCGTCGACAAGGCCACCAAGCTCCAGACGCTCTTCGATCGCATCCATCTCATCGACACCCGCTTCGAGATCCTCAAGCGCGATGCCGAGATCGCCGCGCTCAAGGCCGCCCGCGAGCCGGGCGCGAACGCCAAGGCCATCGACCAGGCCTACCGCGGCCGCCTCTGGGAGATCCAGGAGGACCGAGAGTTTCTCCGCCTCTGCAACATCGGGGGCGAGACCATGACCCCGCAGGCCCAGGCCCGCGTCCACGACATCGCGACGAAATACCGCTGGCGCAACCCGCTGGGCGAACCGGTGGATTTTCTCACGGCCGACGAGGTCGAGAACCTCACCATCCGCGCCGGCACGCTCACCGCCGCCGAGCGGCAGGTCATCAACCACCACATCACCGTCACCATCCAGATGCTCGAGGCGCTGCCCTGGCCGCGCCACCTGCAGAACGTTCCCGAATACGCCGGCGGCCACCACGAGCGCATGGACGGCAAGGGTTATCCGCGCGGCCTGAAGGGCGACCAGATGTCGGTGCAGGCGCGCATCATGGGCATCGCGGACATCTTCGAGGCGCTCACCGCGCGCGACCGGCCCTACAAGCCCGGCAAGACGCTCACCGAGTCGCTCTACATCCTCGGCCACATGCGGCTCAACGGCCACATCGATCCTGACCTGTTCGACATCTTCATCCGGCAGCGTGTCTACGAGCGCTACGCCAAGGACTACCTCGACCCCGCGCAGATCGACGAAGTGGACGTGAAGAAAATCCCGGGCTACTCCGGCGACTAGGTTTCACGCGAAGGACGGCAAATTTCCCGCGGATAACGCGGATAACGCGGGTTGGCGCGGATGGAGGCCTTTATCCGCGGGCATCAGCAAAATCCGCAGAGAATCTGCCTTAAAACTTCCGTGCGTTCCAGCGATTCCGTGGTTTACTCCGGTTCTCTCTTCCCCTGCCAGCGCCCCATGAAAAACACCGCGATCCTGCCCGGTCTGTGTCTTGGCCTCGCCCTCCTGCCCGCCGCCTTCGCCGGAGCGAAGGACGGCACCCTCGATGTCTATTGGATCGACAGCGAGGGCGGCGGTTCGACGCTCATCGTCACGCCGGCCGGCGAATCCGTGTTGATCGACACGGGCAATCCCGGCGGGCGCGACCCGGGGCGCATCGTGGCAGCGGCGAAGGCCGCGGGGTTGGAACGGCTCGATTACGTGCTGCTCACGCATTACCACGTGGATCACTTCGGCGGCGGCGCGGAAGTGGCGGCGCAACTGCCCGTCGGCGCCATCTACGAGCGCGGCATTCCCCCGGGCGATCCCGATGGTCGCACCCCGTCCACCTTTCCGCTGCAGATCAAGCCCTGGCGCGACCTCCCGGTCCGCCGCGAAAAGCTGGCGCCGGGCGTGGTGCTGCCGCTGCGCGCGGCTCCCGGGGGCGCGGCCTTCGAGCTCCGCTGCCTCGCCGCCGACCAGCGACAGGTCGCCCCGACGGCCGCCCAGCTCCGCGTGACGAATTCCCGCCCGCTGCCGCCGCCCCCGCACGCCGTCGACCCGACCGACAACGACAACAGCGCCGTCTTCCTGCTTTCGTTCGGCGGCTTCCGGTTCTTCGACGGTGGCGACCTCACCTGGGACCGGGAGGCCCGCCTGGTCTCGCCGCACAATGTCGTCGGCCCGGTGGACGTCTATCAGACCGACCACCACGGCCTCGAGGTCAGCAACAACCCCGTGCTGCTGCAGAGCCTCGCCCCGACCGTGTGCGTGATGAACAACGGCCCGACCAAGGGCGGCAAGCCCGAGACCTTCGCCGGCCTGAAGACCGTCGCTTCGCTGCAGGCCCTCTACCAGGTGCACAAGAGCATGAACGTGTCGGCCGCGGCCAACGCCCCCGACGAATTCATCGCCAACCTCGAGGAGTTCAAGCCGGCCGATGGCTGCCCGGGCAACCTGATCAAGCTCTCCGTCGCGCCCGACGGCCGGAGTTACACCGTGACGGTTCCCGCCCGCGGACACGCGCGCACCTACGCCACCACGACGAAATAGGCCGCCGCCGGCACGGAGGAGAAATTCCGTGTGTTCGGCGTCTTCCATGTTTAAGCCTTAGCTGCCTTTCCCCCCTCAGGTCTCAGGTTTCAGTTTTCATCCCTCCGGCGGCTTCGCCGCTTCCCCCATGACCGACCCCAACGCCGAATTTGACCATGCCGTGCTCGACAAGATTGACGCGAGCCCCATCGGCGCCGCGCCGACGACACCCGCCTATCAGGACGCCCTCCGCCGGCTCTACGCCGCGCAGCAGGTTTACGTCTCCGCCGACCACAAGGGCGGGCATGTCACGGCACGCTCGCTGGCCACCCTCCCGTTCTTCCACGCCCACAACCTGGCGGCGTTCATCGCCGGGACGATTGACGACACCGCGCTGGAAACCAACGCCAGCATCTACGACCGCTATGTGCAGTCGCTGCCGCTGGACCACCGCACCCGGGCGGAAAGCTTCCGCCCCACGGTGATCGGCAAGGCCATCCACCACCGGGCCAAGCAAGGCGTGGCCGCCGTCCACGACCCGCTCCACACGCTCTTTCTGGTGCCTGGCGCCGGCCCGCATCCCGGGCTGCCCGGCAACTACCTGCACGGGGCCGTGTTTCACGTCGGGGACGAGGTGACCGGCTCGTGGGTGGTGAACGTCCACGACTCCGACGACGGGGCGTCGCTTTTCAACACACCCAAGCTGCCCGAGGCCTTGGCCAAGTTGGAAGAGGTTCTCGCCAGCGCGCCGTTCCACCTGAACGAACTCGAGGCCCTGGGCTTCAAGCTGACCTGAGGGTTCACCACAGAGGCACGGAGAAGATAGACACCCAAAGCCGGACAGATATTTTCTGAACTTTGTGGCTCGGTGTCTTGGTGGTCAAATAATCACGAGCTACTTTACCCGCACCCGCGCCTGCCACTCGGCCGGTTTGGGCCACTTCAGCTTCAGCGCCTTCAGGGCGCGGTGGACCGTGGCGGCGATGACGTGGTCGCGATACCAGTTGCGATCGGCGGGGACGAGACACCAGCGGGCGGCGGGATGGCTCGTCGCGTTGAGCATGTCCTCGTAGGCCGCGATGTAGTCGTCCCAGTGCTGGCGCGTTGCCACGTCAGCGTGGGAAAACTTCCAGTTCTTCTCCGGATTGGCCAGCCGCTCCTTGAACCGGGCGGCCTGCTCGCGCCGGCTGAGGTGCAGGTAGAACTTGAGCACCACCACGCCGTTGGCCACCAGCATGCGCTCGAAATCCACGATCTGCCCGTAGCGCGCCCGCCAGACTTGCTTGGGGACGAGGCCCAGCACCCGCTCGGCGAGCACGGCCTCGTAGTGGGAACGGTTGAAGACTCCGATGCTGCCCCGCCGCGGCACCGCCTGGTGGATGCGCCACAGGAAGTCGTGCGCGCTTTCCTCCGCCGAGGGCACCTTGAAGTTAGCGGTCTGGACGCCGGCCGGGTTGACGTATTGCAGCACGGTGCGGATGGCGCCGTCCTTGCCGCTGGCGTCCATGCCCTGGAAGATCAGGAGCACCGCGTGGCGGGCGTTCGCGTGGAGTTTCGGCTGCAGCTCTCCGATCCGCCGGCCGAGTTGCTCGGTCCGCGCCTTGGTCGCCGCCTTGTCCCGCCCGCCGCAGTAGGCCGGGTCGAAACGCTTGAGTCTGATCCTGCCTGTGATGACGACCGGTTGTTTTTCCATGCCATTAGGACACCGGAAACGCCCGGGGGTGCGGGTCGGACGCCATCACTTCCAGATGCGGAATTCCATCCGCACCTGTTTCTGCTCCAGCAGCCGTCGCCAGTCGAGGAAGAGGAAGGCGGCGAGGACGACCATGCCGGTTGCGATGGTGGCGGCGCCTTTCCAGGAAAAGGTGCCATACACCAGGTCGACGGAGTTGGTGACGGCATAGCGACCGGAGAAGAGCATGACCGCATCGCTGATGAACTTGCCGACGAAAAAGGGCGGCAGGATCTGCACCGGCTTGATCCGGGCGAGGCCGGCGGCCGAGAACAGGGCGGTCGTGGAGATCGGCAGCAGGGAATAGACCAGCACGAAGGGCCAGCTGCGCCAGAGGCTCCCCTTCAGCTTGCTCCCGGCAAACCGCAGCTCGTCGTTCTTGCGCGGCTTCATGACCGTCCCGAGGAACCGCGGGACATAGAGACTGAGCCCATAGCGGCCCAGCACCGATCCGGGCACGCCTACCGCGAGCACCCCCCACGGATTCAGGTCATACTTGACCAGCATGAAAATCATGACGGTCCAAACCGGGGGGCCGATCACCGGGATCAGGTCGGTGGCCAGCGCCGCCAGAAACATTGCCGCGTAAGGCCACATGGGGATCAGAGGACGGAGATCAGATGACAGATGAAGAAGAACCGGGGACGGAAATGGTTACGGAGGGCCATGGCGGTCCTCCGTCATCGGTCTTCAGTTCTCTGACTTCGGTCTGCGCTGCTTCCCGGTCACCTGTTCGCACTCGGCCGCGAGCCAGAAGGCATCGGCCTGGTGGTCGGGCCGGCCGCTGTGGTCCCACATTTCGTAGGCCCGGGCGGCGATCGTTTCATGGATGAAGCTGCGGGAATTGGACGAGGGCGCGACGGGGCCGTCATGGTGGGTCTTTTTCATGGGGAAACGGAATTCTCCGCGGATTTCGCTGATGGCCGCGGATAAAGGCATTCATCCGTGTCTGATCCGCGTTATCCGCGGGAAAGGGATTAAGCTTATTTCTTTGCGCTGCCGCCGAAGCCGCCGAAGAGCCAGACGATGATACAGATCAGCAGGATCAGGCCGAGGCCGCTGCCACCGTAGACCGGTCCGCCGATGTAGAAACCACCACCACCGAAAAGAAGGATGAGGATGATGATCAGGAGCAGTGGATTCATGGGTGCAACGTAGCACCCCGCCGCGCCGGCGCCTATGGGGCCTTACCCCCCGGTGGCGTTATTGCAGGGCCGCGGGGGCGATCACCGTCACCGACGGCAGTGATCCGCGGAGCCACACGAGCAGAAAGCCGTGCGGCTCGTCGATCAGGACGTATTCACCGTTCGCCACGACCAGGTTCTGGCCCGCGAAGGTGTATTTCGCCCCGACGGCCAGCTCGCGCGTGGTCGTGGAACCCGCCAGAACTTCGCGCTGGGCCGCAATAAAATCCAGCACGAATTCCCGCTGCAGCGGCGCTCCCGTCCGGCTGGGCTTCAGCGTTTCCCCGATGGACCGCCCGGCGTCGTCGAATCTGACGGCATAGAGCAGCTGTTCGTCGCCGCCCTCGAAGGCCCAGACCGCCTTGTTCTTGTCCGGCTTTCCCACGGGCTTGCCCCGGTGTTTGCTGATCTCGGCGAGCGTGTCGCCGAGGCGGGCCTGCGCCGCAGTGGCAGCGCACAGAAGACAGATTACTGAGAACAGAAGACGGAGGGATTTCACGGGAGCAGGTGATTTATTCTTCCAAGAGGTAACTGAGGAAACGGAGAGATTCAACCCTCCTGTCTTGGCTCCATTGTCACCGGTTAAATTACCCAATCAGGTTTTTCAGCGCCGCGAGATATTTGTCCCGGGTGCGGCGGATGACGTCGGCCGGGAGCCGCGGGCCGGGCGGCTTCTGGTCCCACTTGAGCGCGAGCAGGTGGTCGCGGACGAACTGCTTGTCGTAGCTGGGCGGCGAGATGCCGGTGCGATACTCGTCCGCGGGCCAGTAGCGCGACGAGTCGGGCGTGAGCACCTCGTCGATCAGGAACAGTTTCCCGGTGGCGTCGGTGCCGAACTCGAACTTGGTGTCGGCCAGGATCATGCCAGCCTGTCTCGCGCGGTCATGGCCGAATGCATAGAGCGCGAGGCTGTGGGCCTTGACCCGGGCGTAGAGTTCTTCGCCGACGGTGGCGGCGCCCTGGGCGTCGTTGATCGGCTCGTCGTGCTGGCCCTTCGGGGCCTTCGTGGTCGGGGTGAAGATGGGCGCGGGGAGCTTGCCCGCTTGGGGCAGGCCGGCGGGCAGGCGGTTGCCGCAAACCTCGCCCGTCTTCTGGTAGGACGACCAGCCGCTGCCGATGAGGTAGCCGCGGGCGACGCACTCGATGGCGAGGGGTTTGAGCTTGCGGACGATCATGCTGCGGAGCTGCAGGTCGCGGCTGGTGATCCCGCGGCGGGCGAATTCGCCGGTCTGGTCGGGCAGCAGGTGGTTGGGGATGAGGTGCGCGGTCTGTGCGAACCACCAGTGGCTCATCTGCGTGAGGATGGCGCCCTTGCCGGGAATGCCGTCGGGCAGGATGACGTCGAACGCCGACAGCCGGTCGGTGGCGACGAGGAGCAGCGCGTCGCCGAGGTCGAAGATCTCGCGGACCTTGCCGGAGGCGATCCGGGGGAAGGGGAGGCCGTCGATGGTGGTGACGGCGGTTTGGGGCAGGGAGGAGTCGATCTCGGCGAAAGTCATTGGAGAGAGCGGTAAGCAGTAAACGATAGGCTGTAAGCCTCAGGAAACGTTCAACGGCCAGCCTCCGCAAGTGATGTGTGGGCGCTCTCGAGATGCCGAGCCGCTGCCGTTAAATCCGGAACGGTTGATTCTTCCATTCAGTGCGGCCCGCACGCCGATAGCGGACAATTTTCAGGCTCCGCGCAAGCCACTTCCTCTGAACGTTCAATCTTCCGAGCCAGCCCTTTAGGAAATGCAGCTTCCGCCATCTTGACGGTGCGTTCGCTCCTGTGGCCGTCATGAACTCAACATTACCAACTAATGTAAAGTCACATCTCATTGCCCTTAAATTATCTAAGGAAGCAATCGACTACATCGAAAAGAGCGAAATTGCCCCGTCAATGGCACCAAACGGCTGCCGGAGCTATACCGTGCGCTATCCATGCCGACTGACCGGCAAAACGCTCGTCCTCCACAGCCATCAGATGGAGTTCGCCGGCCTGCTCACCATACTTGGCTTGGGCGGTGTCCTATACGTCCTCGAACAACCGGAGGCCTTGGATCTCGGATTGCCGCGTGCGCAAGAACGGTTCTATCGGCCCGACTTTCTCGTAATCTGGAACGACAATCGGCCACCGACCATATTCGAAACCAAGCCGAGTGCAATGACCTCAGCCCGTGCGGTCGATTTTCCCGAAAAATGCGCGTCCGCCGGCAAGCAGGCTTACCGCATGCCGCTCGCTGAGGCGGCCGCAGCGAAACTCCGTTTCACGTTTCGCGCGATCACCGAGCACAACTTTGAGCCACACTTTGTTCAGAACATGCTGTTCCTCGAGCCGTATCGGCGCTGGAAGCTTGAGAACCCACTTACGCAGGCCGAGCTCACTAGCATCACCAAACAGATCGCCGGCATCGACGACGCACCCGGAGCCTTCGAACGGCTTCGAGACGCAAAAACCATGAAGATCCTCATCTCACCAAATGGTTTGTGAGTCCTATTTCCCAAGGGAGTAAATTATGCTCAAAATCGCCATCATCATCGGAAGTACGCGGCCTGGTCGCAATGGAGCGGCCGTGGCTAAATGGGCTTACGAACTCGCGCGCCGTCGCACCGACGCGAAATTCGAGCTCGTGGACATCACAGACTACAACTTGCCGCTCCTGGACGAGCCGGTCCCGCCGAGCATGGGCCAATATTCACAGCCGCACACCAAGAAGTGGGCGGCGAAGATCGCGTCATTTGATGCGTATGTCTTTGTGACTCCGGAATACAACCACGCGACCTCCGGAGCATTGAAAAACGCGATCGATTACCTCTACGCGGAATGGAACAACAAGGCTGCGGGATTCATCGGCTATGGCGGCATGTCAGGTGCCCGTGCGGTCGAAAATCTTCGACTGATCATGGCGGAACTGCAAATCGCGACGGTGCGGGCCCAAGTTGGGCTCTCCTTGTTTTTGGATTTCGAAAACTTCAGTGCTTTCAAGCCCGATCCGCGCCAGGAAAAATCCGTCGCCGCGATGCTCGATCAGGTGATCGCTTGGGGCGGTGCGTTGAAGACGTTGCGCGAGAAATAGGTTCCGTCGGTGGCGCCGGTTCAGAAGCGCATCCATCAAACCCTCCCATGAAAAAAGCCGCCTACATCGTCTCACGAGTCCTTCTCGGACTCATGTTTCTCATCTTTGGCCTCAACGGATTCTTGAACTTCATCCCGCAACCACCGCCGACCGGAGTCGCCGGGCAATTCCTCGGTGCCATGTTCGTCTCGCATTATCTCGTCGCCGTGTTTGCCCTGCAGGTGATCGCAGGAGGGCTGCTCTTACTGAACCGATTCGTGCGGGCTGCGCTGGTGATTTTGGCGCCCTTGCTCGTTAACATCGTCCTGTTTCACCTTTGCATGGCGCCTGCTGCGATCCCTCCAGCTCTCATCGGCATCGCGCTCTGGTCCGTGGTTTTCTACCAGGAGCGGGTTGCGTTTTCCCCTCTGCTCGCCGCGAAAGGCAACGCGTCATGATCTGCGGCTCGTACACCAGACGGCTATGGTTTGGCGTCGGGTTGGTCTGGTTGTTCGCTATGGCTCCGGCATCGATGCGCGCTGCAGACGCCGTACGATCACTCTTGGTGCCTACCGAGACAGTGCATGCCGGAGCCGAAATGACCCTCGATCTTTTGGGAATCAATCCCTCGAGCTCCGACGCACGATTCGAGAGCCCGGCAACCATTCAGGCCCGCTTGTCTACTGCAAATGCCTCTTGGGATGTTCGACTGGTTGCGACCGGACTATGACCGACGTCACAGACGTCACGATCAGTCTAATCTATCCAGTTATTAGGCCATATTAAGTAATTAACGCCACTTTAGACAAAAACGGTTAATCCGACTTTATTTCTCCATGTATGGTTGCAGCCATCGCCCGAATGTTCGCGCCGTCCATCCGCCCATAACCGGCAACGTGGGCCTCTGTCACGGCCCGCCGCAGGGTGCGGTAAAGTGCCTGGTCGGTTTGCGCGAGCACCGGCGGCACGTCGGCATGGAGGTAGTCAGCGAAACAGGCGAGCTCCTCATAACGCTTAGCCAGGATGTAATGGGGCACTTGGTCGAGATGCGTCAACAAATACACGGCTGTCTGCTCAGCCTGGGCGGCCGATAGCAATGGGGACGAATTTTGATGGTCAGTATCGGGCACATGGGCATGGTGTTCGCCCAAGGCAATTGCGACAATCCGCGATGTGTGAAACTCACACATCTTGATGACAAAGTTCCTGGCCAAATTTTGCCAAGACGCTTCCCGAACACGCACCCTCGGGACCATAGGACACCACCGATCTGAATTTGGTCTAACGCAACACGTTCATTATAAGCTGGTTCAAACGGATGTTGTGGTATGTGGCCATGTTTTAATGACATGGTTCTTGGCCATTCCGGCCACTAACCGCGCCGTTTTATAGTGTGAAACGTGGTGGGCTTTTCGTTGGCGTCCCCACGGGGATTCGAACCCCGGTTCTCACCGTGAAAGGGTGGTGTCCTAACCGGGCTAGACGATGGGGACCCAGCACGGAATCGGGGAAGCTACGGCCTGCCACCCCTCGCGCAAGAGTTTTCTCCAGCCGCCCGATTTCCCTGCATCAGCGGAGTTTATACCCCGAGGTTTACCCAGGACAGGACGGCGGGTTTTCTACGGCCCTAGGTTCGCCGCGAGGAAGCGTTCCAGCTTGCGCAGGAATTCAACGCCCTGCTTGTCGTGCGGAAACGAGTGGCCGAGGTCGCTGAGATACATGGTTTCCGGAACGAGGCCCTGCTTTTTCATCAACGCCACGAGCCGCGTCGTCTGGGAAAGCGGGACAACCTGGTCTTCCTTGCCATGCACGATCAGCAGCGGGGCCTTGATCTGCCCGGCGAAATTCATGGGCGACGCTTCCGTGAGCTGCCGGTGCACCTTTTCGCTCTTAATCTCACCCAGCCGTTCCTCCCAATAGGCATAGGCGATCTTGTAGTCGTCATCCTTGTTGTGCGTCTCCAGCAAGTCCGGCCAATCGGTCACACCCGCAATGTCGATGCCGCAGCGATAGAGTTCGGGGGTCTTGGCCAGGGCGAAAAGCGCACTGTAGCCGCCATAGCTGGCGCCCATGATGGCAATACGCTTGGGATCGGCCACGCCCTGTTCGATGGTCCAGCGGACCGCATCGGTGATGTCGTCCTGGATGGCGCCGCCGACTTCCGCCTTGCCCTTGGCCGCAAACTCCAGCCCATAGCCGGTCGAGCCGCGATAGTTGATCTGGAGCACGGCGTAGCCGCGGTTGGCGAGAAACTGCACCAAGGGATCGAAGCCCCAGACATCCCGCACCCAAGGGCCACCATGCACAAGCATGACCAGCGGCAGGTTCTTCCGGCCGCCCCCCGCCGGCAGCGTCAGATAGCCATGCAGGGGCAGTCCGTCGCGCGCCGTGCATTTGACCGGATACATCACGGCCAGCTGTTCCGGGTTGATCCACGGCATGCGCTGGCCGAGGGGGCTGACCTTGTGAGCGGCCAGATCGACCAGGGAGTAGAACCCCGGCTCACGGTCCGAAAAGGAAAGCACCAACAGGCGGCCCTCCGCCTGGTCCATGCTCACGATCAGGTTGATGAGTCCCGGATGCAGCGCATCAATCTGCCGCTGCAAATCGGCGATGGCCGGATTGAACCATTTTTGGCGGGGACCTTCGGTCATGTAACGCACGCCGAGGAGTTCCCGCGTCTTGGCCGAGTAGATGGCCTCCGCCAGCGGCTCATCGGCATAACCGGGGCGGAAGTCGGGCGGCAGGACGTCATATTCATCGTCCGCGAAGAGGGCTTCGCCCAGCTGCTGTTTTTGCAGATCCAACGGGTAGATCGCCCATCGGCCCTTCTGACTGGTCTGGGCCACATGGATGATCCGGCCGGTCTTGTCCAAACCCACAAACGAACGCGCCCCCGCCGAATTCCCCAGATCAGGCACGAACTGCCAGGGCGCCGTCGGAAGCTCCCGGTAGATCAATTGCGAAAGCTTGCCATTCCATTTCAGGCCGAAACGCACCACACCGTCCCAATCCGCCAGCCAGTGGGTAACTTCCCCAGGGTTCGCCAGGATGTGTTGATAACCGCCGGTGGTTGCATCCATCATGAGCACATCCGGATAAAGGGATTTCCCGCCGCCATTGGCGGTCCGCTCGAGCAGCAGGACACGGGTGGGATCGTGACCCGAGGCATACAGGATCTCATACGCCTGCAGCATCCCTGAAGCAGTCCTCATCGAATCCAAACGCGGGGCCCCCGTCAGGCCGAGCCAGCCTGCGGTCGTGCGATTGACGGCGGCCAGCCCGGCAATGAAGTGTCCCCAGACCGTGGTCTGGACCACCACCCGTTCGTTGCTCACCCACCTGAAGCCGGCCATCTGCAGATTGCTGCCGACGAAGGACCGACCCGGATTGAAATACCGCGCCTTGCCGGTCGCGAGATCGAGAAAGCCCATCTCTGTGCGCCCTTCATGGGTGAAAAGATAGCCCATGAACTTTCCGTCGGGCGCCAGTTGGGCCGCGGAGAGGTCCGGTGAGCGGGCGAAATCTTCGATGGAAATGACCGGAGGCGCCTGCCCGTTTGTCGCCGCCCAAGCCGCCGCCGCCACGAGCCAGGCCAGGCCGCCCAGCAGGACCCACCGGCGGTGAAATTTCACCGGCCGCATTTTTGGGGCGGAACTTCCACGCAACAAGTGATCAGTCATCCTGGGAGGAAATCGAACGCATCTTTTGGGGTCGGGGTTGACCGGAAGGCCACGAAACTGGGTGGTCGGGCATGATTTGTCCATCCTTGGCCGAGGCGGGCGGAGCCCGACCGGCCGGTGCCGCCGTTCTTACGGGACGAAAACGAAGCGGGTAATCCGGCGTGATCGCGGGCGTGCAAGGGGCAGAGTGCGGAAGTGTTGCGAGTTAGGTTTCAGGTGTGAGGAATCAAGGGACAGGTCAGGGCATGTTCGCAAAATCCTCTGGTTGTCATCCTGAGCCGGGCGAAGGATTCAGAGGCACGCGCGAATCCTGCTGGATCCTTGCATGTTCAATCCGATGTTAAGACTGGAAGAAGCCAAGCCCCGGCCGGCCGGGGCGGGATTGCCAGCCGGGGCCGCGAGGTCTTGGCTGCGCAAACCGGATTTGAAAACACTCCCTGGTTCGCGATGAGACAGGGCAGGGTTTAACTTCAGGGCTCAAGTTTCAGATTTTTCCTTTGCAGGGCCGGCGGGCCCTTCCACCGTCTTTCCCGTGATCACTCCGACGCCTGAAAGCCTCACCGCGTTGTTCCGCCGGACCTATGGCGGCGCGCCCGCCGTCATCGCCCGCGCGCCGGGCCGGGTGGAGTTCATCGGCAACCACACCGACTACAACGGTGGCGCCGTGCTCGGCGCGGCGATCGACCGTTATGTGTGGGTGGCCGCGGCGCCTTTGCCGGGCGACGGCCCGGACAAACCCCGGCCGCGCAGCAGCGCGGAACAGGGTAACCCGGCCGGCCGGCTGCGCCTCTTCAGCGCCAACGGCCCGGCGGTGCTCGAGCTGCCCTCCGACCCCGGCACGAAGATCACCGGCTCCGATTCGTGGGCCAACTATCCGCTCGGCGTCTGGCGCAGCCTGCAGGATTTCTCCCTGCCGCGGCCCGCGGGCTTCGATCTGTTGGTTGATTCGGATCTACCCGCCGGCGCGGGATTGAGCAGCAGCGCGGCGCTCGAACTGGCCACGGCGCTGGCCTTGCTGGCCCTCGCGGGAAAGAAGGACCTGCCACCGGACCGGCTCGCCGCGCTCGGGCGCCAGGCGGAAAACAAATACGTCGGCGTGCCCTGCGGCATCCTCGACCAGGGCACGAGCGCCTTCGGCCGCGCGGGGCACCTGGTGCACATCGACTGCCGCGGCCCGGTGTTCTCCCGCGTGCCGTTCCCGACCGGCGCCCACCTCTGGATCTTCAACACCCGTGAAAAGCACGCGCTGATCGACGGCCTCTACGCGACGCGCCACCAGGAATGCCTCGCCGCCGCGCAGGCGCTGGGCGTGGCCCTGCTCACCGATCTCACGCCGGCGCAGCTGCCACCGCTGGAGAAAAAACTGACCCCGATGCTGGCAAAGCGCGCGAAGCATATCATCGAGGAGCACGCCCGGGTGCACGACACGGTCGAGGCGCTGCGACAAGGCGACCTTGCGACCGTCGGCCGGTTGCTGACGGCCTCGCACCGTAGTTCAAAGCACTATTTTGAGAACAGCACCCCCGCGCTCGATCTGCTCGTGGACCTTCTGGAAAAGCATCCGGCGGTGTTCGGTGTGCGTTTGACCGGCGGCGGCTTCGGCGGCGCCGTGATGGCGCTAACGAGGGACAATTTCACGGAGAAGGACGCGGCCAGCATCGCCCAGGGTTACAGCGCGAAACACGGTCGCACCCCGGAGATGATCCACTTGCAGGCGGCGGATGGCGCGCAGCTGCTTTAAGAAGGCCGCGGCGGCCCGGCGTGGCGGAAGCACGCAATGTCAACTAATAGTATACTTGAACCGCGAAAGACTTTGGTGGCGGTGCATGAGAGACCGAGCCTAAGTATACTATTAGTTGACATCAGCGTCTGGCGACGCCGGCGGGGATGACGGCCGGATTCTAGCCGGCCTTTGCGGGCGGAGCGGCCGCCGGCGGCTCGGGCGGCTGTGACACCGGCGGCGGCGCGGACGAGGGCGGGACGGGTTTGCCGTCGAAGGTGTGCGGCTCCATCACCTCCACGCGCGTGCCATCCGGGTCGTAGTAATTGATCTGCCGCTTGCCGTTCACGCCGGTGGCGATCGGGGTGGGCGGCTTGCAGCCTTCCGGCAACGTGCGCCCCTTGAGCAGTTCGCCGGTCTTCGCGACGTCGGCCACCTCGAGGCAGATGTGCTCCAGAGTGTGGACGCGGTCCAGCACCGGATATTTGTCGTAGAGCATGAACTCAACGTAGTCAGTGCCATCGGGCACCTGCAGGTTCACCCAGTTCAGCGTCTTGCCGCCCTTGCTGCCGCGCCAGGTTTCCTTGAAGCCCAGGATGTCGCCGTAAAACTTCAGCGAGGCGTCGAGCTGGCCGACCATGACGCCGACGTGCGGCATATGGACCGAGACACGGGAGTCGGGCAGGAACTTGCCTTTCTCGCGCATCGTCCAGCCGTCCGGCAGGTATTCCACGATCTCGACCGTGTTGCCGTTGGGATCGGTGATGAAGTAGTTCTTGTTGCCGATCTTGCCGACCGCGGTCTTGTCCGGAACCTTCACGCCCTTCGATTGGAGATAGACCCGCATGGCCTCGGCGTCATCGACCTCGAAGGCGATGTGGTAGAGGCGGTGGGCGTCGGGCGCGACTTCCGCGCCCGGGAAGAGCTCGATGGTCTGGTGGTCGTTGATCTTGATCCAGACGAGATCACCGCCGTTCTTGCGCGGGATCGAGAAAGGCGACGCATAGCCGAGGAAGCCCTCATAGAACGCACGGGCCTTGGCCATGTCGGTCACGTAGAAAGCGGCATGGGAGATGCCGAGGATGCGCGGGCGTTTCGGCTCGGCGGCACCGAGGGCCAGCGCGGCCGCGGTGAAAAACAGGGTTAGACGGAGGGGTAGCTTCATGGGAAGGGGGTTTTATCGAGTTCGGCCTTCTTATCCTTGGGCAGGCCGGCGACCGGGCCCGAGACGGGCGGCAGCTGGTGGGCGCCGGGCGCAACCTGCGCGAGGTTGGGCGTCACGTCGGCCTCGGCGTTGTGCACGGCCCACGCGAGGCCGCCGAAGAGGAGGTCGAGGAAGACCGGGTTGAGCCAGGTGTCCTCACGGTGGCCGATCGAGGTGTAGAAGACGCGGCCGGTGCCCTGCATCCGCGCCCATGTCGAGGGATAGGGCGGGCGCTGGTAGGGCGTGTCCCAGCCCTTGGGCGGCCAGGTGGTGCCGTTGGCGTTGAGGTCGCGCATGTGGGCGGTATCCTGCAACAGGATGACGTGCAGGTCCGGCGAGAAGTCGGTGAGTGAATACCATTCCTCCTGCAGTTCGAAGCTGTCACCCCGCGCAGCGAAGCCCGGGAACTTCGGGTCGATGACCTGGACGCGGGCGAGCTGCTGGGTGCCGTGGACGATGAGCTCGCCGCCGAGCATGCGGACATAGGGGTCGGCGTCCGTCCCGGCGCGGCGGTAGCGCCAGGTGCGCGGCTGGTCGGTGTTGGTGGCGGCGGTCTCGCCGGTGTGGAACGTGTCGGCGGCGGCGTGGACGCCGACGAAGCCCTTGCCGTGCGCGACGGCATCGAGCAGCGCGGCCTTGCCGGCGGGCGTCAGGGGCGGGTTGCCGTCCTTGCCGGGTGCGAGCAGGTCGCCGCTGGTGTAGAACATGATCGCATCAAACTGGGCGAGATACTCCGGCGTGAAGAGGCTGCCGTCCTTCGAAAAGGTGAACTCCAGGCCGTGCTTCGGTCCCTCCTGGGCGAGCACCCGCTCGGCCCAGCTGGGCTGGCCGCCCCGGCGCTTGATGACGCTGTGCTCGAAGTTGGAGGACTTGGTGAAAAACAGCACTTTCTTCGGCGCGGCGAACCCGAGGACCGGCATGACCAGGGCCAGCAAAGCGGACAGGAGGCGGCGCATGGATCAGAAGGGGTTGGCGGCGGCGAGCCCGGTCACGGGCAGGCGGTTGTCGTTCATCAGGGAAACGATTTCCTGCGGCTCGAGGCCGCGGTCGGCGATGAACAGCTCGTCGAGCTCGCCGCGGAAGCGCTCCGGCTGCTTGCCGGTGAGGCGGCAGCCCAGCCAGACGACATCGGTGGCGGCCGGCGGGACAGCGGCCGGGGAAGCGGCGCGCGCGGTGCCGGGGGTGAGGGTGATGCGGCTGCTTTCCAGCCGCCCGTCGATATATTGCTTCACCTGCACCGGCGTGTCCGACGTCTCCCCGGGGGCGAAGTAAACGGCAATGTGATGCCAGCGCCCGTCCCGCAAATCCTGCGCGCCGATGGCATAACCGCCGCCGAAATCCGTCCGCAGGGCGCCGAACGAGCCGTCGCCGGGCCGCCGGTTCCAGCTGATTTGCACCGGCCGCGAGTTGAGCTTCTTCAGGCCGGTGCCCCAGGAGACCATCCAGGCGTCGGTGACCGCGGCCTCGGGCACCTTGACCCAGAACGCGATCGTGCGGGGCGAGCTGCCGGAGATGCCCGGCACATGAGCGCTGGCCTGCCGGCGGCCGTCGAACTGCAGGGCCCGGCCATGCGGACTCGGCGGGCGCGCGGCGGCCAGGTCGCCGGCGTTGCCGATCTTCAGTGCGGTGCCGGCTTCGCTTTGGGCGGTGCCGCCAACTTGGGCCGGCACCTCGTCCCCGGCGATTTCGTCGAAAGACCAGTGAAAATAATTGATGCCCGTCGAGAAGCGCTCCAGCGGGTGCGGCTCGGCGAAGCGGGCGAACTTCTCCGCGCTGTCGCTCACCGCGGAGACGCCGTCGGCCTCGAAGCGGCGCGACTCGCGCGCCTTGAGCAGGATCGTGTCCGACTCGGCGAAATCGTGCGGGGCGGCCTCGACCTCGCCCTTGAGCACGAGCACGTCGGTGGCGCCCGAGGCGTCCGCGATCATGGTGAACTCGGTGCCGAGGTCGGTGACCTCGACGGAGGGGTTGGACACGCGAAAGCCGATGGCCTGCGGCGGCACGCTGGCCTTGAGCGTGCCCTTGCGCAGGGTGGAATCCCAGGCGGAGTTGATGACGAAAGAGGTCGGACCCTCGAGCACGACCCGCGCGCCGGAATCGAAGGTTACCTCGGCGTAACCGGCGGCGAGGTCGAGATGCTGGCCCTTGCGCAGCAGCGCGCCGGGTTGGAGGGAGCCGCCGCCGACCCAGGTGATGGCCTTGGCGGCGCTGAGCCGGGCCACGAAGACGACGGGCTTGGGCGCGGTGACCGCCATCTCGGCCGGGCCCGGGCGGAGAGAAAAGAAGACGGCGACGGCGGTCGCGGTGGCGAGCAGACCGCCGAGCCAGAGGATCCGGGCCGGGAACCGCGCGGGCATCGCGCGCGGCGCCTCGGCATGCATCTCGCTGGCATAGCTGTGCAGGCTGGCGGATTGCCCCAGAGCCCGGACGTAGAACTGACGGGCGGGCTCCGACGCCGCCAGCCACGAGGAGAGACGCGTGCGCTGGGCGTCGGACAGCGTGTCGTCAATGACGGCGTTGCAGAGCTCGTTCAGTTCGAGGATTTCAGGGTCGGTCAGATTCATGGGGCACCTCCGGTGGCCAGCTGGTGGGAAACGCAGTCGAAAAGCAGTTTGCGGATGCGGGTCAGCGCCTTGTAGGCGGCCTCGAGCGAACGGCCGGAGCGGAGGGCGGCCTCCTCGACCCCGCTGCCGGGCTCGTAGCGGGTGAGCACGAGTTCGCGGTCGCGATTGGGGAGCTTCTGCAGGCAGTGGCCGAGGGCTTCGTGGCGGGCGTCGATTTCCGGCAGCATCGTGCCCGCGGTCGCGGCGACCGCGTCGAGCACGGTCTGGTCGAACACGACCTTCGAGCGCGCGAACTTCTGGCGCGAGTAGCGGATGCGCCAGTAGGCGATCTGGCAGGCCCACGCCACGAAGTCGGTCCCCGGCGTGAACCCGGAGAACTTCTCGCAGATGACGACGCTGGTCTCCTGGAGCAGATCCTCGGCGTCATGACGCCGGGGGACGAGCGTGAAGATGTAGGCGAAGATCTGCCGCTGGTGCCGCGTCATCAGCGCCATCAGCCGCTTCTGGCTGTCGGGGTCCAGCGTGAGATCGGCGGAGGACATGGCGGCGGGAGTCACGGCAGTGTTATTTGGCGTCTTCCGTCTTGGCCGGGGCGTCTTTCGGCTTGTCGCCAGATTTCGCGCCGGATTTTTCCTTCTTGTCGCCGCCCTTCTTGCCGGAGCCGGGGATCATCTTGGCGATCTCGTCGTCGGACGGCTTGCCGTCCTTGTTGGTGTCGAAGCGGGCGAGTTCGCCGGTGGGTGCCGCGGCGAAGTCCTTGCGAATGGTGGCAATCTCGTCGGCCGAGAGCTTGCCGTCATGGTCGAGGTCGTATTTGGCCATGATCTTGGCCTTCGGGCCCTCGGCCTTGGCCGCGAAGGTGGCAGGAGTGAGCAGCAGGGCGACGAGAAAGGAGCGGGTTTTCGAGGGCATGGGCTTTGGGGTTAAGAGACAGGGAACGTCATCAAAGCAATAGCGCCAGACTGGAATATCGGGACAGGTTTGCGCCCTTTTTCCGGCCAAAAAAAGACCCCGGCGCTACCCAGCGCCGGGGTCAGACACCCTAACCCAAGCCGGTCCCGGCTCAGTGATTGAGCGTGTAGGCGACGTAATAGGCCCGGTCGTTGCCGAGGTTGCCGTTATTCGTCACATACACCCGGTCGAGCAGGTTCTTGGCGCTGACGCGGATAGAATGCGTGAACCCATTCTCGCCCTTCCACGTATAGGTCAGGCCCGTGTTGACCAGCGTGGAGCCCGCGGCGTAGACGTTGCGCCGGGCGTCGGTCGCAGTGGAGTTGAAATAGGACCGGCCGGAGTAGGTGAGGCCGCCGTTCCACGCGAAGCCCTTCAACACGGTTTTCCGGAAGTTGTATTTCCACGCCAGGCTGGCTTGCGACTCCGGCAGACCCGCCGGTGGCCGGCCGACATCGGTGACGGAGTCACCGTTATAGACGATCTTCGCGCCGACGATGCTGTAGCTGGCCAGGAACGTCAGTTCGTCTGTCGCGCTCCAAGAGCCCTCGAATTCGAAACCGCGGGCGCGCTGCGTGCCGGCCGCGACGGTCTCGCTGAGGCCGGTGGTGGGATCGGTCTGGGTCGTCTTCACCCCGTAACGGTCTATATAATAGCCACCGGTCGTGAAGATGAGGCGGTCATTGAGATAGCTCGCCTTGATGCCGTAGTCCCAGCCAATGGAGGTCTCGTTGTCGAGGCGCGGCGTGCCGAGCTTGGCGACCTGCCCGCTGGGCGAGAAGGATTTGCTATGGCTGGCGTAGAGGGCGATGTGGGGCGTCAGCTTGTAGTTGAAGCCGAAATTGGGCGAGAACGCGGTGTCCGTGTAGTGCAGGACCTGGCCGGCGGTCTTGAGGCTGCCGGGGTTCGAGCCACCGGTGTTGAACTGGTCGCCGAAGTTCAGGTTATAGGTCACGCGATCAAAGCGCAGACCGGCGAAGCCGATCAACTTGTTGTCGAGCGCCATCACCTGCTGGCGCAGCAGCAGGCCCTCGATGTGCCAGCGCACATGGTCGCGGCGGGTCACAATGTTGAAGGCGTCCAGCGGCGGCAGGGAGTAGTCGGGGGCGGTGATATTGATCGTGGGGATCGTGTAGAGCTTGGTGTTGACGCCGTTTTGCTGCCGGAAACGCCAGTTGTTCGACACGTCGAAGGTGAACAGGGTCTTGTTGTCGATTTTTCCATTCATCAGCGGGTAGTGGGCGAGGGTGTCGACCTGGACGGCGAAGCCGTCCTCATTGAGCGGATCGGTGACCACGGTCGGCCGGGTGAACTGGTTGGTCGAGGGGTCGAACTGGTCGCGGGTGCCGTTGTTGAAATTGAAGGCCTTGCGATGATAGGCGTTGAACCCCGCGTGGGTGGACCAGACCCGGTTGTATTGCTTGTCATAGGTCAGGTAGATGGACTGCTGCTTCCGGTCCGCGATGGAGTTCGGGCCCGCCTGGCTGAAGTGGGCGAGGTCCGGGCGCAGGATCGAGGAGTAGGTCTTGGTCTTGATGTTGTATTCAAAGGGCAGGGCGCCGGTGTCCGCGGTGCCGGTGCGCTTGGACCAGTCGAACTCGAAGTTGAGGGTGCTGCCGTCCTTGAACCTGGCCAGCAGGTCGTAGCCGAAGACCCGGTTCTTGTTGTGCGCGTATTGCGTCGCGGTGTCGTTGTCCTGAGCCTCGGCGCTGATCAGCTGGGAGAAGTTGATGCCGGCCACGGTGCCGAGCGGGGTGTTCACGTTGATCTCGCCCCGCTGCATGTTGAGGCTGCCGAAGGTGCCTTGGACGCGCTCATAGGGCGTGGCCCGGGGCAGCTTGGAGACGACATTGATGAGGCCGGCCGGCGAGGTGGAGCCGTAGATGGCGGCGTTCGGGCCCTTGATGATCTCGATGCGGTCGGTGTTGACGCGGTCGATCAGGCCGAGGCGGTAAAAGCCGTTGCGCAGCATGAAGGTCGCGCCGTAACCACGCAGGGTGGAGTTGCCCTGGGTGTCCACGCTGTTCAGCGAGGCGGTGTAGGCCAGGTCCGAGCCGAGGTCAAAAAAGTCGAAATCGTTCATGAACTCGCTCGTGATCACGCTTACGCTGAACGGCAGATCCTTGATCTGGGTCTTCACGCGGGTGCCGGTGACGGATTCCGAGGCGATGTAGCCGTCGCGGTGCTCGGTCGACACGACGAACGGCGAAAGCTCGACGGTTTCGTCGGCCTTGGCCGGCGCGGTCGGGTTGGTCTGGGCCGGGGCGGCCAGCGCCAGCAGCAGGATGGCGCTGGCCGCGGTCAGGATTTGACGGGTGGGGTTGTGCATGGAGTCTGGGGTTTGATCGGTGTGGGGGTTGGGGAAGGGGTGGCGGGCGGAGCCACGTCACGGATTCGGGGTGACAAGCCAGATATTGCGGAACTGCACCGGCATGCCGTGCTCTTGGAGCATGAGCGGCCCGGTCGGGGCCTCGCCCAGGCGGCCGGCGGCGCCGTGCGGCAGGTCCAGCACCTGCCGGTCGTAGATCTTGACGCCGTTGAAGAACACCGTGGCGGTCGCGCTCGCGGTCTTCTTGCCGGCAGCGTCAAAGCGCGGGGCGCGGAAATCGATGTCGAAGGTCTGCCACTCCAGCGGCGGCCGGCAGGCCCGGATCCGCGGGTGGATGTTGTCGGTGCAGTTGTCGAAGCCGGCGTTGGGCGTGCCGTCGGTGCGGCCGTAGGTCTCGTTGATGTTGGCCTCGTAGCGCGTTTGCAGGAAGACCCCGCTGTTGCTCGGGGCGCCGAGGGTGCGGAATTCCACGTGCAGGTGGCAGTCGCCGAATTTCTGGTGCGTGATGATGCCGCCGCCGGTGCCGGGCACGACCTCGAGGATGCCGCCGTCGACGATTTTCCACGGCGCCGGGCCGTCCTCGACGAGCCACTCCTTGCCCTTCTTGTTCGCGAACGCGTCCAGGTTTTTCCCGTCGAAGAGCACGACGGCGCCCGCGGGAGCCTTGGCGCCGAGCGTCGGGGACGGGCGGGCGACCCGCTGCAGGTCGAAACCCTCGGTCTCCTTGGCGCCCTTGAAATGTCCGTCGGCGATGACGCCGCTCCAGCCGCCGCCCTTGAGCGTGAGGCGCCCCTCACGTTTTTGTCCGCGCAAAGTCGCCACCACAACGTTGTCCGCGACGTCGAACTGGTTCAGGAGGTTGGCTTGGTAGTCGCCGTGCTCGTCGAGGCTGACCTGCGCGACATAGGGACTGCCCGCCGGCCCTTCCCAGTCGCCGATGACCGGGTCGGTGGCGGCGGGTTTGAAGCGGGAATCGATGGCTTCCTCGACGGCGCTCCGTCCGGTGACGGCGGCGGCGAGGATCAGGGCGAACAGGGGTGAGAATTTCATGGGCGAAAATCAGGCGGTGGCGACGATCGCGGCGCGCAGGTCGGCGAGGAACTTCGGCACAATGGTGTAGGGATCATAGCCGCTGCCGGCCCCGCGCGGGGACAGCGCTTCGATCGGCAGGTAGCCGCGATAGCCCGAGTCGCGGACGATGCGCAGCAGCCGCTTCAGGTCCGTCGGGGCCTCAGCCTGCTTCTCCACGCCGTAGGGGCTCTGCTTGACCTGCCAGTTGACGGCGTAGGGCGCGGCCTTGGCCATCTCGGCATACGGGTCCGGCGCCTTGAAGTAGCCGGTATCAACGATCGCGCCGCACCACGGGGAGTCGACGCGCTTGATGAGGGCGATGAGCTGGTCGGCGGTCTTGAGGAAGTCGCCGTGGTTCTGCACGCCGATGATCACGCCGAACTTCGCCGCATGCTCCGCGCAGGCGCGGATGTCGTCGGCGATCCAGGCCTCGACCTGGTCGCGGGTGGCGCCCTGGGAGACGCTCTCCCAGGTCTCCGCGCGCATCTGGGTGTCGGCGAACACGCGCAGCACCGGCGCGCCGAGCTTGGCCGCGACCTCGGTCCAGTTCTTGATGCGCTGGACGTCCAGGGCGCGGGCGGCCTTGTCCGCGATGGTGAAGTTGTTGCCCACGCCGGTGCCGCTGATGCCGAGCCCGAGGTCGAACGCGCGGCGCTTGAGCTCGAAGATGAACTTGTCCGTCGGCACGCCCGGCCCGTTCTTCTCGTAGCCGGGGAAATAATAGCCCGTCGGGTCGAACGCGTCGAAGTTTAGCTTCGCGCACACATCCGCGAGCTGCAGCAGGTTCATCTCCCCGCTCTTGCCGAGCAGGTGGGCGAAGGAGTAGGCGTTGCAGGAGACCTTCAGAAACGGCCCGCCGGCCCGCTTGACCGGTTCGACCGCGGCGAACGCGGAGGTGGCGCCCAGGCCGAAGCCGGAGGCGGCGAGGGGCAGGAAAGCGGCGCGCTTGATAAAATCACGACGGGTATGGTCAGGGAGGGTCATGGGCGGGCGGGGGAAACGCACCGGGCACGCGGAGCGGCCGGCAGCTGCGGGGTGAAAAGGGGGTTCAACGAGGTAATAGCACCGGTCGCAGGATTTGGGACAGGCGCGGCGCAATTTGTCCTAGTCGGAAGGCGTGGAGCTATTACTGGGTGAACCCCGTTTCGTCTTCTTCTGCCTCTGTCCCTATGCGTGCCCTCCGTTTCGCCGCGCTCGCGGCTGCCTTTCTCTCCGTCGCGTTCCCGGCGCTCGCGGCCGAACCGGCCGCCGGCTTCGTGCATCCCGGCGTCCTGGTCAACCGCGCGCAGCTCGATCTGATCAAGCAGCGCGTCGCCGCCGGCGCAGAGCCCCAGAAATCCGCTTTCGCGGCGCTGCTGGCCAGCCCCATGGCGGCGCTGGATTACACGGCAAGCCCGCGCGCGACCGTCGAGTGCGGCTCCTATTCCAAGCCCGACCTGGGCTGCAAGGACGAGCAACGCGACAGCGCCGCCGCTTACACGCAGGCCCTGGCCTGGGCCGTTACGGGCAATGCCCGCTACGCGCACAACGCCATCCGCATCATGAACGCCTGGGCGACCACGCTCACCGGCGGCCACACCAACAACAACGGCCCGATCCAGGCCGCGTGGTGCGCCGAGGAATGGCCGCGCGCCGCCGAGATCATCCGCGCCACCACCGATTTCTGGCCGCCGGAGGAGATCGCGCGCTTTGCCACGATGCTGAAGACGCAATACGTGCCTTCGCTCATCAACGGCTCCGATGAAAACGGCAACAAGGAGATCTCCATGGCCGCGGCACTGATCAATATCGGGGTGTTCACCGACGACCGCGCGCTCTACGATGCCGGCGTGAAGATGTGGCGCGGCCGCGCCCCGGCCCTGGTCTACCTCAGGTCCGACGGCGCCGCGCCCGTGCGGCCGGCCAGCGGCCAGGCGGCGATCTGGGGCAACAAGGGCAAGACGCCGCAATTCGTGGACGGCCTGCTGCAGGAGACGGCGCGCGATTCGCAGCATGCCAACATGGCCTTCGCCTCAATGGTCAACGGCGCCGAGACGGCCCGTCAGCAGGGCCTCGACCTCTACGCCGAGCAAGGGGCGCGTATCCGGGCCGCGATGGAATTCCAGGCGCAGTTCCTGAAACCCAATGCCGCGACCCCGCCGCCCAACCTCGAGTTCAACCTGCACCCGACCTGGGAGATTGCCTACAACCATTTCCACGACCGGCTCGGGCTGGCGCTGCCGCTCATGGCCGCGGTGATCCCCACCAACCGGCCCACCGGCGTGAACCACCACATGGCGTGGGAAACGCTCACGCATGGCGGCATCGGGGCAGTCGGGCTGCCGCCACTCCGGTGAGCGCTTAACGGCTAAGACGTTGGTGGCTGTTGTGGGACGCGCAGACAGCCAAGATCAGGCAGTTTTAAACACAGAGTGCACGGAGACCACGGAGGTAGGGGCCGTTGCCCTCAACGGCTCGGGCGCTTGCCCCCAAGCGCCCCTACCGAAGATTCAACTCTGCGCACTCTGCGATCTTTGGGTTATAAAATCCGAGCTACGGCACGGTCTGCAGTTCTTCCTCGGACCAGGGCGCCTCGCGGTCGCCGACCGCCTTGCGGACCTCGGCGATGGTGGCGGGCGAGACCGGCGGCGCATTATGGCCCCACGACTGGCGGACGTAGGTGAGGGCGCCGGCGATGGTCTCGTCATCCAGGGCGCGCAGCGGCGGCATGGCCAGGCCCTCCTTTTCCTTCCCGTTGAGCACGATCCGGGCGAGCTGGCGTTCGTTGCCGAGCACGTATTTCGAGTAGAGCAGCTGCGGGGCGAGGCCGGCCATGCCCTCGCCACCGGCCTGGTGGCACGCGGCGCAGATGGTGGCAAACGTGATGCGGCCCTTGTCGAAGAGAACCTTCTGTTCCGGCGTGAGCCGCGCGGCGATGTCGGCGGACTCCTTCTCCAGGCCGGGCTTGCCGGGCCATTTCAGAAAACCGGCAAGGCGGGCGGCCTGCTTGCCCTCCGGCGTGTTGCCCTGCACCGACAGCAACAGCAGCGCGCGCGGCTCGACCGGCAGGTTGCCGGCCACGAGCTTGCCCTCGGGGGTCTTCGGCAGGAAGCGCTCGAGGCCATCGAGCACGGCGGCGCGGCCCCAGTCGGGGAAACCGGTCTTTGGATCGAGGCCGGCCAGCAGCCCGGTGATGTGGGCGGTGTCGCCGGACTTGAACACCGCACCGGCGGCGAGCTTGAGGACGGGCGCGGCGCCGTCACCCTTGGGGTCGGCCAGGACCCGCGTGATGAAATCAAATTCGCGGCCGGCCAGGCCACTGACGATGGCGTCGGCGATGTAGGGCTGGCGGCCGGCGCGTTCCGCGATCCCGACCAGGGCCGCGAGAGCTTCCGGGGACTTGGCTTCGCCGAGGGAGAGCGCCAGCTGCAGCGTCACGTTGGGCGCGAAGGCGTCCACGTCCGCCACGCGGCGGTAAAGGTCGTCGTCGCCCTTCGCGAGCAAGGGCTCGGACAGGCGGATGGCGGCGGCCACGACGCGGGCATCCGTGCTGCCGAGGCCGGCGAGGATGGTGTCGCGGTCGAGCTGACCGCTGCCGTCGAGGGTCCAGAGCGCGTGGAGGCGGGCCAGCGGCGGGCCCGAGCGGACCATCTCACGCAGCAAAGGCGCGGCGGCGGGATCGCGACGCTCGACGAGCAGGCGCTGCGCGGTGTCGCGCCACCAGCTGTTGGCGGCCCGAAGGTGGGTGACGAGCTGCGCGGAGGACTCAGTGGCGAGGTTGAACTTCACCTTCGAGCGGACCGCGGTCTCGGGCATGATGCGGTAGATGCGGCCCATGCCGATGCCGTCGGCGAGGCCGCGCTCCTCGACCTGCTTGCGCAGGAAGGTGGTCATATAGATGCGGTGCTGGATGATGCCGCGATACATGTCCACGATGTAGAGGGCGCCGTCGGGGCCGTTGGCAGTGTTGACGGGGCGGAAACGTTCGTCAGTGGAGGTGATGAATTCGGATCCCTCGTAGGCGTTGCGGGCGGTGATGGTGCCGTCCGCCTCGGTGAGGATCATCCGCTTCACCAGGTTGCCGGCCGGCTCGACGAAGAAGGCGTTGTTGTAGAATTCCGCCGGGAAAAGTCCGCTGCGATAGACAAGGGGACCGCAGGCGGCGGTGACGGCGGTGATCTTGCCCTCGGCGTTGAGCGACTTGTAGCCGCGGTTGACGCCGGGGGTGACGCGGCCGGGCCAGATCGGAAGATCGGCGGGCGCAAGCTGGACGTTGCCGCCGGCGGCGTTGGTGAGGAAAGGATTGCGGCGCAGGTAGGCGGTCGGCACGAGATCGGCGCGCAGCGGGTCGCTGTTGCTGTTGTGGAAGATGCGGCCGGTGTCATCCTGCGAGAGGCCCCACTGGCCGCGCGCGAGCGTGGACTCGCTGGCGAATTTCCCGTTGCCCAGATAGCGGAAGCGCTGGGTGTGGTTGGCGTTGTAGATCCAGTTGTCGAGCCCCCACATCAGGCCGTTGGCGGTGTGCTCGGGGTTGCTGGTGCCGCCGTAGTCGGAAAAGACCTCGGTCTTCTCGTCGGCCACGCCGTCGCCGTTGGTGTCGCGGCAGAACCACAGGTGCGGGGGCTCGGCCACGAGCACGCCGTCGCCGACCAGCGCGACGGCGCGCGGCAGCACGAGTTTGTCGAGGAAGACCGTGCGTTTGTTGTAGCGCCCGTCGCCGTCAGTATCCTCAAGGACGGAAATGGTGCCGACTTTCTCCATTTCGCCCTTGCCGTCGGCGTTGCGCATGAAGCCGCGCATCTCGACGACCCAGATGCGGCCGTCGGGCCCGAAGGTCATCGCGACCGGGTCGCCGACCAGCGGATCTGCCGCCGCGATCTCGACGCGGAAACCCGGGGCGACCTTCAGGGTCTTGAGCGCCTCTTCGGCGACCAGGACGGGCGCGGGTGGCGTCTTGATGTGCCCGGGCACGGCCTGCTGGGCCTCGCCAGGTTTGTCGCCGTGCTGGGCGAGCAGCGGGGCGGTGGTCAGGAGCAGGGCGAGCGGCAGCAAGCGGTGGAACAGCATGGGGCGGGAGGGGAGGTTGAAAGCGGAAAGGTGCGGGCCGGCTCAGTCAAACCACTCGTCGTGCGGATCGAAGGCGGGGACGGGAATGTTGACGAACTTGATCCGGCCGATGATGCGGTGGCGGCAGCCGGGCTTGATCAGGACGGTGCTCATCGGCTTCACGGGGTGCAGCAGGCCGTCGAGCTCCATGTGACCCGTGCCCTCGAGGATGAGGTAAATCTCGGTGAGCTTCTTGTGGTAGTGCGTCTGCGTGTCGACCCTGGCGTCCACGAGATGGATGGTGGCCACGGGGTTGTCGGGCGTGACGAAAGCGCGGCGCGACTGGCCGCACGGACAGGGCACCGGCGAAATCTCGTCGAGGTGGGCGATGGCGTAGTTCGGGCTCATGACCGAAAAAGACTAAGGCATCGCGGCGGCGGCTGCCAGCCCGGTGTTTGTCCGGGTCGGGGCCCGGCAAATCACTCGTCGGGCAAGGGCTGGTCCTTGGTCTCGGGCAGGAAGGGCAGGACGGCGATGCCGACGAGCAGCACGAGGCTGACCCACATGCCGGCAGTGCGGAAGCCCTCGATGTCGCCGCCGAGGCGCTTGGTGATCTGGCTCATGGTGAAGGGCGCGGTCGCCGCGATGATGCGGCCGACGTTGTAGCAGAAGCTCGTGCCGGTGCTGCGCAGGCTGGTGGGGAAAAGCTCCGGCAGGTAGACGGCGTAGACGCCGAAGACCGAGAGCTGGCCGAAGCCCATGATCGGGAGCATCCAGTAAAGATCACCGAGCGACCGCATGTAACGGAAGACCAGCAGCGTGGAAATGAACGAGAGAAACAGCGCGAGCCCGAAGGCGATGCGCCGGCCCTTCACCTGCGCGAACTTGGCCAGCGAGAGCATGCCGACAAAGCCGCCGAGGTTCTGGAGCAGCAGGCCGGCGGAGCGCCAGAAGGCTTTCTTGTCCGCGATGGCGGCCGCGTCCAGGCCCTGCCCGGCGAAGGCTTTCTCCACGATGTCGCCGACGATCTTCGGATGAAAATTGCCAATGCCCCAGAGCCCGATGATGCCGGCGCTGCAGGCGACGAGGCCGAGCCAGGCGTGCTTGCGCCACTTCGGGTGGCCGAGCAGCGCGCCGTAGGAACCGAACTTGATGCCGGCTTTTTCGCCCGCGGCCTTGGCGTCGACCCACCTCGGCGGCTCCTTCAGCCGGCGCATGACAAACACGCAGAGGAATGCCGGCAGCGCGCCGACGAGGAACAGCACCTGCCAGTGGGCCAGGCCGAAGGGCAGCAGGTGCCGCGCGGCCAGCACGCCGAGGCCCATGCCCGCGAGGCCCGCGAGCAGGTTGCCCCAGGTGGAGATGGATTGCAGCAGGCCGAGCGCCGGGGCCCGCGCGCGGTCCGGCACCGAGTCGGCCACGAGTGCGACGGCCAGGCCAAACACGCCGCCGATGCCGAGGCCGGTGATGAAGCGGTAGGCGCAGAAATCAGCCATGCCGGTCGAGAACGAGCTCAGGCCCGTGCTCACCGAATAAAGCACGATGGTCCACGTGAGCACCTTCGCCCGGCCGTAGCGGTCGCCCAGCGCGCCGAAGATCAGGCCGCCGATCGCCCAGCCGACCAGGAATACCGAGGTGGTGTAGGGGCCGTATTCCGTCGCGAGCGTCTGGTCCGGGATCAGCGCTTCCATGGCGCCGTCGCGCGCCAGGTTGAAGATCTGCTGGTCGAGGCAGTCGAAGAGCCACGCCAGCGAGGCGACGGTGAAGACGAACCAGTGCTCGCGGGTGAAGGTGCGCCACCAGGGCGCGGGGGAATTCATGGAGTGAACGGGCATTCTTCGGGGCGCCTGCGAGGCTCCAAGCTCCAACATCCAAATCCCAAAGAGCATTCAGGATCAAAGGCTGGGAATTGAAGATTCTCTGGAGCTTGGAGGTTGGAGCTTGGGGTTTCCGCCGATGGGTGCGAGGCGGGTCGTGGTAGACTCGCTAACGAAAGGGCCTGTCGTTCAGGCGAGGGTCACGGGTCTGCCGGTACCGGCGGATTGGTAGATCGCATTGACGAACGCGACGGCCTTGCGGCCCTCGCGGCCGTCGAGGGCGGGGGCGCGGCCGGCGTGGAGCGCATCGACCAGGTCCTGCAGCTGGCGGCGGTGGCCCTCGGTGTTGATGGCCTTGGGGTCGCTGGCGCCCGAGCCGAGGGCGTTGGCCGCGCCGCCGGTGCGGATGGCGTCGTCCTCCGGGCGGGCCTCGCGGAATTCCCATTTGGCAAGACGGTCGTCCTCGAGCGAGATGGAGCCGTGCTCGCCGCAGAGCTCGATGCGCCGCGACCAACCCGGCCAGAGCGCGGTGCTGGCCTCGAAGGCGCCGAGCGCGCCGCCGGGGAACTTCAGCGTGGCGGCCGCGGTGTCCTCGGCCTCGATGCCGGTGTGGACGCGCCGCGTCGACCAGGCGAACACCTCGGCCGGCAGGCCGGCGAACCACTGGAGCAAATCGAGGCCGTGGATGGCCTGGTTGATGACCGCGCCGCCGCCATCGAGCGCGAGCGAACCGCGGTAGCCGGTGTAATACTGCGCAGTGCGGTGCCACTTCACGTAGGCGCTGGCCAGCACCATCCGGCCGAGGCGGCCGGCGTCGAGCGCGGCTTTCATGGTGCGGGCACCGTCACCAAAGCGGCCCTGGAAGATCGGAGCGACGCGCACGCCGGCTTGGTCCGCAGCGGCGAGGATCTGGTCAGCGCGCGCCGTCGTGACCTCGATGGGTTTCTCAATGACGACATGCTTGCCGGCGCGGATGGCGGCCAGGGCCGGCTCGAGGTGAGCGCCGCTGGGCGTGGTGATGCAGACGATGTGGAGGTCCGGCCGGGCCAGCAGCGCCGCCAGGTCGGCCGTGGCGAGCACGCCGTGCTGGTCGGCCACTTTCCGGGCGTTTTCGAGCGAGCGGCTGGCGACGCCGACGAGCCGGGCCCCGGTCAGTTGCGAAATGGCCTGCGCATGAAAACCCGCAATCGTGCCGGCGCCGACGAGACCAAAGCCAAGGGGGGCGGAGGACATGCGGTCTTATTTATAGTAGGGTCCCAGTTCATTAATCAAGGCGGCGCGCAGTTCGGCGAAGTCCAGCGGTCCGTTATGGCGGTAAATGATTTTCCCGCCCGGGGCGATGACCACGGTGTGCGGCAGCGGTCCGGGCCACTGCGGATCGAGCGCGGCGGCCAACGCACCGGTGCTGGCTCCGGTGTAGAGAAAATTGACGGCGTCCCGGCCCTCGGCCTTCAGCAGGCGCTTGAGCCGGCCCGGCGGGGCGGCGTGCTGCCGCTCGAGGAATTTCTTCGCCCCCGCCTGCTGCTTCGGATCATCCAGGCTGAGCGTGACCAGTTCGAAATCGCGGTTGCCGAGCTGGCGGGCGAGCGCAACCAGGCCGGGGAACTCCGCGACACACGGCGTGCACCAGGTGGCCCAGACATTGATCAGGCGGAGGCGGTTGGAGTCGTTTTTCGCCAGCGCCGCCACCCCCGCGGCGTCGAGCAGCGCGAGATCGACGGGCTCCTGCTGCCAGCGCGCGTCAGCCTGGGCGTTTTCCGCCTTGTTGGACTTCCACTTGGTGGAGCAGCCGACCACGAGGGTTTTTTCGACAGGCACCGGTTTGTCCGCCAGCAGCGCGACGACGGCGTTGCGCGCGTCGAAGGAAGTGACCGTGGCCGGATTGGCGAAGCGCGAGTCGTCAACGCGACCGACGTAGCGGAGCCGGCGCGCCCGGTCGAAGAGAAAGACGTGCGGGGTGGCGAGGCAGCCGTAGTTTTTCGCCGTCTGCTGCGTGTCGCCGTCGTAAAGGTAAGGGAAGGGGAAACCCTGCTCCTTGGCGTAGAGAATCATCTCGGGGTAGCTGTCGTTGTATTTGCTGTAGCCGAGCTCGGTGATGGCGACGCCCTGGGGGCTGTTGGGATTGATGGCGACGACGGCGAGGCCCCGGCCTTGGAATTCACGGGCGAGCGGCAGCAGGCGGGTCTCGGCGGCGTGCGAGTAGGGGCAGTGGTTCGACAGGAACACGACCATCAGGACGGGGGCGGCCTTGAAATCGGCCAGGGAGTAGGTTTGGCCGTCCACACCCTTGAGAGAGAAATCCAGCGCGGCGTCGCCGATGGCGAGTTGGCGGGCATCCGCCGGCAGCTCGCTCGCGAGATCCACGCGGCCGGAGGCGTCGCGCTTTTTCTTGGCCTGGGCAAATGCGGCGGGCGTGCCCGCGAGCAGGACGGCCGTGCCGAGCAAGGCGGCCAGCGGGAGGGGAAAACGACGGGGTGGACGGATCATCGGGGCAGGGGTTGGCCGCACGGAAAGCGCGGATAGGCGGCATGGTGGGTAATACCCTACAATAGCACGACGGCAAAAGATTGGGACAGGCGGTGGATTTTCCGGCCACGGACCCTCCCGAAAACGCGCAAAGGGTTGCGTTCGCGGCCGGTCAGGCCTTTTTAGCGGGATGCCCCAGAAGTCCGATGGGATGAACTATGCCCCGCAGGGCAAGCCCCGCCCAGTGGTGAAACCCGGGGAATTCTTTTTCGCCGCGGCGTTCCTAGAACACGGGCACATCTACGGCCAGTGCAACGGCCTGATCGAGGCCGGCGCCGTGCTCAAGTGGGTCTACGACGCTGACCCGAAGAAGGTCGCGGCCTTCTTGGAGAAATACCCCGGGACCCAGGTCGCGCGGTCCTACGACGAGATCCTCGCCGACCCGGCGGTGAAGCTCGTGGCCGCGGCCGCGATCCCGAACGAGCGCGGTGCCATCGGCTGCCGCACCATGCAGGCCGGCAAGGACTATTTCACGGACAAGACGCCCTTCACCACGCTCGACCAGCTGGACAATGCCCGCGGCGTCGCGGCGGCCACCGGCCGCAAATACATGGTCTACTACAGCGAGCGGCTGCACGTGGAGTGCGCCATGCACGCCGGCGATCTCGTCCACGGCGGCGCCATCGGCAAGGTTGTCCAGGTGCTCGGCCTCGGGCCGCACCGCATCGGCCCCAAAGCCAACCGCCCGGCGTGGTTCTACAACCGCGCCCAGTTCGGCGGCATTCTCTGCGACATCGGCAGCCACCAGATCGAGCAGTTCCTGTATTTCACCGGCTCGACGGACGCGACGGTGAGCAGCGCCGCCGTCGGCAACTTCGCCAACGCGGACACGCCCGAGTTCGAAGACTTCGGCGAGGCCTCGCTGCTCGGCAACAGCGGCGCGAGCCACTACTTCCGCGTGGACTGGTTCACGCCGCCGGGCCTCAGCACCTGGGGCGACGGCCGGCTCGTGATCCTCGGCACCAAGGGTTACATCGAGCTCCGCAAATACGTGGACGTCGCCCGCGACAAGGCCGGCGACAACCTCTACCTCGTCGACGACAAGGGCGAACAGCACATCAACGTGGCCGGGAAGGTCGGCTTCCGGTTCTTCGGCGAGTTCGTCCTCGACTGCCTGAACCGCACCGAGACCGCCATGTCGCAGGCCCACGCGTTCAAGGCCGCCGAGCTCTGCCTCAAGGCGCAGGCCGTGGCGCGCCGGATCACACCCTGACCGCCATGCAACGGGTCCGCCTCGGTCTCATCGGATACGGCAACATGGGGGCCGGCCATGCGGCGCAGGTGGTCAACGGCAAGATCCCGCGGCTTACGCTGACCGCCGTGGCGGAGAGTTCGCCGACGCGCCAGCCCAGCCTGTCTGGCGTGAAAGTCTTCGCCGAGCCGGCCGCGCTGCTGAAGTCCGGGCTGGTCGACGCCGTGTTGATCGCGACGCCGCACCCGACGCACGCCTCGCTCGCGCTCGCGGCGCTGAAGGCCGGCCTGCACGTGCTGCTGGAAAAACCCTTTGCGGTGCACAAGGCCGAGGCGCTGCAGGTCGTGGCGGCGGCGAAGCGCCGGCCGAAGCAGGTGTTCGGCGCCGTCTTCAACCAGCGCACCGACCCGTATTTCCGGAAAATCCGCGACCTGATCCGCGGCGGCAGTTTCGGCGCGGTGCAGCGCATCAACTGGACGATCACGAACTGGTTCCGGCCCGAGGCCTACTACCAGTCGGGCGGCTGGCGCGCCACCTGGGCCGGCGAGGGCGGCGGCCTGCTGCTCAACCAGTGCGTGCACAACCTGGACCTGCTGCAATGGCTGGCCGGCATGCCGGTGCGCGTGCGGGCCCATTGCCACTTCGGCCGCTACCACGACATCGAGGTCGAGGACGACGTCAGCGCCTACCTCGAATACGCCGACGGGGCGCATGCCACGTTCACCGCCTCGACCGGCGAGGCGCCCGGCATCAACCGCCTGGAGATCGCGGCCGACGGCGGCCGGATCGTCTATGAGCACGACGTGCTGCAGCTGGTGCGCAACGCGACCCCCGCTTCCGTCTTCAGCCGCACCTCGCGCGAGCTGTTCCTCGCGCCGGGCACGACCGAGGAAAAACTCCTCGGCCTGGGCCACGGCGGGCAGCACAGCGAGATCCTGACGAACTTCACCGCGGCGATCCTCGACGGCGTGCCGCTCATCGCCCCGGCGGTCGAGGGCATCCACTCGCTCGAGCTGGCCAACGCCATGCTGCTGTCCGCGTGGACGGAGAAGACGGTCGACCTGCCCCTCGACGCCGCCCTCTACGAAAAGTGGCTGAAACGGAAGATCGCGGGATCCAAGGTCCGGAAAAAATAATCCAGAGGGCTTCCGGCTGATATCAACTATTGGTTGACGTCAGCTCCCGGGACGCGAAACGCAAGCGGCCGGGTCGAGGGTGGGCACAGGAAGGGGTTGCCCATTTCACGCTTGGATGCGGGGGCGTCCGGCTCTAGTTAGTCGGCCTGTTCACCCCATGAAATTCCCCTCCTGGCTGCGGGTTGGAACCTGGACCCTGGTCGTCGTGCTCGGCGTGGCGGCCATCGCCGTGCTGGCGCTGGCGCGCGGCGAGCCGGTCAGCGCGTTGTGGATGGTGATCGCGGCGGTCTGCGTGTTCGCGGTGGCCTACCGCTTTCACTCCGCGTGGCTCATGGCGAAGGTGCTCACGCTCGACGAGCTGCGCGCGCCGCCGGCGGCGGTGCACGGGGACGGGAAGGATTTCGTGCCGACCAACAAGTGGGTCGTCTTCGGGCACCATTTCGCGGCCATCGCCGGGCCGGGGCCGCTGGTCGGGCCGGTGCTGGCGGCGCAATTCGGGTTTCTGCCGGGCATGCTTTGGATCCTGGTCGGCGCGACGCTGGGTGGCGCGGTGCACGACAGTGTCATCATGTTCTGCTCGGTGCGCCGGCGCGGGAAATCGCTCGGCCAGATGGTGCGCGACGAGGTCGGGCCGTTCGCCGGGCTCGTCGCGATGGTGAGCATCGTCGCCATCATGACCATCCTGCTCGCGGTGCTCGCGCTGGTCGTGGTCAACGCGCTGGCGGAGAGCCCGTGGGGCCTGTTCACCATCGCGGCCACCGTGCCCATCGCGGTGGCCATGGGCCTGATGATGCGCGGCGGCCACGGTTCGTCGCGCCTGGGCTGGATCAGCGCGTTCGGCGTCGTCGCCCTGCTCGCCGCGGTGTGGGGCGGCCGGTATCTGCCGGGCACGGCGCTGGAATCGTGGCTCACGCTGTCGCGCCCCGCGCTGTCGTGGTGGCTCATGGGCTACGGCGTGGTGGCGGCGGTCCTGCCGGTCTGGCTGCTGCTCGCGCCCCGCGACTACCTGAGCACCTTCATGAAGATCGGCACGGTGGCGCTGCTCGGCCTGGCCATCGTCTGGCTCGCGCCGGTGCTCAAAATGCCGGCGCTGACCCAGTTCATCCACGGCAACGGCCCGATCCTGCCGGGCCCGGTGTTCCCGTTCTGCTTCATCACCATCGCCTGCGCGGCCGTCTCGGGCTTCCACTCGCTCATCGCGTCGGGCACGACGCCCAAGCTGATCGCAAACGAGAACCACATCCGGGTGGTCGGCTACGGCGCGATGATCACGGAGATGTGCGTCGGCATCATGGCGCTCATCGCCGCGTGCGCGATGCAGCCCGGCGAATATTTCGCCGTCAATCTCACGGGCCCGGCCGCGGCGGTCACGGCGAACGTCACCGCGCTCGGGTTCCCCGTGACGGAGACGCAGATGGCCGATCTGGCCGCGAGCGTGGGGGAGAAGACCATGATCGGCCGCGCCGGCGGTGCGCCGACGTTCGCGCTCGGCATGGCGCAGATGTTCGCCGGCGTGCTCGGCGGGCGGGCGGCCACGGCGCTCTGGTATCACTTCGCGATCATGTTCGAGGCGTTGTTCATCCTCACAGCGATCGACGCCGGCACGCGGGTGGGGCGCTTCCTGATGCAGGACCTGTTGAGCTATGTCTGGAAACCGCTCGGCCACACGACGTCGGCCGCGGGCAATTTCGCCGCCACGCTGCTCTTCGTCTCAGGCTGGGGCTGGTTCCTCTACCAGGGGGTGATCGATCCGCTCGGGGGCATCCGTTCGCTCTGGCCGATCTTCGGCGTGGCCAACCAGCTGCTCGCGGTCATCGCGCTGGCGCTCGGCACCACCGTGCTGATCAAGATGGGGCGCGCGCGCCATGCCTGGGTTACGCTCGTGCCGCTGGCGTGGCTGCTGGTCGTGACGCTGACCGCGGGGCTGATGCTCATCTTCAGCGCGAATCCCCGGCTCGGTTTCCTCGCGCAAGCCGCGAGCCTCGCGCAGAAACTGCCGGGGGCGGTCCCGGCGGAGTCCGCGGCCCTGGCGCGGCAGATTTTCAACGCCCAGGTCAACGCAGCGATCACCGCGGTGTTCCTCGCCTGCGTCGTGCTGGTTGTGCTCGCGTGCGCCCGGGTGTGGTGGCAGCTGCTCGCCGGCCGGCGCACCGCCGACCTGCACGAGGAGCCCTACGTACCCTTGGTGGGTGTCCCTTCGGCCAAGTAGATTCTGTAGCGGCGGTCTATGACCGCCGACGCTGACCATGCCGCGTTCATCGGCGGTCATAGACCGCCGCTACAGGGTTGCCGCGCAGACGGAAAACCGCACGCTGCCGGGCATGTCTCCCTTCGTCCTTGCCGCCTTCGCCGCGGCCGTGCGCTGACCGCCGATGCGCATCGCGGTCATCGCCGACACGCACGACCGGTATCCCCCGGACCTGCCGGCGCGACTCGCGGCCGCCGACGAGATCTGGCACCTCGGTGACGTGTGCGAGCCGGAGACGCTCGCGGAATTTGAGGCGCTGGGGAAACCGCTGTTCGCGGTGCTCGGCAACAACGAATGGCACAACCTCTGGCCGCTGGAACGGCGCCTCGAACGGGCCGGGGTGAAGTGTCACCTCGTGCACATCCCGCCGCCCCGCGCACCGGCGGGCGTGCATCTGCTGCTGCACGGCCACACGCACGTGCCGCGGGACGAGACCGATGCCCGCGGCGTGCGCTGGCTGAATCCAGGCTGCATCACGCGGCCAAACCGCGGGGCCCGGGCGAGCTTCGGCTGGCTGATCCTGAAGAAAGGCACGCCGCCGGACTGGCGGCTGGAGCTGCTGTGAGCCGCGGTCAGTTGACCGCGGTGACCGAGGCGGGCGCCTTCTTCCAGGCGAACCGGCCGAACATGACCTCGTCCGGGGGTGCGATGCCGGCGATGACGCCGAAGGAGGTGACGACGCAGGCGACGCTGCCCTGGCGACCGGCGCGGGCCTGCTCCTGCAAGCGGGGCTTGGTGGCCTTGCCGTCCTTGCCGATGGTGCCGACCGAAACCTGGCCGTCGGGCGTGATGATGACCAGCTGGCTGCCCGGCTTCCGGTCGGTGGAGTAGACGCCGGCCACGGTCTTGAAAATCGTGTCCCGCTCGTCGGAGGCCGTGACGATGGCAACCCCGGGCGGCAGGTCGCTCAGGTGGCGTTGCGGCAGGCCGAAGCGCAGGCCGACGGCCACCAGCACGAGGGCGGCGGCGAAGAGGCCGACGGCCTCGATCACGGTGCGCACGGCGCCGTGGCGCGACGGGGCCGCGGCGGTCGAGGCGGTGCGCTGGGGCGCACCGGCGCCGACCTGGAACGGCGGGAGCTCGGTCAGGGCGGCCGGATCATCGGCGGTCCAGAAATCGTCGAAGAGCGACATGCTCTTGTGCATGCGCAGGCGGCCCTGGTGGACCCCGATGCGCCAGCCCTTGTCGCCGCGCTGGACGATGATGCCGGGCTCGGCCTTGGTGCTCGAGAGGTCGAGGACGAGGAGTTTGCCGGCCAGCCGGACGATTTCCTCGACCGGGTGCGTGCCATGCTCGATCTTGTCGCTGGCGCTGCCGACGCCGCCGGCGTCGGGCTTGAGCTGGACCAGGGTGATGCGGTAGGTGACGCTCATTTCTCGATGATGAACACCAGCGAATTGGTCGAACCGAGCTGGAGGTTGCCCGTGGTGAGGTTGCCGTCGTCCATCTGCTTGTCGATCGCCTCGAGCTGGTCGAGGTCGTCCAGGATCGGATTGCCGGGCGCCGCCTGGATGATGATGGCGGCCTTGGCGGGGATGCCGTCGGCAGGGGTGTCAAAATTCCACTTGTAGACGCCGCCGATAGGGGTCCGCTGGCTGAAATTGCCGGGCAGCTGGCCGGCCACCTGGGGCGGGACGACCTGCGGGTCGCCATCATCGGGGTAGCGGCCGTTCTGGATGCTGTAGGCGATGAAGACCGTCGAAAAGGTGCGCAGGTCATTGACGACGCTGGCCGCCTTGGAACGGAGCGTGATCAGCCGGTAGGCGGGCAGGGAAGCGGCCGCGAGCAGGCCGATGATCACGACGACCACCATGATTTCCACCAAGGTGAAAGCCCTAGACCGACGGAGAACCAAAGGGGGGATGTGCGGACCTTGCGACATTCAGTTGATTAACAGGCCGGCAGGCTACCGGTATTTATCACGGGTGCAAGCATTCAGGCTGAAACAGCTTGCACGGGCGGGTTCTTTCAAGAGATTTTCGATGCCGACCCGCAAAAAAAAGCCGCCGGACCGATGGAACAAGGGCGCAATTGCCGGCTGGCCTCGGGTCCCGGGCCCGTTTAGCCCTGTGCCACGTGAGCGGCGACCAGCAGGAATTTTTCGAAACGAGGACCCCGGCCCAGCCCGACCTGGTGTTTGTCCGGAGCCTGCGCGCCCGGCATTACCGGCTGACACTGCGCCGCGACGGGGTGGCGGTGGCCACGGTGCCCGCCCGGGGCTCGGAGCGGGAGGCCAGGGTTTTTGTCGAGCAACACCGCGACTGGCTCGAGCGGGCGCGCGCGCGCCACGCGCTCAAGCCGCGGGGGGCGGAGGTCTGGACCCTCGGCACCCACGTGCTGTGGCGCGGGGAAATGACCGAGATCCGCCGGGCGACGGCACCGTTGCCGGCTGCCGCCGGCCCGGTGTTTGTCCCGGAAACTCCGCGCTCCGCGGGATTTCCGGGCAAACCGACCGTGTGCCTCGCCGCGGATATTTTCCGCGTGGCGTCGTTCGAAGGCGACCTGCGGCCGACGCTGGAGGCGCACTTCGCGCGCCGGGCCAAGATCGAGCTCCCCGCGCGCACCTGGGAGCTGGCGGCCGAGACCGGGGCCGACGTAAAACACGTGACCGTGCGCAACCAGCGTTCGCGCTGGGGCTCGTGCTCGGCGGGCGGCACCATCTCCCTCAACTGGCGGCTCGTGCAGACCCCCGACACCGTGCGCGACTACATCCTTTACCACGAGCTGATGCACCTGCGGGAGATGAACCACTCCGACCGCTTCTGGGCGCGGGTCGAGGCGGTCTGCCCGTGGTGGCGCGACGCCGAGCGGTGGCTCAAGCGCAACGGCAGCCTGCTCGGACTGTAGCGCCGGCCGCCACTGGCAAACAAGGCGAGAAACCGTCCGGGTTTCCCGCCCGATCAATGTCAACTAATAGTATACTTAAGCTGGCGGTCGTTTTCGGCTCAAGCCCGAGGTTTAAGTATACTATTGGTTGACATTGATCGGGCGGTTTGCGGCCGGACGACAGGACCGGGCGCTACCGGATTTCCAGCAGCTCCACCTCGAAGACGAGCGTGGCCTTGGGCGGGATCGGACTCTTGCCCGCCGTGCCGTAGGCGAGCCACCAGGGAATGATGAGCGTGCGCTTCTCGCCCGGCTTCATGGCGGCCACGGCTTCGTCCCAGCCCTTGATGACGCTGCCCGTGCCGACACGGAAGACATAGGGGGTGCCGCGGTCGCGCGAGCTGTCGAATTTCATCCCGTCGAGCAGGTAGCCGTCGTAATGCACGACGACCTCGCTGCCGGTGGCCGGGGTCGGCCCGGTCCCGGGGTGGCGCTCGATGTAGCGCAACCCGGAGGGATTCAGGTGCGCGTTGCCGTAGCGCTCGCGCAGGATCGCGGCGTCGGCCTCGCTCAGCTGGGGATTTTCCATGATCTGCCGCATGTATTTGTTGGCGGGCTCGCCGGGGTTGGCGCGCCGGAAGATGCCGGTGCGGGCCTGGAACGCGATGAACGCGAGCACGAGGCCGAGGATGAGCAGGATGCCGAACTGGCGCATGGGATTATTTTTTCGCAAGCAGTTCCAGGGCGGAGGCGGTGAGCGCGGTGACGCCGGTCTTGATCGTGGGCTCCGGCAGCGGGGCGAACTTGCTCGAGTGCAGCGAGGGGAGCGGTTCACCGGTGCGCAGGCTCTCCGCGTATTTGGCCGGGTCGACGGCCCCGACGCGGAACATGCTGATCGGCACTTTATCGACGGTGCGGGCAAACTGGCTGAAGTCCTCGCCGCCCATCTCGGCGTCGATGGTCTTCACGTTGTCCGCTCCGAGCCACTGCACCAAAGCCCCGCGGATCCGGCGGGTCAGGACCGGGTCGTTGTAGGTCGCGGGCGTAAATTCATCCTCCTTCGTGATAACAATCGGCATGAGGTCGTCGGGCACGCCGGCCGCGATGGCCTCGCCGCGGCAGATGCGCTTGATGGCGGCGAGGGTGTGCTGGCGGACGTTGTCCGAATAGGAGCGGCAGGTGAGCTGCAGTTTCACTTCGTTGGGGATGATGTTGTGCTTGGTGCCGCCGTGGATGGAGCCGACGGTGACGACGGCCGGTTCCACCGGGCGCGTCTCGCGGCTGACAATGGTCTGCAACGCCACCACGATGCGGGCGGCGAGCACGACGGGGTCGATGGTGGTGTGCGGATAGGCGCCGTGGCCGCCACGGCCGCGCACGGTGATGTCGACCGAGTCGACGTTGGCCCAGCCGAAGCCCTCGATGGTGCCGACGGTGCCCGCGGGCAGGGTCGCGCTGTCATGGACGGCGATGGCGAAGTCCGGCACGGGGAATTTCCGATACAGGCCGGCGGCAAGCAGGTTGCGGGCGCCGGCGCCGACCTCCTCGGCGGGCTGGCCGACAAAAAGCACCGTGCCGGACCATTTGTCCTTCATGGCGGCGAGCATCCGGGCGGTGCCGGTGAAGATGGTCATGTGGATGTCATGGCCGCAGGCCTGCATGACCGGCACGTCCTGGCCGGCGAGATTGGTGACCCGGTCCTTGCTCGCGTAGGGCAGGCCGGTTTCCTCAAGCACCGGGAGGCCGTCGAGGTCGGTGCGGATGAGCAGGGTTGGGCCGGGCCCGTTTTTGAGCAGGCCGACCACGCCGGTACCGCCGAATTTCTCGGTGACCTCGTAGCCGGCCGCGCGCAGCTCGGTCGCCACCTTGGCCGCGGTCTTCTCCTCCATCAGCGAAAGCTCGGGGTGGAGGTGCAGGTCGGTGTAGAGGGCTTCGAGTTTCGGGTAGTCGGCGGCGACCTTGTTGCTGACGAAATCGCGGATGCCGTCCCCCTTTGCCAAGGCTACCGGGGACAGGTCCGCGGCCTGGGCCCAGAGGACGGAGGACAGAAAACAGGGGGCAAAAAAGGAGATGCGGGATTTCATTTGGGTTCGAGTTTGAGGATGAGGCCGTCGAGGATGGCATCGGTCTGGAGTTTCAAATGTTGGGCGGGTGGCGGTTGCTGATCGGCCGGGGCGGCCTGCTGCTGCCGGGCGAAAGCGGCGTCACCCTCGGCCACGGCGGCATCGATGAAGGCGGTCTTGATCACATGCAGCGGGCCCTCCGGCGCCAGATCGGCGGCGGTGGCGTGGTGACCGAGGAAAGTATCGGCTGCCGCGTCGCTGAGCCACACGCGCCAGTCCTTCTCGTCGGCGAAATAGGCGGCGAGCGCGCCGTGTTTGTCCACGCCGAGTTTCCGGGCCAGCGCGTGCATGTAGGCGCCGGGCACGGCATCCTCGGCGGCGGCGGGCGACTTGGCGAAAAGGCGGCCCACGACGCGCACGCCGGTGGCGCGCTCGAAGTTGGCCAGCTTGAAGTTGAAATTCTTGGCGCGCGGCGGCACGTCCGGCTGGGATTCCATCGGGTGCGGCAGCAATTGCGAGGGGTCGTCGAAATGCGCCGCGAGGCCGGGCTCGGCGGCGCCGGCATAGGGCGCGACCTTGGCGGCGAGGGCCTTGAAGGTTTCCGGATCGGCCTTGAAGGCCTTGGCCTCGGCGCCGAGGCGGAGGATCTTGATCGTAAAGGCGTCGTTGGGCTGGATCAACGGCAGCACCTCGAGGCCCTGGATGGTGCGGCCGAAGACGGTGTGCAGGTAATTGAGGCGGGTGCAGTCGCCGAGGGTGACGAAAAACTCGCAGCCGTTGGTGTCGGGGCCGGCGTTGGCCATGGAGAGCGTGCCGATCTCACGATTATGCAGGCCGGGCACGAACTCGTCGTTGAAGGTGTAGGGCACGGGGGTGTCGCCGGTGTCCTTGAGGCCGGGGTTGCCGCTTTGGATGACGAAGCCCGGCACGACGCGATACCAGGTCAGGCCGGTGAAGAACGGTTTCCCGTCGCGCGGGGCAAGGGTGCCCTCGGCGAGGCCGACGAAGCTGGCGACGGTGAGCGGCACCTGGCGGTAATGCAGCTCGGTGACAAAAACCCCGCGCGGCGTGGTGAACTCGGCGTAGAGGCCGTCGGCCAGTTTTTCCGTGGCGAGGGCGGAGGCGAACCCCAGCGCGGCCAGCAAAACCATCGGCTTGAATGAACGCATGGCGCGAACATAGCGCCGCTCGCCGGCCACGCCAGCCCGTTTGCGAAAGGTGGAGCGCGGCCTTCGGACGCGCTTTCGGGATGTGCGCTGGGAAAAACGCGTCCAGAGGCCGCGTCCCACCTATACAATCACAGGAAGGAGCAGATGTATTCGCACAGGCCGCTCTTCACCTCGATGGTGAAGCCGCTCTTGCCCGGGACGTCGAAAAAGGTGCCGGTGGGGTAGTCCTTGGCGGCGGTCGAGCCGTCGAGGGTGACGCGGCAGGCGCCGGCCACGATCTCCATCCGCTCGGGCGCGCCGGTGCCGAAATGATAGTTGCCGGGGTAGATGAGCCCGAGGGTTTTCTTGGCGCCGTCGGGCATCAACACGGTATGGCTGACGACCCGGCCGTCGAAGTAGACATTGGCCTTGGTGTGGACGGTAACGCCGGCGAACTGGGCGGGCAGGGACATGGGCAGACTTTGGCGGCGCGGCCCGGGTCGAGTCAATCCACCGGGGCAAACATGACAGGAATTTAAGGGCTTTCCCCCGGGCCGGCGGCAATACATCGTGAATCCCGGGCCGCCCGTTGGTTTTCCATCCCAAGCCGGGAGACAACCGTTATTTATCCATGAAGGCGTCCCCATGAACCCATCCACCTGCCAGAGTTGCGGCAAGCCGATCAAGAAAGCGGTCGATCGCGGCACAAACTTGAACGGCAGCCTGTCGCTCAAATACTGCGCGCAGTGCTACTCGATGGGCGAATTCACGCCGCCGGACATCACCGCGGCCCAGATGCAGGAGCGCGTCGTGGGCAAGATGCGCGAGATGGGCTTGCCGGGTTTCCTCGCGAAGTTCTTGGCCCGGAATGTCCCCAAGCTCGAGCGCTGGACCCGCCCGCCGGGGCCGCGGAGCTGACGCGAAGGCAGGCGGGCGGGAAAATCGTCCACCGCGGCGTGGCCCACGACGAATGGCGCGATTCCACGGCGAACCCTGCAATCGCGTCGGTGGCGCGGCACGGCGCGACGGGCGGGTGCTTGCTTTTGTCGGGAACGGCGGCTTAACCCTGCACCATGCCTGAAACCCGCCGGCTCAACTGGCGCGTCGTCCTCGGTCTGTGGACCGCGCTGGGCTTCTTGCTGATCCTGCAATCGTATGTCACGACGGCGGCGGACGGCCGTGCCTTCACCTTGACCGAGCACGCCTACACCTGGGTGGCGCAAATGTATCGGGCCTGGCTCTGGGCGCTGCTGACCCCACTCATCTTTCGGTTGCGGCGCGACCTCAACCGCCGCCACCAGAGCGTCGCCGTCATCGGTGCGCTGCACTTCCTCGGGGCGCTGACCGTCCTGGCGGTGGGCAACGTGGTGCGCATCTGGGCGATCGAAATCAGCTTTGGCTACTGGAAGCTGGAATACCTCTCGCTCAAGTCGGTCTACAGCCAGCTCAGCGTCTACACCCTGATCGACTTTTACATCTACTGGGCGGTGCTGCTCGTGGCGTATGTGACGGACGTCAACTGGCAGAAGCGCCAGGTAGAGTTGCGCGAGGAGCGGCTGCGCACCCAGCTGGCCCAGGCCGAGCTGGCCGCGCTCAAACAGCAGGTGCAGCCGCATTTCCTCTTCAACTCGCTCAACGCCGTCGCCGCGCTCATGCGCGAGGGCGAGTCGGCCAAGGCCGTCGAGGCGCTCGCGCTCCTCTCCACGCTGCTCCGCCAGCTGATGAACCACGCCGGCCGGCCCGAGATCGAGCTCTGGCGGGAGTTCGACTACGCCCAGTGCTACCTTTCGGTCGAGCAGGTGCGTTTCGAGGACAAGCTCGTGCCGCACTTCGACGCCGACGAGGAGTGCCTCAACGCCCTCGTGCCCACGCTGATCCTCCAGCCGCTGGTGGAGAACGCCGTGAAGCACGGCATCGCCCAGCGCCGCACGCCGGGGCGCGTCTCCGTCACCGCCCGGCGCGCCGGCGGCCGGCTGCGCCTGCAGGTGGCCAACGACCCGGCCGAGGGCGGCCACCACGTTCGCGAGGGGGAGAGCCACGGCATCGGCCTGAGCGCCACCCGCACCCGGCTGGAGCGCACGTTCGGCCCCCACCACCGGCTGGACTGCGCGATCAACGGACCCGACGGCACCGTCATCACCCTCGAGCTGCCGTGGCACCCGGCGCCCGCAGCCTGACCCCTTTTCCTATGGACCGCATCAAGACCCTCATCATTGACGACGAAAAGCCCGCGCGTCGCGCCCTGCGCGGCCTGCTGGAAAAGGACCACGCCCTCGAAGTCGTGGGCGAGGCCGCCGACGGCGAGCAGGCGCTCGAGCTCATCCGCCGGCTGCGCCCGCAGCTCATCTTCCTGGACGTGCAGATGCCGATGCTCACCGGCCTCGAGATGATCGAGCAGCTGCCCCCGGCCGGCCGGCCGGAGATCATCTTTGTCACGGCCTACGACAACCACGCCCTCACCGCCTTCAACCTGCACGCCGTGGACTACCTGGTGAAGCCGTTCACCGACACGCGTTTCGCGGCGGCGGTCGAGCGCGCCAAGCAGCGGTTGCACGATGGACACCTCAGCTCCGCGGAGCAGACGCTGCGCGCGCTGCTGGCGCACTTCCAGTCGGCCGGCGGGGTCGCCGCGCCGCCGGCCAACGAGCACGCCCGCCTGGTGGTGAAGGCCGACGGCCAGCTGCACTTCCTCAACCAGCGCGACATCCGCTGGGTGGAGGGGCAGGGGGACTTCGTGAAGATCCACCTCAAGGATCGTGGCCGGCTGCTCGTGCGCATGACGATGAACAAGATCGACGAGGCGCTCGACCCGGGGCAGTTCGTCCGCATTCACAAGTCCACCATCGTCAACCTGTCCGGCGTGCGCCGGGTGGTGCCGATGATGGCGCGCAGTCGCGGCATGGAACTTGACGACGGCACCAAGCTGACCATCGGCCCGAGCTACCGCGCCGTGCTGGACCGTTTGAAGTGAGTCACGGCGGAAAACGCGGCGTTTGCCTTGCCCGCGGTCGCGGTCGCCGATGCCGGATTGAACCCCGGCCGCGTCCCGGCAGGCTCCCCTTGCGCCCATGAACCACCCGACGGCCGCGACCGCCCAAACAGCACCCCCGGCTTGGCGGGCCATCGTGGCCGGCGGTCTCATCTGCGGCGTGCTCGACATCAACGGAGCCTTCCTCACCGCGTGGTTCAACGCCGGTCTGACGCCGGGGCGCGTGCTGCAGGTCGTCGCCAGCGGGTTGTTCGGGGCCGCCGCCCTCGCGGGCGGGTGGGGCGTCAAGGCGTTCGGCCTGGGCCTGCACTTCGGCGTGGCCTTCTCGTGGACGGTCGTCTTCTACCGGCTCAGCCGGCGCCTGCGGTTTCTCCGCGACCAGGCGGTGCTTAGCGGGTTGCTTTTCGGCGCGTTGGTCTACCTGGCCATGAACCTGGCCGTGCTGCCGCTGCTCGCGCAGTTCCGCGGCCTGTATATCCCCGACACGAAACCCTTCGTCCCGCGGCTGGCGTGGGGCCAGTTCTGCATCCATCTGACGTGCGTCGGGCTGGCGATCTCACTCGCGGTGCGGCGGTGGTCGCGCTGACGGCATTGCCCAAGGTGGTGCCCGGTCTCTGGCCGGGCTGATGGACCGGGACTGGCGCGGGTCCAAACCGGTCCGGCGGTCCGGTTCCACCGCGGAACCCGGCAGAGCACGGTCGTGGCGGAAATTGACGCGTTGGTCTTGAGCCGCGGCGCGGAGGTCGACGTCGCGTTGTGTCGGCGGGCGGGGCTGCGACAACCCACGCGACACACATGAACACACCAAACAACTCCTGCTGGCGGCGGGACGGGTCGCGCCTTTTGGCACCGGCCGTCCTGGCGCTGTTCGCGGCTTCCGCCGCTTGGGCCCAGTCCACTCCTAGCGCCGGCACCGGCGACACGGTGAAGCTCGAAAAATTCACCGTCACGGGCTCCTTCATTCCCCAGACCTCGGCCGAGCCGATCGCCCCGGTGGCGATCTTCACCGAAGCCGACATCCGCGCCAGCGGCGCGATGACCCCGATCGAGGCCCTGCGCAGCCTGCCGTCCTTTGTCAGCAGCGGCGCCAACTCGAACGAGAACGACTCCAACGGCGGCAGCGGCGCCGCGTTCGTCAGCCTCCGCGGCCAGGGCGCCGCGCAGACCCTCGTGCTGCTGGACGGCCGGCCGGCGGGCAGCCAGGCCAACATCAACATGCTCCCGATCGAGGCCATCGCGCGGATCGAGGTGCTGCGCGACGGTGCGGGCATCATCTACGGTTCCGCCGCCATCGGCGGCGCCGTGAACGTCATCCTGAAGAAGCACTATTCCGGCCTGACGGTGGACATCGGCGGCGAGGCCGCGACGCGCAAGCCCGGCACGGCCGACCGGCTGACGGCGTCCTTCATCACCGGTGTGTCCAATGACAAGACCTCGATCGTCGTGACGGGCAGCTTCTACAACAAGCGCACGCTCTACGCCGGCGACCGGCCGAACTCCGCCAACGCCGACAACCGCCGCTTTGGCGGCACCAACGGCGGCTCGCCGACCTTTGCCGGTAACGTCACTTCCGCGGCCTTGGGCACCGTCGTGTTGAAGCCCGGCTTCAGCATGACGGCGACGCCCACCTCGTCGGCCGATTACGTGACGATGGACCAGAACACGTTCAGCTCGAACCAGCTGTTCAATTTCCGCCAGTATTCGCCCTCGGCCCCCGGCCAGAAGCGCAACTCGCTCTACTTCGACATCAACCACCAGATCGCGGGCAAGGCGTTGGAGTTCTTCGGCGACTTCTTCTACTCGCAACTGCGCTCGCTCAACGGCCTGGCCCCGGCGCCCTTCGCGCTTGATTCCGAGCCCGCCGGCGGCGGCGTGTCCGTCGGCAGCCTCAGCCACTGGGGCCCTTACAACCAGCTGCTGGGGGCCTTCGCGCTCGGCGACGACAATGGCGATCTCATCCGCTACCGCTCGGTCGAGCTCAACAACCGCACGAACGAGCAGGTCTTCAACGACTTCAAATACATCGTCGGCCTGCGCGGCGAGATCGGCAGCACCGGCTGGAGCTGGGAGGCCGCCTACACCGTCGACAACCAGCAGTTCCGCCAGCTGGACGCCGGCGTGCCCTCCCTGCCGGTGCTCGACCAGCAGGTGCAGCTGGGCAATTTCAATCCGTTCGCCCTGGCCTTTTCCACGGGCAGCGCGACCATCGGCGGCGTCACCTACAACTGGGACAACGCGAAGGCGCTCAAGGCGGCCGAGACCCATGCGCGGCAGCTGACCGATTCGGTCGGCACGACCTGGAACGCGAAGGTCACCGGCACGGTGGCCGAACTTCCGGCCGGCCCGCTCGGCCTGGCCGCCGGTTATGAATACACCAAGGGTAGCAGCACCTTCGACGCCGATTCGCTTTATGCCTCCGGCTCGGTGCTCGGCCTGAATGCCTTCGCGACGCACGACTACACCGAGAATCTGGGCCGTTCCGTCTTCGCCGAAATCAAGGTTCCGTTGCTTTCGAAGAAGAACAACCTGCCCTTCGTCAACGATCTCTCGGTCGGCGCGCTTGCCCGCCGGGAAAATCAGACGGTCCGCGGCACCAATTCCGCCACCGGGTTGTTTGACTCCCGCACCTTCACCAAGACCAACCCGAGCGTAAATCTCCAGTTCTCGCCGCACGAGGACTACAAGATCCGCGGCAGCTGGAGCAAGGGCTTCCTGGCCCCGACCGCCGCCACCGTCTTTGCCCCGACGGCCACGAGCAATCCGACGATCGCCGATCCGCTCGGCTTTCCGACGCTCGCGCAGCAGACCATCGTCATCCGCGGCAACTCCGCGCTCCAACCCGCCGAATCCAAGGCCTGGTCGGTCGGGCTGGTTGCCCAGCCGAAGAACCTGCTGAAGAACTTCAGCCTCACGGTGGACTATTACGCGATCGATGTGTCCGGCATCATCGCCAACAATGCCAACGCCATCCTCGCGGCCAACGCCGCCGGCCAGGGCCCGGGCTTCATCCCCGGCAACGCGGCGACGATCAACCCGAACGCGCCGTTTGCCTCGCAGATCCGCCGGCGGGCCGACGGCCGGTTGAACAATGCCGGCAGCTTCGTGGCCGCATTTCCCGGGGTGACCGCGAAGGGAGCGGTGCTCTCCGACTTCCTGAACATCGCCTCGCGCGAAGTTTCCGGTCTGGAATACACCGCCACTTACGTCTGGAACACCGCCGACATGGGCCGCTTCACGTTCGTGGCGCAGGCGAACCAGTTCCTGAAGTTCGACCAGCAGAACGCCCCCGGCCTGCCAAAGGTCAGCTATCTCGGCAAGTTCGTGAGCACGGTGGGCAACCCGATCTCCCCCGGCAGCATTCCGAAGTGGAAGAGCAACACCAGCGTCCGCTGGGCCTGGAAGGACCTCACGGCCATGCTGACGTTCAACCACATCGCCTCCTACCAGGACGACCCGCTCTTCGTGCTGTCGCCCAAGATGCTCGCCTTCTACCAGGCCGGCACCCCGAAGTCCGATCCGGCGTTCGCGGCCTACCTGGCGGACAGCACGCAGCTCAAGGTCGGCGGTTTCCGGATGATATCCGCGTTCGACACGTTCGACGCCCAGGTCAGCTACAAATTCGCCAACCTGAGCCACTACCTGCAGGGTCTGACGCTCACCGTGGGAGCGAACAACATCCTGGATAAGCTGGCCCCGTATGCGGCCGGCGCGTTCAACGACAGCTACGACACCCGCACGGCCAACAACTACGGCCGCATCGTCTACGCCAGCCTCCGCAAGGAGTTCTGAGCGGATCGGTTTGAGTTCATCCCCCGCGGGCCGGCCTTCGGGCCGGCCCGCTTTCTTTGGCACGATTGTAGGAGCCGGCTTGCAGGCGATTCGGCGCGTGATCGGTGAAGCGGATGTTCCAGATCGCCTGCAAGCAGGCTCCTACAAGAGGCGGGCGCAAGGAAGCCGGGCCTTGCGGCCCGGCTTCCTTATTCTGACCTAACACCCCTGGCGCCCGGGGATCCGGGCGGCCGTCCCAAGCGGACGGCAATTGTGCGGTGAAGGCGGCTCAGTGCGTGAGCAGGCCGGAGAATCCGAGCGTGTAGCTCAGGTAGATGCCGCGCGGGTCGCCGATGTTCTTGCTCACCTTCAGGTAATCCTTGTCGAAGACGTTGTTCACGTTGAGGCGCAGCGTGTGGTCGGCGTGCGCGCCTTGCTTCCACCGGTAGGTGAGGCCCACGTTCCAGAGCGTGAAGGCCGGGACAGTCAGCTTCCACTGGTTGGTGCTGCGGGTCACGGTGGGCACGCCGGCGATGATCGCGACGGTGTCGCCGGCATCCGGCGCCTCGGTGTTGGTTTCCGACACGTAGGTCACGCCGACGTTGGCCGAGAAGCCCTTCAACATGCCCTCGGAGCCGCTGAACTTGAGGTAGACGCCGCCGTTCTCCGGCGAGATGTTCTGCACCTTGCGGCCGACGGCCTCCGGCCGGGCCGAGCCGAAATTCGTGTAGATGGCCTGCACATGGCCGTAGCTTAAACCGGTGGACCAGGCGCGGTCGATGGTCCAGTTGACGTCGGCTTCCCAGCCGGTGTCCTTCTGGTCGCCATCCGGCTGGGTGACGGTCACGAAGTTGCCCGAGCCGACGGGGCTCTCGATCGAGTCGGTCACGCGCACGTTGAAGCGGCGGATGTTGTAGGCGCCGAGGGTGTAATTCAGACGGTCGTCCAAGAGGGAGCCCTTGATGCCGTAGTCCCAGCCCTTGGCGGTCTCGGGCTTGTAGAGCGGGTTGGCGATGTCGATGGGATTGTCCGTCTGGTTGATGAAGTAGCTTTCGCTGTAGTTGGCGTAGACGCGGAAGTTTTCCTTCACCTTGTAGAGCGCGCCGATGTTGGGCTTCGACTGGGTGACGGAGCGGTTCACGATGTTGGGCGTGGCGAGGGTCGGCACGACGCCGTTGATCGTGGTCAGGTAGTCCCGCTCCCGGAACTTCACGTTGTCATAGCGCAGCCCGAAATAAGTCAGCAGCGTGTCCTTGAGCCAGTGGGACTCCTGGCGGAACTGGCCGCCATAGACGGTGGCCCGGCGCCGGGTGTAACGGGTGAGGGCGCCCTGGCCGCCGTCGGCCAGGCTCGAGGAGAAATAGGTGAGCGGGGCGGTGGGCGTGTAATCGGGATTGAGGGCAACCACGCGGCCCGAGCCGGCCGCACCCCAGGCCGCCAGGGCGGCGGTGGCGCCGCTGTTGCGCGTGGGATCGTAGCGATAGTAGTCGTTGGCGTCGATGGTCACGAGGGTCTTGTTGGCGACCGCGCCGTCGAACAGGTTGTAGCGGGCCACGGTGTCCAGCTGGACGCCGCCGCCGTTTTCGAAGATCAGGCCGCGGTTGGGCGTGGCGCCGCGCGTCGAGGTGAGGTTGTTGGCCGCCGTGAGGCTGTTGATGGTGATGGCGCCGAACCCCGTGTTCTGGTTGTAGTCCCAGCGCCGGGCCTGGAAGACCTGGCCGCCGAGGCGGATACTGAACACGTCGGTCAGCTTCTTGTCGTAGGCGAGGAAGCCGGTCTGGGAGCTGCGGTTGAGTTCACTGTTCGGGCCGAAGGCGTTGTATTTGGCGAGATTCTTGGCGTAGCCGATCACCTCGAAGACCGTGTTGACCGCGGAGTTCTTCTGGTCGGTGATGATCGGCGCGGAGGTCTGCGGGGCGTTGCGGTATTGCATGAAATACTCCGCGGAGACCAGCAGGTGGCCGCCGTTGTCGAAGTCATGCTTCACGGCGAGGAAACCCTGGTTCTCGCGGATGTGGAACCAGGGCTGGTCGGCGCCGCGGTTGAACTGGCTGGCGATGACGATGTAGTAGGTCCGGGGCGAGCCGACGGTGCCCGTCGCCTCGAACGTGCCCTGGCTGGTGTCAAAGCTGCCGTAGCGCAGGGTGAACTTCTGGGAATCCTTCGGGTTCGGCGCCTTCGAGATCATGTTGACCATGCCGCCAGGCGAGGTGCGGCCGTAGATGCCGGCGTTCGGGCCCTTGATGATCTCGATGCGGTCGACGTTCGTCTCGCCGTAGCGGCCGAGCCGGTAGAAGCCGTCGCGCAGCTGGGAGGTGGAACTGAAGCCGCGGAGATTGAAGCCGCCGCCGATGTCGAGGCCGGTGAGGCCGCCGACCTGGGTCAGCGTGTCGTCCAGCTGGAACATGCCGAAATCCTCGAAGAACTCGCTGGTGAGGACGTTCACGGTGTAGGGCAGATCCTTGATCTGGGTGGCCACGCGCGTGCCGGTCATGGTTTCCGCGGCGATGTAGCCGCGGTTCTCCTGGGATTTGACCTCAAAGGGGGAAAGTTCGACGACCTCTTCCTTCTTAGGCGGGGGGGTGGTCTGGGCGAGCGCAGTGACGGCGCTCAGCGCCAGACACCACGCGAACAAACCGGCGGGCCGGCGGTTCAATGCGGTCATAGTGGGGGGTGGAGTTAGGTGCTGGAACGGGGGTTTACCCGGTCCGACAGGGTTGCTATAATTATTAGCTTGGCGAAGGCAGACAGAAGCGCCCAGATACTTATACCGTTAAATACCCCATGAGCAGCCTTGTGACGATGAAGACGATCGCGGCGCAGGCGGGCGTGACCCAGGCCACCGTCTCGATGTGCCTGGCGAACAACCCCCGTATCCCGCCCGCGACCCGCACCCGCATCCAGGCGGTGGCCGAGCGCCTCGGCTACCGCCCCAATCCCTACGTGTCGGCGCTGATGCGCATCCGCCGGCAGGGCCGGGCTCACCGCGAGATGCCCGTGATCGCGCTGGTCAACGGCCTCGACGATCCCGCGGCGTGGCGCCAGACCGCCCCGCCCACGGTGCGCCTGATGCTCGAGGGCGCGGTGGAGCGCGCCGCCCTGCGCGGTTACCGCACCCAGGAATTCTGGCTGCATCAGGACGGCATGTCGCCCGAGCGCTTCAGCGGGATGCTGCATGCCCGGGGCATTCACGGCCTGCTGCTCGGGCCGCTCGCCTACGGCGCCCCGACCCCGGCGCTGCGGTGGGAGCACTTCGCCTCCGTCCGCCTGGGCGTGCCGTTGCCCGCCCTGACCATCACCACGGTGTGCAATGACCATTACTTCTCCTCCCTGCAGGTGGTGCGCGAGTGCCACAAGCTGGGCTACCGCCGGCCCGGCTTGGTGGCGCTGCACAGCCACCTCGAGCGGTTTCACGGCCGGTGGGACGGCGGCATCGGGGTCGGCCGCCAACTGCTCGCGGGGCTCAAGCCCGTCCACTCCCTGCTCCTCGAGAACTGGGACCAGCTCGACCCGATGGCCGCGTGGCTCAAGCGCGAACAGCCCGACGTCATCGTCTCGCCCTCCGCCGATGTGCTGCAGCCTCACCTCAAGCGTCTCGGCTGGCGCGTGCCCGGCGACGTCGGCCTGGCCTCGCTGGCCTGTCCGAAACAGGGGCACGCCTTGAGTGGTATCTGGCAGAACGGCGCGCTTATCGGCGCAACGGGGATGGACACGCTCATCAGCATGCTTGAGCGCAATGAGCGCGGGCTGCCCACCCAGGCGCACACCGTCATGGTCGAGGGCATCTGGAACCCCGGCCGGAGCCTGCAGGCGGTTTAAGCATACAAGCTTCGCCGCGCTTAAGCTCCGCCGCCCGCCCGCCCAAACGTGTAGGTTCCCGGGTTCGGCTGGATTCATCCCATTACCCGGTTCACCCCTTCCCAGCGTCTAGACTCCCATGAAGCGGTCCTTCCTGCTCCTCCTCCTGGCGATGGCGCGGCTTTCCGCCGAGACCGTGCCGCTGGCCGCCGTCGTCAACATCCGCGACGCCGACTACGAGCACGCGCGCCCGGTGCCCGACCAAAGCGCGAAAAACTCGCCGCTGGTCATCGCCGGCCGGGCCTACCCCAAGGGGCTCGGCACGCAGGCCGACAACCGCACGGCCGTCGAGCTGAACGGCGCCACGCGTTTCACGGCGTTCGCCGGGGTGGACGACGCCACCGAGTCGGCGCTGCCGGTCCACCTCGAGGTGCAGGTCGACGGCCAGACGGCCTGGCAGCAGGAAATGAAGAAGGGCGAGGCCGCCGCCGCCATCGATCTCGACGTGCGCGGCAAGAAGACGCTCGTCCTCATCTGCCGCGACCTTGGCAACAACTATACCCAGGCGCTGGCCGACTGGGCCGACGCGCAATTCACCGTCGAGGGGGACAAGCCAAAATCGGTCTTTCCGCCGGCCATCGCCGAGGAATATGTCATTCTCACCCCGAAGGCCCCGGCCGCGCCGCGCCTCAACGGCGCGCGGGTGTTCGGCGTGCGGCCCGGCCACCCGTTCTTCTACCAGATCCCCGCGACCGGCGAGCGGCCGATGAAATTCTCGGCCGAAGACCTGCCCGCCGGGCTGACACTCGACGCCGCGACCGGCCGCATCACCGGCGCGATCGCGGCGCCCGGCACCCACCGGGTCACGCTCCGCGCGACCAACGCCCACGGCACCGACACGCAGCCGTGGCGCATCGAGGTCGGGGAAAAAATCGCGCTTACGCCGGCAATGGGCTGGAACAGCTGGAACTGCTGGGGCGTGTCGGTCGACCAGGAGAAGGTGCTCGCCTCCGCCCGCGCCATCGTGGCCCAAGGTTTGGTCGAGCACGGCTGGTCTTATATCAACATCGACGACACCTGGCAGGGCGCGCGCCCGGGCCCGGCCCACGCGCTGCAGGCGAACGGAAAATTTCCCGACCTGAAGAAATTCTGCGACGAGCTCCACGCCATGGGCCTGAAGGCCGGCATCTATTCCACGCCGTGGATCACCAGTTATGCCGGTTATCCCGGTGGCAGCGCGGACAACCCGGCGGGTGACTGGGTCAAGCCGCCGTCGCCGAAGCAGCCCAACCGCAAGATCAAGCCCTGGCATCTCGGCGACCACTCGTTCGCCGCGGTCGATGCGCAGCAATGGGCGGAGTGGGGCATCGATTACCTCAAATACGACTGGAATCCCAACGAGGCGCCCGAGACCAAGGAAATGGCGGACGCCCTGCGCGCTTCGGGCCGCGACATCGTCTACAGCCTGTCGAACAACGCGCCCTTCGCCAACGCCGCCGCACTGGCCGCGCTCGCCAACTCCTGGCGCACGACCGGGGACATCCGCGACGCCTGGGGCAACGTCCGCAACATCTGGTCCCAGCAGGAAAAATGGCGCGAGTTCGCCGGCCCCGGCCACTGGAACGACCCCGACATGCTCGTCATCGGCCCGGTTGATGTCGGCAGCGGCAGGAGCATCCGTCCCTCGCGCCTGACGCCCAACGAGCAATACACCCACATCACCCTCTGGTGCCTCCTGTCCGCGCCGCTGCTCATCGGCTGCCCGGTCGAGAAGGCGGACGACTTCACCCTCAGCCTGCTCACGAACGACGAGGTGCTGGCGATCGACCAGGACGAGCTCGGCCGGCCGGCGCGGCAGCTCATCGTCGACGGGCGCAAGCAGGTCTATGTGAAGGAACTCGCCGACGGTTCACGCGCCATCGGCTTCTTCAACCTCGCGCAGGAAACGCAGAAAATTTCCGTTACCTGGGCGCAGCTCGGGCTCGCCCAGCCCGCGCGGGCGCGCGACCTCTGGCGCCAGCAGGATATCATACTGTCAGGCGACGGATTTGTTGCCGGGGTGCCGCGTCATGGCACATGCTTGATCCGCGTCTGGCCCGCCCGATAAACCCGCCCCCTTTTCTCCATGCGGTACCCCAAGCTGCTCCTCGCCCTCACCACGGCCTTGCTGCTCACGGCCGGTTGCACGACTCCGCCGACGGCACCGGCGGCTCCCGCCGCCGTCTCTGACGGACAGTTTAACGTGCGCTCCTTCGGCGCCACCGGCGACGGTGTCGCCCTCGACACCGCGGCGATCAACAAGGCCATCGACGCCGCGGCCGCCGCGGGCGGCGGCACCGTGGTCTTTCCCGCGGGCAACTACCTCAGCTTCTCCATCCACCTGAAGAGCCATGTCGCGCTCCACCTCGGTGCCGGCGCGACCATCGTCGCCGCCGAGCCGCCGGCCGACCTGAGCCGCGGCTACGACGCTCCGGAGGCGACCACCGGCCTGGTGCCCAATGTCGACTACTACGAGGACTTCGGCCACTCGCACTGGCATAACAGCCTCATCTGGGGCGAGGACCTGACCGACATCGCCATCACCGGGCCGGGCCGCATTTTCGGCCGCGGCCTGAGCCGGGGCGGCGGGCGCCGCGATTACCTGCCGGAGGAGCGTGCCGCGCGCCGCGAAGCCGGCACGCCCGAGGGCAACCACCGCGTGGCCTTCCCGCTGCCCAAAGCCGCGCTCGATGCCGTCGCCGCGCAAAAACCCGGCCCCTTCACCTATCCCGGCCGCGACACCCTGCCGGCCGGCGTCGGCAACAAGGCCATCGCGCTGAAGAACTGTCGCAATGTCATCTTCCGCGACTTCATCATCTACCACGGCGGCCACTTTGGCATCCTCGCCACCGGCGTGCAGAACTGGACTTGCGACGGCCTGAAGATCGACACCAATCGCGACGGCATCGACTTCGACTGCTGCCAGAACGTCCGGGTGTCCAACTGCACCGTCAACTCGCCCTACGACGACGGCATCTGTCCGAAGGCCTCCTTCGGCCTCGGCCGGGTCATGCCGACCGAGAACGTCACCATCACCAACTGCCAGGTCAGCGGCTTCGACGAGGGCACGCTGCTCGACGGCACGCGCCAGAACAAGGAGATGAAGGGCAAGGGCACCGGCCGCATCAAGCTCGGCACCGAAGCCAATGGCGGCTTCCGCAATCTCACGATCTCGAACTGCGTCTTCGAATCCTGCCGCGGCCTCGCCCTGGAGGAAGTGGACGGCGGGCTGATGGAGGACATCACGATCACGAACATCACGATGCGCGACATCAACAACGCGCCGATCTACCTCCGCCTCGGCGAGCGCCTGCGCGGCCCGGCGCCGATCGAGGTGGGCACGGCGCGCCGCATCAAGATCGACAACATCGTCGCGCACAACGTCGCCGCCGAGAGCGGCATCCTCATCGCCGGCGAGGAAGGCCACCCGGTCGAGGACGTCGTGCTGAGCAACATCTTCATCGACTTCGTCGGCGGCGGCACGAAGGAGCAGGCGGCCCGCGAGGTGCCCAAGTATGAGGCGGCCCGCTATCCCGAGCCTGGCCGTCTTGGGATCATGCCCAGCTGGGGCCTGTTCGCCCGGCACGTGAAGAACCTGACCCTCACGAGGGTCGAGCTCCGCACGGCAAAGGAGGACCTGCGCCCGGCCGCGATGCTGGACGACGCCACCGGCGTGCTGTTCGACAGCGTGACATGGCCGAAGGTCGCGGACGTTCCCACGTGCAACCTCCGCAACGCCCACGGCATCACGACCCGCGACTGCCCGGGCCTGGAGAGCAAGACAATCGAGTGATTTTTGTAGGGGCGGCGCTTGACGCCGCCCGCGGGCGCCGGCAAGCGGCGGCCCCTACTCATCGCTCGACTTTCGCGCCCTCGTATTCGACCACGAAGACCGTGCCGAGGGAGTCGTTAACCCAGCGCGGCGGGTTGATGAAGCGGCGGCCGTCCTTTGCGGTCTGGACCTCGAACGGCGTGCGCTTCGCATCGTCGAGCTGGTAGACCGCGGTGATCTTGTTCTTGAAGTCCGGCAGGGCGAAGTAGCCGTCGAGGCCCGCTCGCTCGACGTGGAAGAGCGTGAAGTAGAGCTTGCCGGGCTTGGCGGTGCAGCGCCAGTCGGCGAAGGCGAGGAAGACCGGCTTGCCCTCGCGATCCTTCAGGTTGGTGGCGTTGTCGCCGAATTCCTCACCAAAGGGCGAATGGGTGGTGCCGTAAATGGCGTCGCCGTTCGCCTTCAGCCATTTTCCCACCTCCCGGAGATTATCCTGGCTGGTCTGCGGGATGACGCCGTCCGCCTGCGGACCGACGTTGAGCAGGTAGTTGCCGCCCTTGCTGACGATGTCCACGAGCTTGAAGACGAGTTCGCCGGGCGACTTCCAGTTGTGGTCGTCGCTGCGGAAGCCCCAGGTGTGGTTGAGCGTGGCGGGCACCTCCCAGGCGTCGTCGGAAGCTTTCGCCGGGATGACATTGTCCCCGGTACTGCGATAATCACCCACCTTGCCGAGCCGGCCGTCGATCAGCGTGGCCGGCTGGAGCGAGCGCACGATGTCGGTCAGGCGCTTGGGCCGGTCGCCGGTCATCATTTGCGGCGTGTCGAACCAGATGAGGCAGAGCGGGCCGTAGTTCGTGAGCAGCTCGCGCAGCTGCGGCTCGACCTTCTCGTGGAGATATTTGTCGTAGGCGCCGCTCTTGTCCTTCTCCTCGTTGCTCGGGAAATCCCAGCTGTTGCCCGTGCCGCCGGGCTCGTGCCAGTCCTGCGACTGCGAGTAGTAGACGCCGAAGCGCAGTCCGTGCCGGGCGCAGGCCGCGGCGAGCTCCTTGATGACGTCGCGGTGGAACGGCGTGGCGTCGTAGACGTTGTAGGGGCTGGCGGCGGACCGGAAGAGCGCGAAGCCGTCGTGGTGTTTCGAGGTGATGACGACGTATTTCATGCCGGCGTCCTCGGCGAACTGGGCCCAGGCCTCGGCGTCGAATTTCACCGGGTTGAACTGCGTCGCGAGCTGCGCGTATTCGGCGGCGGGGATCTTCATCCGGTTCATGACCCACTCGCCGATGCCGGGCGAGCGCTGGCCCTTCCAGTAGCCGGCGGGGATGGCGTAGAGGCCCCAGTGGATGAAGAGGCCGAACTTGTCGTGGCGGAACCACTCCAGGCGCTTTTCCTTCACGGCCGGGCTCTCGGAATCGGCGGCGGGCGCCGGATCGGCGGCACGCAGCGGCGCGAGCGCGCCGGACAGAAGGGCCGTGCAGACGGCGAACAGGGGCAGGGATTTGGTCTTCATCGGGGTAGGAGAATGCCACGACACCAGCGGTTCGGTCCGCCGGCAATTTACCCGCTGTCTATACCGTTAAGTCAACGGCGGGAACTCGGGTAGGGCGAATCCTCCGGATGAGCCGCGGCTCGTCGGGACGACTCGCCCTACCTGTTCAACCCTGAGCCTGATACAATTTGAGCAGCGCCTGGGTGCCGCTCTCCTCCCAGCCGCGGGCCGCAACCTCGTCGTAGAGCTTCTTCGCCTGCTTCAGGCCCGGCAGATCGAGCTTCATCGCCTCGGCTGATTCCAGCGCGATGCGCATGTCCTTCAGGAAATGCTTCACGTAGAAACCGGGCGCGAAGTCGCCCTTCAGCGCACGTGGCGCGAGGTTGTTGAGCGACCAGCTGGCCGCCGCGCCGCCGCCGATGCTCTCGATGACGCGGGCCGGGTCGAGTCCGGCCTTTTGCGCGTAGGTCAGCGCCTCGCACCACGACATCATGATCGAGGCGATGGAGATCTGGTTGGCCATCTTGCAATGCTGGCCCGCGCCGGGGCCGCCTTGAAGGACGATGTTCTTGCCCATGACCTCGAACAGGGGTTTGGTCCGCGCGAAGGCCGCCGCGTCGCCCCCCACCATGATGACGAGCCGCGCCTCGCGGGCGCCGACATCCCCGCCGGAAACCGGGGCATCGAGCGCCGCCAGGCCCTTCGCCGTCGCGGCCTCGGCAATCCGCCGGGCCAGCAACGGGCTGGAGGTCGTCATGTCCACGAGGACCGCGCCACGTCGGGCGGTGGCGAGCACGCCGCCGGGCCCGAAGTAGGTCGCTTCCACGTCGGCCGGAAAGCCCACGATGGTGAACACGAAGTCCGCCTGCGCCGCCGCGGCCCCGGCGGTGTCGTGCCAGTGCGCGCCGGCGGCCAGCAGCGCCTCCGCCTTGGCCTTGGTGCGGTTGAAGACGTGCAGCGTGTGGCCGGCCTTGAGCAGGTGGCCCGCCATGCTGCGGCCCATGACGCCGGTGCCGATGAACGCGATCGAATGCGAGGACATGCGCCGAACGCAACACGCCGGTCGGCACGAGGCGATACCAAAACGGGCTCGCCGCCGGTGCTGGGCCTGGGCGCGCGGAACTCAAGGTGGAGCGCGTTGCCCTCAACGCGCTGAGCACGTCTTGGGGACAAGCCGCTCCACCTTGCCCAAGCCCTACGGGATGCGCAGCTCCGTGCCGACCTTCAGGATGCCGTTGGGCCCGAGCAGGGTCGCGTTGGCGTTGTAGATCTCCTGCCAGCGGTTGGCGGTGCCGTAATAACGCTGGCTGATGCGCGAGAGCGAGTCACCCGAGGCCACCACGTGGGTGCGAACGCCGGGGACGGAGACTGGAGTCGCGACCGGGGCCGTTGTCGGGCTACCGGTGGTCCGGGAGAGCATCGTCTTCAGCTGGTAGTTTTCGCCGGCGAGCACGGAGTTGGCGCCCTGCAGCTGCTGCGCAAGGGCACGGGCGGCGGCGAGATCGCGGGAGGACTGGGTCGACGTGCGCTGGAGGGCGGCGACCGACTCGTTGAGCCGGTTCAGCTCGACCTGCGTGCTGCCCGAGCTGTTCTGGGCGGCGGTGCGCAGCTGCTCGACCTGGCCGTTGAGGCTGGCGACCTGGGTGGCGAGCGAATCGCGCTCCGCGGTGACGGCAGCGGTGGACTTGCCGGCGCTATCCGCCAGGGCGTCGCGCTCGCGCTGCAGGGCGGCGTAACCACGCAAGGAGGTGGCGAGCCGGTCTTCCGTGTCGGCAAGTTTTTTGGCCAGATCGCCGGTATCGCCGGCGGCGGCCGGAGCGGGCGCCGGGGTGGCTTGGGCGGTCGCGAGTTGCTGCCGTGACTGCGCCAAGGCGGTCTCGAGCTCGCGGACGCGGCCGGAGAGATCGGGATAGGCGGGAGCGGGGCGGTCGCGGGGGGCGGCCTTCGCTTGGGCGAGCTGGGCCTCCAGTTCGCTGACGCGACCCGAGAGGTCCGCCTTCGCCGGGCCTGCGGCGGATAATTCGGCGTTGGCGCGGGTGAGTTGGGTTTCCAATTCACGCACCCGGTTGGTCAGATCGGGATAGGCGGGGGCGCCCGCTTGGAGGGGCTTGGCGGCCGCGAGCTGGGCTTTCTCCTGCTCCAACCGGGCGACGGTGTTGCGGAGCTCATTCTGGGCGGTGCGCGCGGCGTCGCGCTCGCTGACGATGCCGCCGGCCTGCGTCTGGGCGGCATCCTTCGCCGCGGTGAGCGAGGCGATCTCCTGCTTCGCACGGGAAGCTTCGGACGCCAGGGCGGCCAGCTGCGTTTCGAGGTCTTTGATGCGGGTGCTGTCCGCCGTGGTGTCGCGCATCTGGCGGCCGGCCGTGGCAATCACCTGTTGCATGCGCTCGCGATCGATGCGCAGCTGGCTGACCTCGCTGGTGAGTTCGGCGACCTTGCCGGAAAGATCAGGGTAGGCCGGAGCGGCGGACTTTTCGGCGGCGGATTTCTCCGCGGTGGCGAGCTTGGTTTCCAGCTCGGTGACCTTGCCCGAGAGGTCGGGGTAGGCCGGGGTGCTCTGCGCGGCGGCCAGCTGTTGCTTGGTCGCGGCGAGGGTGGTCTCGAGTGCGCGCATGCGGTCCGCGTAGCCCGGCGGGGCGACGGGACGGGTGCGGGTGGCGGCGGTGGCCTCCGCCAGCTGGCGACCGGAATCGGCGAGCATTTTCTGCATGCGCTCGCGGTCGGCGCGGAGCTGGGTGACCTCGCCGGTGAGGTCGGCGACCTTGCCGGAAAGATCGGGATACGCCGGGGCGGCGGGCTTGTCCGCCTTCGCTTTGGTCAGCGCGGCAACTTGCTGTTTGGCGCTGGTGGCTTCGGAGGACAGGGCGGCGGCGGACTTCTCCGCGGCGTCCTTCGCCTGGGTGAGTGCGGCGATTTGCTGGCCGGCCTGGCCGGCGGCGGCGGCCGAGGCGGCGAGCTTGGTTTCCAACTCGGAGACCTTGTCGCTGAGGTTCGGGTAGGCCGGGGCGGCGTTGCGCGCCGTGGTGAGTGCGGCCTCAAGCTCGGTCACGCGACCGGAGAGGTCGGGATAACTCGGCGCGGCCGGCTTGGCGGCGAGCGCGGCGTTGGTTTGGGCAAGGGAAGCTTCGAGTTCGGCGACCTTGCCCGAGAGATTGGGATAGGCCGGGGCGGCGTTGCGCGCCGCGGTGAGCGCAGCCTCGAGCTCGTTCACGCGGCCCGAAAGATCGGGATAGCTCGGCGCGGCGGGCTTGGCGGCCAGCTGGGTTTCGAGCTCGGCCACGCGCGTGGTGAGGTTGGGGTAAGCCGGCTTGGCGTTGCGGGCGGTGGTGAGCGCGGCTTCCAGCTCGGTCACACGACCGGAGAGGTCGGGATAGCTCGGGGCGGCGGGTTTGGCGGCGAGCGCTTTCCGGGAGGCCGCCAGATCGGATTCCAAGCTGGCGACGCGGTCGCGCAGATCAGGATAGACCGGCGCGACGGACTTGGTAGCGGCGGATTTCTCCGCGGCGTCCTTCGCCTGGGTGAGCGTGGCGATTTGCTGGCTGGCGGCGGCGGCCGAGGCGGCGAGCTTGGTCTCCAGCTCGGAGACCTTGTCGCTGAGGTTCGGGTAGGCGGGGGCGGCGTTGCGGGCGGTCGTGAGTGCGGCTTCCAGTTCGCTGACGCGACCGGACAGATCGGGATAGCTTGGGGCGGCGGGCTTGGCGGCGAGCGCGGCCTGGAGCTCGGCGACCTTGCCAGACAGATCGGGGTAAGCGGGCGCGGCCGGCTTGATGCCGACGGTTTGGGCTTTCAGCGTGGCCACCTGCGTGCGCAGCTGGTTCGATTCGGCCGTGGCGGCGTCCACCTGGCGGCGGAGCGCAACCTTGTCCGACTCCAGCATCTTCAGGTTCGATTGGAGCGTGGTCCGCTCGCGGGCGGCCGTGGCCGTGGCGCTCTTGTAGTCGTCAAATTGCCGCGCGAGCTCCGTGCGGGCCTGATCGGCCGCACCGAATTTCTGCAGGGCCGTGGCCACGGCGCCTTCCAGTTCAGTGACGCGGCCGGAAAGATCGGGGTAGGCGGGAGCGGCCTTGGCGCTCTGGGCGGCGACCAGCTGGCGGCTGGAGTCGGCGAGCGCCTTTTCCAGTTCGCTGACGCGGCCCGACAGGTCCGGATAGGCGGGAGCGGCGGGTTTGGCCGCGAGAGCCTGCTCGGCGTTCTGCCTGGCCTGGGTCAGCGTGGCGACCTGGGCCAGGGCCTCCGCTTTCGCCGAGGTCGCGTCATCCTTCACCTTGGTCAGGGCGGCCACTTCCTGCCTGGCGCGGCTGGCCTCGGCGGATGTGGCGGAAAGATTCGACTCCAGCTCGGCGACCCGGCCGGAAAGATTCGGGTAGGCGGGGGCGGCGTTGCGGGCGACGGTGAGCGCGGTCTCAAGCTCGCGGACGCGACCCGAGAGATCGGGATAGCTCGGCGCAGCCGGCTTGGCTGCGAGGGCTGCGCTGGTCTGCGCGAGGGTGGCCTCGAGCTCGGCGACCTTGCCGGAAAGATTGGGATAGGCCGGGGTCGCGTTGCGCGCAGTGGTGAGCGCAGCCTCGAGTTCGCGGACGCGACCCGAGAGATCGGGATAGGCGGGCGCCGCGGGTTTGGCGGCCAAGGCTTGCTCGGCGTTCGCTTTCGCCTGGGCCAGCGCGGCAATCTGCTGTTGGGCGCCGCTGGCTGCGGAGTTCGCGGCCGCGAGTTTCGTCTCCAATTCCCCGACCTGGCTGCGCAGGTCCGGGTAGGCGGGCTTGGCCGCCAAGGATTGTTTCGCGACCGCGAGCTGTTCCTCCAGCGCAGCCACATTGGCGCGCAGGTCGGGGTAGGCCGGGGCGACGGGCTGCTTGGCCTTGGTGAGCTGGGCTTCCAACTCACTGACGCGGCCGGAAAGATCGGGATAGGCGGGCGCCGTGGGTTTGGCCGCGAGGGCGGACTTGGCGGCGGCGAGCTCCCGATTGACGGCCGCGAAAGCAGACTCGTCGCCGGCCAGCTTGGTGTTGGCGCGGGCCAGTTCCTGTTCGCGAGCGGTGGCCGCGGCCTGCGCGTCATCCTTTGCCTTGGCGAGGGCCGCCATTTCCTGCTTGGTACGGCCGGCTTCCGCGGACTGCGAGGCAAACTGGGCTTCGAGTTCCGTGACGCGGGCGCGGAGATCGGGGTATTTCGGCGCGGCGTTGCGTGCGGCGGCGAGTGCGGTCTCGAGTTCGGCGACCTTGCCCGTGAGGTCCGGATACGCCGGGGCGGCGGGCTTGGCGGCGAGTTCCTGCTTCGCGGCGGCCAGCTGGGCCTCCAGCGCGGTTTTCTGGTCGTTGACCTTGTTGAGGGTGTCCTCGACCTGGTGGCCGAAATTCCTGGCGGCCTCCAGCTCCGCGGCGGCACTCGCGGCGACGCGGGCCCGGTCATCGTTGACCTTGTTGAGGGTGTCCTCGACTTGGCGGCCGAAATTCTTGGCCGCTTCGAGCTCGGCCTGCGCGGCCTGGAGTTCGCGGGATTTTGCGTCCAGCGCGGCCGTGTCGACGACGGGCTTGGGCGCCGGCGGCTTGGCGGCGAGGGCCTGGCGGGTCTGCGCGAGCTCCGCCTTCGTGGCTTCGGTGGCGCGGGCCAGCTCGGCCAGGCGCGTTTCGGCCGTGCGGGCGGCCTTTTCGTTGTCCGCGGCCAGCTTGGTCAGGCGATCGCGCTCACCGCGGAGCTCGGCGAGGTCGCCGGAGAGATTGTTGACGCGGACAGCCAGGGCGTCGCGTTCGGCCTTCAGGGTGGCGCTGGCAGAATCCTCGCCGGCGGGAACCGCCGGGGCGGATGGGCCGCGGGTTTCGATCGCGGCACCCGGGGCGGGCGGGGCGACGACCGCGGGCGCCTCGACCGGGACTTCGGCGCGGACGGCCGTCGCGGCGGGCGCGTGGACGCCGAGGGCGGTCTTGCGTTCGGCGAGACGCTGGGTGGCCAGCTCGATCGTGGCCTTGTCGAGCGAACCGATGACGGTGTCGAGCGCGCGACCCCGGGCGCCGTTTTCGCGGGCGAGGGACAGCCAGACGAAGGCTTCGACCTGATCAGCGGCAATGCCGCGGCCCTGCGCGTAGGCCAGGCCGAGATTATATTGGGCGATGCCGTTGCCCTTGACGGCCTTGGCGCGGAGACCGGTGACCTCGCTGCTTTCCTGCGCATGGGCGGCGAGGCCGAGCGCGAACACGAACAAAACGGCGGCAAGCGAACGGAAAATTTTCATGCGGCAAGCTGGTGTGTGGGCGGATACATTTGCCCGGGTGGGGGCCCGGCTGCAAGCCCGCCCGAGGCCGTCTGGTAAAAAAATAGCTGGTTAACCCGGGCTTTACCCGGCAGCCGGTGGGGCAGATTATGGAGAGGTTTTGGCGCGCGCGACGGCGCCATGCCACTCGGCCAGCAGGCGGCGCGTGGTGGCGGCCGGGGCCCGCGGCCGGAAGGTGTGGTCCGCCGACCAGAGCGCGGCGATTTCCTCGCGGTTCTTCCAGAAGCCGACCGCAAGCCCGGCCAGATAGGCCGCGCCGAGCGCGGTGGTTTCAGCCGTGCGCGGGCGGACGACCGGCACGCGCAGGAGGTCCGCCTGAAACTGCATGAGCGCGTTGTTGCCGACCGCGCCGCCGTCCACGCGCAGTTCGCGCAGCTTCCGGCCGGCGTCGGCTTCCATGGCGCGGAGCAGGTCGGCGCTCTGGTAGGCGATGCTTTCGAGCGCGGCGCGGGCGAGGTGGCCGGCGTTGCTGCCGCGGGTCAGGCCGGTGATGATCCCCCGCGCCGCGGCGTCCCAATGCGGGGCGCCGAGGCCGGCGAAGGCCGGCACGAGATAAATCCCGCCGTTGTCGGTGACCCTGGCCGCCAGTTTTTCGACATCGACCGACTTGGCGATGAGCCCGAGGCCGTCGCGCAGCCACTGCACCACGGCGCCGCCGATGAAGACGGAGCCCTCGAGGGCGTATTCGAGCCGGCCGTCGATCTTCCACGCGATGGTGGTGAGGAGATGGTTTTTCGAGGCGACCGGCTGGCGGCCCGTGTGCAGGAGGAGGAAGCAGCCGGTGCCGTAGGTGTTCTTCGCCATGCCGGGCCGCCAGCACGCCTGGCCGAACAGCGCGGCCTGCTGGTCGCCGGCGACGCCGCTGATGGGAATGCCGTTCAGGGCCGGCACCGCGGAAATTTCGCCGAAGATCCCGCTGCTGGCACGCACTTCCGGCAGCACCTCGCGGGGAATGCGGAGCGCGCGCAGCAGCGCGTCGTCCCAGTCGCCGGTGCGGAGGTCGAGCAGCAGGGTGCGGGAGGCGTTGGAGACGTCGGTCGCGTGGACGCGGCCGCCGGTCAGCTGCCACAGCAGCCAGGTGTCGACCGTGCCGAAGGCAAGTTCGCCCCTTTCGGCGCGGCGGCGGGCCCCGGGCACGCGGTCGAGCAGCCACGCGAGCTTTGTGCCGCTGAAATACGGATCGAGCAGCAGGCCGGTCTTTTTCCGGAAAAACGGTTCGAGCCCGCGTCGCTTCAGCTTGGCGCACAGGTCGGCCGTGCGGCGGTCCTGCCAGACGATGGCCCGGTGGAGCGGCCGGCCGGTGCGGCGGTCCCACAGCAGCGTGGTTTCGCGCTGGTTGGTGAGGCCGACGGCGGCGAGGTCGCGGGCCGTGAGGTTGGCCTCGGCCACGGCGCCGAGGGCGGTGCGGCGCGTGCTTTCCCAAAGGTCGAGCGGATCGTGCTCCACCCAGCCGGGGTGGGGGTAGTGCTGCGGGAACTCCTGTTGGGCCACCGCTGCGGCCCGGCCATGCCGGTCGAAGACGATGGCCCGGGACGAAGTGGTGCCTTGGTCGAGCGCGAGGACGAAGCGACTCATGCGGGGCGGGTGGGAGCCCGAGTGTTGCGGCCCGGGCCGTGGTTGCAAGCCGCCCGCGGAAAAAAGAACGGCGCCCGGGGAGCCGGGCGCCGCGCACAGGGCCTTCGGGCAAAACCGGAAGTCAAAAACGACGGTTGATCTGCAGACCGGCGCCGTAGTTCGGGCTGGCGTTGGTGAAGCCCTTCAACCCATAGCCGCCGAGCTGCCACTGGGCGTCGAGGTCGTGGGTGAAGGCCAGGGTCAGGTCGGTCGAGGAATCGCCGCCGTTGATGATGCGCTGGCCCCAATTGAACGCGGCGGTCAAAACCGTCGCGGACGAAACCCGGAAGTGCGTGCCACCGGACGCGTAAACGCCGTCGTGAAGGTGGTAGACCGCGCTGTTGCCCAGCACGCGATACCCGACCGAGGCGAACGGCGTGAGATCGCCGTAGGTGCGATAGAAGTCGAACTGACCGTAGAAGTCCGTCCTCCCCGTGCCAAGGCCCCGGGCTTCGTCGGCGGTCGGGAACTTGATGCGGCCGGTGAAATCCAGTTTCACGGGTCCCAGCGCTTCGCCAAATTGATAGGTGGCGCTGGTCAGGATATCACCGAGGCCCGATTCGGAGGCCGCGGTCGGACGGGCCGCTCCGCCCGTGCCGGTGATGGCGGCGGGACCCTTGATGGTGATCCAGGGGATCGCGACCCGCAGGATCCAGGGGCCGCGGTCGCAGCCGAGGTTGAGCGGCACGGAGAACATCTCGGTGTCGGTGGCGAAACCGTAGTCACCGCGGCTGTAGTCAAAGCCGGTGCCGAGCAGCCAATGGGTCGGGGCCGGTGACGGGGAGACACTGGGGTCCGCGAGCAGGCGGGTGCTGAAGGCGGTCAGGAGACCGAAAAGCAAAACAGTTTTCATGGCGGGAATGCGTCGGGGGAAGGGAAGGCTGGGGTGGCGCAACGCGCCCCGGATTTTCACCCGGGGCGCGACAGCGGACGGGAAACGATCGCGGGGATTACTTGGTCCCGGCGTCGGTTGAAGCGGAGGCTTCCGCGCGCGCGACGATCTCGGCATAGGCCCCGTAGTTTTTGGCCAGTTCCGATTGGATTGCGCCCCAGGATTCCTCCTTGGTGGCCTTGGCGGCGGCCCGCAGGCTGGTGCGCAGCGCCTTTTCGCGGGCCCGCACGTCCACGAGGATCTTGGCGAAGGCCGCGCGGGACTTTTCACCCGCCTGGGCGGTTTTCACCTCGAGGTCGGCCATGGCAGAGGCCGAGGCATCGAGGCGGGCCTGAACCTCGGTCGTCACCTCATCGCGCCGGGCAAAGGCCGCGGTTTGGATCTGCGCGACCGTGTCGGCGGTGTTCACGGTCACGGAAGCCTGCTTGGAGGCTTCGGTGGCGACCGCGAGTCCGTTGACCTGGCCCTGCGCCGCGGCGTGGGTGGTGGCGTTGGCGTTCAGGCCGGTTGACGCCGAGCCGTTGACCGCGGTGCTGCCCGCGGCATTGGTGGCAGCGGAACTGACCGGTGCCCGGACCGCGGCGGATGTGGCCGCGGCGCTCTGGGCCGCCGCGCTGGCGTTTACGCTAGGCGGTGGCGGCGGGGGCGGGGGTATGACGGGTGTGGCCGGCATCCGGACCGCAGTGGCACCGGCGGCGGCGCCGTTCAGCACCTGGCCGGAAGAAGCCAGCGAAGCGAGGCCGGCGAGCAGTGATACAATGATGATCTTGTGACCATAGGTATTCATGGTGGGATTCCTTTGGTTGAGGGTTCACCGCCACCGACCGTGGCTGGCGAAGCGGGTTCGACCGGAGCAAAAAACGCCGGAAAATTTTGTCGTAAAGGGCGGGTAAAATCTGGGAACAAGTGCGATCAACTTGGCCGGTTTGCCCGGGCGCAAACCGCGCCGGAACACGACCAAACGGGTGATTTCCGAGTTGATTCTGCAGCGGCCGGGAAACTTGCGCCGGAAGCTTGCCAGAAAAGGTAAGCTAGCTTACTAATTGCCCCTCATGCCCGGCCTCCGGCCCAGTTCCGCCACCGATCGTAACCTCGCCTCCCTGCTGGCCGAGGTGAACCGGCTGGCGCGGCGGGAGTTCGACCGCCGGGTGCGGCACCTCGATCTGACGCGCGCCCAATGGCTCTTCCTTTTCCACCTCGGCCGGAAGCCCGGCGCCACGCAGAGCGAACTCGCCGAGTTGCTGCAGATGGAACGGATCAGCGTCAGCCGCCAGGCCGGCCGGCTGGAGAAAGCGGGCTGGATCGAACGCCGCAACCACGCCGCCGACGGCCGCGCCTATCACCTGAGCCTCACGCGGCGGGCCGAGAAAATCTTTGCCAAACTCGAGACCCTCGCGGGGGAACTCCGGGCCGATTACCTGCGCGGACTCCCGCCGCCCCGCCGCACGGCGCTGCTCGACGACCTCGCCCACATCAAGGCCAACCTCCTCCGCCTGCAGGCCAACGGCCATCACTCCCTTTCATGAACATCCCCTCCCGTCTGCTTCGTTGGTTGATCCCCCTCGCGCCGTTGCCCGTGCTCCTGCTGGCCGCCGGTTGCAGCAAGAATGCCGCGACCGCGGGCGCCGCACCCGCCGTGCCGGTGCAGGTGGCGAAAGCCGTGCGGCAGGACGTGCCCCGGCGCATCGAGTCCATCGGCAATGTGCAGGCCCTGCGCAGCGTGACCGTGAAGTCGCAGGTCGACGGGATCATTGCCCAGGTCAACTTCAAGGAGGGCGATGACGTGCGGGCGGGCGACCTGCTGGTCACGCTCGACCGCCGGCCGTTCGAGAACGGGCTGCTCGCGGCCCGGGCCGACCTCGCCAACGCCCGCGCCATGGCCGGGCAGGCCCAGGCCGATCTCGATCGCTACCAGCGCTTGAACGACCAGGCCGCGATCTCGAAGGAGGAATACGTCCAGTATGCCACCAAGGCCGAGACCTCCAGGGCGCAGGTGCAGGCCAGGGAGGCGGCGGTCGCCAACGCGGAGCTGCAGCTCGGTTACACCGAGATCCGGGCAACGTTCGCGGGCCGCGCGGGCCAGCTGCTCCTGCACGAGGGCGCGCTGGTGAAGGCCAACGACATCAACACCTCCATCGTCACCATCAACCAGCTGGCGCCGATCGCCGTGGCCTACACCGTGCCGGAAACCGCCCTGGCGGCCATCCGGACCGCGCAGGCGGAAAAGCGGGCCGGCATCAGCATCACCGAGCGCACCACCCATCTCGTGCGCACGGACGGCCGGCTCGATTTCATCGACAACACGGTCGATGCCACCACCGGCACCATCACCCTCAAGGCGCTCTTCGACAACGCCGATCACGCGCTCTGGCCCGGCCAGTTCGTGCATGTGATGACCGAGGTGGACATTGACCGCGGGGTCGTGGTCGTGCCCACCACCGCCGTGCAGAACAGCCAGGAAGGCTCGACCCTGTTCGTGGTGAAGGACGACAAGACCGTCGAGCTCCGCCAGGTGAAGGTGGCGCGCACCGACGGCGACCACACGTTGCTGGCGGAAGGGGTGCGGGACGGCGAGACGGTGGTCACCGACGGCCAGCTCCGGCTTCTGCCGGGCGTGAAGGTGGAATTCGCCACGCTGGGTGCCGCCGCGCCGGCCCCGGCGGCGGCAACCGAGGACTGAGCCATGAACCTGCCCGCCCTTTGCATCCGCCGGCCCGTGATGACCACGCTGCTCACCGCGGCGCTGACCATCTTCGGCGTCATGGCCTACAAGCTCCTGCCGGTCTCCGACCTGCCCAACGTCGACTTCCCGACCATCCAGGTCAGCGCCAGCCTGCCCGGCGCGACGCCCGAAACCATGGCCAGCGCCGTGGCGACGGTGCTCGAGCAGCAGTTCTCCACCATCGCCGGCATCGACTCGATGACGTCGACCAGCGGCCTTGGTTCGACCTCCATCACGCTGCAGTTCTCGCTCGAGCGCAGCATCGACGGCGCGGCCCAGGACGTGCAGGCCGCGATTGCGGCCGTGCAGCGACGGCTTCCGAACGACATGCCCGCGCCGCCCTCCTTCCGGAAAACCAACCCCGCCGACCAGCCGATCATCTACCTGGCGCTGAGTTCGCCCACGCTGCCGCTGTCCATCGTCGACGAATACGCCGAGACCACCCTGGCCCAGCGGATTTCCACGATCGACGGCATCGCCCAGGTGCAGGTCTACGGCGCGCAGAAATACGCGCTCCGGGTCCAGCTCGACCCCCGCGCCCTCGCGGCGAAGGGCATCGCGCTCGACGACGTGCGCGCCGCGCTCGCCGCGCACAACGTGAACCTGCCGACCGGCGTCCTCGACGGCAACCGCCAGGCGATGACCATCCTTGCCACCGGGCAGCTCGCGGGCAGCGGGGAATTTTCCAAGATCGTCGTCGCCTACCGCAACGGTGCGCCGGTCCGTCTCGGCGAGCTGGCGAAGGTCATCGACAGCGTGCAGGACATCCACGTGGCCAGCTGGTATTACCGGGGGGCCCGGGGCGACCGTTCGGTCATCCTCGCGGTGCAGAAACAGCCGGGCACGAACACGGTCGAGGTCGTCGACCGGGTGCGCAAGCTGCTGCCGGCGTTCCGGTCCCAGCTGCCGGCTTCCGTCGAGCTCAACATCCTCGCGGACCGCTCGCAGACCGTGCGCGAGTCGGTGAACGACGTGCAGTTCACCCTCACCCTGGCCATCATCCTCGTGGTGCTGGTCATCTTCGTCTTCCTGCGCAACCTCCGCGCGACCGTCATCCCGGGCGTCGCCATCCCGATGGCCCTGTGCGGCACCTTCATCACGATGTATTTTTCCGGCTATACGCTGGATAACCTCTCGCTGCTCGCCCTCACCCTGTCGGTCGGCTTCGTGGTCGACGATGCGATCGTCATGCTCGAGAACATCGTCCGCTACACCGAGCAGGGCATGCCGGTGCGGGAAGCCGCCTTCAAGGGCTCCGCCGAGATCGGCTTCACCATCCTCTCGATGACGCTGTCGCTCGTCGCCGTGTTCATCCCCGTGCTGTTCATGGGCGGCATCCTCGGCCGGCTGCTGCACGAGTTCGCCGTCACCATCACCGCGGCCATCCTGGTCTCGGGCGTGGTGTCGCTGACGCTGACGCCGATGCTTTGCAGCCGTTTCCTGCAGCCGCACCGGGCGGGCGAGGTGGAGCGGCACGGCCGGCTCTACCAGGTTTTTGAGAATCTGTTCAACGGCATGCGGGACTTCTACGGGCGCACGCTGCGGATCGCGCTGCGCCACCGGCTGGTCACGGTCGGCATCGCCGGCCTGATGGCCGTGCTGACGGTCCTCGTGGCGCGCGTGTTGCCCACCGGGTTCATCCCCACGGACGACACGGGCCAGATCTTCGCCTTCACCGAGGCGGCGCAGGATGTCTCATTCGCCGAGTTGGTGCGCCACCAGCAGGCGGCCGCGGCCATCGTGGCCAAGAATCCCTACGTGGACACCTTCATGTCGGCCATCGGCGGCGGGCCGACGGGGACCACCGGCAACCAGGGGCGCATCTTCATGCTGCTCAAGCCGCGCAACCAGCGGCCGCACGCGGCCGTGATCGTGCAGCAGCTGCGCCAGGAGCTGTCGGTCATCCCCGGCCTGCGCGTTTTCCCCCAGCTCCTGCCCCCCATCCGGCTGGGCGGCACGCTGACCAAGGCGCTCTACCAGTTCACGCTGTTCGGCAGCGACCTGACGGAACTCTATGCCGCGGCGCAGAAAATGGAGGGAAAGATGCGCGGGCTCTCCGATCTGCAGGACGTGAACTCCGACCTGCAGATTTCCAATCCGCAGCTGCGCGTCGACATCAACCGCGACCGCGCCGCCGCCCTCGGCGTCACGCCGGCGCAGATCGAGGACGCACTCTACAGCGCCTACGGCACCCGCCAGGTCTCCACCATCTATACGCCGACCAACCAGTATTACGTGATCATGGAAACGGCGCCCGAATTCCAGAAGAACACCGAATCGCTCTCCCTGATCTACATCCGCAACCGGAACGGCAAGCTGGTCCCCCTTGACACCGTCGCCGCGCTGCGCCGCGAGGTCGGCCCGCTGACCGTCAACCACCTTGGCCAGCTGCCGGCGGTCACGATCTCCTTCAACCTTCGGCCCGGTTATTCGCTCGGCGAAGCGGCGGTTGCGATCGGCGACCTGGCCCGCCGGGAACTCCCCGCGACCATCAGCTACGGATTCCAGGGCTCGGCGCAGGCCTTCGCCTCGTCGCTCCAGGGCCTCGGGTTGCTGCTCATCATGGCGGTGCTCGTGATTTACGTGGTGCTCGGCATTCTTTATGAGGATTTCATCCATCCGCTGACGATTCTTTCGGGTTTGCCCGCGGCGAGCTTCGGCGCGCTGTTCACGCTCTGGGCCTTCCGGGAGGAGCTGAATGTCATGGGTTACGTCGGCGTCATCCTGCTCATCGGCATCGTGAAGAAGAACGCCATCATGATGATCGATTTCGCCATCGCGAAGGAGAAGGAGCAGGGGGCGGCCTTCCACGCGCAGGAGGCCATCACCGAGGCCTGTCTCGTGCGGTTCCGGCCGATCATGATGACGACCTTTGCGGCGCTGGCGGGCGCCATTCCCATCGCCCTCGGGCTCGGCGCGGGCGCCGACTCGCGCCGGCCGCTCGGCCTCGCCGTGGTGGGCGGCCTGCTTGTCTCGCAGATGCTCACCCTCTACATCACGCCGGTCATCTACATCTACATGGACCGGTTCAGTCATTGGCTGGCGCACAAGCGCGGTCGCCCGGCCCCGGTGGGGTTGCCGGTTCCCGTGGCCAAGTGAGGAATTCCGCCGGTTGCAATGCACGGGGAACGGGCTAGGTTTCCAGCCAGCCCACCCCCGCCATGAACCTTACCCGCCTCATCCGTTGCACGCTCCTGCTCGGCTTGTCCGCCGCCGGAGCGCTGTTTGCCGCCGAGTCCAAGCCCGCCAGCCGGGTCACCGTGGTCTTCTCCCACCCCGAAAAATTCACCGACCTCCGCGACAACGCGTCGGACTCCGACAATGAGCGCGGCCGCGCGCGCTACCTGCCGCCGATTGAGGAATACCTGGAGCAGCAGGGTGAAAGCCGGCTCGCCCCAGGACAGAAGCTCACCATCACCTTCACGGACATCGACCTCGCCGGCGACTTCGAGCCGTGGCGCGGGCCGCAGTTCAACGACGTCCGCATCATCAAGGAAATCTACATTCCGCGCCTGACCTTCAGTTTCAAGCTGACCGATGCAAACGGCCAGGTGATCAAGGAAGGCGAACGCAAGCTGCAGGACATGTCCTTCCAAATGCGGATTGACGGTATCCGCGACGACCCGCTCCGCTACGAGAAGGGCATGCTGGGCGACTGGCTGCGCGACGAGTTCCGGCCCGCCGTCGCGAAGAACTGATTAGTCTTTGCGGGGCGGGGCGTCGCCCTGCGTGAAGATGGCGCCGGAGGACACCGGGGCCGTCCGCCAGTTGAAGGCGATGGTGACCGACCGGAAGAGGAAGGTCACCGCCATGGCCAGCAGCGCCGCCTGGGAAGCGGTGATGGCGAGGTAGACACCGGCGCAGATGAAGGTGACGGCGCCAACTGGGTTTGCTGCCAAAACATGCACTCACGATTCGGGTGACCAAACCCGCTCCAAGGCCCATAAAACAGCGAGATACCTCAGTAATCCCTACGGCACCAAAATCACTTGGAGATTACCTCATGTGCGCGCGGTTGAAGAGGAAGTTAACCCTAAAGCAAGTTGCAGCCATCATAGGAGTTAGCTTCGAGTCGGTGAATTTCTGGGAGCGCAATCTTCACTATCCTACCGAATGGCGGCGCGAGAAGGTCGTTACTTTCATCGGTTTCGATCCCGAGTTGTCCGATCATGCAACCCAACAGCAGACCTGACACGTTTCGGCTGTTGGGAATTATTTCTCGGGTTCCACTAGCGGAGCGACCGAGGTTGTGCGCCAGTTGAAGGCAATAGTCAGCGCACGGAAAGTGAACGTGATCGCAATCGCCCAAAGCGCAGCCTTAGTCGCCGGCATATTCAGATAAATGGTCAGAAACACGAACGCGACCGAACCGCCTAGTGCGGTCAAAACGTAAAACTGGCCCGGCTTGAATACTAGGGGTTCCTCACGGGTGATGATATCGCGGAGCAGGCCGCCGCCGGCGGCATTGATGACGCCAACCAGAATGGCGGCCGGAACGGCAAGATCGTAGGCCAACGCCTTTTGCGTGCCGAAGGCCGCATAGGCGCCAAGGCCCAAGGCATCGAGCACAGCAATGAGTCGGTGCAGATGCTTTACTCGACCTCCGAAAAGGGCGCCAAAGATGGTAGCCCCGACAACGACATGAATGTAGCGCGGATCGGCGAGGAGTGGAGTTGGTCCGGTTCCGGTGATAAAAACACCATCACGGATCAGTCCTCCGCCAATACCAGAAGCCAGCGCCAGGAAGAAGACGCCGACGATGTCGTAACCTCGCTTGATCGCAGCCAGCGCCCCAGTGAGCGCAAAAGCGAACGTTGCGCACAGGTCGAAGACGGCCGGTAGATGAAATTCACTCGCGGGCATTGTTCCTAGATAACAATCATCCAATGCTCGACGACCACGAACTAATCAACTCATACCAATAGGGCATGGCCACTCAATACGGATTTGATACCATACACGTTATTGAATCGTTGAAGGAGAGCGATGGCGAGCCAGGCCGGCGGCTAACCGAAAACTGGAATCGCGATACACCTGAAGGGATACAGATGGTTTATCATTTTGTTCTCTCTCGCGATGACCTGTTTCGTGAGATGGACGCAATCTACGCCGGGGTGTCGGCAGCTGTTCCTGTGCTACATTTCGAGTTGCACGGGAATGATGAGGGATTCGGTCTCAGAGATGACAGCTTCGTTTCATGGGAAGAGTTCGGCCCGCACTTGCTGCGGTTTAATTTGGCGACCCGGTTTAACCTGTTGGTTACTTTTTCATGCTGTTTTGGGATTCATCAAATTGTAGCAATGTCTGCTTTTAAACCGGCGCCATTTGTCGGGGTCGTCGGATGTGACCGCGAAGCGGAGACGCCGGAACTGCTCAATGGATTCGAGGCGTTTTACCGAACATTGGTTGCTACCGACGATGGCCATAAGGCGCTAGCGGCCTTGCAGGGCAAAATCTTCAGCGGTGCGCAATTTGCATTTTTCACTGTCGAAAAAGCATTTCGCGGTGCATACAAAAATGTGGTTCGCGAAAATCGCGCACGCGACCCTTTCAAGCTCAGAAGAAAACAGGTTAGAAAAGAGTTGGCCCAAAAAGCCAGAGCAGCAGGCCGAGCTAATCCGAAAGTCACTGATTGGCAGATTAAGGCTGCACTGGCTGAAACGGAGGGTCGCACACTGCGGCAATTCTACGAAGCGTTTTTTGCCCTCGATCAAATATCTGAGAACGAAAGACGATTTCCCTACGATCTATTGATTGCTGGGCTGTAGCGCAGCAGAGGCATTTCACTGCCAAAGTTTGCTAGGGCGATCCCACCCTAACAAACCATCGGGCCCAGAGATCCTTTAGTGCTGGATTGCTGACGCTTTCAACGACGGCGGGAATATCGTTGATCGCTCGACGGCGACGGAGGCCTTCGGCCAACAGAATGCGGACAATGTTAGCCCAGCCGAGCGGAAGAGCTGTCTGCGCCAGCATCTCCATGAGCTGCTTGCTGGAATGCGTTTCATCAGTGATCGCCTCGGCGAGACGCATTACCGATGGCCAGATGCGGTCGAATTCCGCCTCGGGAAGGCTGAGAGTATCTGTGTTCATATGCACAGTAGCTTGGACTGGAGCCACTGGGCTGCTTTGAAGGCTGTCCTCGTAGAAGTGGAGGCTATCGCTCCAGTGCGTATAGGTGCCCAGCCCAACGCCGAGCCACCCGGCAATCACTTCTTGGAGGCATGTGAACTGCACGATATTGTGCGGAGTCCCGCGGTAAGCGTCATTGCTGCGCATGACTTGTGTCCAATCAAGGCGTCCCCCGCGCACCTTGAGCATCGAAACCAGGTTGCAAGGGATGTCTGCCGAAACCGGTTGTCCGTCAATGTGCGGGAGATCATCCTCGCTGCTCCAAATCTGCAGCACGACTTGACGGCTCTGGGGATTACCGCGCAAGGCACTGGTCGCCCGTCTCAATTGATCGAGACCGAATCGTTTTCGTAGCCGCTCACCGTATGCGCCGTGATAAACCGGTGCATCTCCAGCATAGTGAGTTAGCTTTCGGTTGAAATAAACCAGGAAGCGGGCGTCGTTGCGACCTTCGAGTATCCAGATCACTTCCGCGAGGGCAAAGGCGACGTTTAGGGCATCTCTTCGTGAGACGATCCATCGCTGGCGAGGATCCTTAATCTGCAAGGCAACGTGCAGCAATTCACGCGTCTTCCCCACCCGGCTTTCTTGGACGGTGGTGTCGGGACCTTGTAGGAGGGCGAGGGCCGCTTCGCGCCAGGCCTCGTCCGCCGTGTTGCCTTCAAAGGAGTGAATCATGCGGCACCATGGGTCGGAGCGTGATGCGCTCATTGATCTTCCACTTCGGCGGGAACCAGTAGGAAATGGGGGCACTATGTGGCGAGAAGCGCTGCTTGATGCGTGTGCGCCCACCACTGCCGAATTCGGGATGCGCCACGCGTGAATACTTATCTACCTCGCAAAAGAGGTTCTGGCAGTCGATGAGCTGCAGTTTTCGACCCCACAGAGATTGGAATTTCAAGCCGCGCTGGGTGAATTCTGCCTCTTGGCGCTCAGCGACAATCTTGATGAGGTCTACTTCCGTCAGTCCGCCGAAGTCCGCAAAGCATTTAGCGATGCCATTAAGTGCGCCCGGGCCGGGCACAACGAAGTGCATCTCATCGAAATTCAGCAACGGGCTATAGTTGAGGTCTGTGACGTATTGATAGGCCAGGAAGTCGCCGATGGTTGGGTAGCCCAGAAGCAGGGAGAACGCTTCTTGCATGGAGCCGGCCTCAATGAGTTTTTGAGGAAGATGGTCAGTGATCATCCGGGCGAGCAGATCAAGGTGCATACGGTGCTTCCGCCCAGTCTTGTTCAGTTTTCCACCGGAGGGCATGATATAGGCCGGAGAATAAATCCGCTTCCCTGCCGCCATGGCGCGCGTCAGCACTTGATCGTAGGCGCGAACGAAGCCCGGCGCATAACGAACTTCGCCAAATTCGCGCTCCAATAGTTCCCAAGTGTCGATCCGGTTGAAGATCTTGAAAAGCAGGATGCGGAAACAAAGCTGAATGGGATCTTGGTCTCCGCGGTAAATCACCGAACGGATGAGATATTGGCTGACTCGGTCAGAGGCCCGGTAGGCGTTTGTGAATTTGTGCGCCTGGAGCACGGGGTCGTCCGTCCAAGGTGCAGGCTGGCCGGCGATTCGCGCGAAGAAAATCCGTTGCCGCTCGGTGCTGAATTTCCAATAAGTATCGTAAACGACGGTCGGTTTGGCCGGCGAAAGGTGAACCAAAATGTTCGGTCGTGGTGGCGTGAAAGAGGCGAGGTTTCTTCGAGCAGTTGTAGGCATTAGAGTCGCGGGAGCACACCGAGCGTTGTGAGGCGAGCCAAGCAGGATATTACGCGATCCTCGACCGATTGTGTGGGCCCCAGTTGGTCGATAGGGGCATGTGCCCCCTGAACCTCGACCAATTGGCGATAAGCAGCTTGGACGGCTTCCCATTGCGGGGTGAGCGGATCGTCGAATGGGGCCGGGCGTAGGGTGCAAAAGATCACCGCAGGCTTAATAGGTTGCCACGCGTCGCACTCTATTTTGACGAGTTGATTAAGCAAGGTGGTGGAGAGACCCTGGGCGTGGCCATGGGCCCACATCGACCACCAATACCGATCAAGCACAATCCAGCGGCCGGAAGCCAAGGCCGGCTTTATGCGGGACTCTATTGCATCGAGATGTGCTGCTAAATGGAGAACTTGGCGAGTTGCCGCTGGCAGCGCCGTGATCCCAAAACGGTCGGGTTTATGCTCTAGATCATAGACCACGGCTCCGATGGATGCGGTGCCGCGTCCTGGGAATGACATGTATTCGGCGTGAACCCCCCGCTGGGCAAGGGCTGTAGGCAATACTTGCGCGAGCGTGGTTTTACCCGTGTTCTCGGGCCCCTCGACGACAATGAGATGACCGAGGTTCATGTTACGGTTTCTTGTTGGAAGGAGCCGTGGCAGGCGCTTCGTTACTCGAGTAGTGGCCGGTGTTATTCTGGATGATTAGCCCCACAATGCCGAGAATCAGGACAACGAGGCAACTCCAGAGCAGCTTGGCGTGGAACTTGGAGGTGGATTCCAGCGTGCGAATGCGCTCGGTGAGCATAGCGGGTGAAGCGATGTCCCCATCAATCTCCATGACGGCCTGTGGCTGGATTCCCCGCTGGCCGGAGTAACCGCCGGTGTAGAGATCACGCGTAGGTGCGGTCAGGTCACTGAACCAGATCAGAAAAACCGGATCTCCGCAGCCGATCCGAACCGAGCGACAACCTGCATTGTAGACTGAAAATACGAGTTGCCCGGTGAACCCCGGATCGACGTGAAACCCGGATACGTTGACAAGGCCCTTAAGCTTAATCTTGGCCTTTATGGAGATGAACGCGAGGGCGCTGTCGGGCACTTTAATGACTTCGGCCGTGTGCAGCAGGGCGAATTGGCCGGGTGGAATTTCGACATGATCGCCCGGCCAGAGAGAGACCTTTTTCTTGATCGGCGACGAGGTGACGTAGGCCTCGTTGCCCAAACTCATCTCATAGGCCGCGTGCTTGATGCGCCGAGCGTCATAAGGGGTAACCAAGTTACCCGCCGGGATACGCTGCCGAAGGGTTTCACTAGACCAGAATGACATGGCGGGATTAGGCGACGGCCGCTGCGGCTTCTGCGGCGGCGATTTGGTTGCGAATCAGTTTTTCCAATGGGCGCAGCGGAGTCTTACTCACACCTTCGCCGCCAAGTAGGGGGTGGGCGATCACGCAATTCATCCGGATGAGGTGCAGACCCATGTTCTTGGCCATATATCGGCCCAAGTGGCAAAGACCGAGGTAGTTGCCATAGCCGCGGTCGAAAATGAATTCGCTCGGATAATAGCCCGTGATGGCCAGGCCCTCATGCTGACTGTCGTAGCTCAGGCTAACCTGCTGAAGGCATGGGAATCCGCTTCGGGCTTTCCCGTGGTGATCGCGGTGTGGGTCGAAGCACGCCATTTGCAGTGCGGAGCGGCGGTGACTACCGGCCCCGCGCCAGAACGCCAGGATCTTGGCGGGTTGATCGACATGGGCTGGAGACAAGTGTCCTTGCTTGTCGATATCGGCCCCGAACGCGACCATGCGCTGGAAATAGGTGCCCGTGCGATTCCCTCGATGGGCACGATACATGAAGGGGAAAATCCATTTCCGGAAGCCCGGCGCGAACTTCTCGTGTGGCGGTTGCTTTTGGAATTCCCAGGCGTCGTTGGGGAAAATAGTGTAAGCGGTGTTGGTTACGGGAAGCAGACCGTGGGCCTTCAGTGCAGCATCAGTCGCGTTACGAATCACCGGATCTTCGATGGGCAGTCCCTTGGGGGTGAAAGCCTCGACGGAGAGAGTGATGGGAGCATGGGTCGAATCGGGCCCCATCATGCGCAGGAACGCCTTGCCCCAAGCATAGGACAGGTTCGTCTCAGCAATTATTTCAGGCCGGTTCGTTGACATCGGGATCCTCCAAAAATCTGAATTTGCTGCGCCCCACATAATCTTTGCGGGCCACCCGCACGAAACTGGACCAGCCGTGGTCTTCAGAGAACACGCGACAGTAACCCGGCCGGACCGCCTCGAACCACGTGCCATGAAAGGTAATGCCGATCTGCTGCAAGACGGCGCCGTCGGCTTGGAAGCCCACCGGCAAAATCAGCGCGTCGCCCACGGTCAGATCGATCGGCACGCGCCACCAATATTGGTCGGCGATGATGAGGTGCCGTGGGTCTGGGGTGCCAAGGACATTGGTGCGGATTTCCTTGGGGCTGGTCTTAAGCAAACGCTCGGCCCGGTCGTCCTTGATCAGCTTTACACCGTAGCGGAGGTGCTGCACTAGGGTCTCGTATCCGATCCCCAGTTGGTTCGCGATGCGGTAGCAGTCCAGCGCTTCGCAACGTGCCGGCACCAGGCTGCGCCGTCGGAAGGCATCTTCAACCGCCCAGTCGGGCATCAGCAGGTGTGAGGCGAACACATTGGCCATCCGCTCGTCGGGATCGTCCGATCCGCCTTTGTCGAGTTCCTCGATGAGTTCGACTCGGGTGCCATGACCGAACGCCCAATGCCCAAGTTCATGCGCGCAGGTAAACGCCTGCCGTCCCGGCGGGCGCTTGGTGGGAATCAGGATTTTTTCAAAGTCTTTCGCATACATTCCACCGAAGCTGTTGCCCGCCACGAAGCGCACCTCGACCTTCAGTTTGGTGGCTAGGTCGAAGACGCAAACCGGTTCAATCGCCTCGTAGCCGGCCTTCAGCCGGCAACGGAGCGCACGATCGATTGCTTTAACTATTTGGGGGCGAGTCAGGGTGGCCATTGCGGGAAGCTCACTTTCTCTTCATGGTTCGTAGGAGCTTGAGAACCATGTCCAAATCATCGGACTTGAGCTTCCCTAACTCTCTGGCTGCCAGTTCAACTTTTGGGTCCGCCATCGTGGCGGTGCCTGAAATTATCCACTCGACATTGACATCGAAGATTTCGGCCAACTGCGCGATTTCTTCGGCAGTTACGCGACGGCGACCAGCTTCGATTTCCGAGACAGCAGGTCGCTGCAGCTTCAGCAGGGTTGCGACCTGACCTTGGGACAAGCCGGCCTGCTCTCGGGCCGCGCGAAGGCGATCAGCGATCTCGGTGCGACGAGTTTCGAGGTCACTCATGTTTCTGGCCTCCGTGTTTTGCCAGATGATCCATCACGCGGTCGGCAATTTCTCCGAGTGTGCGATAGCGCCGCGTGCCGCTGGAGTCATCGGCCCAATCGTATACTTCGTTGGGCAGATCCAGTTCGTCGGATTCACGGGCGAGTTCCGGGCCGACTTGGGCCAGGTCGAGGGAGGGAATCCCGAGGGTGAGCACCGGGTCGATGTTCTCGGGGATAGGCTCTTCAGCTTCTTCGGTTTTGCCTCGGAAAATGAGAATTTTCCGGACGGCCTTTGTTAGGCAGGTGAGGACTTCTGGGCGTGTGTAGCTCATGGTGGGCGGGATGCCTTACACTGTGTAAGAAAATCTTACCATGTCAAGCGACGAAACCCACTGCTTCCATTTCCAAAAAAGCTTACTGGGCCGAAAATCATGGGCATCGGAAGCGTTGGTGGCCCGACCAACACTCCTCTATAAGGTCAGTTCAACACATACCTGCCGTGGGGCAAGACGTTATACCTTCTCGCCCAACGACGCTTCAGGCGTCAACCCGACCGTCAACTTTGCGAAGCCCCAAAGCAATGGCGGCTTCTACCAACACTCGGACGACAGGGTTGCATCCCTTAAAGGCAACCTTGTGCAACACGTCTTGGCCGTGCTGTTCGACAATACCGGCAACCAAAGCGTTAACGAATGAACTGTTAGCACTCCGCACGCCGGTAAAATCAAGCACGACCTGCTCACATAGGCTGAGATAGGGCTCGACCCGCGCCAAGCGATAACAGCTCGCTGCTTCGCCATCAGCGAGCTGCGGGCCGAAGTCGGTCGCGAGGAACAGTTCGTGTTTCATGGTTGGAAGCTATCCGATAGACCCGGCGGGCGCAAGAGTCCAGCCGCGGCTTTGGCGGCAGTAAGCAGCGCTGCAAAGTCTTGCACCTGATTTTGAGGAACAGTAAGGGCCAGTAAAGTTCCCTGAAATACGGCACCATGCCCTTGTTCTTGAGCGATTACATGCCCATGCGCGTCCATTGTTAACATACCGCGCCCGCTGACGATCAGGAGTCGTGCCCCGGTCAACCGGGCTAGTCCCGATACGAGGGTCAATCCCACGCCTTCGTTGGTAGGGCTGCCCTTGCTGGAGACGAAGGGCTCAAGCGCCTTTTGGATGGCGCCCGGATCGTCCAGTCCCGCACTCCACGAGAACCCCGCGTCGCGGAAACTTTGCCGAATGCCCTTGCCGTTGTCTGCCAGGGCGAGCCGCACGAAGCCCTCGTGCTGGGTGACCTGCGCCGTCGCGTAGCCGATTCCGCCGCTGTGCTGCCTGACGTTGTTTGCGACCTCAGTGAGAACATACCACACGAGGTCATACAACGCGGCCAATGGATGGTCGAGATCGTCGCCTCCGGGGGCGACGCACATCGCCATGTCGTGGCCCATGGCATCGACCGGGTGGTCGATCAGTTGGACCGGCATGAATCGACCCGCGGCTTGGTGGCGGGTAAAGTGCTCGGGCAGTTGCACGTCGCAGGTCTTCAACACATCCATGCGCTGGAGGTAGCCGGTGATCGCGCAGGATCCAAGGTTGTCGAACAACACAATGCGGCCGTCGCGCTGCCAGCGCTTCACAGTTGCGACCAGAGCTACCATTCCGGCTGGCGAGACGCGTCGGAGTTGGGCGAAGTCTAGCAGGACAGTGCGCTCAGTGACGGGTTGTCCGATCAATTCAAGGAAGTGCGGCAGACCTGCGGCGTTTATTTGCGCGGGAACAACAATGCGATGCATGGAGATGGGCGGCGACCGGTCACAACAATGGTTTGTTACCAACCAAACTCGCGGGAGAGAGGCTGTCGAGGTAAGACGTGGCCCGCCCGCGGAGGCTTCAAGTTGCCGGGCTCCGCTCGACTGCTGCCTCGCCTCCGCCCGTCAACCCGCAGCCACCGCTTCCGCCCTTCTTTTGGGAAAAGAACCAAAAAGGCGGGCCGGCGCAGACGTTGGCGGAGCCGGCCAGCCGCCAACGACTGCTCTGGCCCGCGCGACGTGTTAGGGGGAGAGCCGGCACATCGGTTACCCGGCCGCCTTTGCGTGATTTCAGGCGGCATGGTAGGGTCAGGGCATGGCAAAGATAAGACGTGAGAAAGGAGATCGGGACGCATGGGTCTGTGTCTGCGGTAATACACCGTGCGGCGATGGGTTCTATGAATGCGACGCCTCCGGGCGCCAGGTAGAGCCGGTTAGAGGAGGCTCGTGGGACGGTCGCCTCTATATCTGCAATTGTTGTGGCGTCATCATCGACCAAAAGACCTTGCGGATCGTGGGCCAAGGCATCCCTCCCTACAAACTAGAGGCTCCCATTGCGGCCTAATAATTCTGCTAGCCGGGGCAGCGAGGAACAAGACGGCCCGGCCGCTGTATGCTGCGGTGGTCCGGATTGCCGCGCGCAGCTCCGACTACGACCGCACCGCGAGCATCCTGCGCTCGCTGGCGAGCGGGCTAAGGGCCTTCGGCAACCCTAACGGTAACGAGTTGATTCCGCTACGTAACGACGATTACCCATACGAAGCGCATGTGGCGGACGTGGTGCGCCGGCAGAGCCGCCGCGCAGGCATGATCCTGAGCGCTGAGGAACTGCTCGGGTTCGTGCACTTACCATCGAGCGCGGTGCGTTCGCCGAAGTTTCGGCGCATGCTGCGGAAGACCAAGGCAGCACCGGTGGTGGCGACCGGCAAGGAAGGGGTGTTGCTCGGCACGAATGAACATGGTGGCGAGACGCGGGAGGTGCGGCTGACGGCCGAGCAGCGCCGCAAGCACATGCACATTGTCGGCGCATCGGGCACCGGCAAGACGACCCTGCTCTACAACCTGATCCGGCAGGATATCGAGGCCGGTCAGGGGCTGGCCGTGCTCGATCCGCACGGCGACCTGATCGACCGTATCTTGGGGTGCATTCCCTCGTCGCGGATCGGTGACGTGGTGCTGCTCGATCCCGGCGATGAGGAATTCTCCATCGGGTTCAACATTCTGTCGGCTCATTCCGACTTGGAGAAAAACCTGCTCGCTTCTGACTTGGTGTCGGTCTTCCAACGGCTTTCGACGAGCTGGGGCGATCAAATGGGCATTGTTCTCAGCAACGCCATCCGGGCCTTCCTCGAGAGCGAGCGGGGCGGCACACTAGCCGACCTACGGCGTTTCCTGCTGGAGCCGGGTTTCCGCGAGCAGTTTCTGTCGACGGTTAAGGATCCGGATGTCGTCTACTATTGGAAGAAGGGCTTCACGCAGCTCTCCGGCAATAAGTCCATCGGGCCGGTGATGACGCGGCTGGAGACCTTCCTCAGTCCGAAGCCGATTCGCTACATGGTATCGCAACCAGCCAACCGGCTGGACTTCGGCGAGATCATGGACAGCGGGAAGATTTTTCTGGCGAAGTTGTCGCAGGGCGCCATCGGCAAGGAGAACTCCTACCTGCTCGGCAGCCTGCTGATGACGAAGTTCCACCAGATGGCGATGGGCCGGCAGCGGATGCAGGAAACCGCCCGGCGTGACTTCTGGATGTATGTGGACGAATTCCAGAATTTCGTGACGGATTCGATGGCGGGGATCCTGACGGAGGCCCGGAAGTATCGGCTCGGCCTCACGCTGGCCCACCAAGAGTTACGGCAGTTGCAGCGGGATCCCGAGGTGGCTGGCGCCGTACTGTCGAACCCCTACACGCGGGTTTGCTTCCGGGTGGGCGATGCCGACGCGCGGACGATTGAGCATGGGCTGTCGGGTTTCGAGGCTCGGGATTTGCAGAACCTTGGCACGGGCGAAGCGGTGTGCCGGGTTGAGCGCAGCGATTATGATTTCAATCTGGATGTGCCGCCACCCGACTTCCCTGCCGAGGAGGAGGCCGCGGCGAGGCGGGAACTGGTGATAGAGCTTTCGCGGCGGACATATGCCACGCCAAGGGCCGAAGTGGAGGCCGCGTTACATCGGCCGGAGGAAGCGGAGGAAAAGCCTGGGGCCAAACCGGCGAGGGTGGGGGCACCACCGCCACCCGCTGTTAACCAGAGCGAGCCGGCTACCCCACCGGTTAGCCAGCCGGTGCCCAGGCCAGTCCCGATGGGAAACACGACAGTGGCCGGTGCGGCGCAGCCATCAGGAATGACAATGGCAGCAGGAAGAGGCGGGATGCAGCACACGACTGTGCAACGGAGGTTAAAGGAGGCGGCCGAGGTGCTGGACTTCCGGGCGGTCATCGAGCAGTCGATCCTCAATAACTCAGGCAGCGTGGACTTGGCGCTGTCGCGGGCCGGGGTGTCGATCGCCTGCGAGATTTCCATCACCACGACGATTGACCATGAGGTCGGCAATGTCGCCAAATGCCTGGAGGCCGGTTACCCGCTGGTTGCCGCTGTGGGTGTGGACAGGGAGCGGTTAGCGCGACTCGAGAATGCCGTGCGTCAGAGCCTGGGCGAGGCGGCCGCGGCCAAGGTGAACTATTTCCTGCCGGACGAGTTGATCGGCTATTTGCGGGAACTGCCACCCCCGGTGCCGCCGGAACCGACCGCCAAGCAGATCCGGGGCTACAAGGTGAAACGGATCTATCCACAACTGACGCCGGAGGAGAAAAAGCGGCGCGAGGATGCGGCGATACAAGCCATCGCCGACCTGATGAAGCGAAAACTCTGATCTTACCTATGAGAACCATCCGTATGTTAGTCGCGGTCTGTTTGGCCGCTTTTTGTGGGAGTGCCCGCGGCGAGGAAACCGGCGATTTGCGCGCCACTATTGCGCGTTTGGAGAAGGCTGTCGCCGAGCTGAGCGACCGGGTTGCGGCCTTGGAAAGCAAGCCACAAGCCAAGCCCGAAGCGCCCAAGCCGCCGGAGGGGCCGGAAGAGGTCGCGGCGGGCCAGGGCTTGGCCGCTGTCGTGCACCAGCAGTCGCAGGGTGCGATCGAGCTGACCGGATTCAGAAAAACGGATGGACTAATGAACACCGAGGCCGGAGTGCAGCACTACGTCATGTCGTTCGAGGCGGATATCCGGTGCAACGCCCAGGGTATCTGGCGGTTCATGCCGGCGCTGGAGGAGGACTTCAAATTCCAGTTCGCCCCGACTCCGCGGAAGATGCAGCCGATGGATGAGATGCTTTTTTATAGTTCCAATCCGGGGGCGAGGGTGGCGCGAGGGGCGGGTTTCCGGCTTCAGGGTAAATTCCACTTCGAAAGAGCTGAGAACGGTTGGCGAATTACCCGGATCGAGAAAACCGGCGTGGAATCATTACGCTAGTTCTCCGCGCGTTCATGGAAATAGCCCTCCACATAGGCGACGAATCCGGCGTCTTGAAACTGACGCAGGTTTTGCCAGACGGCGCGCGGGACGGGACGCGCAAAGAAAGTGCGGATGTCCGCCCCCAAGCCGTCCAGCGGGTCCATCAGCCCCTGTTTGATGGCCTGGTGGGCGGTGCTCAGGTGCAGGATGAGGAAGCCGACGAACAGGGCTTCATTGTCGGTGACGGGTTCGCGGTCGAGGTCGGCCCGGGCCGAGAGAACGCGGCGCAGTTCGGGTTGCTTAAACAATTCGGCCCACACGTCGTGATGGTGGGCTGTCAACTGGAACAAGTTACCCACCCGACGGGAGCGTGCGTCACGCCGCAGGGTGATACACGTGAAAGCGAAGCCGCTGACAATCGCCAGCGTTTGGAGGGCCGTAAACCAGTTGTCCGCGAACCACGACATGCCGCCAGTATAGCGCGGCCAAACAGAGGAAACAAAGCCGGGCTACGTCGCCTTAAGGTGCGCTGCGCGTTGGGCCCGCTGCAGCACGTCCGAAAGTTCGAGATCAAGGGCAGTCGAGATCCGCAGCAGTGTTTCAAGGGTGGGCTTGCGCACCTCACGCTCGACCAAACTAACCATCGATTGTGAAAGCCCGGCGCGTTCAGCAACTCCGTTCATGGAGAGTTTCTGCCTCTCCCTTTCGGCCCGAAAAATGGCCGCTACCTGAGAGCCGACAGCATCGAGGTTCTTCTGGGCGATCACGTCTTCATACTATGGTCATAATGAATTTGACTAAGCATAAGACTATAGTCATAAGTAAATCATGTTCCTACGTCGCCTCGGACCCGACCCGCATGCGAACGGCGCGAAAAGCGCCGGTCTCAGCGGCTGCCCGGACATCCTGGAGATGGCGTCGGGAGACTTTGCGGTCATCGGCATCGACATCACCGCGCGCGGCCGGGGCCAGCTGCCGCCGACGGTTGGATGCGGGCCGGACGAACGGATCGTCTGGATTCCGCGGAAGACGCTGGTGCTGGCGAAAGCCGACATCCCCGACAAATTCTAGGAGGTCGTCATGACCGAGAGGCCCAAGAAGGCCGAACTCACCAAGCAGGTGGGGATTTGGATTCGCGTGAGCACGGAGGATCAGGCGCTGGGCGACAGCCCGGCAATCCACGAGACCCGCGCCCGCGAATACGCCAAGTTCAACGGGTGGAATGTCCGCGAGGTTTACGACCTGGCCGGGGTTTCGGGCAAGACGGTCATGGAGCACCCCGAGGCCAAGCGGATGCTGGACGACATTAAGCGCGGGCACATCACGGCGCTGATTTTCTCCAAGCTCGCGCGGCTCGCTCGCAACACCAGGGAGCTTTTGGAGTTCTCGGACTTCTTCCAGTCCCACGGGGCGGACATGGTGTCACTGCACGAAAAGATGGATACGGGCACGCCGGCCGGCCGGCTGTTTTATACGATCATTGCCGCGATGGCCCAATGGGAACGGGAGGAGATCGCCGACCGCATCCGGGCGTCCGTTGCGACGCGATCAAAACTCGGCCAGCAGATCAGCGGCACCTCGCCCTATGGCTACGTCTGGAAAGACGGCAAAATGGTGATCGAACCCAAAGAAGCGATCATCCGGAAGCAAATCTATGAGCTGTTCCTCGAACACCGCCGTATTGGCACTGTGGCGCGGATGCTCAACGAGGCGGGTTATCGCACGAGGGCGGGGGCGACGTGGAGTGATACGGCGGTATTACGCTGTATTGTTCATCCCACCGCCAAGGGCGTGCGTTACTCCAATGTATTTAAAAAAACCGGCAGTTGGGCGGCCGAGGAGAAGCCGGAAGATCAGTGGTTCGTGCATCCGATCGAGCCCATCGTGTCAGAGGAGGTTTGGAGCACGGCCAATCGGATGATCGAGGAGAGGAAGAAGCAGAACAAGCGCCCCACCAAGCGGCCGACGCATATTTTCGCGGGCATCGCCCACTGTCATTGCGGCCACCGCATGTATGTGCCCACCACTTCCACGAAATACGTCTGCCATAAGTGTAAGAACAAGATTCCCGCGGCGGACTTGGAAAGCATCTTCCATGAGGAGTTGAAGAACTACTTTGCCGACCCGGAGCGCATCACGCGGCATTTTCTGGCGGCTAAAAAGAACACGGACGAGAAGGAGCAGCGGGTCGCGTTGCACCGGCAGGAAATCGAGAAGACCAAGGAAGAGATGACTCGGACGCACCGACTTTACTTGGACGGCCGGTTGAACGATCAGAGCTTCACCGCGCTCTACCGGCCGCTGGAGGACCAGGTGCGCCAGTTGGGTGTTTCGATTCCGGCCTTGGAGGCGGAGCTGGCATTCCTCCGCATCAACGAGGTTTCGGCCGACCAAGTGTTGCGGGACGCCCAAAAGCTTTACGAGCGCTGGCCCCAGCTGACCACCGAGCGAAAGCGCCGGGTGATCGAATCCATCGTCGAAAAAATCACGATTGGCACCGACGATATAAGCGTAACCTATTGCTATATTCCATCTTCGGAAGAACTAACACTTTCCCAACAGCGCCTACCAGCGCCGTAAGCAGGTAGAACTGGCCGGGCTTGAACACCAGCGGCTCCTCGCGCGTGAGCACATCGCGCAGCAGGCCGCCGCCGACGGCGTTGATCACCCCGACGAGCACGGCGGCCGAGGGCGGCAGGCCGGAGTTGAGGGATTTTTGCACGCCGAACACCGCGTAGGCGCCCAGCCCCAACGCATCGACCCACGCGATGAGCCGGTGGAAACGATGGACGTGCTGCCGGAAGAAAAGGCTGACCACCGTGGCCGCCGTGATCGTATACATGTAGGCGGGGTTCGTGAGCAGCGGCGTGAGGCCGTCCCGCAGAAAAATGCCGTCACGGATCAGCCCGCCGCCGATGCCGGACACCAGGGCGAGGGCCAGCACGCCCACGATATCGTAGTGGCGGCGGATGGCCGCGAGCGCGCCGGTGAGGGCGAAGGCGAAGGTCGCCCCGAGGTCGAAAAGCACCGGCAGGTCAAAACTCCCTTTCAGCATGGCAGGGTGGGGTTAAGGGCTGGTGGCCCCAAAAACCCGCCGTGACAAGCGAACTTTGTCCCGCAACGCTGTCCCAGACCCTAGACCGCGCACCATGAAGATCCCCCTCACCCCCCTGATCCTGTCCTGGCTGCTGGCCGGCTGCGCCAGCGAACCCGCCGCCTTTTTGCCGGAGGAAAGCGCCAAGTATTCGCTGGAGAACACGGAGAAATTTCAGCTGCTGGACCGGCCGGTGCAGGAAGCCGTGTCCTGCACCGGCCTGCAGGAACGCTTCGGGGAGTCCGGCCGCCTTGAAGTGGTGGCCAATCTCCGCAACCACGGCCGCGAGGCCATCACCATGCAGGTACGCTGTGTGTTCAAGGATGCGGCAGATGTACCGACGGGCGACGAGACCCCGTGGCAGGCGCTGAACCTCGCGGCGGGCGACACCGAGGCGGTGCGCTATTCCGCGGGGAACAACCTCGCGCGAAAATTCACCATCCTGGTCCGCGCGGCCCGGTAAACCGCGGCGCACCCCTCGGTCCGCGGAGTGGAGGCGGAAGACTTTGCGGAACATTACGGCGCGATGGGCTGAAGGTTCACCGTTCTGCCACGCGGGCGTAACGCGTTTGCCACAGGCAGCTGGCAAGCTGGGGCGGTGAAACCTACCACCTCGCACACCCGTTTGAATCTCACCCTGCTCTGCCGGCTGACTGCCAGCCTGTTGAGCTCCGCGCTGATCACCAGCGCTTTGGCCGACGACGCCGGCGGCGGCTCGGCGATCCGCTTGGAAGACCTTGAGGTCACCGCCCCGCGGACCTCCGCCCAGACCATGGCGCCCACGGAAAGCCGGCTGGATGCCTACCAGCCGCAGTCCATCATCAATCTGCAGACCATCCAGAACAGCATCACGCCGACAGCCGACTACGCCTTGATTGCCAACCTGGCGCCGAGCGTGTCGAATTTCACCACCAACGGCCCGGGCCTGAACGAGTCCAAGCCGATCGTGCGCGGTTTCACCGACGGACAGTATAACGTCACCTTCGACGGCATCCCCTTTGGCGACGGCAACGACTACACCCACCACACGACGAGTTATTTCCCGGCCAAGATCCTCGGCCGGGTGGTCGTGGATCGCGGCCCGGGCGACGCCAGCACGATTGGCATGGCCACCTTCGGCGGCACGATCGCGCTGTTCTCCAAGGACCCGCGCGCGGAGCCCTCGTTCACCCCCACGCTCAGCGACGGCAGCTACCACACGCGCCTCGTCAACCTCGAGGTGAACACCGGCACGCTGGCCGGGGCCCACAACGCCTCCCTCATCGCCAGCTATCAGAACATGAGCACCGACGGCTACCGCACGCTCGGCACCCTGAAGCGCAACACCTATTTCCTCAAATACCTGCAGCCGGTCGGCAAGAACACCACGGTCACCGTCTACGGTTCGTATAACAACATCCTGTTCAACAATCCCAACGCCGCCACGCTGACCCTGACGCAGATCCAGACGCTCGGGCGCAACTTCGGGCAGGACAACGATCCGACCGATTTCAACAACTACGTCGGCTACAGCTACCAAAGCAAGCAGACCGACCTGGAATACATCGCGTTGGATTCCGACCTCGGCAACGGCTGGAAGGTGAGCGACAAGCTCTACACCTTTTCCTACAATAATTTCAGCCACGAGTCCCCGAACAACAATTCCGGCCCGGCCAAGACCGACCTCGGCGGACAGTTCAAGGTGAACATCGTGCGCAGCCTGGGCGATTATCTGCTCCTCTCGCACGAGGACGACATGGGCACGGTCAAGGCCGGCGTCTGGGGCGATTACCAGCATGGCCCGCGCTACAACTATTTCCTCGATTACAACCCGGCGGCCAACACCGGCCCGATCATGAGGGGCGGCATGATCGACCTGAACCACAAGAACTCGGTCGGCGGCTACGCCTGGAACATGAAATTCTACACCCGGACGGTGCAGCCGTTCGTGCTGTATGACTGGCGCGCCCTGCCGGCCCTCACGATCACCCCGGGGCTCAAATACCTCAGTGTCAGCCGCGAGATCGCCGCTTCCGTGAACCAGACCAAGGATCTTCTGCCCGCGTATTTCACCAAGAAATGGACGAAGACGCTGCCCAGCGTCACCGCCAACTACCGCGTCGCCTCGGACTGGTCGGTCTACGCCCAATACGCGAAGGGCCTCCTCACCCCGGCGCTGGCGACCCTGCAGGTCGACCATCCGGAGACGACGGACATCCCGCCCCAGGAGACGACCAACTACCAGATCGGCACCGTCTACAAGCACGGCCGGTTCAACGCCGACTTTGACGCCTACTGGATTGATTTCGTCCATTTTCCCATCACGCAGCAAAATCCGGCCAACCCGACCAACGCCAATGACGTGATCTACACCACCGCGAGCGGGGCCTACTACAGCGGCCTTGAGACCGAGGTAACCTATTACGTGGGCGGCGGCCTCAGTCTCTTCGGCAACGGTTCGCTCAACCGGGCGGTCTACAAGAAATCCAAGCGCCAGATCGACGGCGTGCCGCAATCCACGGCGGGCTTTGGCGCCGTCTACGACCGTGCGGGCTTTTCCGTCTCGCTGATGGAAAAATACATCGGGCCCTACAACGTCTACTCCGGCGCGCCGAGCCCCGACCTGCCGCTGCCCCCGACGGCCCTGACTGCGGTCCAGGGCGGCTATTCCCTGGTCGACCTTGCGATCGGCTACGGCAGCAAGCTGCCCGGACACGGTTTCCTGCACAGCTACAAGGTGAAGCTGCAGGTGGACAATATTCTTGATCGGAAGGTTGAGCTCTTGAAATCCGTCAACGCCAACCCGCTCAACAGCACCTACAACGTGCTGGTGCCGCGGGATTATTACCTGACGGTGTCGGCCGAGTTCTGAGCCCTCCCATGAAAGAACACCGCTTCCCCGCCTTCCTCCTGCTCGCGGCACTCCTTGCGCTGCGGGTATCCGCCGCCTACCTGCCGAAGGGCACGCCCGATGCCAACGCCCTGCTCGCGCCGCCGCCCGTCCTTGGTTCAGCCGAGGACAGGTTCGACCTGGAGTGCGCCTATACCGCCCACACCGCCGCCACGCCGGCCGAGATCGCGCTGGGCCAGGACGAGAACACGCTGACCATCTACCACTACGCGCCGGCCATCGGCGCGTGGTTCACGCCCGGCAAATTCCCCCGGACCGACGCGCTCTTCAAGGAAGTCGAGGCCGAGGCCAAGGCGGTGGTGGATGACTCCAAGAAATACTTCAAGCGGCCGCGACCCTACCACGTGGCGCATGACCGGTTCCCGCGCGCCATCGAGCACGAGGACCTGACACACTACAGTTATCCCAGCGGGCACTCCACCCGCGGCACGGTCTTCGCGCTGCTGCTCGCGGAGCTTTTTCCCGACCGCCGCGAGGCGATCCTGGCGAAGGGCCGCGAGGCCGGCTGGTTGCGCGTGCAGGGCGGGGTGCACTACCCGACGGATATCTACGCCGGCCGGGTGCTCGGACAGGAGCTGGCCCGGGACTTCCTGCACAGCGAGTCCTTCCAGCACGATCTCGCCGAGGCCCGGGCTGAACTCGCGGCGGTTGTCCGGTAGGCCGCGGCCTATTTGCCGGGCGCCGGCGAGGCGGACTGCCCGGCGGCCGGCCGGGACATGGCGCGATTCTTGGCCCGGCGGTCGATAACATACCAGGAAACTCCGGCGATCATCACCAGCAGCAGAATGAGAAGGACAAGGATTTCCTTGGGCAAGCGCATGGCGAAAGCCTAGGCCGGGCTCAGCCCGGCGCCAGTGCAATCACCCCTGAGGGGCAATATGGGATTGTGACCCGCGGCCTCGGCCCCATAGCCTCCGGCGCGAGGCATGAGCGCGTTTCCGCAGACCGACTGGATTCGCTTGGCCGCGCTGCGGGAAGGCCGCGCGGAGGACAAGCAGCGGGTGTTGGGTGAATTGTTTGGGCGCTACCGCGATCCGGTGCTGGCCTATCTCCGGGGCCGGGGCAGCCGGGCCGAGCAGGCAGAGGACTTGGTCCAGGATTTTTTCCTGCACGCCATCCGGCACGGACTGTTCGAGAAAGCCGACGCCTCGCGCGGCCGCTTCCGCAACCTGCTGCTGACGGCGCTGCAGCACTATGCCGCCAAAGCACACCGGGCGGAGCACGCGCTGCGGCGCCGCCCCGCCGGGGGGTTTGCCGGGAACGACGTGGCGGACCTGCCCGAGGGCGCGCTGCCCGCGGACCACGCCACGCCGGAGCGGGCCTTTCTGCGCGGCTGGGCCCTGACGCTGATCCGGCGCGTGCTGGTCGTCCTGGAGAAGGAGTATGCCGGACCCGACCGCCGCGCCCATTATGAGATTTTCCGCCGGCTGCTGATCGCCCCGATTCTCGAGGGCACCGGCGCGCCCACCCAGCACGAGCTGGCGGGCGCGCTCGGCCTGACCGAGAAGGAAGTGGCTAACCGGCTGGTGACCGCCCGCCGCGCCTATCAGCGCCTGTTGCGGGAGGAAATCGCCACCTACGCCCGCAGTGAGGCGGAGATCGACGAGGAAGTCCGCGAACTTTTCCAAAAACTCAGCCAACCCTGATCTTATGAGCCAAGTAACCTTTGACCAAGTCTTCGTGCGGGAGCTCGGCAAACAGCGGGAGAGTGGATTCAACACCAAGGTCTGCGTGGCCTTCGGCGCGGTTAGCATACCGCTGGCGATATTCTCGCACCCGGCCTGGCTGGCAGTCACCGCGCTGGCCGCGCTGTTTTACTGGTTTCACCGCTCGATGTATGGCGGCGACCACGACCTGATGAACCCGGCGGCCCGCCAAGCGTGCGAATTCATGGTGCAGGTGCGTCAGTCGGGCCACGCGCGCAGCCTGATGCCGCTTACCGGTGTCGTGACGATCATGAGGCTGGCCTTGTCGGAGTATTGCGCGAATGACTCCCGGGCGGGGGCGAAGAACCAGGCGCCGGACCAAGTGGTCTGGCCGGGGGCGCGGATCGCGCGAAACCTGACGGTCACCTGTGCGCATTGCCAGCATACGGCCGACCGGTCCGTCACCGGAGCCTGGTGGGCGGCGAAAGCGGCTTTCAAGCCGTTCACCGACCGGGCGCGCTACCTGCGTCCGGACGGCACCTGCGCCAAGTGCGGCAACATCGAGGGTTGGTTTGAGTCCTGTCATCCATAAAGCGGGCTGTTTGGCGCGCGGGCGCGGCACCCTCTGGCTGGCGATTGCCTCGAAGTAGATGGCCGGTTCAGTCCAGCTTCCGGCGGGCGCGCAGCAGCAATTCATTGCCCGGCAGGATGGCCAGGCCGCGCTCGATACAGGTCCGCGCCTCGGCGAAGCGGCCGAGCGAGGCGAGTGCCGAGAACTTGGCGCTGTGGGCGCCGGCCAGGGTCTGGTCGAGGGTCAGGGCGCGTCCGGCCGCTTCGAGCGCCTCCGTCCACCGCCCCAGCTCGAGCAGGGCGTTGGCCTTCTGCACATGGGCCTTGGCGTAGGTGGGATTCAGCGCCAGCGCCTGTTCCGCGCTTTCCAGCGCCTGGGGAAAGGCGCCCATCCGGCGCATAAGGATCGCGCGGTTGTTCCAGGTGATGGCCGCCTTGGGATTTTCCGTGAGGATCCGGTGGATGAGGTCGTAGGCTTCCTTTTCCTCCAGCAGCTCGATGGCCAGCTGGGTGCAGCCGTCGAGCGGGGCGAAACGGTCCGCCGTCGCGCAGTGCCGCAAGGCCAGGCGCAGCCAGCGGCGGGCGTCCTCCGTGCGGCCGAGGGCGCTCGCCGCCTGCGCGGCGCTGGCGACGGGCTCCAGCGCATCGGGGGCAAATTCATGCGCCGCGGTAAAGCTGGCCAAGGCGGCGGGCAGGTCCTGCGTGGCCTGTAACACCAGGCCCAGCGCGCTGTGAGCCTTCCAGTTTTCCCGATCCAGCTGCAGCGCCTGTTTGGCGGCGACCTTCGCCTGGTCGAGGCGGCCGAGGTTGATCCACGACTGCGCGGCGTTGACGAGGGCGGCGGCCCGGTCGGGGGCATCGGGCGCGGGATCGGTGACCGGTTCAGTGCCGAGCAAGGTGCGATGGATGTGGGTGAGCTCGGCGGCGAGCGCGGCGAAACCGGCGGGTCGGCGCGCGGGATCCCGTTCCAGGCAGCGGAGGATCAAAGCGGCAAACGCCGGCGGGATATCCGCCACGATTTCCCGCGGATCGGGCGCGGGTTGCACGACGTTGAGCGCGGATTCTTCCAGTGGAAACGGGAAACAGCGGGTGGCTGAAACGTAAAGCACCACGCCACAGGCATAGAGGTCGGTGGCCACGGTGCGCGCCGGCCGGCCGGAGAGCATCTCGGGCGCAAAAAATCCCCGCGTGCCCGCGAGCAGCATGTCGTCGGCCGCGTCATCGGGCGTCAGCGCGAGGCCGAAGTCCGCGACCTTGGCGGCGCCCTCCGGGCCGAGCAGGATGTTGATCGGTTTCAGATCGCCATGCACCAGTCCGGCGAAGGCCAGGCCGCGGGCCACGCCCAGTCCGGTGCGCAGGGTGGTGCGCCAGTCGGTCGTGCCGGCGAGGATCTCGTCCTGGAGGCTGCGGGCCCCGGGGATGTATTCGAGCACCAGATAAGGCAGGCGGTTGTGTTCCTCTACACCGTAGGCGAGCACCAGGTTGGGGTGGGGGGCCAGTGCGACGCAGTGAGCGGCTTCGGCGAGGAACATCTCGCGCAGCTCCGGGTTGGCAAGGTGGCGGGGCAGGGGGGTCTTCAGCGCGACGAGATTGCCGCTGTGGGTGAATTGCTCGGGCCCGAGGTAACGGCCGATATACACGAGGCCGAATCCGCCCCGGAGGATTTTTTCCACCCGGTAGCGGTCGCCAATGGTGTCGCCCGGTTGGAAGGGCGCGCGTTCGATCAGTTCACAATCGCGCTGGAGCTGCGCGCGCGCAGCTCCGTGATCCGGCAGCACGGCCGAGGCGAAAAGGCGGGCGAGGCTGCGGGTTGGCGCCGCGGTGGCGTCACGCAGAGCCTGCTGCAATTTGCCGAGGCGGGGGGCGGGGTCGCTCATCGGTCAGCCCGCCGGAGTCAGGCGAGCATCCGGCTGGCCTCGGCCAGCCCGCCGCCCAGCCGGGGCGCAAGCCGGGCGAAATGCGTCCGGCGCTCCGACGTGTAACCAAGGTCAAACAAAACAAGGCCCAGCCCGACCTCGCCATAGATGCGTCCCGCGTCGGTCAGCTTGGCCCGCTCGGCCGGGGTGGCGGGGAGTTGCAGCGCTTTTTCATAGGCGGTCACGATGCTCTCCGGCTCCGTGATGCAATGATGGAATGATTCCCAGGCTTCGTCGTGCCGCCGCTCCAGCAACAGGGCCACGGCGCGCAGCGGCCGGCAGACGATCATCGATTCCAACACGCGCTTCCGTGGGTGCAGCAGTTGGGTTTGCAGCCACTGGTCGCTCATCGTCACAAAGTCTGCCAGCAGGAGAAAGGCGGCGAATTCACAGGAGGGTCGGGTCGCGGCCGCAGCCAGAAACGATTCACCCAGCCAGTTGTAGTCTCTTCCCCCGAACGCCACCAGGGTGTCAATGAGGGTCTTGTCCGCCGGGGGGAGCTCGGCGACCACTTTGCCGATCTTGAAAGTCTCGTCGTGGGGCGGGCGGCGGCCCTCGAAGCAAAACAGCAGGCGCGTGGGATTGTCCGTCCCGTGCAAGACGAGGCGCTGGAGCAGTTCGCGGGCCTCGGAAATTCGGCCGTGCCGGATTAGCGCGGTGGCCTGGCCGGCATCTCCCCAAGGTTTGCCCCGGCCAAAGAGTCCCGCTTTCAGGCCTGGTTTCCAGTCGGCAGGCACGCCCGGGGGTGGCGGCAGCGGGTGCAGCCGCCGCAAGGGTTCCAGCGAATTCGGCAAGCCGATCTCCTGGACCGGGGCCCGGGGCGTTGCCGCCGCTTCGGCCTCCGACTGGGTTTGCGCATGAAAGGCGCGATGACAGGCGTGGCAGAGAAACCAGTCGGTCTCGTTCTCGCGGACCACCTTTGACCAGTAAGCGAGGTTCTGGTCATGGCTCCAGCCGGCCCGACCCACCGCCAAGCGCAGTTGAAACGGATTGAATTTTCCATCCACAACTGCGCGTTGGAATGTCCGCACGGGCACCGTCACGCCATCGCTCCCGGCATTGCACACGTCGCAGATCCCCATGGGCAGAATGCAAACCGACGCCTCCGGCCGGCGCAATCCGCGAAAAAGTGCGAATCTCACGCAGAGTCAGGCCGATTCTCGGTAAGTAAGGGGTGAACGCAAAAATTAAACCCGCAACCTCCACCCCCGCCTCCATGAAAAATACACCGCTCAGGTTACTCCTGCTCCTGGGGTTCGTCGTCTCCGCCGCCACGGCGGCACACGCGGACCCCAGTTCCTACACGGTCAACAGTTCCAGCGGCACGGTCCACAATCCCCCGCCGCCGCCCCGGCCGCCCGCGTGCGCTTGCGTGCGCGGTTAAACCACTCGCGCCCGCCGGACCGGGATTGCCGATCCGGCGGGCGCGAGCCACTTTTCCTTCCATGAAAACACTAATCTGTCTCCTCGGGCTCGCGCTGGCACCGCTCCCCATGCTCGCGCTCATGCCGCGCTCGCTCCCCGCGCCGTTGGCGGCCCCGGCTCCCGCCGGCGAAGTCTCGCTCATGGGCACGCTGCAACAGCGCGTGGCCCTCGGCGGTGAGACCACGGGCTGGTCGCTCCACTATGACCAGGACCAGCGGGTCGATCTGCTGCTGCCCATCGATGCCTTTGCCTGGATCCGTGACGGTCTCGCGGTGGGGGTGAAGGGTCATTTCGAGACCCGCCAATATCCGGAGCGCGGTGCGGTGCGGGTCTTGGTCGTGCGCGAAATCACTCAGGTCGTGACCTGACACGCGCGATTAGTCGTTCACCCCTCCCGCGTCGCCCCCGCATCCACCCTCTGCCCGCCATGGCCTCCGCCCAGATCATCTGCCCGAAATGCCACCGGTCGCTCAACCTGCCGGCGCAGCTGGAAGTGATGCGGGAGGTGCACCAGGGCGGCGGCGGTTATATCGCCTTCGGGGATCCCGATCGCCGATTGGGTTGCCCGTCCTGCGGGCATGGCATCCGCGTCGGCGACATCACCGAGGGCAAGCACAACCCCAAGCCGGCCGGCTGGCTCGCGACCCTGCTCAACTTCGCGTTCCTCGCGGCCATCGTGCTGGGCGTGCTCTACGCCTGCTCGCGTTGACGCGAACTTTCAGCCCAGCGCCAGGGCAATCACGCCCGCGACCATGCCGCCGGTGGCGATGAGCCGGTGCCGGACGTCGCCCTCCTGTAGAAACCGGGCGCCGAGATAGGCGCCCATGAGGATGCTGATTTCCCGCACCGGGGCGACATAGCTGAGCGGGGAGAGCGTCAAGGCCGTGAGGACAAGGATATAGCCGGCCGGTCCGAGCACCGCGACGGTCAGGCACTCGCGCCAGTTTTTGCGCCAGACTTCGCGGCATTCCGGCCAGCGGCGCAGGGCGAGCGGAGCGAAGAGCCCGGAACGGGCGACATTGCCGCCCCAGTCGATCAGGAGCGGCGATATCGCCGCGAAGACCACCGCGCGCTGGTCGGCGAAGGTGTAAGCGGCAATGAACACCCCGCAAGTGACGCCGTTGAAGATCGCCACCCCGTGCGGATGGCTGCGCCAGAGCGCGGCGCCGCCCGTGAGGTAAAAGATGCTGCCAACAATCAGCGCGATGCCGCCCAGGGCGAGAAGGGAGGGGCGCTCGCCGAGGAAGATGATGGCGGCGAGGGCGGAGAGCAGCGGCCCGGTGCCGCGCGCCAGCGGGTAGACGAGCGAAAAATCCCCGGTGCGATACGCCCGTTGCAGGTAGATCGAGTAGCCGGAGTGCAACACGCCGCTCAGGATCATGAAACCCACGCCCGCCGCGGTGATAACCGCCGGGTGCAGCCAAAAATAAACCGCGACCACCGGCGTCCACAGCGCAAACGACAGCAGGCCGACGATCCAGATGAAGGGCAATCCGCTGGCGGCGCGCTTCGAGGCCAGGTTCCACGTCGCGTGCATGATGGCGGCGATGAGGACGAGACCGAGCGCGAGGGCGGACATGACAGTGCACCACGAAGGCAGGATGCACAGGGGGAACAATAAAAAACCGGGTTGCGGGCCGGCACGGTCGCGGCCTTCGTGGCGGGGTGTTTGATTTCACTGAGATTCGCCGCGAGCTGCGCCCGACGCTGACGCTGGCCTTTCCGATCGTCGTCGGGCAGGTCAGCCAGATGTTGATCGGGCTCACCGACAGCGCGTTCATCGGCCGGGTGGGCAAGGTGGAGCTGGCGGCGGCGGCGTTCACGCACGGCATATTCAACATTTTCTACATCGTCGGCCTCGGGCTGCTGCTCGGCACCGGCGTGTTTGCGGCGCGGGACCACGGCGCGGGCGACGATGCCGGCTGCGCCGCCTGGCTCCGTCACGGCCGGGCGCTGGCGCTCGTCGTGGGCGTGCTTGGTTTTGGCTGCATGCTGGTGTTGTCCACGCAGCTCCATCGCTTCGGCCAGCCGGCGGAGGTGGTGGCGGTCGTGCGGCCGTTCTACCTGCTGATCGCGGGCTCGATCGTGTTTGCGCTGTTCTTCCAGGTGCAACGCCAGTTCGCCGAGTCCCTCGGCCGGCCGTGGGTGCCGATGGGCATCATGCTCGCGGACATCGCGCTGAACGCGTTTTTCAACTGGGTGTTCGTGTTCGGCCACCTGGGCTTTCCGGCGCTGGGCCTGGTCGGTTCCGGGTGGGCGACGCTCCTGGCTCGCTTTACCGCGGTGGCGGCCATCGCGGTGTGGCTGCGGAGTTCAGCGACATTCGCTTGCGTGCGGTCTGAACCGTGGGCGGGCTGGGAGCGCGGGCGTTTCGGGGCGCTGCTGAGGCTGGGTGTGCCGGCGGCGGGCATGCTGCTGTTCGAGGGCGGAGCGTTTGCCGCGTCCGCGCTGATGATGGGCTGGCTCGGCACGGTGCCGCTGGCCGCGCACCAGATCGCCATCGGCTGCGCGTCGCTGGCCTTCATGTTCCCGCTCGGGCTGTCGCTGGCCGTGAGCATGCGCATCAGCCGGGCGAGCGGCGAGGGCCGGACCGGGGCGCTGCGGTCCATCGGCTTCGGCGCGCTGGCGACCGGCCTGGTGATCATGCTGGGCTTCGCGTTGGCGTTTGCGCTGGCGGGCCGCGCCATCACGGCGGCGTTCACGCCGGCGGCGGACGTGGCGTCACTGGCGGCGGAGCTGCTCGTGGTGGCGGCGTTCTTCCAGCTGTTCGACGGCGGGCAGGTGATCAGCGTCGGGGCCCTGCGCGGCCTGCACGACGTGCGCGTGCCGACCGTCATCACCTTCATTGCCTACTGGGTCATCTCGCTGCCGCTCGGCTACTGGCTGGCGTTCCACACCTCACTTGGCGCGGTTGGTTTGTGGACCGGACTGGCCGCGGGATTGGGGTCCGCCGCGTTGCTGCTCGGCTGGCGCTTCCATCGGCTGACCAAGTCATAGTTATCGCCGACTGGTTCGTTTTCTCCGAGTTGCCGCGATAAACTTCTTCAAGTCGTCGATGCGATGAGCCCAGAAAATAACCAGTGGTGTTTCTTGCGCGCTAACAACTCCAGCGGGATTGAAAACTCCGCGAATGGCTGCAGCAGAAATGACATCACGTCCAAAGGTGGCCCAGGCTTTGGCTTTCTGCACAGCCTCCATGTTCAGGCGCTTCCGGCTATTGATGGCCGAATTCGAACCCTTCGCCTCGATCACCAGCAAGCGACTATCCCATAGTCCGATAACAAAATCGGCGTTGTTTTCACCCAACGTGCAGCCGGTCATGTATTCGCCGGGTTTTGGCACATCTGCTCCAAGAAGACTTTGGATGCCTTTTTGTGGAGCGGCACGTTTCTTATAGCCCAGTCCGATCAGGACGCCCTCTACCAGGCCCTCGACGATCTGGCGCTCGTCAGAGCGTCTTTTTGTTTGCACTTCTTGAGATGACGCCAGGACTGTTGAGGCAAGAATTGCTGCGCTACGTTCCTGCTTGGTTGGCTCCCGTCGAGCGGCAATCCAAGGGAAGCGTTTGGGGTCAAGAATTGCGCAGAGGACATCTTTTACTGCAGTCGCGAATTCTGCGTCGGAAAGAATGCGAGTGGCGTTTAGGGAATCCCCGCTAAGGGTTTCCAAGTCATCTTCTGAAACAGGAGGCGCTCCAACATACCGCAAGGCAGTCAGCAGATCCCGGTTGCGCATGACTTCTGCCAGTGCGCTTTGATTAACCGGAGTCTCAAGAATGGTGGCCAATCCACCAACAATCTGACGATTCGCTTTTTCGAGACGCAAAAAAGCTTCAAGGTATTTTTGCAGCGGCTCACCCATGCGGCGCTGGCGAAAATCATCCCGCGAGATTGCCGCCTCCTGTGTGATCTGCGTGGGAGTCCACCGACGTGCTAGGTCAGGCCACATGAACAAAGTGCTCTAGCGGTGGGATCGGAATGCGCATAGCCTCGCCAGGTTCAAATTTAATCAGGCCCCCAGCATAAGCACGGCCGGAAGAAAGCAATACGTGTTCGTTCAACCAACCAACAAGGGCATCAAGGGTTGGATCATCGATGGGGGTTCTGGGGTAAAGCCCATGTGCGATATTGAGTAACCGTGCGTCAGCAAGGTTACGGGCAAAAACAGGCGGGCGGCGGCCCATATAGGTCATAATGATGGAAGGCGGCGCCTTTAGTTTCACTCGCCACCAAGGTCTGCGATGCTGGGCGATATAAGAAGCGGTGCCCCCGTGAGTTTCAGCCCAGGCGATAAAGGCTTCAACCACGCGGCGGTCTCGCGCGGGAAGGGCACCTAAGTCAGCAGGCAGATCGATGACGCGCTGCAGATTAGTAGGGTCGCACAGCGGGCCGCCACCGAGCCGGATAATTTCTTTGGCGTGAGTGACCGCAGGAAAAAGACAGGAAGCAGGCAACGGTGGGGTCGCCTCATTGGCGATCCAGAGATGATTGGCGCCGGTCACCTGACCGCGATGGATCAGAAAATAGTCACCAAGCGTTGCGGTCGCTTCGGTTGCTGTTTGGCGCAGCGGCCGTGCAAAACTGGACCAAGCACGGGCCTCTTGGAGCTCTTGCGTGGGCACCCAATGGGTGAGCCGACGTGGCTGCCCATTTGACTCCGTGAAACCCATGCCATGATGGGTCTGGCCGACCTGAAAGGTGGTGATGGCGGAAGTTGTAAGGGCATCAGCAAAAAGCTGATGTGCCGCTGGAAAGAGATGGACCGTGTGTCCACCCAAACCATTAAGCAGTAGCTTTCGCAGGTCCTTACCGTAATTCACATCAAGCCATTCTGCAGAGGTAATAAAACACCCCGCATCGCCGGGTTGGCCAAGTTGGCGGGCTTTTAGAAAAAAATGCAGGTGCAAACCAGCGAGCTGGCTGCCGGTAATATGATGCCGGGCGAGTTCATCCTGATACCATCGTTTCCAATGGGGCTCGATATCGTGATGCCGCACATAGGGAGGATTGCCAATGAAGAGGGTTGGCGTAGAGCGCCGAGGTAACTTCAACGCGCGGAAATCTCCCAAGACTACCTTCATGCGCGAGTCCAGGCCGGCGACTCGTGCGGTGGCTCGGATGATAAGCGCGAGAAGGGGATTGATCTCGCACGCCAGCACGTGGGCTTTGCGATAATGCCGCAAAGCAGCGATAGTGAAGCGACCGCTGCCAGCGCCACAGTCAACGACAAGGCCCGGGTCTCGCACCAAGCGCGCGGCCAAATCGAACATCTGGCTGATGATTTTGGCTGGGGTAAAGGTCGTTCCTGTGCTTCGGCGTTCTTCGGGGGAGAATATTCTGGCGTAAGCTTCGCCCAAAGGATCCCCGCCTAGTCGAATTTGCCTTCGGATGTCCGCTAGAAAGGAAGCGCGGACTTTTGGCAAATCAGATGGTAGCTCACGCTTCTCCGCTTTCGTAAGAGATGGACACCTGTGGACGAGATCCGCCAAGACCGCGCGTAGACTAGCCTCAAGGGCGAGGTCATTGACAGGCAAGTTAGCGGAGGGGCTGGTCACAAGGCTCATTCAAGAGATGCTACGCGGCGTAGCAAACCTGAGTTTCGGAAAGGGAGAGATTTTACTCGATCTAAGCACTTCCCATCACAAACAAAGCTGGACTTCAGTCCAGAGCCTCGCTGAGGGCGGCGATGATAGCATCGACGGGTTCGGTGCCGACGGAGAGGCGGAGCAGGTCGGGGGACAGGCCGTGGGCGGCGAGCTCGGCGCGGCCGGCTTCGCTCGTGACGAGATCGTAGTGCGCCAGATAGATGAACGGGGAGATCAACGTGGTCGTCATGCCGAAGCTTGGACCTTTGGGCAGGCGCACGGCGTCGTAGAACTTCGCGAGCGGCCCCTTGAGCGTGAACGAGATCATGCTGCCGGCCGATTCCGGGGTGCGGGCGATCTTGAGGTAGCTGGCCCTGGTGGCGGGTTGCAGCGCCCACCAGACTTTCTCGACGGCCGGATGTGATTCGAGAAATGCGGCGACCTGGCGGGTGCTGGCATTGATGCGGGCGACGACCCCGGACGTGGCATCGATTTGCGCCGCGAGCCGGGCGAGGTCGCGCGCGTGCACGGGTTCGAGCTGGGCGCCGACAAGTCCGCGGAGTTCGGCGGCGTCGGGGCGGGTGGCGTTCACGACGACCGCACCGGCGATGACGTCACCCTCGTGGGCGGTGTATTTGGTGAGACTGGTGGCGACGAGATCAGCGTGGGGCAGCAGGTCGACGTTGAAGGGCGAGCTGACGGCCGGATCGAGGATGACCTTGGCGCCGTGGCGGCGCGCGAGCGCGGTGACGGCGGCGATGTCGGCCGTCTGGATGAGCGGATTGGTCGGCGCCTCGATGATCAGGCCGGCAAGGCGCGGGCCGTGCGTGGCGAGGAGTTTTTCCAGTCCGGCAAGGTCGGTGACGTCGCCGTGCCGCAGGTAATCGCGCGCCGGGTCGGGCGTGAATTTTCTCAGCAGCGCGATGCTGTCGAGGTAGAGCCAGCCCAGCTGCACCCAGGCGGTGCGGCCGGCGCGCGCCTGCACGGTGCTGATGGCGCGGAAAGCGGCGTAAAGGGCGTTCATGCCGCTCGGCGCCAGCAGCAGGTCGGCGTCGGCGACGGGAAACGGGCCGCGCAAAACACGCCTGATCTCGGCCACAGCATCACCGGCGAAGAGCTTCTCCGGTGCGACGGCGGGCAACAGGCCGAGTCGCACGAGGTGATCCTCGGCGGCGCGCGAGGAGAGGAAACCGCCGATGTTCTGAAGATAGACCTTGCCCCGGGCATTCAGCTCCGGCGTGTCGATGTGGGCGACGCCATCCAGGCCCTCGACGGAAAATGGTCGGGCGGCAGCCTGGTCCGTGCGGCCGAGATAGTGCGCAAAAGACGCGGCCATTCTGGCCGAGGTGACCAGCCACAGCGACTTGCCGGCGAGCTCGGGTCGGCGGCCAAGGTATTCGCACAGCCGCTTGGCGTGGGTGTGGACGACAAAACGCGGGTAGCCGGAGGCGATGTGGCGCGTGGTCTCGGGCCGGCCTTCCTCATACCCGATGACGTCGCGCATGGTCGGCAGGCTGCACGCGACAGAGTGCGGGCTGCCGGGAATGCGCTGACCGAGCGGGATGGGCGAGAAGACGGACATGGGAGGCGAGGGGAGAGTTCACCGGCCGGGACCGGGCGAGGCAACGGCGGGTTGTGTCATGTGGCAGCGGACAACCGGGTGCGGACCTCGGCCAGCGTCAGTCCGGCGATGCGGACGACCTTGTGGCGCGACTTGTCGCCGCGGATGAGGGTGAGCGCGCGGCGGGGCAGGCCGAGTCTGCCGGCGAGGAAATCAAGCAGGGCGTCGTTGGCGCGGCCCTCGAGGGCCGGGGCGTGCACCTTGACCTTGAGCGCCGGGCCCAGCCACCCGGCGATCTCGTCGCGCGGGGCGTTGGGGATGGTCTTCAGCTCAAGGGTGCAGCCGGGCATGGGGCCAGCATGGGCCGGCCGCACGGGTGCGAAAGGCAAAACATGTTGCGGTCGGCATTTGAAACGGCGAACTAGGGGGCCGCATGAAACTGGTTTCCTGGAACGTCAACGGCGTGCGCGCCGCCCTCAAGAAGGGTTTTCTCGATTACATGGCGAAGGTGGACGCCGACGTCATCTGCCTCCAGGAGACCAAGGCGCACCCCGGCGACGTCCAGCACGTGGCGTGGGTGACCGGTTACACGCCGCATTGGTATTCGGCGGTGAAGAAGGGCTACGCGGGCACGGTAATATTCACGCGGGTGCCGCCGCTTAGGGTGACCAACGGCATCGGCCTGCCGGACCACGATGACGAGGGACGGGTCATTGCGGCGGAATTCAAGGATTTCTTTCTCGTGAACGTCTACCAACCCAACTCGCAGCGCGGGCTGACGCGCTTGAAATATCGCACCGAGGCATGGGATCCCGCGTTCCTGGCCTTTCTGAAAAAACTCGAGAAGAAGGGCAAACCGGTGGTGTTTTGCGGCGACCTGAACGTGGCGCACACGGAGATCGACCTCACGAACCCCAAGACCAACCGGCGCAATGCCGGTTTCACGGACGAAGAGCGGACGAACTTCTCCACCCTGCTCAGCAAGGGGTTCGTGGACACATTCCGCGAATTCGAAAAGGGACCCGGCCACTACACGTGGTGGAGCCAGATGATGAACTGCCGCGCCCGGAACATCGGGTGGCGCGTCGATTATTTCGTGGCATCGGAAAAACTGAAACCGGCGCTGAAGCGCGCGTGGATCTCGCCCGAGGTGATGGGCAGCGACCATTGTCCGGTCGGGCTGGAGCTGAAGTGATGTCGCACGCGGCCGAGCTGAAGAAGCTGATGATGCGCCGGCCGCCGCTGACGCTCGCGGTGGCGGAGAGCCTGACGGCCGGGCATGTGCAGGCGCGGATCGCGGCGGTGTCAGGGGCCTCGGATTATTTTCTCGGCGGCATCACCGCCTACACCCTGCGCCAGAAGGTAAAGCTGCTCGGCGTGAACCGCGCACACGCGAAACGCGTGAACTGCGTGTCCCAGCGCGTGGCGGTGGAAATGGCCTTTGGCGCCACACGGCTCTTCGGGGCGGATCTGGCGGTGGCGACGACTGGTTACGCCGAGCCCGCGCGCGCCGCCGGCGTAAAATCGCCCATGGCCTGGTGGGCGATCTGCCAGCGACTGGCGAATGGCCGGTTGGCGCTGACCTCCGGCACCATCGAAGTGCCGGGCGCGAATCGCACCGAGGCCCAAGCGCGAATCGCCGACGATGTGCTCGGGCGGCTCGTCGCCCATCTGGCGGCGTGGCGGGCCCAATAAAAAACCCGCCGGAGCCCGGCGGGTTGAAAAGGAAGGGGAATTGGCTGGTTACCGCGTGAGGTTCGTCACGTAGTTCATGATGAAGCGGGTTTCTTGGGGCGGGGTGACCCAGTCGCTGTAGAGCAGCTCCGGCATGCGGCTGTTCGTATTGTAGAACAGCCGGTTGGCATCTTCATCGGGGGACATATAGCCGGTCTTGACGGCGGCTCCGAGATAGAAGCCCTCGGTGGTGGAGTAGACGAGCACGTTGGCGTCGCCCGGCAGGGGCTTGTTCACGGCCTCGCGCTCGGCGGCGCGGATGCCGGCCACCGCCTTGGCCTCGGCGCCGAAATTCATGCGGTTCTTCAGGAGGAGGCGCGCCGCATTGTCGTCCATGAGGAGGTAGATGGCATTGATGGCCTTGCCGCCGGCCTGCAGGCCGAAACTGAGTTCGCCGGCACGGAAAAAGGCCGGCACCGACCATTTGCCGTTCGGGCGGCGGACCAGCGCGACCGCATAGCCGTCCTTGATGCCCAGCAGGAAGCCGGCCTGGAACTGGTTGACGATGACGATGCCCTTGGCGTTGCGCAGCTTGTCCGCGGGGATGGCGGTCCGGACGTTGCCTTGGATTTCCTGCAGGATGGCCTCGCAGCTATCGAGGTGCGAGACCACGGCCTCGCGGGTCAGGCCGGTCGCGGCAGGCAGCATGGCCGCGAGGGCGGACACGCAGAAAAGGGCGGTGAGAAACTTCTTCATGTTGTGAATGGAGCGGAGAATGGGGCTGCGCCGGAGGAGCGCAAAGCTGTTTTCCAAGACGGGTATATGCAGATTCAGGGGGGGAATGAAAGCCCTACTTAGCCCGCTGGCCGGCCGGAACGGTGGTTGGGACTCCTTGGCGAGGAGAAGGTTGCCGCTCAATCCAGACCCCGTTGTGCGATCTCGTCCTCGTCCCAGCCGAGGTAATGGCCCAGCTCGTGGAGGTAGGTCAGCCGCACTTCATCGCGGTAAACGGTCTCGTCCTGCTCGGCGTAGTCCCAGAGGTTTTCGAGGAAAAGGAGGATTTGGGGCGGCAGGGGCGTATCCTCGGCGAGTTCGCCCCGGTGTTCGTGGCCGACAAACAAGCCGAGGATATCGGGCTCCCAGCCCTCGGCCTGAAGCGCAGCATTGGGGTGCGGTTCATAGCAGACCGGGACTTGCTCGGCCGCTGTCCGCACCGCCGCTGGCAGGCGGCGCCGCGCCGCGGACACCACGGGTTCGGCGAGGGCGGTGAGTCGTTTGAAATTCATGATGAATGCCGCCCGCCACCTTGGGGGAAGCCGATCCGGGAGTAAAGCGGGCGCATGACGGTGGGGTGACGGGCAGGTTACACCACCGGTGAAAATTATCCCGGCAAAATAATGCAACGCCGGCGGCGAAGCGGCGTCTATCCCCCGAACCCCAACAACGACTCCATGAAAAACCGATTCAAACTGGTCCCTCTTTTCCTCATCCTGGCCATGGCCGCCGTGCCGGCCCTGCGCGCCGAAGACACCGTCGCTCCGGTCGACAAACCCGAACAAAAGCGTGAACACGGCCCCGGTGCCATGATGGAGCGTGCGGCCAAGGAACTCGGCCTGAACGCCGACCAGGAGGCCAAATGGAAGGACATCGGCCAGCAGGAAAAAACCGCGCTGGACGCCCTGCGGGGCGACAAGTCTGTGGCCAAGGAAGACAAGCGGGCCAAGAGGCGTGAAATCAACAAGAGCTTTGCCGACCAACGGCGGGCGGTCCTGACTCCCGATCAGGCGACCAAGTTCGACGAAATGCGCGCCAAGATGCGTGAGCACGGTCCCCGCGGTGGTGGCGACCGTCCGACGAAGGGCGACAAGCCGGACGACGCCAAATAACCCTTACTGCTCAAGCAGCAGTGTGTGCAATAGAAGCGCCGTGGCGTGGGGCCACGGCGCTTTTCTTTTTGGACAAGCCGCCGGCCCCGCCGCACGCTCGCCGGCCATGGGTCAACGACAGGCAATCATCGCAGGGGGCGGCGCGGCAGGCTTTTTCGCGGCCATCGCCTGCGCCGAGGCCGATCCCGATTGTGCGGTGACAATTTATGAGGCGACGGCGCACCCGCTGGCCAAGGTGAAGGTCTCGGGCGGCGGCCGCTGCAATGTCACCCACGCCTGCTTTGACCCGCGGGAATTGGTGAAACGCTACCCGCGCGGTGGGCGCGAACTGCTCGGGGCCTTCCACCGGTGGCAGCCGCGCGACACGGCCGAATGGTTTGAGGCGCGCGGCGTGGCGCTAAAAACCGAAAAGGACGGGCGGATGTTCCCCGTCACGGACAGCTCGCAGACCATCGTGGATTGCCTGCAGGGGGCCGCCACCCAGGCCGGCGTGCGGCTGGTGCTGCGCACAGGCCTGAAGACGGCCGTGAAAACCGCCCGCGGCTTCCAGGTCGCGCTCACGACCGGCGAGGTTGTCGATTGCGACCGGCTCCTGCTGGCGACCGGCGGCAACAAATCCAATGCGGGCCTCGAGATCGCCGCGCGGCTGGGGCACACGATCGAGCCGCCGGTGCCATCACTCTTCACTTTCCACATCGACGATCCGCGACTGAAGGAGCTGGCGGGCATTTCCGTCGAAGAGGCGGTCACGGCGGTACGGGGCACGACGCTGAAGGAGCGCGGGCCGTTGCTCGTCACCCACTGGGGCCTGAGCGGACCGGCGGTGCTCAAGCTTTCGGCCTGGGGGGCGCGGGCCTTGCACGATTGCGGCTACAGGTTCACCCTGCTCGTCAACTGGGCGCCGGCGTTCAATGCCGAGGCCTTGCGCGCCGAACTGGAGCGGGCCCGCGCGGCCAATCCCAAGAAACAACTGGGCACCTGGTGCCCGGTCGGACTGCCTCTGCGGCTCTGGGAAAAACTGCTGCCGGCGGCGGGGTTGAAGCCGGATACGACCTGGGCGACCGTGCCCGCGGCGGCGCTGCGCGCGCTGGCGGCGCAGGTGGGCGAGGGGGAGTTCGCCGTGACCGGCAAGAGCATGTTCAAGGAAGAGTTCGTGACCTGCGGTGGCGTGCGGTTGAGCGAGGTGGACTTCAAGACCATGGAAAGCCGGCTCGTGCCGGGACTGCACTTCGCCGGCGAGGTGATCGACGTCGATGGCATCACCGGTGGATTTAATTTCCAGGCGGCGTGGACCGGCGGCTGGCTCGCGGGCCGGGCGATGGCGGGGAGGCCGGCGGCATGATGTCCTACGGCCAGCTGTTCCTGGCGGTCCTGCCGGTGTTCGCGATGATCGTGCTCGGCGCCTTCCTGCGACGCACGCAGCTGATCACCGAGTCGGCGGAGGAAAGCCTGTTCAACCTCGTGGTGAAGGTCACCACCCCGTGTCTCATCTTTGAATCCGTGGCGACCAACCCGGCCATGCGCGAGCCGGGCAACCTGCTGGTGCCGCCCCTCCTGGGCTTCGGGCTGACGCTGCTGTCGATGGCCCTTGGCTGGTATGTGGCCCGGGCGCTCGGGCTGACGATCGGCCACGGGTTGCGCACTTTTGCGCTGGCGGTGGGGCTGACGAATTACAGCTACCTGCCCCTGCCGCTGATGGATGCCATGTTCGGTCCGGAAAGCCGCGCGGTGCTGCTGGTGCACAACGTCGGCGTGGAAGCGGCCATCTGGACGGGCGGTGTCCTCGTCGTGACGGGTCTCTCGCCGCGGGAGGGCTGGCGGAAGCTGATCAACGCGCCCGTGGTGGCCCTGCTGCTCGCGGTGACGGTCAACCTCACGGGCGCGGCGGCCCAGGTGCCGCCGGTGGTGATGAACTTTGTGCACGTGCTCGCCGCCTGCGCGATCCCGCTTGGTTTGCTCATGACCGGTGTGAGCATCCAGCCGCACCTTGACGATCCGAAGCAGCTGGTGAACCCGCGGGTGACGCTCACGGCCTGGCTGTTGCGGCTGGTGGTGTTGCCCTGGGTGTTCCTGCTCGCGGCCCGCTTCCTGCCGTGCCCGGTGGAGCTGAAGCGCGTGCTGGTGGTCCAGGCGGCGATGCCCTCGGCGGTGATCTCGATCATCGTGGCCCGCGTCTACGGCGGGCAACCGCTGGTGGCCGTGCAGATCATCTTCGGCACGACGGCGCTGGCGCTGTTCACGATTCCTTTCTGGCTCCGGTTCGGCCTGGCTTTTGCGGGCCTGGTGCCATGATCCCGCCGGGTTGAAACTCGGCGGGATTTTCCACCCCGCGGGGCGTTGACCTCCAGCGGACGGGCGGGCTTGCTGCGGGCATGGACTGGATCACCGACCCGCAGATCTGGATCAGCCTCGTGACCCTGACGGCGCTCGAGATCGTGCTCGGCATCGACAACATCATCTTCATCTCGATCCTCGCCGGCAAACTGCCGGCCGACCAGCAGGCCAAAGCCCGGCAGACCGGCCTGATGCTGGCGCTCATCACCCGCATCCTGCTGCTGTGCAGCCTGGCCTGGATGGTGAAGCTCACGGCCCCGTTCCTCACGCTCCTCGGGTTCGCCCTGTCCGGCCGCGACCTGATCCTGCTCGGCGGCGGACTGTTTCTCATCTGGAAGAGCACGCGCGAAATCCACGAGAAACTAGAGGGGGCGGAGGAGCACACCGGCCCCGGCAAGGTCACGCCGAGGTTCGGCGCCATCATCGGGCAAATCCTGCTGCTCGACATCGTCTTCTCGCTCGACTCGGTCATCACCGCCGTCGGCATGGCGAACCAGCTCGGCGTGATGATCGCCGCGGTCGTGATCGCGCTCGGCGTGATGCTGAGATACGCCGGCGGAGTGAGCGATTTCGTCCACCAGCATCCGACGCTGAAGATGCTCGCGCTGTCCTTCCTGCTGCTCATCGGCGTGACGCTGGTGGCCGAGGGCACGCACCAGCACGTGAACAAGGGCTACATCTACTTTGCGATGGCCTTCTCCTTCGCGGTCGAGCTGCTGAACCTGAAGGTGCGCAAGAAATCTGTCCCGGTCCCGCTGCATGAGACGCAGCCCTGACGGTGACACAGAAAGCATTGGAATAAAACGGCCGGCTGCGCATCCTGTCCGGCATGAAACGATTGGTTTGGTTCCTCCCGTTGCTGACCGCCGGCCTGCTCCGGGCCGCGGTCCCGGCGACCGACCCGCTGGAAATGCAGGTGGCCGAGCTCGTGGCCGGCCCGCAAGTGACGGTCGTGCATTTCTGGGCCCCGTGGTGTCCGAACTGCCGCGCCGAACTCGACCCCGCCACCGGCTGGGCGAAGTTCATCGCCGCGAATCCCGACGTGAAGGTCGTATTTCTCAACATCTGGCACAAAGGGCAGGATCCGGCTCCTCGCCTGGCCGCCGCGGGACTCGGGGCGCAGCCCAACCTGCTGCTGCTGACGCACCCCAATCCCTCGCGACTGGCCGCCGACCGGCTGAATTCATTCATGGGTCTGCCGGTCACCTGGATTCCCACGACCTGGGTTTATCGCGAGGGCAAGCTGCGCGTCGCCTTCAACTACGGGGAAATCCGCTTTCCCGTGCTGCAACAGATGGTGGACGACGCCCGCAACGAGTGGCCGCACTGATGACGGCGAAACTCCAGTGGGGCATCCTCAGCACCGGGCGCATCGCGCACGAGTTCGCCACGGCACTCGCGGCCTCGCGCACCGGCCGGTTGGTGGCGGTCGGCAGCCGCACCCGCGGGGCGGCGGAGAAATTCGCGGCGGAATTCGGCGGCATCAAGGGCCACGCCAGCTACGACGCCCTGCTGGCCGATCCGGCGGTGCAGGCCGTCTACATCGGCACGCCGCATGATTCCCACGTGGCGCTGTGCATCGGGGCTGCGCGGGCCGGCAAGCACATCCTCTGCGAAAAACCGCTGGCGCTCAACCGGGCCGACGCCGCCCGGGCGGTGGCCGCGGCGCGCGAGCACCAGGTCTTCCTGATGGAGGCCTTCATGTATCGCTGTCATCCGCAGACGGCCAAGCTGGCGGAACTGGTGCGCGCCGGTGCCATCGGCGAGCTGCGGCTGGTGTCGGCGGCGTTCTGTTTCAACCGGCCCGTGAATCCCGCCCTGCGGCTCTACAACCGCGCCCTCGGGGGCGGCGGCATCCTCGACATCGGCTGCTATCCGGTGTCCATCGCGCGGCTGGTCGCCGGCGCGGCCCAAGGGCGGCCCTTTGCCGAGCCGGTCGAGTTTTTCGGCACCGGCCGCATCCATCCGGAGGCCCAGGTGGACGAACAGGCCGCCGCCACGCTCAAGTTTCCCGGCGGCGCGCTCGCCCAGCTCACCTGCGGCACGACCATGGCGAAAGAGATCGCGGTGCACATTTATGGCACGGACGGAGTCATTCACGTCCCGTTCCCGTTCCATCCCGGCAAACCGGCGGAAGGGCCGGGCCGGATCATCCTCCAGCGGCCCGACGCGGCGGCCGAGGAGATCGCGTGCGGGCTGGTGGCCGACATTTATGCGATCGAAGCCGATACCGTGGGTGAAGCCATTGCCCGCGGTGAATTGGAATCGGCCGTCATGAGCCACGCCGACTCGCTCGGCAACATGGCCGTGCTCGATGCCTGGCGGGCCGCGGTCAGGGTGAAATACGACGGGGAGTTGTAGGGCGGGATCACCGCATCCCGCCTGGACCGTGATATTATTTTCGAACGAAGGCGGGATGCGGTGATCCCGCCCTACAGGGCTTGCGCCCGGCGGGATTTCGCGGCACACAGGCGTTCCCCTATGCAAAACCGCACCCGTCTGCTGACCGCATGCGCGGTCGCCCTGTTCGCGGCGTGGCCGGCCTCCGCGGCCGATAATCCCACGCCGGCCCAGATCGCCGCCGAATCCGCCAAGGCCAACGCGTTCTTCGACCGCGTGTTTGACGAGGCCGTGGCCCGCAGCCCGATGTTCGAGGCCCAGCTCGGCATCAAGAAGGACACCGACAAGTGGGACGACATCTCCGACGCCCATGCGCTCGAAGACCTCGTCATCACCGTCCGGAATCTCGCCGAGCTGAAGCGCTCCATCGACTTCGAGACGTTGAACGACCAGGCCAAGGTAAGCTACCGGATGTTCGTCAACGACGCCGAGCGCAGCATCGAGGGCTGGCGCTGGCGCTTCCACAACTACCCGCTCAACCAGATGTCGGGCCTCCACTCGGAGGCGCCGGCGTTCCTCATCAACTACCATCCCATCGCCGATGCCGCCGATGCCCGCGCCTACATCGCCCGGCTCCGCGGCATGGACCCGATGTTCGACCAGCTCATCGCGGGCGTGAAGATCCGCGAAACGAAGAACATCATCCCGCCGCGCTTCGTCTTCCCGCTGGTCACCGACTCGATCAAGGAGGTTATCAGCGGCGAGCCGTTCGACGGCTCGGCGAAAAAGAGCGCATTGTGGGAGGACTTTGAGGGCAAGGTCGGCGCGCTGAAAGATGTCGATGCCGCCACGAAGGCGAAACTCCTGGCCGACGGCCGCGCGGCCCTGCTCGAGGCGGTGAAGCCGGCCTACGAAAGGCTTCTCGCCGTGCTGGCCGCCCAGCAGAAGATCGCGACCGACGACGACGGGGCCTGGAAATTCTCCGAGGGCGACGAGTTCTACGCCTTCGCCCTCCGCGGGGCGACGACCACGCGCATGACCGCCGACCAGATCCACCAGCTGGGCCTGAGCGAGGTGGCGCGCATCCACCGCGACATGCAGGCAATCATGACCAAGGTCGGCTTCAAGGGCGACCTGAAGGCCTTCTTCAAGTTCATCAAGGAGGACCCGCAGTTCTACTACCCGACCACGCCCGAGGGGAAGGCCGCCTACCTGAAGCGCGCGACGCAGATCATCGACGACATGCGCGTGCGCCTCGACGAGTTCTTCATCACCAAGCCGAAGGCCCCGCTCGTCGTGAAGCAGGTCGAGCCGTTCCGCGAGCAGGGCGCGGCCGGCGCGTTTTACGAGCAGCCGTCCGCCGACGGCTCCCGCCCCGGCACCTATTACGTCAACACGGTCGACATGCGCGGCGTGCCGATCTTCGAGATGGAGACGCTCGCCCACCACGAGGCGATCCCGGGCCACCACATGCAGATCGCCATCGCGCAGGAACTGCAGGGCATCCCGAAATTCCGGATGTATGGCGGCAACAACGCCTACGTCGAGGGCTGGGCGCTCTACTGCGAGTATTTCCCGAAGGAGTTCGGCTTCTACACCGACCCCTACATGGATTTCGGCCGGCTCAACGACGAGCTGCTGCGCGCCGTCCGCCTCGTGGTCGACACCGGCATCCACTCGAAGCACTGGACGCGCGACCAGGTCGTGCAGTATTTCCGCGACAACACGCCGAACCCCGAGCGCGACATCTTCACCGAGACCAACCGCTACATCGTGTGGCCGGCGCAGGCCACCTCATACAAGATCGGCATGCTGAAAATCCTGGAGCTCCGCGAACTCGCGAAGAAGCAGCTCGGGGCCGCCTTCGATCTCCGCCAATATCACGACCTCGTGTTGAAGAACGGCTCCGTGCCCCTCGACATCCTCGAGGAAAACGTCCGCGCCTGGATCGCGAAGAAGAAGGGCTGAACCGACTGCCGCCTTTTACCCCAGTCCCGCCCGAAACGGCGGGACTTTTTTATTCCCTTTGGGTTCAATACCCCGGAGCTTGCTCCGGCTTGGATGGAGGCGGGACTATCAGTCCCGCGGGTTGCGGTCACGCGATGCATGCCTCGCGGGGCTAATAGCCCCGCCTCCATTTTCCGAATGCCCCGGGGCTTGCCCCGGGGATCTTTACTTCAACCCCAGCTCCTGCGCGAGCCAGGCCACGCGGTCGGCGGCGACCTCGGCGGTGTGCAGGTCGTGGCCGGCCGCATAGGTGGTCATCTGTTTGCGCACGCCCGCGGCGGCATAAGCCTCGGTGGCCTGGGTCGCGCTCACGTATTCATCCTTGTTCGCGAATTGGAAGAAAACGGTGGCCGGGGCGAGAGCCGGCACAAAGTTCACCGGGTCCAGCGGGGCGATCTGCCGCCGGTAGGCCGCAAGGTCCTTGGGCTGGCGGGCGAAGAGCGCCCAGTCGATGAAATGCGGCACGCCCGCCATGAAGACATAGGTCTTCGCCCGCCGGTCCAGTCCGCCCGCAATCATGCCATACATGGCGCCGAAATCATGCCCGACATAGGCGACACGCTGCGAATCAACGCCGGGCTGGGCGAGCAACAGGTCCAGGGCCCGGCGCAGCTCGATCACCTGCTGCACGGAGCGGTCGTAATCTTCCTCCGGCACGCGCTGGCCATACCACTTGGGCTGGGCCCACATTGCGTCGACGAGCAGCGAGACCACGCCGCGGCCGGCGAGCGCGACGGCTTCATCGAGAAACTCGGTGCGGTTGGTGGTCGCCGGGTCGCCGAGCCAGTGCACGTAGAGGATGGCGGCGTGCGGCCCGGGTTGGGCGGGCGTGACGAGGTAGGCCTTGATGGGGTCCTTGACACCGACGAAGGTGAGGTCGTGCACCGTGGCGCCGCCGCGTTGCTCGACGCCGAGTTCACGGACGTCGAGCGGGGCGGACTTGTCGTAGTCAAACGGGCCGGTCTCCGCGGCGAAGACGGCGCTGGCGAGCGAGAGTGAAAGTGAGAGTGAGAGAAGGACAAAACGTGAACGCATGGGTGACAGCTGGTGGTGTGGTGGCAGCGAGGCAAATGATGTGCGGTGAATGACAGGGGGAATGCGATGGTTGCCTCGAGGTGGAACCCGGCCTCCGGACGGGTTTTTAAGATTCTCGCATGTTAAAAACGCGTCCGGAGGCCGCGTTCCGCCTCAAGACGAAAGCCGCCGCAGATTGTCGCACACGATGGCGGCGGCGATGGCGGCGTTGAGAGACTCGGCGCCGCCGTAGCGGGGAATGGTCACCCGCTTCGTCACCAGCGCCTGCACGGTCGGGGAGAGCCCGCGGCCCTCACTGCCGATGACAATCACCGCATCGCGCGCCGGCTTGAGCGTATGCACATCGTAACCGGCGAGTTCGCAGCCAAGCACGGGCACCTTCACGCCGGCGAGTGCCTCGGCCAAGGGGATGGTGTGGACGGTCACGCGGGCGAACGAGCCCATGCTGGCGTTGACGACCTTCTGGGAAAACAGGTCGGCGCAATCCGGCGAGAGCAGCACGCGATCGAGGGCGAACCAGTCGGCCAGCCGCAGCAGGGTGCCGACGTTGCCCGGGTCCTGGATCCCGTCGAGGGCCAGCGTCAGGCCGCGATCGAGCGCGTCCGCGGCCAATGGGGTGCGGGCGATCCGGCCCACCGCCAGCACGGTTGAAGGGGTGGGGAAGTGACTGGCGCGCGCCATGTCCTCCACGGTGACCTCAAAGACTTGGAGCTGCGGCGACTCCGCCGCAGTCCGCGGGCGGGGTCGCCCGCGCTCCAGTTCCGGCCAGGCCGGCGTCGCGTAGATTTCCAGCAGGGGGAATTTCGCCGCGAGGAGTTCACCGACGACCTTTTCGCCCTCGATGACGAACAAGCCCGCCGCCTCGCGATGCTTCTTGTCGCGCAGATCGCGCAGGCGGGTGAGCTCGGCTTTCGTCAGGGGCATGGAGCGACATGAGCAAGGCCGGCTCCGGTTGGCAAAGCTTTGTGGGCCCGGCCTGCAGGTAATCGGGGTGGAGCGGGTTGTCCTCCACACGCTGGTTTGCAGATGCACGCTCCGAAGCGCGTTGGGGCAACGCGCTCCACCTGGTCATGGGGTCGGAAGAGATTCGAAGACCCGGCCTCCGCCATGACGGCGAGGAGCGCGCTTTGTGGCGGGAAGGTCACGGCCGGGTTAAGAAAAGGCGGCGGGACGTTCACGGTTTGACGGGGTGAAATCATCCGCCCGAAATGAGGTCTTGTTCCTTGGTTCAGCTGTTAGGTGTGTTGTTGCGGCCCGGCCTCCGAAAGGGAGCCGGGCCGTAGCTTTTGCAGGGTGCGGTAGCGGCGCGCCAGGGGTGCCGTTCCCGGAGTCGGCGGTCTTAGACCGTCGCTACAGAGTCGCTGTTTCGCGGTCTTTTGCGGGCTTTTCAAAGCATCGCGGAGCGGTATGGTGGGGGGCATGAAACGCCTCGCGCCCCTGGTTCTTGCGTTGTGTTGCGCCGTCCTGTTCACCGGTTCCGCGCCGGCGGCCGAGAAGAAGGAAAAGACCCCGGGCATCGAGCTGGCCACCATGGCTTCCCAAGTGACGGGCATTGCCATCTCACCGCTATTGGGGGTCAGCGGAGTCGGGGCCTACCAATGGATGAAGGCGAGCACACCGGAGGAGAAGGCGCGGCTGCCTTGGTTCGCGCAGGTCTCGTTCTGGCTGCCGGCGCTGCTGCTGGTCGGCGTGTGCGCGTTCAAGGACACCTTTGCGGTCATGGTGCCGCCAGGCATGAAGAAGCCGCTGGATGTGGCCGAGACGGTGGAGAACAAGATCAGCGGACTGGTCGCCGCCGGGGCCGTGGTTCCCTCGCTGGTGACGGTGGGTTCCAAGCTCATCATGCACTCCACTGGGCTGCTGGGGCACGCGCCGGTGGTGTCGGGCGGCTTCGGCGTGCTGCCGCTCGCCGCCTTCGACATGTCCTGGCTGCTGACACTCCTGATGGTGCCGCTGTCGGTCGCGGTGTTTGCCGTCGTGTGGGTGGTGGGCCACGCGATCAACGTGCTCATCCTGCTCAGCCCGTGGGGCGGCCTGGACACGGCGCTGAAGGGCATCCGGACCAGCGTGCTGTCCCTCGTCGCGGCCACGGCCTACATTGATCCGGTGGTGGGGGCGACGCTGTCGGTCGCCATCATCATCCTGGCGTATTTCATGGCGGGCTGGGCCTTCCGCCTGATGGTGTTCGGTTCGGTCTTCAGCTGGGATTTCTTCACCTTCCGGCGCACCCGGTTCCAGCTGCTGGCGGACGACAACAAGCTTTTCACCGGCCGCGACATTGCCGATGCCCCGCGGCGCACCTACGGCCGGCTGCACCAGGACGCCGACGGCAAACTGCTCTTCAAGTTCCGGCCGTGGCTGGTGCTGCCCGAGCGTATGGTCGAGGTGCCGCGCGACGGCATCGTGGTCGGCAAGGGGTTTTTCTACTCGGAAGTGCTGGGTTTCGAAAAGGTGGCGGACAAGAACAGCACCCTGCTGCTCCTGCCGCCGCGCTATGTCGGCCACGAGGAGCTGTTTGCCCGCACCTACCGCATCAACGGCACCTGCGACATCGGCCTGCGCAAGGCCTGGAGCTGGTTGCGGGAGGCGTTCGGCTTAAGCACGAAGAAAGCACCGGCCGCGATGTAACCGGATTTCATGTCGCGGCCCGTCATAATGCTTCTGGTCGGCGTGCTGGCGGCCGCCGCGGGGCGGGGTGCGGACAACGGGGCCTTCACGCCGGACCAAGCGAAGCTCCTGCGCCAGGCCCGGACGGTGAGTCTGGAGATCAAGCAGGGCTGGGCCTGGGGGGCCGAGGACCAGGCGGAGAAAGCCGAAGCCTCCGACGGCGCGGCCGGGGACAAGAAACCGCGCGAACCGCTGCCCCTGGCGGAATGCACCAAGGCGGCGTTGGAATTCGCCGGCTGGAAAGTCGTGGGGCCGGGCGAGCCGGCGGATATGAAACTGCGGGTTGATACTTACGGCAGCGCCCTGGGGGCGGACTACGTCGGCACGGTGATGGGGCACCAATACAGCGGGGCGGAACTGAGTGGCAGCGTGACACTCTTTCATCAGGGGCAGGAAATGATCCACGAGAAATTTGAAGGCACCGTCCATCCGCCGACCAGCATCAACCGCTACTACAGCCAGCCACAGGACGCGCCATATGAACGGCTGCGGCCGGAATACCTGGAGGCCGTCTACAAGGTGGAGGAAACCGTGTTCGGCCTGCCCCCGGTTCTGGCCGCGGTGAAGAAAGCCGAGGACGAGCACCGTGTGGCCGCCACCAAGGTCTTGTTGGCCCGCGGCGAGGCGGCGTCCGTCCCGGCGCTGGTTGAACTCCTGCGGGCCAAGGACGAGCGTTTGGGCGCCATCGCCGCCACGGCCCTCGGGGCGTTCGGCGAGGCCTCCGCTTTTCCCGCCCTCCTGGCCGCTTTGCGCGACGACCCGGATTACCCGGCCAATCCGGCGGAATTGAGCGAGGAGCAACTGAACAGCTGGACCCAGTTTGACCACGAATTTGAAACGGCCGCCCGCCGTGACCAAGCGGCGGACGTCGCGATGCTCAGCCGGCAGGAAGCCGTGCAATGGGCGCTCTTGCAGAACCCCGCCTCCGACAAAGTCCCGCGGCTCGCGGCGATGCTGCGCGACCGGTCCACCCCGCCGATGGCCCGGTGCGGCGTGGCGCTGGTGCTCGGCCCGCTGGTGGACCCGATCGCGGGAGAGGCCCTGCTCTCGGCCCTGAAGGATGAATCATTCGTGGTCCGCGCCGCGGCGATCTCGGCGCTCAGCACCGCGAATTACCACGGACAGCGTCCCGTTGCGGACGCCTTGCTGGCCCTGACCACCGACCCGCAGCCCTTCGTGCGCAACCGGGCGCGGGCGGCGCTGGGGAATTTCGCCCTGGAAATAGTGGAGCGGCATATGAACGCGCACACCACCGCCGCCGCGATGCAGGATGATATTGCCCGCAGTTTGGAGGATCCGGATCCGCTGGTGCGGCTCGGCGCCGTGCGGCTGACGCAATACGCCGTTGAGGGCGGGACGGCCGCGCTGGGCCGGGTGTTGCAGTCCGACCCGGTTCCGGCGGTGCGCGAGGCGGCGGTCGACATGCTCCTTGCGCGGCATCGCGCGGAGTTGGAGCCGGTGCTGGCACCGGCCCTGGCCGATCCGGACGAGGGGACGCGTTCGCACGCGTTGCTGGCGCTCGATTCGCCGGAGGAAAACAACGGCGACGGGGAGCAAAAAGCACATCCGCCCCTGCCGGAGTCGGCCGCGAAGCCCCTGCTGGCGATGATGGACGTGGACACGCCGCCCGAGGCCGCCTGGCATGTGCTGGAGCGGGTGCAGGGCGAAGGGGTCAATGGCGTCTTGCTCGCCGCCGCGCAACGCGACGGCGCCCGGCCGGTGTTCAGGGAGATCGCCGTGATCGAACTGGCGCGTCGCGGCGACCGGCACGCCACGCCATTGATCATCACCCTGCTTGATCGCTCCGGGGAGTTGCGCTTCGGCTATCTGCTGGTGGATGCCGCGGCCAAACTTGACGACCCGGCGTTGCTGGACCCGCTGTTTGTGGTGATGCGCCAGGGCGCCCCGGCGGCCCGGTTGCTGGCCGTCCGCACCCTGGGCAAAATGAGTCACACCCGGTCGGTCGGGCCGCTCATCGCCGCCCTCCGCCCGGCGGAGGCAAGCGATAGCGAACTGGCCGGGGCTATCCGCGAAGCATTGCAGAGTCTCACCGGGCAGGAGAACAGCGGCAGCAACGGCTGGTTGCGCTGGTGGAAGGAAAATTCCGGCAAGCCCATCGTCCGTCCGGTGCCGAAGAAACCGGTGGAGGAAGCGCCGGCTGAGGAACCCGCCGAGCCCAAGGCCGAAGCGCCCAAGGCGGATTAAGGCCGATTACCACGCACCAGCAGCCAGTTGACCAGCCCGATGGTGGCGATGAGACTAATGACGACCGCATGCGTGAGGCTCATCTGGGCGACGAGCACGGCGCACAGCACCAGACCCGCCACGGCAATCACCGGGCCCGCGGGCAGGCGGAAGGCGTCGGCGTGCGGGCGCAGACGTCGCAGCCGGATCAGGGCGACGCAGGCGATGCCGTAGGTGATGAGCCGGGCGCCGGCCGAGATGATGGCGTTCCAGATGAAGTTGCCGTAGATGGCCAGCGCCAGCACGAGCACGCCCCACAGCAGGATCGAAATCCACGGGGTGCGAAAACGCGGATGCACTCCGCCCAGGCTGGCGGGAAAATCGCCGCGTTCGGCCATGGCGTAGGTCTGGCGCGGCACGCCCAGCAACTGCGCGCTCAGGTAACCGGAGGTCGAGATCATGGCGCCGAGGGCGATGAAGCCGGCGCCGGCGGGGCCCACGAGGGCGCGCGCGGCGTCGGCCAGCGGGCGGGCGCTCCCGGCGAGGTTGGGCACCGTGCGCATGGCGACAATCTGGGTCAGCAACAGGCAGGAGGCGATGACCAGCAGGCCGGTAAAGAGCGCGAAGGGAAGATCGCGCCGCGGATCCTTGCCCTCGGCCAGTGGCATCAGGGCGGCCTCAAAACCACCGAAGGCAAAAAGCAGGGCGAGGACGGCGTTCATCCAGCCCGCCGACGTGGCGGCCACCGGCGGCTGGGTGACGGGGGCGCCGGTCCAGAGGAATCCGGCCAGGATCAGCAGGGCGAGGGGCGTCAGCTTGGCGACGGTGAGAAAATTGGAAAGCCGCGCCCCGCTGCCGACACTGCGGATATTGGCCAGCACGAGTCCGCCCAGCAGCAGACCGAGCAGCGCAATGCGCGGCCCCGTGGCCGTCACGCCGGGCCAGAATTCACCCAGGTAGACGACAAAGAGATTGGCGTTGGCGGCGGCGGACGTCAGGCGCACCAGCCAGATAAACCAGCCCATCTGGATGCCCCAAAAACGGCCGCAACCTTCCCGGGCAAAAAGATAAGGCCCGCCCGCCTCGCTGAACTGCGAGCCGAGTTCGGCGAAAACGCCCATGAAGAGGGCGATGCCGCCGGCCGCCAGCACATAGGCCCAGGGCGCGGAATTTCCGACGAACCTGACCAGGTCGCCGGGCAGACCGAAGGCGGCGCTGCCGATCACGCTGTTGATGACAAGCCCCACCATGGTCCACCGGCCGAGAGCACGGACCAGCCGGGGTTGGGTGGGGGCGGTCATGCGGGCGCTCGGTCAGGGTTTTTTCAGCTCGGGTGGCTTCGGGGCGATCGGACCCGGGTATTCGACGCCAAAGAGGGTGGGATGCTCCGGGGGTTTCGGGTCCGCCCCGGGAGCGAGATATTGGAACACATCGCGGAAACGGATCGAGCACTGGAGACGGCGCTGGCCTTGATCGTCGATCTTGGGGTTCACCTGGATGATGGCTTCGGTGAAGGGTGGAGCGTTCTTCATCTGCAGCGCGCGGCGGCGGGTTTCCTCGATGGCCGGACCGGTGTCCTTGATGATCGCGTCGAGTTTGAGCAAATCGGCATAGGTGACCGGGCCCCACAATTTGCGCCACAGCTCCGGGGAGATTTCCGGCGCGATGATGTTGACCATGCGCTTTACGCCGCCGTCCTGTTGCCAGAACCCGATGATGAGCATGAACGGCTCGTCGATCTCATACTGGCGCAGCGCGTCGCCGAGATCCACGGCGGTGCCGAGCCTGGCGACCCTCGGATTGACCGGAATGGCGCCGTGATCCTTGTTTTCCGTCGCCGGGATATCCCAGCGCTGCGTGTAACTGACCGGCCGGTAGCCGGCGAAAAACGTATCGCGTACCCATTTTTCGAAGACCAGTCCGTGCGCCTGGACCTCCTGCGCGGGGGCCAGGGTCAGGACGGCCGCCAAGGCCGCCAGCATGGTCAGGAGAGGTCTCACGTTTCCAAGAAGACCCGCAGGGCCTCGAGTTTCCCGGCCCAGAAGGCCTTCATTCTCTCGGCGGCCTCGGGCGTGATGAGCCTGCCATGTTGCGGCACCACCTGGCACTTCAGCGGGCCTTTCGGCCAGAAATTCACGCTCACGCAGGTGTCGTCGGACCAGAGGATGCGGATGGATTTGTGCGGGGTGGCCTTGCGGATGGTGAGCGGGGTGCGGGGCAGCCAGCGCTCGCGCAGGTCGGGGTTTTTCCAGGCGGCGAAGGCCCGGTCGACCGGGGCGGCCATGGTCTTGCTGACGCTGATCTCGAAACCGTCGGTCTTCTGGTGCTTCACCCGCAGCCCGCGGGCCTGTTCGTAACCAACGGCCACCATCTGGCGCCACCAGTCGGCCAGGCGCGGCTGCCGCTCGAGCCATTGCACGATTTCCCGGTGGGAGAGCTTCCGGGCGCCGGCCTGGTCGAGCAGCGCCAGCCATTGGGGCCACGTCTGGCCGGTGGCTTTTTTGACCGCGACGGAGCTGATTCCGCCATAACTGCCCGCTGCACGCTTCATCAGTAGGGGCGGTTTGTAAGGCACACGTGGCCGGGCCACAAGGCTGATGGAAGGGGCAATCTTTTTGTTTCCGCCGCGAGGGCGAAACTGCTAGGCATGGAGGCATGAGCGAAGATAACGCACCCAAGCTCCGCCTGAAACCCAAGCTGGCTGCCGACCCTTCCGCTGCATCGTCCCAACCCGCCACGCCGGACACCGCGCCAGCCGAGACGCCGGTGGCCGCGCCGACCCCCGCGGCTGAAGCCGCCCCCGCGGTCCGTCTCAAACCCCGTTTGTCGGCCGCTCCGGTGCAGGAAACCACCCCGGCGCCCGAACCGGAACCCGCCGCCGCGCCTGCGCCGGAACCGCCGCCCGCGCCGCCGCCGGCCGAGCCTGTCGAATTTGTCCCGGCGCCCGTGGCGGAAAAACCGAAATTCAGCCTGAAACCCAAAGCCGCCATCACCGCCGAACCGGCGCCGGCCGAACCCGCCCCGGCGGCCGAGGCGGCCCCTTCGCCCTTTCCCCCGCCGGCTCCAGCCAGCGAGGCCGCCATTCCCGCCGAGACCCCGGTCATGCAGGCCGCGCCCGCGCCGTTTCCGCCCCCCCGGCTCGTCGGCGGAGCGGCCTTTCCCCCGCCTCCGCCCAACGCGCCGTTCCCGCCTCCCCCTGGAGGCAACTTTCCCCCGTCGGCCGCAGCAAAGAAAAAGAAGGGCGGAGCGGGCTCGAAGAAAAAACTCCTTTTCATCGGCGGCGGTGCCTTGGTGTTAGCGCTCGTGGTAGTCGGCGGCTTTGTCTTCCCGCGCCCGCAGCCTGAACCGCCGCCCCGGCCGAAGCCCGCGGTCAAATCGGTGCCGCCGCCCGCGCAAACTCCCGCGGAGAAGCCGGCCGCTGTTCCGGCGACCCCGGTCGCGCCCACGCCCGCGCCCGTCACCCGGGCTCCCGCCGAGGCCAAACCGGCGGAAACCAAGCCGGCCGTGACTCCCGCTCCGGCCGCGGTGGTGACCGCTCCGGTGGAAGTCAAACCGGAGGCCCCGCCGCCGCCCCCTCCACCGAGCATGCAGTTCCGGGCGGCGGTCGAGAATCTCAAGATCAGCGGCGTGCGCGGCGGCGCCAATCCCCGCGTCTTCATCGGCGGCACGTCCTACCAGACAGGCGATCTCGTCAATCCCCAGCTGGGGATCACCCTCGAAAGCTACAATGCCGAGACCCGCATGCTGACCTTCCGGGACAAGACCGGCGCCAAGGTCGAGCGGCGCAACTGAGCCGCGGCACCGTTGCCCGCGGCTGCGGGCCCGGGGCTTGTCCCCGGTTCTCGCGGCGCGAAACCGAGGCAATCAGTGCGCCGCGAGCGCGGCCTTGATGGCGCGCAGCAGCGCGGGTTCCGTCGCGATGCCGAGCACGCCGTTCACCACGAACTGCACGCCGATGCACATGATGAGGAAGCCCATGATCTTCGTCATCGCGTTCACGCCGACGGGGCCGATGAAACCGACAATCCGGCTGGAGAGCCGCAGCACCACATAGGTGATCAACGCCACGGTGATGATGCCGGCGATGATGGCGAGGTAGTCAAACCAACCGTCGGCGAGCGAGGTGAAACCGAGGGTCACGGCGATGGAGCCGGGACCGCTCAGCATCGGCATCGCCAGCGGCGAAAAGGAGATGTCGGCCTTCTTCACGGCGGCGGCGCGCTCCTCCTCGTCCTCGGACTTGGCGGCGGCGTTGCGCGCCAGGAGCATGTCCATGCCGATGCCGGCCATCAGGATGCCGCCGGCGATGCGCAGGCCCGGGATCGAGATGCCGAAGAAATTCATGATGAACGTGCCCCCGATGAGGAAGCTCACGAGGATGGCCACCATGTAGAGGCAGCCCTTGCGGGCCTGCTCACGGCGGCGCGCGACGCTGTCGCCCTCGGTGATGGCCAGAAAGGTGGGCGCGGCGGCCAGCGGGTTGATGATCGGCAGCAGGCCGATGAACGTGCCGAGGAAGATCGCCCAGAGGTGCGTGACGTTGGACATCGTGAGTGAATCTGAGCGGGAACGAATACTCAGGGCCATCCTAATCCTGTCATTCTGAGCGCAGCGAAGAATCCGGCGGCATGATCGATGGCGCACATCATACCGGATCCTTCGCTGCGCTCAGGATGACAGGTGGTGTGGGTTGAATTCCTCACCACACGTCCACCGGGCCCTTGGGCACGGGGATGGACTCACGGCGCAGCACCGCCGGGTCGTCGGGATCGAGCATGAACGAGGCGACCATGGCGCCGGGCCGGTATTGGGCCTTGAGCTCGCCGCGCTCGTCGAGGAAGGGCGCGCGCCATTTCTCGTAGGCCGTGAGCAGGGCCTCGAACTCCGCGCGGGTGCCGAACTGGGTGATGCCCTTCTTGAATTCCTTGGCCGGGCCGAAGCGCTTGGCATACCACGCGGCCGGCTTGCGGAAAAGCCGGCAGCCGAAATCCTCCCCGTAAAATTCGATCATCAACTCGAGATGCCGGCGCATGACGGTGACGCGCTCGGCATAGCCGGCCTCGGGGCGCAACTCGCCGGTCTTTAGGTAGTGCTGCGTGTCGCGGAAGATCCAGGGATTGTAGAACGCGCCGCGGCCGATGCTCACGCCGGCGCAGCCGGTCTCCGCCAGCATGTGCTTCGCGGCCCCGGGCGTGGTCACATCGCCGTTGCCGATGACCGGGATGTGTTTCACGGCCTGGACGACGGCGCGAATGCCGGCGAGGTTGACCGTACCGCCGAAGCCCTGGGCGCGGGTGCGGCCGTGCACGAAGATGGCGGCGACGCCCGCGTCCTCGAGCACGCGGGCCAGGTCCGGGGCCGTGAGGTTGTTCTCGTCCCAGCCGAGCCGCATCTTGGCGGTGATGGGGATTTTCACGGCGGCGACCATGCCGCGCACCAGCGCCGCGGTCTTGTTCAGCTCGGTCATCATGGCCGAACCGCCGCCGATGCCGGTGACCTTCTTCACCGGGCAGCCCATGTTGATGTCGACGGAAGCGATGCCCATCGCCTCGACCATCACGGCCGCGTCGCGCATTTCCTCCGGCACGGCGCCGAACAACTGGACGGCGAGGCGTTTCTCGGCCGGACAGGTGCTGACCATCTGCAGGGCGCGCTTGTTTTTCTCGAGCAGCGAACGGGCGTTGACGAGGTCGGTCGTGGTCCAGTCGACGCCGCCGATTTCGCGGACCACGAGCCGGAAGGGCAGGTTGGTGTAGCCCGCCAGCGGCGACAGGAACAGATTCGAATCCAGCTCGTAGGGCCCGATGCGCATGGGGGGCCGCTCAGCGCGCGGCGATGGCGCGCTTCATCCGGACGAGGGCCTCGGCGAGCGTGGCGCGGGGGCAGCCGAAGTTGAGCCGGACGTGCGTGCCGCGCGGCACGCCGAAGAAGGCACCGTCGCTCAGGCCGACGCCGTGAGCCTCGAAGTGCGCGATGGGGTCGGGGAGCTGGAGGGCGGAGACATTGAGCCACGCCAGGTAGGTGGCCTCGATCGGCGCCTCGATGACGACGCCCGGCAGTTCGCGGGCGACGAAATCAAAAAGAAAATCACGGTTGCCGCGCAGGGTCTGCAGCAAGGCCTGCCGCCACGGCTCGCTGTCGCGGTAGGCAGCCTCGCAGGCGACATAGCCAAGCCCGGTGACCTCGGCCATGACCCCTGCGGTGGCGCGAACAAACCGGGCGCGGAGCTGGGCATCGGGAATGATGGCGATGGAGGTGCCGAGGCCGGGGACATTGTAGGTCTTGCTCGGCGCCATGAGCGTGACGGTGCGCTTGGCCACTTCGGCGCCGAGCAGCGCCGTGGGGATGTGCGGCAGCCCGTCGAGGATGAGGTCGCAATGGATCTCGTCGGAGCAAAGCACGAGATCGTGCCGCACGCAGAACTCGCCGAGCTGCACGAGTTCGTCCCGCCGCCAGACGCGCGCGACGGGATTGTGCGGGTTGCAGAGGAAGAAGAGTTTGGTTTTCGGCGTGACGGCCTTTTCCAGCGCCGCCCAGTCGATCTCCCAACGACGGTTGACCGCATCGTGCCGGAAGGGAACCTGGGTGGAAACGCGGCCGCTGTTCTTCGGCGCGCTCATGAACGGCGGATAGACTGGCGTGAGCGTCATCACTTCCTCGCCGGGCTGGGCAAAGGCCTCGGCGGTAAGGTTGAGGCCGACGACCAGCCCCGGCAGCCAGACGAGCCAGGCCGGGTCGATCTGCCAGCCGTAGCGCTGCGCCAGGGCGCCGACGAAGGCGTCGACCGAGGATTTCACCGGCCGGGCGTAACCAAACAGGCCGGTGGCCACACGTTCCTGCAGGGCCGCGATGATCGCCGGCGACGACTTGAAATCCATGTCGGCTACCCACAGCGGCAGGATGTCGCGGCCGGCATACTTCTGCCATTTCTGCGAGTCGGTGCCGCGGCGGTCGATGACGGTGTCGAAGTCGAAGGTCATTTGGGTAGGGCGCAATAGAAGCCACGGGGCATCCCGAAGCCACGGAAAAAAGCCGGCGGGACGGAGTTTCCCGCCCGGCCGTCACACTGCGGGGCATTCCGGCGCGGCGGCTGTGCCGGGAGGCGGGCTAAGTGCCGGCTTTGCGGCATGTTGGGCACCACCGGCCGCCGGCACGCGCGGTGCAAAGAGGCGGCACACAGTTCAACCTCCAACCAACAAGGAAACAGCCATGTATCGCCTCATTCGTTACAGCCAGCCTCTCGCCACCAGCGCCGTCCGTTCGCCCTGGACCGGCTTTGACCGTGAAATCAACTCCTTCCTCGCCGCCGCCTTTTCCGACACGGCGCGCTCCATCCCGGTGAGCGTGCACGAGGACAAGGACAACCTGCAGGTCAGCGCCGAGCTGCCGGGCGTCGAGCGCGCCGACATCAGCATCGAGCTGCTCGACGACACGCTCAGCCTCAGCGCCACGCGCAAGCAGGGCGAGCAGGTGCTCTCGTTCGCGCGCAGCTTCAGCCTCCCGTATGCGGTGCAGGCCGACAAGGTGGCCGCGACCTACGAGAACGGCATTCTGCGGCTCACGCTGCCCAAGGCCGAGGCCGCGAAGCCGCGCAAGATCGCCCTCAACTAAGTTTTTGGGCAAGACTCCCCGCCGCAAGCGGGGAACGTGTGTGTGCAACCGCCGGGCGTGTTCAGCGCCCGGCGGTTTTATTTTGTCCCGTAACCATCGCTGGCATGGGACAAGCTTATGACAAAGGGCTGCCGGAGGCTTAGGGGTAGGTCGCCGGTAGCAAGTCCGCCTCGTGCGGACATGATCGCCGGGAGCCGCTTAGCGGCCCCGGCGATTTTATTTTCCGCCCCGGGCCGGGTTCCGGCCGCGCGGCCAGTTGCCGTTGACGCCGGCCCGCGGACAGGAAATCTTGGCCGCGAAATGACCGATACCCTTGCCGTCGTGACCTCGACCGCCAATTTGAACACCCCGATCGACTGGCTGCTGGCCATCCTCAGCATTGTGCTGATCGACATCGTGCTGGCCGGTGACAACGCGGTGGTCATCGCCCTGGCCGTTCGCCGCCTGAAGGGCCGGGAGCGGTTGTGGGGCACCGTCATCGGGTCGGGCATGGCGGTGGTCTTGCGGGTCGGACTGACTTTCGTGGCGTCCCAATTGCTGGCGATCAGTTACGTCAAGCTCATCGGCGGCCTCCTGATCCTGTGGATCGCCGTCAAGCTGCTGGTGGACAACACCGGCGGCGAAGAAGGCAAGGGCGAGGCGCAGAACCTGTGGCAGGCGGTCTGGCTTATCACGGTCGCCGACATCACGATGTCCCTCGACAACGTCCTGGCCGTGGCCGGCGCCTCGAAGGGCAGTTTCGGCCTGCTGCTGTTCGGGCTGGGCCTGAGTATTCCGCTGGTCGTTTTTACCAGCAACCTGCTGGCCAGGCTGATGGACCGCTACCCGGTGGTCATCTATGTCGGCTCGGCCATTCTCGGCAAGGTGGGCGGAGACATGATCATGACCGACCGGCTCGTCGCGGACGCTTTCCACCCCGAGCCGTGGCTGGTTCATACCGTCGAGGGGCTGCTGGCCCTGGGGGTGATCCTGCTCGCGCTGGTTTGGCGGAAGGCACGGAAAAAAAACGACGCCGTTTGAGCCAACCAAACCGTTGACAAGCCCCTGGCGAAGGCTTTCCAAGGGCCCTTTCCCGTCATGAAATTCCGCCTCCTGATCACCTCCGCGCTCTGGCTGGTGTCCGCGCTTTTCCTCCGGGCGCAGGAACCTGCGCCCGCTGCGGCCCAGCATGACGCCAACACGACCGCGGCGGCGGCGGCGACCGCCACCGCGCACGTGCCGGCGGCGCCGGGATTCTTGCGGCACATGGTGGACACGGTGCTCGAGCAATTCGACGTGCGGACCAGCGAGAACACGGTGACGCACTACGCCATCGCGGCCGTCTTCCTGATCGGCGCACTGCTCCTGCGGCGGGTGGTGACCAACATCATCTTCGGCTACCTTCGGAGGCTGACGGCCAAGACCGAGACGACGCTCGACGACAGGCTCCTCCCCGTTCTCGAGACACCCGTGGCGACATTCATCATGCTCACGGGCATCTTCAGTGCGCTGCGGGTGCTGAAGCTTTCCGAAACCACCGACCAGTATCTGGCCAGCGCCGCGACCGTGGCCTTCTCGCTCAACCTGTTCTGGGCGCTCCTGAATGTGCTCGATGCGCTGGTCGACCACGCCCACGAGATTGCACGGGCAAGGCAGATGGGCGTGGCGGCGTTCATGCCGTGGATCAAGAAGACCCTCGTGGCGGTCTTCGTGGTGTTCGGGGTGCTGCTCACGGTCCAGAGCCTCGGCTACAACGTCTCCACCATCCTGCAGGGCCTCGGCCTCGGCGGCCTGGCCTTCGCCCTCGCGGCGCAGGACACCATCGCAAACCTCTTCGGCTCGATCGTCGTGGCCATCGACCAGCCGTTCAAGCTGGGCGAGACCGTACGGATCGTCACCTATACCGGCACCGTCGAGGACATCGGCCTCCGCTCCACCAAGATCCGGCTCGTGGACAAGTCGCTCGTCATCCTGCCCAACAAGCTCGTTTCTTCCGAAGCGATCGTGAACCTCTCGCGCTTCGCGGCGCGCCGGGTCGAGCAGGTGCTTAACCTGACCTACGACACGACGCCAGCGCAGATGGAGGCCATCGTCGGCGAGATCCGCGCCCTCATCCTGGCCGAGCCCGAGGTGGATGCGGCCTCGGTGCAGGTTTACTTCCGCGACCTCGCCGCCTCCTCGCTCGACATCTGGCTGGTCTACGTCGCGAAGAACGCCGATTTCGAAAAGCACATGGCGCTGCGGCAGCGGCTGAACCTCGCGTTCATGCGCGCGGTCGCGGCGCGCGGACTGTCGTTCGCGTTCCCGACCTCGGTCATGCACCTCGACGGCCCGATCGCCAAGCAGCTGGCGGGCGGGAAGGGGTAGGGCGGCGAGTCCCGTCGCCGCCAAGGCGCGGAACGGAGTCCGCGCCCCACCTAGTCCAGGGTCTGGCGGTAGCGCTTCACGCCGATGGACATCGCCACGACGAGGAAGAGCAGCAGCGGCCAGATCTCCGGGGCGATCTCGAGCGGGCCGTTGCCCTTGAGCAGGATGCCGCGCACGATGCGGAGGAAATGGGTGTTGGGCAGGCAGCTGCCGATCCACTGCGCCCACTCCGGCATGCCGCGGAACGGAAACATGAAACCGGAGAGCAGGATCGACGGCAGGAAGAAGAAGAACGCCATCTGGACCGCCTGCAGCTGGTTTTGCGCGAGGGTCGAGAAGGTGATGCCGACGGAGAGATTGGCGGCGATGAACAGCAAGGCCACCGTGTAGACCAAGGCGAGGTTGCCCACCATTGGCACGCCGAAAATAAACCGGGCCGCGAGCAGGATCAGCGTGACCTGGATGTAGCCGACCGCGATGTAGGGCAGGATTTTTCCGACCATCACCTCGAAGGGCCGCACCGGTGTGGCCAGGAGGTTTTCCATCGTGCCACGCTCGCGTTCGCGGGTGATGGCGAGCGCGGTGATGACGACCATGGTCATCGTGAGGACGACGCCCATCAGGCCGGGCACGACATTGTATTGGGTGATGTTCTCCGGGTTGTAGTGGGCGTGGATGGAGAAATCCACCGGACCGTCCGTCCCGCGCAGGCGGGCGAGAGGGCCGGGCAGGTCGCGGGTGAACGCCGTGGTGGCGATAGTGCGCGCGGCGGCGATGGCCGGGCCGGTGGCGGCCGGGTCGGTCGCATCGGCCTCGATCAGGACCTGCGGGTGCTCGCCGCGGAGGATCCGGCGCGAGAAGTCCTCGGGAATATTGATCACAAACTGCACGTCGCCGAGCTGGAGCAGCTCGCGGGTTTCCTCCTCGGTGGCGGTTTCGCGCACGATCGTGAAATAGTCGCTGTGCCGCAGGGCGGCGACGAACGTGCGGGCAAACGGCCCCTGGTCGGCGGCGCGGATGGCGGTGGGCAGGTGCTTCGGGTCGGAATTGATGGCGAAGCCGAACAGCATCAGCTGCATCAGCGGGATGCCGACCATCATCGCAAACGTCACGCGGTCGCGCTTCATCTGGATGAACTCCTTCAGCACGATGGCCCAGAGACGATGGAAGGTGAAACGCGGCATGGTCAGGCGAAGTTGTCGCGCGCCGTGTCCATCAGGCTGATGAACACGTCCTCGAGGCCGGAGGAGATTTTCCGCCACTCGTGCCGCGGGTCCCGGACGGAGGCGATGGTGCCGTCCAGCTGCGCCGCGTTGCGGCCGCTGATGTGAAGCAGGTTGCCGAAGGCGACGACCTGCTCCACGCCGGGCAGGCCGCGCAGCTTGGCGGCGAGCTCGCGCAGGTCCGGGCCGGCGACCGTCCACGTCGAGAGCGGCGCGCTGTGCAAGACCTGGTCGAGCGTGCCGTGGGTCAGCAGCTTGCCGTAGGCGAGGTAGGCGAGGCGGTGGCAGCGCTCGGCCTCGTCCATGTAGTGGGTCGTGATCAGCACCGTGAGGCCGCCGGCGGCCAGTTGGTGGATCTCGTCCCAGAATTCGCGCCGGGCCTTGGGGTCCACGCCGGCGGTCGGTTCATCGAGCAGGAGGAGCTGCGGCGAATGGATCAGGCAGGCCGCCAGCGCCAGCCGCTGCTTCCAGCCGCCGGAGAGCTGGCCGGCCAGCTGGTGGCTGCGATTGGCGAGACCGAGGCGGTCGAGGCTTTGTTGCACGGCGGCCGCGCGGTCGGGCACGGCGTAAACCCGGGCGATGAAGTCGAGGTTCTCGCGGATCGTGAGATCCTCGTAGTAACTGAACTTCTGCGTCATGTAGCCGACGTGGCACTTGATCTCCGCCTGCTGCGTGCGGACGTCATAGCCCAGGCAGGTCCCGGAGCCGTGGTCGGGCGTGAGCAGGCCGCAGAGCATGCGGATGAACGTGGTCTTGCCCGAGCCATTGGGCCCGAGGAAACCGTAGATCTCGCCGCGCCGCACCTGCAGGCCCACCGAGTCGACCACGGTCTTCGGGCCGAAGCGCTTGGTGACGCCGGTGACGTCGATGACGAAGTCGGTCGCGCTCATGCGGGTTAGTTCGCGGCGGTCACGTCCGCCGGCTGGCCGGGATGAAGATCCTTCGCGGCGGCGGGGTCGAACACCGCCTCGACCATGAAGACCAGCTTGGCGCGGTTCTCGCGGTTGTAGAGGACCGGCGGCGTGTATTCGGGCTGGGGCGAAAGGTAGCTGATGCGCGCCTCGAGCGGCGTCGCGCGGCCGGTGATCCCCACTTTCACCGCAGCGCCGGCCTTGAGGGCGGCAAAATCCGCCTCGGGGACGAAGAAACGCACCTTGATATTGGCCGGCGGCAGCAGCGCGACGACCGGCTGGCCCGCCGTGATATATTCGCCCTCGCGGAAAAGAGTGTCGTAAACGAGCGCGCCCACCGGGGCGGAGCGGCTCTTCTGGGCCACGCTCCAGCCGGCCCGGTCGAGCGCGGCCTGGGACGCCGCCGCATCCGCTTCCGCCGCGGCGATGACATCGGACCGTCCGCCGAGCTGGGCGGTTTCCAACTGGGCGGCCAGTTCGATCACCTGCTTGGTGTCCGCCTCATGGTTCAGGCGCGCGCGATCGAAGTCGTCGTCCGACAGGACGGTGGTCTGGTGCAGCTTGGTGGCGCGCTGCAGTTCGAGGGCCGAGAGTTCGGCGGCGGCCCGGGTCTGCGCCAGCCGGGCCTCGAGGGCGGCGAGTTCGGACGGGCGCTGGCCCTTCTTCAGGTCGGCCAGCCGGGCTTGCGACTGGCGCAGCCGCTCGGCCGCTTCCCGCAGGGCGGAGAGTTCCGCGCTCTGCTCGAGGGTGAAGAGGGGGGCGCCGGCCTCGACCCGCGCGCCGCGGGTGACCGAGAGTTTCTCCAATTGGCCGCCGAGCGGCGCGGCGATATAGACAAACTCACCCTCCAGGTATCCCTGGTAGGCGGATGACTCGTGCCGGGTGCAGGCGCCGAGGAGGAGGGCCGCGAGCGCGACCAGCGCGGGTTTAGCGGGGGAATAGTTTTTCATGTTCTTTGCGGCCGGCGGGGGTGAGCAGTCCGCCGAAAAAGAGTCCGATGGCGCGGGGCGCGATGTCGCGCGGGGCCAGGCCCAGCCGCTCCATCGTGGCGGGTTGGCAGAGGCCGTTCATGGCCTGCAGGAAAAATTGCACGGCGAAGGCGGTGTCCACCTCCGGCCGCACCATGCCGGCGAGCTGGCCTTCCTCGATGAAGCGGCCGAAGACGTAGGGGATGTTCTTCTCGCGCATCTCGGCGACCTGCCGGTAAAGGTCGGGGGCGAAGCGCTGCAGGTCGCGCAGCAGGCGCGGGTTCGTCTTGGTCAGCCGTTCCACCATGCCTTCGGCAAACCCGCGCAGCTTCTCGGCAAAGTTCAGCTGCCGGCTGGCGAAAAGCTCGTCCGCCGAAGTGCGGATCTCCCGGCCGAGGTCCTCGATCACGGCGCGCATGATGGCCTCCTTGCTGGGGAAGTGCACGTAAAGCGTCTTCTTGCTCATGCCCAGTTCGGCGGCGAGCTCATCCATCGTGCACTGGCTATAGCCGTGGGTGAAAAAATGGGCGCGGGCCAGCCGCACGATGCGGGTGATCACCGGCGGGGTGTCGCCGACCGGGCGGGGCGGAAGCTTGGGGACGGAGAGGGCCATAAACCTACGGAAACTTTAAAAGTATTTATGGTTTCCAACGTCAAGCGGGATTTTCCCCCGCGCCATGGTTGCCATGCCGGACCCGCGGCCTAGCTTGCGCCGATGCGACGCCCGGTCCTCCTCTACGATGGCGAATGCGGCCTGTGCAACCGGGTGGTGCAGCGGCTGCTGCGGGCGGACCGGGCGGGCCGGCTCCACTACGCGCCGCTGCAGAGCGAGCCGGCCCAGGCGTATCTGCGGGCCCAGGGTCTGCCGGTGGCGGATTTCGACAGCCTGGTGTTTGTGTCCGACTGGAATGACCCCGCCCCCGGGGCCTACCGGCTGCGCACCGACGGGGCGCTGGCGGCGTGCGCCGTGGCCGGCGGCGGCTTGTGGCGCGCGGTCGGCTGGATGCGGTTCATTCCCGCTCCCGTGCGCGATTTGGGCTACAAGCTGGTCGCCCGCTCGCGCTATACGCTGTTCGGGAAATACCAGCCGACGCCGTTGCCGAACCCGGAGTGGGAGCGGCGGTTCTTAAGATAGGACGTATAGGTCGAATAAGACCTATGGGATAAACAAAGAGGCCGGACAAACGTCCGGCCTCGAAAGTATACTGCGATGCAGGCTTATTCGCGGCCGTAGCCACCACCACCACCGCGTTCACCGCCGCCGCGGTAACCGCCGCCGCCGCCGCGACCGCCGCGATAGCCACCGCCGCCACCACGACCGCCCCGGCCGCCGCCAAAGCCGCCGCGATCACCACCGCCGCCGCCGCCGCGGAAACCGCCACCGCCACCGGGCGGGCGCTCTTCACGCGGCCGGGCGATATTGACCGCCAGAGCGCGGCCTTCGAGCTGGTGGCCGTGGAACTTCTCCACGCCTTTCTGGGCCTCCTCGCCGTTCGCCATCGTGACGAACGCGAAACCGCGGGAACGACCGGTGAATTTGTCGAAGATGATCTCGACGACACTGACGGTGCCCACCTCGCCGAAGAGGGCCTCGAGGTCCTGGGCGGTGGTGGCGAAGGGGAGGTTCCCCACGTAGAGCTTGCTGTTTTCTGACATGTGATGATGAGAGCTGATGCTGTCGCCTTACCGCCCGTCCCCGAAAATCCGGATTTCAAATCATCACTGAACACGGTCGCTCACCTGACAATTCTCCGTAGCGATAGAATCTAACAAACAACCAACCCAACGGCGCCGAGGCTGGCCGGGGGGCTATTTTTGGCAAGCGCTTATTGGGTCGCCGCGCCACGGGGCCGCGGCGGATTTCGCGGGGGTTTCCCCTCAGCCGCAAAAATATTTCGTGCACTGAAAAGGGTTCCCCGTAGCGTGAACCGTTCATGACCGCCGCACGCGAGGCCGCCGCCCCCGAGCCATCCGACAACCGGATGCTGGTCCGGCGGTTGTTCGGCCTGGCCTGGCACTACCGGCTCCACTGCCTGCAGGTGCTCGGCATCCAGCTGGTGCTGCTCACGCTTGGCATCGGGGGCCTGAGTTTCACGGGCGTCGGCATCGATTACATCCGGCACAAGCTCGACGGCACGCCGCTCGGGGCCAACCGCCTGCACCTGACACTCCCCGAGGACTGGCCGCCGCTGAAGGTGCTGGGCCTGCTCGCGGGCCTCATCCTGTCTTTCGCCCTCGTCCGCGCGGTGCTGAACTACGTCTATGCCGTTTCGGTCAACCGCCTCGTGCAGCAGAAGCTCGTCGTGGACCTGCGCGGCGAGGTCTACGACAAGCTGCAGCGGCTGAGCTTCCGTTTCTTCGACGCCAACAGCACCGGCTCGATCATCACCCGCGTGACGGGCGACGTGCAGTCGGTGCGCATGTTCATGGACCAGGTGCTGATCCAGAGCATCATTATGATCATTTCGCTCACGGCCTACGTCGCCATCATGGTGACCCTCAGCCCGGGCCTGACGCTGGCCTGCTTGGCGACCACGCCGATCCTGTGGATTCTTTCCGCCTGGTTTTCCCGGAAGGTGCAGCCGGCGATGCTAAACAACCGCACGCTGGTGGAGCAGATGGTGCAGATTCTGGCCGAGAGCATCTCGGGCGCCGCGGTCACCAAGGGTTTCGGCCGCGAGGCCGAGGCGCGGGCGAAGTTCAATGCGGCCAACCAGGCCTGCTTCGACCAGCAGCGTGAAATCTTCTGGCGCATGAGCCTGTTCTCGCCCGCCGTCGGTTTCCTGACACGCATCAATATGATAGTCCTGCTCGGCTACGGCGGCTGGCTCGTGGCGCATGACCGGCTGCCGCTGGGCCTCGGGCTCTTCACCTTCGCCGGTTTCCTCGAGCAGTTCTCTGGGCAGGTCAACAACCTCGCGAACATCGTGAACAGCGTGCAGCAGTCGCTGATCGGCGCGCGGCGCGTATTCGAGATCCTCGACGCACCGGTCGAGGTGAAGAGCGCCCCGGACGCGCTGCACCGGCCCAAGCTCGTGGGGGCGGTGCGTTTCGAGCAGGCCTCTTTTGCCTATGACGGCGCCGAGACGGTCCTGCACGACGTCGACCTCGATGTGCCGCCCGGCCGGTGCGTCGCGATCCTCGGGGCCACCGGTTCGGGCAAGAGCGTGCTGATGAGCCTGATTCCCCGCTTCTTCGATCCGACGGCCGGGCGGGTGCTGCTGGATGGTGTGGATGTGCGCCGGCTCGACCTCGACGAGGTGCGTCGGAACATCGGCATCGTTTTCCAGGAGAGCTTCCTGTTCTCCAACACGGTCGCGGCCAACATTGCGTTTGGTCATCCCGGCGCCACGCGCGAACAGGTCGAGAAGGCGGCGAAGATCGCTGCGGCGCACGACTTCATCACGGCCCTGCCCCAGGGCTACGACACGCTGCTCGGCGAGGGCGCCCAGACCCTGTCGGGCGGCCAGCGCCAGCGGCTGGCGATCGCCCGCGCGGTGCTGCTCGAGCCGGCCATCATGCTGCTCGACGACCCGACGGCCGCGATCGACAGCGAGACCGAGCACGAGATCTTCGAGGCGCTCGACCGGGCCATTGCCGGCCGCACGACCTTCATCGTGGCCCACCGGCTGAGCACGCTGCGGCGCGCGGACTTCATCATCGTCTTGGAAGACGGCCGCATCGTGCAGCGCGGCACGCACGAGGAATTGATGAAGGTGCCGGGACCGTATCTGCGCGTGGCCAACCTGCAGCTGGTCGACGCACGCGAACTGCAGCAGCTGAAGCTGCGCGAGCGGGAGGGCGGCGCATGACCCCGGAGGGAAAAATCAAGGACGTCGGCCTCGTCCGCCGGGTGCGCGAGGACGAGGACGAAGAACTGCAAAAGCCGCTCGAGTGGGGCTTGATCCGCCGCCTCTTCACCTACACCGCGCCCATCAAGGGCAAGGTCGTGGCGCTGGTCCTCATGACGCTGGTCCGTGCGGCACAGCTGCCGGCGCTGGGCTGGCTGATGGCGCTGATCATCCAGGGGCCGATCGCCGGTCATGCCGCGGGGGCTGCGGCCGCCGGCCCCGGGGGCTTTTTCCACGTCGCTTCCTGGAGCATCATGACCGGCGTGGTGGTGTATGGGCTGCTCGCGCTTTCCACCGACCTGCTCTTCCACTTCCGCCAGCGCTACGCGCTGGAAATCGGCGAGACGGTGGTCAACGGCCTGCGCGCCGAGCTCTTCGCGCGGACCATGCGGCAGCCGATGAGCTTTTTCCACCGCGTGAAGATCGGGCGCATCATCGGCCGCGTGACCAGCGACATCGAGGCCGTGCGCACCGGCATCCAGGATGTGCTCTTTGTCAGCGTCATCCAGTTCGGCTCGGTCATCTTCTCGGCGGTCGTGATGCTCTGGTGCGACTGGGTGCTGTTCCTCGTGGTGCTGGCGATGGCGCCGGTGCTGTGGGCGCTCAACCGGCATTTCCGCATGCGGCTCAGCCACTACACCCGCGCCTCGCAGGAAAGCTTCAGTCGCGTGACGGCGACGCTGGCGGAGTCGGTCAATGGCATCCGCGTGACGCAGGGCTTCGTGCGGCAGGAGACCAATGCCGGGCTTTTCCGCAGCCTCCTGGCCGACCATGCCAAATACAACATCGCGCTGGCGCGGACCTCGGCGATCCTCACGCCGCTGCTGGAATTGAACAGCCAGTTCTTTGTCGCCACCCTGCTGATGTTCGGCGGCTGGCGCGTGTTCAACGGCGACATGACGATGGGCGGCCTGATCACGTTCTTCCTGCTCGCCAACCAGTTCTTCGCCCCCATCTCGATCATCGGTAACCAATACAACCAGGCACTCGTGGCCATGGCCGGCGCCGAGCGGGTCTTCCGTCTGATCGACGTAAAACCGGAGTGGGAGGACGACCCGGCGGCGACCCCGCTGCGCGATCCCCGGGCAACGGGGTCGCAAGTAACAAGTGACAAGGATCAATTAACAGGAGGGGAGGCCGATGCCCTTGATCCTTGTCCCTTGCCCCTTGTTACTTCGCATGCCCCGGGCATGCGGATCGAGTTCCGATCCGTGACCTTCGGTTACGACCCGGCCAAGCCGGTGCTGCACGACGTTAGTTTCACGGCCGGGCCGGGACAGACCGTCGCGCTCGTCGGCCACACCGGCAGCGGCAAGAGCTCCATCATCAACCTGGTTTCCAAATTCTACCTGCCGACGCGCGGCGAGGTGCTGTTGGACGGCCGCGAAATCCGCACGATCACCAGCCATTCGCTGCACCGGCAGATGGGCATGGTGCAGCAACAGAACCTCCTTTTTACCGGCACGGTGCTGGAAAATATCCGGCTGGCGAAGCCGGAGGCGACCGAGGAAGAGGCGCGCGAGGCCGCGCGCCGGCTCGATTGTCTGGATTTGCTTGAAGCGCTGCCGCAAGGGTTTGCCACGGAAGTCGGCGAGCGCGGCGCCGGGCTTTCCCTCGGCCAGCGGCAGCTCGTCTGCTTCACCCGGGCACTGGTCGCCGATCCGCGGATCGTCATCCTCGATGAGGCCACGAGCTCGATTGATGCGATCACGGAGGCGCGGCTGCAAAAGGCCCTGGTGGAACTGCTGCGCGGCCGCACCAGCTTCGTGGTGGCGCACCGGTTGAGCACCATCCGGCACGCCGACCTGGTGCTGGTGCTGGACCAGGGCCGCGTGATCGAGCGCGGCACGCATGCGGAATTGCTGGCGCAGGCCGGCCACTATGCGGCGCTTTACCGGCAGTTCGTGCAGATGGATTCGCCGGGGCCCTAGCCGTTCGGTCCATTTTCGGCCGCCGCGAGGTTTTGCGCGTGGCGCGAAAAGCGCGCGGCGCATTTGCCGCAAGACTATTTTGGCGGAAATCCCCCCGTTTCTCCTCTGAGAAAATGTGATTTTCCCTCTAGAAAATCGTTGCATTGGGTCCGGCCGGTTCTTTGATGACTAGCACTATGGCTAAATCCACTCGTAAACCCAACGCCGCTTTCATGAAGCCGGTTACTCCGGACGCCGCTCTCGCCCCCATCGTGGGCTCGAAGCCGCTTCCCCGCACAGAGCTCACCAAGAAGCTCTGGGCCTACATCAAGAAGAACGGTCTGCAAGACTCCAAGAACCGCCGCAACATCAACGCCGACGCGGCGCTGAAGGTTGTGTTCGGTGGCAAGGCCACCGTCAGCATGTTCGACATGACCAAGCTGGTCAGCAAGCACGTCTCGTAAGACATCCGCTCTTAGCGAAACCTTTGAAACCGCCGCGGAGCAATCCGCGGCGGTTTTGTTTTGGTCGGATGAGTTGGCCACGAAAAGGCACAAAGTGATCCGGCTCGCGAAGTGAGTCTGCGTCGCGCCTATAGGCGCGCGGGAGGGCAACGCGGCAGGCGGAATTCCCTTGTGCCTTTTTGTGGCTAAAAATCCTCCGGCATCGACAGGAGTCGTCCATCTCCCGCAGATTCATCTCCAGTAGCCATGACATCTTCTCCTCCCTCGATCCACCGGCAGGCGCTGTTGATGCTGCTGCTCGCCAACCTGTTTTGGGGGCTGAGCTTCCCGGTCATCAAGGCGATGGTCTTTGCCCACCAGCAGCTCGTGCCGGGGAGCAGCAGCTGGTTCATCACCGCCTACACGGTGGCCCCGCGCTTCCTCATCGCCGCGGCGGTGCTGGTTTGCCTGCTCGGGCCGCAGCTTCGCACGTTCACGCGGCTCGAGTTCAAGCAGGGGGCGCTCATCGGCGTGACGGCCGGCATCGGCATGCTGTTCCAGAACGACGGCATCCAGTTCACGTCGGCCTCCGTGTCGGCGTTCCTGACCCAGTTCTACGCCATCATGATCCCCGCTTGGCTGGCGCTGCGCTCCCGCCGCTGGCCGTCGGTCACGGTGCTGGCGTGCAGTGTCCTGGTGCTGGCGGGGGTGGCGATTCTCGGCAACTTCGACTTCGGGGCGATGCGCTTCGGCCGCGGCGAAGGGGAGACGCTGCTCAGCTCGGTGTTCTTCATGATGCAGATCTTCCTGCTCGAGCGGAAGGAGTTTGCCGGCAACCGCGCGCTGCCGGTGACGCTCGTGATGTTCGCGGTGGAGGGCCTGTTGTTCGCCGGGTTGGCGCTCGGCACCACGCCCTCGGCCGCCGGTCTGCTGGCGCCGTGGCACTCGCCGCTCTGGATCGGCGGCACGCTGGCGCTGACGGTGTTCTGCACGCTTGGTTCCTTTGTGCTGATGAACACGTGGCAGCCGAAGATCACGGCGACCGAGGCCGGTCTGATCTACTGCATCGAGCCGCTGTTTGCCTCGGTGCTCGCGCTGTTCCTGCCCGCGATGTTTTCCACGTGGGGCGGGTTCGATTATCCGAACGAGCAGCTGACGTGGCACCTGCTGGCCGGCGGCGGCCTCATCACCGTCGCCAACGTGCTGATCCAGCTCAAGCCCTCCTCCGCCAGGGCTTCGGAGGGCGCGGCCGCCAAAAATGGACCGTGAGCTTAGGCCCGGCCACCGGACCCAAGTATACTATTAGTTGACAATCTACCAGGCCGGCCGCTTGCCCGCCCGGCGGACCCGCAGCCATTCCTGCAGCAGCAGCACACGCTCGGCGTCCGGCATCCGGCGCCGGCCGACGAAATATTCATTCACCGCCTGACGGTGCACGCCGAGCAGCCGGGACAGCTGGGCCTTTTCCCCGCGGATCTTCAGCAGGGGCCGCACCTCCTCGACCAGGCGGTTCCAGAGCGGCGTGTCGGTGCCCACGCGGGTCGTGGCGCCGACCTTGCGCCGGGGCGCCAGCCGCCGCCGGGCCGAACCCCGGGCTTCCGGCGACAAGGCGTCCAACACCGCTTCAAGCGGCCAGAGACTGAGAGGGGCAGGGGTTTTGGCCATGATGCAGTCCTCCTGCCCGCCCGGACTGATGTCAACTAATAGTATACTTAGGTCGCCGGCGCGATCCGGTTCCGCACCGAGTCGATGGCGCGCCAGGTGACGGCGCCGACCACAATCACGCCGCCCAGGAGCGACAGCGGGCTGGGCCGCTCGCCGATGAAGAGCATCACCCACACCGGGTTCAGGATCGGCTCGATGACCGGCAGCAGCGCCGCTTCCAGCGCCGTCACATGGGGAATGGCCCGGGCGTAGAGCAGGTAGGGGACGCCCAGCTGCACCACGCCGAGGACGACCAGTGCGGCGATGCTGCCGCCGGAGGGCAGGCCCGCCGACCACATGGCGGGGAGGCCGACGAGGAACCCCAGCAGATTGCCGAGGATGATGGACTCGATGGGCGATGCATCCTTCTGCTTGCGCAGGAGCATGATCATCGCGGCGAAAAAGATGCCGCTGGCGAGCGCCACGAGGATGCCGGTCAGGTTGTTCAGCTGCAGGCCCTCGTAGAGGAAGAGCGCCATGCCGATGAAACTGGCGACGATCGTGAACCAGTCGGCGCGGGTGGCGCGCTCGTTGAGCAGCCAGGCGCCGAACAGCGCGATCCAGACCGGGGCGGTGTATTGGAGCAGGATGGCGTTGGCCGCGGTGGTCAGCTTGTTGGCGATGGCGAAGAGGACGGTGCAGCCGGCATAGGCGAAGGCGGTGCCGAGCTGGAGCGGCGACCACGTGAACCGCAGCGCGCGGCCGCGCACGGCGATCAGGAACAGAGCCGCGATCAGGCCCCGCCCGCCCGCGGCGGCCACCGGCGGCCAGTCCACCAGCTTGAACAGGACGCCGGCCAGGCTCCAGCCGAGGGCGGCGAGCAGGAGAAATCCGACGGCTTTGCGGTGGGCGGGATCAGTCACGGGCGGCAACCCATGAGCGAATTTTCCGGCGTGGCAAACCCCGAAACCCCGCCGGGCTAGGCATTGCGCTGCTCGTGCTCATACCAGCGCACCGCCTCGTGGGTCAGGGCGGTGGCATTGGCCAGCGCGAGCTTGTCCTTGATGCGGCCGCAGTAGGTCTGCACCGTCTTCAGGCTGAGGTGCAGCTTCTCGGCGATGTGCTTGGTCTCGTAGCCCTGGCCGATGAAGCGGAAAATCTCCACCTCCCGGTCGCTCAGGGTGCTCATGAGCGATTCACCGGGCTGGGCGCTGGAACCGATGAATTTCTGGGCGATGCGGGCCGCCAGGCTTTCGCTCAGGTAGATCTGGCCGCTCAGGATCTTGCGGATGGCCTCGATGACCTTGCCGGTGGCGGCGCGCTTCATCACGTAACCGTGCGCTCCGGCTCGCAATGTCCGCTCGGCATAAAAAGCCTCGTCATGCATCGAGAGCACCAGCACCCGGGGCACCGGGTGCAGCGTTTGCAGCTGCTTGATCAACTCGAGCCCGGACTCACCCTGGAGCGACAGGTCCACGATGACCACGTCGGGCTTCAACCGGGAGATTTCCCGGAAAGCCGAGGCGGAATCCTCGGCCTGGCCGCAGATGCCGAGATCGGCCTGACGCTCGATGAGGCTGCCCAGCCACTCGCGGACCAGCGGATGGTCGTCGACCAGGAAAATCCGGGTGCCGGTTTGGACCGGGAGAATGAGAGGGGTGTCTTTCGACATGGGGGAACGATCAGGCGGGGAGGCGACAGGTGACCAGCGTGCCGCCGTCGGGTTGGCGTTCAATGGTGAAACCGGCGTTTATCATCGCAGCGCGGTGCGCCATGATGCGCAGGCCCAGCCCGTGGCCGCGCGCGGCCGACGGAGGCAGACCGCAGCCGTCATCCAACACCGTGAGGACCAGCTGTCCGGCCTCGGCCCGCAGGGTGATCTCGATGTATCTGGCCTTGCCGTGCCGCAGGGCATTGTGGATCGCCTCCTGGGTGATGCGGAAGAGGTGGGTCGCGGCGATACTGTCCTCCAGCCGGATGGTCTCGGCGCAGTGGAATTCGCAGATGATGCGCGCCTGGTCCTCCGTGGCGGAGGCCAGTTCCTGCAGCGCGGTGCGCAGGCCGTCGGGATCGATTTCCGCCAGCAGGAGCCCCTTGGCCAGGTTGCGGGTCTTTTCAATGCCCTGTTCGACCAGCGTGACGATGTGCCAGGCGTCGGGCTCCTCCTCGGCCGAGCGGGCCTGGAGTTTCTCGCCGAGGACCTGGCCGGCCAGCGCGGTTCCGGTGAGATGCTGCCCGAGGTCGTCATGCAGGTCGCGGCCGATGCGGCGGCGCTCGCGCTCGCTGATCTCCATGATCACCTTCTCGAGGCGTTCGCGTTCCGCAATCTCATCGGTGAGATCCGCCGTCCGCTGGCGCACGCGCTCTTCCATCTGGCGCTGCAGGGTCAGCAGGCTGTGCAACAGCCAGATGAGCACGAGGTAGGTGCCGAGGGCGATGCAGGCGTTCCACCAGCGCACCAGCTGGTTGCTGTAGTGATGGTCCGCCAGCGCTTCGCCCACCAGCCAGATGCTGACACACGCGAGGGCGGTCACGACGCCGGCCCGCCAGCTCAGGCCGGTGACCGCGAGGGCCACCGGCAGGAAATAGAACACCAGCATCGAAGCCTCGGCCCCGGTGACGAAGTCCACGAGCCCGACCAGCAACACCAGCACGACGGCGCCCAATACCACCTGCCGCCGGCGCCGGCTGCCATGCAGGGAGCTGATCCGCAGCCAGAAACCGGCCGTCCAGTTGCCCGGCGGCGGGTTGTTATCCCGAGACAGATGCGGCGGGACCATGCACTAAGGATGGCGCGGTTCGGGGCCCGCGGCAATTTTCATTTAAGACGCGACCAAGCGGCCGGTTTCCGGCCACCGGGGCGGGGTCGGGCGGTCATCCCGGCCGAGGCGGTCCGGCGGCCGGGCGGACCGCACCGGAAATCATGGGGCGTAGGTCACGGTGCGGGCACCGGCGACGCCGGAGATCGTAATGGTGACACCCTGGGTGAAGCCGACCGGGTAGGTCTCCTGCGCGACCGTGTTGACGGCCTTCACGTAGTTCGTTGCACCCACGAGGTCAGTCGAGGCACAGGTGGAGACACCGTTCTCCAGGAAGAATTGGTCAGCGGCCGCCGACAGCTGGCGGGCGTTGTTCAACACCGCTTTGTCCTGCGAGGACTGGCGGACCTTCTGGAACGCGGGAATGGCCATCGCGGCCAGGAGGCCGATGATGACCACGACGATCATGATTTCAACGAGCGTGAAACCTTGGGTATGTTTATTATTATTATGCATAGCGCCTGAGCCTAGCACGCGGCCGGGTCGGTGTATACCGAGGCAGGCCTGATTTTGTTGTAAGACCAGGTCTTACCACCAATGCGCCGCGCGTCCTGCTTTGCTGCGGCCCGCACTGTAGCCCACGGCCGGGGGCTCGATTCCTGGCCTCATTCTCGCCTCGTGAAAATGAGGTAAACGTCTCCAGCGCCTTGCCGCGCACCAACAGCCCGCGGCCGGCGGCGGCCAGTCCGTCAGCTTGAACAGGACACCGGCCAGGCTCCAGCAGGACGACGCGCAGGAGAAATCAGACGGCTTTGCGATGGGCGGAATCAGTCCCCGGGTGTCAACGCCTGAGCGAATTTCCGGGCGTGCAATCCCGGCCGGTCGGCCACAATTAGGTGGGCAAATCGGGCCAACCATGATGTCCGATGCAACCACTTCACCCTCCATGACCTTTCTCCAAATCCTGCTGCTGGGCCTCGTTCAGGGCGCCGCCGAACTCCTGCCGGTGTCCAGCTCGGCCCATGTCATTGTCGTCGAGAAGCTGCTGGGGCTCGACCCGGCGAGCCCCGAGATGACCTTCCTGCTCGTGATGTTGCACACCGGCACCATGTTCGCGGTGATCGGCTATTTCTGGCGGGCGTGGCGGGAGCGCTATTTCTCCAGCGTGGCGGCGTTCCGCGAGATCGTGGTCCTGAGCGTCGTTGCGACCGGGTTCACCGGGATGGTCGGACTCGTGCTCAAGCACCTGATCGAGAAAATATTCCTGGGCCACGGCGACATCGAGCTGCTCTTTGGCAACCTGTTCCTGGTCGGGGCGGCGCTCGCGGCCGCGGGTGCGCTGATCCTTTGGTCCGGCCGGCGGGCGCCGGCGGCCGGAACGGAACGGGCGCCGGACTGGCGCGCGGCCGCCTGGATCGGCGCGGTGCAGGGGCTGTGCCTGCCGTTCCGTGGATTTTCCCGTTCGGGGGCGACCATCTCGACCGGCTTGCTGCTCGGGGTGGGCCGGATGCGCCTGGAGGAATTCAGTTTCGTCCTGGCCGTCGTGCTGACGCCACTGGCAATCGGGCGCGAGCTGCTGCGCCTGCTGAAGGCGCATGGCCCGACCGGCGGTCAGCTCCATCTCGGCGCGCTGCTCGGGCCCGGCCTGCTCGGCATGGCCTGCAGTTTTGCGGCCGGCTTGCTGGCGCTGAAATTCCTGTCGCGCCTGCTGGAGACGGGCCGCTGGAGCCTTTTCGGCTATTACTGCCTGGCCGCCGCGGGCGGCGTGCTGCTGCTGGCCGCGGCGGGCCTCTGAGGCGGGTGGGAAGGTTGACGGAGCGGGGTGACCGGTGTTATGGCTCCACCATGGCCGGCGAAACCACCCCTTCCGCTCCGCCCGGCTTTCCGGAGGCCTTGGATGCATGCCTGAGGGAGGACGCCTGCGTCCGCGCCGATGCCCGCCAGCTCAAGTCCCAGTTGGAGGAAGCCCGGGCGACCGCCGGACAGGCGCGGGAAGGAACCGCCCTGCCGGGCCGGCTGTTGGCCGCACTGGGGCGACGCAAGGGCGGTCCATCCACACCCCAGGAGGTCGAAGCGGCTTTTGCGCGCGAAAAGGTGCTCCAGCGGCAAGCCCAGGAAAGCGAGCGGCTCGGGCAGCACTACACCGCACAACTGGACTCGCACCTCGCGGCCTATCTGCAAACCGCCGTGCCGGTTTTCCTGCAGCAGAGCCGGGCCCGCGTGCGGCTGGCCGAATGGGAACGGATCATCGAGGACCTGCGCGCGGATTTGCGCGAACTGATCAAGATGCTCGGCCAGGCACGGAACAATGCCGTGGCCGGTTACGACCGGGGCACGCAGTTGATGTCCGCGACGGCGCGGGAGATGTTCGGCCAGTCGAGCGGCCTGATCCGCAGCGTCGATGCCCGGGTGCGGCAGGCGAACGCCAAGGCCGCGGAACTCGGCGGCCTGCCCGGGGTGACCATCATTCCGCTGCAGGAAACCATCAACAACCTGATGAAACTCGAAATCACCACGATGCTGCGGGAATTCGACCGGGTGGTCCGGGAGCTGGAAACGTTCGAGCAAAGGCAGCTCGTTGATCTGCAGGTGCCCGCGGTCGCGGCCACCGACGCGCTCGTGGCGCAGTCCCAGGCCTACCTCGTGCAATATCGCGGGCAGCTGCGCGCGCATTACGACCTTCAGGTCACGCCGGGGGAAATCGCGGAATCCATTCCGCTAATCCTCGATCGCTTTCGGCGGGGGTAGCATTGAACCAAGGCAAGTCGCGGTGTTCGGCACGTCCTGTCACTTGAGCGTTCGGGACGTGGTGTCACTTGGCCGATAAACCCCGACCTACAACAGCGAAGAAACCAAACTGACCCACTACACGGTGGGCCTTTCGCACGCTTTGCCTGAAGTGAGGGGAGAACGCGCTTACGTGGGCCTAGAAATAATGGAGAAAAACGATGCAAATTAATGTGCAAAATACGTAAAGTCGCGGAACAGATTAAATCATATCAATGTATCATATAACGAGTTAAAATGATGCAATACTTAGTGCATAATATAATATTAATTCTTGTGCCTAAGACAATACATTGACTCGCTGAATTCGCCCCCTCGGAGAAGCCCCCGGTCGCCTGAGCAATCACACGACCAACCTTTTCTGAGTTGATCAGCCCCAAACGCCCCAAGACTTCTGACCAATTCTTGGGGCGCGAAGACTGTATCGAGCCGGGTCAACCACACACCCCAACCCCCCATCGCAATGAATCATCACCAATCGTTCGCTTCACGACTGTTGAAAATAGCGTCCATCGTGACTGTCTGTCTCGGAACCCCGTTTGCTGCATCGGGCCAAACCACGGCACCATCGCAACCAGCGGATAAAACCGAATCCCCCTCAAGCGCCCTTGGCACGGAAACGTTGGTGCTGAATCCCTTTGTGGTCAGCACGGCCAAGGACAAGGGCTATAAGGCGACCAACGCGACTTCCGGCACGCGGCTGGATGCGGCGATCAAGGATCTCCCCATGTCGCTGGAAGTGATCACGGCCGATTTCATCCGGGATACCGGTGCGGTGAATCTGCGGGAAGCGCTCCGCTACAGCGCGGGCATCCAGCTCCAGTCGCAGAATGATTACACGGGCAACGGCCTGGCCCAGTATCAAAACCCGGGTGGCGTGAACAACCCGGAAATGCAGACGGCGAACAAAACCGACACTTCCATTGTCATTCGCGGCTTCACCACGGACAACGCGCTCCGGGATGGCTTCCGGCGCAAGGTGACGACCGATGCGGCCAACGTCAGCCGCATCGAAGTGGTGCGGGGACCGGCCGCGTTGCTCTACGGCATCGGCAACTTTGGCGGCGTCGTCAACTACCTCATCAAACAGCCGGAGGCGAAGGAGCAAGGTTCGGGGGAGTTCACCTTCGGCACCTACGGATTGATCCGCGGCACGGTGGATGAAACGGGCCCGCTCGCCGACGGCAAGGCCGGCTACCGGATTACCGCGGCGGCGCAGCAGAACGGCGACTACACGGATTACTACAAGGTGAAGAAATTTGCCGTGGCGCCGATCTTCACCTATCGCCCTTGGAAGAACACGGAGTTCACCCTCGACCTGGAATACGGCCGCAACCAGACCACCGGACTGGGCTTCCAAAGCATCCGGGCCCGGGCGGACGCGCTCGGCAACAACGGACGGGAGGAGCACGCGGGCTTTATCACCTTCCCCGGGGAACACCTGCGCACCATGCGCTGGTCCGGTCCGGATACGTATCAGAAGACTTACCAGGGGAACATCGAGTTCAAGATGACGCAGCATATCGCCGAAGGCCTCGATTTCCTCGTCGGCTATGACCAGTCCTCAGTCACGTTCGACACCCGCGACGTAAACGCCTCGGTCGGCAACAACATCGGGCCGATTTCGCTCTGGAGCACGGTTTATCCCGTGCCGCTGGATGCCGCCCGGGGCGACACGGACGCCAACTGGGCGGCTTCGCCCGTGCCGCATTCCATCATGGCCTACAGCTGGTCCAACGTGAAGAACGGGCAGCGGGCCAAGCAGGGCCGCGCCGAGTTGAGTTACAAGCTCGACCTGTTCGACAAGCATCCGTGGTTTGAAATCAAGAACAACGTGCTCGTCGGCGTCTCGACCGAGAAGGACACGAACACGAGCATCCTCTACACGCTCGACGGCAACAACCAGGTTTACGACTGGAAGAGCGCCTCCGATCCCACCCCGTTCCGCTACGCGACCCAAGGGGACGGTTCGCCTTCGCTGCCCCTGCGGCTGCGCCACACCAGCGGATCGATCGCCAAGGAAACCGGCGAGTACGCCATTTACCAGGGGCAGTTCCTGAAAGGGATGTTCACCTTGCTGGGCGGCGTGCGCAACGACTCCAACGGGGTCTCGACCAACGATGTGGGTTACAACTACGCCGACGGTTCCATCGACACGGGTGCCACGAGTTCCTACGCCCCCGACACGAAGGCTTACCGCACGAATCAGATTGGCGTGAGCTTTGCCCCGATCAAAGCCATCAGCATCTATGCCATGCGTTCCCAGGGATTGAATCCCAACTTTGCGGGCGCGCGCGACCTCACTGGCAAACCCATGGATGCGGTCAAGGCGACCAACAAGGAAATCGGCATCAAGTTCGACCTGTTCCACGGCCGGGTATCCGGGACGATTTCACACTACCAAATCACCCGGGAGGGGCAGCCGAACGGAAGCTTCTGGTGGGCGCCGCAGACCGCGACGCACAAGTTCGATCCGACCAAGCCGGTGGTTTACAACATCACGGACCTGAATCCCGACGCCGCCACGAAATACACCTATAAGGACAATACGGGGGCGACCGTGCCGCTCATCCAATGGAACAACAATTACGCCTATTGGGGTGATCTGAACGGCTTGTCCGGCGTGCCCGCCGGTGCCGCCGGTGCCACCGCCACGACCGCCGGCCTGCAGAGCTACCAGAGCGACAAACTCAATCCGGAGCGGGTGGCGATTCAATCGTCCTGGACGGCGGCGAAATCCGCCGGGGCGGTCAGTTACTGGGACAAAACCGGCAACGCGATCAACGAATCGGCCTTCGCCTCTTTGATCGCGGCCAGCGGTCCCGGCAGTGCCTATGCCACGATCAACGCGTCCAATCCGGCCGGCGCGGCCTATATGGATGCGGTTTACGGCTACACCCGCGACGCCGGCACCGCGCACCCGGGCAGCGACAACTGGCCCGGCTGGTTCTTCAACAGTTCCCCCAGCGGCACCGGTTACAACAACGCCTCGCAGGACACGAATTCGTTCGTGAACAATCCGTCGCTTTCGGCGCCCGAGTCCGACCGCAACACGGGCTGGGACGGACAGTTGATCATCTCGCCGACGGATGACTGGCAGCTGCTCTTCAGCTTCGAGAAGAACGATCACAAGATCCTTTCGCTCGGCCAATTCCCGGACTATCCCTATCAGGACAAGGATCGCTGGGCGACCTGGATGTTCCCGAACGGCCAGTGGGGCCTGTCGGGTTATTATGACAAGAACGTCCAGTATACGGACGAAACCCACACCTCGACCTTCTCCTTCAAGGGGCTGATCTACCCGGGGGCGCAGGGCATGGATTATCCGAAGTGGTCCTGGAGCGCCTTCACGAATCTGAAGATGGGCCGGTTCGGTCTCAAGGGTCTGACCATTGGCGGAGGTGTCGTGCGGACCGGCCCGCAGGAATACCAGAGCGGATTCACCCACGCGGGTGATGCGCTGAAGGACAACAGCGGCTCGCCCATCATCCTGGACACGCCGCCGCGCTGGACCGTGAACGTGTTTTCGCGCTACGAGTTCAAGGCCGACAAGCACGATGCCTATATCCAGGCCAACATCGACAACCTCCTCAACGACCAGCATCACTATGGCCTGCTCTGGGCGCCGGGCCTCAGCGCCCGCGTGACGCTGGGTGTCACCTTCTAACCGAAGAACAGCAATCCCGACGCACGCGCGGGTCTCCCGTGCGTGCGTCCTTTCTTTCAGGCGCCGGTGACCCCGGCAAAGGATCACCGGGTTCCGCCCGATCCGTCGCAGGTGAAAGTCTCCCCGAACCATCCAACTTCCTTCACGGTGAGCGCAGAAAAGCAACGGCTGGGTTTCAAAGAGAAGCTATCCTACGGATTGGGCGACACGGCCTCGAACCTTTATTTCCAGGCGTTCAACCTGTTCCTGTTCTATTATTATACCGATGTCTTCGGCTTGTCGGCCGCGGCCGTCGGAACGTTGATGCTGGTCACGCGCGTTTTGGACGCGGCGCTCGATCCGCTGATGGGTATCGCCGCCGACCGGACCACGTCGCGCTGGGGAAAGTTTCGTCCCTACATCCTGTGGGGTGCGCTCCCGTTTGGGGTGCTCGGTTACGTCATGTTTGCCAATCCGGCCCTGGGCCCGGGCGGCAAGCTGGCCTACGCCTATGTGACTTATTCGTTGATGTGGGTCGCCTACACGGCGATCAACATTCCTTACTCGGCCTTGATGGGCGTGATGTCACCCTCGTCCGCTGACCGGACTTCGCTCGCCACCTACCGGTTTGTCTGCGCGTTTGGCGGTGGTTTCGCGATCCAAGGCCTGACGCTGCCATTAACGCAGGCCTTGGGCCACGGGAACGTGGCGGAAGGATTCTCCAGGACGATGGCCATCTTCGCCGTGGTCTCGGTCGCGCTTTTTCTGAACACGTTCGCGAACACCCGCGAACGGGTTGTCCCGCCGGCCGGGCAAAGCGCCTCGGTCCGCGCTGACCTGCGCAGCCTCGGGGCGAACGGCCCGTGGCTCATCCTGTTCTTTGCGGCGTTTTCCAACCTGGTGAACGTGGCCATCCGCAATGGCTCGCTCATCTACTACTTCAAGTATGTGGTGGGGGACGAATCGAGGTTCACCTTGTTCAGCACCAGCGGAACCGTGGCGTTTATCATCGGGGCCCTGTCCACAAAGCTGTTCCTGCGGCTCATCGCCCGCCGGCATCTGATGATCGGCCTGACCGTGACCAACGCGTTGTCTCTCGCGGCATTCTATTTCGTCGAGCCCCGGAACTTCACCGCGCTCTTCTGGCTGAACATCGTGAGCTCGTTTCTGGCGGGTCCCACCCCGGCCCTCGTGTGGTCCATGTATGCGGACACCGCGGACTACGGGGAATGGCAATCGGGCCGGCGGTGCACGGCGCTGGTGTTCGCCGCGGTGGTGTTTGCGCAAAAAATCGGCCTGGCCGTGGGCAGTGCGATGCTCGGCTGGCTGCTAAGCTACTCGGGGTTTGTCGCCAACGCGGTCCAAAACGCCGACACCGTCCGCGCCATCAGCCTGATGTTCAGCTTGATTCCCGCGGGCTTCGCTTTGCTGAGCGGCGCATCACTTGTCTTCTACCGCCTGGATGAGCCGAAAATGAAGGCCATCGAACTTGAATTAGGGGCGCGCAAGGCCGCCGTCGGCGCCGCCGGCGCCTAAAACCTCTTCGTCATGATATCACCATCAAATCACGGTGGCGTCGCTGGAACCGCTGAATCGGAAAATGCCCCGAGGGCCGATGCCCTTGGTCGCCTGATCGCGCCCCTCGCCCGGGTGGGGCCGCGGTCATTTCCCCCGGGTTTTGTCTGGGGGGTGGCGACCGCCGCTCCGCAAATTGAGGGGGGGGCGTGGGAAGGCGGCAAAGGGCCTTCGATCTGGGATACGTTCTGCCGCCTGCCGGGGAAAGTCCACAACGGCGACACGCTCGACGTTGCCTGTGACCATTACCACCGGTTTGAAGACGACTTCACCCTGATGGCCGCGCTCGGGGTGAAGAACTACCGGATGTCGATTGCCTGGCCGCGGATCTTTCCCTCCGGCCGTGGGCCTCGGAATCAGCAGGGAATCGATTTCTACAACCGGTTGATCGATGCGGCCCAGGCCAGGGGCATCACCCCGTGGGTCACGATGTTCCACTGGGACCTGCCCCAGCGATTGGAGAACGAAGGTGGCTGGCGCACGCGCGCCGTCGTTGATGCGTTTGCCGTTTACGCGGACACGATCGTGCTGGCCTACGGCGACCGGGTGAAGAATTGGATCAGCCTGAACGAGATCTCGTGCTTCACCGAGCAGGCCTATGGCGGCGACGAGAAGGCGCCGGGCGTGCGCGAAAGCCAGGCTGTGGTCAACCAGACCTACCATCACGCCTTGCTGTGCCACGGGCATGGGGTTCGCGCGGTGCGGGAGCACGGCGGGCGCGGCGCCAGGGTGGGCCTTTCAGACAATGCGGCGGTCATGATCCCGGTCAGCGAAACGCCCGCGGACATCGCCGCGGCCCGGGCGGGTTTTGTCGCGGAAAACGCACGGGTCATCGATGCGATCTATCGGGGACGCTATCATCCGGACTATCTTGCCCGTGCCGGGGCCGATGCGCCGGTCCACACCGAAAAGGATTTTGAGTTGATTTCACTGCCGGCTGATTTTCTAGGGCTTAACATCTACACCGGCCGGTTCGTGCGCGCCAATGCCGCCGGAAACCCGGAAACCGTTCCATTCACCGAGAATTATCCCCGCGCCGACAGCCCCTGGCTTTGGCTGGCGCCGCGGGCCCTCTATTGGGGCACGCGGCATGTCCATGAAATCTATGGCGAGAAAAGCGTTTTCATCACGGAGAATGGGGCGGGATACAATGAAACGCCGGCAGCTGACGGTGAAGTTCTCGACCTGAACCGCGTCGAATATGCCCGGAGCTGTTTGCAGGAACTCGATCGTGCCATTGTCGACGGCGTGCCCGTGCATGGCTATTTCCTGTGGTCGTTCATGGACAATTTCGAGTGGCAGGACGGCTACAACCGGCGGTTTGGGATCGTCCACGTGGACTTCGTAAGCCAGAAACGCACACCCAAGTTGAGCGCCCGGTGGTTCAGCCAAGTAATAACCGAGCATCGGCTGGTGTAAGGCTGCCATGTCCACCCTCATCTGCTTCAAATCCGGAGTCTTGGTTGCCGCCGGGCTGATCCTGGCGGTTCAGCCGATATCGGCGGCGGAACTCACGGCGGCGGATTTTCTCAAGGTGGACGGCACGGTGCTGAAAAGGGAAAAAGGAAAAGGGGCGGTGGTCACCCTGCGGGGCACCAACCTCGGGGGCTGGTTTGTCCAGGAGGGCTGGATGTCACCGAACGGCCGTGGAACTCTCCGGGGTGAAGGTTGGCGGACGGCTGGATCCCGCGGGACTCATGCCACCACCTTGGACGCGAAGGGTCGGACGGGGTGGGGGCCGGGCGCACTGGCCGCCGCGGAGGAATTCACGCTCGATATCGGGCAGCTGCGCGCTTTCGATCAGATGGTAATCGATTTCGGCCCGGGGTCACCGCCCCGCGGGCTGTCGCTGCGGGTTTCGCGGGATGGAGCGACCTGGTCGGACATGCGGTTGCAAAGCGACCAAAATCCGGCCGGAGGCCAGATCATCACCCTGGGCGGCTCCTGCACCGCACGCTATCTCCATTTACGCGCGACCGGAGACACGGGTGCGCCATGGTCGATCGCCGCGATCAATCTGCGGCAGGGCGACGACTATACGGTGCGCATGACCCTGTTGGACCGGTTTGGCGAAAAGGAGGCGGACCGGCTGATCGGGGTTTTTCAAGAGACCTGGATCCGGCAAGCCGACATCGACAACATCAGGACGATGGGAATGAACGTCGTCCGCATTCCGCTCAACTGGCTGGACTTCATGCGCGAGGACGGCAGCTGGAAGCCTGATCCGTGGATGCGGTTGGACCGGGTCGTCGAGCTTTGCCGCCAGCGCGGAATATATGTCATTCTCGACCTGCATGCCGTGCCCGGCGGGGCCAGTCCCTGGGCCAGCAGCGGGCGGGAAGGGGACGACGGCACCGGGCAGAATTGCAACGGCTTCTGGTCCGGACCGGAGGATCAAGGGCGTTTGATCCGGCTTTGGGAGAAAATCGCCGCGCACTATCGTTCCAGCCCCGCGATTGCCGGCTACGATCTCATCAACGAACCATTGGTGCATTTTGACGAAACCCCCCGTCCCGGTCAGAAATACTCTGACGCGGCTTTGCAAAAGGCCGGGCTGTTCGACCGGGTCTACCGCGCCGTTCGCGCCGCTGATCCCGATCATGTCATCCTGATTGCGGCTTATACCGTGGCTCCGCCGGATAACACGGCCTACATCGGCACGCCGTCTGGCTTCACTGGCATTACGCCGCCGTCTTTCCATGGCTGGACCAACGTGGTCTACGAGACCCACCACTATGACATGTCCAACGCCAGGAGCCATGAGGCGCAGCATAATCTGGTGGTTAACGCGTTAAAGGACATCGCCCACTTCCAGAAGGAGTGGAATGTGCCCATCTACGCCGGTGAATACTCGCTCTACGGGTTCTATGATGTCTGGGCGGAATGGATGACCGGGTTGAACGCCCTCGATGTTTCGTGGACGAATTGGGCCTACAAGGTGCGGGGCGGGGCGGACGAGCCGGGCGGAGGCAACTGGGGCTTCTACAACAACAACCAGAATGCGGTTCCGGACATCAACCAGGACAGCGCGGACACGATTGCCGCAAAATGGAGCCGGTTCACCACAACTGAGTTTACCCGGAATTCCCCGCTCATCGAGGTGGTCAGCCGATACACCCCGGGTTTGCCTCCCGCGGCCGATGCACCACGTAGCGTCACGCTTGCCCCGGGTCTCCCGGCGGCCGGCAATGAGCTGATGGTGGAAACAGTTGCCCGCCGGCCCGCCATGGGCCATCTCCTTTCGACTGCTGCTGACTCGCCTCTCCCTACCGCCAGCCGATGAGCTCCCTTACCCAACAACTGCTCGCCAGGAAGCTGAAGCTTTCGGGCACCACGGTTTCGCGCAGTCTGGCCAACCATCCCTCCATCGCCAAGGAGACTCGCGCGCTGGTGCTAAAGACGGCGGCGGAGATGGGCTTCAGCATTTCACAGAAGCACGTGGTTCATCGGAAGCGGTCAGCCAAGAGCATCACCATCGGGGTCTTGATCGGGGTGCGCAACAAGGCGCCCGGCACGGCGACCTTCCCGTTTCTGCTCAAGGGGATTCATGAACGCGCGGCGGTGGAAAACGTTCTCGTCGAGGTGCAATATCAGAATCCGGATGAGTTCCACCCTGAAGCGCGGGGCAACAAGGTGTTTCGACGCATTCGTGAGGGAAGATGGCGGGGGGTCATTCTGGTCTACCCGTTCGCGTCCGAAGCGATCGGGGTTCTCTCGCGCAAGATATCGGCGGTTGCGGCGCTGGAGGATTACGTGGACCTGGGGGTCGATAGCATCGACACCGATTATGCCATCGGGGTGGTTCGCCTGGTGCGGGAACTGGCGGTGCTCGGCCATAAGCGCATCGGGTTCGTCGCCTGGGAATACGGCATCAACGGCCAGTGGGAGGCCCGCCGGTTTGGCGCCTTCGTGGAGGGGCTTTACGCGCAGGGTCTGGAGTTCCTTCCCGATTGCGCGTTCAATGTTCATGCCCTGGCCCCGCGCCTTTCCCCGGGTGCCATCGCGGATCAAGTCGTCGAAAAGATCCGCCGTGATCGGGTCACCGCCTGGGTTTGTGCCGCGGACCACCAGGGTTATCAGCTGATCCAGGATCTCAAAGCGCGGGGGATCCGGGTGCCGGAAGATTGTTCCGTGACGGGCTATGACGGGATCGAGCCGCCGCATGGTTTGCCCGCTCTCACCACCGTGCGGGTGCCAAACGAAGATATCGGCGGGGCCGCAGTGGTTCGCCTCCTCAACCGCATCTCCCGCCCGCATTCGGTCGGGACGAAAATCCTGCTCAACACCCAGTTTGTCGGCGGCGCCACCACGGCCAAGGTCACAATCGCGCCGTAGGTCGGTTCGCGGAGGTCACTTCGCCTTGGCCTGCGCCAGGGACTCGAGCATCCGGGCCGGCGTCAGCAGCTCGGGCAACACGACCGGGTCGGGCTTGCCGGGCGCGTAGATCAGGTTGAAGGGCACGGCCGAGCGGTTCCAGCGCGCCAGCTCGGCGGTGATCTTCGGGTCGCGGTTGGTCCAGTCGGCCTTGAGCAGCACGACGTTGTCCTTCGCCAGGGCCGCGAGCACCCCGTCATTGTGGAAGAGCGCGGCCTTGTTCGTCTGGCAGGTGGCGCACCAGCGCGCGGTGAAATCGACATAGACGAATTTGCCGGCCGCCTGCGCGGTGGCGATGGCCTCGGGACTCCATTTCTCCCACGTCACTTGGTAGCTGCCGGTCGGGGCGGCTTCCGCGGTTTTCGGCCAGCCGGTGTAGAGGCCGCCGGCGAGGAGCAGCGCGGCGAAGACGCGGCCGAAGAGTTGCTTGCCCGGCTTGCCGTGGGCCTGGCCGAAGCGGCCGTAGGCCCATGCCGCCATGGCGACGAGCACGAAGCCAAACGTGATGAAGAGCAGCGCGTTGTCGTCGTCCTTGGTCTGACCGGCGAGCACCCAGAGCAGCCAGCCAACGGTCGCGTAAAGCGGAAAGGCCATGAGCTGCTTGAACGTTTCCATCCATGCGCCCGGCCGGGGCAGCAGCTTGATGGCCGCGGGGAAGATGGAGAGCAGCAGGTAGGGCAGCGCCAGGCCGACGGCGATCGCCGTGAAGACGAGAAACGACTCGACGGCGGAGAGCGACAGCGCGGCGCCAAGCGCGGGCGCGAGGAACGGTGCACTGCAGGGCGTGGCGACCAGCGTCGCCAGCGCGCCGGTGAAGAACGAGCCCGCGAAACCGTCCTGCATCTGCAGTTTGCCGCCGACCCCGGTGACGGCGAGGCCGACCTCGAAGAGCCCGCTCATGTTCAGCGCGAAGATCAGGAGGAACGCAGCCATGCCGAACACGAAGGCCGGGGATTGGAGCTGGAAGCCCCAACCGAGTTGCGACCCGCCGGCGCGCAGCGCGAGCAGGACGGCGGCGAGCGTCCAGAACGAGAGCAGCACGCCCATCGTGAACACCAGGCCGTGCTTCACCACCCGCGATTGGTCGCTGCCCGACTGGTTGACGAAGCCGAGAATCTTGATGCCGAGCACCGGGAAGACGCAGGGCATGAGGTTGAGGATGACGCCGCCGAGGAAGGCGAGGGCCAGCGTAGCCAGCAGGGAGCTGGGAGCTGGGAGCGCGGAGCTGGCAGAAACCTGAGACCTGAAACCTTCCGCCTTCGCCGAGGCTATGGCGGACGAGGAAACCTGAGGATTGGACGGCGCAGCAACCGCCTGGCCGCTGGCCGCCGACGGCTGAGAGCCATCCGCGAACGGCACGTCGATCACGAGGCCGTTGTAACCCGAGCCATCCGTCCAGCCGTTGGCGGAGGCGAGCACACCGACCAGGCGCTTGAGACTCTTGTCCGCGGCGGCATCGAGCGGCATCTCCAGCACCCAGCCGCCGTTCTCCTCCTTCACGTTCTGCGGCTGCGCATAGTCGGTGTAGGCATCTGCGGAGAAGAAATGCAGGTCCGTCGGTCGGTGTTTCGTGCCGGGTTTCGGGGTGAGGCGCAGCGTGACGGTCTTGTCGGTGTGCGAGGCGGCGACGTCCCAGCCATCGGCGGGCTTGGGCAGCTTGGCGCGGGTTTCCGCCACGGCCTTCGTCCACTTTGCGTCGGTGGCGGCGGCCCCGGCGGTGAAGGCAATTTCGAGCTTCGCGTCACCCGGCATGCAGACGTCCTCGCACATGAGCCATTCGACGGCGGCGGAAAGAGTAATAGTGTTGCCAAGGACGAGGGGCCCCGTTGCGGCCTGCTGGCCGCCCGGGGTTTGTCCTGAGTTCTGTTCCGGCCGGCTGCCCGCGCCTTTGGCGCTGCCGGCCACTGAGGTCGCAAACTCAGGCAAAGGCGTGATTTCCACGAGCAGGAAGGCCTCGTCGCTGTAACCGTTGCCGACGATCTTGTTCGCGGAGTCCCGCAGGATGTGCGGCGTGGGCCACTGGATGTCGCCGGCCTTGAAGCCCGCGGGCAGAGTCCAGGTGATTGCGGTGGGATAACCGGTGCCCGCGGCAATCCAGTAGCTGTGCCAGTGCGGGTCGTGCTGCAGCCGGAGGGCGACGGTGAAAGGCTTGCCCGGCTCAATGGCCGCCGCGTCGGAGACCAGTTGCACGCTCACCGCGCCCTTTTTGACCGCGCCGGACTCGGCGGCGAGGACCAGCGCGGGCAGGGCGAGCAACAGGCACAGAGAACGAAGCAGTTTCATGGAAGGGTGAGAGTAGGGTGGAAGGGGTTTATTTCAAATGCCGATCGCGTAGGAGGCTTCCGGTTCGATCGGGGCGGGCTGTCCCGTTGCGGCCGCCCCGTTGCCCGTTGCTACGGGCCCGGGGTTCGTCCCAGCCGTCGCTTGGCGTAGCTGACCGCCCGGGATTTGTCCCGAGTTCTCATTGGCGCGAAACTCAGGCGAAGCAAAGAGGCTGGTGGAATAATAGCGCTCGGCGCGATCGCAGAGAATGGTGACCACCCGGGCGGCGGGTCCGAGCCGGCGGGCGGTCTGCAGGGCCGCGCAGATATTGGCGCCGGAAGAGGTGCCGACGAGCAGGCCGAATTCGCGGGCCAGGCGGCGCGTCATGGCCAGAGCGTCGGCGCTCGTGACCTTCACCACCCGGTCGATCGCCGCGCCGGTCAACAGCGGTGGCACATAGCCGCCGGCGACGCCCTCAATGCTGTGGCAGCACGGGGACTCGCCGGAGAGCATCGCCGCCTCGGCCGGCTCCATCGCGACGATCTGCACCGCCGGGTTGTGGCGCTTCAACGCCCGGCCGCAACCCGTGAGGGTGCCGCCGGTGCCGTAGCCGCTGACGAAGGCGTCGACCTTCTTCATCATCTGCATGATGATCTCCGGGCCGGTGTTCTCCTCGTGGTCGAGGGCGTTCAGCGGGTTTTCAAACTGCCGCGGCAAAAAGATGCGCGGGTCGGCGGCCGCCATCGTCCGGCTCAGCTCGATGCCGGTGAGATAGCCGCGGGTGGGTTGGAACAGCTGGATCTCGGCGCCCAGGTGCCGCATGAGGTGGCGGCGTTCCACGCTGGCCGTCTCGGACATCAGGATCTTGACGCGGTAGCCCAGCGCCGTGCCGACCAGGGCCAGCGAGATGCCGGTGTTGCCGCTGGTGCACTCGAGGATGATGGAGTCGGCCGAGAGCAGGCCGCGGTTGCGGGCGTCGCGCAGGATGGAGAGGGCCAGCCGGTCCTTGATGGAGCCGCTCGGGTTGGTGAACTCAGCCTTGGCGTAAATGGTCACGCCCTCGGCCCCGAAGCGCAGCGGCAGCAGGGGCGTGCGGCCGATGAGGGCAAAGATTTCCGGTTGGGACCAGGATGAAGCTGAAACAGGGGACATGGAAGGTGAACCGTAGCACAAGGGCGCTGGTCTGGCCATAGGCCGAAGGAGCCAAGCAAGCCGGCGGGGATTGACCTATTAGACGAACCAGCCGGGCAAATCCTCAGCAGGACGGGAAAATCCGGCCTGCTTGCGGAAGTTCGGCCTGTCCTCGCGCATGCGCCTGATGGCCGCCCTGCGTTAGCTGGTATTCCTTGTAGGAGGGGCTTTATGCCCCGACAGATTTGGCTGAGTCGGGGCATAAAGCCCCTCCCACATCCGACCACGGCTGGTCCAAGACCAGCCCTCCCGGCTTGCCCGATAGTCCCGCTTCCCGCCGAGCCCGGGGATGGGTCGGGTGCCCCGGCCACCCCGAAGACGAACCGGTCGGGGGTTTCCGTTAGGGGAAAGATAATAATTTTCACCGACCCAGGCCGGGACGGAAATGGCCTCGACTTGGTCCGGGCGGAGGCAGAAAGGGTGGGGTGGCCGTGCCGCCCGAAAATCCAGATTCCCCCGGTTGGTTTGCCGCGGAGGTGCAACCCCATGCCGCCGAGCTGCGGGCGTGGCTGCGCGGCAAGTTTCCGGCCCTCACGGATCCGGACAACATGGTGCAGGAGTCGCTGGCCCGGGTCTGGCAGGCCCATGAAACCGGCCCGGTGCAGTCGCCCAAGGCCTTGCTCTTCACCACGGCCCGCAACCTCGCCCTTGACGAGCTGCGCCGTCGCCAGGTTGTCACCTTCGACCCGGTAGCGGAAATCGCCGACCTGCCCGTCTACGAGGATGCCCCGACCGCCGCCGACCAGGCGGCCAAAAACCAGGAACTCGAAATCTTGACCAAAGCCATCCAGTCACTGCCCGACCGCTGCCGCCAGGTGCTCACCCTGCGGAAGATCTACGGGCTGCCCCAAAAGGAGATCGCCGCCCGGCTCGGCATCGCCGAGCACACCGTCGAGGCGCAGGTCGCCACCGGCATGCGCAAATGCGCCGTGTTCCTCGCCCGCTTTGGCCTGCCTTGAATTTTGACCACGGATTACACCGATGACCACGGATAAAAGACTTACTCACGACACCTGTCATTCTGAGCGCAGCGAAGTTCCGAGCGCAGCGACATCCTCATCCAGTATGATGCACGCCTGCGCACGGGTGGCTGGATCCTTCGCTACGCTCAGGATGACAAGCCAAGGGCATCTATCTGTGCCCATCCGTGAAATCCGTGGTTAAATCCCTCTGCTGAATTCCTGATGTCTCCCGATTCCACCATCATTTCCGAGGAAATCCAGGACGCCGCGTCGGTCTGGCTGTCACGGCGCGACCGCGGGCTGTCGGCGGCCGAGCAGGACACCTACCTCGAATGGCTTTACGCCAGCCCGCTGCACGGCCGGGCCATCGTGCAACTGGAACGCGTGTGGGCTTCGCTCAACAAGCTGGAGCAATGGCGGCCGGCCCACAGTGCCATTCCGAATCCCGACCTGCTCCTACCGCGCCGAAGCCCTTGGGCGAAGGCGGGTCGCGCTGCATCGTTGCTGGCCGCGGCCGCCGCGATCAGCATGGCCATATATGTCTGGCTGCCTTCGCGCTCCGATCCGGCCGTGGCGCACCGGGCGGCCATCATCCACCCCGGCCCGGAGCGGCTGGTGCTCGCCGACGGTTCCGTGATCGAGCTGAACCAGGGGGCGAAGGTTGAGGCGCATTTCACTCCCGGCGAACGCCGCGTGCAGCTCGTGAGCGGCGAGGCGCATTTCACGGTCGCGCACAATGCCGACCGGCCGTTCTTCGTCGATACCGGCCGGGTGTCCGTGCGCGCGGTCGGCACGGCCTTCAGCGTGGCGCTCGCCTCCACCGAGGTGGGCGTGCTCGTGACCGAGGGCAAGGTGCAGGTGATTGAGTCTGTAGGGTCGCCGCTCGCCGACGGACCTTCTGCCACTGATCCCGGCATGTCGACTAGCGACAGCCCTACATACCTTACGGCGGGACAACGCATGGTCGTGAATCTAACCTCCGAGGCAGCACCGGCCGTGCAGGACGTCACGCCCGCCGAGATCGACCGCGCCCTTTCCTGGCAGGGCATGAGGCTGGAATTTGTCGACATGCCGCTGGGTGATGTCGTCGCCGAGTTCAACCGCTACAACCGGCGCAAGCTCGTCGTGGGCGACGAGGCGACCGCCGCCATCCTGGTCGGCGGCAACTTCCGCGCCGACAACGTCGACACCTTCGTCCGCCTGCTTGATTCCGGCTTCGGGATCACCGCTTTCCCGCACGGTGACGAGATCGTGCTGCGGAAAGTCCCGTAAGAGGCCGGGCCTTTTAACCACGGATTGCACGGATAGACACGGATTGGGAGGCCAAACCGTCGAACCATTTCACAGGAGGCAACGGAGGAAACAGAGAGTTCCGGTGTTTCTCCTCGGTTCTCTCCGTTGTCTCCTGTGAACAAGTGATTGGGTTTTATCAGTGCTCGATCCGTGCGGCCGGAATTAGTGTTCAATTAGTGTGGATTAGTGGTTACCTGCCTTTGCCCGTGGCTGAAATATTTCCCCAAATGTTCCTAACGGAAACATCCGGCAGATTCGTCGGCAGGGGTGACCACACTGCCTCATGATCACCTCCACCCTGTCTGCCCGGCCGTTGCGCCGGAATCTCCGCGGCGTTTTGCTCGCCGCGTTCAGTGCCTTGGCTTTCACCGTCCTGGCCGTTGCCGAGGACGCCCCGAAGAAAAACTACAACTTGCCCGCCGCCGACGCGGTGAAAAGCCTCAAGGCCTTCACCGAGCAGTCGGGCGAGCAGATCGTCTATCCCGTCGAGCAGGTGCGCGGAATCAAGACCAACGCGGTTAGCGGTGAACTGACCGCCCGCGCGGCCCTCGACCGGATGCTCAACGGCACCGGTCTCGTCGTCGTGCAGGATGAGAAGACCGGCGCGCTCGCCGTGCGGAGGGACCCCAACCCAAACGCCCCAAGGGTGGCGCCGACCAGCGACCACCCGAGTCCAAGCAAAGTTGAAGACGGCAAGCTGGTGCTCGATACGGTCGAGGTCACCGGGCACCATGTCGACGGCCTGATCAACAAGGGCCTGCTCCAGGCCGGAGCGGAGGCCCCGCTTTACCATAGTGTCGTGACGCGGGCGGACATCGAGCGCCTCGGGGCGACCAGCATGGAGGAGCTTTTCCGTTACCTGCCGCAGACGACTTCGGCCATGGTCAGCTCAGAGACGGTCGTCGGTAACTTCGGCTCCGGCGCCCAGTTCTCCACCACGAGCTTGCGCGGCCTGCCCTCGTCGCAGGCGGTCATCCTCATCAACGGTCGTGCGCTTCCGCGCACCGGCCCGACCTCCGCCGGCGGCGCCGACATCAATCGCATCCCCATCGCCGCCATCGAGCGGATCGAGATCATGCCTTACGCCGGTTCGGCCATCTACGGCGCGGGCGCCATCGGCGGGGCGATCAACGTCATCCTGCGCAAGGACTATTCCGGCCGCGACCTCACCACCTACATCGGCACCTCGACGGACGGCGGCGCGACCGAATACCGCTTCACCTACGTGGAAGGCCGCACCTTCAACGCCGGCCGGACCAGCCTGACGCTCACCTTGAACTACCAGCATCGCGATCCGCTGCTCGCCAGCCAGCGGGACTATCTCAATGAACTGCTCAAGCACTACGGCCCGACTTCCACCGCGCGCCTGGCAACCGGCCAGTATGCGTTCGAGACCTTCACCTTGCCGGCTTTTGCGGGCGTTCCCGGCACGATCGTGGTGGGCAACCTGCCGAGCGCCGCAGTCAACGATCTCGGCATTCCCGGCGCTCCCGGTGTTCGCTTCGCCCAAATCTCCGCCGGCACTTCCCCCGCCCAGAGCGCCAGCCTGACCCCGGCTTCATTCACGGGCACGGCGGGCCAGTTTACGCCCCAGGAGCGTTACGGACGGATGATGCTCTATGAGCCCATCAATTCCACGAACATCAACGCCCAGGTTGAGCACAAGTTCATCCCGGACAAGCTCGAGTCCTACGGCGAGTTCACCCTCGGCTACAACCGGCGAGAGTTCAACTACCCGGAGATATTGTCCCTGAGCCTCACCGCCAGCGACCCGCTGAATCCGTTTCACACCAACGTCACCCCGGGTTTCGTCGGCCGGCCGGTCACGGTCTACCTTGACGCCCGGGAGATCCCCGACGCCACCTCGCTCCAGCAATACTGGACGGCGCGGGCGGTGCTCGGTCTCAAGGGCAAGATCAGCGAGAAATGGGAGTGGTCTGTCGACGGCACCATCGACTACGCGGACAACTCCTCCGACGTGAGAACGCCGCTGACCTACCTGTCGCAGCTGACCGCGCTGTCCCGTCCGGCGGCGGCGGCCCCGGTCGGCATCCGCCGCGCGATCTACCCGATACTGGCCGACCATGCCCAGTTTCCCCTGTCCGCCGACGATGCGGCGAAATATTTCTGGTTTACTTTCCACGCGGGCAACCGCTCGGTCGTCACCGAGGGCAATGCGCGCCTCACCGGCGAACTCTTTCAGCTGCCCGCCGGGCCCGTGCAGACCTCGCTGGCGCTCAAACAGCGTTCCTTCAAACTGAAAGGCAGCCGCGAGCTCAATGGCAGCCTCGATTCCGCCATGCTCGTCAGCGGGGTGCCGCAGGATCCCGGCAACCTGCCGATCGACAGTCAGCGCGAGACCCTGCAGGAAGCCGCTGAACTGGTCGTTCCGGTCATCGGCCAGCGCTGGCGCCCGATTCCGGTCGAGGCCTTCGACTTCAACCTCAGCGCCTCGCACGAATCCAACAAAACCAACGGGCACAACCAGTCGAGCCAGCTCGATTTCACCGCCGCCAACAAGGCTTCGAGCACTTATGTCGCCGCCGCCAAGCTTCAGGTAACCCGGGACATTGCTTTCCGCGTTTCCTACACCAAGGGTTTTTATCCCCCGGATTGGAGCGATGTCAGCGACCTGGTCAGCCCGCAGGTTTTGGCTTCGGGGCTGACGCCTGATCCCAAGCGCGGCAACACGATTCAGACCACGCCGTGGACGCTTTACAACGGGGGCAACCCGAATCTGGGCCCGGAGTCGGCGAACTCGTTCAATTACGGCATGCTCTTCACCCCGCGTTTTGTGCCGGGATTGTCGCTCACCGTGGACTGTTGGAGCACGAAGAAACAAGACGCCATCCTGCGCACCAGCTTTGTCCAGATCATCGGCAACCCCGACAATTTCGCTCCCTACATTGTCCGCGCGGCGCCGACCGCGGATGATCTGGCCGCCGGCTGGCTGGGCGCCATCACCGAGGTTCACTCCGGTCCGATCAACGTGAGCCAGCTGAAAACCAACGGGGTGGACCTGCGGGCCAGATACGACCGCAAGTTCGGGAATCTCGGCGAATTCATCTTCGATTCGAATATCTCCTTCACCAATCATTTTCAAACCCAGGCGCTCCCGAGCAGCGCGCTCATCGAGACGGCGGGTGCCGGCGGGCCATTGCGCTGGCGCGGTTACAGCGCGGTCACCTGGCTGAAAGGCAATTACGGGGTCACGCTGACCGGCCGCTATGTCGGCCACTATGCCAGCAGCACGACGGCCGCCTCGCCGGCTTTCCCGACCGCCACCGGGCTGGACGGCGGCCGCATCCCGGCCTACCTGCATTGGGACCTCCAATTTACCCGTGAGATTCCTTATCAGGTTCACGCCAAGGGCTGGCAGAGCTGGTTCGCCGGCACGAAATGGACCCTCGGCGTGCTCAACGTGCTCGATGAGAAGCCGAGCTTCGTCAGCGACGTCCAGTCGGCCTTCTATAACCGGCAGGACGATCCCCGGCAGCGGTATGTCTACCTGCAAATCCGCAAATCGTTCTAACCTCCAACACGAACATGACGACAGCCCGATTACTCACCGTTTTCCTCGCGCTTGCCCTGGCCGCGTTCGCGCAAACCGGGTCGGACGCCGATGCGCTTTTCGGGCAGTTGCAGGAACAGGTGCAGCAGAGGCCGCCCGAAGGCACGCCGCAGGAAAAGCGCCACGCGTGGTATGACGTCAGTTACGACCGCGCGAGCCGGCTCGCCGGGGCGTTCGCCGATAAATATCCGTCCGACCCGCGGGTTTGGGAGGCGCTCGGATATGTCGTCCAGTTTAAACGCCAGACCGCGAACCCCGCGGAGGCGGCCGCGTTTGTCCGCCAACAGCAGGAGGTGCGCACCCGCATCCTCACCTCGCCGGGGGTGCCGGAAAAAGTGCTCGCGCAGGCCTATATCGCGGAGATGAAACCGTTGCTCGAACGCGAGCCCGCCGCACCGGCGGACCTGGCGCGGGCCGGGGAACTGCTGGCGCAGTTCCGCCAGCGGGCGCCGCAATCGGGCAGCCGGGCCTACGCGGAAACCCAGTATCTGCGGGCCCTCGAGCACGCCGATGAAGCCGCCGCCGAGGCCTATGCCAGGAAGCTTTCCGCTGATCCGAACGCCCCGGTCGCGGAATTGGCCAAAAAGACAGCGGCGGCCATCGCGTTCCGACGCGAGCCGGTCAGCCTCAAGCACACCGCGTTCGACGGCCGCGAGGTCGACTTCACCAAGCTCCGCGGCAAGGTCGTGCTGATCGACTTCTGGGCCACCTGGTGCGGGCCCTGCATGGAGCAGATGCCGGAGATCAAGCGCGTCTACCGGCAATACCACGATCTGGGTCTCGAGATTGTCGGCGTCGCCGACGAGATCGTGCCGCGCGATCCGGCCAAACCCCGCGGAGTGGAAAAGACCCCCGCGATGCTCCAGGCCTTCCTCGACCAGCAGGAGATGCCCTGGCCCCAGCTCTGGGACCAGCGTCCGGTCAGTGAGCGGCATGGGGTCAACGAGTTCGCCGCCCTCTTCGGCGTCGGTTCGCTGCCCACGACTTTCCTGCTGGACCGGAACGGGCGCATTTACAGCACGGACAACCACGGCGAGAAACTGGAGCAGAACGTCCGCCAGCTGCTCGCGCTGCCCACGGCGACATCTGACAGCCCGGTCGCCGCGCCGCAGGGGAATGCTGACAAGGATTATGCCCGGCTCATGGTCCTGCGCTCGGCGCGCGTTCCCGAGGGTCTCGGCAAGGAGGAACGCACCGTGGCGGACCGCCAGAACCGCGACCGGACGGGCCGGGCGGCCGAAAAATTCGCCGTCGACTACCCGGACGACCCGCGACACTGGGAGGCGGTAGCCTCCGCGGTCGACAGTCCGCGGGTCTTTGCCGGTCCGGACGCCCAGGCGGAAAAAGATGGATGGGCGAAGCGGCGCGTGGAACTGCGCGAACAATTGCTCGCGGCCCCGGGGGTCAACGACCAGGTGTGGCTCCATGTGGCCGAATTCAAGGTCTACGATGAGACCGGCTGGTATGACAGACCGGCGGGCGACCTGGCGGTCGCGGAGCGCACGCTGGACCAGATAGCCGTCCGTCTTCCCGGTTCCGATCGTCGCAAGTTCGCCGAGCAGCAGTTTTACGGGGTGAAGGCGAAGGCCGATCCCGCCGCCGCCGAGGCGAGGCTCCGCCGCCTGGTCGCCACCGAGGACCGGAATCCCGCGCTGAAGCAGATGGCCGCCGGCCTCCTCGCGGTCATTGAGGCGAAGCGCACGCCGCTGGAACTCAAGTTCACCGCGGCGGACGGACGGGAAGTCGACCTCGCCCGCCTGCGCGGCAAGGTCGTGCTCGTGGATTTCTGGGCGACGTGGTGCGCCCCTTGCATGGAGGAGATGCCCAATGTGAAGCGCGTCTACGAAAAATACCACGACCAGGGCTTCGAGATCATCGGCATCTCCTTCGACAAGGCGCCCGGCGCCACGCCCCGCGCGATGGAGAAGACGGCGGCGCAGGTCTGCGACTTCGCGGCCGCCCACGGCATGCCATGGCCCCAAGGCTACGACGGCCGGTATTGGGAAACCGCCGTGGGCCATCGCTTCGCCATCAACTCCATCCCCGCGGCGTTCCTCCTCGGGAAGGACGGGCGGCTCGTGACAACCGACAACCATGGCGAGAAACTCGAACCCCATGTCCGCGAAGCCCTCGGGCTCACGCCCTGAGATCGCCACATTTTTTCGCGCCATGAACTTTCGATCTTTCCTCGCTTTCATCTGCGTCGGCGCCACCGCGGCCTTCGCGGCCGCCGGGCAACCGGCCGCTTCCGCGGACAATGATTTCGCCGCCTTCGACGCCCTGCGCAACGCCGCGCCGCCCGCCACCCGGGCCGAGATGGGGGGCGTGAAATTCTTCGCGTGGCTCGATGAATCGCGCCACCAGATCCAGTCGGCCGGGCTCGCGTTCTACGCCAACCATCCGGCGGATACGCGCCGCTGGGATGTGGTGCTCACGGTGCTTAACAACGCGCCGTTCTACGTGAAGCAGTATGGCGCCGAAGCGGAGACCAAGGGGCTCGCTGATGCCGTGATTGACGAGGGCGCGAAAGCGGCATGGGGGAAAAAGGCGGACGAGCTCAGGCAGGCGCTCCTCGCCTCGCCGGACGCGCTGCCCGGGGAACGGGAAGGCGTGGAATGGATTTTCTTTGTGCGGGATTTTCACGCCACCGCCGCGGCCAACAGCAAAGGAGAGCCCCACGATTTCGGTCCGCTGCGCGAGCGCTTCCAAAGACACCTGGCCAAATATGCGGAGTTGCCGGTGCTCGGCGCCCGCGCCGGGGATTTTCTGGGCGCGCTCGAGAGCAACGAGCCGGGCACCACCGAGGCCGAGTGGCGGTTTTGCGCCGCATCCGCCAATGCGTCCCTGCGGGAAGCGGCGGAAAAGAGAGCCAAAAGGCTGAAGGCAAGGGCGGAGCTCGCGAGCAAACCCCTGGACATCGCGTTTACGGCCGCGGACGGCCGCCCCGTCGACCTGAAGGCCTTGCGCGGCAAGGTGGTGCTGGTCGATTTCTGGGCGACGTGGTGCGGCCCGTGTATCGCCGAGCTGCCCAACGTGAAGAACGTCTACGCGGCCTACCACGACAGGGGTTTCGAAGTTATCGGCATCTCGCTCGAGAATCCCGGCGCCAATCCGAAGGACACTGCGGAGCAGGCCGCCGCGAAGCTGGCGAAGGCCAAAGAGAAGATGCTCGCTTTCACGGCTGAGAACCAGATGCCCTGGCCGCAGTATTTCGACGGCAAGTGGTGGAAGAACGATGTCTCCACCAAGTATGATATCGGCTCGATCCCGGCCATGTTCCTCCTTGACCAGGACGGCAAGGTGGTCTCGACCAACGCGCGCGGGCCCGGGCTCAAGGCCGAGGTGAAACGTCTGCTCAAACTCTAAGCCCGATCTGTTTTACAGGAGGTAACAGAGAGAACAGAGATTGGATAGGAATGATGAATCCTCGGTTTCCTCCGTTATCTCCTGTGAAAATCAGGTCCTTCGCTTGCTTCGCTCCTTTGTGTAAATCTTGAAATCCGATGGTTGCTGAACGCTACTGCCTGCTGCCGCGACCGGTCGAATCGCCGCCAACGCTCGAGCCGGTCACCCCCGCCGAGCAACGCGTGCTGGCTTACGTTTGCGCCGGTTACAGCAACAAGGAGATCGCCCAGTTTCTCGGCAAGGCCGAACCCACGGTGAAACACCAGGTCAGCGCCTGCCTGCGGAAGTTTGGCCTGACCTCCCGCATGCGCCTGATGGCGGCGTTGCGGTAAGGGGCTGCGATTAACTTCGTTCTCGTTTTCTTACTCCGGATCTATCTCGTGCTCCCGGTCCGAACCGGTTGGAGAGAAAGAGAACGATTAGGAGAAGGAGAACGATTTCAGCCCTCATGGCGGCGCTGCGGTGACGCACGAAAGTCCGCTCCGCGTTTATGCCATGAGCCGCGCTGCTTGAGGCGCCCGTGGGAGAAGCCGGCGGCTGAGCGATAACCCTTGGTTGCGCCGTTCCGCAACCGTGGCTTGCCAAGCCGACGGGGCTGGCTAGTTTGCCCGCATGATGTTTCCGCTGACCGCCTATTTCGAGGCCGCGATGGAACTGGCCCACTACGACAAACTCGCCGACGGTACCTACGCCGGTGAGGTGCCGAAGCTGGCCGGGGTCGTGGCTTTTGGCGGCACGCTCAAGGAATGCGAACGCGAATTGCGCTCGACTGTGGAGGACTGGGTACTGGTCGGGCTGCGGTTGGGCCATCCGCTGCCGAAACTGGCGGGCATTGACCTGAACAAGCGTCGTCATGGCCGGTTGGCATCCTCTCAAAAGGCGTGAGTTCATCCGCCGGTTGCGCGCGTTGGGTTTCGCCGGTCCTTACCGCGGCACCCGGCATGAGTTTCTGGTTTTCCGACAGAAGCGACAGACGATTCCGTCCAACCCGGACTACTCGTTGCCCCAGCTGAAGATGCTGTTGCGGCAGGTTGAAAGGGTGCTGGAAAGAAAAATCCCAGCCGACGAGTGGGAGCAGCTCTGAGCGCCTGCCTGCGGAAGTTTGGCCTGTCCTCCCGCATGCGGCTCATCGCGGCGCTGCGGTAGAGAGCGGGGAAAAGAAACCTGAAACCTGAGACCTGGGGATTTTACATAAAGAAGCTTTTGTTCACGCGAAGACACGAACGAAGGGGAACAAGGATTTGTTTATAGTCAGCTTCGCGCTTTTCGCGTCTTCGCGTGAGTCCTTTCCTTCGGGGCGCTTCGAGGCTTGGGGTGAAGCCCCGGGTGGGTCGGGAACGATAGGCCCCTGACTGCCTTACAGGCTCCTTACAGGTGCTCTACAGGATCCTTACAGCATCTTACTAGCGTGGGGTGAGGGCCTCATGGGCGAGACAGGAAACCCTCGGGCATCCTTCTTAGGCCCTTGTTGGAGTGGGGGCGCTACCCGACAGGGACGCCTGTCCTGGCCATGGCGGAAACCCGTGGTTCGTTCGTCTTAAAGGATCATCCCCTGTGTGTGACTGAACAATGTGTGTTGGGTCAGGCCTCCGTAGCCTCGGCGAAGGGGGCAATGCCGCTGCCGGGAACCTGCCGTCCATAGGGAAGGCCGGTCCCGGCAGCGGTTCCCTTTTAACCATGAAATACTCCGTGCTGATCACCGCCGACCGCCGCAGCCCCGGCTTGCTTTCCTTTGTCACGGGCGGGCTCTTCTTTCGCGCGCTGTTCCCGGAGTTCTTCAGCAGCGAGGCGATGGGCGCGCATACCGTCCGCCTGCGCATCGAGCTCGATTGCGACGAAAGGACCATGCTGGGCCTGAGGGAGTATTGGGAAGTGATCCTGCGGGTGCAGGCGGTGGTCACGACTCCCGCGCTGCCCGCAGACGGGCCGTCCCCCGCCGGGCACGTTCCCGCACCAACATTTACGGACTTGGTCTGGAGATGAAGACGACGTGGTGGCGCGAAACGCAACAGCCTCGATCGCGTGTTCACGAGGGTCGGTTGATCGACGCGATTCGCAGGAGGCCGGCGGAATGAACACCGACGCGACCCGGCTGGCGGAACTGCTGCAATCGCCCGATTGCGTGCACTATTGCCAGGGCGCCCCGTTGAGCGGAAAGGTCGAGCGGCAGATTTCCATTCACGCCAACTGCCGGACCGGCGAGACCTTCGTTGTTGTGGCCGATGACCAGGGAACCCGGGTGAAATCGTTTTTCTCGCGGCATAAGTGCTGTCCGCCGGAAGACCGCCGCAAAGGCATATCACTGGTCGATTTGGCCGATGCGTTTGCGCTCGCGCGTGTAATGAGTCGCAACTGGCCCCACGGCAGGCACCGGAAACCGGCCGCCCGGCGGCCAACCCATAGACGGACGGCCCGGACGAACCCGTAAGCGAATTTCACTTTCCGGCCGGCCCGGAGGCAAACGGCTGGATTTTGCCGGGCGGGGGAGCGACACTGCCCGACACCCGCCATGCCACCGCAGGACATCGAACAAGCCCGCTGGTTCGCCACGGAGGTGCAACCGCACCGTCCGGCCCTGCGGGCTTGGCTGCTGGCGCGCTTCCCCACGCTGCCGGATGTCGACGACCTCGTGCAGGAGAGCCTGACCCGCATGCTGCGCGCGCGGGAGACCGGCCCGATCGGCTCGGCCCGCGCGCTGCTGTTCACCACGGCGCGCAACCTGGCCCTCGATGCGGTGCGCCGCCAGCGCGTGGTGCGCTTCGAGCAGATTACGGATGAGACGCCGCCGTCCGTCTTAGCCGATAGCAACGATGTCGTCGAAACCGTCAGCAAACAACAGGAGCTCGAGCTCTTGACCCGGGCCATCCAGTCGCTGCCCGAGCGCACCCGGCAGATTTTCACCCTGCGGACGGCCTACGGCCTGACGCAGAAGCAGATCGCGGACCGGCTGGGCGTCTCGCTCAGCACGGTGGAGAAGCAGATGACGCAGGGCATCCGGCTCTGCGCGGAATTTTTCGCCGGTGGGGGCCCCCGGTAACACGCCATGAAAACCGAGCCCTTCCATCGCCCCCACGACCCCATCCCCGCCGCCATCGCGGACAAGGCCGCCGCCTGGCTGGCCCGCCGCGACCGCGGCCTGTCGCCCGCCGAGCAGGACGAATATTTGCAATGGCTCGGCGCCGACCCGCGCCACACGGAGGCGGTCACGCAGCACGCCGCCGCGCTGGAGCGCATGATGCAGCTTTACGAGTGGCAGCCGGGCCATGACACGGAGCCGAACCCGGACCTGTTCGCGGTGCCGCGCCGCCGGACGTGGCTCTGGTCCTCCGCGCTGGCGGCAGCCGCGGCGATCGCCGTGATCCTCGCCTGGCAGCAACCGTGGCGGGAGACCCGGCCGATGATGGCGCTCACCCCGCGGTCCTACCTGCACGTCAACGAGCGGCTGGCGCTGCCGGACGGTTCCCGCGTGGAATTGAAGGACGGCACGAAGGTCGTGGTGCAATACTCCGAGCGGGAGCGTCGCGTGAAGCTCACCGGTGGCGAGGCGCATTTCACGGTGTGGAAGGACGCCAGCCGGCCCTTCATCGTCGATGCCGCGGGCGTCGAGGTCCGCGCCGTCGGCACCGCGTTCAACGTCCGGCTCGAGGAGAAATCGGTCGAGGTGCTCGTCACCGAGGGCCGTGTCAAGGTGGCCGCGACGCCGGAGCAGATGGCCGGCGACCTGGCGAGCCTGCCCGAGATTTCCCAGGGCGAGCGGGCCACCGTCGCGTTGCCCGACCCGGCGGCGGCGATGACGCCCGCCGTCCCGGTGGTCGCGCCGGTCACGGCCGAGGAGATCAGCCAGGAACTGGCCTGGCAGGCGCCGTGGCTGCAATTCTACGAGACGCCGCTGGCGGACGCGGTGGCGGAGTTCAACCGGCTGAACCAGCAGCAAATCGTCATCGCCGACCCGGAGCTCAGGAAGCGCCGCATCGACGGCACGTTCCGGCCGGACAACGTCGAGGGCTTCGTGCGGCTGCTGACCACCACGCTCGACATCCGGGCCGAGACCAACGCGGACGGGCAGACCGTGCTGCGGAGCGGTCCCTGATTTTTCCCTTCCGGCCGGACGAAGTGACGTAAATGTTACGGGTCGGCGTGCGCGGCTCGTCTTGATAGAAGGCCGGATTCTTCCGGCCCACAACACACCGCACACCGCAATGCGCACATTCCTCCACCCCCTCCACCCCCTCCGCGCCCTGACCTTGGTCGCGTTGTCGATCCTCTCACTCGCGGCCCTGCCATCCGTAGCCTTGGCGAAGGATGGCGAACCCGCCAAAAAAACCTACGACCTGCCCGCCGGCGACGCTGGCATCCGGTTGAAACAATTTTCCGAGATCTCGGGCCGCGAGACGCTCTTCGCGGCCGAGACCGTGCGCGGCGTGCGCACGGCCGCGATCAAGGGCGAGTTCACGCCCGTCGAGGCGCTGACCCGGATGCTCGAGGGCACCGGCCTCGTCCTGGTGCAGGACGAGAAGACGGGGGCGCTGGGGGTGAAGCGGAAGACCGAGAAGACCGAGAGCGGCGCCATCAGGCTGGCGACCGTGACCGTGCTCGGCACCCGCATCCGCCAGACGGAATCGGAAGGTCCCTCGCCCGTGAGCATCTATGACTCCGAATACATCCGGGCGACCGGCGCGATGACGCTGGCGGACTTCCTGAACTATCTGCCGCAAACGTACTCCGGCATCGCCGCCGGGCGGGGCAGTGCGCCGAACGAACTCAACCCGGAGTTCGGCCAGCGCACGGAGAACTCCTTTCCATCCTTCAATTTCGTGCTCGGGGCGTCAGATGCTCCTCCCGGCCAGACCGGCGTGTCGGGCGTCAGCCTGCGCGGCCTCGGATCCGGCTCGACGCTCGTGCTCATCGACGGCCGGCGCGCGGCCAAGTCGGGTTCCGGCAACCGTTCCACCTCCTCCCAGCAGGGCTTCGTCGACCTCAATACGATTCCGCTCGGCATGATCGACCATATCGAGGTGATCACTGATGGAGCTTCCGCGATCTACGGCGCCGACGCCGTGGCCGGGGTCATCAATGTCGTGCTGAAAAGAAACTGGCAGGGCAACGAGCTCAGCAGCTCCTACCGGGCGTCAGCGCATGGGGGCGGCCGTGAGCGGCAGGTCACCCTGACCACGGGCTTTGCCGCGGGCAAACTGAGCGGCTCGGTGGCGGTCGACTACTATGACCGCGGGGAGCTCAAGGCCTCGGATCGCAGTTTTTCCAAGAACCAGGATCACCGGGGGGTCATCGCCACCTATGACGCCAATGGGAATCCGGTCTATGGCCGCGACCTGCGGCTCCTCTGGGGCTACCCGGGAGTCGTGCAGGCGCGCACCGGCACCCTGAATGGCATCACCGATCCCGCGGTCAACCCGACCCGCTTCGCCGTGATCAATCCCGGCGTGACCGGCACGCCCACGCTGTCCTCGTTCACCGGCGCCTTTCCCGGCCAGACCAACGGCGCCTCCTACATCCAGCGCGCCAACACCGCGCAGTTCCTCGACCTGATCCCCAAATCCGAACGTTACGGCGTGACCGGGAATTTCACCTACAAGATCAACGATCTGGTCGAGGCCTACGGTACCTACAGCTTCAGCGACACCCGCGGCCTCTTCAACACGCAGCCCGGCGTGACCTCGGCCTCCACGTTCAACGGTTTTGGCAATTTCGCCTCGATCGTGCCCGCCGCCTACAATCCCTTCGGCCAGGACATCGCGGTGGGCCTGGTCGACTACGAGTTCGGCTCCGTATGGCAGAAGACCCACACCAAGGCGCATAACGGTCTTCTCGGGGTGCGCGGCAAGGTCGGCCAGACCTGGCAGTGGGACACCGGCCTGAACTTCCAGCATCAATCGGCCGACCAATTGACCCGGAGCTTTGACGGCTCGGGCATCACCGCCGCGCTGGCCAACACCGATCCCGCGCAGCGGCTGAACCCCTTCATCGACGCGCGGGTGGCCGGCATCACCCAGGCGGCCATCTACGAAAAGATGGCTTATTATCCCAGCCGCGACACCTCGTCCGAGGCGCGCACCTGGGACTTCTCCGCCGACGGCAACCTGTTCGACCTGCCCGGCGGCCCGGTCAAGATGGCCTTCGGCGGCACGTATAACCGCGACGCGGTGGTCAGCGACGTCTTGAATTACAGCACCGGGTTCTCCGGGCTGGTCGCCAGCGCCAACCATGTGCAGGCGACCGGTCACAACTACGCGGTGTTCGGCGAATTCTCGGTGCCGGTGTTCGGCAAGCCCAACGCCCTCCCGTTGCTGCGCCGGCTCGATCTCGATCTGGCCGGCCGCTACGAAAGCTACTCGACGGCGAACGGGGAGGCCGTGCCGAAGCTCGGCATCTCCTGGGTGCCGGTCAAGCCGCTGCTCCTGCGCGCGGGCTATTCGGAGGGTTTCCGCCCGCCGGGCCTGACCGAGCACCTGGTGGCACCCTCCACTTCCGCCTCCGGCTCGGTCACCGATCCGCGCCGCACCCCGGCCACCACGACCGGCATCCTCGTCACGACGGGCACGGACCCGGTGATGAACTCGGAGACCTCGAAGACCGAATTCTACGGCCTCGTGTTCGAGCCGCCGGTCATCAAGGGGCTGAACTTCCAGGTCAATTATTACCGCACCACCCAGCACAACGTCATCCAGACGCTGTCGCCCCAGACCCTGGTCAACAACGAGGCGCTCTTCGCCAACCGCATCACCCGCGCCGCGCCGACGGCGGCGGATCTGGCACTCAATCAGCCCGGACAAATCACGGCGATCGACCAGACCTTCATCAACTTTGGCAAGGTCGTGAACGAGAGCGTGGATTACATGGTCGACTACGCGCTGCCCGCGGAGCACCTGGGCCGCTGGCGGATCAGCTTCGACGCCACGCAGACCCTCGCCTCCACCCGCGAGCTCGCCCCGGGCAAGCCGCCGGTGGTGGATGACGGTGACACGTTTGCGCCGCCCAAGTGGAAGTTCATCGGATCGCTCTTCTGGAACCGCGGCTCGTGGAACGCGTCCTCCTTCGTGAGCTACACCGGCGGCTTCGACACCAACCAGGCGGGCAACTCCCTCACCTTCACCTATCCGGTGCCGTCGGTCTACAAGGTCGACGTCCACGCCGGTTACGAGTTCAAGCACGGCGTGTGGCGCGGTTACGGCAAGAACCTGCGCGTCCAGCTGGGCATCAACAACGTTTTCGACAAGAAGCCGCCGTTCTCCGACACCGTGTTCGGCTACAACGGCGGCCTGCACAGCCAGCTCGCGCTCGGCCGCGCGTATGAGTTCTCCTTCGTGATGCCATTCTGACCCTCCCGGTCCGGCCGGACCAGCTCCCTCCTTGCGGTGCCGGTTCGCCGGCATCGCTTGTTTTTCATCAAACTCCCATCCCCGTCCCCTATGATCCGTTCCTCCGCTCCGTTCACCCTTGGCCTGGCCTTGCTCCTGGCGTCCGCGCCCGTGCTGCCGGCGCAGGCTCCCGCTTCCGTTCCCGTTGAGTCTCCGACGGACAAGATCGCGCGCTTCCTGCATGCGAGCGACCCGGCTCCTGAATTCGCCGTCACGGATGCGAAGGGCGCGACAGTCCGGCTGTCCGACTATCGCGGCAAGGTCGTCATCGTCGACGTGTCCGCCACGTGGTGCGGCCCGTGTCAGGCGGCCATGCCGAACAACGACCGCGTCTACCGCAAATACGCGGACCAGGGCGTCGTGCTGCTCGGCGTCACGGCCGACGACACCAAGGCCGCCTACGACGGCTGGATCGAGCGCAACGCCCCGAAATACCGGTTCACGATGCTGTTCGATCCGGCGGGCAAGGAGGGCTGGAAGGATTCCGTCTTCGCCACGCAGTATCACATCACCGGTTTCCCGACGATGTTTGTCATCGGCCGGGACGGGAAGATCAGCGAGGTTGTCGGCGGCGGCGGCCCGGGCGAGGACTACCGCCTCGAATACGCGCTGGCCCGCATGGGCATCAAGGTCGACCTCGCGTCGCTCCCGCCCGAGCCGAAGAAGGATCCGAACGCCCCGAAGTCGATCCCGGCGGCGATGAAGACCCCCGCCATGAAATCCGCCGGCATGGTGGGCATGGGTGGCCCGCGCAGCAGCGGCTATGTGCCGGAGAAATTCGGCAGCGTGTCGGCGGGCGAGTTGATCACGGATTTCACGCTCACCGGCCCCGACGGCAAACCGGTGGCGCTCTCCTCTTTTCGCGGCAAGCCCGTGCTGGTGCACTTTGTGTCCAGCGGAATGGGCCCGCAGCCGTGGTTCACGAACGCCATTGTGGGTTACAAAGACCAGGACTTTGCGACGCTCGTGATTTTCTCCGCGACCGAGCGCGCGGACTTCGACTCTTGGGTGGCGAAGAATCCCGCCCCCGGCTATGCCGTTGCCTGGGATCCCGCCGGCAAGGCGTGGGCCGAGGGCGTGACCAACACCGGCTTCGGTGTCGGCATGTTTCCGGCGACGATCGTTGTGGACGCCGCGGGCAAGCTCGTGAGCGGCGCCATCGGCATGGGCGACGCCACCGGCGTGCTCATCAAGGCCATGCTCGCCAAGGGCAAGGTAGTGAAGCTTTCCGCCGAGGATGAGACGGCCGTGGCCAAGGCCGTCGCGGCCCATGACGCTGCGGCGAAGAACCAGACGGCCGGCGGCATGCCCCCCGCGAAGCGTGTCGGCCTGCTCGGCGCCGGCGCGGTCGCGCCGGACTTCGTGATGCACGATATCCAGGGCAGGGAATTCCACCTGGCCGATTTCAAGGGCAAGGTCGTGATCCTGGATTTCTGGGCCACGTGGTGCGGGCCGTGCATCGCCTCGATGCCGCACACCCAAAGGATCGCGGCGCAATACAAGGACCAGGACGTCGTGGTCGTCGCCTCGGGCACGAGCGACACCGGCGCGAAGTTCAAGGAATGGATCCCGAAGAACCAGCCGAAGTATCCCGACCTGCAGTTCTATTTCGACCCGCATGAGCGCGGCTCCGCCACGTTCGAGCAGCGCGCCTCGTCGGTCCTTTACCATGTCGAGGGCATCCCGACGCAGTTTGTCATCGGCCGCGACGGCAAGATCGTCGCCACCATCGTCGGCAACGGCGGCGAGGAGGACGCGCGCACCGAGGGCGCACTGACGCTGGCCGGCGTGAAGGTTGACGCGGTCGTGGCCGCCAAGGGCCGCGAGGCGCTCGCCGCGTCGGCCGCCGAGGCCAAGGCGCGCGAGGCCGAACTCGCCGACGAGGCCATCCACCCGAAACCCGCCTTCATGGTGAACTACGGCAAGCTCAAGGAGGGCGAGCCGGTGGGGGACATCCCGGTGCAGGACGCCGACGGCCGCGACACAACCTTCGCCGCCGTGACCAAGGGCAAGACCGTCGTGTTCAGCGTCTGGGCTGGTGCCAACGGCCCCAGCGGCGAGGCGCTGGTCTTCGCGGAGGCGTGGTCGCGCAAGTATGCCGACCAGGGCGTGATGTTCCTGGGCATGGCCTCCTACGCGTCGCATGAGGACTTCGAACAATGGCGCACGGCCAACGCGGGCAAGTTCACCTTCCCGGTCGTGTGGGATCCCGCCGGCAAGTCGCCGAACCCCGGCAAGCCGATGGACGAGCTGACCGACGCCGAAAAGAAGGACTTCCAGGAAAAATCGCGCGCCTTCTTCAAGAAGAACGGACCGCTGCTCTTCACCGGCGGCGCGATGGCACCCGTGCCGAACAACACCGTGGTCGACGCCCAGGGCCGCATGCTCGGCCTCTACGTCGGAGCCGGCGCGGGCACCAAGGACTCGCTCGCCAACCTTCTCCTGCGCGCGGGCATCAAGCTCGCCCCCGAGGACATGCCGCGCAAGGTCTTCACCGCCGAGGAAACCAAACCCCCGGCGCCCGAGGCCGCGGTGGCGCAGCTCAAGGTCGGCGCGATGGCGCCCGACTTCACCGCGCGGGATCTGGCCGGCGGGAACGTGAAGCTCTCCGATTTCCGGGGCAAGGTCGTCATCCTCGACTTCTGGGCGACGTGGTGCGGGCCGTGCATGGCCTCGATGCCGCACACGCAGGAGGTTTCCGCCAAATACAAGGACCAGGGTGTCGTCGTCTTCGGCAACTGCACCAGCGACACGCGCGCCAAGTTCGAGGCCTGGGTGAAGGCTCACCAGGCCGAATATCCCGACATCGTCTGGACGCACGACCCGGCCGAGAAAAAGCCCGAGCGCGTCTCCCGCAACCTTTACGGCGTATCGGGCATTCCGACGCAGTTCATTATCGACCGCGACGGCAAGGTCGTGGACATCGTCATCGGCTACCTGAAGGGCGAGGCCATCCTTGACGGCGCGCTGGCCAAGGCCGGCGTCAAGGTCGACCCCGCCCTCGTGGCGAAGGCGGCTGAGGACCTGAAGAAACGGGGATGATGGCGGCGCCCACGCCGCAGTTGAGAGTAGAGAAACCACCAACCGCCCAAATCCGTTAACCACTAATTTCCACTCATTGGTCACTAATTCAGAAAATGACTCCAGTCCGACCGGTTCGGATCAGTGAGGGATTAGTGTCCATTAGTGGTTAAAAAATACTCCTCCCGTGGTTGCTGAACGCTACTGCCTGCTGCCGCGACCGGTGGCGTCACTTCAAGGTGGAACGCGGCCTTCTGCCGTTGCCAAGCCTATGGCGGACAGGCCGGACGGGTTTGCATTGTGCGCTGAAAACGCGTCTGAAGGCCGGGTTCCACCTGGCGCTACACCGCTCACCCCGGCGGAGCAGCGGGTGCTCTCCTACCTTTGCGCCGGCTACAGCAACAAGGAAATAGCCAGCTTCCTCAACAAGGCCGAGCCGACCATCAAGCACCAGGTCAGCGCCTGCCTGCGGAAGTTCGGGCTCTCCTCCCGCATGCGGCTCATGGCCGCACTGCGCTGAGCCCCTAGAACCTTTGGCCCACGGCTCTTGATCGTTGCGCTACCGGCGATGAGCACGAGAACGCGGATGCCAAGGCCACGAAAGGGTCGTGTCGTCTAGGTGCCGTGATGATCGCTTGGACTCTGCCCGTGCACACTGCAAGAACCGCTCAGCGGCTGCGGTCATCTCGGAAGCAGGACAAATCGCACCCAGTCGCAGGGACAAAGCGGGCCGTAGAGGGATGAGCTTTAAAGATCGCTCACTTGCCATTTCGATCGATTGCGCGATCACGGCGAAGCCAAAGCCCGAGTCGATCGCTGTAACCAAGTTGGCGGCATCTTCGTGTTCTTCCACGATATGAGGCCGAGACTTGATCGTGGCGAACACGTCCACGAGCATGTCATGGTATTCCGGATATTCCCTTTTCGAAAAGGCGACCAGTGGCTCGCGCGCAACCTCCTCCAAACGGACAGACCGGAGCCGGGCAAACGCATGCCGCCGGGGCACCGCGAAGCAGAGAGGCTCTTTCATCACCTCCTCAAAGCGCAACCCCCGCAGCAGGTCACGCTGCGGCCGGAATTGAAAAGCGATCTGCAGCGCGCCGTTGCGAACGCCGGCGATCATCTCTTCTGTAGACAGATCATGCAGCTTCACCCGCACCGCAGGTGTTATGGCATGGAACGCACGTAAGGCGGTCGATAGGAAGCGCACCGTCGGTGTCGCCGAGTAGCCAATGTGAAGATTGCCCCGTTCGCCCACCGCCACCGCGCGCGCCGACTTCACCGCATTTTCGGCCCGGAGCAACAGGGCCCGGGCTTCCGAATGAAACGTGCGCCCGGCTTCCGTTAAGCGCACCGACTTCGCCGTCCGCTCCAGCAGCAGAAATCCGAGTTCGTTCTCCAAATCGCGGATTTGCTGGCTCAATGCCGGCTGCGAAACGTGAAGCCTTAGCGCCGCGCGGGAGACATTCTCTCCCTCGGCGACCGCAACGAAGTAGCGGAGGTGGCGCAGTTCCATCGCCGCCACCATAAGCAGTGGTTATACTGAGACAAGGAACATTGTCTTTCTCAAACCGGCTGCGCGTGTGGCATATTCTGACCCGAGGCAGGGATGTCGCTTTATCGAACCAACGAAACCGCCCACATGAAACTTTTGACCGCTCATATCCCATAATGAACCGACGTGGATTCATTTACTCCAGTGCAGTCGCCGTAACGTCGGTTTTGGGCGCAGCAGCTCTTCCCTTTTCTCGTTCATCAACCTCAACCTCTGATCCAAGCAACACCATGCCCGCAAAAACCTCGCCCTCACAATTTCTCACGCGCGAGAACGCCGCGCTCCTGCTCGTTGACCATCAAGTCGGCCTGTTCACCGGCGTTCGCGACATCGACACGCTCGAACTTAAGCACAATGTCGTGGGCATGGCCAAGGCGCTGCTCGCCTTGAAGATTCCCGTTGTGGCGACCACCACGACGGAGAGCATGTGGGGCCCCATGATTCCGGAGCTGGCTGAAGCACTCCGTGGCGGACCCAAGATTGAGAGAACCACGGTCAACGCCTGGGAGGAAAAACGGGTCGTGGAAGCCGTTAAGGCGACCGGCCGCAAACAATTGTTGGTAGCCGGAGTCTCCACCGATGTGTGCCTGGCGTTCCCTGCGATTTCGGCGCTGGCCGACGGTTATCAGACATTTGCCGTGGTCGACGCGTCCGGCTCGTTTACCAGGAGGCAGGGGGAGCTTGGCGTGATTCGGATGGTGCAGGCCGGCGTGATCCCCGTGGCTTATTCCAACGCGGCCATCGAGATTTTGGGCGATAACGCGGCACCCGAGGCGGAGGCGGTATATGGCGCCCTTGGCATGCCTTTCGCCGGCTTGGTCCTCGGTCTCGGCCAGTATTTTTCCAAGCAACACTAAGCGATCTCAGGTGCGGGGCAGTCTGACCAGTGGACTGCATTCTAGGGCGTGTTGGCAAAATCCTCTGATTGTCATCCTGAGCCGGGCGAAGGATCCAGAGGCACGCGCGAGTCCTGCTGGATCCTTCGCGCGGCTCAGGATGACCGGTAGCGAAAGTGACGGATTGAGCGCCAGATTGGGCGGTTAAGGTATTTTGCAAACACACCCTAGCGGCACCGAAACTCTTCCATTCAGGAAAGCGTTAACCGTCATCTCCCGCGTTTTCCCAGGACTCGTTTTCAGGGTGTCCGGATTAAACGGCCTTCTTAACTTCAAACCTGTGCCCCCAACCTCCTGCACGGCGGCTCAGTTTACCGGAACCGACGGTGAAGCATCAGGTCAGCGCCTGCTTGCGGAAGTTTGGTTTGTCCTCGCGCATGCGGCTCATGGCGGCGCTGCGGTGAGGTGGAATCTTTGTGGGAGGGGCTTTATGCCCCGACCGATTATTCGGCTGAGTCGGGGCATAAAGCCCCTCCCACAGAGTGGAGCGCGTTGACTCGCCAAAGGCGAGCAAGCCCTTGTGCGCCTTTGGCGCACCAACGCGCTGGCCTTGTGGAGGACTCAGCTCCAGCTGAACCGCGGCCCATCAGGAGATGGGCCCTCCATTGCTTCAAACCAGCGTCTTGGGGTCAAGCCGCTCCACCTTTGATGGCGGCGCTGCGGTAAGAGTCTCTGTAGCGGCGCTCTATGAGCGCCGTCCGGCGGTCGCAGACCGCCGCTACAGTTTAGGCCGGAAGGACTATGCGCACGGAGGTGACAAAGCGCGCAGAGTCGCCAAACCTGCGGCCAGTGAAACTTCTCGCCGCCAGCCTGATTACTCTTTGCCACCTCCGTTCGAGGTGGGGAAGCGGCGGCGTCTGACCAAGCAACATCCGTCCCTTTGCCCAGCCCCGAGCGGTTTTCCGCCCGGGGCTTTTTTGTTTTCCCATGAAACCATCCGACCCGATCCCGTCGCCCCCCGATCCCACTTGCTGGCGCTTGCACGCCGTGGCCACTGATGAGCCGCTCCTGCTGGCCCGCGTCCTGCAGAAACTCGCCGTACCGGAGATCGGGCTGCGCGCCGTTCACTTTGAAACCGGCGGACCTGGGGGCGAAGCCCAGGTGGTACTGGCCTTTGTCGCCCGGCCGGAACGGGCGCGTCTCGTTGCGGCGCGGCTGCGAAACCTGGTCTGCATGCGATCGGTGGACCTCTCGGCCAGCGCGCGCCTGAGGAGATTTGGCGTGTCCTCCCGCATGCGCCTGAACGCGGCGCTGCGGTAGAGGATGTTCCATGGTGGAGCGTGTTGACTCGCCAAAGGCGACCAAGGCCGCCCCCCTTCTCTTGAAACCGCCCCGTTTAGGACATATGGCCCATAGGCGCGGGCCCGGTATTTCCCTATAATACCCGATTTGAGATGAGACTTTACACTAAGATCGCAAAGAACGCAGAGCAGATTCATGCTCAAATAATTGGATGCTTTGTGTCCTTCGAGGTCTTCGTGTGAAAAATCCGATTCCTATTGGTATAATCCTCTTTCCCTATGTATTCCCGACTCTTCCTTCTCGCTGCGTTGCTCCTGCTGCCCCGGTCGGCGGCCGCCGTCCCGGCCTTTCCGCAGGCGGGCAGCGACCTCGCGCCGGACCCGGCCGCGCGCTTCGGCACACTGCCCAACGGCGTGCGCTACGTCATCTACCCCAACAAGGAGCCGCAGGGCCGCGTCTCGCTCCGCCTCCTCGTGGCGGCGGGCGCACTCAACGAGACGGAGGACCAGCGCGGTCTCGCGCACTTCCTCGAGCACATGGCGTTCAACGGCGGCGCGCACTACGCGCCCGGCACGCTCGTCGAGTTCTTCCAGCGCATGGGCATGAGCTTCGGGGGCGACACCAACGCCTTCACGTCCTTCGACCGCACGCAGTATATGATCGAACTGCCCCACACCGACGAGGCCACGCTGACCGAGGGCCTGAACGTGTTTGCGGATGACGCAGGCGGCCTGCTGCTGCCGGCCGACAAGATCGAGAAGGAGCGCGGCATCATCCTGAGCGAGAAGCGCACCCGCGACAACGTGGCCTACCGCACTTTCATCGCGCAGTTCGAGTTCATGCTCGGCGACACGCTCCTGCCCAAACGCGTTCCGATCGGCCTGCCCGGGGTGATCGAGCAGGCCGGGCGCGACCGCTTCGCCGATTTCTGGGACACCTGGTATCGCCCGGAGAAGTTCACGGTCATCGCCGTGGGCGACTTCGACCCGGCGTTGATCGAGAAGCTGGTCACCGCGAGCTTCGGTGCGATCAAGGCCCGCGCGCCCGCCCGGCCCGACCCCGTGCTCGGCCCGCTGCCGAAGTTCGAGGGTGTGCGCGCGCACTTCCACGCCGAGCCCGAGGCGCCCGCCACCAGCGTCGACCTCACCAGCATCACCGCGGACCCCGACCTGCCCGACACCGCGGCCAACCGGCTCAAGGAGCTGCCGCGCCAGCTGGCGCTCAGCATGCTTAACCGCCGCTTCAGCGAGCTGGCAAAGAAGGAGGGCGCGCCGTTCAGCGGCGCCGGCGCCAGTGTCGAGGATCAGTTTCATTTCATGCGCGAAGCCAGCGTCAGTCTCACTTGCAAGCCGGGGCAGTGGGCCGAGGCCCTGGCCGTCGGCGAGCAGGAGTTGCGCCGCGCCCTCGAACACGGCTTCCAACCCGGCGAACTGAAGGAGGTCGTCGCCACCTTCACCAACGGCCTCGATCAGGCCGTGAAGACCGCGGCCACGCGGCGCTCCGGCGCGCTGGCCGACGAGATCGCGGGCGGCATCATCGCCCGCGAGGTCTTCACCCATCCGACCGCCGACCGGGCGCTTTTCCAGCCGGCGCTCGACCAGGTCACCCTCGCCGACTGCCAGGCGGCGTTGCGCAGCGCGTTTGCCGCGCCCGGCCGTTTCGTGATGGTGTCCGGCAATGCCGCCATTCCCGGTGACGCCGATGGTGCCATCCTGGCCGCTTATGAAAAATCCCGCGCCACGGCGGTCGCCGCACCCGCGGCGCAGGCCGAGGCCGTCTGGGCCTACGCCGACTGGGGCGCGCCGGGGCAGGTCGTGAAGCGCGAACATGTCGCCGACCTCGATATCGAGCTCGTGAGCTTCGCCAATGGCGTGAAGCTCAACCTCAAGAAAACCGACTTCGAGGCCGGCCGCATCCGCGTCGGCGTGCGCGTCGGCAACGGCGCGATCACCGAGCCCGCCGGGGAGCGCGGCCTCACCGCGTTGGCGAGCGGCACCTTCGGCGCCGGCGGTCTCGGCCGGCACAGCGTGGACGATCTCCGCCGCATCCTCGCCGGCCGGAACGTGGGGGCGAGGTTTCAGCCGGCGCCGGACGCCTTTGATTTCACCGGCGGCACCACGCGCGAGGACCTCCCGCTCGAGCTGCAGCTGTTTGCGGCGGAGCTGACCGACGCCGGCTGGCGGCCCGAGGCGCTGCGCCAGGCGCACAAGGGTCTGGAGCAGATGTATCTCGGCTTTGAACACACCGCCAACGGCCCGATGGCCACCGAGGTGGCCAACCTCATCGCCGGCGGCGACCCGCGCTTCGGCGTGCCGCCCAAGGACGTGCTGATGGCCCGCACGCTCGACGAGGCGAAAGCCTGGCTGGCCCCGCAGCTCGCGCACGGCGCGCTCGAGGTCTCCCTGGTGGGTGACCTGGACATCGAGGCGGCGATCGACGCCGTGGCGAAGACGCTCGGCGCGCTGCCGCCGCGCGAGGCGAAGCCCGCGCTGGACGCGTTGAAGAAGGTCTCCTTCCCAACGGCACCCTTCACCCAAAACTACACCATCGCCTCGGAGATCCCGAAGGGGAACGTCGTGGTCTACTGGCCGACCACCGACGGCCTGGACGTGAAGCGCGGCCGCCGGTTGAACCTGCTCGCCAGCGTGCTCAACGACCGCCTCCGCGTGAAGATTCGCGAGGAAATCGGCGGCACCTACAGCCCGAACGCCGGCAGCAACGCCAGCGATACGTTCCCCGGCTACGGCTACCTGCAGGCCGCTTGCGTGGTCGATCCGGCCCAGGCCGCCAAGATCTCCGACTTGATTGTGGCGATCGGCGACGACCTGGCGAAGAATGGCGTGACGGACGACGAGCTGACCCGCGCGCGCCAGCCCGCGCTGACCGCGGCGCGGGAATCGCTCCGCACGAACAATTACTGGGGCGGCGGCGTGCTGGCCCGCGCGCAGGAGAAGCCCGAGGTGCTCGACTGGGCCCGCACGCGGCTGCCCGACCTCGAGGCCATCAGCGCCGCGGAGCTGAGCGCACTCGCAAAAACCTATCTCGGCAGCGAGCACGCTTCCCGCGTCACGATCCTGCCGGCGGCAGCGCCCCCAACCAAGCCCGCCGCGCCGTGAATCTTTCCGCGGGCCGCCCCGCGGATGACCCAGTCATAGTCCGATCAAGTGTGTGTAGCGAGCGCCCGCCGGCCACCCGGCGGGCGCTTTGCTTGGGGGATTCCCGCCAGAAGCGGGCGAGGATTTTACGGATGAAACGTGGGTGGCCGGCCCCAGCTCCTTCGCTCCGCCTTCACTGTGCCTTCGCTCCGCCTTCGCTCTGCCTTCGCAGACCTTCGCTCAGACGGCTTACCGGCGGTGGGTGCCGGGTGCGGGGAAGCAGGGGCGTCGCACTTGAGCAAAGGCGTTGCACACGACGCCGCGGGGGCCTAGCACGGTGGCCTCGCATGGATTCCGCCCCGCCGTATCCGATTGGTCCCGGCCAGCGCGCGCTGGCGGCGATCGTTTTCACCGACGTGGTGAGCTTCAGCCGCCGCATGCACCGGGAAGAGGTGGGGACGCTGGAACTGCTCGAGCGGGACTTTGAGGTGATGCGGCAGCTGGCGGAGAAACACGCCGGCACCGTGCTCAAGACGACCGGTGACGGGTTGCTGCTTTATTTCAGCAGCGCCGTGCAGGCCGTCGGCTATGCGCTGATATTACAACGGCAGTTTGCCCGGCGGGCCCGCTCCGGTCCGGCAGGGGGGACCCTGGTCCACCGGGTCGGCATTCATCTGGGCGACGTGTTCGTGAAGGACCAGGACGTCATGGGCGACGGCGTCAACACGGCGGCCCGCCTGCAGGCGGAGGCGGATCCGGGCGGCATCTGCATCTCGCAGACGGTCTACGATGTGGTGAAGAACAAGCTGGAACTGGAGGTGGCCCGGCTGACCCCGCACGGGCCCAAGAGCATCGCGGAGACCGTGACGATTTATCGCGTTCTCTTGGAGCCAGCCGCGGTCCGGCCGGCACCCGCCGTCCCGCCACCGGTCTACACCCCGCCGCCGAAGCCGCCGCCCGCGCCGCTGAGTCGCGCCCAAAAACTGGCGGCCCTCGGCGTCGTGGTACTGGTCCTCGCCGGGGTGGCCGACCTGGCGCTGCAATCACAGCTGCAACACGGGGCCGAACTGGCGCGCAGCCGCGCCGCGCAGGCCGAATTCGATGCGCTCGTGGCGGCGAAGGGAAAGGACCCCTCGGGCAGCCGGATTTCGGAAAAAACGGCCCCGGCCGCAACCACGCCTCCGGAGGAGGGGTCGCCCGACAGACACATCCGTGAGCTGCTTGACTGGGTGACCGGCGTCCTGCCGCGTTACACAAAGGACCGCCCCCTGCAGCTGCGCGCGCTACCGGGGACTTTCTCGCGCGATGCCAAACTGTTCACCGACACCGATCACCGGCTCTACTTTGCGGAAGGCGGCGCGGTGCGTCAGCGGAACCTGGCCGAGCTGAAACCGGACGCGCTCGGGGCGGTGATTCTCAGCGTCCTGCTCGACACGCCCGAGCCTCCGTCCAAGGAAGTGAGGCAGGGAGCCGAGGCATTTGCGAAAGCCAACGGCCTGCCGGAAATGATGGAGGCACTGAGCGGCCCGGCCGGCCGGCCCCGGCCTTAGCCGGGAGCATGCAGTCGGAGGTCACCACTAAATACACGAAACACACGAAAAGAATGCCCTCCAGGCAGGCAACCGGGGGCATTGGTCCGATCCCGCGCGGGCGAGGTCGCCCGCACTCCAGCTTTTCACCTTCTGGAGCCACGGCGACCCCGCCGTGGTCTTCTCATTCAAGCCGGGACCGGGTTGGCACACACACGGCGGAGCGGGCCGCTCCACCCTGCCTTCTTTTGCGGCCATGCGGCTCCTGTTGCTTAAACCGCCATAGCCGGCGGCAAGCCGTCGTTTCACGGCTCCGCATCCTTCGGCTTGGCGGGGTTTTTGAGCCGGATGACCGCGTGGCTTCCCTGAAGCGGAGGGTAAGCTCGGCCGGGGTGAGCCGGCTGATCTGCACATAGAGCAGGGCCCCCTTGTTCTCGAGGATGACATAATCGCCCTCCTTGTGGGGTTCCTGGTTGATGATGAGCTGCGTGGCATCGTTCACCTGCATCGTGCCGCCGATCTTCAGGCGGGCCACGCCGCGGGCGAGCGTCTCCGCGTCGGTGAGCAGGGGGGAATCGTCCGCCGGCGGCGCTGGGTTGGCCGCCCCGGGAGCGGCGGGATCGTGCGTTTCCGCCAGATCCGCCGTGCCGCGAACGACAATGAAGGGGTTGGGCAGCACGACCGGGAGGGGCGCGGGTTTGAGGTGCGGGCGCAGCAACGCGTCGATGCGTCCGGTGAGGCGGGTTTTCCCGTCCGGCGGGACAGGGGACGGATCCGCCGCGCGCAGGAGGGCCACGGCCGGAAAAAGGCCGGCGGCAAGGAGGACGGAAAGCGACAGACAGGGTTTCATGGGCGGCCCAGGCATTCGGCGGTGAGGTCGAGGCGCATATTGCCGGTTTTCGCCTCGCCGCGCTCGAGGCTGTAGCTCCTGATCCGCAGGAGCCGCGGACCGGTCTCGAGATCGCGCAGGAAGTTCATGAGTTGCGAATAAGAGCCGGTGGCCTGAAGGGAGAAGGGGAGCACCTTGAACGGATTGCCCTCGGGCGAGGGCGGTGCGACCAGCTGGTTGAGCTGGCGGAGGCGCACCCGGCTGAGCACCTCCATCTGATAGAAATAGCCGAGGTTCACCTCGAGGGCCCGCTCGGCGAGGAGGCTGCGGTCGATCACCTGGAGCGCGTCATCGACCGCGGCCAGATCGGCCGTGATGCGGCGATAGTCGGCCAGCGCATGCAGCATCTGATCGCCCTTCTGCCGGGCCTTTTCGTGCCGGGCATTGGCCGCCGCGCGTTCCTGCCAGAGCAGGTAGTTGGCGGCGGCCAGCAGGACGAGCAGGATCGTGAGGGCCGACCCGTAGGGCCGGCGCCGGAGGAACGCGCGCAGCGGAAGGAGGAAGCTCATGGCCGGGCTCCTCCCGGCTCCGCCAGCGTGAAGGTGATCTCGAAGGCCAGGGAATCATCGGAGTCATTCGCGCGTTGGAGCGCGGTCAGCGCGATGCTGGAGAAAAGCGGCCCGATGGCGGGGGTGCGGCGCAATTCCTCCAGGTAGCGGCCCAGGGTGCGGCTGGACTGGTCCGGCGGCTCGCGCAGGCTGCCGCGCATCGCCATCCGGCCGCCCGTGGACTCGATCCGGTCGACCTGCATGTTGGGCGGCAGCGAACGACCGAGGTCCAGGATGAAGTCCGTGGCCGGGGGCGGTTTTTGCATCAGCGCGTAAGCGTCGTCAAAACGGGCGGACTGCGAACGCAGGGAGCTGGTCGCCCGGATGAGTTCGTTGAACAGTTTTTGATTCGAGGCGATTTTTCCGTTCCAGAAGCCGGTGTCGGCATCGAGCGAGCGGATGACGTACCACTGCCACAGGGTGAGGGTCAGGGCGAAGGCGGCCAGCGCGCCGCAGAGGGCGAAGGCCGCGAACCGGCGGCCGGCCAGCCGGCTGTTGGGCAGCTGGGCCGGGAGCCGGCAATCGACGCGCCAGGGGACCGGGCCGGCGGCCGCTCCGGCCGGTGGTTCTTCCGGCCCGGCCGGGGTGGAGACCAGGCCGAGGGCGCCGAGCCAGTGCGGCCCGAGCGGGGGCAGGTCATCCGCGGGTTGCAGGCCCACGGTGGGCAGCCAGGCCGGGCAGTCCAGCTGCAGGGCGGGACGTTGCATGGTCTGGGCCAGCGGCTCGGCGATCCACTGCAGCGCCGGCGGCAGGTAGGCGCAGTAGATCTCCCCCACCGGCTGGCCGGTGGTCATCTCGTAGGAATCGACGAGGGGCTTGAGGTCACGGCCGATGGCGCGGACAAATTTGGTCGCGCGCAGCAGCAGTTCATCGTCGGCCTGGTGCAGGCGTTCGCGCACCTCGCCGGCGTCACCGAGCCCAAATTCCTTGCGCACCGCCTGCACGATCGAGGCAAAGCCGTGGGGCACGGCGGCGGGCGTATGCAGACCTTCCTTGCCGATGATGTAGGCGGTGGTGTGCTCCTGCTCGATGACGACCACGACGGTGGCACGGCGCTCCTGGCGCCAGTCCGTCAGGCCGGAGATGGCGCCGAGCAGCGGCAGGATGCCCAGCTCGATCCGGTGGGGCAGCAGACGATGGTCGAGCAGGCGCTGCTGAAAACTCCGGATGTCGTTGTTCGCCAGGCCGAGGAGCAGGCCGGGGTGGGCCGTGCCGCCCGGAGCCAGCGGCGTGCCGGCCAAAGGATCAAGCGCCGCCAGGGTCCAGGCCTCGGGCTGCGGAATCCGGCGCAGTTCCTTGAGCAGGCCGCCCAGGTAGCCGGCCTCGGCCAGCTTGCGCAGCTGCAGGTTTTCGCGGCGCAGCACGGCTTCCGCCGGGGCGATGCTGCCGATGGCGGGCACCCAGGCCCGCTGGGCGCCGAATTTTTCATCCAGCCAGGCCCCGAGACCGGCGTCGTCCTCGACCGCAAACTCCGCCGCGCAGTCGATGAGCGTGGGTCCCCCGTTGTTCTGGCGGAGGCCGGCGGCGAGAACCTGGAACGGGTTGATCTCGATCAGCAGGCTGCGCCGGACTTTGCGCCGGAAGGGCGAAAAGGAAGGCATGGGGGAGAGGCGGTTCGCAATCATTCCGGGCGGGGTGAGGGCGGAGGCTTCGGTTGCGCGGACCTGGCCGCGCCGGCGTCATGATTCGGTGAGCAAAAGGATGACATAGGGGGTGGTCACGTCGGCAAAGAGCGCGTGGCGCAGGGCGGTATCGTAGTGGAACTGCGGGTTGGTGGCACCCGCGGAAAAGCTGACGTATTGCCCGCTGAGGAGCGCCCCGTAGAAGGTGGCGTTCTGCTGGATGTCGATCGGCATGTTCTCGCTGTAAATCACGCCGCAGAAGTCGGCCGTGCTGGTGTATTGGACCGAACCCGTGGTCGAACCGTTGGTGCAGAAGAACGCGACCTTCCGGGGATCGTTCGTCTGGTTGACCACGCCGCCGCCACCGATGGCGACATTGCCCGAGACGAAGACCGCCAGCGAACCGTTGGGGGACTGGACCACAATCTGGGCCGGTCCCAGCAGACCGCTGCCGATTACGAAGTCGCCGTTCACCACCATTTTCACGGGCCGGGCGATGTTGAGGGTGTAGCCGAGCAGGCCGGTGGGCATGGCGAAGCCGGCGGGTGCGCTGTAGATCGCGTTGTCGGCGGGACCGATGGTCAGGAGCGCGGCGAGCCAGGAGAACAGCGTGAAACTGCCGGGGACCAGCGCCGGGGTGTTGACGGTGAAGACCGCCGAGGCGGGGATGAAGGCGCTTTTGCCGAGCCGGCCGGGCTCGACCGCCACGGTCGCCGCGGTGCCGGGGCCCTTGACGCTCCCGGGCGGACTGCCCGAGGTGGAATAGGAGACGGGCTGCCCGTTTGTGGCGAGGTAACCGTAGACGAGGGCCTGGTTAAGGGCGATGCTGGTGGTGCCGCTGTCGTTGGCGGCGATGACCGCGGCGTAGTTGGCGGCGTTCCCGGCGGTGAACGAATAGGCCACGACCGGCGTGGCCGGGTTGCCGTCGGGGTTCGAGTTCCAACTGTCCACCGTCCCCTGGCTGGTGAAGGAAACGTAGCTGTTGACGGAGGCGATGGCGTTGCCGAAGAGCGGCGCCGGGCCGGTCGTGGCCTGCAGGGTTTTCGTGAAAACGCGCCCGTCGCCCAGGGTGAGGGTGGCCGTCGAGGTAATGGCGGGCCAGACCGGGCCGGTGCCGGCGAAGTTGGCGACGGTGAGCGCGATCTGGCCGGTGGCGCCCTGGCCGAGCGAACCGTAGGCCAGCACGATCGTGCGGTTGGCCCCGCGCGTGGTCCACGCGACGTCACCGGCCGGACCGCTGCCCGTCCAGGAGTTTTGATTCAACGCCCAGAGCGCTTCCTCGAGACCGGTCTGGGCGAGCTGCCGGACCTTGTCCTCGTGCAGCAATTGGGTGCTGAGGTCATAGGAGCGCTGGCAGAGGGCGATGTAGCTGCCCAAGGCGATCGCGAGCACCGTGGTGAGGCAAAGCGCCACCAGCGTCACGGAACCCGTCTGGTCATGGAAGCGGTGGCGCATGATTCAACTGCCGGCGGCGAGCTGGGTGTTCCGGAGGAGGAACCGCGCGGAAACGGCCGAGTAGGTGGTGCGGGTGGCGTCGGCCTCGGTGCCGGGGGTGGCGAGGACGAAACGGACCCGGATCTGCTTGATCCCGTAAGGCACGTTGCTGCTGGCGTCCAGCTGGCTGGTCGGGGCGCCGCCGGTCACGGTCTGGTAATCGAAGGCGAACGTCGTGCAGGTGCAGCGGTCGTTTTTCAGCAGCTGGAAATCCGGGTTCGCGCCCGCGGCCGCCTGCCGGCGCAGGCTGCCGGCGGTGCCGTCGTAGGTGTAGGTGACCTCGCCGGCCGGCAACACCAGGGTCACGGAACTCGCGGTGGGTGTTGTGCCGGATTTCACGGTCTCGGCGATGGCCAGGTCGCGCTGGAGGTAGGCCAGGGCTTCGCGCCCCTTCGTCTCCAGCGTGTGGTAGTTGGCCAGGCGGGCCAGGTTGCGGCCGAGGAATACGAAGCTGGAGAGAACCGCGGCCAGGACCATGGCGGCCAGCGACGTGCTGACGAGCACCTCGACCAGGGTGAAGCCGGCGGGATTCGCCCGGTGGGTGGAACGCGCTGCCCCCAGCGCGTTGATCGGGGTGCGCGACGGACGAAGCGCGTTGGGGGCAACGCGCTCCACCACGGATTCAGGCCGGGAAGGATTTATCCTCACGATTTTTGGTAGGAGAGGTGCAGGCCGTTCTGGCCGAAGAACGCCGATGTGCTGCGGCTGTAGACCCGGCCGGTGTTGCTGGTCCAGCTCACGGTGTAGTCGATGCGCAGGTAGGTGACCGTGCCGGACGTGGCGGATGCCGGGCGCAGCCAGGTGCGGACATACGAACAGGTGAAACCCGGCGCGAGGGCGGCGAGCGCCTGGTTGTCGTCGCTGGTTGTGGCGGTGTAATTGGTCAGGGCGAAGCCGGTGGTGTCGCCGGAGATGGCGCCCGCGGGGCCGATCGTGAGCGAGGCACTGGCCGCGAGACCGGCGATGGTGCTCCAGGGGCCGGAACGCAGGCGCTCGATCTCTGCATCCATGATCTGGGTTGCCACCTGCTGCTTGCGGGCCGTGTCGAGGGCTTCCGACCCGATGGTGATCCCCTGAATCAGGCCGGTAAAGCCAACGACCAGAATGGTCGAGGCCATCATCACTTCAACCAACGTGAACCCGGTGGAGGGGCGGCCGGCAAGACTGCGCGTGTGCATGGGAAGCTGATTCTAGAGTATCGCCCTTTCACCCTATAAGGTTGGGGAAATTCCAGTATGGGGTGAAGACCTACCACTTCCATGCGGAGATAGCGTGGCCGGGCCATTTAGTCCCTTACACAGGCAGGTAGCCGCCACATGGGTGGGCTTGGGCGGCGGAGCTGAGCGCCCTCGCAGCAAGCTACCTCGGTGCCGAGCACGCCTCACGAGTGGCCATCGTGCCAGCCGCGAAGTAACAAACCCTTGGCCGGGTAGTTCAGTGTGGGTGTGACTGGCCGCCATCGTTTACCAAACGGTGGCGGCCATTGACGCAGTGCGAGGCCGGTTAACCACCAGGGAGTGTCTTCAAACCCAACCAATACCCGTTTCCTGTCATTCTGAACGAAGTGAAGTTCCGAGCGCAGCGACATCCTCATCCATGCGTTCGCTCGCGATATGGCCTTCGTTGCCGTGGATCCTTCGCTTCGCTCAGGATGACAAACCGGCTTTGAAAACACTCCCTAATCCGCACTAATGGTTCACTCATCATGGCCGCTCCAAGCTTTCGAATCCTTTAACCATTGCACGGATGGACACGGATTATGAATTGCACAGGAGGTAACAGAGTTAACAGAGACTGGAATCCCTGGCTCCTGCCTTTCCTCCGCGGCCTCCTGTGAAAACCTGGCTTGGTATTTATTCGTGCTCATCCGTGAAATCCGTGGTCAAACCGCCTGGTTATTCGGTTCGGGTCATTGACCAACCGTAATCAGTTGTTTTGCTCCAAGCCATGCCGATGGATTTTGCCGGACTGGAGCGACACTGCGTGGAGGAACTGACCGCCATGGGCGGCGATGCGGCGCACGACCTGGAGCATGTGCGGCGGGTGGTGCGCAACGCCCAGGAGCTGGCCGCGGCGGAGGGCGCGAACCTGGAAATCGTGCTGCCGGCGGCCTGGCTGCACGATTGCGTGACCGTGCCGAAGGACTCGCCGCAGCGGGCGCAAGCCTCGCGGCTCGCGGCCGCGCAGGCCGGCCGGTGGTTGCGCGCTTGGGGCTGGCCGGAGGACTTGTTGCCGGAGATCGCCCACGCCATCGAGGCGCACAGTTTCAGCGCGGGCATCCCGCCGCGGACCGTCGAGGCGAAGGTGGTGCAGGACGCCGACCGGCTGGACGCGCTTGGGGCGGTGGGTCTGGCGCGCTGCCTGCTGCTCGGCGGGGCGCTGGGCCGGCCGCTGTATGTGGCCGGCGATCCTTTTTGCGAGCGACGCCCGGCGGACGACTCCGCCGCGTGCGTCGACCACTTTTATACGAAACTGCTGAAGCTCGGGGACACGATGCAGACCGCGGGCGGTAAGGCTGAAGCCGGGCGACGCACGGAGTTCCTGCGACAGTTTCTGGCGGAGTTGAAGCGTGAGATCACTCGGAATGATTTTCCCGCGGATTGCGCGGATAAACGCGGATAGATCCAATGAGGAGAGAGCGGGATTGGGCTGGTTTGAAAATCCGCGCCAGTCCGCGTTATCCGCGGAGAATTCCGCTTCCTACTTCTTCAGCGGCACGGCGAGCACGGCGTCGTTCAGCCCGAGCGAGAACTCGGATGCCGAGAGGCTGAGCATCTTGAGGTAGATCGGGTGGTCCCGTTTGCCGACGGTGATGATGTCACCGACCTTGCAGGTCGTGTTATTGAGGGTCAGGTAAAGCGCGCCGTTGCGGTTGAGCACGCCGCCGATCTTGAGCGTGGGGGCGTATTTCCTGAGCGTGTCGATGTCGCTGAGATCCGCCGCTTCCGGGATCAGGGCGGTATCGGGTGATTCTCCACCGGGCGTCAGCGGGGTGCCCGCCACTTCCTTCGGGGGTTGGTAGAAGGGATTGGGCGGGTTGGCCGGGAGGGGCACCGGACGCAGGCGCTGATCCAGCATGGCGCTGATGCGGGCCTTGGTCAGAGCATAGCGGTCGGCGATGCGCTTGACCTCCGCGGGGTTGGTGGATTCGGCCGCCCGCATCGGCGGAGGACAGAGGACGGACGACAGAAGAGCCGCCGTCGCCAAGGCTATGGCGGCCGGGCGCCGGGCGGGGAGAAGGTGGCGGCTGGCGGAGCTCATGGGCGGGCGAGCACTTCGATGGTGAGGTCCAGCGTGATCAGACTGACGTCGCTGTCGACGCCACCCGGCGCCTTGCCGGCACCTGCCTGGGCGAGGGAGTAAGTCTGGACTTTGTAGAGACGCGGACTGGATTCGAGTTCGCGCAGGAAACGAAGCACCTGCCGGTAGGACCCGGTGGTGCGGAGGGTAAAGGGCACGGTCTTGTAAAGCTGATCCGGGGGCGGAGGCATGGAGCTGAGCTGGTTCAGCGCCTCGAGTCGGAGCCGGCTGGAGGTTTCGAGCTGGTAGAAATAGCCCATGTTTTCGGGCAGGTCCCCCTCGTTGACGAGGTGCTGGTCGATGAAGGCCAAAGCCTCTTTCACGGAGGCCAGCTCGGTGGTGACCCGCCCGTGGTTGGTGAGCGCCTGCATCATGTCCTCGCCGTTGCGCTGCAGGGTTTGGTGGCCGGCCGCGAGTTCCTGGTGCCGGGTCCAGATGAAGTAGTTGGCGATCCACAGCAGCACGGCCAGCAGGCTGAAGCCGATGGCGAAGGGATTGCGCCGGAAAAAGCCGAGCAATTGCTGAAGGAACGCGTTCACGGCTTGGCCTCCTTGAGCTTGAGGGCCACCTCGAAGTGCATGCCCTGGTCGCCGTCGATCCGTTCGAGCGAAGTGAGCGCGATGGTGCCGAACAAGGCGGCGAATTCGCGCTCGTGGCGCAGGGTCTCCACATAGGCGCGGAGCTGCTGGGTGGCCTGCTCGGAGGAAGCGGCGCGCAGCGTGCCGCGGAGCACCACCCCGCCGGTGAAACCGTTGATGCTCTCGAGGCTCATCCGCTCCAACCGGGTGCGACCGACGGCCATGACCAGGTCGGACAGGACATAGGGCGCCGCGGTGAGCGTGTAGGCCTGGTCGAGCTTGGCGGTCTGGTCGCCGAGGGTGCGGGTCAGGACTTTCAGCTCGTTGGCCTGCTTTTGGTTTTCACTGATGCGCTGGTTCCAGAAGGAGATTTCCGTCTGGAGCGATCGGTTGAGGTAGAGCTGCCAGAACAGGATCATCAGGGCGCAGACGGCCAGCGTGGCGGCAACGGCGTTGGCCATGAAGCGGCTGCGGACGAGGTCGTTGCTGGGCAGGTTGCCCGAGAGGCGGCAGTCGAGGTGCCAGGGGCCCTGGTAGACATCGTTGTCCTTGGGATCCTTGGCGGGCTTCGGGCCGGGGAGTTCGGCGACGAGGCTGAGGGCGCCGAGCCAGTGCTGGCCGGGGGCGGTGACGCCCTCGCCCAGCTGGATATTGACGGTGGGGAGCCAGACGGGGCAGTCGATGGTGAACGGCGTGCGGCCGACCACTTGGGCCAGCGGCTCGGCAATCCAGGAGAGCGAGGCGGGCAGGTAGGCGCAGTAGATCTCCCCCACCGGCTGGCCGGTGGTCATCTCGTAGGAATCGACGAGCGGTTTGAGATCGCGGCCGATGGCGCGGACAAACTTGCTGGCGCGCAGCAGCAGCTCGTCGTCGGCGTGCTGCAGGCGCTCGCGCACCTCGGCCGCCTCCTTGAGGCCGAATTCCTTGCATGCGGCCTGGGCGATGGAGGAGAAGCCGTGACGCACCGGCCCGGGCGTATGCACGCCCTCCTTGCCGAGGATGTAGGCGGTGGTGTGCTCCTGCTCGATGACGACCACGACGGCGGCGCGCTTGTCATTGTTGCGCGTCTTGTGATCCATGATCGCGCCGAGCAACGGCAGCAGGCTCATTTCCAGCCGGTAGGGCAACAGTCGGTGGTCGAGCATGCGTTGCTGGACCTGGTGCACATCGGTGTTGGAAACGCCGCAGATCAACGCCGGGCGGGCCATCCCCTCGGCCGGCACCTGCGCGCCCTCGAGCGGGCTCAGCGGGGCGAACTTCCAGCCCGCGGGGTTCTCGACCTTATACTGCTCCTTGACGAGCTCGGTGAGGTAGCCGGCCTCGGAGAGCCGGCGGGCCTGGATGCTCTCGCGCTGGAGGAGGGCCTCGGGCGGCACAAAACCGCCGATGACCGGCACCCAGGACTTGGCCTTGTCGAAGTTGACGTCGAGCCACTGGCGCAACCCGGCATCGTCGTCGGCATCGAACTCCGCGGTCGATTCGATGACGGTCGGCCCGTCGTCCGGCCGGTCGATGGCCGCGGCAAGGATCTGATAGGGATTGATCTCTATCAGCAGGCTGTGCCGGGTGTTGCGGTTGGAGAAGATCAAGTAGTGGGGCGCGCTAAGTCCGGGTTAATCAGGGTATAGTGGAGGCGTCAAGGCGTCCGCCGTGTGCGCTAGGGGAGAGTCACCGTTTCAGAAGGATTGGTTAGTTCGCGCAACTCCCAGATCATATACGGGGCATCAACGCCTCCAAAGGCCGCGGTGCGAAGAGTTGTGTCATAGTGGATGTTAGTCGAAGTGTTCGGATAGCCGATGTTGCTCGCCGAAACAGCACCATAGATATTTACGTTACCCCAAAGACAAAGGTAGGCATTTGGCATATAGATGACGCCGTAAAAAGGTAGCGTGGACCAGAAGTAGTGGTAGCCGGTGGTGTTGGTCGTGTTGGTGCCAATGATTATGAGTTTCTTGGGGTCCAAGGTCTGGTTGTCGATGCCGTCCAATGATCCGAGGTAACTTCCAATATACAGTCGACCACTGAAGTGTATTTCCGCCGAACCAGTGGGTTTGATGATGATACGGCATCCGCCGGAGCCGGAGCCATTATAAATGTAGATCTGGCCCTGCACATCGAGAATGACTGGACCATGAATGGTGAGGGTCGAACCGGTCTGATTGAGCAGCAGGTCTCCGTTGATAACATATTTGCTGGGAGTGGTGGCGCCGGCGGTGCCGATGTCCGTATTGGACCCAACGTTCAGAACCAGCGTGGTGGCGCCGGTGACGGATTGAACATCAAACTGCGGAATATAGGGACTGCGGCTTACGCGAGTGAGATCGACGTTGGGAGAAACCGGACTGGTAGCGCTCTTGACTGTAGTGGTTCCGCCGAACGACGTGCGAGGCGCATACGGTGCGGTGGAGGCTGAGGCTGCCGCGACATAACCTTTCACCGTGCTGCGGGAGACCGTGGCACTGGGGGTGGTGGAGGTGCTGCCGCCGGCAAGCACGGCGGAATAATTGGTGGCGGCGTTTCCCACCTGTGAAGCGTAGGTGCCCAGTGCGGAATTGTAGCTGTCGATCATGCAGGTGCCAGAGGAGGGATTGATCAACAAGACGGAAGTGGCGGCCGCCGCATTCGGGAAAAGCGGAGCCGGGGCAATGAGCGCCCGGAGCTGGGTCGTTATAGGCGCGGACCCGTCGGACAGGGTGGCGACCCCCTGCGAGTATATGACCGGGGCGCTGAGCCAGTAAGTGGTGTTGGGCGGACTCTGGTTGATGTGGCCGAGGATGCAGCGATAGGCCATGCCACCAAACGTGACGACGTCATCCACCGCATAAGTGGTGCCGGAACTCCAGGCCGCCGCCGTGTAGGCGGTCCAATAGGTCGCGCTGGGCGGGGCTTGGTTCGTATTGGCCGCGATGCACCGGTAGGCGCTGCCGCCGGACAAGGCGATGTTACCGATCTGGTAGGTAGAGTCCGCCTTCCAGGGTTGGGGCGCGGCTTGCCAGTAAGTGATGTTGGACGGCGCTTGGTTGGACGGCGGGGCGAGAATGCAGTTATACCAGACACCCAAATAGCTGACATAATCATTGGCGGCATAACTGGTGAGCCCGCTCCAAGGAACGGCCTTGTTTCCCGTCAGGTAATGGTCAACCCGGAGGTAGATTGCCGTGGTGATACCGCTGGTGCCGTAATTTGAGCTATTGATTGACAGGGTCCGGGTGGCTGTGATGCCAGAGACGGTCCAACTGCCGCTGAAAGTATTAAAACTGAAGGCCCGCAGGGCCCGCTCCAAGCCCATCTCGGCCAAATGCCGGCTGACGTCCTTGGCATAGGTGCGGTTGCTGAGCTTCATCGACTGGTTGCTTACCGCCAGGTAGCTGGCCAGCGCGATGCCCAGCACCGCCACGCAACAAAGGGCGACAAGGGCGACAGAGCCATTTTGCGAACGACGTCTCATCAATAGAGGAGGGTCTTGTTGCGGAACAACAACCGGGGGGAGCCAAGTTTGTAGACTGCAGAAAGCGTGTTGTTCGTGGTGTTGCCAGCTTGGGCAGTGAGCGTAAACGACACCTGCTTTATGCCGGGCAGGTAGTTGACATAGGTCGTATATGGATTGCCGGAGTTGTCGTAGTAAGAGAAGACGCAGGTAAGCAGGCTGGAGTGCAGAATCTGAGCCGAGCCGACAGACGGAGTGCGGGTCAGTGTGCCGGCGGCGCTGTCGTAGGTGTAGATCACAGTCATGCTCCCCGAGCTGGTCGGCAGCGTCAGGGCGAGACTGCTGGCGCTCGGGGTGCCGGAAATGGCCGTAGCCACTTCCACGTCCTGGGCAAAGACCGCCAAGGTCCGCCGGCCCTGGCTTTCGAGGTTGGGTTGGTTCGAGGAAGTGACCGCGAGCGAGCGCGTGAAATTACGACCGATCAGAACATAGCTCGAAAGAACCGCCGTCAGGACTATCAGGGCGAGGGACATGCCAATCAAAAGCTCAACCAACGTGAACCCGGCGGTCTTGTTGAACGAAGGGGTGGTCACGAGCGTTGGTAAGTGAGGTTCAGGCCATATTTCCCAAACCAAGCCGAGTTGCTGCGGCTGTAGGTGAACGTCAGCACGTTGCCGAGGCTGTCTAGGCGGATGGTGCGCACCACCCAGGTCACGGTGAAGTTGACCTCGCGAATGTTGGTGACCGGGTCCGGGTTTGTCACTGTGCGAGCCATCGAGAATGAAACCGTGGAGCCGGCCGTATTGTTGTCACCCAGGGCCGCGCGGGCCTGATCAAATTGGCTGTCGATGATTACGGCAGTGCTGGCCGTCGGCAGGTTACTAATGCCGGTGATGCCATTGGTTGTGGTCCAAGGAGCGAATCTCAACTTCTCAATCTCGTGATTGATCATCTGCGACGCCAGGTTTTGGCGCCGGGCGTGATTCAGCATGTTCGAACTAAGAGCCATTGCGTCGATCATGCCGATGAAGCCCACCACCAGGATCAACGAGGCCATCATCACCTCGACGAGGGTGAACCCGCCTGCGCCAAGGCTTCGGCGCGGCAAGGGCGACGGGGCGATCGGGTGAACCTGCTGGCGGGGTGGAAACATGGCGGGTGGGAACCTAGGGTGTAACACCCAAGAGCGGGGTGCCAAGTGCGCTTTCAGCGAGCATACAGAAACCTGAAACTTGAAACCTGAGACCTGAGGATTTCACACGAATAACGCCAAGAGAGCCTTAGCTGACTTTGCTTCCTTGGCGTAAAATCATCGCTGCCTGAATTCCGTGCCAAGGGCGGCATTGAGGCGGATCCTTACTTCATCCTTCGAGGGCGTGTCGTTCTTCCTTCTTAGTTCTGCCTTACTTCCGCCTTACATTGGCCACACTTCCGTCGATCATCCTTCGGGCATACTTCGTGTATCCTTCGAATATCCATGGGCTATCTTTGCGCTATCCTTGGGGGTGCCTTCGGGGAATCTTCGGAGAAGAAGGCTGAAACTTGAGACCTGACCGGAGCGTTACGCGGAGATGGCGAAGAAAGCCTGGGGGTAGCTAGTCAATCAGCCAAGTCCAGGCCCCGGCTCCGACTCGTCTCTTGCCACCTGGTTCCATCATTTTTGAAAACACACCTTAGAGTTTCAGAAAAGATTTCACACCAAGGAAGCAAAGCCAGCCAAGATGGGCTCAGGTAGTTCGAGGTGGAGCGGGTTGACCTCAACACGCTGGTTTGCGAGCGAACATGCTGAAGCGCGTTGGGGTCAACGCGCTCCACCTTTTTTGCGCGGCGACGGACGATTGAAATGGACTGCACCTGCATGGTTCCGACTCGGACGGAGCCTTTGCTAGTGGGTCAGCTTGGTTGCTTCGCTGATGTAGATCGGGCCTTATACCAAACACCCAAAGCTTTTACACGAAGACCGCAAAGAACGCAGAGATATTTCCCATCGCAGGATCTGCTTCGCGGTCTTGGCGACCTTGGTGTAGAGTGTAGTAGCTTGAGGCGATTGGTATTATGCCCGACAGCTTGCGTAGAATGTCGGGCATAAAGAGCCCGACCTACATCAAACCGACCCACTCCGAGCCTTTGCTCTCTTTGCGTTCTTCGTGTGAAAAGGCTGGCTCGTAGGCGCGCATCAGGGTCAGGACTTCGGCGGATTGCGGGCAAGGATTGCGTCGATCTGGGCCTGCGAATATTTTTTCCCGGCCGACATGGCCCGATTGATGCGAGCCAGTTGCCGTTGCCGGGCGGTCGAATTGCGCCGGGTCACATACGAAACGTATTTCCCCACGGACCGGCGCTCACCGGGACTCAGCTTCTTGATCCTATTTTGCAGCTCAGTTACGCTCACGTCGGCAAAGTGGCCCACCCTGGGCGAGAAATCAAGCCTGTGGCCATCCATCCGTGACCATCAGTGTCATCCGTGGTCAAAAACTTCCGCAGGTTTGGGTTTTAGCTACGAATGAGCGGCTTGTCCCGACACACCCCACCCTGACGGGCACCCCTCTCCAGAGGGGATTTCGCGGTAGTGTGATTGATTCCCCTCTATCACGTGGGGTGGCGCGTCGCTTGGAGCGTTCTTACTTAGTAACTGCGGGTGACGATTGCACCGGATTGATCACGGAAAACGAGGAGCTGCGCGGCGGCGTCCAGGCGCGCGAAGGTGATGCCGAGCGACCGGTTGACGACATCCCCTTCATAGACCAGGCGGTTGTTGAGCAACATGCGGGCGAGTTTGCTCTGGGTGACGCCGCTGACGTTGAGGTTCACCGCCCAGAAGAAAAACGCGGCGCTGGCCCGGGGAGTCCCGGCAGGCGAGGCGTGCGCGATGGTGATATTGCCGGCCAGTTGGATCTGCTCGGGCGTGTCGGGAGCGCTCCCCTTCGCTGAAGCTTCCGCCTTCGCCGAGGCTTCAGCGGACAAGACGGAGGGTGAAGCTTTCGCCTCAGCGGGTGGTGGTGCCGGCGGGCCGGAGTCGGTCGCGGCGTTTTTTTCCGCGAGGGCGAGCAGGGTGGCGCGGGAAACGGCCTGGCTGTCGGTCGTTTCCGTGGCGGCGACGCCGGCTTTCTTGTCGGGCGCGGCCGGACTGGCGAACGGATCGGTGACGGGCGCGAACGCGCCGCCGCTTTTGGCGCCCTTGGCCTTGGCCTCTTCCTCGGCCACGAGATTGTCAACCAAGCCGGCGCGGGCGTTGTTGGCCTTCACGACATCGTCGGTCTTGCCGAGGGCCTGGGCGGGGATGGCCAGGATCTGGTTGACGAAATTGATGGGCGTGGGGCCGCCGCTGCCGTCCTTGGGGCCCTTGGTCGCCCATGCACGGGCCTTCGGGTTCAGCGCCATGAGGGCGAAGTAGCCCATGCCCAGCACGACGGTGAACCCGAAGAGCAGCTTGATCAGGCCGCCCAGGTTTTTGATGAGCGTCGGGGACGGCACCCAGGACTTCTGCGCCGGCAGCGCGTATTCGATGCCTCCTTTCGCCAAGGCTACAGGGGGTGAGGCTTTCGCCTCAGCGGCGGGCGGCGGGGCGGGCGGGGTGGCGGGTTTGGATTCGTCGCTCATGTGCCGGGTGTCAGGACATAAAATTCACCGTTCATTGTCCAATGTTCATTGTTCAGCGTTCAATGGGCGGACGGGCGGCGGTTTGATTTGAAATTGTAGGGCGGGATCACCGTATCCCGCCTTGAACGTGATATCCTGTTCGAACGAAGGCGGGATACGGTGATCCCGCCCTACAGGACGAGGGTCCGCCGGATCTCCGCGATGATTTTTTCGGGCGGCAGGCGGGTGTCGAGCGTGAGGGCGTCCGCCGGCACCTCGAGCGCCTCGAACTGGCTCTGCACCATGTCGGCCTTCATGTAGTGGCCCCGGCGCCGGCCGACGCGGGCGAGACTGGTTTCGAGGTCGCAGGCGAGGTAGACGAGCGTGACGCCCGGGGCGCCGTCCATCAGCACGCGGCGGTATTGGTCCTTCAGGCCGGAGCAGGTGAACACCGCGCTGCGGCGGTCGGCCAGGCAGTCGTCCATGGCGGCGCGGATTGACGCAAGCCAGGGCGCGCGGTCGTAGTCATCGAGCGGAATGCCGCGGCCCATCTTGTCCTTGTTCGCGGCGCTGTGGAAATCGTCGGCCTCGTGGTAGGGCCAGCCGAGCTGGGCGGCGAGGCGCCGCCCGATGGTGGTCTTGCCCGAACCCGCGACGCCCATGAGGAGGAGGATTCTGGCAGACATTGATCTTACAGGAGGAAACGGAGTAAACAGAGGTTGGCTGGTTGGATTCTGAATCAACGCTGGTTTGGATCAGAAAGATTCATCGGACCGCATCCGCCCGAACCAACTTTTCTCGGTGCCCTCTGTTGGCTCCTGTGCAAATCCTCAGGGGTTGTGCCGTTTGTAGGTGACGCCGAAGAACACCAGCGTGTCCGCGTCCTTGAGCGTGATCGCGGCGGGATCGCTGGTGATCAGGGCCGGCCGGTTGTCCACCAGCGCGCCCCGGGCGGTCTTGGTCGTGGGTTGCGTGACCGCCTGGTTCTGACCGAACCGGGCGAGACGCAGGGTGCCGTCCGGGTCGATGATCAGGCGGCGGTCGCCTTCCTGGGAGCCGGTGCGGTATTCCCCGGCCACCTTGCCCAGCAGGGCGGCCGATTCGTCCGGCACCATGAGGGTGTAAGCGGGCGCCGGGCTGCGGGGCGGACGCAAGAGGAGCCACGCCGCCGTGCCGTTGCACCCGACGATGATGGCCGCCATCACGGCGATCTTCAGCCACCGCGGGATCCGGCCGGTGTCCTCGGGCGCGGCGCTGGCCGCGATGCTGGCGGCCGAGGGGCGCTCCACGCGGGGTTCGGGGGCCTTGGCGACCTCCGTGGTGCCGGTGATCGTGGTGAGAATGTAGGCGACCGAGTGCTCCTCGCCCCGGAGGGCGGCCTCGTAGCCCACAAAGCACAGCCGGCGGTAACGCGTGCGGACGACAAAGATTTCCCGGTCCGTCTTGATCCGGATCTCCGGCGTGGAGGGCTCGTAGATGGTCAGGCGCGACGACACCTCGCCGAGCGCATAGAGCATTTCACGCAGCTGGGGGAGCGACACCGCGGACAGCTGCTCGTCGGGATAGGCCAGGCCGGCCGCCACCGCGCCGGGGGCGAGATGGTGCAGGGTCACGCTGTAGGTGGGGCTGGCGAGGGCCATCAGGGTTCGAGAATGTAGATCGGACCACCGTCGCCATTGAGCCGGAAGCTCCCCGTGGTGAGATCGCCATCATCGATTTCGCGGTCGATTTCCTCCAGCAGGTCCATGTCGAACAGGATCGGGCTGGCGGCGCTGCTGTTGATGGAGATGGCGGCGGTCCAGCGCCCGCCGGGGCTGGTGCCGCCCGGCTCCACCTGATTGTTTTCCCATTGGAACTGGCCGCCCATGGGCGTGACCTGCAGCCAAGACGCGGACTTGAGCTCGGCCTCGGTCATGCCGGCCGGGACGACGCCGACGGCGGCCGTGGGAGGCCAGGAACCGGTCTCGTGGGCATGGGCCTGGAACACGGCGGCAAACACCCGGAAATTGTTCACCACCGCGGCCGCACGGGCCTTCCGCTGGATGCGGGTGTAGGTGGGGGTCACGGCGAGCATGATCATGCTGATGATGGTCACCACGACCATCAGCTCCACCAGGCCCACGCCGGCGGTCGACCGGGGAATATCCCGCCGGCCCAGCCGGCGGCTGGAATTGGAGCACACTCGCATTGCCGGTATTTCGGCGGAGCGCGGGCCACTAGGCAAGGGGGAATCGGCATTTCACCCTAGGCGGGCCGGGAGGCGGCTGGGGGAGACAGAGGGCGGACGACGGAAGACGGAGGACGGGAGGCGGAAGGCAGGAACAGGACCGACATGTAGGAGCCTGCCGGCAGGCGATTCAAGGCCTCCGCCATCGGAAAGCGCCCCGAGTCGCTTGTAAACAAGCTCCTACAACGGGAAATGATCCGACCAAAAAGATTGAGGAAGCCGGGTGCTACTGCCTGTCTGTCCTCTGTAATCCGTCCTCCGTCCTCTGCCTATGTCGACCGCCGTCCGCAAACTGCTCCTCCCCAAGACCGCCGGCTGGCGCGAAACCGCCGTGCTGGTCGTCGTGGCTTGGTTGGTTCCGTTCCTGGTCCACCTCGTCCCGTGGGCCGGGCCGCGGGTGCTCGGGGTCTACTTGCTGCCGGTTTTCTGGACGACGTTTGTGGCCGGGTATTTTTATGGGGCCTTGCCGGGGCTCGCGGTCGGGCTGGTCACCCCGCTGGTGAACCTCGCGCTGACGGGTCTGCCGGCGCTGCCGATGGTCGGCAGCATGAGCCTGGAGGTCGGATTCTTTGCGGTGGGAGCCGCGCTGCTGGCCGGCCGCTGGCCGGGCTTTTGGTTCTCCGCGCCGCTGGCGTGGATCGCCGCCAAGGCCCTGGCGATCGGCGTGTTGTTGTTCCTGCCGGCCGCCGGTCCGGCCGACAATCCGCTGGTCCACCTGGCGCGTTCCGCGGAAAACGGCCTCGCCGGTCTCGGCGTGCTGGCCGTCATCAATGGGCTGCTCGTGGTGTTTTACCCGCAGACAGATACAGGCGAGCGGGCGTGATCCGGAAAATGACAAAGGCCAAATGCGGAGCGGGCCAAGTCTGATGGAAACCGAAAAAGGCCAAAGTCGCCGGCCGGCAGGGCGGATTTATTTGGCGTTTGGTCCCTTGGCCTTTGGGATTTCCAGCCAATGAGAGTGATGTGTTATCGTTGTTTCTGGCCCCAGTCCCTGTGCTGGTGCGCGTCGCTGCGGCCGATGCCGACGCGCACGCGCTTCGTGTTCCTGATGCACCCGAAGGAATTCAAGGAGGAGAAGGCCGGCACCGGCCGGCTGACGCACCTCTGCCTGCCCAACAGCGAGCTGCGCATGGGCAAGGGCTTCGACGGCGACGAGACGGTGCAGGCGCTGATCGCCGATCCGAAGAATTTTCCCGTGCTGCTCTATCCGGGGCGCGAGGCGCTCAATCTAAGCACCGCAGATGAGCCTCTGGTCTCAGGTTTGCTTCGCCATCTACGCCCGGAGGGCTCCGTCAGGTCTCAGGTTTCCGAGCGTCAGCTCACCGTCTTCCTCCTCGACGCCACGTGGGGTGGCGCGCGGAAGATGCTGCGGGCCAGCCCGAGCCTGCAGCGGCTGCCGCGCATCATGTTCACGCCGTCGGCCCCGAGCCGTTATGTCATCAAGCAGCAGCCGGCGGAAGGCTGCCTGTCCACGCTCGAGGCGGTGCACGAGCTGCTCGGGGTGCTGGAACGGACGGGGCTCGACCGTTACCCGGAGCCGGCGCAGCTGCTGGGGGTTTTCCAGCGCATGCAGGATTTCCAGATCAAGTGCGCGGCCGACCCGAACCGCGGCGGCTACCGGCGGCGGCCCTACAGCGCCCCCGGCGAGCGCACGCTGAGCCCCGCGTGGTCGCGCCGGTTGGGCTACCTGCGGGCGCCGCTGGTGCCGGGGAATGGGGGAGCGGAGTGAAGCCACGGGCCTTTCCTTGGGGCGGATTCAGGGCCGCCAAACATTTTTTTGCCGCAAAAAGGCGCAAAAACGCATTGAGAGTGCAGTCGTGAATCCACCGCGCGCCTATAGGCGCCTTGAGAGCTTCATTTGCCACCGGGTATTTGTGCCTTTTTGTGGCTATACCATCAGGAGGATTGGGTATGAGTGAAGCCGAGGTGCGGCAGATTCTCAGTGGTTGGATTATCGCGGCCAGCGCGTGGACGTTCGTCCTGTTCGGCTTCGACAAGTGGCGGGCGCGGCGCGGCGGCGGACGCGTGGCGGAGGCGTCGCTGTTCTGGGCGAGTGCGCTCGGTGGCTGGCCGGGCGGCCTGCTCGGCATCCTGGTTTTCCGGCACAAATCGGCGAAGGGGTCCTTCCAGCTGAAATTCGCGGCGGCGTTCTTTATCTGGGCGGCGCTGGTCTACGCAGCGGTGCGGTTGATGTAGGGTGGGATCGCCGTATCCCGCCGCGAGGGCGACACCACTTTCGGAAGAAGGCGGGATACGGCGATCCCGCCCTACACAACAAAACCCTCTCACCCGATGGCGAGCAGCTCGACGTCGAAGACGAGGGTGGCGTTCGGCGGGATGGCGCCGGGGTAGCCGCCGGCACCGTAGCCGAGGTGGGGCGGAATCGTGAGCTTCACCTTGTCGCCGAGCTTCATCTGCGCGACTCCGAGATCCCAGCCACCGATGACCTGGCCTTCGCCCAGCACGAATTGAAACGGTTCGTCGCGGTCGACGGAGCTGTCGAATTTTTCGCCGCTCGTGAGCCAGCCGGTGTAATGCACGGTGACCAGCTCGCCCTTTTTTGGCGAACGGCCGGCGCCGGTGGCGAGGTGCTCGACCTTAAGGGTGGGTGTGCTCATGGGGGGCAGAGTTGAAAGAGGTTTGGTTGGAGGGTCGGTCTCCCGACCGACCGCGGCCGGTCAGGAGACCGGCCCTCCAGTATATCAGGCAAGGGCGACCACGAGCGTCTTGCCGTCATAGGTGACCTGGTCGCCGGCGAGCAGCTTCTTGCGCTTCTGGGTTTCGACCGTGCCGTTGAGCGTCACCAGGCCCTGGCTGATCACCTGCTTGGCCTCGCCGCCGGTCCCGGTCAGTCCGCCGAACTTGAGGAACTGGCAGAGCTCGATCGGGACGGCGCGGACGATGACGGGTTGGGGAATGGGAGAGCGCGGAGGCATGGGAGGGAGAGCTGTAAGGTGTAGGAGCCTGCTTGCAGGCGATAGATTTCCGGAATCGCCTGCAAGCAGGCTCCTACAAGAAAGGCATTATTGCGTGTCCGGCGCCACCAGGTGGATGCTGTCGGGCTCGATACGGATGAGCCGGTCCTTGTAGAGGGCGCCGATGGCCTGCTTGAAGGCCTTCTTGCTCACGCCGAAGGCATCGCGGATTTCCTCGGGCAGGCTGCCGTCGTGAAAGGGCAGGCGGCCGCCGGCGGCGCGGAGTTTTTCCAGGACCTGCTCCGCCACCGTGGCGACGCGGCGGTAGCCGGCGCGGCCGAGCGCGAGGTCCACCTTGCCGTCGGGCCGGACGTTGCGCACGTAGCCCTCGACGACCGCGCCGACCTTGAGCGGCGCGGCGAGGTCGGTGTGGTAGACGAGACCGCGGTGGGCGTGGTTGATGATGAGGTTGTAGCCCAGCGGACTCTTGCTGGCGACGAGCAGGTGGACGGATTCGCCCTCGTGGTAGGGCGGGGGCGTGAGGTCGAGCCGGCGGTTGAGCCGGGCGCTGGCAATGAGCCGGTCGGTCTTGTCGTCGAGCACGACCTGCACGACGACCCAGTCACCGGGATTGAGCGGACCATCCTGCTCGCGGGCGGGCAGGAGCAGGTCCTTGCCGAGGCCCCAGTCGAGGAAGACGCCGATGCGCGGGTTGACGCCGACGACCTTGAGACAGGCGAACTCGTCGACGACGGCGTAGGGCCGTTCGGTGGTGGCGACGAGACGGTCCTCGGAGTCGCGGTAGACGAACACCTCGAGCTTTCCACCCGGCACGGCGCCCGCCGGGATGTAGCGGGCGGGCAACAGGATCTCGCCGTGCGCCCCGCCGTCCAGATACAGGCCGGGCGACGCGGCGCGGACAATGGGGAGGAGGTTGCGTTTGCCGAGTTGGGCCATGGGTGGGACGGAGGACGGAAAAGTGTGATGCGTGGGTTATTCAGCAGACGGCACGTGACAGGCCAAGGCAATGGGAATGAGCGGGCGAAGCCAGTGATCTGTAAGGTCGTCGCTTGCGACGACCTTGGGATGGCGGGCACGAGGTCGTCGCAAGCGACGACCCTACAAAGAGGAAGGCGAGGCGGGGTCCCGTAAATTTGTGGCCGAAGGCCCACCCCGGCCGCCGTCGGCTGGACACACGGACCTCCGACTGTCAGCATCTGTGCCCATGAACGAGGCCGAACTCGCGGAATGCCACACGGCGCTGGGCGTAGCGGCCGGGGTGACGCTGGAGGAACTCGAGCGCGTGTTCATGAAAAAGAACTTCGCGCTGATCAAGGGCAAGGCCGGCGCGGCGGACGAACCGAACCCCGCGCTCGATGCGCAGCGGTCGGCCCTGCGCACCGCCTACGAAAAGCTGGCGGGGCACCTGCGCGAGAAGCAGCGGCAGGCCGAGGCGGCCGCGCCGCGCAAGCGGCCGACGCTGACGGACCCGCCCATCGCGGCCAAGGCGCTGCGGACGCGCCCGCCGATGACACCGCTCACCGCGTCCCCGCTGGGGCCCAAGACCCTGATCACGCCACCGGTCGTGACGCCGCGCGACCCGGCCGACGACGAGTTCATCCTGTTCCGCTTCGACAACTGGAAGATCAACGTGCTCGTGCCGCCGCTGCTGCTCGCCTTCGTGCTGCTGGTGAATGTCAGCCCGCTCGGCTTTTTCCTGCAAGGCTTCCACGTGTGGATGCACGAGTTCGGCCACGCGACAGCGGCGTGGCTGTGCGGCTTCCGCGCGACGCCGCTGCCGTTCGGCTGGACGCCGGTAGAGCCGGTCTATTCGCCGTTTGTCTACTGGGGGCTGCTGCTGATGTTCGTGATCCTGTTCCTGGCGGGCTGGACGGAGCGCAAGGCCTGGGCCATGGTCGCGGCGATCGCGCTGGCCGGCGTGCAATACTACATGACGTGGCGGATGCCGCCGCTCACGCAGGAATTCTGGTGGAGCGCGTTTGGCGGCGTCGGCGGGGAGTTCTACCTCAGCACGCTGTTCATGATGTTCTTCTGGGTGCAGCTGCCGGAAAAATTCAAGTGGGGCGCCTGCCGCTATGTCTTCTTCTTCATCGGCGCCACGGCGTTTCTCAACATCTGGCTGCGGTGGCGCGACATCTACCATGGCGTGGAGGAGATCCCGTTCGGCTCGATGATCAACGGCGAGGACGACCAGGGCGGCGACATGAACAAGCTGATGGACGGCTTTGGGTGGAAGAAATTCACCATCCGGCGCAACTACCTGCTCCTGGGCTACGGGTGCTGGGCCGCGCTGGGCCTCATGTGGGCGATCTTCGCGCTGGGGTTGAACAAGGTCGCGGACCGCGTGGCCGGCCGGTTCAGCAAGACGGAGGAAGCCTTGTAGCGGCGGTCTATGACCGCCGAGGGACCTTCGACGGCGGTCATAGACCGCCGCTACAGGGAATTCAGCGCACGAGCAGCGGGATGAGCAGCAGGACGGCGAGCAGCAGAACGCCGGCGATCAGACGGCAGCGGTATTTCTTCAGGAGGTTCATGGCGCGCAGTCTACCCGCGAACGCCCGCGTCCCGTTAATCGATAAATCCGATGCGCCCCATTGATTGGCGCGGGCCCTCAATCCGCGGTGCCCGGCGCGTCGCGCCCACCGGAAGTCGCCGCACCTTTCCCGCCGGTCGCCCAGCGGTGCCCGGCGGCGATGGCCGGGGCTTCCATCCATCGCCACGCGGCCCAGGCCAGGAGCCAGGTGACCGCGACGGAAGCGGCGCTGGTCAGCAAGCCGGCGTTGGTGTCGGCGCGCGGGGCCGCCTGGTGCAGCCATTCGTGGCAAATCCAGACCAGGGGCATATGAAAGAGATACAGGAAGTAACTATACCTGCCCGCCGCCACCAGCCAGCTTCCGCCCAACCACGAGGACGGCCAGGTGCCCCGGCCGAGCAGCCCGGCCAGCGCCGCGACCGCCACGCTCACAAAGGTATAATACACCGGCTGCATTGCGTGGGTGAACGAGCCGAAGCCACCCAGGGCATACAGCACGAACAGGGCTCCACCCGCGCCGGCGATTCCAGCCCAGGCGGCCGCCCGCCGTCGCGACCACGCTCCGGCCGGGAGCAGGGCGACCAGGCCGCCAAGGGCAAAGCTGTCCATGCGGGCCACGGCCAGCACCATCATGGAGGCCTCGGGGTTGGCGAGATAGGCGGCCATCCAAAAGCGAATGACCACCGCCCCGAGGGCGAGCAGGGCCAGGCCCGGGCGCAAAAGACGGGGCGGGCACAGGGCAACGAACAGGGCGATGAAGACGTAGTATTGCACCTCGACGGCCAGCGACCAGGTGGGGCGCAGCCACTCGTTGCCGAGATAGCCCGATCCGGTCATGAAGAAATTCTGCACCAGCATGAAGTGGCTCGCCCAAGGCACCTGGTCGTTGAACACGATGCCCGCGCGGTCCGCCGGCCAGACCGCCGCGGCGACCGGCAGGCTCAACAGCAGCAGGGCGTAGGCCGGAAGGATGCGCGCCGCCCGCTTCACGAGGAAGTGCCGCCAGTAGCCGGGCCGCCCGCGGGCCTGCACGAGCTGGGATGTGATCAGGTAGCCGGAAAGCACAAAGAAGATCACCACGCCCAGCCAGCCGAAGGACAGGAGGGGCCCGAGCCCCGGCACGGCCTCGATGGCGGGATGCACCGGCGGGCATCCGAACAAATGGTAGCCGATCACCCACAGGATCGCCACGCCGCGCAAACCGTCCAGGGCGCGGTTGCGGTTTGGCGGATTGCCCAGCATGGCGCTGTGCTTACTCCAACAATCCCGGACTGGCGAGTCTCGGGATAGGGGCCGAGTTCCGCCCGCACTACGATTTGGCGGGTTTCGCCTTCTAGGTGGCGCAGGCCCGCGGGTAGTCAGGGGACCGATCCTCCAGTGGAGCCGGGTAGGAGGGGCTTTATGCCCCGACTCGAACGCGCTGAAACAGGCGTGTCGGGGCATAAAGCCCCTCCCACCTTTCAATCGGCGGAACGGCCCGCAGGGAGGCGGAGTGACAGACATCGAGGACAGTTGAGGTGACAGACATCGGAGACAGTTAGATCGGATCAGATCTTGATCGATCGGGGTGGGCGCGGGAGGGGCTGCGCCCCTCCCGCTTTGGATTGCAGGGGTTGACGCCAACGGGCGTGCCGGAGTCCGGCCGGATCGTGGGCGTGGAGGTGGCCGAGCAGATGGGGTCCGAAATAGACGGCGAGGACATCAGGGCGGACCAGGCGGGCGCCGAGTTCCTCCGCGATGAAGGCCTTGCCGATGAGCCGCTGGCGTTTGCGCCAGCGGTAGCGCCCCTTGGCGTCGAGGCGCACGCGCAGCCAGGTTTTCGGATAGGTCCAGCGAGGGACAGTGGCCGGCAGAACGCGCCGGCTGGCGCGGTAGAGTTCCGCCGGCGTGCGCAGTCCGCGTGCCTCATGGGGGCGGAGCTGGTTGTAATGGTGGCGCCAGCGCCCGAAGCGGCGCTGCTGGGCCGGCGGGTGGGCTGAAACCGGGGTGGCGGCGAACCGCTTCAGCACGCCATGCATCTGCTCGTGCGCCGCGTTATCCTGCGGGCAGCGGGGACGGCCATACTCCATCCGGATGCCCAGTTTGACCCAACCCGCGCTCAGGCGGGTCCAGCCGCGCGGGCCCCCGGCGCCAAACGGGGCCCCATTGTCCGTGCGGAGGGCCTTGGGCAGGCCGTAACGGCGGAACAACCTGCGCATCACCCGAGCGACCTCCGCTTCGCCGGGCTTGGACACATGCTGCACACACAGCACATAGCGACTCGCCACATCGCGCACGGTGAGGGCATGAACCTTCCGGCCGTCGGCGGTGCGGAACTGGCCCTTGAAGTCGAGCGACCAGACATCGTTCGCACAACGCCCCGCCAGGCGTCCGCGCAGGCGCAGGATCGGTCCCGGTCTGGCGCGCCGGGTTTGCCGGCGCACCAGGCCGTGCGTCTGCAGCCAACGCGACAGCGTGCGCACGCACGGCAACTGCGAGCGGGGATACTCGCGGTGCAGCTTCCACCACAGCTTCTTCGGCCCGAAGCTCCGCTCCTGCAGGCGGGCCACGCGCAAACGTGCCTCCCAGCGCTCGCGCAGCCGGACGGCCGCCTGGGGCGTCCGGGCGCGCTCGGTGAGCGCCCGGCCTCCCCCGGCCCGAAACCGTTCCCACCAACGGTATCCGCAACTCCGGCTGATACCATGCAACCGACACAATGATGTGATACTGCGGCCGGAACCCGGCCGCTTGATCCACTCATCGATAAACCGACGCCGTGCTTGTTCCGTGACCGATGTCTTCCAGGGCATAGTGCCCCGAGAGTGTCACCGATGTCTGTCCTTCAAAGTGTCCTCGATGTCTGTCACCGAGCCGGACGCGGGCCCTCCACCAATCACCGCACGACGCGGGCGCCGCCGCCGGAAATCTGCTTCTCGACCTCCTTGCGCGTGGCCATCGAGGTATCACCGGGGGTGGTCGAGGCGAGCGCACCGTGAGCGGCGCCGTAGTCGACGGCCTTCTGAGGGTCGTTGAACTCCATGAAGCCGAACTGCACGCCGGAGGCGAACGAGTCGCCGCCGCCGACGCGATCGAGGATCTCGAGGCCCGGATACGGGCGGCTTTCGTGAAACCTGCCGTCGTGCCAGAGGATGGCGCTCCAGTCGTTCTTCGTGGCGGTGATGACGTGGCGCAGCGTGGTCGCGGCGACCTTGAAGTTTTTGAACTCCTGCACGGCGGTCTCGATCATGGCTTTGAAGGCGCCGGTCTCGATGTGCTTGAGATCCTCGGCGCCCTGGACGGCGAAACCGAGCGAGGCGGTGAAGTCCTCCTCGTTGCCGATCATCACGTCGACATACCGGGCGATCTCGCGGTTGACCTCCTGGGCCTTCTTGAGGCCGCCGATGGTCTTCCAGAGCGAGGGACGGTAGTTGAGGTCGTAGGAGACGATGGTGCCGTGCTTGTGGGCGGCCTTGACGGCCTCGACGGTCAGTTCCGCGGTGGAGGCGGAGAGGGCGGCGAAGATGCCGCCGGTGTGGAACCAGCGGACGCCGAGCTTGCCGAAGATATGATCCCAGTCGATGTCGCCGGGCTTGAGCTGCGAGGCGGCGGTGTTGCCGCGGTCGGGGTTGCCGACGGCGCCACGCACGCCGAAGCCGCGCTCGGTGAAGTTGAGGCCGTTGCGGACGGTGCGGCCGATGCCATCGTCCTCGCGCCACTTGATGAAGTCGGTGGCGACGCCGCCCTGCATGATGAAGTCCTCGACGAGGTGGCCGACCTCGTTGTCGACGAAGGCGGTGACGACGGCGGTCTTCAGGCCGAAGCATTTGCGGAGACCGCGGGAGGTGTTGTATTCGCCGCCGCCCTCCCAGACCTTGAACTCGCGGGCGGTGCGGATGCGGCCCTCGCCGGGGTCGAGGCGGAGCATGACCTCGCCGAGCGAGATCTGGTCGTAGGTGCAGGCGGAAGCGGGTTTGATTTGGAGGCTCATGGAATGGAAGGAGAGGGATTGTTTGGTTTGTAGGGTCGCTGCTTGCGGCGACCTCGCGGATCAGGTCGGCGCAAGCGCCGACCCTACAAGAAAGGTCAGGCTTTGGCGGCGTTTGCGGCGGCGACGAACTGTTTGGCGCGGGCGGTGATGGCGGCCCAGTCGCCGGACTTCAGCGCGGCGGGCGCGACGAGCGCGGAACCGGCCGCAGTGGCGAAGGCGCCGGCCTTGAGGAAGTCACCGACGGTCTCGGGCGTGACGCCACCGGTCGGGAGGAACTCCATCTTGGGGAACGGCGCCTTGAGGGACTTGATGTAGGCGGGGCCGAAGAACTCGGCGGGGAAGATCTTGATGACATCGGCGCCGGCGTCCCAGGCGTTGCAGGCCTCGGTCGGCGTCAGCGCGCCGGAGAGGATCGCCACGCCGGCCTCCTTGCAGGCCTTGATGACCTCGGGGCGGACGGCGGGAGTGACGATGAACTTCGCGCCGGCGGCGATGCCGCGCTTCGCGGTCTCGGCGTCGAGGACGGTGCCGAGACCGAGGAGGACGTTGGGCAGCTCCTTGGCGACCTGGGCGCAGCACTCGATGGCATTGGGCGTGGTCATCGTGAGCTCGATGCAGCTGAGGCCGCCGGCGGCCAGGGCGCGGGCGCAGTCGAGCAGGCTGGCCGAGCTGTCGGCGCGGATGAGCGCGATGACCTTCTCGGACTTGATGCGGTTCAGGACGTCGGATTTGGACATGGAAAAAGCGGAGGACAGAGGACGGAGAACAGAAGACAGGGGTTAAATCTAAGTGGAAACAGCGCGGCTGAGGCAAGCCGGGGGTGGTTTAAGACGCACCGCCGCCGGCCCAAGCCGGTTTTTCGCGCAGATGGTAGAGGCGCTCGCCGGCCTTGGGTTCGAGGAAGATGCCCTCGGCCTCGCGGTTCGCAAAATCCTCCTTCCGGATGGTCCGCCAGTCGCGGTAGCCGAGGTTGATCTTCCGGCAGGTGGCCTCGGAGATGCCGGTGGCGAGGGTCACGCGGACGCGGGGCGTCTCGATGCCGGTCTTTTCGTCGTAGGTGCCGATGCCGTGGACGTGGGTGGAGTGGGCGAGGGTGCCCCAGGGCTCGTGCTTGAACCGGTCCCACTGCTTCAGGAAATACTGCACGCAGTGGTAGCCGATGCGTTCGATCATCGGACCATGGACGACGGACACCTCATGGAGGTGCGGGGCGTAGATGATGAGCTCGCCGCCGTCGGCAACGATCGGCTCGAGCTTATACATGCACTTCCCGCCAACCCAGAGCTCGTCATACATCGCCGGCGCGCAGGAGAGCACGGAGTGGAACGGCCGGTCCTTGTAAGTGATGTGGAGTTCGCGCGAAAGTTCGCTGGCGTCGTCCCACGCCACCTCGGGCGTGCCCGCGAAAAGGCCGGCGAGCTCGCCCTGGCCGTGGACGACCAGGCAGAAGCAGAGCTTGGGCACAGTGACCATCGCGCCGGCGCGGTCCACGACCTGGCGGACGGGCGTCCACTTGTTGCCGATGATCATCGGATTGGTCACGACGGCGCCGAGCCAGTGGAAGAAATTCAGGATGCCGGGGCCGGCCACACCGGGGAAAAGGTATTTGTTGCCGCCGGAAAAGCCGACGACCTCGTGCGGGAAGACCGGGCCGACGATAATGAGCTGGTCGTAATCGAAGAGCCGCTTGTTGATGTGCACCGGCACGTCCATCGCGAACCGGCCGCCGGAAAGCGCGCGGATCTCGTCGGCCGGGATCTGGCCGAGGTCGCGGAGCGCCGCGGGATTGTCCCACTCGTGGTTGATGAACTCGACAGCCTGGTAGGTGGAGGTGCGTTCATCCGCCGTGATGCCGACGCGCTGGTTGATGGCGTCAGCCGGCATCGCGGGATGCGTGCCGAGGGCGATCATGACGTCGAATTTCTTTGCGACCCCGCCGATCTGCGCGAAGAGCGCTTGGAACATCAGGCCGACGGGCGCCGTGCGCGTGCCGTCGGGAATGATGAGCAGCACGCGGCGGTCGCGGTAATCGGCGGCGGGGCAGGCCGCGGCCACCAAGGCGCGGACCTGCGCCGGGTCGAGGGACTGGTGGGCGGCGGCGAGCAGCCGGTGCGGGGCCTGGGCCATGGGAAACTCCCGCGCCGGATCAGCCGCGCGGCGCACTGTAGCCGAGGAGACGGGACAACTCGCTCGCGGCGGCTTGCACCTTGCCCGCCATCTCGGGGATGCGGTCCTTGGTGAAGCGCACGGTCGAGGCCGTGATGCCGATGGCGGCGGCCAGGGTGCCGTCGGAGGCATAGACAGGGGCGGCGAGGCAGCGGATGCCCGGAGCGAATTCCTCGTCGTCGACGCTGTAGCCGCGTTTGCGCGTGAGTTCGATCTCCCGCTTGATTTCCCCGAGGGTGGTGAGGGTGTGGGGCGTGCGTTTGGCAGGGCGCGCGGCGCCTTTGCCATAAAACTCGGCCAGGCGCGGGTAATGAAGGAAGGCCAGCAGGGTCTTGCCCGTGGAGGAGCAATGCAGTTCGGCGAGGAAGCCCGGGCGCGAGGCGGCGCGCAGCGGATGGGGGCTGTCCTGCACGGCCACGATCAGTGCGCGGTCGTCACAGGAGATCGCGAGGTGGGCGGTCTCGTCGGTCTGGCCCGTGAGCTTCTCGAGGACCGGGATGGCGGTGGTGCGGATCTCGGTGCCGGCGAGGGATGCGTTGCCGAGCTGGATGAGCACCGGCCCCAATTCATAGAGCGTGCCGTTCTTACGGACCAGCCCCTCGAGGTGCAGCGTGGTCATGATGCGCAAGGTGGTGGTCGTGGGGATGTCCAGCGTCCGGCCGAGGTCGGCAATCTTGAAGCCGTCGGGGCGGCTGCCGAGCAGCTTGAGGATCCGGCAGGCATTGCGCAGATTCGGGATGACGTAGCGTTCCTGACTGGAGGCGGGGAGGACGGGGGCAGGCATGGGGTGCGGGCGGGGGCCGAAGGGCCAGCCTTGGCGGGGAGCGGCCGGGCTAAATAAAAACGGCGGCGAAAAATATTGTTGCCACCCAACGTGGATGTTCAGATATGGATTGCAAGTTCATTAGTGAATATCCCGCCCTTGGCCAACCCCACCTGCCCCCGGGCAGCCTTATCTGGATAAGCAACGATTCCCTCGCCGGAGGCGTTGCCTCCGTTCAGCCCCGGAATCCTTTCCATGCACATTCACGAAACCAGCAACCCGCGCACCGCCGTCACCCTGACGACCGAGCAACTCCGCGCGGAGTTTCTCGTGCCCGGCCTTTTTTCTCCCGGCGCGGCGAACTTCCGCTACTGGGAGACGGACCGCACGATCATGGGCGGCATCACGCCCGGCGCCACCGCCGTGCCGCTGCCGAATCCCCCGGAGGTGCGCAGCGCCTTCTTTCTCGAGCGCCGCGAAGCCGGCGTGATCAACCTCGGCGGCGCCGGCACCGTCACCGTGGACGGCACCGTGCATGCCCTGGAGCCGCTCGACGCGCTCTACCTCGGCCGCGGGACCAAGGCCGTCACGTTCGCCTCGCACTCGGCCGACACGCCGGCGCGGTTCTATTTCCTGTCCTACCCGGCCCACGCCGTCTACCCGGGGCGGCACATCCCGATCAAGGAGGCCAAGGGCGACCGGCTCGGCGCCCGCGAGACCGCCAACGAGCGCACGCTCTTCAAGCTCATCCATCCCGCCGCGTTTCCCACCTGCCAGCTCGTGATGGGCTTCACCCGCATGGAGCCGGGCAGCGTCTGGAACACCATGCCGCCGCACACGCACCTGCGCCGTTCCGAGGTTTACTGCTACTTCCATGTCGCGCCGACCGCCGCAGTCTTCCACTTCATGGGCGAGCCGGCGGCCACCCGTCACCTGGTGGTGCATGATCTCGAGGCCGTCCTTTCGCCGCCGTGGTCCATCCATAGCGGCGTCGGCACCGCGGCCTACGCCTTCGTCTGGGGCATGGGCGGCGAGAACCAGGAGTTCGCCGACATGGATCCCGCGCCGGTCGCGCAGCTGCGATGAACGTTTCCACCCAATTGGTAGGGGCGTCCCTCGGGGACGCCCGCGGGCGCCATCAAGCGGCGCCCCTGCCCTATGTCTAGCATCCTCGACAGTTTTCGCCTCGACGGAAAGGTCGCCATCGTCACCGGCGCCTCGCGCGGCCTCGGCGCCGCCATGGCCCGGGCCCTGGCCGAGGCCGGCGCGGACCTCGTGCTCGTCGCCCGCGGCGACATGGCCGCCCTGCAGAAATCCATCGCCGCCACCGGCCGTCGCAGCGTGGTCGTGGCGGCCGATGTCGGCACGCCCGCCGCCGCCGCGAAGATCGTGGCCGCGGCCTACGAGGTGTTCGGCCGCGCCGACATCCTCGTCAACAATGCCGGCATCATCCGCCGCGCCAACCTCCTTGAGTTCACCGAGACCGACTGGACCGACGTGCTCAACGTCAACCTCACCGGCGCCTTCCGCCTCAGCCAGCGCTTTGCCGCCGAGCTGGTCGCGCGCAAGTCGCCGGGCAAGATCATCAACATCGCGTCGATGCTCTCCTTCCAGGGCGGCATCCGCGTGGTCTCCTACACCGCGGCCAAGAGCGCGCTGGCCGGTGTCACCCGCGCCATGGCCAACGAGCTCGCGCCGTCGGGCATCAACGTCAACGCCATCGCGCCGGGCTACATGGCGACCGACAACACCGAGCAGCTCCGCGCCGACGCCGCGCGCAACCAGTCGATCCTCGATCGCATTCCCGCCGGCCGCTGGGGCACCCCGGCCGACCTGGCGGGCGCCGTAATCTTCCTTGCCGCCCCGGCGTCTGACTACATGCACGGCCACATCCTCGCGGTCGACGGTGGCTGGCTCGTGCGCTGAACCCCGCTGCTTCATGAAATCCCTGCGTTTGCTTCCGCTGTTCCTCGCGTCGGTGCTCGCCGCCGTCGCCGCCGACAAGGTGACCGTCACCGTGTCCCACGACTACGCCGGGGCGCGCCCCGCCGAGACCATCACGATCCCGTGGTCCGACATCAACCAGGCCCTGCCCGGCGCGATGCTGCAGCATATCGCGGTCAGGGACGCCAAGGGCGGCATGCTGCCCTACCAGGTCACCAATGTCGCGCCCGAGGCCAGGGACCCGAAGGGGCAGGGCATCGCCTATGGCGAGCTGATCTTCCAGCACGACTTCGCCGCCGGCGAGAAATCCGCCACCTTCACGATCGAGAAGACCGAGGCCGTCGCGCCGGTTTTCCCGAGCAAGGTTTTTGCCCGTTATGTGCCGGAACGCCTTGATGACTTCGCGTGGGAGAACGACAGGATCGCCCATCGCACCTACGGCCCGGCGCTGGCCGAGGCCCGCCCCGCCGGCGCCAACAAGGAGGTGCTGGTCAGCAGCGGCCTCGACGTCTGGTGCAAGCGCGTCAACTACCTGATCGTCGACCGCTGGTATAACAAGGGCCACGACCACTACCACCACGACGAGGGCGAGGGCATGGACATGTATCAGACCGGCGCCTCCCGCGGCTGCGGCGGCACCGGGATCTGGGACGGCCGGCAGCTTTACGTCAGCCGCAATTACAAGACCTGGAAGGTCATCGCCAACGGCCCCATCCGCGCGATCTTCGAGCTGGGTTACGAGACCTGGAGCGCCGGCGGCTCCACCGTGTCGGAAGTAAAGCGGTTCACGATCGACGCCGGCCAGAACCTGGACCGCATCGACAGCACTTTCACCGCGGAGGTCGGGCCGAAGAATCTCACGATCGGCATCGGCCTGAACAAGGACAGCGGCGACAAGGGGCAGGACACCGTGGCGACGGTCAGCCAGAACCAGGCCGAAGGCTGGCTCAGCCAGTGGGAGGTCGAGAAGACCAACGGCGCGATCGGCGAAGGCATCATCGTGCCCGCGGACGTCGCGGGTTTCGCCGAGGATTCCGCCAACCGGCTGGTGCTGGCCAAGGCGGTTTCCGGCCAGCCGCTCCGCTATTACGTCGGTGCCGGCTGGTCCAAGGCCGGCGAGTTCACCACCAAGGAGGCGTGGGAAGCCTACGTCGCCGCCTTCGCCGCCCGGCTCAGGGCCCCCCTCAAGGTCACGCTGATCCCATGAGATTGCGCCGCCTTCTCCTCTCCGCGCTCGTCCTGTTGGCCGGTTGGACCCGGGCCGTGGCGGCGGACGACAGCACCGTGCTGGCGCTGATGGAGCGCGTCGCCGACTGGCAGCTCGCCCATCCCCGGCCGGACAAGGGGGAGGACAAGGCGGACGGCTGGATCAACGGCGCGTTCTACACCGGCGTGATGGCCCTTGCGCGCGACTCGGCCAGCCCGCGTTTCCACGACGCGATGATGAAAATGGCCGAGGGCAACCAATGGAAGCCGGCCGCCCGCGTTTATCACGCCGACGACCAGGTCGTCACGCAGACCTACCTCGATCTTTACCTGCAGCACCGCGATCCGCGCATGCTGGCGCCGACCCGGGAGCGGTTTGATTACATCCTCGCGCACCCGAAGGACGACAATCTCGACTTCGACGGGGCGAAGAATCCCGACCGGCTCGACCACTGGTCATGGTGCGATTCCCTCTTCATGGCGCCGCCCGCGTGGGCGCGGCTGTGGAAGGCGACGGGCAACGCCGCCTACCTCGACTTCGCCGTGACCAAGTGGTGGGTCACCTCGGATTATCTCTACGACCAGGAGGAGCACCTCTATTTCCGCGACAGCGGCTATTTCGGCAAACGTGAGAAGAACGGGCGCAAGGTCTTCTGGAGCCGCGGCAACGGCTGGGTGCTGGCCGGCCTGGCGCGCATGCTCGAGCTGCTGCCGGCGGACCACCCCGCGCGGCCGCGCTTTGAGCGGCAGTTCCGCGAGATGGCGGACAAGGTCGTGACCCTGCAGCAGGCCGACGGCTTCTGGCGCTCCAGCCTGCTGGATCCGGCGAGCTATCCCTCGCCCGAGACCAGCGGCACGGGTTTCTACTGCTACGCCTTCGCCTGGGGCATCAACCACGGGCTGCTTGACCGCGCGAAGTTCGAGACTCCGGTGCGCCGCGCCTGGGCGGCTCTGGCCGGCTGCGTCAACGCCGACGGCAAGCTCACCCATGTGCAGCCGGTCGGCGCCACCCCGGTCACCTTTGATCCCCAGTGGAACGAGCCCTTCGGCACCGGCGCCTTCCTGCTCGCGGGCAGCGAGGTTCGCCGCCTCCCGCACCCCTTGATGCCATGAAGGCCCCGTTCCAGTTTCTGGCGCGCGCCACGGCCGTCGCCGGCGTGCTGCCGGCCTCCGCCGCGCACAATCCCTCATGCCCAAGGTCGGCGGCGCCACGCCGCCCGAGTGGGCCCCTGCCCCCCGTGAAACCATGAGCCAATCTGCCCCCGCTCCCGCCACCAATTACCGCTGGGTCGTCTGCGCCCTCCTGTTCTTCGCCACGACCATCAACTACATCGACCGGCAGATCCTCGCGCTGATCAAGCCGATCCTCGACGAGCAGCTGCACTGGACCAACGAGCAGTTCGGCATGGTCAACGGCGCCTTCCAGGGCGCCTATGCGCTGGGCCTGCTGGTCTTCGGGTGGTTCGTGGACCGCTTCGGCACGAAGATCGGCTATGCCGTTTCCATCGCCGCCTGGAGTGTCGCGGCCATCGGCCATGCGCTGGTCTACAGCATCAGCGGCTTCCTGTTCGCCCGGGTGGCGCTCGGCCTCGGCGAGGGCGGCAACTTCCCCTCGGCCATCAAGGCCGTCGCCCTCTGGTTCCCCAAGCGCGAGCGCGCCACCGCCACCGCCATCTTCAACTCCGGCACGAATGTCGGCGCCATCATCGCCCCGCTCATCGTGCCCGCCGTCGCCCTCTCGCTGGGCTGGCACTGGGCCTTCATCTGTGCGGGCCTGGCCGGCTTCCTCTGGCTCTTCCTCTGGTTCCCGTTCTACAACGTGCCCGAGAAGATCAAGGCGGCCAACGCCGCCGAACTCGATCACATCGCCAGCGACCGCGACGACACCAGCCGCGACGGCGAGAAGGTCTCCTGGCTCAGCCTGCTCGGCTACCGGCAGACCTGGGCGTTCGTCCTCGCCAAGGGCCTGACCGACCCGGTGTGGTGGTTCTTCCTCACGTGGCTGCCCGACTTTTTCAAGCAGACGCGCCATCTCGACATCAAGACGAGCGGCCCGATGCTTGCGACCATCTACGGCGTGGCGACGGTGCTCAGCATCGGCGCGGGCGTCGTGGTCGGCCGGCTGGTGAAATCCGGCTGGACGGTCACCCGCGCGCGCAAGACGGCCATGTTCACCTCCGCCCTTTGCGTGGTGCCGATCATCCTCGTGAAGGACGTCGGTGACTGGACGGCCGTGCTGCTCATCGGTCTGGCCTGCGCCGCCCACCAGGCCTGGTCGGCCAACCTCTTCACGACGGCCTCCGACATGTTTCCCAAGCGCGCCGTCGCCTCGGTCGTCGGCCTCGGCGGCATGGCGGGTTCGGGGCTGGGCATCTTCTTCCCGGTGCTCGCGGGCCGGCTGCTCGACACTTTCAAGGCGCAGGACAACGTCTCGGCCGGCTATGCCCTGCTCTTCTCGATTTGTGCGGGCGCCTACATCGCGACCTTCATCCTGCAGCATCTGCTCGCTCCCAAGTTCGAGATGGTGGAGCTCAAGGCCTGAGCCGGGATCATGCTATCGGTGGTGGAGCGGGTTGACCCCAACACGCTGGTTTGGGAGCGAACATCCTGAAGTGCGCTGGGTCAGCGCGCTCCACCTTGCCCAGGGCCGCTGGCGAATGGAGTGAACTTCAACTGCATGAGTCCGGCTGATACCAAACGCCCAAAGCTTTTACACGAAGGCCGCAAAGAACGCAGAGATATTTCCCCTCGCAGGATCTGCTTCGCGGTCTTGGCGACCCTGGTGTAGAGTGTAGTAGCTTGAGGCGATTGGTATGAGATGTTCCCCCGCCATGGGTGGATCGGCCTGAAGCAGATCAAGGGTTCGCCGCCGGCACGGCCGGGGCCGCGGCGGATTTTGACGCGTTCCAGGTCGACCCCGTGACGAAATGAGACTTTTCCCGCGCCAGCCGGTGTCGGGGCTTGCCGTGAGGGAGGGAAGATAATTCCATGATCACCCGCTTGTTTCATAAGTGAACAAGGCTCCGCCCCGGCGGCGCCTGAACCCTTTATCCGCGATGAATAATCCTGATTATCTCAATCAACTGTTCGGACTAACTGGCAAGGTGGCCGTCGTCATCGGCGGCACCGGCGAACTCTGCGGCGCGATGGCCGAGGGCCTGGCCGGCGTCGGCGCCGAGGTCGTCCTCGTCGGCCGCAGCCTCGAGAAGGCCGAGGCGCGCCTCAAGAAGATCGCCGCCGCGGGCGGCAAGGCCTGGTTCCATGCCGCCGAGGCCACCAGCAAGGCGGAGGTCGAGGGCTTGCGCGACGCCGTGCTCAGGCGCAGCGGCCGCATCGACATCGTGATCAACGGCGCGGGCATCAATTCCGCCACGCCGTTCTTCGACATCACCGAGGAGGAGTTCGACCGCATCGTGCGCGTGAACCTCAAGGGCGTGTTTCTCGGCTGCCAGGTTTTCGGCCGCTACCTCGTCGAGCGGGGACAGGGCGGCTCCATCATCAACCTCGGCTCGATGTCGGGCGTCGTGCCGCTGTCGCGCGTGTTCACCTACTCGGCGACCAAGGGCGCCGTGCACAATCTCTCGCTCAACCTCGCCCGCGAATGGGCGCCGCACAGGGTGCGGGTCAACGTCCTCGTCCCGGGTTTCTTCCCGGCCGAGCAGAACCAGAAGGTCCTCACGCCCGACCGCGTCGCCAGCATCATGGGCCATACGCCGATGAAGCGCTTCGGCGAAGCCCGCGAACTCATCGGGGCCACCCTGCTGCTCGCGAGCGACGGCGCGGGTTCGTTCATCACCGGCGAGGAGCTGATCGTCGACGGCGGCTACCACGCGATGACGATCTGAATTTTCAACCACGAATGGACACGAAGAGACACGAATTAAGGCAAAGGCCGGTTCTCCATTCGTGTGAATTCGTGCCCATTCGTGGTTAACCGTTTATTCTCCGCCCCGTGTCCGCCATCAACCAGTTCCTCCTGAAGAACGGTCTGCGCATCGCGGAGAATCCCTGCGTCAGCCCCGACTTCTGCCTCGACTGGCCGGCGCTGTCGGCCGACGTCAAGGCCGGCAAGGTCACCGAGTACAGGAAGAGCCGCTTCGCCACCCAGGCCGGCGAGTTCACCCTCGTCGAGAACGCCGCGGGCGACTGTGCCTGGAAGCTCCACGGCGCCGCCTCGCCGCTGGCCGACGGGGTCGCCCATGCGGGCGCGACCTTCTTCCCGGCCTCGTGGGCCAACCTGCTCAAGCTGAAGAACCTGATCCAGGAGCACGACGCGGCCTCGACCATCTTCCCGACCGGCGCGGCCAGGCTCGGCCGCAGCACCCTCGGCGTCGGCGCGCGTTTCACCACGCTGCACTGGCCGGCCGTCGAGTGGGCGATGAGCGCCCTCGAGGTCGGCCTGACGGCGAACCAGAACTCCATCCCGCGCGAGCTCGTCTACGACGTGGACGCCATGCTCGGCCACCGCCTCGACACCGTGCCGTTCCCCTTCATCGGCACCAACGTGCCCGAAGGCCACCAGGGCCAGAGCGTCGAGGGCATGAGCCACGGCTGCGTGCTCTCCAAGGTCAAGACCGGCTTCCACCACCGGAAAATCGCCTGGTCGTTCAACGCCGACCACCAGCCGATCGGCGGCAAGTTCGACGTCCGCGAGGACGCGCTGGTCAAGGGCTGCCTGCTCGCCAGCTACATCACCTTCGATCTTTCGCCCGAGCTCGCGCGCAACCAGCCGGCGAGGCTCGCCGACCTCCCGGCCGGTGTCGTCACGAAGGTGAGGGATCGGGTAGGGGCGGCGCTTGACGCCGCCCGCGGGCGTCCGCCAGGGACGCCCCTATCGGAAGCGGATTTCATCAAGCTGCTCTGTTCGGTCTGGCCTTCACTGCAGAAGATGAAGCGTCGCGATGAGAAATACGCCGCCGCCCGCGCCGCCGCGTTCACCACTGACGTGGGCCGCAAGTATCTCCGCGAGCTCTCCATCGACGAGCTGCCCGGCCTGACCACCCCCGGGACGACCGCCATCATGCTCGCGCTTTGCGAGGTGCTCGGCATGCCGGTCAACTTCGTGGCCCCGGCTTTCGGGTTCCAGAAGAACACGCCTTACCCGGACAACGCCGCCCTCCAGCAGCTCATCGAGGCCCAGTGGAGCGTGTGCCAGCAGTTCGGCGTCAGCATCGGCTTCCACTCGGGTTCCGGCAAGTCGGCCGAGAACTACCGGGTCATGGGCCAGGTCACGGGCAGTGCGCTCGAGATCAAGACCAGCGGCCGCTATACCTACGAGATGGGCGTCGCGATTTCGCAGTCGAAGAACCCGGCCGACGCCGCCCTCTGGCGCGACTGGTATAAGTTCACCGTCGACATGTCCGTCGCCGGCGCGTTCAGCACCGACGCCACCGAGCAGAGGCTGGCCCGCATCTTCATCACGACCTCGCTTGAAAATCATGCAGGGGCGGCGCTTGACGGCGCCCGCGGGCGCGCGCAAGGCGCGCCCCGACAGGACGTTTTCGCGTCGCCCGCCGCCTGTCGCGCCGCGCTCGAGGCGCTGCCGCCCTCGGCCGAGCACATGATCTTCTTCGAATACAACTTCCTCTACGTGCTCGCCGCCGGCGGCAAGCCGGAGAAGTCCGCCCTCGGCGACCACACGCCGGCCGGTTACCGGCAGCGCGCCCGCTTCTACGCCGTCAGCGCCGAGACGCGCCTGCGGTTCGCGCAGCGCATCGCCGCCTACCTCATCTTCCTCGCCGAGAACACCGGCCTCGCGACCAAGGAACGCTGCGCCGCCACCAGCAAGCTGCTGGCCAGCTACACCACGCTCGACGCCATGCTCGGCGACATCAGCCGTTGAGAACCTGAAACCACGAATGGACACCAATGGACACGAATCAGGGAGGATTGTTTTTCATTCGTGTCTCTTCGTGTCCATTCGTGGTTAATTCCTTTTTCCCATGAACCGCTCCTTCATTCACGACGACTTCCTGCTGCAGACCGACGCCGCCCGCGATTTGTATCACAACTTCGCCAAGGCCGAGCCGATCTTCGACTACCACTGCCACCTGCCGCCGGCACTCATCGCCGACAACCACCGGTTCGCCGACCTGTCCGAGATCTGGCTCGGCGGCGACCATTACAAGTGGCGCGCCATGCGGGCCAACGGCGTGGCGGAACGCGTCTGCACCGGCGACGCCTCGCCGCGCGAGAAGTTCGACGCCTGGTGCGCGGCCGTGCCGAACACCCTCGGCAACCCGCTCTACCACTGGTCGCACCTCGAGCTGAAGCGCTACTTCGGCATCGACGACATCATCAGCCCGAAGTCGGCCGACCGCATCTGGCAGCGCGCCAACGAGAAACTGGCCGGCATGCGCGTCCACGACATCCTCGCGGCCAACAAGGTCGCCGTCATCTGCACGACCGACGATCCGGCCGACCGGCTCGCCGACCACGCCCGTATCGCCCGGCTCGGGATCAAGACGAAGGTCTATCCGACGTTCCGCCCCGACAATGCGCTGCGAGTGGATCAGCCGGAGTTTTTCAAATCATGGGTGGAGAAGCTGGCGGCCGCTGCGGATGTATACGTCGTGAATTTCAACGATTTCTTATCAGCACTGAAGCGACGGCATGATACCTTTCACGATGCGGGATGCCGGCTATCCGATCATGGTTTGATTTCGCTGCCCTCAACGACATGCACACCGGAAGAGGCGGAGAAGATTTTTGAGGCAGCTCGTGCCGGCCGGCCGGCGTCGACCGAAGAACGGGCGAAATTCGTCGTTTATCTGATGCTCGAGTTTGGCCGATGGGATGCCAGGCGCGGTTGGACCAAGCAGCTCCACCTCGGTGCGCTGCGCAGCGCCAACACGCGTTTGCTCAAGCAGCTCGGTCCCGACACCGGGTTTGATTCGATCGGTGATTACCCGCAGGCCCACGGCCTGAGCCGCTACCTCGATGCGCTCGACTCGACCAACGAGCTGCCGCGCACCGTGCTCTACAACCTGAACCCGGCCGACAACTACGTCTTTGCGGCGATGGCCGGCAGCTTCCAGGACGGTTCCGTTGCCGGCAAGGTGCAGTTTGGTTCCGGTTGGTGGTTCCTCGACCAGAAGGAGGCGATGGAATGGCAGATGAACGCGCTCGCCAACCTCGGCCTGCTCAGCCGCTTCGTCGGCATGCTCACGGACTCGCGCAGTTTCCTCAGCTACACGCGCCACGAGTATTTCCGCCGCGTGCTGTGCAACATGCTGGGCGGCCAGATCGAGCGCGGCGAGCTCCCGGCGGACCGGGAGCACGTCGGCGGCATGGTCAAAAACATCTGCTTCGCCAACGCCCGCGCCTACTTCCGCCTCGGGCTCGATCCCGCTTACGCGAGCTGAGCGGTCGCGAGCGCCAAGAGGTCGCCGCTTGCGGCGACCTCGCGCATTAGGTCGGCGCAAGCGCCGACCCTACAGCAGCCGGTGGGCCCTCGCCCAGCGGACAAACTCCGCCTCGAGCTGGTCGAAGGACTCGATGACGAACAGCGTGTCCTGGAAGTGCCAGATGTCGTAGGGCTGCGCTGCGAGCGTCTCGGGCCGGTAGGGCACCTTCTTCACCTTGGCGGTGAGGCTGTGCTGCGTCTCGCCGGAGGAGGAGATGATGCCGTTGCCGTAGATGCGCGGACCGGCGGCGTTCTGGATCAGGCCGAACTCGACGGTGAACCAGTAGATGCGCGTCAGGCCCTCCTCGACGGCGGGGTCCTGGCACGCCAGCGCGGCCTGGCCGATCTTCTGGTAGAAGTTGGCGAAGCGCGGGTGCATGATCATCGGCGTGTGGCCGAAGATGTCGTGGAAGCAATCGGGCGCCGGCGTGTAATCGAGCTCGGAGCGGGCGCGGATGTAATCGGTGCAGGGGAAGATGCGGCGCGCGAGGTAGGAGAAGAAATCGTGCGCGTCCAGCAAACCGGGCGTGCGGGCGATCTGCCAGTTGGTCGCGGCCTGCAGCTTGCGCGACACATCGGCGAGAGACGGGATGCGGTCCTGCTCCAGCTTGAGCGCGGCGAGCCCCGTGAGGAACGCGTCGGCGGCGCGGCCGGGCAGGAGCGTCTCCATGCGGGCGTAGAGCGTGCGCCAGACGTCCTGCTCGTCGGCGGTGTAGGCCGGATACTTGCATTCCGGGCCGACGGGCAGCGGCGCCGTCAGCTTGTGGGGGATGCACCGCGGGTCGTCCGCACCGGTGCCGGCCGGAGTTGGGGCGGGAGTATTCTGCATGCCGGCAATGTGCCCGATTCCGCCGCGGAATCCACGGCAAAGCCTCCAATTAGGCTGAAAGGAGTAGCGGGCGGGACCTAGGCGCCGCCCCAGGGCGGGATGGTCTCGCCGGGCTTCGGCGGCGGCCCGGGCGGGACGATCGGCCGGGGCTTGCGGCGGTCGGTGCCGTCCCACTTGGGCGGGGTGGCCACCAGCGTCTCGGCCAGGTGCAGCGGCAGCCGGGCGATGACGGACAGCAGGGGCAGGGTCGCGAACAGCGCGAGCGCGGAGGTGTTGGGGGTCAGCCCGCCGAATGCGGCGGCCGAGAGCGCCATGACGAGGATGGCGGCCCAGACGAGCGCGCTGGCGAGGCCGGGCCAGGCGAGCAACTTCAGCCAGGTGCGGGCGGGCCGGCGGGAACGCCAGAGCGGCATCGCGGTGAGCGCCAGCACGGTGCCGAACAGCACCACGCCGGCCCCGCCGCCGTCCAGGATGGTGCCCGCCGTGAACAGGAAGGCGTCGGGCAGGCCGAAGATCTTGGTCACAAAGAGGCCGAGCTTCACGTTGGCGTTGGGCGCGGAGAACAGGTCGTCGCGGTCGTAGAGGCTGGAGAAACGCCCCGCCTCGATCTGCCGGTAACGTTGCAGGAAGGCCGTCGTGCGCAGCTCGTAGCGCGCCGGGTTGGCGGCCCGGAGCCGGGCGCCGCGCGGCACCTGCGGCACGCCGTCGAACACGCCGGTCACCTCGGGATAGGCGCGGCGCAGGGCCTCCCGCGCGGCGGTGACGTTGAAGGGCGTGCCGAGGCTGAGCGGAGTCCAGCCGTATTCGCTCTCGCGCAGCCGGCTGGCGAAGGTGCGGGCCAGGGCGAGGGGGTGCTGGTCGAGCGCCACGCCGGACAGCCGGTAGTTGAAATTGGTCCAGCCCGCCTCGAAGGCCGGCGACGCGGCGGTGAGGCCCCAGATCACGGCCCCGCCGGCGACCAGCAGGACGAGGCCGAGCTTGAGCGCCCGCGCCAGCTCCCGGCGGAGCCAGGGGGCGAATTTCTCGTTGGAAATGCCTGTCGACTTGATCGAACGCATGCGGGTGTGGGGGAGAGCAAGACAGGCCCGGGGCCGGATGTCACGCCCGGGCGTTGCTGTGGATGGAGCCCGCGCTCCGCGTGGGCTTGACCTGCGCGGAGCGCAGGTTCCACCTTACCGGTTGAGCAGGGCGGCGACGCGGGTGCGGCCGCGCACGCTGAGCTTGGCGAAGATGGCGGCGAGCTGGGTTTTGATGGTGAGGGGGCTGCGGTGCAGCTCGGCGGCGATCTCGGCGGTGCGCAGGCCCTCGCGCACGCGCATGGCCACCTCGCGTTCGCGCTCGGTCAGCCGGGCGAGCAGGGCCACGGCGCCCGGGGAGAGCGGGCGGTCGCGATCGCCCCGCGGGCGGCGGTAGTCGAGCTGGATGTGAAACGCCGGGGCGGCCTCGCCCGATGCGGGGTGGAGCTTGATGCGGGCGTGCAGCCCGCGGGTGTTGTCGCTCACGACCTTGGTCGGCGCGGGGCTGGTCTCGGCCGAGAGTTCGCGGCAGGCCTCGGTCAGCGCCTCGGGCACCTGGAAGGCGTTGCGGGCGCGCAACGCGGCGGCGTGGCGTTCGCCGTGGTTCCACACGGCGCAGGCCCGCGCCGCCTCGCCGTTGAACCAGAGCGGGCGGCCGCCGGCGTCGAGCAGGAGCAGGCCGACCGGCACGTCCTCGAGCATGGCGAGCACGTGGTCCAGGAGGGGCAGGTGGGCAGGGGGTGGCGGCATGGGGATAGGCTGAACGGAGTAAATGGCCGTCGGGTCCGCGGGCGCAAGGCCGTTTACTCCGTCCGGCGTATGGCCGCGGGGAGGGCAAGGGGGTAGAGTGGGGCCGGGCGCAGGCGTTTCCGCCGGCCCCACCCTCCCCGCATGAGCCGCACCTTTTTTGAAAAACCCGTCGAGCGCAAAACCGGCGTGAACCCGCTCGGCCTGCGCGGCTTCGACCATATCGAGTTCTACGTCGACAACGCCGACCAGTGGCGCGACTTCTTCGTCCAGAAATACGGCATGTCGCCGCGCGCCTACGGCGACAGCTCCACCGGCCTCGCCGGCCGCCGGGCGCACGTCGTCGGCCAGGGCCGCGTCAACTTCGTCGTCAGCGAGCCGCAGGGCGCCGGCCCCGAGGCGGACTTTCTCCGGCAGCACCTCGAAAAGCACGGCTGCGGCGTGCGCGACGTGGCCTTCAAGGTAAAGGACGCCTCGCACGCCTTCACCGAGGCCCAGCGCCGCGGGGCGAACGCCGTGCGCGCGCTCTACGCGGACACCAACATCGTCCACGCCGCCATCGCCGCCTACGGCGACACGATCCACAGCTTCGTCGAGCGGCGCGGCCACGGCGAGTTCATGCCGGGTTTCGTCAACGTCGCCGGCGGCATCGACGACCGCGAGATCAACTTCGCCATGATCGACCACGTCGTGGCCAACGTCGAGCGGATGGACGAGTGGGTGACCTACTACGAGCAGGTGTTCGGCTTCGACCTGTTCATGCACTTCGACATCAACACCGGCCGGTCCGCGCTGATGTCCAAGGTCGTCAGCTCGACCGACGGCTGGGTGAAGCTGCCGATCAACGAGCCCTCGTCCGCCAACTCGCAGATCCAGGAATTCCTCGACCAATACAACGGCGCCGGCGTCCAGCACATCGCCCTGCTCACGCCCGACATCACCGCGACCATCGAGGAGATGCGCAAGATGGGCCAGGAGTTCCTGGACGTGCCGGACAGCTATTATGACGGCACCTTCGACGAGCGCGTCGGCAAGATCCAGGAGGACAAGACGGCGCTCAAGCAGCTCAAGATCCTCGTCGACCGCGACAACGAGGAGGGCTATCTGCTCCAGCTTTTCACCAAGTGCGTCTTCGCGCGGCCGACGCTCTTCTTCGAGGTCATCCAGCGGCGCGGCCGCTCGATCGGCTTCGGCGAGGGCAACTTCCGCGCCCTGTTCGAGGCCATCGAGCGCGAGCAGGCGAAGCGCGGGTCCCTGTGAATCAGAGGACGGAAAACAGAGGACAGAGAACAAAACCCGCTCTGGCCAACGGTTCGGTCCTCTGTAATCTGTCCTCCGTCCCCCGCTAATCCCATGCCCCAATACCACCAGCTCGGCGCGCTGCCCCGGAAACATCATATCAAGTTTCCGCGCGAGACGGCGGCGAGCTACAAGGGCGAGGGCCTGCATTACGAGCATGTCGTCACGACCGAGGGCTTCGACCGGGCCTACAGCATCCTCTATCACCTGAAGCCGCCGACCCGCGTGAAGAGCGTCGAGCTGTTCAAGGAGTTCGCCCTCAAGCCCGGCGCACCCACGCCGCTGCGGCATCATCACCTCAAGTCCGCCGCAATGGCGCGGGCCGGCGATCCCTATACCGGCCGGGTGCCGCTGATGTTCAACGCCGACATCGGCGCCTACCGCTGCCGCCCGGCGACGGCGATGGCGGCGGGCTATGACTTCTACCGCAACGGCCAGAGCGACGACGTGATCTTCGTCTGGGCCGGCGGCGGCTGGCTCGAGTCGCAATACGGCCGGCTCCGCTACCGGCAGGACGACTACGTCGTCATCCCGCGCGGCACCATCTACCGGCTCGTGCCCGACGACATCGCGAAGGAGGACTACCTCATCATCGAATCCACGCACCCTGTCCGCATTCCGGAGCGCTACCTGCACAAGGAGGGCCAGATCCGCATGGGCGCGCCCTACAGCGAGCGCGACTTCCATGGCCCGACCGAGAACCTGACCGTGGACAAGGAAGGCGACTTCGCCGTGCTGACGAAGGACCGCACGCGCTTCACGCGCAATATCATGGCCGGCCACCCGCACGACGTCGTGGGCTGGGACGGTTACCTCTACCCGTTCACGTTCAACGCGAATGATTTTGAGCCGCTCACGGGCACCGTCCACCTGCCGCCGCCGGTGCACCAGACCTTCGAGATGCACGGCTTCGTCATGTGCACCTTCGCGCCGCGCTACCTCGACCACCACCCCGAGGCCATCAAGGTGCCGTGGGCGCACGACAACACCGAGGCCGACGAGGTGCTCTTCTACGTGCGCGGCAACTTCGGCTCGCGCAAGGGCATCGAGTCCGGCTCGTTCACGCTGCACCCGCAGGGCATCCCACACGGCCCGCACCCGGGCACGACGCTCAAGAGCTTCGAGCACACCCGCACCGACGAGCTCGCCGTGATGTTCGACACGCAGTACCCGCTCGAGCTGACGGCCGAGGCGCTAGCGATGGACGATCCGAACTACCCGCTGTCGTGGCTGGGCTGAATTTTACACCAAGGTCGCAAAGAACGCCAAGATTCTGAAACCACGTTTGTCTTCTTCGCTCTCTTTGCGTTCTTTGTGTAAACAATGATTGTTGATTTCCAAAAGCTCCCGCCGCGCGAGTCCTACCCGTGGCTGATCAACGCGATCAACCCGCGGCCTATCGCCTGGGTCTCCACCATCTCCGCCGCCGGCAAGACCAACCTCGCGCCGTTCTCGTTCTTCCAGGGCATCTGCGCCAGCCCGCCGACCCTGATGTTCAGCGGCGCCAACGACCGCACCGGCAAGAAAAAGGACAGCGTCGTCAACGTCGAGCAGGTGCCGGAGTTCGTCGTCAACATCGTGCCCTACGAGCTGCGCGACATCATGAACCTCACGTCGGCACCGCTGCCGCACGGCGAGAGCGAATTCGAGAAGTTCCACATCGCCACCGCGCCGTCGACGCTGGTCAAGCCGCCGCGCGTGGCCGCGTCGCCCGTCTCGTTCGAGTGCAAGTTGGACCGCATCGTCCGCATCGGCGAGGGCCCGCTGGCGGGCAATGTCGTGTTCGGCACCATCCTCTGCGCGCACGTTGACGAATCGGTGGTGACCAACGGCGCGCTCGACCCGCAGAAGCTCGACACCATCGGCCGCATGGGCGGCGACTACTACACCCGCACCACCGAGCTGTTCACCATCAAAAGACCCGGATAATTTTCACACAAAGAACGCAAAGGGCACAAAGTTCATGGTCCCCTTCGCTATCTTTGCGTTCTTGGTGTAAACCTCCTGTCCCATGACTGATATTGTAATTCTCTCCGCCACCCGCACACCGCTCGGCGCCTTTCAGGGCGCTCTCTTCTCCGTTCCCGCCGCCCGACTTGGCGCGGCCGCCATCAAGGGCGCGGTCGCCCAGGCCGGCGTCAATCCCCACGACATCACCGACTGCCTCATGGGCAACGTGCTCCAGGCCGGCCAGGGCCAGGCTCCGGCACGGCAGGCGGCCATCTACGCCGGGCTGCCGACGTCGGTTCGCTGCGTCACCGTGCACAAGGTCTGCGGTTCCGGGATGCAAACCGTCATGGGGGCCTCGCACTTCCTCGCCGGCGGCATGGGCCACATCGCGGTCGCCGGCGGCATGGAGAACATGTCGCTCGCGCCCTACCTGCTCCCGAAAGCCCGCGACGGCTACCGCATCGGTCACCAGCAGGTGATCGACTCGATGATCTCGGACGGCCTGTGGGACCCGTATAACAACCTTCACATGGGCAACTGCGCGGAGCAGTGTGCGACGAAATACAAGTTCACCCGCGAGGCGCAGGACGCCTACGCCATCGAAAGTTTCAAGCGCGCCAACGCCGCGCAGAAGGACGGCAAGTTCGCGGCCGAGATCACCCCGGTCGAGATCACCGACGCCAAGGGCAATGTCACCAAGGTCGAGCACGACGAGGGCCCGGCCAAGGTGAAGTATGACAAGATCCCCTCGCTCAAGCCGTCGTTCCAGAAGGACGGCACGATCACGCCGGCCAACGCGTCGAGCATCAACGACGGTGCCGCCGCCCTGGTGCTGACCACCGCACAGACCGCGCTGAAGCGCAGCCTGAAACCCATCGCGCGCCTCGCCGGCTTCGGCAGTCACGCACAGGATCCGGTTTGGTTCACGACCGCGCCGGTGCAGGCCGCGCAAAGCGCCCTCGACGCGGCCGGCTGGACCGCGGACATGGTCGACCTCTGGGAAGTGAATGAAGCCTTTGCCGTCGTGCCGATGGCCTTCGCGCAGGAGCTGCACATCCCGGCCGCCAAGCTCAACGTCCGCGGCGGCGCCATCTCGCTCGGCCACCCCATCGGCTGCTCCGGCGCCCGCATTATTGTGACACTCATCGCCGCCCTCAAGGAACGCGAACTCAAGCGCGGCGTTGCCGCCATCTGCATCGGCGGCGGCGAAGGCCTGGCCGTGTGTGTGGAACTTCTATGAATCTAGTCACAGAGAACACGGAGTTTGCACAGAGGTCACCGAGTTCCTTTTGAACCTCAGTGCACTCCGTGAGTCCTCTGTGAACTCAGTGTCCTTGCTTTGATCCCATGAGCAAAGTCTACCCCAATGCCCCGGCCGCCCTTGCGGGCCTGTTGCACGACAATATGACCGTCGCCGCGGGCGGGTTCGGGCTGTGTGGGATCCCGGAGAACCTGATCGCCGCGCTGCGCGACAGCGGTGTGAAGGGTCTGACCATCGTCGGGAACAACGCCGGCGTGGACGGCTTCGGCATGGGTATCCTCCTCACGACGCGACAGGTGAAGAAGGTGATGGCTTCCTACGTGGGCGAGAACAAGGAGTTCGAGCGCCAGGTGCTGGCCGGTGAACTCGAACTCGAGCTCATCCCGCAGGGCACGCTGGCCGAGCGGTTGCGCGCGGGCGGCGCCGGCATCCCGGGCTTCTACACGCGCACGGCCTTCGGCACGAAGCTGGCGGAAGGGAAGGAGACCAAGGTTTTCGACGGCAAGGAGTATGTCCTCGAGCCGGGCATCAAGGCCGGGGTCTCGCTGGTGAAAGCGTGGAAGGGTGACAAGTCGGGCAATCTCGTCTTCCGGAAAACCGCGCGGAACTTCAACCCGATGATCGCCACCTGCGGCACGGTCTGCGTCGCCGAGGTCGAGCAGCTCGTCGAGGTGGGGGAGCTGGCGCCCGACGACATCCACACGCCGGGCATTTACGTCGACCGCATCATCCAGGGCGCGGCCTACGAGAAGCGCATCGAGTTCCGCACCGTGCAGGGCAGCGCCGCGTCAAAGAAAGAGACGCCCATCCGGGAATTGATGGCGAAGCGCGCCGCTCTGGAATTGCGTGACGGCTATTACGTAAACCTCGGCATCGGCATCCCAACGCTCGTGGCGAACTTCATCCCGAAGGGCATGAACGTGACGCTGCAGTCCGAGAACGGCCTGCTCGGCATCGGGCCGTTCCCGGCCGACGACCAGGTGGACGCCGATCTGATCAACGCCGGCAAGCAGACGATCTCGACGATCCCCGGCTCGGCGTTCTTCTCGAGCTCCGACTCGTTCGCCATGATCCGCGGCGGGCACATCGACCTGTCGATCCTCGGCGCGCTCGAGGTGGCCGACAACGGCGACATCGCGAACTGGATGGTGCCGGGCAAGATGGTGAAGGGCCCCGGCGGCGCGATGGATCTCGTCGCCGGCGTGAAGCGCGTCGTGGCCGTGATGGAGCACACCGCGAAGGACGGCAGCCCGAAGATTCTCAAGGCCTGCTCGCTGCCCATCACCGGCAAGGGCGTCGTCAGTCTCATCATCACCGATCTCTGCGTGTTCGAGGTGAAGCCGGGCGGCGGTCTCGTGCTGATCGAGCTGCACCCGGGTGTGACGCTCGATGAGGTGAAAGCCAGGACGGGCGCGTCGTTTGCCGCAAAGCTCTAGGTGGTGTCAGACAAGTTCGGTTCATATTGTAGGAGCCTGCTTGCAGGCGATTCAGGCGTGAGGATTGGTTCCGCGGATTAAAATCGCCTGCAAGCAGGCTCCTACATTCGGGAATTGGTCCCTTGAGATTATGCAGCGAACTTATCTGACGGGGCGCTAGGTGGAGCGCGGCCTCCGGACGCGCTTGCAGGATCTTCGCCAAGCCAACCCGTCCGGAGGCCGGGTTCCACCTTGATCCGTCCCCGCTACGACGGATTAGGCGGCGGCTTCTACTAACGGAAAACAGATTATTATTTAACACCTCGACAGAGCCGGGCTTGGGCATGAACTGAAAGACCACCCCATGCCCCCGCAGGACGCCGAACAAGCCCGTTGGTTCGCCGAGGAAGTGCAGCCGCACGAATCCTCGCTGCGGGCCTACCTGCGCAACCGCTTCCCCGGCCACCCGGATATCGACGATCTCGTCCAGGAGACCTACGCGCGGCTGCTGCAGGCCCGGGAGGCGCACCCGGTGCACGCCCCGCGCTCGTTCCTGTTCGCCACGGCGCGCAACGCCGCCCTCGATTTCTTCCGCCGCCGGCAGGTGGTCGCAATCGACGGCCTAGCTGAAATCGACCTCCTGCCCGTCTTGGAAGATAGGCCCGGTGTGGCCGAAACCGTCTGCCATGACCAGGAACTCCAATTGCTCGCCGCCGCGATCCAGGCGCTGCCCGCCCGCTGCCGGCAGGTGATGACCCTGCGCAAGATCTATGGCCTTACCCACCGCGACATCGCGCAGCAGCTCGAGATCTCCGAGCACACCGTCAACGCCCAGCTCGCCATCGGCGTCCTGCGGCTGCGGACCTACCTGCGCGCCCACGGCGTGACCGGGACCCACGACTGATGAATTCCAGCTCCTCCACTCCGCCCCTGAAGGGCCCCGAGGCCGACGCCATCGAGGCCACTGCCGCCGTCTGGCTCGGCCGGCGCGACCGCGGAATGAGCGAGGCCGAGACCGCCACGTTCATCCGCTGGCTGCAGCAGGACGCCCGCCATGCCGAGGTGTTCGCCGAACTGGACGACACGTGGAAAAGTTTCAACCGGCTCCGCGTGGCCCGGCCGGCCGGGATGGGACGGCCCGACGCCGACCTGCTCGCGCCGCGCCGCCGGCGTCATCGCGTCCTGTGGGCCTGCGCGGCCCTGACCGCGGCCGCCGCCGTCGTGTTTCTCGCGCTGGCGTGGCCGCGCGTGCCGGGGGCGAACCTGCACCGGAACGTCGTCACCGCCGTCGGGGCGTTCCAGAAGATGGATCTGCCCGACGGCTCCGTCGTGCAGCTGAACACCGACAGCGCGATCGACGTCCAGTATACCGCCGGCGAGCGGCGCGTGCGGCTCGTGCGCGGCGAAGCTCATTTCGCCGTCGCGAAGAATCCCGACCGCCCCTTCATCGTCAGCGCCGGCCAGGTGGCCGTGCGCGCGGTGGGCACGGCCTTCAACGTCCGCTTGCGTTCCTCCGCCGTCGAGGTGCTCGTCACCGAGGGCAAGGTGCAGGTGAACGACAGCGTGCAGGGCGGCTCGCTGCTCATGGCGCGCGCCGAGGAGCCGACCCCGCTGCTCGTGGCGGGCGAGCGCGCCACCATTCCCCTGCAGGCCGTCACCGGCCGCGCGGCCGCCGCCGTGGCGCCGGTCGCGCCGGCGGAGGTCGAGCGGGCGCTCGCCTGGCAGGAGCGCCGGCTCGAATTCGAGGATGTGCCGCTGGCCGAGGTCGTGGCGGAATTCAACCGCTACAACACCCATCAGCTCGTGATCGACGATCCCCGGCTCGAGACACGGCGCTTCGGCGGGACCTTCCGGGCCGACGGTTACCCGGCGTTCGTGCGCCTGCTGGAGACGACCTTCGGCGTCACCGCCGAGCGCAGCGAGGACCGGACGATGCTCCGGCTCAAGTGACCGCTCCCGGCTCCGGCCGGGAAATATTTTTAGATGTTTTCGTGATCCAGACCGTCTTCCTCATTGCCGGCGGATTACCCCGTCAAACGATCCCCGGTCTTTCACCCCATGACCAAGCACCTTACGTCCTGCCGGCCCGCGGGCCGGCGTTCCCCCCGTATTTTCCAGGCGGTGTTCACCGTCCTGTTGGCCCTCGCGCTGTCGGCCGGGCTCGGCGCCGCCGAGCCGGTCCGCAAGGACTACGATCTCCCCGCGGCGGCCGCGGCCGCCGCGCTCAAGCAGTTCTCCGCGCAGTCCGGCGAACAGCTCTTGTTTTCCGCCGACGCGGTCGCCGGCGTGACGACCCAGCCCGTCAAGGGACGGTTCACCGCCCGCGAGGCGCTCGACCGTCTGGTCGCCGGCACCAACCTGATCGTGCAGCAGGACGAGCGCACCGGCGCGCTGGCCGTGACCCGCAAGGCCCCGGCTGAAAACAAGCCGGCCCCCGCCCCGAAGGCCGCCGCCAAGGGCGAGGACAGCCCCGTCCTGCTCGAGAAGTTCGTCGTCACCGGCTCGAACATCCACCGGCTCGACCAGGAAAGAGTCCTGCCCCTCACCGTCATCACCCCGGCGGACATGGCGATCCGCGACGCGTCGCAGCCGTCGGATTTGCTGCAGGCGTTGCCCATGGTCACGGGGTTGCCCGGAAACGAGACGGCGTTTGCCACCCAGAATGCACGCGGGGACAATGCCTCGGTGTCGTTGCGCGGCCTGGTTTCAGGCAATACGCTGATTCTGCTCAATGGGCGCCGGCTCGTGCCGCACCCGATCAGTCAAAGCGAAGGCACGGTGATCGCCCTTTCCACCAACGTAAATCAATTGCCCAACCGCGGCCTGGCCAGCGTGGAGGTGCTGCGCGACGGGGCCTCGTCAATTTACGGAACCGACGCGGTTGCCGGCGTGGTGAACTACATCACCCAGACCCGTTTTACCGGAACCGAGCTGGCGTTGCATTACGGGGAAACCAGTTACCACGACGGCAAGGAGGTGCGCGCCACGCTCACCCATGGGCTCGATTTCGCCAACAACAAGGGACACTTCCTGATCATTGCCGACTTCTATGACCGGCAGGCGATCTACCAGCGCGACCGGCCTTTCGATCCGACGGGAGACCTCACCGGGGTGGCCCCGGCCCCGTGGAATGTCCCGACCGACACCACCTTTAATTTTCGCTCAACCTCGAGCGCCTACGGCAGCTACCTGACGGGCATGGTCACCGCCACCGACCAATACGGGACCGTCACGACTTTCTCGCGCATTGTGCCCAATGCCCTTCAGGCCACGCTCATGAACCCGACTTCGGGGCTGTTTGCCATCGTCCCGGTGACCGGCAGCCAGCCGGTGATCGCGAAAGCCACTCCGACCCGCGCCGCCAGCGGGCCGGGCTTCGACTACTTTTGGAACAGCAATGTCTACCGGGTGATCCAGCCGCAATCCACGCGAGGCAACATCTTCACGGGCACCACCTATGAGCTCAACGACCGGATCACCGCCTTTGCGGACCTGAGCCTGTATCGGGCCCATTCTTATACCTATCGCGAGCCCGATACCTATTCGGCGAGCTCGGATGGATTCCTCATTGTCCCGACGACGAATCCCTACAATCCGTTTGGCACGCGATTCTGGGATCCCGCCGGCGCGCCCAATGCCGACGGCACACCGCGGCTTACGGGCACGCCCCTGGCCGTGTCCATCACCAACAAGCGGTTCGAAGACCTCGCCACCCGCCTGGACACCGTGACCGACTCGGTCTATCGCGGCTTGGTCGGACTGCGGGGCAAGGTGGCGGATTCCTGGAATTGGGAATCGGCCGCGCTCTGGTCGGAAGGCCGCGCCACCGAATATGAGGCGGGATCCACGCGGCGGAGCCTGCTCAAGGCGGCGATCAACCAAACCGATCCGACCCTGGCGTTCAATCCGTTCGAAAAGACCTTCGCCGTCCAAAACGGCACCATCGCCGTCACCGGCGAAGCGCAAAACCCGGAGAGCGTGATCGCCACGTTTCGCGCGCCTTACATCCGCAGCGGAACCACCAAACTGGGCAGCGGGGACTTCAAGGCTTCCGGGGAGATCTATCCCATCTGGGGCGGCAACATCATCAGTGGCGCGTTCGGCGGCGAATTTCGCTACGAGTCGTATGACGACGTTCGCCCTCCGTTTGTCGGCCTGAGTCCGGCCGGCTCGGGCCTGAATCCCACCCTGGGGGACTTTGTCTCCGCCTCGTCGCGACCGGATACGCACGGGCAACGGCACGTCGCGGCCGCCTATGCCGAGTCGGTGATACCCCTGCTGAACAGCGAGCATGCCTTGCCTCTGGTCCACGCACTGGAATTGACGGCCTCGGCCAGATTCGAGCGGTATTCGGATTTTGGTTCCACGGTTAAGCCAAAATATGGACTCAATTGGAAACCGGCACCGTGGATGATGGTCCGGGCCTCATACAACGAGGGCTTCCATGCCCCCAATCTCGCCGAATTGTTCACCGGCAGCCAGATCAGCAAAAACCTCGGCGCCAAGGACACCTACCGCGCAAATGTCACGCAACTTGCGACGGATTCCTCAACCACCCTTAACGTCATCTCGTCCGGCAATAGCAGCCTCAGGCCGGAGAAGTCGGTGGGCAAATCCGGCGGCATCGTCATCGATGTGCCGCGGATCACCGGGCTCTCGCTCTCGGTCGACTACTGGGAGATCCGGCAAAAGGACGTGATCGCCTCCGGGGGCGGGATCCCCGATGATACCGCGGCCCTCCTCAACGCCACGCAGGCGGCGCTGGCGGCCGGGCAGAATATCAACTCGATTGACCTGGGCTCCGGAACCCTCAACTACAAAGGCGACGCCTCCGTCGTGCGCCTTCCGGTCACCCAGGCGGACAAGGATCTTTTCGCGGCCTACAACGCCACTCAGCCGCCCGGCAACCAGCGGGCCGTGGTCGGGGCCATCAACTACACCCTGGCCAGTTATTTCAACAAGGCGGAGCAGTTCGTGAACGGCTTCGATTTCGATCTCAACTATCGGCTGCCAAGGATGGCGCTCGGCAATTTCACGTTCGATACGGCCTGGACGCTGCTAAACTCCTTTTATTCATACAATGCCGCGGGCGCTCCCCGCACCGAATTGCGGGACAGCAACGGGGTGGCCGTGGGTGGCGCAACGCCGCGCTGGCGTGGAACCGTGACGCTCAGATGGCAACACCGGCACTGGGGAGCAGGCGTGGGCATGTATTATACGGGCAGCTTCACCGATGTTGCGGCGACGACCTCCCAGACCACTTATGATTCACTGGGCGATCCCGGCTATATCCGCCCGGTGTTTTCCAATGGCGCTTACAGTTATCGTTATGTCGTGCACGATTCAGAATCGTATAACGTAAACCTGAGCTATCACTTCACCTCGAAAAACCGGTGGCTGAACGATACGGAATTTCGCCTCGGCATTAACAACGTGCTCAACACCAAGCCGCCGCTGAGCGCCAATTCGATCGGCTATGATCCCACGGTCTACAATGTCATGGCCCGGGGCCGCACCTTTTCGTTTCAAATTACGAAAAAGCTCTAGGGCCTCGTCAGAAACTGTGGTCGCCGTGACCATAAAGTCCGCGCCCGGGCTTCTTTCCTAATGCGCGTTCAGGTGCCGTTCAGTCTCGATTCAGGCGACCCGGGCCTAATGCTCGGTTTCACCCCGGCCCCATGAAACGCTTTCTTCCCAACCTCTACGTCCAGGTCCTCCTGGCGATCCTCGCCGGCGTGCTGCTCGGCTGGCAGAATCCGGCGCTCGGCGCCCAGCTCAAGCCGCTGGGCGACGCGTTCATCAAGCTCATCCGGATGCTGATCGGCCCGATCATCTTCACGACCGTGGTCGGGGGGATCGCCGGCATGAACGACATGAAGAAGGTCGGGCGGGTGGGGCTGAAGGCGCTCATCTACTTCGAGGTCATCACGACCGTGGCGCTCGTCATCGGCCTCATCGTGGTCAACTGGATGCAGCCCGGCGCCGGCATCAACGCCGATCCCGCCACCCTCGACGCCAAGGCCGTCGCGACCTACACGACCGCGGCCAGCCACCTCAGCTGGGTCGACTGGCTGTTGCACATCATCCCGGACACCTTTGTCAGCGCCTTCGCGGAGGGGGACCTGCTCCAGGTGCTGTTGATCGCCGTGTTGTCCGGTTTCGCGCTGGCAAAACTGGGCGAGCGCGGCCGGCCGGTGCTCGACCTGCTGCACCAGGTTTCACACGTGTTCTTCGGCATCGTGGGATTCGTCACAAAGGTGGCACCCGTCGCCGCCTTCGGCGCCATGGCCTTCACCGTCGGCAAATACGGCCTCGGGTCGCTGCTCTCGCTCGGGAAGCTGATGCTGTGCGTCTATCTCACCTGCGGGCTCTTCGTCTTTGTCGTCCTCGGGCTCGTCGCCCGGGTGCACGGCTTCAGCCTCTGGCGCCTGCTGGTCTGGATCAAGGAGGAGATCCTGATCGTGCTCGGTACCTCGTCCTCGGAAAGCGTGCTGCCGCGCATGATGCTGCGCATGGAAGAAATCGGCTGCGCCCGGCCGATCGTCGGCATCGTCCTGCCGGCCGGCTACTCCTTCAATCTCGACGGCACCTGCATCTACCTGACGATGGCCGCGATGTTCGTGGCGCAGGCGACCAACACGTCGCTGACCCTGGCGCAGGAGCTCGGCATCCTCGCCGTCCTGCTGATCACGTCCAAGGGTGCGGCGGGCGTCACGGGCAGCGGCTTCGTCACGCTGGCCGCGACCCTGGGGGTGGTGGGCCACATTCCCGTCGCGGGCATCGCGCTGCTCCTCGGCGTCGACCGCTTCATGTCCGAGGCGCGGGCGCTCACCAACCTCTGCGGCAACGCCGTGGCCATGGTCGTCGTGGCCATGTGGGAGGGGGAGTTCGACCGGACGAAGGGTGCGCGGATTTTGCGCCGACCGCCGTCATCTGCTTTGTAGGGTCGTCGCTTGCGACGACCTCGCCTGGAAATAGCCCAAGGTCGTCGCAAGCGACGACCCTACACCGAAAGATCCGCTTACCCCATGAAACTGTTCACCATCCTCCTCGGTTTCGCTTTCGCCTCCACCCTCTCCGCCGCGGCCATGCCGGCCGGCGCCGGAATCCAGGACATCGCCACCACCGGCGGCGTCATCAAGGTCTTCACCTACCGGCCGTCGCTCTACCAGGACGGGCCGCTCGTGCTCGTGTTCCACGGCATCAGCCGCAACGCCGAGGACTACCGCAATTTCGCCATCGCCGTCGCCGAGCGCTTCAAGGTCCTCGTGGCCGCGCCGCTGTTCGACAAGGCACGTTTTCCGGCCGACGCCTACATCCGCGGCGGCCTGCTCAACCAGGACGGCACGCTGCGGCCGCGCGAGTCGTGGACCTATGCGCTCGTGCCGCAGCTGATCGCGGCGCTGCGGACGGGGGAGGGAAAACCCACCTTGCCCTATTATCTGCTCGGCCACTCGGCCGGCGGCCAGTTCCTCGAGCGGTTCGCGGCTTTCTATCCGACCGAGGCGAAGCGCATCGTCGCCGGCAATCCCGGCAGCCACCTGTTCCCGCGGCGCGACCGGGACTTCGGCTACGGTTTCGGCCAACTCCCGGCGGAGATCGGCGACGATGCGGCGCTGCAGCGCTACCTCGCCGCCCCGCTCACGCTCTATCTCGGCACCGGCGACATCCTGACCAACACGGACAACCTCGACCGGTCGCCCGAGGCGGAGCGACAGGGCGCGTTCCGGCTGGCCCGCGGCCGCGCCTGCTTTGAGTTTGCACAGAAGCTGGCCGCCGAGCGCGGCTGGACGTTCAACTGGCGCAAAGTGGAGACGCCCGGCATCGGCCACGACGGCGGCGGCATGTTCGCCGCGCCCGAGATGGCGGAGGCGCTGCTGGGACACTGACAATGTAGGGCGGGATCACCGTATCCCGCCTCGGGTGTGCCATGGTCTTCGAACAAAGGCGGGATGCGGTGATCCCGCCCTACAGATGCGGCTGGTCGTGAAAAATCCGGCCTCCGCCACTGCTCCGTTGCCAAAGCGGGGTTTTCCGCCCTAGCGTGCGGGTTCCCCTATGAAACATCCCCGCCTCCTCCTCGCCGCCCTCGGCCTTGCCACCGTGGCATCCCTCGTGGCCGCCGATCCCGCCAAACCCGTCGCGCCGCGCTTCAGCCCCGGCAACATGGATCCGACCGTCGACCCCCGCAAGGACTTCGCCCACTTCGCGTGGGGCGCCTGGGCGAAGGCCAACCCGATTCCCGCCGACAAGTCCCGCTGGGGCGCTTTCAACGAGCTCGACCAATACAACCAGACCGCGCTGAAGGGCATCCTTGAGAGCGCCGCCGCCAAGTCGCATGAACCCGGTTCGATCGAACAGAAGGTCGGTGATTTCTACGCCTCGGCCATGGACACCGCGGCCATCGATGCCGCCGGGCTCAAGCCCATCGCCACCGACCTCGCGCAGGTCGCGGCCATCGCCTCGCCGGCCGACCTGGCCCGGACCGTGGCGGACCTGCACAACCAGCAGGTCGCCGTCCTGTTCAACCTGGGTGTGGCGCCCGACGAGAAGAACAGCGTGTTGAACGTGTTGCAGGCCAACCAGGGCGGCCTGAGCCTCCCGAGCAAGGAATACTACTTCGCCCCGCAGTATGAAAAGCAGCGCACGGGCTTTGTAGCGCACGTCGCCAAGATGTTCGAGCTGGCCGGCGACGCGCCGGCGACCGCCGCCGGCGGCGCCCAGACCGTGTTCGAGGTGGAAAAGTCCCTCGCCAACAATGCGCGCACCCCGATCGAGCTGCGTGATTCGCTCGCCAACTACAACAAGATGGCCACCGCCGACCTCGTGGCCAAGGTGCCGGCGTTCCCCTTCGCCACCTACCTGGCGGAGCGCGGCATCGGCGGCCCGGCCGCCGCCGGGATCATCGTCGGCCAGCCGAAGTTCTTCGAGGGCCTGCAGGAGCAGCTGGCCGCCCGCCCGCTCGGCGACTGGAAGACCTACCTGCGCTACCGCATCCTCCGCGCCGACGCCCCCTTCCTCGCCGGGCCGTTCGAGAACGAGCGGTTCCGCTTCTACGGCACCGAGCTGCAGGGCACGCCCGCCCAGGAGCCCCGCTGGCAGCGTGCGGCCCGCACGGTGGACGGCGAGATCGGCGAGGCGCTCGGCCAGTTGTATGTCGCGCAATACTATCCGCCGGAGGCCAAGGCCCGGATGGAAGTGATGATCCACAACATCGTCGCCGTCATGCGCGACCGCCTCGGCCAGCTCGAGTGGATGACGCCGGCGACGCGCCAGAAGGCGCTCGCGAAGTTCGACCGCTTCTACGCCAAGGTCGGCCACCCCGAGAAGTGGCGCGACTACTCGACGGTCAAGATCGTGCACGGCGACTATTTCGCGAACATCCGCGCCGCGAACCAGTTCGAGGACAAGCGCAACCTCGCGAAGCTGGGCACGAAGGTGGACAAGACCGAGTGGTTCATGTCGCCCCCGACGGTCAACGCCTACTTCGACCCGACGGCCAACAACATCAACTTTCCCGCCGGCATCCTCCAGCCGCCGTTCTTCGACTTCACGCTCGACGACGCCGTCAACTACGGCGGCATCGGCGCGGTCATCGGCCACGAGATCACGCACGGCTTCGACGACCAGGGCCGCCACTATGACGGCGACGGCAACCTGAGCGAGTGGTGGACCGATGCCGACGCCAAGGAGTTCCAGGCCCGCGCCCAGAAGGTCATCGACCAATTCGACGGCTACGAGGTGCTGCCCGGCGTGCACGTGAAGGGCGCGCTGACCCTCGGTGAGAACATCGCCGACCTCGGCGGCGTCACGCTCGCCTACGAGGCGCTCGAGCGCTCGCTCGTCGGCAAGGAGCGCAAGCTGATCGACGGGTTCACCCCGGAGCAGCGGTTCTTCCTCGCCTGGGCGCAGGTCTGGCGCACGAACATCCGCGACGCCGAGCAGGCGCGCCGCGTCAACATCGACCCGCACGCCCCCGGCTGGTGCCGCGCCATCGGGCCGCTGGTGAACTTCCAGCCCTTCTACGACGCCTTCAACATCAAGGAAGGCGACCCGATGTGGGTCCCGCCCGAGAAGCGCGCCAAGATCTGGTGAGGTTGGTTTAACCACTGATGGGTTCCGCCAATGGGCGGAACCCACGTTTACCCCTTCGCCTGATCGGCTCCGGGATAAATTCAAGGGCCCGCTAATCGCGGGCTCTTTTTTTTGTGCAGGAGGGGCATTACGCCCCGCTGCCTGCGATCAGCAGGCCCCAAAACCAATTCGCGGCGACGATCAGGCGCCGCACACCTTGTAGGATTCATCCTTGATGAATCCCGTTAGTGGTTAAACGGGGTCTTTTTATTTGCCGTCGTCCCGGCACGCGGCGAGCTTGCCGGGCGCATGAGCAAGACGATCTGGACCAACCACGGCTTCCGCCCCGAGGCCCTCGACCTGTTCAAGCAGGAACTCGCGGCCGGCGGACACCGGCTCGTCCATTCCCCGAAATCCTCGGCCTCGGTGCTGGCCGCAGGAGCGTCGGACCCGACGATGGCGGAAGCCGACGTCGCCTTCGGCCAGCCGGATGTCGCCGACACCATGCGGCTGGCGAAGCTGCGCTACGTGGCGCTGACCACCGCCGGCTACACGCGCTACGACACGCCGGAATTCCGCGCGGCCATGACCAGCCGCGGCACGCTGGTGACCAGTTCCTCGCAGGTGTTCGCCGACCCGTGCGCCCAGCAGATGCTCGCCGCCATGCTCGCGCTCGCCCGCAACCTGCCGGCGCAGCTGCGCAACCAGGACGGCCCGCGCGAGTGGCGGTACCTGGAGGACCGCTTCACCGCCACCGTGCTCACCGGCCAGAGCGTGCTGCTCCTCGGCTTCGGCGCCATCGGCCGGCGCCTGGCCGACCTGCTCGCGCCGTTCGGCGGCCAGGTGACGGCTTACCGCCGCACGCCGCGCGGCGACGAGGGCGTCAAAATTGTGACCGATGCCGGCCTGTCCGCCGCGCTCGCGGCGGCCGACCACGTCGTGAACCTGCTGCCGGACTCACCGGCGACAAAGCTGCTCATGAACGCGGCGCGTTTCGCCGCCATGAAGCACGGGGCGCGCTTCTACAACGTCGGTCGCGGCACCACGGTGGACCAGGACGCGCTCATCGCCGCGCTCAAATCCGGCCAGGTCGGCGCGGCCTACCTCGACGTGATGGAGCCCGAGCCGCTGCCCCCGGCACATCCGCTATGGTCGGCGCCGAACTGTTTCATCACCTGCCATCTCGGCGGCGGCACCGGCGACCAGGACGTGAAGCTCGTCCGTCAGTTCCTGGAAAACCTCCGCCGTTTTGAGAAAAACGAACTGCTGATCGACCAGATTATTTGAGGAGAGAACATATATGAATAGCACTCGTTGGGATGAGACTTGGCATAGGCTTAGAGATTGGACGAATGGACAGACTCCCTCCGAAAGACTTTCGGCTCAGATATTATTACACGAAGGATTTACCTCCTTAGAGCCAAGCCATCCACTTGGTGGACCCGATGGCGGGAAAGATGCAGTGTGCCTCAAGGACGGAAATCGTTGGATTATGGCTGTCTACTTCCCGCGAGGTCAGGGTCAGTTCACTGCAATTCAGAAGAAATTTTCTGCCGATGTCGCGAGTGCAAATGCACACAGCCCATGCGGAATTGCTTTTGTCACCAATCAAGAACTCACCTTGGGTGAAAGAAAGTCTCTCATCGAATCTGCAAACCCTCTCGTAGTCGGACTCTACCACCTTGAGCGTATAACGGCCATTTTGGACAGTCCGCCAATGGGTGATGTCAGGAAGCAATTTCTCGGTATTGAATCTGAGGAACGTCCAGAAATTTCGCTTGGTGGGCAAGGTGGGCTAGCGCCCGGAGCTGGTGGTGGTGGCGGGGGTGCATTGGGCACAGGGTCCAAAGGCGGAGATGGAGGGCCAGGTGGGAAAATAATAATTCAGGGAAGTTCCGGGCTAGCGCCGGGTGCCGGAGGAGGTGGTGGGGGGATAGTCGGAGATAATAAAAAAGCAGGGGCAGGCGGAGGCGGAGGTGATCAGGTGCATCTTACTATAGAGCCTGAAGAGTTTGACGAACTTCGGCGTGCAGGTTTTGAACGGGCCGAAATTCGCGTTGGGAAAGGAGGGCGCGATGGAGGACCTGGTGAAGATTCCATTGTGAATTTTGTTACGGCCGATGGCAGGATATTGAAGTCAATTGTTGCCAGGGGAGGTCAACCCGGTGGGGCCGGCGCGCAGGAGATATCAAGTCGGGTGGCCACAAAATCAGACATTGAGTCTGGTCTGCGTGTTACGACGTTGACGCTTGCTGACTGTGTGCACCTCAAGAACGGTTTACATTATCTTCTAGGAGCAGGTTGGGATAACTATGGATTTCCCACCATTCCGTTCATGGCTAACTGGCCGTTGGCGTGCTCCATCGATACTGGTTCAATTGAGCCAGGCTCATCCCTATCTTTGAGTGTTCTAGTTAAAGATCCAACGGGGTTTCAGGTGGTAGAAAAACCTTTCACAGTGATTTGCACTAAGGGACCTGTATCTAGGCCTAATCATGTTATCCCTCTTTCTTTTACTGGGTCTCAAGCCGGTGTTTGGTCTATAGAAGTTGTTTCGGGTGAAATCGCCTTGGGAAAGCTCTCGATTGAAATCAAGGGCCCCAAGTCGGATTCGGATTGATGCGGAGCACTGAGATGCCCGGGGATCGCATCACTGCTTATAGACCGTGCCGGCCTTCATGACGAAGGTGACGTTCGTCATGAGCTTGATGTCGGCGAGCGGGTCGCCCGGGACGGCGACGAGGTCGGCGAACTTGCCGGCCTCGACCGTGCCGAGGTCCTTGTCCACGCCGAGCAGCTTCGACGCCTCGAGCGTGGAGGTCTTGATGGCGTCCATCGGCTTCATCCCGGCGTTGACCATGTAGATGAATTCCTTGGCGTTCTCGCCGTGCGGGGCGACGCCCTGGTCGGTGCCGAAGGCGATCTTCACGCCGGCCTGGTAGGCGCGCTGGAAGGTGGCCGTCATCGCCGGGCCGACGAGCATCGCCTTGGCCGCCACACTGGGCGGGAGGAAGCCTGGGACCTTGGCCTTCTCCATCACGTAGTTGCCCGCGCTGAGCGTGGGGACGTAGTAGGTGCCGTGTTCCTTCATGAGGGCGACGATCTCGTCGGTCATGAACGTGCCGTGTTCGATCGAGTCCACGCCGGCGAGGATAGCGCGTTTCATGCCCTCGGAGCCGTGGGCATGGACCGCCACCTTCAGGCCGTATTCGTGCGCCGTCTCGACGACGGCCTTGACCTCCTCGCTGGTCATCTGCGCGCCCTGCGCGCTGTCGCCGAGGCTGAGCACGCCGCCGGTCGTCATGATCTTGATCAGGTCGGCGCCGTGCTTGACGTGGTTGCGCACCGCGGCGCGCGCGCCGTCGGCCCCGTTGAAGATCTCCGGCTCGGGAAACAGGTTGATGACCTGGTCGCTGTAACCGTTGGTGCCGTCGGCATGGCTGCCGGTCGTCCCGATGGCCGGGCCGGCCGTGTAGACACGCGGGCCGTCGACCCAGCCGGCGGCGATGGCCTTGCGCAGCGCGCGGGTGGAGTAGTTGTTGTCGCCGAGGTTGCGCACGGTGGTGAAGCCGGCGAGCAGGGTCTTTTTCGCGTAGAAGGCGGCGCGCAGGGCATAGTCGCCCGGGTTGAGATAAAAGCCCTCGGTGTAGGTGGTGGGCGATTGCTGGCCGTCGAGGTGGACGTGCATGTCCATCAGGCCGGGCATGACGGTGGCGTTCTTCAGATCGATGAGGGTGTCGCCCGCGGCCGGCGCAGTGTAGCCGTCGGCAATGCCGGTGATGCGGTCGCCGTCGACGGTGATGGTCACGGCCTTGCGGGCGGTGTCGGCGCGGCCGTCGATGAGCGAGCCGGCGTGGATGAGGGTCTTGGCGGGGGCGAGGGCGGCCGCGAACAGGGCGGCAGCCGTGATGATGAGGCGGCAGGGGAGGCGCATGGAGCCTTTTTGAAGGGGCGTTTTGACCCGCGCAACCGCCAAGTCACCGCAACGTAACGCCATTGGCCGATATTGGCTGGCGCCCGCCGGGTTCAGTGGGCTAGTTTCGCGGGTGCATCCAATCCCCCGGCCCGGCCGTATTTTTGCTGGAATAACCCCGCTTCCCGGCCGCTCTCACCCGCCACCAGTTTATCCCCACTTTTGACTTTCAGTCCATGCCCCCGGCCCGTTGCCGCGTGGTGTCGGAATGAAGAAACAGAACCCAAAATCCAGCATCACATGAACAAATCCTACAAAACGATCATCACGGCCGCGGCCATCGCGGGACTTTACATGGGCGGCCTCGCCGCCAAGTCCTACGCGGGCGACGCCGGTTCGACGGCCCCGGCCGGCGAAAAAGCCAAGGACAGCTGCAAGGGCAAGGACAGCTGTAAAGGCAAGGACAGCTGTAAAGGCAAGGACGGCTGCAAGGGCAAGGACGGTTGCAAGGCCCATGACTGCAAGGGCAAGAACGACTGCAAGGGCAAGGGTGGCTGCAAGACCGCCGACCACTCCTGCAAGGGCAAGAACGACTGCAAGGGCAAGGGCGGTTGCAAGGCCGAGACGGGGGACAAGAAGGACGAGCCCAAGAAGGGCTGAGGGTCCGCTAGTTGACCTTTCCACGGGGAGGCCGGGCGTCCGCCCGGTCTCCCTTCTTGTCTCCGCCCTCTTCCGGGTGTTGGCTGCCGGGTGACGGGGCCGCGCCCTCCGTCCGAACGTTCCGCATCATGCCCGCCAACAAATTCAACGGCTACACCGACTACGGCATCGGCATCGGCCTGCGCATCCCGCACTACGACCACATCCTGAGCCGCAAGCCCACGGTCGACTGGTTCGAGATCATCTCCGAAAACTTCATGGTCGACGGCGGCCGGCCGCTCGAGGTGCTCGAGCAGATCCTGGCCCAATACCGCGTCGTCCAGCACGGCGTCGCCATGTATTTCGGCGCCGCCGACGGCCCGAACAGGGATTACCTCCGCCGCCTCAAGGCGCTCACGACGCGCACGAAGACCCCCTGGCTTTCCGACCACCTCTGCTGGGGCAGCGTCGACGGCACCTATTCGCACGACCTGCTGCCCATGCCCTACACCCACGCCGCGGCGAAGCAGACCGCGGCCAACATCCGCCGGGTGCGCGACTACCTCGAGCTCCCGATCGCGGTCGAGAATGTCAGCTCCTACACCGAGTTCCACGTCTCCGAGATGACCGAGTGGGAGTTCCTCGCCGAGGTCGTCGAGCTGGCCGACTGCGGAATCCTGCTCGACGTGAACAATATCTACGTCTCGGCCAAGAACCACGGCTTCGACCCCTACGCCTACCTCAACGAGATCCCGCACCACCGCGTCGCGCAGATGCACATCGCCGGGCACACCAAGTTCGAGAAATACATCCTCGATACGCACGACCACCCGGTGCTCGACCCGGTCTGGAAGCTCTACGCCCACGCCACGAAGCTCTGCGGCGTCACCGCCACGCTGCTCGAGTGGGACGACAAGATCCCCTCGTTTGACGAGGTCCACGACGAGGCCCTGAAGGCCCATGAATACATCGCGCAGGCCCGGGCCGCGAAAATCCCCGCCCCGCGTGAAACGGTTCGCTCCCGCCCGCGTTGAAGGCTTCACCCTGTCATTCTGAACGCAGTGAAGAATCCAGCAGGACGACCGCCGGCGCATGTTATTTTGGATTCTTCGCTTCAGCCTTCGCCAAGCCTACGGCTGACAAGGGCGCTCAGAATGACGGTTTCAAAGAATGCCCGCTAAATTAAAACGCTTCGCTCCGGCGAAAGTCCATTCCACTACCGACCTCGCCGACCTCCAGCGCGCCATGTGGCGCGTCATCTCGCGGCCGCTGACGGCGGACAACCAGATGCAACAACGCTGGACCGACGGCCGGCCGACGAGCGCCGTGGCCGCGCAGATCGCCAAGCCCAACGACCGGCTGACCTCCTTCGAGCGGCTCGAGATCTACAACCGCATGTATTGGTTCCGGATTCTCGACAGCCTCTATGACGACTGCCCGGGCCTGCGCGCGGTGCTGGGCGACAAGAAGTTCATCACTCTCGCCGAGGCCTATCTCGTAAAATACCCGTCCGCCTCCTTCACGTTGCGCAACCTGCCCAGCCGGCTGGCGCACTTCATCAAGGCGGAGCCGCGCTACACCCGGCCCCACACCGCGCTGTGCCACGACCTCGCCCGCTTCGAGTGGGCGCGCGTCGTCGTCTTCGACACCGCCTCGCAGCCGGTCTTCACGGTCAACGACCTGCTCGACGTGCCGGCGGCCAGGCAGGGTAGGCTGAAGCTCGCGCTGCAGCCCTACCTGCAGCTGCTGCAGCTGGACCACCCGGTGGACGATTTCCTCCTCGCGATCAAGCGCGAGGCCGAGCTGTTGCGCGGCGACGCCAGCAACGCCCCGTCGGCGCGGCGGAAATTGCGCAAAAACAAGGCCGCCCTGCCGGCGCGCGCCCTCACCCACGTGGCCGTGCACCGGTTGAACGGGCAGATCTACTTCAAAAAGCTCGAGCCGGCGGCCTACCGCATCCTCACCGCCCTGCGCCGGGGAAAAACGCTCGAGCAGGCGCTCGCCACGGGCATCCCCCGGACGAAGCAAGCCCGCGCCGACTGGGCCCCGCGGGTCCAGGGCTGGTTCCGCAGCTGGATGGAGCTCCGCTGGCTGTGCCGCCGGGAATAACAGACCGGCATCCAGTTTCTGTCATTCTGAGCAAAGCGAAGAATCCATTTCCGTGCACTCGCCCTGATGGATCCTTCGCTTCGCTCAGGATGACCCGAGAACGAATACGATGGAATAACCGCCGGATCTTAACCTCCCACCAACCATGCAACTCCGCTCCCTGCTCGCCAAGTTCGATGGCCTCGCTGCGTTCCTCCAATCGCCGCTGCTGCTGGTCATCCGCCTCTATTGGGGCATCTCCTTCGCCCAGACCGGCTGGGGCAAGCTCATGAACCTGGATCGGACCACCGAATTCTTCACCAGCCTCCACCTGCCGATGCCGCGCCTCAACGCCATCGCGGCCGGTTCGACCGAGTGCTTCGGCGGGGTGCTGCTGGCCCTCGGGCTGTTCGCGCGGCCCGCGGCGGTGCCGCTGACCTTCTGCATGATCGTGGCCTACGCCACCGCGGACAAGGAGGCCCTGCTGGGGATCTTCAGCGCCCCGGACAAATTCCTCGGCGCCGACCCGTTCCTGTTCCTCTTCGCCGCGCTCCTCGTGCTCGCGTTCGGCCCGGGCAAGCTGTCGCTCGACGCGCTGCTCGCCCGCAAGACTGCGGCCAAATAGGCCGCCGCCTCAGCCCTTCGGCGGCGGGTTGAAGAGGTCCTCGTAGGCGAAAAGCGTGGCCCCGATCATCAGAGGGAGCGTCACCAACACGCCGATGAACAGCCCGATGAGGCCGAGCAGCGTGAGAATGGCGCCGAAAAATACCGTGATGAACACCCGGAACCATTGCCGGGTGACGACCCGGCGGCTGACCTCCATGGCGGTCCACGGACCCAGCCCCTTGTCGATCACCAGCACGAAGGTGAAGACCCAGGCGATGCTGATGTAGAGCAGGGGGATGATGCCCAGAAACACGAAGCTGAACGAAAGGCCCGTGAAGTCGGGTCGGGCATGGCCGCCGGCCAGCGCCGCCTTCACGAAGACGAGGAAGACCGGGCCGAAAAACGGCATCAGCACGGTGATGATCAACACCGCCGACAGCAGGCTGGCCAGCATCAGGGGCACGAACGCCCGGCTGAATCCGGCGAAGGCGTCGCCGATCTCCCGGGGCTCGCTGCGGATTTTGCCCAGGTAGTAGTAATACAGACCGCCATAGAACACCCCGTTGAGGAACAGGCCCGCGAACATGCCCAGCAGCGGGATGAAACCGATGACCATTTGGATCAGCATGATCATCAGCGTCACGCCCACGAGCGGAAGGAAGTTGGACTTCCAAAGCTCGAAGCTGCGGCCAAGGCAGTCAAACGGGTCGATGAGCCGGGCGCGGGCCGAGTAGGCCGCCGCGATTTCCCCGATGGTGCCGGTCGGCGGCGTGGCGACGGAGTCGGCCGCACTGCCGGGCGCCTGGGTCGGAACGACTGCGGCCGGGGGCGTCGCGGCGCCGGGCGCGGGAGCGAACTCGGCAAAGTCCCCGAGGGTCTTCCACTCGGATTCGCCGTCGCGCCGGGCCTTGGTCAGCAGGTTGGCCCGGCCGCCGTTGATCCACTCGTGGATTTTGGCCGTCGCCACCGGCCCGTATTCCTTTCCGTCCGCCCCGAGAATGGTGAACATAGTGGCCGCAGTCTGGCCGCGTACGGGGCGAGGTCAACGTCGCTATCCGCCTTCGCGCGCGGGATGCCCTGTTTGGGTAGGGCGGGTCGTCCCGACGAGCCGCGCCACCGGCTGGCAAGCCGCGGCTCATCCGGAGGACTCGCCCTACCGGCCCTCATTCCTCGCCGGATTTCTCGCGGACGCGCTGGCGGAGGCTCTTGGTGAGTTTCTTGTGGTGGGACTTGTGCTGCTGCTGGGCGGCGCGGTCGACGCGCCGGACCTCATGGGCGGTGGCCCGGCCCAGGCGCAGGTAGCTCTGCCAGCGGGCCGGGTCGAGGGTGCCGTCGGCCAGCGCCGCCTGCACGGCGCAGCCGGGCTCGACCGTGTGGGTGCAGTCGCGGAACCGGCATCGCGCCGTGAGCGCGGCCACGTCGCCAAAGGCGGCATCGACGCCCGCCGCGGCGTCCCACGGCTGGAGTTCGCGCATGCCGGGCGTGTCGATCACGATGAAACCGTCCGACGCGACGAGCAGCTCGCGCTGGGTGGTCGTGTGCCGGCCTTTGCCGTCGACGTCGCGCACATCCCCGGTGTCCTGCAAATTTTCGCCGACAAGCCGGTTGATCAGGGTGGACTTGCCGACGCCGGACGAGCCGAGCAGGGCGACAGTGGCGCCGGGCGTGAGGTAGGGCGCGAGGGCTTTCAGTCCGCGGCGCGTCTTGGCGCTGACGACGAACACCGGCACGTCCGGGGCCACCGTGGCGATCTCGGCGGGCACGGCCGTCGCTTCATCCTCGGCGAGATCGGCCTTGTTGAGCAAAATCACGGGCCGGGCGCCGCTCGCCCACGCGGCGGCGAGGTAGCGCTCCAGGCGGTGCAGGTGGTAGTTGCCGTCGAGCGCGCTGACGAGGAACACCGTGTCGACGTTGGCGGCGACGACCTGTTCGATCTCCTCCAGGCCGGCGGCCTGGCGGGAGAACTTTGTGCGGCGCGGCAGCACGGCGTGGATGTGGACGCGGGTTTCCTCACCCTCCTGCGGCGTCACGGCCACCCAGTCGCCGATGGCGGGAAAGTCGGCCTGGGCCCGGGCCGTGTTGATGAATTTGCCCGAGCAGGCGCCGAGCTTGGCGCCGAACTCGCCCGTGACCTCGTAGTAGCCCTTGAGTTCGAGGGTCACGCGCCCGGGCAGGCAACCCTCGGCCGCGTGGGGCGCGAAGGCCCGGGCGAAGTGGTCGTTCCAACCGAGGGCGGCGAGCGTCATGCCGGGAGCAGCTTGGAGCCTTCCGGGCCGGGGCGCCAGAACAGAGCCGTGCGCCCGACCGAGCCGACGCAGAGGCACGGCGTGTCCGCGGCCATTTTTTCACACAGGAGGGCGCGTTCGTCGCGATCCGCCACCTCGAAGCGCACCTTCACCAGCTCGCGGGTGTCGAGCTGGCGGTTGAGCTCGGTGAAGAGCGCGGGCGTCGGGCCCTGCCGGCCGATCCGGAGCGAGTCGCTGAGCTGCTGGCCGAGGCCGCGCAGCTGGGTTTTCTGGGCGCCGGTGAGAAGGGGGAGTTCATTCATGGTGGAAAGGTGTCCAGGGGCAGCTCGCGCCACTGGCCGGGCGCGAGGTCGCCGAGTTCGAGGGGGCCGAAGCGGGCGCGGTGCAAGGCCATCACCTCCGCGCCCTGGCTGGCAAGCATTCGCCGCACCTGGTGATAGCGGCCCTCGGTCAGCGTCAGCTCGGCCTCGCGCGGCGAAATGATTTTAAGCTCCGCCGGCGCACACGGGGCCTTTTCGTTCTTCAGTTGCAGCGTGCCGCCGGCAAAGAGCGTGACCAGCGCCGGCGTCAGGTCGGCGTTCACGGTGGCGCGGTAGACCTTCGGCACCTTGTGCTTGGGCGACGTCAGCCGGTGGACGAGCGCGCTCTGGTCGGTGAGCAGCAGGAGGCCGCTGGTGTCCTTGTCGAGCCGGCCGATGCTGGTGACCTGCGGGTTGCGCGCGCGCCAGCGCGGGGGCAGCAGCGAGTAGACATTCGGGCCCTCGCGTTCGTCGTGCGAGCAGACGAGGCCGACAGGTTTGTGCACCAGGAGCAACAGGCCGGCGGGGTGGTCGAGCGGTTCGCCGTCCACGCGCACATCGGCCGGGTCGGCCTTGGCGCCGAAATCATCGGTGGCCCGGCCGCGCACGGTCACCCGGCCGGCCTGGATCCAGGCGCGCGCCTCCCGGCGGGAACAGTAACCGAGATTGGCGAGGAGCTGGTCGAGCCGGCGCATGGGGTCTTCATGCGGGACGCGCCGGGGCAGGTCAATAAATGCCCAGTATCCGACAATCCATGCAGGGCCAGCCGGCCAATAAAGCGTTTAATGGTAATGTGCATACGACGGTCTACCCCCATCACGCATTCAAGACCGAGAGCTGGCACCCTGCACCCGCATCGGCTGTCCGTAAACTGGCGCCAGCCACCAGCCGGGTGGGTGACTGGCATTATGCCGGGCTGCCCAAGGCGCCGCGGATCCCGTGGTTTGCCGCGCTGCTTTCCGCCGGGTTGCACGCCCTGCTGCTGTGGGGCGGCGGCGCCCGGCCCGTCCACCGACCGGTGGCGGTGGCGCAGGACCAGTCGATCATCCAGCTGGTGATGCCGCCGCTCGATGAGGATAAGGAGCCGCCGGTCGAGGAACTCGAGAACCAGATGGACCAGGATCCGAGAGTGCAGGTGCCGCGGCTCGCCGACGTGCCCACCACCGTGGAGTTGTCGTCGGTCTTTGTGCAGCCCCTGGAGCTGAGTGTCCCGCTGCAAACCGATCTTAATACCGCGCAGCTCACCAGTATACCGCTGAAGATCGCCCCGGCGGGACAAAGACCCTCCGGGCTCAAGGACATTTTCGATATTTCGCAGCTCGACCACGTGCCGGAACCGATCGTGCAACCCGCCCCGGAATTTCCCTACAGCCTGAAAAAGGATGTCGAGGAGGCCCAGGTGGTCGTGGACTTCGTCGTCGATACCCATGGCGAGACCCGCGACATCCACGTGCTTTCTTCCACGCATCCGGGGTTTGAGCGGACCTCGGTCGATGGCGTGGCCAAGTGGCGCTTCCGGCCAGGCCTCAAGGCGGGCCGCAAGGTCAACACCCGGATGAGGGTGCCGATCCGGTATACCGTGCATGGCACGGACTGAGGGCGCGGCCGGCTTACACCCGGCTGCACGGATTCGATTTCAATCCCGACGGCCCCGGCGGCCAGTTGGCGGACCACGCCATCGGGAAGATTCCCGGCCCAGGCCCTCCGCTGAGAACCCGGGAGACTTGTAACCTAATGGGTTACAAAGGTCGCCTGCTACCAGGCGGAGCGGAAGCCGGCGAGGGCGAGGCGCGGGGTGCCGGTGTTGACGATGCCGTCGGTGCTGCGCCCGGTCTCGACGCGCGCGTTGCCGAGGTTCTCGATGGTGAGAAACACCTCGCCGCGGCCGAGGGAGCAACTGGCGCCCAGGTCGGCGATGACCGCCGTGCCGAGGATAAGCAGGTTCTCGTCGTCCTCGAACTGCCGGCCGATGACGCGGACGCGCGGCGTGAGCGTGAGCCGGCCGGTCCGCCACGACGCGCCGAGCGTGGCGCCATGACGGGGCACCTGGGCCAGGCGCTTGCCGACAAGGGCCGGGGCCAGCGTGGCGCGCCGGACCAGCGCATCGTCGTAGAGATAGGCGACGTCGAACGAGAGCGCCGGAGTGGGACGCCATCCGGCCGTGAGCTCGAGCCCGCGGACGCGCAAGCGGTCGAGGTTGAGCCGCTCGCGGCCCGTGCCGCCCGCCGGGATGAAGCCCACGATGGGGAAAGTGCCCGGCCCGTGGGCGATGGTCACGTTGCCGACGGCGTCGTGCAGCTCGTTCCAGAAAAGCGCGGATCCGAGTGTGAGCGTGCCGTGGGTGTAATCGGCCCCGAGTTCCGTGCTCGTCACGCGCTCGGTCTGCAGGTCGGCGTTGGCCTCGGTGATCACATTGCCGGCGCGGAACGGCCGGTAGAGCTCGTTCAGGGTCGGCCGGCGGAAGGCCTGCTGGGCCGCGGCGCGGACGCGCCAGGCCGGGGCCGGGGTCCAGACCAGCCCGGCGCTCGGGCTGAACTCCAGTCCGTCGCGGTCCGCGTAATGGTCGTCGCGCAACACGGCGCCCGTGGCGCGGTCGGTCTCGCGGCGGTGGCCGTCGGCCTCACGCCAGTCGTCGAGCCGGGCGCCGAGCGTAAGGTGCCAGTCGGGAGCGAGGGCGCGTTCGTGGAGGGCGAACAGCCCGGCGAATTCCTGCGTGCCGCCGGCGACGCGCTGGCGGGTGAAGTCGCCGGCGCTGAAGGTGAAATTTTCCCGGGTCTCGCCGCGCACGCGGCGGAAGTCGACCCCGGCGCTGGTGCGGGCATCGCCGGAATGCGTCCAGCTCCCGGTCCACGCGGCCCCGAGCGCGCTGGCGGGCACCGCGAACTGGTCGCTGGCCGGCGTCTCGGCCGTGCGCGTGGCGTTCACGGAGCTAAACGTGCTGCTGAACGTCTGGTCCTGCGCGTAGGCGAGGGCGGTCCACGAGAAATTCTTGTCCGGCCGGGCCGTGAGCGCGACCGAGCCCAGGTTCTCGCGGGAGGAATTCTGCTGGTAGGGCGTGCCATTGCCGCGGGCCTCGGCGAACGTGCGGCCGGTGACCGTGAGCGTCGCGTTCTCCCCAACCGGCTGGGTCCAGCGGGCGGCCATCCAATGGTGCCGGCTCCAGGCCGCGATGTCCACCGGGCCGCGGTTCTCCGCTGCGACCAGGTTGAAGCCGTCGGTCGCGAAATCACGGCCGCTGAGCTCCAGCGTGCCCGGGCCGGCGGACTGGCTTAGCGCGAGCTCGACGCTGCGGGTCGAGAAATCGCCCGCGGTGGCGGCCAGCCGCCCGCCAGAGGCGGCGGGCGCTTTGTAACCTATCAGGTTGCTTGGTTTTTTTTCGGTCAGCAGCTGCACGACGCCGCCGAGCGCGGCGTTGCCCCACGCGGTGGCGCCGCCGCCGCGGACGAGCTCCGCGCCGGCCAGCGATTCGCGCGGCACCTTGCTCCAGATGACCCAGCCGCCGAAGGGATCGTTGAGCGGCACGCCGTCCAGCAGCACAAGCGACCGGCTGGCGCCGCTGGGTCCGAGCCCGCGCAACGACACGCCCTGCGCGGTCGGGTTGGCGGTCAGGCTGTCACTGCGCCGGAAAAGGCTGAAACCCGGCACGCTCCGCAGCGCACCGTCGAGCGTCACGGCGGGCGTGGCGCGCAGCGTGTCGCCGCCGAGGATCGCCAGTGAGAACGGCACCGCCGCCGCCGGCTGGGCGGCGCGCGCGGCCGTGACGGCGACGGGATCGAGCGTGACGGTCTGCGCGCGGAGCGCCGGCGTCAGAAGGAGGACGGCGAGGTAGCGTGCGGCGGGCTTCACCGGGGCGAACGCCCGGCCTTCACCTGTTCGCGGGTGACGGCCGGGGCGCCGCCGCCGAAGGCCTGGCGGAGGTAGGTGGCGAGATCGGCGGCCTGGGCGTCGTTGAGCGCGGCATCGAAGCCCGGCATGACGTTGGAGTATTTCGGGCGGTCGGCCGGCAGCACGGCCGCAGGACCGAGCAGGATGGAACGGATGAGCGTGGCGGCGCCGCCGCGCACGACGGCGCTGTCGCGCAGCGAGGGCTGGAGATTCGGGACACCTGAGCCGTCGGGCATGTGGCAGCTGGCGCAAAGCATCAGGTAGGTATCCCGGCCCTTGGTGTTCACCGCGACGGCCGGGGTGGCCGGCGTCGCGGCGGCCGGCTGGGCTGCGGCCACGGCGGCCACGGGCGCGGTATCGCCGGTGTAAAAGATGCGCCAGATGCGGCCTTTCTCCGTGTCGCCGACATAGAGCGAGCCGTCGGGACCGACGGCGACGCCGCAGGGACGGAAGCGGGCGTCGCGGGTGGAGGTGAAGTTCGTGCTGCCGGCGAAACCGTCGGCAAAGATCTCGTAATCACCGGTGGGCCGGCCGGCGGCATCGAACGGGATGAAGCAGACGTTGTAGCCGCGCTGGGGGAGGGGCGCGCGGTTCCATGAGCCGTGGAAGGCGAGGAAAATGCCGCCGCGATACTTCGCGGGGAACTGCGCGCCGTCATAGTAGGCCATCTGCAGCGGAGCCCAGTGGGCGGGAAAGGCGATGAGCGGGTCGGGATACCGGCCGGCTTCGGCGCGCTTCCGGCCGTCGCCGCCGAACTCGGGCGAGACCATGCGGGCCTTCTGCAACCCGTCGTAATAGGTGTAGGGCCAGCCGATGTTGAGGCCCTCCTTCAGCTGGTGGAATTCCTCGGCCGGCAGCTCGGCGCCGTCCGCGATGGAATAGTGCTCGGGGTCGACGTCGTGCAGGTTGTCGCGACCGTTCATCGCGAAGAAGGCGGAGTGCGCGACCGGGTTCCACGCGACGGCGACGACGTGGCGGTGGCCGGTGGAGTAGTGGTAGCCGTCGGACTGGTGCTGGCCCGGCTTGGCGGGGTCGAAGCGCCAGAAGCCGCCGTGGATCTTCAGAAAGTCGGTGGCATCGGAGCCCTTGGCGCCGAAACGACGGTCGTTGGCCCCGCCGTAGGAGTTGGAGGGCGAGCCGGTCTCGACGAAGAGCGCGCCGGCGTCGTCGAAGAAAAAGGCCTTCGACTCGTGCTGCCGCTGGTTGGGCAGGTCGACAATGAGGTGCTCGGGCGCGGCGGAGGGCACCAGCTCGCCCGGCGTGTATTTGTAGCGGTAAACGTCCTTGTCGGTGGAGTGGTAGAGCCAGCCGTCGTGGAACATGATGCCGGAGCCGCCGCCCCCGCCGAACTCCTTCACGACGTCGGCGCGGCCGTCACCGTTGGTGTCGCGCAGCGCGAGGATGGGGCCCTGCTTGGTCTTGGCGTAAACGTCGCCGTTGGGTGCGACGGCGAGGAAGCGCAGGGCGCCGACATCTTTGCCGACGACGAGGTTGTCGGCGAACACCACGGCACGGAAGCCGGGGGGCAGCGTGATGCCGCCGTTGTCGGGGTCGGGCGCGGGCAGGGCGCCCGTCTTCGCCGGCGTTTCGGCGCGGCAAGGTGCGATGGCCAGAAGGAGCAGGGCGAGGCCGGTGAGCAAAAGCAGGGGCGGTTTTCTCATGGGAGCAAAAGGGTTGGCCGGAACGGGGCGAAAAGCAAAACGCGAAGTGTCATATCGTGTGATGGGCCGGCGCGCCGGAGGGCTGCGCTTATGACCGGCGCAGGGGCGGGAATTTAGGACTGGCGTCGGGGCGGGGGATGCGGGATGCCTTGCGGCTCATATGGCCAACTGGGAATACAAAGTCATCAGCAGCGGCAAAGGCGGATTCGCCTCCCCGGCGCTGATGGAAAAATTTATCAACGATCTGGGGCAGGAACAGTGGGAGATCATCAATTTCCACACCGCGCCCGACAACGCGCTGGCCTTCACCGGCCTCGCCCGCCGCCCCGTGCAGCGCGACTGGACCCTGGAGGACGCCGCCGCGACGGCGGCCCGCGCCGAGACCGACAAGCTGCGCGCGGAGTTCGAGGCCAAGTTCAAGGCCGTCACCACCGGCGCCACCGCGCCCGCCACCGAGGAGAAGCCCGTCGACTTCATTGAGGAAAAGGCCGCCCCGGAGGATGGCTTCCGCCGTCCGGTCGACACCTCGCGCGACGACGATCCCGACGCCCCGGAGGACGAGTGGCACAAGCTCACCGCCGAGGACGAGCTGCCGTCGTTCTTCGACGCGCTCAAGCCCCACATGCGCCGCAACCAGCGCGGGGCCGGCATGTCCGTCGGCGTGGACTACCTCGCCAAGAAGTGGAAGCTCGAGGAGACCGACATCAAGACCGCGCTCGTGGAGTGCGGCCTGCAGATCCCCGCCGACGAGAACGCCAAGCCCGTCTACGTCGAATACGACGGCGACCTTTACTGGGTGAACATCAACCGCCGCGGCGAGACCTGGATCAACACACGCGAGAAGCCCGAGCCGGTGTTCCGCATCGTGCAGGGCAAGCGCCTGGCCGACGACGAGGTGCCCGCGGAGATGGCGGCCACCCCCGCTCCCGCCCCGCCGGAACCGCGGCGGGAAGACCGACGCGACGAGCGCCGCGAGGAACGCCAGCGGCAGCCGCAGCAACCGGCGCAGCCGCCCCGCGAAGACGCCGGCGCGCCCAGGACTTTGCTCGCCAAGATCCGCGGCATGATGCGCCGCAACCGGCGCGGCCACGGCTGGTCCGGCAGCTTCCCTTATCTTACCAAGGCCCTGAAGCTGGACGAGGCCCAGCTGCTTGAGCAGCTGGCGGCGTTCGGCCTGCGCCTCGAGGGCGGCGCCGAACCCGTCGTCGCGCACGAAAACGGCTTTGCCTACTGGCTGAACAAGAATCAGCGCGGCGAGATCTGGATCAACGCCGAGGAAGGCGCCGGCAGCGGAGAACAGAAGACTAAAGACAGGGGACAGGACGCCGAGACGCGGCCGGAGGGCGAACGCGCCCACGAGAGTCCCCGGGCGGACGTCGTGGAGACCAAGTCCCTGCCGCCGGAAAACATTCTCACCGCCGTCCGCCTGCTCATGGCGCCGAAGAAGCGCGGCGAGGGCGTGACCGCCCCGATCGGCGAATTGGCGGCGAAACTGGAGAAGTCCGACGAGCAGGTCATGGCCATGCTGGCCTCCACCGGGCTACAGCTGCCCGAATCGCCGAAGGCCAAGCCGACGTTCGCCGAGCACGGCGGGGAGATCTACTGGCTCAACGCGAACGCCAAGGGTCAGGTGTGGCTCAACGCCAAGCAGTCCGCCGCCAAGAAGTCCAAGGCGAAGAAGTCCGGGGACTGACCGGCGTCAGGGCCGGTCAGCCGGCGCAAAGGGCGCGTGGGTGGCGGGATGGAAGCGCGCCAACGCGGCCAGCTGGTCGGCGATGAGCCGGTCGGAGCGGCCGCGGGGCATCTTGCTCAGGCTGGCGGTCCGGCCCGATTGCCGCGCCCATTGCTCAAACACCCCGGGCATGACGAGCCGCACCTGGGGCGAGTCGATCGTGCGCTCGTTGCGCCGGGCGGCGTAGTCGTGGTTGCGCGTGGCCAGCTCGGCGTCGAGCTCCGGCCCGAGCACGTTGGCCGTCGGCGTGCGGGTGGTGTGCGTGTGCAGCTCCAGCCACCATTCGTGGCACCGGACGCCCTGCCCGGCGGCGATCCGGTGCTGGAAGGGCGCGACGTGGAAGCTGACCACGTGCCAGCCGTTGCGGGCGCAGACCGCCAGCATGGTGTCGAGCAGCTCGCGCTCCGTGACCTGTTCGCCAAAGGCATTGAGATAGGATCCGAGGCGGCCGATGCACTGCAGCCGCGGCGGCGCCACCGACGTGAAACGCACGATGTCGCCCACCACGCAGCGGGCGAGCCCGGCGGGCGTCGTGACGAGCAGCACGTAGTCGACGCCCGGCTGCACCTTCTTGAGCGGCAGGCAGTGCCGGCCGGCCGAGGGCAGCTGGGCCTCCTGGTAATCCGCCAGCGGAATGAATTCGTAGAACACGCCGCCATCGGTCAGCAGGCGCAGCCCCGGCCCCGGGTGGTCGTCCTGCGCGGCGAAGATACCCTCGGCGGCGGCGTAGACCTCGTGATAATTGACCGCCGGGCCGAGCGCCGCGCGCAGCGCCTCGGCAAAGAGCCCGAGCGGGGCGCCCAGGTGAAGGAAGCACTCGAGGTTGGGCCACACGGCCGGCAGCTGGGGCGGAGGGGATGGGGGGTCGCCGGCGGGCTGGCGCACGGCCTCGGCCAGCGCCGCAACCATGGCCGGGGTGCCGCCGACCAGCGTAACATCGCGTCGCCGCATGGCCGCCGCGATCGCGGCGATCTTGGGCGCGCCTTCCGGCAGCCGGGCCACGGCGGGCGGCGGTGCATACAGGTTCGCCTCGACCCAGGGGGAGAGGCAGAGCGCGAGCATGCCGTCGAGGCCGGTGACGTAGGTGCCGTGCGCCTCGCGCAGCGCGGTGCTGGCGCCAGCGTGCACCTGCCGGCCGAGGAACACCCCGGCATGGCCGGTCCGGGCGGCATAGAGGAACAGCGCATCGCGCAGGCCGTGGCGGTAATGCGCGAGCATGGCCTCGGGCACGGGCAGCAGCTTGGGCGCCAGGCCCGTGGCGCCGGCGGTTTCGACAAAGAAGGGACAGCGGCCCGGCACCAGCACATCCGCCTCGCCGGCCGCCATGCGGGCAACCAGCGGTTGGAAATAGTCGTGGGTGCGCGGCGGCACGGCGTCGCGGAATTCCGCGTAGGTCGTGTCCGCCGACAGGCCGTGCGCCCGGCCGAACTCCGTGCCGGCGGCCTGCGCCATCAATCCCGTGAAGGCCGCGTGCTGCGCCGCGTCGTCGTGCCCCGGGGTCCGCAGCTTGCGCGCGAGCCGCGTCGCGCGGTAAGCCGCCCAGAGATTGACCAGGAACCGTGGCGCCAGTGTCATGGGATTGGGAAACGGAAGACTACATCCGCCGCCGGCCAAAGGCCACCCGGATTATGCGGCCCGTTCTGTAGCGGCGGTCTGTGACCGCCGTCCGGCGCTCCATAGAGCGCCGCTACAGGAAATACGGTTGCCGCTGCCGGGTCCCGGCGCACTGTGGCGCAAATCCCATGCCGCTGCCGCCGGTCCTCTTTGAAGACGATGCCCTGATCGCGTTCGACAAGCCGAGCGGCCTGGCCGTCGCGCCCGACCGCCGCGATCAGGCGGCGGAAAACCTGATGGGCCTGGTGCGCGCGAAATGGGGCCCCGACGTGGCCAACGTGCACCGCCTCGACGCCGACACCAGCGGCCTGGTGCTGTGCACGAAGACGAAGGTCGCGCTCGATTTTGTCAGCGGGCAGTTCCAGGCCAAGACCGTGCGCAAAAGCTACCAGGCGCTGACGGCCGGCCTGCCGGCGGCGGACACTTTCACGGTGGACCTCGTGATCAAGGAGGACGAGGGGAAGCCCGGCGTGATGTGCATCGTGAAAAAACACGGCCAGGTGAGCCAGACGGAGTTCACGGTGCTGGAGCGTTTTCCCCAAACCGCCGGCCGGCCGGGTTTCGCCTGGGTGGAGTGCGCCCCGCTGACCGGCCGCATGCATCAGATCCGCATCCACCTCGGCTCAGCCGGCACGCCGATCCTCAACGATCCGTTGTATGGCAATGACGCGCGCCTGCTGCTTTCCGACCTGAAGCGCGGCTACAAGGGCCGGGACGACGAGAAGCCGCTGATCGCCCGCCTGGCCCTGCACGCCGGCGGGCTCACCTTCACGCACCCGCTGAGCCGGGAGAAAATGACCCTGGTCTCACCGCTGCCCAACGACCTGGAGGTCGCCCTGAAATACCTGCGCAAATTCGGCCGCCAGGCCCCCCGGTGCTGATCCTCCGTTTGGGTGAAACCCCCGCGGAGGCTTTACATCGGGCGGGTGGCCGGTTGTATGTCCCGTCAAAGCATGACCCATGAGCGATTCTACCCCGGTTACCCACTCCGTTGATGCGGAGGGCGTAGGCTGGATAGTTTTCGATGACCCGACGGGCCGGGCCAACGTTTTCAATCCCACCACGCAGGCGGCCTTTCGCGCCGCCGTGGCCGCCTTGGCGGCCCGGTCGCCGAAGGCCGTCGTCGTCCACAGCGCGAAGGAGAAGATCTTCATCGCCGGCGCCGACCTCAAGTGGCTGGTGGCCCTGCCCGACGCCGCGGCCGCGAAAAAACTTTCCCACGACGGCCAGGAATTGTTCGCGTCGCTCTCCGGCCTCAAGGTGCCGGTCGTGTGCGCCATCCACGGCGCCTGCGCCGGCGGCGGCTACGAGCTTGCGCTTGCGTGCCACTGGCGCCTCGCCACTGACGCCAAGGAAACCGTCATCGGCCTGCCCGAGGTCGGGATCGGCGTGATCCCCGGCTGGGGCGGGTGCGCGCGGCTGCCGCGGCTCATCGGGGCCGAGGCGGCGGTGACGCACATGCTCAAGGCCGCGCTGGTGCCGGCGGCGGCGGCGCAGCCGGCCGGGCTGGTGGACGAGCTGGTGCCCGCGGCCGAGCTGAAGGCCCGCGCCCAGGCCGCGGCGCTGCGGCTCGCGGCCGGGGGCCTGCCGCGCCGGGCGGACTGGCCCGCGGCGTCGCCGGATTTTTTTGCCGGCCAGCGCCAGGCCGTGCTCGCCAAGCAGCGCGGCCAGCCGGCCCCGCTCGCGGTGCTCGACGCCGTGGAAAAAGGCGCGGGCCTGCCGCTGGCCGCCGCGCTCGACCTCGAGGCGGAGCTGTTCGGCGGGGTCGCCGCGGGCGAGGTGGCCAGGAACCTCATCCACGTTTTCCTGCTCAAGGAGGCCGGCAAGAAACTCACGACGGACGCCTGGTTCCCGCAGGAAAAGGCCGCGGCCAAGGTTGAGCCGTTCCGCATCATCGGCATCATCGGCGCCGGCGTCATGGGCTCCGGCATCGCGCAATGGTGCGCGTCGCGCGGCTTCGGCGTCATCCTGTGCGACACCGACAAGGAGGCGGTCGAGCGCGGCATCAAGGTCATCCGCGGGCTCTTCAAGCAGCAGGAGGAGCGCGGCGCGCTGACGGCCGCCGAGGCGCACCGCATGATGGGCGGCATCGGCGTCACCACCAGCCTTGAGGATTTCGACGTGTGCGACCTCGTGATCGAGGCCATCGTGGAGAACGTCGGGGCCAAGCAGAAACTCTTTGCCGAGCTGTCCAAGGTCATGGCGCCCGACTGCGTGTTTGCGTCGAACACCTCGGCCCTGCCGCTGGAGGAACTGGCGTCCACCGCGACCAATCCGGGGCGCGTGATCGGGCTGCATTTCTTCAACCCGGTCGGCCGCATGCCGCTGGTCGAGCTGGTGCTGGGGAAGGCGACGACGCGGGCGACGGCGGACCGCGCGCTGGCCTTCGTCAAGACGCTCGGCAAGACCCCGGTCATCTGCCGGTCTTCGCCCGGATTCCTCGTCACGCGCGTGCTGTTTTTCTACCTGAACGAGGCGTGCCGGCTGTGGGAGCAGGGGGCCTCGACGGAGGCGATCGACCGCGCGTTGCGCGACTGGGGCTGGCCGATGGGCCCGATGCGGCTGATCGACGAGGTCGGCGTGGACGTGACGGATTTCATCTTCGCCGAGATGCAGCATTATTTCCCGGACCGGTTTACCCGCACGACCGTCACGCAGAAGATGCTGACGGCGGGATTGAAGGGCCGCAAAAACGGCGCGAGTTCCGGCTTCTACGCCTACGCCGACGGCAAGGAGACGTTGAACGCCGCGATGGCGTCGTTCGCCCCCGCCGCGAAAACCGCGCCGGAGGCCGTGGCGGAGAAGCTCAACGGCGTGATGATCGACGAGACAAAGCGCGTGCTGGCGGAAGGCGTGCTCAAGACGGCCGACGAGGCCGACCTGGCGCTGCTGCTCGGCGCGGGCTTCCCGGCCTGGCGCGGCGGCCTGATGCGTTACGCGCGGAGCAGCGGGCAGTTTGCCGGGTAGGGCGAATCCTCCGGATGAGCCGACAAGCGCGGCTCGTCGGGGACGGCTCGCCCTACCGCTCGGTCCACGCCTCAGCCAAAGGGATTAAAACCCGGCCCGGGCGGCACCCCGCTGATTAATGCGTTGCAGGGCGTCCGCTTTGGCGGGAAATTTCCCGGCATTCCCCATGGCCACCGCCGCCACCCTGAACAAAGAACAGAAGCGTCATCTGCTGCTGACGATGCTGGAAAGCCGGCACGGCGACCTGCGCGAGGAAAGCCTGAACCGGCAGGGCAAGGGCCATTTCCACGTCTCCGGCCGCGGCCACGAGGCGCTGGCCGCCATCGGCGCCCAGCTGCGCGACAGCGATTTCATCGTGCCGTATTACCGCGACCGCGGCCTGTGCATGGGCCGCGGGCTGACCACGCGCTACCTCGCGCTGGAATATTTCGCCAAGCGCGACTCGGCCTCGCGCGGCCGCATGATGCCGTCGCATTTTTGTTCGCGCGAACACAACATCGTCAGCGTGCCCACGCCCACGGGCTCGCAGCTGCTGCCGGCCTGTGGCATCGCCTGGGGCCTGCAACTCGACCAGAAGGACGGCGTGGTCGTCACCACCATCGGCGACGCCGCGTCGCGCCAGGGCGATTTCTACGAGGCCGTCAGCTTCGCGCTGGAGAAGAAGCTGCCGCTGCTGCTCATCGTCGAGGACAACGGCTACGGCATCTCGACCCCGACCAAGGCGAACAACCCGCTGGCGCTCGGGGTCATCAACAAGGCGCAATGGCAGGTCATCGACGGCCGCGACCCCGAGGTGGTCCACGCCGCGGCCCAACAGGCGATAGCCGGCCTGCGGGCGGGGCAGGGGCCGGTGCTCTTCTGGGTGAAGGTCGAGCGGCTCTCCAGCCACACCAGTTCGGACGACCATGCCCTCTACCGCTCGAAGGAGGACCTCGCCGCACTCGAGCAGGCCGACCCCATCCGCCACCTGAAGGACCGGATGATCAAGCACGGCGAGCTGACCGAGAAGGATTATGCGGCGCTCGAGACCGAGCTGAAGGAAAAGGTGCGCCAGGATTACGCCGCCGCCGAGACGGCCGAGAACCCGCGGGCCGACGAGCTGTTCCTCGAGACCCTCGGACCTTCGCCCGACCTGCACGAGGAGCTGTTCAAGCCCGGCAAATACCGCATGGGCGACCTGATCAACCGCACGCTGCGCGCCGGACTCGACGCCGACCCGGGCCGCATCATCTTCGGCGAGGACGTCGAGGACCCGAAGGGTGGCGTGTTCCGGCTGACGCAGAAGCTCACGACGGATTTTCCCGGCCAGGTGTTCAATTCCCCGCTGGCCGAGTCCACCATCATCGGCCTCGCCGGCGGCCTGGCGCTCTACGGCCGCCGCCCGGTGTTCGAGATCCAGTTCATCGATTTCATCTACCCCGGCTTCAACCAGCTCACGGCCAACCTGGCCAACCTGCGCTGGCGTTCCAACGGCGAGTGGAAGGTGCCGGCGGTCATCTACGCGCCCTACGGCGCCTACCTGCCGGGCGGCGGACTCTGGCATTCGCAGGCCAACGAATCGGTCTTCGCGCATTTCCCCGGCATCAACATCGTCATCCCCAGCACGCCGGAGGACGCCGCCGGTCTGCTCTGGACCGCGATGCACGCCGAGGACCTCGTGCTCTTCCTCGTGCCCAAGCACATGCTCTGGGCCGAGCGCGAGGTCACGAGCCCGGTCGTCTCCATCCCGCTGGGCGTGGCGCGCCGCTGCCTCGAGGGCGACGATCTCACGCTGGTCGCCTGGGGCAACACGATGGAGAAAGCCCTCGAGGCCATCGCCGGGCTGAAGGGCGAGGTCGGGGTCGATCTCATCGACCTGCGCTCGATCGTCCCGTGGGACAAGGCGACGATCGAAGCCTCGGTGCGCAAGACCGGCCGCCTCGTCATCGTGCAGGAGGACACCGAGAACTGCTCGGTCGGCCAGATGATCATCACGCACATCATGAGCCAGCCCGACCTGTGGGCGGCGTTGAAAGCCCCGCCGGTGCTCGTCTCCAAGGGCAACGTGATGATCGGCTACAACCCCATCTACGAATACGCCGCGCTGCCCGACGTGCCGCGCATCCTCGACGCCATCTGGCGCACGGTGGCGGTGAACGTGGCGCGCGGCGAAAATGCGGGAGGGGGTTTACCTTCCGACAGGTCGGGGCATCAAGCCCCTCCCACCGCATCCGCTCCCGCCGCCCACGCCCCGCAGAACACCTTGGTCGCCGGCACGAACGACATCATCGTCCGCGTGCCGATCATGGGCGAGGGCCTGCGCTCGGCCCGCGTCGTGGCACTCAACAAAAAGCCCGGAGATCCCGTGAAGCATGACGACGTGCTCTGCGAGGTCGAGACCGACAAGGCGGTCTACCCGATCGAGGCGTCGTTCGCCGGCAGGTTCAAGGCCTGGCAGATCAAGGTCGATGACACCGTGCTCATCGGCCAGGAGATCGCGCTCGTCACCGGCGATGCCGCGAGCACCGCGAGTCTCGCCACCGAGGGCGCGACCAGGCCCGCGGCGCCCGCCGTCGTCGTCGCGAAATCCGCCGCGCCTGCTCCCGTCATTTCCTCAACACCCGCTCCCATGAAAGGCAATGTCCGCCCGCCCGCTTTGCATCCGGCCATCACCAAGCGTCTCGATGCCGTTGTCCCCGCCAACATGCTGATGGATGTCCGCTGGGACGGGTTGCGCGCCGCGCGCGAGGCGGCGAAACAGCAGCACGGCAAGGCCGCCGCGTCGCCCTCGACCATGATGGCCTGGTGCGTCGTCCGGGCGCAGGAGAAGCACGCGGCCTTCCGCTGCATCGTCAACAAGGACGGCGCGATCCTCGAGCAGGCCGACTTCGAGCTTGGCGTGGCCGTGGCGCTCGAGGGCGACCGGCTCGCGACCGCGCCGGTCATCAACGCGAACAAACTGGCCTGGGCCGATTTCGTGGGGGCCTACAACCGGGCCGTCGAGGACACGCGCGCCGGCAAGATCATCGAGGTGCAGGCGCCGGTGAACCTGACCAGCCTGGGCGCGTTCGGCGTCGAGAGCGCCACGCCCATCGTGGTGCCGCCCGCCATGGGCACGCTGTTCGTGGGTTCCGCGCACGAGCGGTTGATCAATGACGGCGGCGTCATCCATCCCGCGGAGGTCGTCACGCTTTCGCTCACCTTCGACCACAAGGTCGTCAACGGCGCGAGCGCCGCAGCCTTCCTGCAGGAGGTGAAGAACCTGATGGAAGGGTTCAAGCTGCCGGGCTGAACCACTTTAGGTAAGTCGCGGTTTATGCCCAACCGGCGCCGGATTGATGCCGGCGTTCCCGCGGGTAATTTTACCAAACTACCGATTGACGGGTCAGGGCCGGTGCGTAATAGCTGCACGTTTACGCTTGAAGAAATTGCTCCGAAAAACCCTGTTCCTGGCCCTCGGTCTCCTGAGGGTGCTCCGGCTGGCCGCGGCCGAACCGGTGGAGACGGGCGGTTTGGTCTTCACGGAGGAGGAGCGGGCCTGGATCGCGGCACATCCGGTGGTCCGGGTCGGGCAGGATGCGACCTATCCGCCCTACGCCTTTCTGGACGCGAAGGGCAATCTCGTGGGCATCGACCTCGATTACCTGGCGCACATTGCGCACCGCACCGGCCTGCGCTTCCAAAACGAGGTGCGCGAAGACTGGCCGCACGTGCTGACGGCCTTCAAGGCCGGCGAAGTGGATGTCCTGATGAGCCTCGGCTACCTGCCGGAGCGCGAGAATTTCCTGATCTACAGCCGGCCTTACAGCTACGCGCCGGATGTCGTCGTCATGCGCGACGACACGGCGCATCTCCTCGACCTGAGCGACCTCAACGGCCGCCGGGTCGGAATCGTGCGCGGCTACGACACTCTGCGGGCGGAGCTGGCCGATGCCGCCCCGTCGGCCATTCCGGTGGAATATCCGACCACCGAGGCGGCGCTGGTCGGGCTGGCGCGGGGCGAGGTCTACGGGACCCTGGCGGACGTGGTGAACGCCGCCTACCTCGTCAAGACCCGGCGGCTGACGAATCTCCGGCTCGGGAGCGTGATCGGCATGTCCGGCTCCAGCGAGATCCGCCTCGGGGTGCGCAAGGACCTGCCCGTGCTGGCCGGGATCATCGACAAGGCCCTGGCGGATATCTCCGCGGCGGAGCGGCACGAGATTTCCAATCGTTGGGTGGCGGTCGACGTGCAGGACGACCGGTGGTCGTCCCGGGCCGTCAAGATCGCCTCCGCGGTGGCCGCCGGCGTGCTGTTCGTGCTGCTGCTGCTCTTCCTGCACAACCGCCGGCTGGCCCGCGAGCTGGCCGAGCGCCGTCGCATCCAGGCCGAGCTGGAGCAGGCTTACGACCGCCTCGCGGAGATCAGCGAACAGAAATCCGAGCTGCTCCGCACGGTGACCCACGACCTGCGCAATCCGCTGACCGGTCTCACGCTGGGCATTGATCTCCTGCGTCTCGGCCGGGGCGCGGACGACACCCGCCGGAATCTCGACCAGATGCGCGCCACCGCCCAGCAAATGATGCGGCTCATCAACGACCTGGTCGACGCCAATGTCCTCGAGACCGGCCGCCGCAATTTCAGCTGGGCCCGGGTGGACGCGGCGGCCGTTTTCCGCGAGGCGGTGGAGAGCCTGACGGCCCCGGCCACCCGCAAGGCCATCCGGCTCACCTTCACGGCGCAAGAGCCGGCCATGTCCATCCAGTCCGACCTCACGGCACTGCGCCAGGTGGCGGACAACCTCGTTTCGAATGCCGTGAAATTTTCCCCGCGGGACTCCGCCGTCGAGGTCGAGGTGCGGTGGACCGGCACCGGCCTGCGCGTGCAGGTGCGGGACCACGGGCCCGGCATCAGCCCGGAGGCGCGCGCCAAGGTTTTCACCCAATATGGCCTGGGTGACGCCAAGCCGACCGGGGGCGAGAAATCGACCGGTCTCGGGCTGTGGATCGCGCAGCGCGTCGTCGCCGCCCTCCACGGCCGGGTGTGGAGCGAGGACGCCGCGGGCGGCGGCGCGCTCTTTGTCGTCGAACTGCCGCGGCATCCGCCGGTGACGCCGGGCTGAGCCCCGGCCTACGGCTGGATCAGCCCCTTGCGGATGGCGAAGCGGACCAGGTCGGTCTGCGACTGCAGGCCGAGTTTCTGCATCAGGTTGGTGCGGTGCGTCTCGGCGGTGCGCGGGCTGATGAAGAGCTTCTCCGCCATCTCGGTCGTGCTCAGGCCCTCCGCGGCGAGCGAAAGCACCTCCCGCTCGCGCGGCGTGAGCCCGTTGAGCGGGTCGGCCTGGTCGGGCGTCCGGCTGGTGAGCGCGGCGATGGCGCGCTCGGACAGCGGCGCGCTCAGGTAGCGCCGGCCGGCGACGACTTCCGCCACGGCCCGGGCGATCTCGGTGGATTCGGAGCCCTTCAAAATGTAGGCCATCGCGCCGGCGCGCAGCGCCTCGATGACGTAGGGCTCGTCGTTATGCATCGAGAGGACGAGCACCTTGGTGTGCGGGCTGACCGTGCGCACCTGGCGCAGGGCTTCGAGACCGTGCAACCGGGGCATGGAGAGATCGAGGAAGAGCAGCGCGGGCTTGAACTTCTCGACCGCCTGCACGGCGCTGAGGCCGTCGGCGACCTCGGCGAGCACCTTGAAGCCGCCGTCGGCCTCCAGGATGCTGCGCACGCCGCGGCGCACGACTTCATGGTCATCGGCCAGGATCACGGTGTTCATGAGGGAATGGGAGGCGGACGTCGTTGCCGGTTGCTACTGGCCCGGCGTTTGTCCCGGCCGGTCGCCGGGCAAAGGGGCCAGCGGGAACTCCGCATGAATGCGCGTGCCCTGGCCGACGCGCGAGAAGATTTCCGGCCGGCCGCCGGCGAGGATGACGCGCTCGCACAGGCCGGTGAGGCCGAGCGAATCGCGGCGCGCCTGCACGGCGTCGATGTCGAAGCCGCGGCCGCGGTCGGTGATCTCGACGATCAGTCGGGCGCCGCCGGTCGTGAGCGTGACGGTGGCGGCGGTGGTCCCCGCGTGCCGCGCGACATTGGTGAGCGCCTCCTGCACCACGCGGAAGAGGGCGGTCTCCAGGTCGCCGGGCAGGCGGCCCGGGGGCAGCGAGACATCGAGCGCCACGGTGATGCCGGTCTGGCGCTGGAACAGGTTGACATGCCACTCCAGGGCGGGGGCGAGGCCGAGGTCGTCGAGCACGCGCGGGCGCAGCTGTTGGGTCATCTCCCGCAGGTAGCGCAGGATCTCGTCGCTGGCGCCGAGGGATTCCTGGAGCAGACCCTGCAGCGCCGGCGGTGCGTCGCGGTGCGCGGCCTCGAGCTGGAACCGCAGGCCGGTGAGCAACTGACCGAGGTGGTCGTGCAGTTCGCGGGCGATCGTGCGACGCTCCTCCTCCTGGACGCGCAGGAGCCGCATCGAGAGGGCCTGGAGCTCGCCGGTGCGGGTGCGCACCTGGGCCTCGAGGGAGCGGTTGAGCGCCTCGAGTTCGCGGGTCAGCTGCTCGTTGCTCCGCTCGGTGTCGGCGCGGCGCAGGATGTTGTTCAGCGAGAACACGAGGTCGGCCAGGTAGTCGGGCTTGTGCAGGATGTAATCCTGCGCCCCGAGCTTGAAGGCGGCCACGGCGGTCTCGCCGTCGCCGCGGGCGGCGAGGACGACGACCGGCAGCTTCGCGCGGTGCGAGCGCAGCCGCCGCAGCGTGTCGAGCGAGCTGGCCTCGCCCGGCGTCGGGCCGATGAGCACGGCCTCCGCCTCGGCGTGACCGGCAAGGATGCGCTCGAAGGCCGCCGGCGTGGCGTCGCCCGTCAGCTCGATCTGCGGCGCGTTGGCCCGGAAGAAATCCTCGAGGGTGCGGCGGGTGACGGTGGAGACCTCGACCAGCAGCACGCGGTGCTTCTGCGGCGGATCGGCCGGCGGCGCGGCGGGTTGGGTGAATTTTTCCTCCAGGTGCCGTGCGTGGACCCGCTTCACAATGTCCACGATCTGGTGAAATTGCGGCGACGTCTTGTCCACGCAGTCCACGGCGCCGGCGCGGAGGGCGCGCACGGCGAGGTCGGTCTGCCCGAGACCGCTGGCCATCACCACCGGTGTGGGATCGGCGCGCCGCGCGAGCTCCCCGAGGATCTGCAGGCCGTTGATGTCGGGCAGGACGAGGTCGAGCAGCAGCACGTTGTATCCGCCCTGGGCCTGGGCCATCTGGGCGAGGCAGGTGCGGCCGTCGGGCACAATCTCCAGGTCGATCTCGGGCGCAAAGTGCGTGAAGTAGCTCCGCACCACGGCGGCAACGTTCGGATCATCTTCGGCGTAAAGCACGCGCATCATGGTCGGATAGGAGGTCGGCCCCGCATGGCCCTACGGGGGCAAAGGGTTAATTGCCACGATTTTAACCCCGGGGCGAGAAAAACCTTGGTCCCGTCCGGGAAAATCCCCCAGCGAAATCCCGCAGACCGGTTTACGGGGGTGGCCCGATGGGAGGGCGCGGCGGTTTCGGGCACACTGAGCCCATGAAAAACGACCGCCGCACCGCCCGCCTCCTCCTGACGACCCTCGTGGTCGCCGGCAGCGCGCTGGTGGCACAGGCGGGGATCAAGTCCGAGCGCGTGCTCGCCGCGATCATCGAGCGCACACCGGCGCCCCGGCTCGTCGCCGAGGGCACGCAGCTCAAGACCGCCGAGGCGATCGCCGCCACCCTGCCGCACGCCAAGGCCCTCTGGGGCATCGGCGGCTCGATGGAGCCCCTTTACGCCACCAACACCGCCGTGATCGTCCAGGAAATCAATTACGACGACATCAAGAAGGGCATGACGGTCGTCTACATCAAGAGCAACGGTCACCGGGTTGCACACAGCGTCGTCGGCGAGACGCGCGGCGGTTACCTCGTGCAGGGCGTCAACAACGACGAGGAGGACGCCGAGCTCGTCACGGCCGACAATTTTGTCGGGGTCATTACGCAGGCCTTCGCCTCGGCTGACTCCACGTTCCGGGCCGAGACCACCAAGCGCCTCGCGGCCAAGGGCAAGATTCACACGGGCGATCGCACCTGATTTAAACCACCTGATATAAGGTGGTCGGGTGAGTAGGACTCGACTGACGCCAACAACTGGCTATTAAATGTCCTCCGCCCGGAACGGTGCCGCGTCCCGGGCAGACCGCATGACCACCCAAAGCACTCCTCCCGTTCGCGTGGAACCGGCCAAGCACAAGACTTGGAAGGTGCTTGTCATTGAGGACGACGCCCGCTGGCGCACGCTCGTCGAACTGAGTCTCGAGGCCGACGGCCACAGCGTGCTGACCGCGGCGGACGGCCTGGCCGGGCTCGCGCTGGCCTCGGAGAAGCCGGATGTGATCTTGTGCGACGTCGAGATGCCCCGGCTCAACGGCTACGCGGTGCTGGAGGCGCTGCGCCAGCAGCCGGAGCTGCGCTCGATCCCGTTCATTTTTCTCACCGCCCGCGCGGCCCGGTCCGACCAGCGCAAGGGCATGGTGCTCGGCGCGGACGATTACATCACCAAGCCCTTCGAGCCGCGCGAGCTGGTCGAGAGCATTGCCGGCGTGCTGGCCAAGCGCGAGACCCTCTCCGAGCGGTTGAAGCACTACACCGACGAATACCACCGGGAGATGGCGGCGCCCTGGGCGCATGAACTGCTCACGCCGCTCAACGGCATCCTCGGCATCGCGGCCATGCTCGAGTCGGAGGCCGGCTCCATCCCGCCGGCCGACCTGCGCGACCTGGCCCGCTCGATCAGCCAGAGCGCCCGGCGCCAGCAGGGCCTCGCCCGCAAACTGCTGCAGTATTTCCAACTCCAGCAGCTCCGCGAGGCCAACTGGAGCGATCCCGGCGCCGCCATGGAGGCCGGCGCGGGCATCGAGGACGAGGTGATCGGCGTCGCCGAGCGGCTCAACCGCTCCGCCGACCTCCACCTGAACTGTGCGCCCGCCGCCGTCCGCATCAGCCCCGCCTGGCTCCGCGCCGCGGCGTGCGAGCTCGTCGAGAACGCCTTCAAGTTTTCCCCGGCGGGCACGCCCGTGATGGTGACGGGCCGGATCACCGACGGCCTCTATCGCCTCGAGATCACGGACCGCGGCCCCGGCATGACGCTTGATGAGATCGGGCAGATCGCCGCCTTCCGGCAGTTTGACCGCGCCAAGCACGAGCAGCAGGGCCTCGGGCTCGGCCTTGCCATCACCGTGCACATCGCGGCGTTGCACCATGCGCCGCTGACGCTGGAAGCCGGCCCCGAGGGCGTGGGCCTCCGCGCCATCCTGGAACTGCGGCTGGCGGACTGAGCTGCCCGCGGAAGGGGAGGAGATCGCGGAAACGCGAAAGGACGAAAGCGCGGAAATTCCGGCCTGACTTGATCGAATCCGAATCCAGCTCCGTGTTTTCGCTCTTCCGGGCTTTCGCGATTGCTTCCTCAAATCACACCATCGGCCGGAATTTTCCGACCACGCCGGTCAAACATGCGGTGATCTGACCCAGTGAGCAGGCCTCAACGGTGTGCACGAGCTCAGCGAAGACGTTGCCGCCGCCACGCGCGACATTTTCCAGCCGCTGCAGGGCTTCCGGGGATTTCTTGGCGTGCTTCTTCTTGAAGGCCTTGAGGCGTTCGACCTGCAGGCGCTGCTTGCGCGGCGGGGTGCGGGCGAGGGGAACGCTCGGCATCGGCTCGGGCGAAATATATTTGTTGAGGCCGATGATGGGGCGCTCACCGGAATAGATCTGCGTCTCGATGCGGTGGCCGGATTCCTGGATCTTGCTGCGCTGGTAGCGCTGCTCCATCGCGGCGATGACGCCGCCGAGCGTGTCCATCTCGCGGAACACATCGAGGATGGCCTTCTCCACCTGGCGCTCAAGCATCAGCAGGCCCGGCGCGCCGCCGAAGAGGTTCATGGTGTGTTTGAAGATCCCGGATTCCTCGAGGAGGATGGACTGGCCGTGCGAGGCGAGCAGCGCGTATTTCTCGGTCGGCGTGGTGAACGGCTCGTCGGCGGAGTTCGAGTGGCATGAATTGGTGTAATTCATGTAGGCGATCATCAGCTCGGCGGCCGTACGCGTGAGGTTGTTCTGGAACTCGGCGGCGATCAGCGAACGGCCGGAGGTTTGGGTGTGGAGCTTGAGGGCCTGCGCCTTGGCGTTGGCGCCGAAGACGTCGCGCATGCCGATGGCCCAGATGCGGCGGCAGACGCGGCCGAGCACGAGGTATTCGACGTCGAGGCCGCAGTCCAAGAAGAAGGAGAGGCGCGGCCCGAACTGGTTGACGTCGGCGCCGCGCGCCTTGAGCAGCTCCGCGTAAGTGAAGCCGTTGGAAAGCGTGAACGCCGCCTGCTGCACCGGCGTGGCCCCGGCCTCGGCGATGTGGTAGCCGGAGATGGAAACGGGATACCATTTCGGCATGTTCGGCACGCACCACTCGATCATGTCGCACAGGAAACGGAGCGAGGCGTCCACGGGAAAAATGACCTCGTTCTGCGCCTGCACTTCCTTGAGCATGTCGGCCTGGATGGTGCCACGGAGATTGGCGACGCAGTCCGGGCCGAAACGGCGCTTCGCGGCGGCGATGAACATCGCGAGGATGACCGGCGCGGGCGCGTTCATCGTCATCGAAACCGAGGCGTCGGTGCGCGTCAGGTCGAAGCCGGCGAACAGCCGCGTCATGTCCTCGACGGTGTCGATGGCCACGCCGCCCTCGCCGACCTTGCCGAGCACGCCCTCGTGGTCGGAGTCGAGGCCGTAGAGCGTGGGGCCGTCGAACGCGGTGGAGAGGCGCAGGCTCTTCTGGTGCGTGTTGAGGTATTTGAAGCGCGCGTTGGTGTCCTCGGCGAGCCCGAGCCCGGCGAAGAGACGCATCGGCTCCTCGTTGACCTTGCCGTTGGTTTGCGGGTGGCGCGGGCTGATCCGGGCACGCGGGGATTTCGGCTTCGCTGCGGACGTGTGCAGCGCGCTGGGGTCAGCGCGCTCCACCCCCTGATCCAGATACATCTCGCGGTAAGCGGCGGTGGCGTAGGGAAACTGGCCGGGGAAGCCCTGGCCGAGCAGATACTCGGCGATGGCGCCGGGCTCGTCGGTGTCGGGCAGGGCAAGGCGTGGCAGGAGCGTGCCGGTGGGCGACTGGGTCATCTCGACCGAGGCGCGCAGCTGAGCCCATTTCGCGCGGAGCTCGGCGGCAAACTTGGCGTCGGTGCGGGCGCGGGCCACCTCGGCGGCCACGTGGGCGTTGTAGGCGTCGATCGAGTCGGCGATTTTCCCGAGCTGGCTCATGAGGAAACCTCCAGGTGGCAGGCTTTCTCGCCGCCGGCGGACAAGGGCAGGTCGCCGAGCTTCGCGATGGTGGCGAAGAGCGCATCCACGCCCGGGTCGAAATGCTTCGCGGCCGTCGTGGCGTGGAGCGTCTGGCCCTTGCCGTTTTGGTTGAGGCGGGCCTGGATCTCGGCCTTGGCCGTGTGGGCCATGGCATGGTCGCACTTGTTGAGCGCGACGAGGTCGGCGCCGTTGAGCAGGGCAATCTTCTGCAGCTGGATCAGGCCGCCGTAATACGGGGCGAGCACGAAAAGCGTGGCGTCGACGAGCTTCGGGCCTTGGCCGAAAATCCGGAACGGGTCGCTCTCCTGGCCGACGCCGACGGACTCGACAAGGATGAGATCGAACTCGCCGGAGGCTTTAAGAATATCGATCGCGGCGGGCGCCGCGGCCGACAAGCCCGTGAGGCTGCCACGCGTGGCGAGCGAGCGGAAGAAAACGCGGTCGTCCTGGGCGTAAATGGCGCTGACGCGGTCGCCGAGGATGGCGCCGCCGGAATCGGGATGCGACGGGTCGTTGGCGAGCAGGGCGATGCGGCCCGTGGGGTTGGCGCGCAGGAAGCGCGAAGTCAGTTCGTCAATGAGCGTGGACTTGCCCGCGCCCCCGGGGCCGGCGACACCCACGACGAAGGATTTCTTGGTGGAACCTGACCTCCGGGCAGGTTGGGGAAGCCCGCCCGGAGGTCGGGCTCCACCTTCCGCAATCGTAATCGCGCGCGCCAGAACGCGGTCGCCCTTGAACTTGGCGTTTGGCTTCGCGGCGCGGGCGTAGGCGCGCTTGATCTCGGCCATCATCTTGTCGAGCGGCGTGCCGGCGAAATAGATGCGGTCGGTGCCCTGGCGTTTCATCACCCGGGCATCGGCCTGGGTGATCGTGCCGCCGCCACCGCCGAAGACCGGGATGTCGCCATTGCCCGACTGCTTGAGCTGATCGGCGACGGCCTTGAAGAAGACAATGTGCCCGCCGTTGTAGGAGCTGAGCCCGACGACATTGACGTCTTCCTGGATGGCGGCGCGCACGATGGCCGAGGCGGGCTGGTGGTAGCCGAGGTAGATGACCTCGAGGCCATGACGGGCCAGCTCGATGTTGATGGTCGTGACCGCGCTGTCATGGCCGTCGCAGACCGGGACGGCGGTCAGGATGCGCAGCGGGGCGGGGGATTTGGCGACGGCCATGCGCCAAGGAGAAAGATAGAACCGCCCGGGTGCAACCGCTGAGCGGTCGGGGGCGCCCGGCAGGCGCAGTTTTGGCCCTTTTGGCGTAGAGTGATATGACCGCCAGCGGACTTGTTTGGCGGGTGAAGTGTGCTGGCGGCCCGCGCGGCGGGCCGGCCAGGTGGACGTCGTGAAACTGCTGCGCGCGGAATAGCGGTAGGGGCCGTTGCCCCCAACGGCCCTCGTGGTTGGGAAGAATGCTTGAGGACAAGCGCCCCTACCGGGCAATCCGCGCCTCAGAAGTCCGCTGTGCCCGGGGTGCGGGCAAAGGGGATGACGTCGCGGATGTTGCCGACGCCGGTGACGAACATGAGCATGCGCTCGAAGCCGAGGCCGAAGCCCGCGTGCGGTACGCTGCCGTAGCGGCGTAGATCGAGATACCACCAATAGGCCTTCTCGTCGAGATGGTGCAGGGCCATGCCGGCGCGGAGCTTGTCGAGCCGCTCCTCGCGCTGGCTGCCGCCGATGATCTCGCCGATGCCGGGCACCAGCAGGTCCATCGCTGCCACGGTCTCGCGGCCCTCTGCCGTGCCGTCGTTCTGGCGCATGTAGAACGCCTTGATCGCGCGCGGGTAATTGTAGACCGTCGTCGGGCACTTGAAATGTTCCTCGGTGAGGTAGCGTTCGTGCTCGGCCTGGAGATTCGCGCCCCACGCGACGGGGTGCTCCCAGGTCTTGCCGGATTTCCCAAGGATCTCGACCGCCTCGGTGTAGCTGCAGCGGACGAAGGGCTTCTCGAGCACGAAGTCGAGGCGGGGCATCAGATCCTTGTCGACGAACTTGGCGAAGAACTCCAGGTCGGCGGCGCAGTGCTCCTTGGCGTCGCGGATGAGGTGCTTCACGAACGCCTCGGCCAGGTCCATGTTGCCCGCCAGGTCGCAGAACGCGACCTCGGGCTCGATCATCCAAAACTCGGCGGCGTGGCGCGAGGTGTTGGAGTTCTCTGCGCGGAAGGTCGGCCCGAAGGTGTAGACGTTCGAGAGCGCGTGGGCGAAGATCTCGCCCTCGAGCTGGCCGGACACGGTGAGAAAGGTTTTCTTGCCGAAGAAGTCCTTCGTGTTGTCCACCTGCTTGCCGCCCTCGAGCTTCGGCGGGTTCTCGAGGTCGAGGGTGGTCACGCGGAACATGTCGCCCGCGCCCTCGGCGTCGCTGGCGGTGATGATCGGCGTGTGGACGTAATAAAAGCCGCGCTCCTGGAAAAACTGGTGCACGGCGTAGGCGAGCCGGCTGCGCACGCGGAAGACGGCGCCGAAGAGGTTCGAGCGCGGGCGAAGGTGCGCGATCTCGCGCAGGAACTCCAGCGTGTGGCCCTTCTTCTGGAGCGGGTAGGTGGCGTCGGCCTCGCCCAGCACCTTGAAGCCGGTGGCGACGACCTCCCATTTCTGGCCCTGGCCCTTCGACTCGACGAGCTTGCCGTGCACCTCGACCGAGGCGCCGGTGTTGGCATGCGCGACGTTCGCGTAGTCGGGCAGGGTGGTGTCGACGATGACCTGCAGGCCCTTCAGGCAGGAGCCGTCGTTGAGCTCGATGAACGAGAAGGCCTTGGCGTCGCGCCGGGTGCGGACCCAGCCCTGCAGGAAAATGGTATCGACCGGGCCGGCGGCATGGAGGGCGTCTTTGACGAGGGTGCGGAGCATGGGGGAATATTTGTCCCCACGGATTACACGGGCGGGCGCCACGGCAGAAGCCTGAAATAGACGGAGACCGGGCTGGTATTGGGATTGCAGGCCGGGGCGGAATTTCGTCTGCTCGCCGGCGCGCCGACTGAGTTGGCGCGCGTTACCCTGATGAATTCCCCCGCCAGCAGCGTTCGCCCCGCCGTGATCAATCATGTGGTCAAAGGGCTGCTGCACCTCACCGTGGCGGCTTTCCTCGGCTTTGCCGCGATCCAGTTCGGCTTTCTCGATGAGAGGATGCAGGACCAAGGGGTCCAGTTCGGTTTCGCCGCGGGCTTTGGCGCGGTGGCCCTCGGTTTTGCCCTGGCCGGCTGCCGCAACATCCATGCGTTGTTCCGCCCGCCGTTCCTGCAGCTCAGCCCCGAGGGCGTCAAGCTGCGGTGCTGGCACGGCACGGGCTTCACGGGCTTTTTCCTGCCGTATTACCGGATGCGTGATTACACGATTTCCTGGGCCGATTTCGGCCAGACCGAGACGTTCACCCATCGCGTGAACGGCGTCCCGATCGTGCAGGAGTTGCGCATCAAGACCAAGCAGGGGCTGGTGGCTTTCGGCTGGGATGTGTTCAGCCCGAATGTCGCGCGCATCCAGCGCAGCATCCTCGATTACATCGACGAGGTGTTCCGCGGGACGAAGCGCGCCGAGGCCAGATTGGCCGATCTCCAGCGCCTCCGCTGGCAGCAACCCCTGCAGTTCAGGTTTACCATCATCCCGTTTTGGCTGGTGCCGCTCGCCCTGGTCGGCGCGGTCGCGGCGGTGGCCACCGGGCAGGCGCTGGAGGTAAAGGGGGACTGGCCGCCCGTGATCGCGATCATGTGCCTGCTCGGCGCTTTCATCGCCGGGGGCAAATGGTGGCGCGCCCGCCGGTCCTGCACCGTGGAATTCCGCAGCGACGGCCTGGCATTAGGCCCTTCTGTCAATTCATTGCGGGTCATTCCGTGGACGGACATCCAGTTCGTGCGGCCGCAGACCTTCACGAGCACCTACGGCTGGGGTTCGGCCGGGGGCACCCCGGCCCTGGTCGGGTTGGAACTGCGCAAGATCAATGGAAGCTATTTCACGATCGAGGGACTCAAGCCGGCGGAACTGCAAAGGCTCCACGTGCTGCTTGAACCGCCGCTCGATGCCGTGATCGCGGCCCAGGCCAGCATCGCGCGCGGCACGGCGCCCGAGGCGGCCGCGGTCGCCGCCGGCATCGCCGCGCGTTGAGGCCCCGTTGCCGCGTGCTCGCGGCCCGGGGTTTGTCCGGGGAATTCCGTCCTCCGGCGGATTCCCCGGCAAATCAGCGCTCGATCCCGACCGGGTGGAGCAGGTAGCGCCCGTCGTAGAATTCGCTCCGGGCGTAAAACCACTGGAGTCGCGCGGCTTTGACGCCCGGCGCCGGGATTTCCCGCGCTGTTTTTTTGCGGGGCAAAGGGCCGCCGGCGCGAATTCCTGCTGCAAAGCAATGACGTTTGTGGCGCCAGTGGCGTCACCAGGGACTTGTTTCGGGGGCGGATGGCGCTTATTCCTCGGCTGCCCGCCACCACCCGGCGGCCAACCCCAACCCCGCTCATTCCCATGACCAAGCAGTGTGTGATCTCGATCGTCGTCCTGTTTCTTGTCTCCATGACCCTGGATTTCTGCGTGCACGGTCTCCTGCTGAAGAACGATTACGCCGCACAGCCGGCGCTCATGCGCCAGGAAGCCGACGCGCAGCGGCACTTCCCCGCGATGCTGCTCGCGCATTTGTTCCTCGCCGCCGGTGTCACCGTCATCTACCAGCGCGGCCGGGAAACCGGCAAGGGCTGGCTGGGCCAGGGCCTGCGTTTCGGCCTGTGGTTTGCGGTGGCCAGCAGCGTGCCCGGTTTCCTGATCTACTATGCCGTGCAGCCCATGGGCCTGATGCTGGCCGTGAAGCAGATGCTCTTCGGTGGCGGCGCGACGATCCTGCTGGGACTGGTCGCGGCGGCCATGAACAGGCAGGCCTGAGCCAAACCGACAGTCCGCACCGCGCGATGCCGGGCGGGCAGTTGGCGCGATTTTGCCCCAGGACAGCCGCCCGGCCGGTTGACGCCATCGTGCGCCCGGGTTTGATGCCGGCATGGAAACCATACTTTCCGATGCCTCTGCGCGCGCCATCCGCTACCTGCAGGACATCCAGACCCGCGCCGTGACGCCCTCGGATGCGGCGGTGGCCGCGCTCGGGGCCTTTGATGAACCCCTGCCGGCGGGGCCGACTGATCCCGCGGCTACGCTGCGGTTGTTGGACGAAGTCGGCTCGCCCGCGACAATGGGCATGGCCGGGCCGCGCTTCTTCGGGTTTGTCATCGGCGGCGCGCTGCCCGTCACGCTGGGTGCCAACTGGCTCGCCGGCGCGTGGGACCAGAACGCCGTGCTTTACCGCGCCTCGCCGGGCACCGCGCATCTCGAGCAGGTTGCCCTGCGCTGGCTGCTGGATGTGCTGCACCTGCCCGCGACCGCGACCGGGGCTTTTGTTTCCGGGGCGACCGTCGCCAACCTGAGTGCTTTGGCCGCCGCGCGCCACGCCCTGCTCCGGCGCGCGGGCTGGAACGTCGAGGCCGACGGCCTGTTCGGGGCGCCGTCCATCACGGTGATCGTCGGCGACGAAGTTCATCCGTCGGTCACCAAGGCGCTCGGTGTGCTCGGACTCGGCCGCAACCGCGTCATCAAGGTGCCCGTGGACAACCAGGGGCGCATGCGCGCCGACCGGTTGCCGGCGATCAGCGGTCCGACGATCGTCTGCGTGCAGGCCGGCAATGTGAACACGGGGGCCGTCGACCCGATCGGCGAGATTTGCGCCCGGGCCCGCGCCGCCGGGGCTTGGGTGCATGTGGACGGGGCCTTCGGCCTGTGGGCTGCCGCCGTGCCGGACCGCGCGAAGCTGGTGGCCGGGATGGGCGAGGCCGACTCGTGGGCGACCGACGCCCACAAGTGGCTCAATGTGCCCTATGACTGCGGCCTCGCCTTTGTGCGCGACCCGCACGCGCTGCAGGCGGCCATGGCCATCACCGCCGAATACCTGCCGACGCAGACCGAGCAGCGCAACCCGAGCGATTTCACGCCGGAGCTGTCGCGCCGCGCCCGCGGTGTCGAGGTCTGGGCCGCGCTGCGCTCGCTCGGCCGCGCGGGCCTCGCGGACATGGTCGGCCGGAATTGCGCCCAAGCGCGGCGCTTTGCCGAAAAACTATCAGCGGGCGGCTGCGAAATCCTCAACGACGTCGTGCTCAATCAGGTGCTCGTCGCCTTCGGCGACGCCGAGAAGACCAGGCGCGTCATCCAGGCGATCCAGGATGACGGGACCTGCTGGGCGGGCATCACGGTCTGGCAGGGGCGCACGGCCATGCGCATCAGCGTCTCGTCCTGGGCCACGACCGAGGCCGACGTGGACCAAAGCGTCGCCGCGATGTTGCGGGCCGCCCGGGTCTGAGGCGGCTTGCCTTGGCGCCGGGTCCGGCGAAGACTGGCCCGGCTTATGAAGCTACCCCGCCTGTTGTTCCTGGCCGCCGGTCTCGCGACGATCGCCCCCGCCCAGACGCCCGGGCCCGCCGCCAAGCGCGGCTCGGCGGTTTTCAAGTTCGAGGACCTGGCGGCGAAGCCCACCGGCAACGGGGAACGCCGCGATGTCACCGCTGCGCCGACCGCCACGTTCGAACGCTTCGAGTCGCACATCACCACGCTGCTGCCCGGCCGGATATCGCATCCGCCGCACCAGCATCCGCAGGAGGAGATCATCATCCTGCGCGAAGGCACGCTCGACGTGACGATCAACGGCGTCACGACCCGCGCCGGTGCCGGTTCGCTGCTGTTCTTCGCCGCGAACGATTTTCACAACGTGAAGAACGTCGGCGACACGCCGGCGACCTACTTCGTGTTCAATTTCACGTCGGGCCTGACCAAGTCCGCCCCGAAGCAGGGCGCGGCCGCCGCGGCCGTGCCGGGCAAGCTGGCCTCGTCTGTCTTTGACTGGGCGAAGCTCGAGGTGAGGCCGACCAAGACCGGCGAGCGCCGCGAGGTCGTGAACTCACCGACCAACACGCTGGCCAGCTTCGAGTGCCACGTCACCACGCTGAAACCCGGCGAAGCCCCGCACGCCCCGCACCACCATCCCGACGAGGAGATTGTCCTCGTGAAGGAAGGCACGCTGGAGGTGACCATGAACGGCACCGTCTCGCGTGCCGGACCGGGATCGATCATTCTCGCGGGTTCCAACGAGGAGCACGGCTGGCGCAACGCCGGCGCCACGACCGCAACCTACTATGTGATGCGCATCGTGACCGACGCCACGCCGAAACCGGCAACCAAGGGCTGACCGTCCCTCCAATCCCATCCTGCCTCCGCCCATGACCTACCGCAAAATCGCCATGCCCGCGCGCAAGCGCATCGCCCTGGTCGCCCACGACGGCCAGAAGCAGAACCTCGTCGAGTGGGCCAAGTTCAACCGCGGCACGCTCGGCACGCATGAGATCTGGGCCACCGGCACGACGGGCGCCATGATGGAGGGTGTGCTCGGCCTGCCGGTGAACAAGCTGCTCAGCGGCCCGCTGGGCGGTGACCAGCAGATCGGCGCCATGATCGTCGAGGGCAAGATCGACTTCCTGATTTTCTTCTGGGACCCGCTCGAGCCGCAGCCGCATGACCCCGACGTGAAGGCGCTGCTGCGCATGGCCGTGGTCTGGAACGTGCCCACCGCGTGCGACCGCGCCACCGCGGACTTCATCATCTCGTCTCCGCTGCTGAACACGGCCTATGAGCGCCGCGTGCCGGACTACGAGGCCTACCGCAAGGCGCGGCTGGACAAGAAGGTGAAGGCGAAAAGCTGAGCGGGGCGATGTTGCAGACCAAGTCAGTCCATTCACCGATCGAGCCGGGTGACGGCCTGAGGCTGCTCGTGGCGCGTTTCCGCGGGCGCGGGCTGCCGGCGGACCGCTACGATGTGTGGATGGCGAACCTCGGCCCGAGCGAACGGCTGCTGAAGTCGGTCCTCGCCAGCAAGATCACGTGGAAGGAATTTGCCAGGCGTTACCGTGACGAACTCTTCGCGCCGGCCGCGACCGACGCCGCCAATGCCACGATCAAAAACCACGGGCAGAAGTTCACGCTGCGGCTGATTGCCAAGCTCGCCGAAAAGCAAAACGTCACGCTCCTGTGCCACTGCGCCGAGCACGCGACGCAATGCCACCGATTCCTGCTGCAAGACCTGATCGCGCGGGAAGGCGGCTAAACAGTCTGAGATTCACCCTCCCCTTTGGCGAATGTCATCTAATGGATGACAAACCGGAGGCGGGAGCACCCGTCGTTGGTAGTCTATTAGATTACGAACGACCGGGGGATGCTCACGGGCGTTTTTTCAGCGTGGTGTGAAATCCCATCTCCTTGGCCGGCGCGTCGGGTCCGGGCGGCGGATCGAGCAGGAGCATGATGCGCTGCAGCACGTCGAAGATCGCGGTCTCGTGCGAATCGAGTCGCGAGGTCAGTTCCTTTTCCAACGAGGCAAGTTTCTTCGCCAGCTCGCGGGTGTCGGTGAGCAGCCCGCGCATCTTCACGAACGCCCGCACGACAAAGACGCTCATCTGGACAGCCTGCGGGCTGTTGAGGATATTGGCCGCCATGATGGCGCCGTGTTCCGTGAAGGCGAAGGGCCGGAACTTCACATTTTTGCCGTGTTTCAAGGTCACAATTTGTGACCTTGAGATTGTATCTTGTTGGAACCTGAGACGTTGCAGATTTGCGGCTTCCGCATTTGTGAGCTCTAACAGGAAATCTGGCGGGAACTTCCGGCGGTTGCGGCGGACGGCCTGATTGAGGGCTTTCGTCGGGACGCCGTAGAGCTTGGCCAACTCTGCATCAAGGATCACGCGCTCGCCGCGGACGGTGTAGATAACGCTCTCGACGGAAGCGATCGGAGCGGACGGAGCATTCGAGACAGAAGATTTGCGCAGACGGGCACACATAAAATGAGCGGCCCGTGGCGGAAACGATGCAGAAATCACCGGCCGCGTAAAGGTCGTGAAGAGCAACGATTACTCGGATGTTTTGCTGGCGTCGGTCGACACCAGCAAGCACAGCGCGGACAGAATCAGCACAAGGACGATCATCCCGCAGGTTAACACAGCCCGCTGACAGCCCTATGTCAGGAGATGCCGGGCCGGGCCGACAGCAATAGCTCCGTCAAATTCTCGCATGATGCCTTCGGGTCCCAGCTCAACAAGTCGGGCAATTTCTCTCGCGTAGAACTCAAGGCGGTTGCTGACCGTTCTAAAACCCGACTCTGCGCAGCACAGACGCGCAGCCTTTAGATCAGCAAGGATTTTGGCGTAGGCATCCGTGGCGTGGAGCTGATCCATTAGGGAGTGTTTCAAACCCAACAAATACCCGTTTCCTGTCATTCTGAACGAAGTGAAGAATCCATGCGTTCGCTCGCGATATGGCCTTCGTTGCCGTGGATCCTTCGCTCCGCTCAGGATGACAAACCGGGTTTGAAAAAATTCCCTAATGATTCGCGGTAGCGAAAATTACTTCACGAATGCACTAACGAATTCTTGGGCCGGCATCGCCTCGAGCTTGGTGCGGTCGGCGAAGAGGGACATGAGCTGCGCGGCCTTGGCCTTGCCGTAGTGGGCGGCGAAGGCGTCGCGCGCCTTCTGCTGGAGGACGGGGATTCCCTCGCTCCGGCGGCGGCGGTGGCCGATGGGGAAGTGGACCTCGATGCGGTCCGTCTTTGAGCCGTCCTGGAAAAAAACCTGCACCGCATTGGCGATGGAGCGTTTCTCGGGGTCGAGGTAGTCCTTCGAGTAGGATTTGTCCTCGGCGACCTTCATCTTGGCGCGGAGGGCGTCAATGCGCGGGTCGGCGGCGACCTTGTCCTCGTAGTGGTCCGCCGTGAGCGCGCCGAAGATCAGCCCGATGGCCGTCATGTATTGCAGGCAGTGGTCGCGGTCAGCCGGGTTGTTCAGCGGGCCGGACTTGTCGATGATGCGGATGGCCGACTCGTGGGTGGTCAATTCGACGCGCTCGATCGCGTCGAGGCGATCCTGGACAAGCGGGTGCAGCTTCATGGCACATTCGACAGCGGTCTGGGCGTGGAACTCGGCGGGGAAGGAGATCTTGAAGAGAATCTGCTCCATCACGTAGCTGCCGAGCGGACGGGCGAGCTTGAGGGGGTTGCCCTTGAAGGAGACATCCTGGAAGCCCCAGGTCTTCGCGGTGAGCACGGACGGGTAGCCCATCTCGTCCGTCAGCGCGATGAGCGCGAGGCGCACGGCGCGGCTGGTGGCGTCACCCGCGGCCCAGGACTTGCGCGAGCCGGTGTTGGGCGCGTGGCGGTAGGTGCGCAGCGCGGAGCCGTCGAGCCAGGCGTGGGAGATGGCGTTGATGACCTGGTCGCGCGTGCCGCCGAGCATCGCGGCGGTGACGGCGGTGGAGGCGATGCGGACCAGCAGCACGTGGTCGAGGCCGACGCGGTTGAAGGAATTCTCGAGTGCGAGCACGCCTTGGATCTCGTGCGCCTTGATCATGGCGGTGAGGACGTCCTTCACCGTGAGCGGGCGGGCGTTGAGCTTGGTGGCAAAGGCGGCGACGGGCGTGCCGGCGGCGGCGTTGCGCGAGAGCCAGTCGGCGGTCGCGAGGATCGCGCCGAGGTTGTCGGAGGGGTGGCCCCACTCGGCGGCGAGCCAGGTGTCGTTGAAATCGAGCCAGCGGACGATGGCGCCGATGTTGAAGGCGCCCTGCACCGGATCGAGCTCGTGGCTGGTGCCCGGGACGCGGGCGCCGTTCTTGATGGTGGTGCCGGGGACGACGGGGCCGAGGAGCTTGGTACAGGCCGGGTAGGCGAGGGCCATGATGCCGCAGGCGAGCGTGTCGGCGAGGCACCAGCGGGCGGTGTCGTAGGCCTCGTCACTCGTGAGCTTCGCGCTGAGCGCGTAGTCGGCGAGGTCGGCGAGGAGCTTATCCGGGGCGGGGCGGACGTTGGAAATGGGGGAGGACATGGGTCTGAATCGTTCTCGTTCTCTTACTCGTAATCATTCTCTCATCTCGAGGACGAGAAAGATTACGAGAACGAGAGCGAGTCGCCGGCTGAATTAACCCCTTTGGGCGAGCGGCGGGAAGGGCCGGGGGTCGGGGCCGGTGTAGTTGGCGCCGGGGCGGATGATCTTGCCGTCGATGCGCTGCTCGATGATGTGCGCGGCCCAGCCGGCGGAGCGGGCCACGACGAACAGCGGCGTGAACATGGCGGTCGGCACGCCCATCTCGTGGTAGGCCACGGCGCTGAACCAATCGAGGTTGGGGAACATCTTTTTCTCGTTCCCCATGAGCGTCTCGATCCGCTCGGCGATGTGGAAGAGGTTCACGTTGCCGGTCTCGGCGCAGAGGTGGTGGGCGATCTGCTTGATGATGGCGTTGCGCGGGTCGCTGACGGTGTAGACCGGGTGGCCGAAACCGATGACGATCTCCTTGGCGGCAAGGCGTGCGCGGATGTCGGCCTCGGCCTGGTCGGGAGACTTGTAGCGCTGCTGGATCTCGTAGGCGACCTCGTTGGCGCCGCCGTGTTTGGGGCCGCGCAGCGCGCCGATGGCGCCGGTGATGGCCGAGTGAAAGTCCGTGGCCGTGCCGGCGATGACGCGGGCGGTGAAGGTCGAGGCGTTGAACTCATGCTCGGCGTAGAGGATGAGCGAGCGGTCGAGCGCACGGACGTGCGAGCCCGTCGGCGGGCGCTGGTGCAGCAGGTGCAGGAAATGCGCGGCGATGGAATCGTCCGCCATGTCGACCATGATGCGTTTGCCGTGGCGGGCGAAGTGGTGCCAGTAGAGCAGCATCGAGGGGAAGCAGGCGAGCAGCCGGTCGGCCAGGTCGCGGGCGCCCGGGGCGGAGGCGGCGCCGGCGCCGGCCGACGGGAGCTTCTCGTGCTCGAGGTTGCCGAGCATCGAACAGCCGGTGCGCAGGACGTCCATCGGGTGGGCGCTGGCCGGGATCTGCTCGAGCACGGCGCGCAGTGGCACGGGCAGGCCCCGGAGTTTCTTCAGTTTCTCGCGGTAGGCGTGCAGCTCGGCGGCGTTGGGCAGGCGCTCGTGGATGAGCAGGAAGGCGACTTCCTCGTAGGTGGCGTGCGCCGCCACGTCGGCGATGTCGTAGCCGCGGTAATGGAGGTCGTTCCCGGTGTGGCCGACGGTGCAGATGGCGGTGTTGCCCGCGATGACGCCGGAGAGCGCGACGGATTTCTTGACCTTGGGGGCGGGGGCGTCGTCGGACATGGTGGATTATTTCGGGGGTTGATAGCCAAGAATGTCGTAGAGATCGGCGCGGGTCTGCATCTGGCCGACGACGTTCTTCTGGGTGCCGTCCTGGCGGAGGGCGGCGTAAACCTCGCGCGAGGCGGCGGCGGCGGCGCGCGAGGCGGAAAGCGGGTAGAGCGCCATTGCGAGGCCCGCGGCGCGGAGTTCGTCGCGGGTGAAATAGGGCGTCTGGCCGAACTCGGTGAGGTTGGCCAGCACCGGGGCCGGCACCGCGGCGGTGAAGGCGCGGAAATCGTCGAGCGAGCGCAGCGCCTCGGCGAAGATCATGTCGGCCCCGGCGGCGACGTAGGCCTGGGCACGGGCGATGGTGGCCGGCACGCCCTCGTTGGCTGCGGCGTCCGTGCGCGCCATGACGACGAAGTCGCGGTCAGGTTTGCCGGAAACGGCGGACTGCACACGCGTGACCATCTCGGCGGTGGACACAAGGTGCTTGCCCGGGAGATGACCGCAGAGCTTGGCCGGGACCTGGTCCTCGATATGCACGGCGGCGACGCCGGCCGCGGCCATTTCGCGGACGGCGCGGGCGGGATCGTCCCAGCCGGTGTCGATGTCAACCAGCAGCGGCAGGTCCACCCGCTGGGCAATGCGGCGGGCGTCGATGAGCACATCGGCCAGCTCGGTCTGGCCGGTGTCGGGCAGGCCGTAGCTGTGGTTGGCCACGCCGGCTCCGGACAGATAGAGAGCCCGGAACCCCGCGCGTTGGGCCAGCAGGGCCGCATAGGCGTTGAGGGCCCCGGCGATCTGGAGCGGTTTTTCGGCCAGGAGGGCTTCGCGGAATTTTTTGCCGGGGGACATCAGTGAGGAATAGTTGGGCTGGGGCCGCGTCCGCCTTCGCCAAGGCTACGGCGCGACGAGCGGAATTTCTGGCCTGGGGTCGTGAGCATCGGGAAGGGGAAAAAGCGTCCGGCAAGTTAGGTCACGGCAGCCGCGATGTCGAGGCGGCGTCCGCCGTCGTCCCGCTCCGGTGCGACCAGGCTGGGGCGCGCCGGAGCCGGTTGTTATAATAGCGTATAGGCCGGGGTGCGCCGTGTTGGCTCTTGCCCAACCCGGCGACAATGGGTGAGATTTGCGGCTATGAAAGTAGTCATACTTTGCGGTGGCAAGGGCACCCGTCTGCGCGAGGAGACGGAATACCGGCCGAAGCCCATGGTGCCGATCGGCAACCGGCCGATCCTGTGGCACATCATGAAGACCTACGCGCACTACGGGCACAAAGACTTCGTCCTCTGCCTCGGCTACAAGGGGGACATGATCAAGGACTACTTCCGCAATTACCTCTGGAACACCTGCGATGTCACGCTCTCCCTGGGCCAGAAGCCCGCCGCCCGGTTCCACCATGGCCACGGCGAGGAGGACTGGAGCGTGACCTTGGCGGACACCGGCGAAAACACCATGACCGCCCACCGCGTGAAGCAGATCCAGCGCTACATTCCCGAGGGCAAGCCGTTCATGCTCACCTACGGCGACGGCCTGGCGACCATCGACATCAAGGCGCTGGTCGCAGCGCACAAAAAGTCCCGCAAGGTCTGCACGCTCTCGGCGGTGCACCCGGCGGGCCGCTTTGGGGCGCTCCGCATCGAGGCTGACGGCCGCATCCAGACCTTCAGCGAGAAGCCCCAGTTCGAGGACGCCCACGTCAACGGCGGCTACATGGTCTGCGAACACCGCATGTTCGACTACCTGCCCGACGACCCCACCGTCATGCTCGAGCGGCAGCCGATGGAAAAACTGGTGCGCGACGGCCAGCTCAACGCCTACCCGCACGAGGGCTTCTGGCAGCCGATGGACACTTACCAGGAGACGCAGCACCTCAACTCCCTGTGGGCCGCGGGCAACGCGCCATGGAAAGTCTGGTGAAAGGCGGCGCCGGCAATTCGCGGTCCTTTGGCGGGGCCTTCGCCGGCAAGCGCGTGCTCGTCACCGGCCACACCGGCTTCAAGGGCGCGTGGCTGTGCGAGTGGCTGCTCGCGCTCGGCGCGCATGTCACCGGGTTCGCCCTGCCGCCGGTCACGACGCCGGCGCTGTTCGACGAGCTCGGGCTCGCCGGCCGGATCAAGGACCGGCGCGGCGACGTTCGCGATCTCGCCGCCGTGCGGGCCGCCGTGGACGCGGCGCGGCCCGACTACGTCTTCCATCTCGCGGCGCAGCCGCTCGTGCGGCTGTCCTACGCGCAGCCGGTCGAGACCTATGCCACCAACATCATGGGCACGGTGCACCTGCTCGAGGCGGTCCGCCTCGCCGGCATCCGCTGTGCGGTCGTCGTGGTGACCACGGACAAGTGCTACGAGAACACGGAGCGCGCGCACGCCTACCGCGAGGAGGAGCCGATGGGCGGCCACGATCCCTACAGTTCCTCCAAGGGCGCGACCGAGCTCGTGGTGTCGGCCTACCGGCGTTCGTATTTTTCCGCGGCGGACTCTCCGGTGCGACTCGCCTCGGCGCGCGCCGGCAACGTCATCGGCGGCGGCGACTGGGCGCTGGACCGCATCGTGCCGGACTGCATCCGCAGCCTGCAGCGCGGCGAGGCGATCCCGGTGCGCAACCGCCACGCCACGCGGCCGTGGCAGCATGTGCTGGAACCGCTCAGCGGCTACCTCTGGCTCGGGGCAGCATTGGCCAATCCTCAGGTTTCAGGTCTCAGGTTTCAGGTTTCTGATTACGCCTCCGCCTTCAACTTCGGCCCGTCGCCCGACGCGACCCGGCCGGTCGTCGCCCTCGTCGAGGAAGTGCTGAAGCACTGGCCGGGCCAATGGGAGGACCGGACCGACCCCAAGGCCGTGCACGAGGCCACGCTGCTCAGCCTCGCCATCGACAAGGCCGCCCGCGTGCTCGGCTGGAAGCCGGTATGGGATTTTACTGCGACCATTGCGCAAACGGTCGGGTGGTATAGGCTGGTTTCCGCGGACGCGGCCGTCGCGGCCACGCACACCCGCCGGCAGATCGCGGCCTACGAGACGGCGGCCCGCGCGCTCAACCTGACTTGGACCCAATGAACAAGACCCCGGCAGAACTGAAGGCGGAGATCCTGCGCCTGACCCGCGAATTCTCGGCGCTCACCCACGGCGCCAACCGGGCCGGCGCGGACAACACGGCGCCCTTTGTCGCCGGCCAGACGACGGTGCCCTACGCGGCGCGCGTCTTCAACGCCGACGAGGTCGAGGCGGCCGTCGGCGCGACGCTCGACTTCTGGCTCACGCTCGGGCCCGAGGGCGCGGCCTTCGAGACGGAACTCGCGGCGCTGCTGGGCGTGAAGCACTCGCTCCTCGTCAACTCCGGCTCGTCCGCCAACCTGGTGGCCTTCTCCACGCTGACGACGCACAAGCTGCCGGCGGCGAAGCGCATCGCGCCCGGCGACGAGGTCATCACCGTGGCGGCCGGTTTCCCCACGACGGTGGCGCCCATCATCCAGGGCGGCGCGGTGCCGGTCTTCATCGACAACGATCCCGCCACGGGCAACGCCCGCGTGGAGCAGCTCGAGGCGGCTTTCGCGCCCGGCAAGACCAAGGCCGTGATGATGGCGCACACGCTCGGCAATCCCTTCGACCTGGGCGCCGTGCTCGAATTCTGCCGGAAGCACGACCTGTGGCTGATCGAGGACAACTGCGACGCGCTCGGCTGCACCTATTCGCTGCCGGTGGCCCGCGCGAACGCGCTCGGCTTCAAGGAAAACTCACCGGGGATTCCGGGTAACGGCACGCACATCACGCGTTTTACCGGGGCGTGGGGCGATATCTCGACGCAGTCGTTCTATCCACCGCACCACCTGACGATGGGCGAGGGCGGGGCGGTGAGCATCGTCCACCGGCCGCCGCTCAAGACCTACGCCGAGAGTTTCCGCGACTGGGGCCGCGACTGCTGGTGCGCGAGCGGCAAGGACGATACCTGCGGCAAGCGCTTCCAGTGGCAACTCGGCGAGCTGCCGAAGGGGTATGATCACAAATACATCTACAGCCACCTCGGCTACAACCTGAAGCCGCTCGACCCGCAGGCCGCCATCGGCCGCCAGCAGCTGAAGAAGCTGCCGGCGTTCATCGAGGCGCGGAAAAAAAACTGGGAGACACTGCGCGCGGGGCTGGCCGACCTCGGCGAGTTTTTCGACTTCTCCCTGCCCACCCACGCCACCGCGTGGAATTCGCCGTCCTCCGTCGTCCGTTCTCCGTCCTCTGTTTTTTCCTGGGACGCCACGGGCTGCCGCACCGACTGTTCGTGGTTCGGTTTCATGCTCCGCGTGAAGGCCGGCGCGCCGTTTTCTCACACGGACCTCGGGCGGCACCTCGACGCGAAGAAGATCGGCAACCGCATGCTCTTTGGCGGCAACCTGCTCCGGCAACCGGCGTTCGTGCAGCTCAAGAAGGACCGGCCGGCGGCGCTCCGGGTCATCGGCGACCTGCCCGGCGCCGACGAGCTGATGCACCGGGCGCTGTTCCTCGGCACCTATCCCGGCCTCACGCCCGCGATGCTGGCCTACGAGCTGGAGGTCATCCACGAGTTCGTGCGCTCCCGCTGATGCCCGCTCCGCTGCCACCGCTGCCCGCCGAGGATCTCGACCATGTGCTGGCCCACACCGGCCAGCTCTGGGTCGGCGCGCGTGGGGCGACGATCTTCGTCACGGGCGGCACGGGTTTTTTCGGCACCTGGCTGTTGGAGAGCTTCGTCCGCGCCAACGACACGCTGGGACTGGGCATGCGGGCGACCGTGCTGACGCGCGATCCCGCGGCCTTTGCCCGGAAGGCCCCGCACCTGGCGGGGCGCAGCGACCTGGCGTTTCATCAGGGCGAGCTGCGCACCTTTGCGTTTCCCGCCGGGCGCTTCACCCACCTGATCCACGCCGCCGCCGACACCGGCGTGTGGACGAAGAACGAGTCTCCGGCCGGGTTGATCGAACGCATCGCCACCGGCATGCGCCACCTGCTCGACTTTGCCGCCGGCGCGGGGATCAAAAATTTCCTGCACGTCAGCTCGGGCGCGGTCTACGGTCCGCAGCCGGCCGCACTGACCCACGTGCCCGAGGATTATCCGGGCATCACCGATCCGCTCCCGGCCGGCGCGGCTTGGGCCGAGGGCAAGCGGGTGGCCGAGCAGCTGTGCCTCGCGCACGCGGCCCAGCACGGCTATGCGCTTAAGATTGCCCGCTGTTTTGCCTTTGTCGGCCCGCATCTCGACGAGAATTACGCCATGGGCAATTTTATCGGCGATGCGCTGCATGGCCGGCCCATCCAGGTGAAGGGCGACGGCACGCCGCACCGCTCCTACCTTTATGCGTCCGATCTCGCGATCTGGCTGTGGACGCTGCTCTTTGCCGGGGCGCCCGGCCGGGCTTACAATGTCGGCTCGCCGGACGATCTGAGCATCGCGGAAACGGCGCGGACCGTGGCCGCCGCCGCCGGCGAATCGCTGCCGGTGAAAATCGCCGAGACGCCCGCACCGGGCCGCCCGCTTTCCCGCTATGTCCCGTCGGTTGAGCGGGCTGAAATCGAACTCGGTTTGCGGGCCTGGATCCCGCTGAATGAGGCGGTCCGCAAAACCCTCGCCTGGCAGCGCAGCGCCAAGGCAGTCCTTTCCTCATGAGCGCAAAAAAACTCGGCGTCGCCATCCTGGGCACCGGCAACATCGGCACCGACCTGATGATGAAGGTGCTGCGCTCGCCGGTGCTCGAGTGCCGCCTGTTTGCCGGCCGCAACCTGTCCTCGCCGGGCATGACGAAGGCCAGCCTGCTCAATGTGCCAGTCTCGGCGAAGGGCTTCCAAAGCATCGTCGACCTGAAGGACGAGCTCGCCCTGGTGTTTGATGCCACGAGCGCCATGGACCACCAGAAGCACGCGCCCGTGCTGAAGGAGCTCGGCCTGGTCGCGGTTGACCTCACTCCGGCCAAGGTCGGGCGGATGTGCGTGCCGGCGGTGAACCTCGCCGAGTGTCTGCACGAACCCAACGTCAACATGATCACCTGCGGCGGCCAGGCCTCGATCCCGCTGGCCTACGCGATCAAGTCGGCGAATCCCGGTGTGGAATACCTCGAGGCCGTCTCGAGCATCGCCTCGCGCAGCGCCGGGCCGGCCACGCGCATCAACCTCGACGAATACCTCCAGACCACGGAGCAGGGACTCCAGCTGTTCGGCGGCTGCGCCCGAACCAAGGCGATCCTGAACCTGAACCCCGCCCAGCCCTGCGTGCACATGCAGACCACCGTGATGGCCAGGATCGCGAAACCGGATCTTGAGCGCACGCGCGCCGCGGTCGCGGAGATGGTCGCCCGGATCAAGGCCTACATCCCCGGCTACCAGCTGGTCCTCGAACCGATGCTCGAGAACGGCCGGCTCGTGGCCATGGTGCGCGTGGACGGGCTCGGCGACTACCTGCCGCGCTACGCCGGCAACCTTGACATCATCAACTGCGCCGCGATTGCTTTTGCCGAAGCCTACGCCCGGCAACGGACCGCTTAAACCTGATCCCCATGTCTGACGGCAAACCCACCATCACGGTCTGCGACGCGACGCTGCGCGACGGTTCGCACGCCTACAGCCACCAGATCACGCTCGAGCAGGTGAAGGCCTACGCGACGGCCGCGGAAGCGGCCGGTTTCAATTTCCTCGAGGTCGGCCACGGCAACGGGCTCGGCGCCTCCTCGCTGCAGGTCGGGGAAAGCCTCGTGCCGGAGGGCGAGATGCTGCGCGCCGCCAAGGCCTGCCTGCAGCGCACCAAGCTGAGCGTCCATGTCATTCCCGGCTTTGCCACCATCAACCGTGAGATCGCGCAGGCGATGGAGGCGGGCGTGGAGCTGTTTCGCGTCGGCTGCCACTGCACCGAGGCCGACATCACGCAGCGGCACATCGGCCACGTGCGCTCCGCGGGCCGCGAGGCCTGGGGCGTGCTCATGATGAGCCACATGGTTTCCGCCGATGTCCTGCTGGAGGAGACCAAGAAGATGCAGTCCTACGGCGCCCAGGGCATCGTGCTCATGGACTCGGCCGGCGCTTATTTCCCGGCCGACGTGACCGCCAAGGTCGGCCTGCTGGCCGCGAAGCTCGAAGTGCCGGTGGGTTTCCATGCGCACAACAATCTCGGGCTCGCCGTCGCCAACTCGATCGCCGCGCTCGAGGCGGGCGCCCGCATTGTCGACGGCACGGGTCGCGGCTTCGGCGCCGGGGCCGGCAACGCGCCGATCGAGCTGATCGCGGCGGTGCTGATCAAGCAGGGCTACACCACCAGCCTCGACCTCTACAGGGCGCTCGATGCCGGCGACCTCGCGGCGAAGCTCTTCGCCGGCTCGCTGCCCGAGTCCAACGGCGTGACCATCGTCAGCGGCATGACGGGTGTATTCTCCGGTTTCTCCAAGCCCGTGCAGCGCGCCGCGAAGCAGTTCGGCGTCGACGGGCGCGACATCTTCTTCGAGCTCGGCAAGCGCAAGGTCGTCGGCGGCCAGGAGGACCTGATCCTCGAGGTGGCCGACCAACTGGCGAAGCACAGCAAGGACGCGGGCCAAACCCCGCCAGTGCCATGAACCAGGCCATCGCCCTCGTCCGCGCCGACGCCGAGGCCGTGCTGTCGGGCCGCCTCGAGCGCCTGGCCCCGTTGCGTGGGCAGCACCTCTTCATCACCGGTGGCACCGGTTTCCTCGGCACGTGGCTGCTCGAACTCGCGAAGGTCCTGAACGAGCGGCACCAGTTCGGGCTGCAGGTCACCGTCTTCAGCCGCAACACCCAGGCCTTCGCCGCGCGCTGGCCGCATCTCGGGAAGGAGAAGTGGGTGACCCTGCAGGACGGCGACATCCGCTATTTCACGGAGCTGCCGCGCGACGTGCGCTACGTCATCCACGCCGCCGCGCTCACCGACCGCCGCGTGTTCGCCTCACACCCGAGCGCGGTGGCGGAAACCAACACGGTGGGCACGCTGCGGATCCTCCGCGCCGCCACGCTGCTCGAGGACCTGCAGAAGGTCGTGCTCCTGAGCTCGGGCCTCGTCTACGGCGGCCAGCCGTGGGACCTGCCGCGCATCAACGAGGATTTCGGCGGCGTGTTGAAGTGCAACGACGTGAACGCGGTCTACCCCGAGTCCAAGCGCCTCGCCGAGGTGATCGCGCAGTGCGCGATCAGCGAGAGCAAGCTGCCGGTGGTGACGCTGCGGCCGTTCGCCTTTGTCGGGCCCTATCAGTCGCTGCAGCTGCCGTGGGCGGTGACGGACTTCATCCGCGACAGCTTCCGCGGCGGACCGATCCGGCTCATGGGCGACGGGGCGACGGTGCGCAGCATCATGTATTACAGCGATTTTGCCTGCGGGGTGCTGCTGGCGCTCGCGGCCGGCCGGCCGCGCACGACCTATAATCTCGGCAGCGACGAGCCGGTCGACCTGCTCACGCTGGCGCAGAAGATCACCCGGTATTTCTCGCCGGTGCCCGAGATCAAGCTGCGCCTTGGTCAGGCCGGCCACGACCGCAACCGGCTGGTGCCGGACACGTCACGGATGGCGGCGGATCTCGGCTTCAATGTCACTGTGCCGCTGGATGCCGCCCTCCAGAAAACCATCGAGTGGCACCGGCTCACCGGGGGCTGGCAGAGTGTCCCGCCGTTTTCCAATGCAACGAAAAGTCAGTGACCTGATCGCGGAGTTTTTTGAGCGGAAGGGCGTGAAGCACGCCTTCGGCATCATTGGCTCGGCCAACGCCCACATCTTCGATTCGATCTTCTACCAGTCGAAGATCGAGCTGATCTGCCCGCACCACGAGCAGGCCTGCACCATGGCGATCCAGAGCTACTGGAAGGTCAGCGGCCAGCCGACGTTCGCCTTGGTCACCGCCGGCGCCGGCTCGAGCAACGCGATCACCGGTGTGCTCTCGGCGTGGGCCGATTCCATCCCCTGCCTGATCATCTCCGGCCAGGAAAACGCGCGCTACGTCACGCCCGGCTTCGATCGCCGGATGTATGGCATCCAGGGTTACGACAGCCCGTTTGCCGTCAGCAAGATGACGAAATACGGCGCGCGGGTGATGACGCCGGAGCAAACGTTGTATGAACTGGAGAAGGCGTGGCACATCGCCACGACCGGCCGGCCGGGCCCGTGCTGGATCGATTTTCCGCAGAGCGTGCAGTCGGCGATGGTGAAGGAGAGCACGCTGGCGCACTATACACCCGAAGCGCCGCCAACGGCCGTCGCCCCGCTGGTGGGCGAGGCTTTGCAACGCGAGGTGGTGGCGACGCTGACACGCCTGCGCGGCGCGAAGCGACCGCTGCTCTGGCTCGGCGTGGGCATTCGCATGGCCGGCGCGCAGAAAGAATTGAAGGCATTTGTCGAGGCGCTCGGCGTGCCCGTGCTGGTGACCTGGTCGGCGATCGACCTGCTGCCCGGCGGACATCCGCTGGTGATGGGCAGCGCGGGCGTCTACGGCCAGCGCGCGGCGAACTTCATTCTCCAGAGTTGCGACTGCCTGGTGACCATCGGGACCCGGCTCGCGATCCCGCAGGTCGGGTATGACATCAGCGAACTGGCGCGGGCGGCCAAGGACATCACGGTCGTCGACATCGACCCGACCGAGCTGAAGAAATACCCGGAGCGGTTCAACCATCCGGTGCGCGCCGATGCAGGCGGCTTCATCCGCGAGCTGCAGCGACAGGCGGCGACCGCCCCGCTCCCGGCGCCGAAAGAGTGGCTCGCTTGGTGCGGCGAGGTGCGCGCGCGCTTCCCGTGGATCGGGCCCGAGCACGCCGACAAGGACGGGTTTATCAATTCCTACAAGTTCATGGACCGGCTGGTCGGCCAGCTCAAGCCCGACCAGGTGGTCGTGACGGACATGGGCACGGCGCTGCTCAGCGGCCACCAGGCGCTGCGAATCACGCCGCCGCAGCGGCTGATCACGTCGCAGGGCCTCGGCGAGATGGGCTTCGGCCTGCCCGGCGCCATCGGCGCCTCCTTCGCGCGCAACCGCGGCGAGGTGCTCTGCCTGAACTGCGACGGCGGCATGATGATGAACCTGCAGGAGCTGCAGACCGTCGCGCACCACCAGCTCCCGATCAAACTCATCATCTTCAACAACGACGGCTACCTGATGATCAAACACACGCAGAAAGCGGTGCTCAAGGGCCGCTACGCCGGCACGGACGCCAAGTCCGGCGTATCGTGTCCGGATTTCAGCAAGCTGGCGACAGCGTTCGGCATGCCGGCCTTCCGGATCCGCACGTGGGAGGATTTCGACCGCGAGATGCCGAAGGTGCTGGCCGCGGCCGGCCCGGTGATCTGCGAGGTGTTCATGGCGCCCGAGCAGTTCTTCCACCCCAAGCTGGGCATCTCGGTGCAGCCCGACGGCACGCTCATCTCGCCGCCGCTCGAGGACCTGTCGCCCTTCCTGCCGCGCGAGACGCTAAGGGCCAACCTGCAGGGGCCGCTGCACCCGAAGTCGGAGAAGATCCAGCCGGGTTGAGTCGCGCGCCGCGGTTCAGAAGTTGAGGCGTTCCCGCTCCACGACGAGCGGGCGCTTGGTCACCTTGGTGTGGATGGCGCCGATGTATTCGCCCAGCACACCGATGAAGAAAAGCTGCACCGAGCCGATGAAGAACAGGCCCACCACCACGGGCGCGGTGCCGAGGGTGAAGCTGTCCCAGTTCAGCAGCTTGTAGACGAAATAACCCGCGCTCACCCCGAAGCAGAACGTTGCCATCAGGAAGCCGACCATCGTGGCGAGGCGCAGCGGCACCTTGGTGTGGTTGGTGAAGCCGAGCATCGCGATGTCGAAGAGCGTGTAGAGGTTGTTCTTGGTGAACCCGCGGGCGCGGCGGGGCTGCACGAACGGCACGCGGGCGACGGGGTAGCCGATCTCGGAGATCTGCCCGCGCAGGTAGGGGTAGGGGTCCTCGCTGGCGCGGAGATACTCGACCAGCGCGCGATCGTAGAGGCCGAAGCCGGTGAAGTTGAGGAGCAGGTCGACGTCCGCCAGCCGCGCCACCAGCTTGTAGTAGACCTTGCGGACGAGGAAGAACACGGGCGATTCCTTGCTCTCGTTTTTCACGGCCGCCACGGCCTTCCAGCCCTGTTCCCAGAGGGGGATGAACTGCTCGATCAGCTCCGGCGGGTCCTGCAGGTCGGAGGCGAGGAAGATCACGGCGTCGCCCGGCGCCTGCAGGATGCCGTGGTAGGGCGAGCGGATGTGGCCGAAGTTGCGGGCGTTGAGGATGACCTTCAGGCGGGGGTCCGCGGCCGCGAGGCGGCGCAGGATTTCCGGCGAGCGATCGGTCGAGCAGTTGTCGATGATGAGGCAGTTCCAGTCATACTGCGGAAACTTGGCGGCCACGGCCCAGACCCGGCGCAGGAGTTCCTCGAGGTTGCCCTCCTCGTTGTAGCAGCCGCTGACGACCGTGATTTTTTTCATGGCTTGGGTTTTTCCTTGGCCGGTCCGCCGCCGGCCTCGCCGCCGTAGACCTTGAGGCCCATGGCGTCGGCCAGCTCCTGCGGGACGGCGATTTCCAATGCTTCGTCCTCCACGTATAGCACCGGGAGGTAGCGGGCGCGTCGATAGAAATCATTGACCGCCTCCCAGCGGGCCTTGTGCAGGAACATCAGCGGACGGACGCTCTGGATGTAATTCCAGCGTTTCTGGTTCATCGGCTGGTCGGCCAGGCCGATCCACGTGACGTAATAGGGCGTGGGATTGGTGCGGTTCTTCGTGAAGCACAGGAACAGGGCGTCATTGCCGATCAGGGCGCTGGGGATGCCCGGCTGGTGGCGCTCGATCTGTTCCAACACGGCCGTGATCCGGTGGAAGCTTTGCGCCTGCACAGCGGTGACCTGGATGCCGCGCAGCACGGCCGGGTGCTCGAGCGTCACGAGGGGCCGGGCCAGGGACTGCCGGGCGGACTGGATCTTGGCCCAGAGGGAAGGGACGAAGGCGGCCGTCAGGACCAGCGTGGTCACGGGGACCGACCAACGCGCGCTCCGCCAGAAAATATACACGGCCAGACCGAAGGCCGGGGCCAGGGCCCACAAGATATGCCACGAATCCGGCACCGGGTAATATTGCAGCAGGGAGCCGGCCGCCTGCGCCGCCAGCGCGGCGACCAGGTAATACTCGGTGGTTTTGGGCGTTTCCGTCTGCCGGAATACCAACCCCAGGCAAAGGAGCGCCTGACCCAGCACCACCACGGGCAGCAGCGCGGTCCAGCCGCCGTCCCGCAGGGCCAGCAGGCCGAGCACCCGCTCATGCTGCCAGGCCAGCACGCCGGCGAGGACCAGGTAATAGAGCCCCTGGCGGCGCGGCGTGAGGACCAGCCCGGCGCGTGGCAGCAGGCCGGGTGCGAAAAGGGCGAGCAGGAGGACCAGCAGGCCGGCGCCGGCGCCGGGATGCACGAAGAAGGAGACGAACAGGCCCCAGCTGACATTCTCGCTGCCCTGCGCCCATTTGCTGGGCCAGATAAAATTCTGATACCACCACTCGGGCAGGGCGCCCGTGAGGGCCACGCTGCCCAAAAGGAGAACGTTCACCGCTACGAAGCCGGCGAGGGTCGCGACGACAATGGCGCGGCGCGTGGCGTTGACGGGCGTCCAGCCCGCCCATTGCAGCGCCAGCCAGCTCGCCCCCGCGCAGCCGGTCATGATGACCCCGACCGGCTGGCGGCACCAAAACGCGCAGGCGCAGGCCGCCCCCAGGATTGCCCCCCAGCGAACCGCGTGCGCGTCCCGGATGATCTGGGTGAGGGCAAAGAGCCCGAGGCCCTGGAACATCAGCGCATAAACCGACGACCAGGGCAGCAGCATCCAATATTGGTCGAGCCAGTTTTTCTCGTAACCCGGGATGAACAGGGCGAACAGGCCGCAGGCCAGCACCGTGAGCGGCCGCGGCAGGATCAGGCGCCAGGTGGCATAGAGGAAAAACAGCGCCAGCGCATAGGCCGCCACCGTCATGAGCCGGAGCGCCAGCAGGGTGGGTTGAAACCAGAGCATCGCCGCCTGTAGGTAGGTGGTCAGCGCGCCGTATTGCGTGAAGGTGTCCCGGAACAGCACCTGACCTGACAGCACGTCGAGTGCGGGCTTGAGCATGATGCCGTCATGGTGCTGGTCCACCCCCTGGCGGGCCAGAGGCCACAGCAGGACCACCACGAGCACGGCGAGCAGCCCGGCGACGAGGGCGTCGCGCCTAGGCATGGCTGGGGGCGGGACGGGAAGAGGGCAGTCCGGGACGGTGCATCGGGTCGCTTTATGGGGGGAGGAAAAGCAAAGGGGAAGAGGGAAAAGGAAAGCGCGCGACGCGGCCCCGCCATTCGCGCGGCGATCAGGACGGAAGAAACCCGAGCCGTTGCAACTGCCTTTGCAGGTAGAGCAACAGGCTGCGGCCGAGGATCACCGCCAGGATCCAGCCGAGCAGTTGGCTGACCACCAGCGTGGCCTCCAGCACGCGCTGGCCCGTGACGGACGTCCAGGCGGAGAAAGTAACGCTCAGGTTGATCACGACCGCCATGGTTCCCTCCAGCCAGAGCACGGCCAGCAGCAGGAGGGAGATGATCCGGCGCAGGCGATCGGCCGGCGGCGCGCGCCAAAGCCAGGGCAACAGCCAAAGGGCGAAGACCAGTTTGTAGACGTAGGACGAGCCGTGCACGAAGCAGCCCACCACCATCACGGCGCCGCAGACAAACTCACGCTCCTCATCGCTGGAAGCGAGGGGCCGGGACGCGGGCGCAGGCTTGACCGCCAGGCGGCTGGCGCCCACCGCGAGCAGAAAAGCGCCAGCGATCAGGGCGGCCGGCACGGTGAGGTGGAAATCCCGGAAGAGCACCGGGGCGCCGAAGGCATACAGCCAGTCCGGCGCCGGCTGGCTCCGGGCCGCGGCGCGCAAGCCCGGTTCCAGCGCCGGCCAGGCAAGCAACAACACGAGCCCGTAGAGCACGATCCAGCCGAGCAATTCGCGCCGCGTGCGGGCCTCGAGCAACAGGAGCACCGCCGCCAGCGGGAAATATTTCAGGACGGCGGCGATCGCCAGCAACACGATGCCCAGGGCCCGCCACGGCGGACGTCCGGCGCGCAGGCAACCCAGGGCCCCACACATGATCACAAAGACGACCAGGTCGTTGTTGGCCCGCGCGGCTGCCATCAGCAACGCCGGTGACGCCAGGCAGAGCACCAGGCTGCCGGCTTCCCGCACGCTGGCCGGCCGGGTGAGCAGCACCGCGCTGAGCAGGGTCATCCCGATGAGCAGCGTGCCGAGCCACCGGGTGTCCGCCAGGGTGAGTCCGAGGCGGCCGCTTACCAGCCACCACTCGGTGTAGACGAGCGGACGGTTGTAGGGATCGCCGGGGTTGTGGAGGTAGGGATCGTGTCCGGCCCGGGCGTATTCGCCGGCGGCCAGCAGGCTTTGCAAATCCAGGAAGGGTTTGTCGGCCTCGCCGATGCCCGTTGCCGCCCACACCACCGGAAAACGGAAGCACGCGGCCCAGATCGCGGCCACCAGCAGCACGCTCAGGAGCGGCATCGTCCAGCGACCGCGCGAGACGAGGCCGGGGCTTGGTTGGGCGGAAGGGGTCAAGAAGGACCTGGTTGGTGAAATGGTGCCCGGGGTGGGACTCGAACCCACACTCCTTTTCAGGTCACGGATTTTAAGTCCGATGCGTATACCAATTCCGCCACCCGGGCGAGGTTTGGGATTGCCGAAACAGGATTGCGGAATGAAGTGGGCCGCGTGGCAAGAGAGTTCCCATCGCCTGTTTCCCGGTCCGGCCGTCACGGCTGGACCGGCGTGTGCGCATGAAGATCGGCTTTCTGGGCGGCAGTTTCGACCCGGTGCATTTCGGGCACCTGATCGCGGCGCAGGACGTGCTGGAGCAGTTTCACCTCGACCGGCTGCTGTTGGTGCCGGCGGCCCAGGCCCCGCTGAAACCCAATGACATCCAGTCCACGGTCGAGGACCGGCTGGCCATGCTCCGATCGGCCACCGAATGGGACCGCCGGCTGGAGATTTCCGACTATGAGCTGCGCAAGGGCGGTATCAGCTACACGGTGGATTCCGTGCGGCATTTCCGGACCCAGTTTCCCGGCGACGAATTGTTCTGGATCATCGGCGGCGACCAGCTGCCCCTGCTGCACAAGTGGAAGGAGATCGGCGCCCTGGTGCGGCTGATAGATTTCATCTTTCTCGAACGGCCGAAGCACCCCACCAAGCCGCACGTGGAGATCGACGGGCTGCGCCTGCACCGGTGCGACGGCCACCTGATCGAGATCAGCTCGAGCGAGCTCCGGTCGCGGGTGCAGGCCGGCCGGTCGCTGCATTATTTCTGTCCGCAGAAAGTTATCGCCTATATTGAAAGCAGGAAACTGTATCGCTGATACCGATGAAAGCCAAAGCCCCCAAGAAAACGAGCGCCGTCCGCAAGGCCAAGGCCCCGGCCCGGGTCGCCGCCCCGGCGGACAAGCCCACGGAAAAATTGATCAAGCTCATCGTGCAGGCGCTGGACAGCAAGAAGGCCGAAGACCTGCGGGTGCTGGATGTGAGCAAACTTTCCAGCATCACTGACTATCTCGTGCTTGCGACTGGCACCTCGGAGCCGCACCTCCGCGCCCTGCGGATCGAGCTCGAGCGGGTGCTGGACGACCAGCAGGCCAGGATCCTGGCCGTGGACACCACCAAGGGTAGCGGCTGGACCGTGGTGGATGCCTTTGAGGTGATGGTGCACCTCTTCACGCCCGAGAATCGGGACAAGTACCGGATGGAGCTGCTTTGGCGCGATGCGGTCGCGCTGCCTCTGGCGAAAATCCTGAAGTGATTCAATCTCCCTGAAAATAGGGACCAATGGCCCCTCTTTGGGGCCAGATGAGCAACTTTCAGATGGTTTTTACCTTGTAAGGCGAAATCCTACCTTGGTTCTCCCACGGAAACATTCTTATTATGAAGCGCGTCGTTAAGGCAGTTCAGCCAAAAATAATACATAAAATAGCTCAGCCAAAATAATACATAAAATGAATACTCGTCCCACCAAGGGCTTCACGCTCGTTGAAATCATGATCGTCGTGGTCATCATCGGCCTCCTGGCCGCGATGGCCATTCCCGCGTTCCAGAAGGTCCGCCAGTCCTCGCAGGACAAAGCGGTGTTGAACAACGCCCGCCAGCTGTCGGCGGCCGCTGACCAATTCTACCTGGAGAACGGTGTCTCCACCTGTGCCTCGACTGACCTCGTGGGTGCAACGAACTACGTGAAGGCCGTCAACACGGTCGCGCAGGAGACCTACCCGGTCGGCTTCACCCAGGGCGTCACGATTACGATCGCCGGCGTCGCCGGTGCCCGCACCGTGACCTACGCCCCGTAAAGCCATACCTTATAATGCTCTAACGTAAGCCCTCCCCTCCCGGGGAGGGTTTTACTTTTTCTTTAACAAATTGGCTCTTGAGCCTACGGCCCCAAAGCGATTTGCTGCAGCGTCGCTCACATTTTGTGGGCGAAAAGAAATAACCTCATAATCCACATAAAATGAATACACGTTCCACCAAGGGTTTCACGCTCGTTGAAATCATGATCGTCGTGGTCATCATCGGCCTCCTGGCCGCCATGGCCATTCCCGCGTTCCAGAAGGTCCGTCAGTCCTCGCAGGACAAAGCGGTCCTCAACAACGCCCGCCAGCTGTCGGCCGCTGCTGACCAATACTTCCTGGAGAACGGTGTCTCCACCGTTGCTTCGACGAGCCTCATCGGCGCGACGAACTACGTGAAGGCCGTCAATACGGTCGCTCAGGAGTCCTACCCGGTCGGCTTCACCCAGGGCGTGACGATCACGATCTCTGGCGTCGCCGGTGCCCGCACCGTGACCTACGCTCCGTAACGCAAGTTACCCAGCGCAAGGAAAACATTCCTTCCAAGGCCGCCCTGCAAAGGGCGGCCTTTTCTTTGCCGCGCCACCCGGCGCGCCGAAACAAACCTTTGCTTATGGGGCGGGCCTTTCCTAGTGAATGGGCCCATCCGGCGCCACCCGGCGCCACTTACATCCTATGGATCGTCGTCTTGTGTTGCTCTGCCTGAGCGCGGCCCTGGCCGTGGTTCTCGGCTTTCTCACTTTCACTCCCGACCAGTCCTTGCAGGCGGTGATTTACGGCGGCTACTGGGCCATGCTGCTCCTGACCGGACTGTTCGGCTGGTCACTGGTCAAGATCGCGCGGGATTCCCGGGCGGACTGGCCGGATTGGCGGCACAGCCCGCGCTGGCCCGTCCTGCTGATCACCGGCTGCAGCCTGCTGCTGCTCGTGCACGAGGCCTACGGATTCAAGATTCTGATGGATGAAGTCATGCTGCTGGGCACGTCGATGAGCATGCACCTCGACAAGACCGCGCTCGTGCCGATGCGGGGCCACGACATCCAGGGTGCGTTCCAGCTCCTGGCCGGCCAGCTCGACAAGCGTCCGCTGTTCCAACCCTTCCTGGTGTCGGTGCTACATGATTTCACCGGCTACCGGCCGGAGAACGTTTTCGCCCTCAACACGGTGCTCACGTTCGTGCTGCTGACGCTGACCTATCTCACGGGCTGCCGGATCAGCGGGCGCGGCGCCGGCGCCGTGGCGGTGCTGCTGCTGACCAGCCTGCCCCTGCTGGCCCAGAACGCCGTGGGCGGCGGCTTCGAGTTGCTCAATCTGGTGATGATCCTCGCCACCCTGCTGCTGGGCATGCGTTACGTGGCCCGGCGGGACGCGAACTCGCTCGAGGCGTTCGGGCTGGCCGGCATCCTGCTGGCCAACACCCGCTACGAGTCCGTCCTTTTCCTCGTTCCCGTCGGCCTGACGGTGCTGTGGGTCTGGTGGAGCGACCGGAAGCCCGTGGTGACATGGCTGGTCGTGGCCATGCCCTTGTTGCTGCTGCCGTATGCGCTGCACAACAAGGTGTTCAGCGTGCGGACCGCGTCCTGGGAGATGGCCAGCCGGCCGGGTTACGACAAGCCCTTCTCCCCGGACTTCATTCCCGATAACATCGGGCACGACCTGAACTTCTTCTTCAACACCACCGGCGAGCATTCCAACTCGCTTGTCCTGTCCGGGCTGGGCTTCCTCGCGCTGCCGTTCTTCGGGCTGTGGACGCTCAAGACGCTGCTCAATTTGCGCAGCGCGCCGCCGGCCCGGGGCGCGCTGGCGATCTTCGCCCTCGGCCTCGCCGCGCACACGCTGCTGATGCTCTGTTATTTCTGGGGCAAGTTTGACGACCCGGTCATCCGCCGCCTCAGCCTGCCGCTGAACCTCACGCTGGTCATCGCGATCATCACGGTCGCGGCCGAGATGAACTGGCGCGGCCGGGTTTGGGGTGTGCTGGCCGCGCTGACCGGCGCCGGGTTCTTCGGCTACTCGCTGCCGGCGATGGCGCGACACTCCTACTCGCTGGATTATTATATCGGGCGGGAGATGGACTGGCGGCGCGAGTTCATCGCGGCGCACCCGGAGCGCGACTACCTGTTCATCGACCAGGACTCCATCATGTGGCTCACCCACCACGTCTCGGCCACGCCAGTCCGCCAGGCCCTGGACCACAAGGAGAACATCATCTTCAACGCCCGCAACCACCTCTTTACCGCCATCTATGCCTTTCAGCGCTACAACGTGGATCCCGCGACCGGCCGCCCGGTCGTGGACGCAGCCGATGACCTCGGGCCTGACTACCAGCTGGAAACGGTGTGGGAGCGGCGGTTCACGCCGCTGACCGTCAGCCGCATCAGCCGGGTCGTTTCCATCCGCGAGGGCCCGACCGCGCTGCCGGTCGCCCAACCCAAGCCGCTGGAAGGCCTGAGCCCGGCCGAGCAGGAAAAGATCCGCGAACAGTTCCTGGACCGCTTCATCAAGCGGCTCCCCTGAATCCGGTCCGGCCGCTTTCCTCCGTGTCTCCTCCCGGCGCCACCCTTCTGCAACGGACCGAATTCCGGCTCGCGCTGTTCGGCCTGGCCGGAGTCACCGCGGTCTACCTCGGCTTCATCGGCCTCAAGGTGGAAACCGCCGAGTTCCTGGTGAAGCACGGCGCCTACTATGTCGTCTTGCTGACGTTTGCCGCCTGGTGCGCGCAACTCTGGCGGCTGTGGGCGCAACGCCAGCCCGGAGACGGGCCCGGCCGGCGCGAACTCCTGCTCGCCGGCCTGGCCATCGCGCTGTTTTCGGTCATGGCGGTCAACTCCGAGCCGTTCCGGAGCAAGGTGCTCTACGACGAGTTCGTGCTGCAGTCCACCGCCTACAACATGCACTATTTCCGCGACACGGCGACGATGGTGCGGGGCTACGACATCCTCGGGACCTTCCTGTCGCTCGACAACTACCTCGACAAGCGGCCCAACTTTTATCCGTTCCTCATTTCCCTGGTGCACGACCTGACCGGTTACCGCCCGGCCAACGCCTACGCGCTGAACGCCGCGCTTTTCCCGGTCACCCTCGGTCTGGCGTATTACCTCGGCCGGCGGCTGGCGGGCCAGTGGGGGGCAATGCTCGTGGTGCTGTTGCTCGGGTCGCTGCCGCTGCTCGGCCAGAACGCCACCGGCTCGGGCATGGAGCTGCTCAACTTCTGCATGATCCTGGTCGTGGCCGCGCTGGGCGGCGCCTACCTGCGTTCGCCCGACCCCACCCGGCTTTCCGCGCTGGTGCTGGGCGCGGTGCTGCTGGCGCAGTCGCGGTATGAATCAGCCCTGTATGTGCTGCCGGTCGCCGTCATCATCCTGGTCGGTTGGTGGAAGCGCGGGGAGATCATCCTGTCCTGGACGGCGGTCGTGGCGCCCCTGCTGCTGCTGCCGATCGCCCTGCAGAACAAGGTGCTGAACGCCACGCGCTGGCAGTGGGAGCTGAAGGAGGACCAGAACACGCGCTTCAGCCTCGATTACCTCGCGGGCAACCTGCACAGCGCGCGCGAATTTCTGCTCAGCACGTCCCAACGCTACGCGAATTCGCTGACGCTCACGATCCTGGGGGCGCTGGCGCTGGGCTGGCTGGGGTGGCACCTGGTCCGCCGCCGGCCGTCACTGCGCGACGCGGACGGCGACCGGCTGGCGCTTTTCCTCGTCGGGCTCGCGGCCCTCGGCAACACCGGGCTGATCATGTTCTATTACTGGTCCAATTTCAGCGATCCCATGGCCTCCCGGTTCAGCCTGCCGCTGTATCTGGTCCTCGCGTTCGCCGTCGTGGTCGCCGGGGCGACCTTGGGGCGCCGGTGGCCGGCGCTGCCGGCCCTGCTGGTGGGCACGGCCCTGCTGGCCGTCGTGACGGCCACGAGTCGCTTTGCCGAGCCGCTTTATTCCCACACGGGCATCGACGAAATCGAGTGGGAGCGCCGGTTCGTGGCCGCCCGGCCGCCCGGCCCCCGGTTGATCCTCACCAACAAATCCACGCTGCCCTGGCTGCTGATCAAAACCCCGTCGATCCTGGTCGGGCGCGCCAACATCGTGGCCGACCGCCTGCAGGCCCAGCTGCAGGACCGGATCTTCACCGAGATCCTGGTCATGCAAACTTTCCATCCCACCTCGCCCGACGGGGATTACCAGATGAATCTCTCGGACCGCCTGCCCAAGGGCTTTGAGATCGAGCTGCTCGCGGAGCGCCGGCTCGGAACGCGGATCACGCGCATCAGCCGGCTCGTGGCGGTGACGCTGCCGGCGGCCAAGGGCGAACCGGTGCCCGCGACGCGATGAACCCCGCGCCCCGGATCTTCGGTTATTCGGTCAACCCCACGCTGTTGCTGGCGGTGATTTGCCTGACCGGCTGGATGGCCTGCGTGCTCTGGCCGAAAATCCTGACGAGCCTGGGCCTCGCCGCCTACGGCATGACCTACCTCGATTCGTATGCGATCCTGGCAGCGGTGGACGTGGTCCGCGCCGGCGGGGATCCCTACATTGTCAACCCGCTGGATCCGCTGGGGCGGTGGCACGTCTATTCGGACTGGTGGCTCGCCCTGCGTTGGCTCGGCCTCGGCCGCGCGGACAATTTCCTGGTGGGCAGCTCGTGGATCGCGGCGTTTGCGCTGTCGTGCTGGCTGGCGGTGAAGCCCCGGAACCTGCGGGAAGTGGGCTGGATGGCGGCGGTGCTGCTCTCGCCCCCGGTCCTGCTGGCCTTCCTGCGGGCGAACAACGACCTGGTGATCTTCGTGCTCATCGCGCTGGTCGGGGTGGCGGCCGCCGGCGCCGGCGGGCTGCGCCAGCTGCTCGCGGTGGGGGCGCTGGTGCTCGCGACCGGCCTGAAATATTATCCGGCGCTGGCGGCGCCGGCGTTTCTGTGGACGCGCCCGTTGCGCCGGAGGCCCGTGCTGGTGGCGGTGGCGGTGGCGGCAGCGGGCCTGACGCTGTTCGAAGTCGCGCCGCAAATGGCGCGCGCGAAGTTCCGGATCGATTCCGGCGTCCACACCATGGGCGCACCGCTGCTCGGACGCGACCTGGGCTGGTCGGAGCAGGCCTCGCAGGGGTTGAGTGTGGTCGTGCTGGCCCTCGGCGCGCTGGCGCTGGTGCGGACCCGTTGCACGACCGGCCTGGCCTCGCGCGGCGAGCCGCGCGAACTCATGCTGGCGACGCTGGGCACCATCCTGCTGCTTGCCTGTTTCATGGCCGGCGTGAATTACGCCTATCGCTGGATCTTCATCTTCTGGATGGCGCTCTGGGTCTGGCGCCAGGCGGCCCCGGGGATGGGCACGCGGCGGGAGACCCGGACCGCGCAAGTGGCCTGCGTCCTGTTGATGTTTGCGCTGTGGTCGGATGGCGCGCTGTGTGTTTTCTTCAACCGGATCATGCCCCTGCTGCCGAGCCAGTTTGCCGGCTTTGATGCGCCCTGGCGCCTGCTGACGCAGCCCTTGCATTGGGCGCTGATGATGCTGTTTGCCGGCTGGCTGCTGGAGGGCGTGCTGGCCACCGTGCGGGAGTGGTGGGACGCGAGGAAGGCAACCTGAACGTCGCGCGACCCGCGCCGGTTGAATCATGATCGCCCCGCCCGGACTGATTTTTGCCGCCGACGCCGCCCTGGTCGGGTTGACGGCGTGGCTCGGCCTTTGTGCCGCCGGGCTGGGCCGGCGGGGGCTGATCGAAGCGTCGCAGGGCTGGCTGCTGCTGGCGCTGGCGTGGATTGCGGGCTCCGGGATCCTGCTCGGTCTGGGCGGCGGACTCGGTCGGTCGGGATTTCTCGGGCTGCACGCCGCCGGCCTCGCGGTCTTGCTGCTGGGGCGGCGGAAGCAATGGCGCGGGGATATCGGACAGGGACGGGACTGGCTTGCGGCGTGGGGCCGGCTGGTGCGCGGCGGCACGCCGGAAGGCTGGCTGGTGGGCGGCTTGATCGTCGTGCTGCTCGGCCTGACCGTGCTGGCGGCGCAGGCCGAACCCATCGTGTATGATGCGCTGACCTACCGGCTGTCGCGCATCGGCGCCTGGCTGCAGGACGGAACGATCCGCCATTATGCGACCGACGACCCGCGGTTGAACTACATGCCCGTCGCGCCGGACGTGGTGATCGCGTGGCTGCTCGGCGCCACCAACGAAGGATTTCATCTCGCGCCGCTGGCGCAGCTGGCGGGCGGGCTGTTGCTGCTGGGCGCCACCTTCGGCCTGGGCCGGACCGCCGGCCTGTCGCGGCTCAACGCCCTCGGGGCGGTCGCGCTGGCGCTCGGCATGGCGAATGTCGCGGTGCAGTTCACCACGATCCAGAGCGACCTGTTCACCGCCGGCGTGTTCGCGGCGAGTTATCTCCTGTGGCATCGCGCGCTGGAGCGCGGCGAGGGCTCATGGGTCGCGGGTGTGGGCGCAGCCCTGGCCTTTGGCTCGAAGGGGACAATGTTCTACCTGGCGCCCGGCGCGGCGCTGTGGGTGGGCTGGCTGGCCTGGCGGCAGCGCGCTCATTGGCAGGCGCTGGGGCCGACGGCCCTCGGCCTGTTGGTCGCGGCCCTGGTTTTTGTGCTGCCCGGTTGTTGGCGGAATGTCGTCACCTACGGGTCGCTCTTCGGTCCCCGCGACGCGGTGCGGCTGCACCACGGAGAATTCACCACGCCCGCCCACGCGGCGGAGAAGCTGGTCTGGAATCTCGGCACGTCCGCCGTGCAGCTGCTTGAACCCACCGCGCAGCCGCTCTGGCTGCAGGGCGTCAGCCGCCGCGCAGGGGAAAAGCTGACCGCGCGGTTTTCCGCGGAAGCCGATCCGTATGTGTTCATCGGGCAATCGCGGCGCGATCAGCTGGAACGGGTGATGCGACTGACGGAGCCCGACGCCGATGTCGTCACGTGCGGGATCCTGGGCGCGTTGTTGTTTGTCGCCGGCCTGTTGCTGGCTGCGACGATGCGCCAACGCCCCGCGGCCGCGCAGATGCTGGTGTGGGGCGGCGGGGTGATCATTTATCTCCTGGTGCAGCACGGTCTGGTGCAATGGCATCACTGGGCTTTCCGGTTCATGGTGCTCGCGGCGCCGTGGATGGCGGTGGTCGGGGCGTGGGGCGTCGGCGGCCTGCCGCGAGGCTGGCGCGTCGGAGCCTGGGCCATGCTGCTCATGTCGGCGACGGAGGTGTTTGCCTTCACGCAATGGCGCACGAGCCAGGCGGCCTGGCAGGCGCTGACGCAGCCCGGGCGTTCCGCCTCCTATTTTGTCTACAGCCATTGGCGCGCCTGGGCGGAGCAACTCGACCAGCCGGGCGAGCCGCTGCGGCTGGCCTTTCCCATCGATAAGCCGCTGGCCTCATTCTACCGCCTCGGGCCACCGCGGCCGGTGAAACTGGAGCAGTTGTCCGGAATGAAAACCGCCACCGCCGAGGCCGCGGTGGGCGCGGGTGCGGGCTGGCTGGTGGTTCCGCTCGAGCAATTCAAGGGCCGCGAGGGCCGGGTCATGGGCCGGACGAGATTGCCGGATCTGGCCGCCTACCGGGCGCTGCGCCCCGGCGAACAGCCGCAGCCGCTGCTCTACCGCCACCGGTTGATCACGGAGGGGGAGCGTATCCGCCGGGAACTGCTGGTGCGCACCTGGAGCAATGTTCCGGTGCGGGTGGAGTTGTTCAACCCGATGGCCTCGGCCTGTCCCTTTGAGCTGAGCACGCCCACGGGCCGGGTCACGGACGTGGTGTCGGCTGGGTCGCGTCTGGTGGTGGTGGCGCCCGTGCCGGCGGATATGCTGGCCGTGGTGACGATTGATTTCCCCAAACCCGCGTCGGGGGCGGCGGACCAAGGCATTCCGCTGGTCCGGCTGGTGCCGTGAATCAGGGCTGGGCGGCGGCGTGGGCGCGTTCGATGGCCGCGGCCAGCTGGCGCAGGTCGCCGTTCAGCGCGGCGTCGAGCTCCGCCTGGTCCAGCCGGTAGACAAGGATCGAGTAGCCGGGCTGCGCGTCGGGCTGCCGCGCACGCAGGTAGTGGCACAGCCGGGCGAAGCGCAGCTGCTCGAACTGCTTCCAGGCCTTGGTCCATTCGTCGGAGGTGAAGCCCTGCGCCGCCTCAGGCCGGCCCGACGGGTCGAACTTGAGGCGGCGGAAGTTGACGTCGTTCTGCCGCAGCAACTGGTAGAGGCGTTCGTTCTCCAGCGTCCACGGCCCGCGTTGCGGCTGGTAGACGTGCGAGAGCATGGTGGCGCTGATGGCATAGAGCCCCGGTTCGCACGAATGCCACGGACGCGGCCGGTCAAAGGTCGGCAGGCGCGGCATGAGCACGGCGTCGGGCACGTAGCGGGCGGGCTCATCGGTGCCGAAGTAGGAAAGATACACGCGCTCGCCCGGCCGGCGATTGTCGTGCAGCCAATGTTGCAGCGCCGGCAGGTCCTGCCCCCAGTCGAGGGAGCTGTCCACGAGATGTTGGTAACCGTGCGCGGGACCGCCGACGAGCGGACTGAAATAGGCGAGGTAATGCGGATAGATCTGCGCGGCGGTCGCGGCCTGCCAGCCGACGAGCGCGGCGAGGCCCACGGCGAACGCCGCGCCGGTTTGCCGCGAATGATGCCAGGCGCGCAACATCGCCCACCCGAGAGCTCCGGCCAGGATATAGAGCACCGGGTAGGTGGGCAGGATGTGGCGATGGCCGATGTTGAGGTGGCTGGTCAGCGAAATAAACCAATAGACGGCAAACAGCGCCAGCAGCGGCGTGACGCGGTAGAAATATCGGCCCAGGCGGGCGGGAGCAAGGGCGCGGAACCGCCAGGCGAGCAACCCCGCGCTGGCCGCCAGCGCGGCCAGCAGCGCCGGCGGGGTTTTGTAGAGGAAGGTCTTCGGGAAGAAATCCACCCAGCCGAAGATGCTGTATTCCCCGTCGAGAAACGCGGCGCGCGCCTCGGCGTGCTTCAGGACGAAGGCCAGCCCGTAGAGCCAGCCCTCGGGCAGCAGGTGATGGTCGCGGCCGAACTGGATGCACTGGGCCTTCAGGCCGCCGAAGGAGAGAATGAAATCCCACGGCAGGTTGAACTCGCCCGGCGGCAGCGCAGGATTGCAGACGCCGTAGCGGAAGCCGAAGAACGCCCAGATCACGGCCACGGCGACCAGCCCCTGGGCGGTCGTGGAAGCGGCGATGGCGCCCAGCCGGCCGGGGCGCGTGCGGAACGTGAAGCGCCCCAGCGCGAGCGGCGCGGGATTGAAAACCCGCAGCGCGGCCATGATCACCGCCAGCGGCAGCAGCAGCACGGCGGTGTATTTGGCCACAGCCGCCAGGCCCAGCACGAGGGCGCTCAGCCACCAGGTGCGCCACCGGCCGTCATGCAGGTGCCGCCAGTAGGCGCCGGATGCGGCCAGCAGGAAAAACGCCATGCACATGTCCGAGGTGGCCAGGCCGCTGTGCGCCAGCATGGTCGGGCAGAGGGCGGCGAACGCGGCGGAGACCAGCGCGCCGGCCTCGCCCCAGAGTCCGCGGGACCAGAAATAAACGAGCAGCACCAGCGCGGCGCCGAACAGGGAGTTCATCGCGCGGGCGGCGAACAGCATCCACGCGGGATCGTTGCCGGTCTCGTAGAAAAACGCGTGGCCGGTGAGCCAGACCTCCGACTTGCGCCAGACCAGCGTGTCCATCGGCGGATACGCGGCGCCGCGCAGCGCGGTCGGCAGCGCCTGCCAGCGCTGCGGCAGGTTGCCGTTCTCCGGCTGCATGCGGTAATCGTTCCAGTGATCGAAGGTGTAGCCGCCCGTCACGTGCGCAAGCTCATCGGCCGTCGTGGACTTCTCCCGCATCGCGAGGGTGGCGAGGACGGCGTGGCCGAGCGCCAGCAGCAGCGCGAGCCAGGTCAGTCCGGAGGGCAGGAGTGGTGAACGGGTGGAAGGCAAACGGAAGCCGGGGAGAAATTGATAAGCAGTATGGACACGTTCCGGCGCGCCGCACAACCTTCGTGTGCACCTGCATGAACGCTGAGGAATACGCCAACATGGACCAGATGGAGACCGCCCACTGGTATTACGCCGGCAAGCGGGATTTCGCCCGGGGCTGGCTGCTCCGGGTGCGGCCGCCGACGGCCGCAGACCTGCTGTTGGATTGCGGCGCAGGTACCGGCCGGTTCGCGAAGGAAATGGAGGCGCACTGCCGGGTGATGGTGCTCGACGACCACGAGGAGGCGCTGCGGCTGCTGCGCACGCGCTTCCGGCCGGAGCAGATTCTCAGTTTGGCGGGCGACCAGGTGCCGCTGCCCGCGGCCTCCCTCGACTACGTGACCGCGCTCGACGTGCTGGAGCATACGCCCGACGACCAAGCCGTGGTGACGGGGTTTCACCGCCTGCTGAAGCCGGGTGGCGTGGCGCTGGTCACGGTGCCGGCGAGCATGGCGTTGTGGAGCGACTGGGATGTCGCGCTGCACCACTTCCGGCGCTACTCGCGGCCGCAGCTCAAGGCGCTCTTTCCCGACGCGCAGTGGGAGCTGCTTTACGCGAACTACACGAACGTCGTGGTCTACCCGGCGGTCTGGCTCGTGCGCAAGTGGCGGAAATGGTTTCCGCAAAAGGGCGGCCAGGTCCGCACCGAGGACAAGCTGCCCGCCCCGGCGCTCAACGCCGTGTTGCGCTGGCTCTTCGTGCGGCCGGCGTTCTGGCGCGTGCCGTTTCCGTTCGGAGTCAGTCTCGTGTTAGTGGCGCGGAAACGCTAGCCCGAGGCCCTTGTAGGTCGGGGTATATCCCCGACAGGTGGGGCCAAACGTCGGCCATAAAGCCCCGACCTGCACCAAGCTCCGGCTACCGGGCCGGGTCGTCGTAGCAGGCCTCAAACAGCGGGTGCCCGGCGGCATCGAGGAACACAAGCTGCTGCGCGGGCCGGCCCGCGGGCACCGGCAGGCTGTGATACAGGTGCAGCTGGCGCAGCCCGTCGATCTGCAGCGGCCAAGAGCTGGGTTGCGGTTCGCCGGCCGTCTGCCCCAGGGCGTTGATCCGGCTGACGGTCACCCGGCAGTTGTCCGCCGACCAGGAGGCGAGATTCATCGCGGGATTCCGCACATCGCGCAGCACGATGCGGGCGACCGTGGCCCGAATCGCGACATTCACCGTGATCAGGCGGGGCTCGACGCCCGCGGTGGCGGAGGCGCTTTCGAAGTTCTGCGCGACGTAGAAGGGTGCCGCCCGGCTGTCCCGCGGCACGAGGAAATCATAACCCGACACGCTGAAAAGCTGCCGGTAATGCTGCCGGATGAAGTCGTTCAGGGGGCCGGTGATGGTCAGGCCGACCTTCTGGTCGAGGAAGTCGATGAGCGGCCGGCTGCTGATGACGGCCGTGCGGGGCTCGGCCTGCAGGCGGGCGACGATGGCCTGCTGTTCCTCGGGCGTGAGCAGCCAGAACCAGTGCGTGGCGTTGCGCAGCGTGGGGGGCGGCACGCCGCTCCAGAGATTGAAGCTGAACATGCCCGGCCGCGAGTAGAGCAGATCGGCGTGGAGCTGGGCGTTGGCCGTGAGGATGCGCAGCGCGTAGCGGACGTTTTCCTGCGGCCGGAGGGATTCGGCCCCCGGCAACTCCAGCGCATCCGAGGTGGTCCAACGCTGCCAGCCTTGGTCCGACAACAGGTTCACCTGCCAGGCGGCGGCGAGCAACGCGACCGCCGCGACGGCAGGCTCGAGCCAGCTGCGTTGCAGGCGCCGGGCCAGGTGGCCGGCGGCCTCGGCCAGGCCGCTGACAAAGAGCGGCAGGAGCAGGAACGAACCCCACGCCAGCTGCGTGCCGGCGACCGGGTAGGCGTGCAGCACCTGTCCGACGCCGATCAGCGCGACGAGCGCCGTGGCCTGCCGGCGGCGGTCGCCGGCCGGGGCCTCGTCCAAGGGCAGGAGGAACAGGGGCGTCAGCGGCAGCACGAGGCTGATCATGCGGCCGGGTCCGTGGATGGTGAGCCAGGTGTCCGCCTGCCAGGCGAAGCAACCCAGCGCCAGCAGGCGCAGCAGGGCGATTCCGCCGGCCAGTCGGGGCCGCAGCGCGGGGCGCATGAGCCAGAGGGCGGTGAGAGCGACCGCGAGGACAACCACGACCCAGGCGAGCGGGGGCCAGAGGAAACCGAAGTGGAAATTGACGGGATGCCGGAGCGGGTCGAGCAACACGCCGTTGACCAGCCCGCGCGGGCTGGTGCCACGGGCGAGGATGGCGATGATGGTGGCCGCGCCCAGCCCGGCAAAGCCGGCGGCACCGGCGAGCCAGTCGCGGAATTGCACGGCGGGCGGATGCCCGGCGGCCACCAGCGCGCAGACGGCGGCACCCGACAGGGCGAACACCACCGCGAAGTCGAACACCCACGATTCGCCCAGCAGCGGGCGCATCAAAACAAAGGGCAGCGCCATGAGGCCGGCCGCGGCGAGCCAGGCGCCGCGCCGCGCGGTGCCGATCAGGAGGAAGGCGCCGGCCGAGCAAATCCAGAAGAGCCCCACGTTGATCTTGGTGAGGATCAGCGCGGCGCCGGCGAGGCCCAGGATCAGCGTGGCGACGGCTGTGCGGCCGCGCGCCAGCGCCTCCACGGCCCCGGCCAGGCCCACGGCAATGATCAGGGCGATCAACCCGCCGGGGTGGGGCGGCTCCCACGTCATCTGCCACAGATACCCGAAGACGGCCACCAGCGTGAACAGCGCCGTCCAGTAGCGCTGCGAGAGCCGCCACGCGATCAGGCCCGCCGCGAAGGCGGCGACGATCCAGTGCACCAGCGTCAGCGTGCGGCCGAACAGGTTGGTGACCGGCCAGTCGAACAGGCGGTGCCAGCCCTCATAATAGAGGAAGGGAACCGGGCCGTATTGCGTGAAGACCTCGTCGTAGAGCCGGCCGTGCGCGGAGAAATTCTTCAGGCCGATCAACACGTAACCCTCGTCATCGTGGATCATGAAGTTGGTGCTCATCAGCAGCCAACCGGCGAACGCCAGACACGCCGCCAGCACCAGCAGACCCGGCACACGCAGGCGGGACATCATTCTTTGGCTCCCGGCCGCGGATTCCGCCGGAGCAGGTAAAGCGGCCGGTGTTTCACCTCGTCATAGATGCGCCCGAGGTATTCGCCGAGCACGCCGATGCCGATCAGCTGCACGCCGCCGAGAAACAGCACGATGGTGACCAGCGTGGTATAGCCGGTAGGCGCCGTCTCGATGCCGATGATCCGGCGCACCGCGTAGAAGATCGCGGCCGAGAAGCCGAGGAACGCGATGAAGAGCCCGGCGTAGGTCAGCAACCGCAGCGGCAGGTAGGAAAAACTGAACACGCCGTCGGTGGCGTAGCGGATCAGCCGGCGGAAGGTCTGCTGCGGCTCGCCCGCGGCGCGCTCCTGACGGTCGTAGCGGATCTCCGCCGTCTGGTAGCCCACCCACGAGCGCAAGCCGGGGAAAAAGCGGTTGCGCTCGGGCAGCTGCTTGAGGGCGTCCACCGCGGCCCGGTCCATCAGGCCGAAGGTGCCGGTGTTGGACTCAATGGGAAAATCGGACACCCGGCTGAAGACGGCGTGGAAGAGATCCATGCCGAGCCGCCGCGGGCCGGTCTCCTGCCGGGAGCGGCGCACCGCGCGCACGACCTGGGCGCCCTCGTGCCACTTGGCGACCATCTCGGGAATGCACTCCGGCGGGTCCTGCAGGTCGGCATCCATGGTGATGACGGCCTCGCCCTGTGCGTGCGTCAGGCCGGCGGCGAGTGCGGCCTGGAAGCCGAAGTTGCGGCTCAACTCGACCAGCACGAAGCGCGGGTCCTTCGTCGCGTGCGCGCGGATCAGCTCCGCCGAACGGTCGCGGCTGCCGTCGTCGACCAGCAGCGCCTCCCACCGCGTGGCCGGATTGGTGTCGAAGACCGCGGTCAGGCGGGCCAGCAATTCGGGCAACACCTCTTCCTCGTTGAAAATGGGCAGGACGACCGAGACGGCGGATTGGGGCGAGGGCGAAGCCATGCTGGCCGGGATGAAGACAGAAGCGCCCGGCCAGTGCAAGCGGCCGAACCGTGAAATGGATCTTAATCTTCGCGCCGGCCGGCGGCTCGCCGGCTCAGACGAGGTTGTATTTCACGATGGCGTAGATGGCCCGGAAGCCGTCGCGCCAGCCGATCTTCTTCCCCTCGGCGTAGGTACGGCCGTAGTAGGAGATGCCCACCTCGTAGATGCGGCACTCCGGGAGCCTCGCCATCTTGGCCGTGATCTCCGGCTCGAAGCCGAAGCGGTTTTCCTGGATGACGATCTTCGCCAGCACCTCGCGCCGGAACAGCTTGTAGCAGGTCTCCATGTCCGTGAGGTTGAGATTGGTGAACATGTTCGAGAGCAGCGTGAGGAAGCGGTTGCCCACCATGTGCCAGAAATAGACCACGCGGTGCGCCTCGGCGCCCATGAAGCGCGAACCGAAGACGACGTCCGCCTTGCCGTCGAGGATGGGTTTGAGCAGCCGCGGATATTCCTGCGGGTCGTATTCGAGATCGGCATCCTGCACGATGACCGCGTCGCCGGTCGCGGCGGCGAAACCCGTGCGCAGGGCCGCGCCCTTGCCCTGGTTGACCGCGTGGTAGATGATGCGGGTCACCAGCGGCTCGATCTCGCTCTTGAGGATGTCGCGCGTGCCGTCCGCCGAGCAGTCGTCGACGACGATGATCTCCTTGTCGGCCACCGGGGCGGCGCGGACGGCGTCGACGATGGCGCGGATGGTTTTGCGTTCGTTGTAGCAGGGAATGACGATCGAAAGCTTCATGCGGAGCAGGCCGTCACGCTAGCGCCGGCCCCCGGCTAGGAAAGCCTTTTCCCGCCTCCGCCCTTGACGGGGGCAAACCGGCCCGGACATCGTGCCCCATGGCCAAATCCGCCCCGCGCCCGAATCGCGCCCTGCTCATCAAGCTCGCCGCCGCGGCGGTCGTGTTGCTCGTGGCCGTGGTCCTCGTGGCGCGCGGGCTCGACCTCAAGGCGTTGCTGGCGTCAGGCCTCGATCTGATCCGCCACGCGGGGCCGGTGGCCTTTTTCGGTTCGATGGCCCTGTTGCCATCGTTCGGCGTGCCGCTGTCGCCCTTTGCGCTGACGGCCGGATCGGTTTTCGCACCCACTCTCGGCATGCCGCTGGTCATCGTGCTCGCGCTGACGGCCGTGACTTTCAACATCATGCTTTCCTATTATCTCGCGCGCCGGGCGTTCCGGCCGCTGTTGGAAAAACTGGTGGTCCGGCTCGGCTACAAGCTGCCGGAGGTCGCCGCGGGCGACGCGACCGACTTGATCGTCTTGGTGCGCGTCACCCCCGGGGTGCCGTTTCCGGTCCAGAACTACCTGCTGGGACTCGCGCAGGTGCCGGTGGTCAAATACGCGGTGATCTCCTGTGCCGTGCAATGGTCGTTCAACACCGCGTTCATCCTCTTCGGCGACGCGCTGCTGCACGGCAAAGGCCAGTTGGCGCTGCTGGGCCTTTGCGGGCTGATGGCGCTCACGGTGGGCACGCAGCTCCTGCGGAAGCACTATGGCAAAAAAGGAACCTGAGCTGCCACTGGAGGACGCCGGCCGCGTGGCCAGCGTCACCGAATTCACCCGCCGGGTGAAGGAACTGCTGGAGGGCGGCCTCCCGCCATGCTGGGTGCGCGGCGAGGTCTCGAACCTTCGCGCGCAGGCCAGCGGCCACGTTTATTTTTCGCTCAAGGACGCCGGCGCGCAGCTGTCGTGCGTGCTCTTCCGTGGTGACGCGGCCCGGCAGAGCCTGGCGCTGCGCGACGGCCTGGCGGTGCTGGCCTACGGCGAGGTCAGCGTCTACGAGGCGCGCGGTCAGTATCAACTCGTGGTGCGCGCGCTGATCGACCGTGGCGCCGGCCGGCTTCAGCAGGAACTGGAGAAACTCAAGCAGCGCCTCGCGGCCGAGGGCGTGTTCGACCCGGCGCGCAAGCAGCCCATCCCGCTGCTGCCGCGCGCCGTCGGCTTCATCACCTCACCGACCGGCGCCGCGGTGCAGGATTTCATCCGCATCCTCACCCGGCGCGATTGGACGGGCCGGCTCGTCGTGCTGCCGGCCAGGGTGCAGGGCGAAGGCGCCGCGGCCGAGCTGGCCGCCATGTTGCGCACGGCCGAGGCGCTGAAGATTTTTGACCTCCTCGTCATCGGCCGCGGCGGCGGCAGCATCGAGGACCTGTGGGCCTTCAACGAGGAACCGCTCGTGCGCGCCGTCGCCGATTGTGGCGTGCCGATCATCTCGGCGGTCGGCCACGAGATCGACACGACGTTGTGCGACTACGCGGCCGATGTGCGGGCGGAGACACCCAGCGGCGCGGCCGAGCTGATCTCGAGCAACTATGTCGCCGCCACCGAGCGCCTGCAGCAGGCGACCGCCGGACTCGTGGATTCACTGGCCGGAGCGGTGGCGCAGGCGGCGGAGAAACTCGACCACGCGCGCAGCCGGCTGCGGCTGCTCGCGCCCACCGCGGTCATCGAGCACAATCACCTGCGGCTCGACGATCTCGGCAACCGGCTCGGTTCGGCGCTGCGGGCCTCCGTCCAGTTGCGGCGCGAGGCGCTCGGCACCGCGCGAGCACGGCTCGCGACGGCCTCGCCGGAAAAACGCGTGCAGCTCGAGTCGCACCGGCTGCTGGGGTTGTGGAAGCGTCTGGAGTCGGCCAGCCCGGCGTCGGTGCTCAAACGTGGCTACGCCATCGTGCGCGACGAGGCGGGAAAACCGGTGGCGCGCGCCAAGGGTCTCAAGCCCGGCCAGGCGCTGGTGAACGAGTTCCATGACGGCAAGTTGCGCGTGCGGGTGGAATAAAGGGGCGGGCGGCGGCTCTCATCCCGACATCCCCGTCGGCTTGCCACGCCATAGCCTTGGCGCGGGCGGGTTGCGAAAACGTAATTTAACCGTATCCCTCCTCCCATGAAGAAGTGGCCCCTCTTTCTCACCGCCTTGCTGGGCGCGGCCGTGCTGGTCGCCAGCGGGCTCCGCGCCGCCGATTCCAAAATGAAATCCACGAAACCCACCGCCCCCAAGGACGCCCTCGAGTGCCGACCCGGTGAAATCTCCGCGTGCGGCCTGCCGTCGAACGTCGTCATCGACATGAGCAAGGCCCGTGTGCAGCACACCGACGCCGAGTGGCAGAAGCTGCTCACGCCGCGCCAATACCAGGTCGCCCGGCAGCAGGGCACCGAGCCGCCCTTCGAGAACGAATTTTGGGACAACCACGCCGATGGCGTTTACTTTTCCGTGTGCAGCGAAACGCCGCTCTTCGACAGCCGCGACAAGTTCGATTCCGGCACGGGCTGGCCAAGCTTCACGAAGCCGATCGAGAAGGCGCTGGTCGGCGAGACGACCGATACCAGCTACGGCATGACGCGCGTCGAGGTGCATTCCAATGTGGACGGCGCGCATCTCGGGCACGTGTTCGACGATGGCCCGCGCCCGACCGGCCTGCGCTACTGCATCAATTCCGCCTCGCTCCGTTTCATGCCCCGCGCTGCCTACGACGCGTGGGTGGCGAAGAACAGCGCCGCCGCGAAGAAGTAATGTTCAGGCCTCCGGTCCCGTTCCGGCCGGGCCAGTCCGGCTGATGTCAACTAATAGTATACTTAGGCCCGAGGACCTCTGCGCGACACGTCGCAGCCAAGGTATACTATTAGTTGACATCGGCACGTGCCAGCGAGCGGTGAGGCGGCGGCGAAGCGACCGGTGCCACGCGACTCAACGGCCCGCGAGGTCCTTGCGTCGGTAAATCCGGGCCTGCGCGAATTCCTCGACGAGCACGTAGTCCGCGCTGACCGCGGCGGCCAGTGCCGGAAAATTCCGCTCGTGGGCATATTCCGGGGTCTTGAACTGGAAGGCGGCCGGGCAGGTGACATCGACAAACAGCTCCGGTTTGTTGCGCCGGAAGTCGGCGAGGTAATGCGCGCGCGCGTATTCCTGGAGCGGCCCGGCTTCAACCAGGCTGGTGATCTCGGAGTAGCGCGTGGCCTGCCGCAGCCCCGTCTCGACGTAGAGGTTGTCAGCGCGGCCCCACAGGACCATGGCCTCTCCCGGCCGGGCGCGGCCGGCCACGTGGTCGGCCAATTCCGTGCGGGGTGAACGCCCGAAGAAAGCGAGGTGGCCCACAAATGGATTCGGGTTCCGGGCGCGGTGCTGCAGCATGAGGCCGACGGCGGCCAGGGCGCCCAGCGCCACGAGCCATTGTTCGCGCCGCCGCCAGGGTGGCGGCGAGGTCGTCAGCAACCGGGCGATCATGGCGCCGAGGAAAAAGACGCTGGGCACCAGCAGTAGCTGCCAATAGTGCAGATAGGGACGCATGGGGGCGATGATGCTGCCGAACGCGATGAGACCGGCGGCGAAGGCGGCCCAGCCGAGGAGGCGGGTCGTCCGGGGCGGGACCCGGTGGAGCCGCAGCATGAGTGTCAGCCAACCCAGCAGGCCCACGAGCCCGAGGAGCAGCAGGGGGTCCCACCAACGCGCCGCCCCCAGCATCACCAGCAGCGTGCGCCCGTAAGTAGCCTGACCGGCGGCCGCATAATGAAAGTTGAAGGACACGTAGGAGATGATGAAGCCCTGCCACTCACCGGCCACGGTGAGCTGACTGGCGAGCAAGGCGGCCGGGAACAAAGCCCCGGCGATCAGGCAGGCCCGATGCCGGGCGGTCGATTTCTCCCCGGCCCGCAACTCGGCCCATACCCAGCAAAGTCCCATCGCGGCCGCCAGGGGCACGCCTTGCAACTTGGCCAAGGGCACGGCGCCCAGCATCAGTCCGCCCAGTGCATTCCACCCCGGGCCGCCCCGGGTGGCCCAGCGCTGGACGGCGGCATAGGCGGCCACACTCAGCAACGTCAGGGGCACCAGCTCCGTGGAGTAGTGCAGAAAATCCATCGCGCAGGTCAGCGACTCCAGGGTGACTGCCACCAGGCCCGCCAGCCGCGCGATCGGGCGGCCCCAGACCAGGGCCATGCTCTGATGGGCGAGGATGAGGCTGGCGGCGAGCAGGGCCAGGGCCGTGAGCCGGGCGGTCAGATAGGTGTCCCACCCACAAATCCAGCCGGCCGGCCAGAGGGCGAAGAAGTCGAGCGGGCCGGCCGTTCCGCCGATCACCGAGCGCCAGAAAACGGGATCGCGGGTCAAAGCGTGGGCTCCCGCCAGCAACTGGCTTTCGTCCACGCCGATTTCCCGGGAATAGAGCAGTGACGGCCAGCGGCCGGCGGCCAGAATGGCCAGGATCAGCAGCCCCCACCACCAGTCATGGCCCGGGGTGTCATCATACCGGCCTTTCCAGAGCGGGCCGGTGGCGAGGATGAGGGCGAGCACGATCAGGCCGCTCACCAGCCAGAAATAACTGTCCGGATGGTGATCCACCCACTCCAGGAAGGAAAGGCCGCGGCTCATGGCTGAGCGGATGAGGCAGCGGGTGCTTCCGGCGGAGGCGCGGGCGTCATGCCGGTTTAAAGCCCGCCCCGGCCCGCGGCGCAAACCGCTTATTTTTTCCCGGGCGCGGCGGCGGGAGCCGGATCGCCCCACGGGTAGAGCCAGAATTTCTTCGTCTGCTCCTGGTAGATCGCCGCGCGCTCGGCCCAGTTCTTCAGGAACAGCGGCACATCCACCTTCGATCCCTCGCGCTGCAGCGAGCTGAGCCACGCGGTTGAGCCGACGTGGATCCTGAAGCTGCGTTGCTCGTTCGTCGTGAGCGCGGCGAAGGGGTTGAGCCGCGACCATTTCGCGGCCTGCTTGTGCATGTAGAAGGAGAGCTCGGTGGGATGCCACGCGTCCCAGTCGGTGACCTCGACGTAGACGCCGGTGATCGGCTTGCCGTCGCGGTCCGTGCCCGGGCGCTTCACGAAGGCGAGGCCGGGGATCTTGTATGCGTCCATGGCCTTGATGATCTCATCGGGGGTCTTCTTGGGGTAACTGATGCCGCGGAAGTGATATTCCCGCCCGATGCCCCATTCCCACGGGCTGTGCTGCGTGCCGAGTCCGACCATGGCGTAGCCGACGGCCGCCTCGAAGCTGGGGATGTTCGGCGAGGTCGGCACCCATTTCAACTCGGTGTCGGGCCAGCGCATGTTGCGCGTCCAGCCGCGCATGGGGATGACGGTGAGCCGGCCCTTGGCGCGCACGGCGTCGGTCAGCTTCAGGCTGGAAATGGCGCCCGAACCGTTCTTGGTCATCAGCGCGATCTCGCCCATGGTCAGGCCGTGCACGTAGGGCATGCGGGGATAGGCGCCGACCCCGCTGATGTTCTCGGGGTCGAGCGGCGGGCCGTCGACTTTCAGGCCGCCCAGCGGATTGGGCCGGTCGAGCACGATCACCTCCACGCCGTTGGTGAAGCACGCCTCCATCGCGTGGCTCATGATGACGTTGAACGTGTAGGAGCGCGCGCCGATGTCCTGCAGGTCGATCACTAGAGCATCGAGGCCCTTGACCATGGCCTTGGACTTCTCGAGGCCCTGGCCATAGAGCGCATACACGGGCAGGCCGGTGCGCTTGTCCACGGTGTTGGTGAAATTTTCCCCGGCCTTGACCACGCCATCGAAGCCGTGCTCGGGCGCGAACAGCGAGACGAGCCGGACACCGGGCGCGCGGCGCAGGACGTCGACCGTGCTTTCGCCGCGGCGGTTCACGCCGGCGGGGTGGGTGAGCAGGCCGATTTTCTTGCCGGCGACCGCCTTGAAGCCCTCCGCCTCAAGCACGTCGATGCCCAGCATGACCCGCGGCAGTTTCTCCGGCGGCGGAAGGGGGGGCAGGACCACCGGTGGCGTGGCGGGCGCGGGCTTGTCCGCGGCCTTGGCCGGCTTGCTGGCGCAGCCCAGCGCGAGGGCCAGGGCCCCGAGGACCACGGCGCCGAGGGAAAGCTTCACGAGGGACCGGCGGGACATATGCCGTGATTTCTGAAAATGCCGGGAGGCCTTGGCGAGGAGAATCGTTGCAGGGGAAAGGTCACAGGGTGTGGCCCACCGCCGCGGCCAGCAACTCCGCGGTGCGCGGCAGCGCGTCGGCCAGCGGCAGGCCCGGCGGCGTGATGGCGTGGTGCGCCCGGTCCGCCTCCACGCCGAGGCTGCCGGCGAAGACGTGGGCCACCTTGCCCACGCGCCGGGCCCGGGCGACGAGTGCACCGGGGCCCTTGCCGTCGAGTGAGGTGGCGTCGAACCGGCCTTCGCCGGTGATGATGATGTCGGCGGCGTTGATCCGGGTTGTCAGACCGAGCCAGTCGGACACCAGGTCGAAGCCCGGGATCAGTTTCGCCCCGCAAGCGACCATGAGGCCGAAGGAAATGCCGCCGGCCGCACCGGCGCCGGGTGCGGTCATGAAAGTGCGCGGCCGCTCACAATGGTCGCACAGCAGCTCGGCCATGCGCCGGGCGCGCGTCTCGAGCTCCAGCACGTCGGTGGGGGGCAGGCCCTTTTGCGGGCCGAAGGTCACGGTGGCGCCCTTCGGGCCGAGCAGGGGGTTGGTCACATCGCAGGCGATGAACACGGGCGGCAGGGCGACCCGGCCCTCGATCCGCACGATCTGGTGCCAGCGGGCGGGCACCGGCGGATCGACGACCTGTCCGAAGGCATCGATGAAGCGGAGACCCAAGGTCGCGAGCGCCCCGAAGCCAAGGTCGTTGGTCGCGCTGCCGCCGATGCCGAGGAGGATGGCCGCGGGCTTCCTGGCCGCTGCTGCGGCCAGCAACTGGCCGGTGCCGACAGACGTGGTGTGCCACGGATTGCGCTGTTCCGGCGCCAGCAGCGCCAAGCCGCTGGCCGCGGCCATGCCGACGACCGCGACGGTGCCGTTGACGCCGAGTCGCTCGCGTGCGGCCGCGGGCAGGACCTGACTCGACACGAAACCGACGGGGGCCGTCACGCTAATCCCGCGCGGGCCGGAGACGGCCAGAGGTTCGCCGGGCTGCTGCGTCAGGATCTCCACGAATCCCTCGCCGCCGTCGGTGAGCGGGCAGAGGTCGAGCTCCCAGTCGGGATGCTTCGCGCGCAACGCGCCGGCCGCGGCCGCGCAGGCCTGCGGTGCGGTCAGGGCGTCCTTGAATTTGTCGAAGGCGATGAGGACGCGCATGGGGAAGAAAGCCTCAAGTATCAGGTATCAAGTAACAGGAAGCATGGAGGTCCCGGGACTTGTCACTTGTTACCTGGCTACCTGGCACTTGCTACTTTACTTCGCGGTGCGGCGCGCCGCGACAGCTTGCGCCAGTTTTTCGAGCACCGGCACGGTCTCGTCGAACGAGAGGCAGGCGTCGGTGATGCTCTGGCCGTAGACCGGCACTTTGCCCGGTTCGTATTTTTGGGCGCCGCCGATCAGGTTGCTCTCGAGCATGACGCCGATGATGGCGCGCTCGCCGCCGGCCACCTGCGCGGCGAGATCGGCGGCGACCGCCGGTTGCTGGTCGTGCTGCTTGCCGCTGTTGCCATGGCTGCAGTCGATCAAGACAACGGCCGACAGGCCGGCCTTGACGAGCAGGGCGCGGGCGCGGGCGACGTGCAGAGCATCGTAATTGGGGCCGCCGGCCCCGCCGCGGAGAACCAGATGGCATTCGGGGTTGCCGGTGGTGCCGAGCACGGCCGGGGCGCCCTCGCGGGTGAGGGATGGGAAGCAGTGCGGGTGCCGGGCCGAGACGATGGCGTCGACCGCCACCTGCAGGTCGCCGTCGGTGCGGTTCTTGAAGCCGACGGGCATCGAGAGGCCGGAGGCGAGCTCGCGGTGGATCTGGCTCTCGGTCGTGCGCGCACCGATCGCGGCCCACGAGACGAGGTCGGCGTAATATTGGCCGAGCGTGGTGTCGAGGAACTCGGTGCCGATGGGCAGGCCGGCGGCGTTGATGTCCAGCATCAGCTGGCGGGCAAGGCGCAGGCCGGTGTTGACCTGGAAGCTGCCGTCGAGGTGCGGGTCGTTGATCAGGCCCTTCCAGCCGATGGTCGTGCGGGGTTTTTCAAAATAGACGCGCATCACCACCAGCAGGTCGCGGGCGAGGCGGTCGGCCACGGGCTTCAGTTTTTTCGCGTAGTCGAGCGCCGCCGCCGGGTCGTGAATCGAGCACGGGCCGACAATGGCCAGCAACCGGTCGTCGCGGCCGGCCAGGATGTCGCCAACGACCCGGCGGGCCGCCTGCACCAGGGTGGCGCCGGCATCCGGCAGCGGCAGGTCCTCCTCGAGGATGGCCGGCGAGAGCAGCGGGCGGGCCGTGCTGATGCGGAGGTCGGAGGTGGGCTGGTGCATGGGCAGGTGGTCCAGTGAACGCACCCCCGTCCCAAATGCACGCGGATTTTCGCCTCGCGACGGCCCGGGGGAGGCCAAAGCTCCCGCGATGCTCTCCCTTTGTCAGCACGGTTACGAAGCCCTCCTCGAGCGCGAACTCACGGGGGCCGGCCTGGCCGTGACGGAGAAGGGCCCGGGCTGGGCGCTTTGTGCGGGTGGGGCGAATCCTCCGGATGAGCCGCAGGCCACGGGCGCCGGCTCGTCGGGACGACTCGCCCTACCTTCATTGGCGTTTCCCCATCTTACCCTCCTCGCGCCGCGCGAGTTCAAGGGCGAGTCGGTCAACGCGCTCGCGGCGCAGCTGGCGGACTTTTTCCTCGAGAGCCTGCGCGGCGAGCGCATCGAAGCGGCGTGGCCGTGCGTTTTTCAAACCGTGCCGGAAGTGGTCGGCCTGGGCCGGCGGGCGAGCGGCGTCGAGAAGGCCTTCGACGAGTTGTTGCGCAAGAAACTCGCGCGCATCGCCAAGCTCGCCGTGCCGGAACTGCCGCGCGGGGCAGGTGAGGCGCGCGGGCTGTTCGTTTTTTTCGCCGACTTCGGCCGGGTGTTTGCGGCGCGCGAGGCCTGGCTCGGCGGCCAGCGGCGCATGGCGGACGACGACGCGGCGCCGTCGCGCTCCTATTTGAAGGTCGAGGAGGCCTACATCGTCCTCGGCCGCGAGCCGGCGGCGGATGAGACGGTCGTGGACCTGGGGGCGGCGCCCGGCGGCTGGAGCTACAGCGCGGCGAAGCGCGGCGCGCGCGTGATCGCCGTGGACAACGGCCCGCTCAAGGGCGGCGCGCTCAATCATCCGTTGATCGAGCACCGGCTGGAAGACGCCTTCAAGTTCGCGCCGCCGCCGGGTGTGACCTGCGACTGGCTGTTCTGCGACCTGGTCGAGGAACCGCACCACGTGATGCAGAACATCGCCGGGCCGTGGCTGGCCCACCGCTGGTGCCGGCGGTTCGTGATCAACCTGAAGTTCGGCCACGTGGATTCGCTGGCCCTGCTCCAGGAAATCGCGGCGCCGGAGTCGCCCTTTGCGAAGCACGCCGCCAATCTCCGCATCCGCCACTTGTATCACGACCGCGAGGAGTTCACCGTGGTCGGCGAGATCAACCCATGAAGCCTTCCCCCTCGTCCAAGGAAATGAATGTCTGCGGCTGGCAGGCGGTGTCGACGCTGTTCGCCCGCCATCCGGCCGAGGTGCGGCGGCTGTTCTTCGACGCGGCGACCGGCAAGCGGGCGGGGGAATTCTGCTCGCAGCTGGCCGCGCAGAAGAAGGTCTACCGGCAGGTGGACGCGGCCGAGCTCGACAAGATCGCCGGCAGCAAGCTGCACGGCGGCATCGTGGCGGTCATCGCCGAGCGGCCGCTGCGCAAGGTGACGCGCGAGGTGCTGGCGGAGTGGGCGCGGGCCAAGGCGCAGTTGCTGCTGCTCGACCGCGTGAGCAACGCCAACAACGTCGGCGCCATTGTGCGGACCGCGGCGTTCTTCGGCGTGCAGTCGATCATCGTGCCCGATCATCCCGGGCAGGCCGTGCCGGGCGAGGCGGCCTGGCGCGTGGCCGAGGGCGGGATGGAGTTTGTAGATTTCTACCGCGTGCCGGCCCTGGCGCCTTTCTGCGCGGAGCTGAAGCGCAGCCATTACCTCGTCGGCACCAGCCTGCGCGGCAACCAACTCTCACCCAGCGTGGCCCGGGAACGCGGCCTGCCAAAACCGCCGGCGATCATCCTCGGCAACGAGGAACGCGGTATGGCGCCGGAGATCATGACGCAGTGCGACCGGTTGGTGAAGATCCCCGGCGCCGACACGGTCGAGTCGCTCAACGTCTCCGCGGCGGCCGCGGTCCTCTGCTGGGAATTTTTCGGACCGCACTGAGGCCGCCGCGGATCCGGTCAGCGCCCGAACAGCTTGCGCAACAAACCGGGGGTTCCTGCGGCCGCGGGCGCCACGGCCGCGTTCATCTCGGGCACACCGAGCAGCGGTTCGTAGTGGCCGGATTTCTTGTAGAGAATGACCACGTCCTGCGTGCCCCACGCCTCCTCCAAGTAGGCGCGCACGATGATATCGGGGTAGCGCTGCAGGGTGCGCATGACCCACTCGGGCGAGCTGAGCGCCAGGCCGTAATCCTCCTCGGCGTTGCTGCTGGCGTAGCGCTGGTAGGCGAAACCGGTACGGGCGTATTCCTCGAGCAGCGCGGGCTTGTCAATGTCCTCGGCCACATGGCGACGGCCGCGCACGAGCAAACTGGAGACATTGCGGCCCTGCGTCGTGAAGACAATGACGCCGAATTCGCGCGTCCACTTGACGAGGCAATCGAGCGTGGCCAGCCAGCGATCACGTCGTAGGTGCGTGACGAGGGAGCCGACCCAGATGAGATCGAATTGGGATTGGAATGAAAGCTGGCTCAGGTCGGGCTTGGAGTAGATCGGTTTGGTGCCGAACTGGGCGGCGCAGAAATCAACCCCGCCACGGTCAAGATCGCAGGCGGTGATGTTAGCGTAGCCATAGTGGGCGCGGAGCCAGCGCAGCACGCGGCCGTGACCACAGGGCAGGTCGAGAATGTCAGGGTAGTGCGGTTTGTCGCACAGCTCTGCGGAGAAGTGAATCAACTCCAGTGCTCGCCGCCCAAGTTCGAAGTATTGCTCGGGGTTTTCCGGTGACACCATGCCGTCGCCGGGTGCAAGGGTGCGATCAACCGGCAACTGGCTGAAATCGTAAAGAGGAGGCATGGACAGAGCCGGTGTTTAGGTGTCTGACAGATGTGCGTCAATCGTGGCCGCGCAGCACGGCGCGGAGCGGCGAGCCGTCGCCGCCCTTGATGCGGAGCGGCAGGGCGATCAGTTCGTAGACCCCCGGGGCCACGGCGCGCAGGTCGAGGTTTTCCACGATGACCAGCCCGGCGGCATCGCAGGCGTGGTGGATCGGCAGGTCCTTGCTGGTGATCTCGTCCACGGAGGGCACGTCGAAACCGATGAGTGCGACGCTGCGGGCGGCGAGCCACGCCGGCGTGTCGGCGGACAGCAGCGGCCAGGTGGTGGGGAAGACGGTGGGGTCGGTCCACGAATCGCTCTTGAACAGCACGCGCGGGGTTGCGGCGAAGTCGTGGGCGGCGAGCAAGGCGGGGGTGATCAGCGTCTGGCCGCGGATGTCCACAACCCGGGCCGGGCCCACGTAGGTGTCGACGGGCACCTCGTCGATCTTCCGGCCGGCGTCGTTGTAGTGATACGGCGCGTCGGCGTGGGTGCCGGCGTGCAGGCTGAGGCGCAGCCGGCCGACATTGGCCGCGTAGCCGGCGGCCTTGGTGTGGGCGAAGGCGAACTCGGCGGGCGTGTCGCCGGGCCAGACGGGCATGTTGGTATAAATCGGGCGGCTGATGTCGTGGAGCTTCATGTGACGAGGGCGCGTTGTGTTGAAAATTTCTCGTGGGCAGCCGTGCGGACAATGGCCTGCAGCTGCGCGATGGCCCCCGCGCAGTCGGCAAAGGTGTTGTAGAGCGGCGCGGGAGCGAGCCGGATGATGTCGGGCCGGCGGAAGTCCGGCACAACCCCCGCGGCCTTCAGCGCCTGGCAGATCCGCCAGGCCTCGGGGTGGGCCAGCGCCACGTGGCCGCCGCGTTCGGCCTCGGCCCGCGGGTTGGCGACGGTGAAACCCAGCCCGGCCAGCTCGCGGTCCGCCCGTTCCATCAGGAAGGAGGTCAGCGCGAGCGACTTGGCGCGCAGGGCGGACACGCCGCCGGCCTCGGCGATGAGCTCGAGCGAACCGAGCAGCGGTGCGACGCTGAGCAGGTGCGGTGTGCCGATATGCAGGGCCGAGGCATCCGGCGCCGGTTCGTGCTGCGCGACGAGCGCGAAACGCCGGTCGGGACGCACGCCCCACCAGCCGGCGAGCCCGGGGGCGCGCCCGAGGTGGCGGCGGTTGAAATACAATCCACCGACCGCGCCGGGGCCGGCGTTGAGGTATTTGTAGTGGCACCAGAAGGCGAAGTCCGCCCCGTCGCGGTCGAGCGTGTGCGGCACGGCGCCGATCGAGTGCGAGCAATCCCAACCGATCAGCACGCCGCGGTCGTGCGCGGCCTTGGTCAGCGCCGCGAGATCGAGCAATTGCCCGCTGACGAACTGCACGGCCGGCAGCACGGCCAGCTGCACGTCGGGGGTGAACGCCGCGCTGATGTCCTCGGGACGCAGCGTGCGGCCGTCACGGCTTTTGATGAGCCGCAGGTGCCGGGTCGGGTCGAGCCCGCGCTGGCGCAGATGGCTGTGCAGGGCATGCAGGTCGGAGGAAAAGTTCAGTTCGTCCGCCAGGATGACCTTTCGCGGTGCGGCGGGGTCGAACAGCGTGGCGAGGAGCTGGTGCAGGTTGGTCGTGGTCGAGCCGGTGACGGCCACCTCGTCCGGCGCGGCGCCGACAAGCGGGGCGACCGACGCGGCCACGGTCTCGCTGAGGGTGATCCAAGGCGGCGCGGCGTCGGTCCAGCCGCTGATGCCGAGCGCGCGCCACTCGTCGAGGACACGCTGCACGTGGGCCTCGGCGCGCCGGGACAGCGGCCCGAGCGAATTGCCGTCGAGGTAGATCCGGCCGGGGGGCAGGAAAAATTCCGCGCGAAACCGGGCGAGGGGGTCGGCTTGGTCCAGGGCGGCGGGGGAACGCACCGCGGGAGGTTCGCAGGAAAGCGTGACGGCGCAAACGCGAAAGCAAATTGGCTGGCGGGGACCGCCCGGTCCCGCACAATCACGGTGTGAACCTCCCCATCTGGGAAGACCGCGACTGGCGGCCGTTGCCGAGGCTGGAAGGCCCGGTGCGGGCCGACGTGTGCGTCATCGGGCTGGGCGGCTCGGGCTTGGCGGCGCTGGAGGAACTCGGCGCGCTGGGCGTCAGCGCCGTGGGCGTGGAGGCGGGCGAGGTCGGCGCCGGCGCGGCGGGCCGCAATGGCGGCTTCGTGCTCGCGGGGCTCGCCCGGTTTTTCAACGAGGCCGTCGCCTCGTTCGGCGAGACGACGGCCCGCGCGCTTTACCGGTCGACCGCCCGGGAGATCCAGCGCCAGACGGAGGAGATGCCGGAGATTGTCCGTCTCACGGGTTCGCTGCGGCTGGCGGCGGATGCCGCCGAGCGCGCGGAGTGCCAGAAGCACCTCGCGGCGTTGCGCTACTGCGGCTTCGCCGCCGAGCCTTACGCCGGCCCGGAAGGTGAGGGCATCCTGCTGCCGACGGACGGGGTCATGCAGCCGCTGCGCCGGGTGCGGGCCATCGCGCGGAAACTGCGGCAGCGCGACGCGTTGCTTTACGAGGGCTCTCCCGTGCGGAAGATCGTCCCCGGCTCGGTCGTGACCGACAAGGGCACGATCTTTTGCGAGACGGTGATCGTGGCCATCGACGGCCGGCTCGAAGGATTCTTCCCCGAGCTCAGCCCGCGGGTCCGCACCGCCCGGCTGCAGATGCTGGCGACGGGCCCGGCGCCCGAGGTGAGTTTCACGCGTCCAATCTACTGGCGGCACGGTTTTGAATACTGGCAGCAGCTGCCCGACCAGGGCATCGCACTCGGCGGATTCCGCGACCGAGGCGGCGAAGGCGAGTGGACGCACTCCACCGAGCCGACGGAATTGATCCAGGGGTTGCTCGATGACTTCCTGCGCGAACACCTCAAGGTGCGCGCACCGGTCACGCACCGCTGGGCGGCATCGGTGGCCTATACGACGGACGGCCTGCCGGTGCTGGAACAGGTGCGCGACCGGGTCTGGGCCGTGGGCGGTTACTGTGGCACGGGCAACATCGTCGGTGCCTTGAGTGCTCGCGCCGCCGCCCGGCTGGCGTGCGGTCAAACGGCGGAATGGGCCGACTTGCTCGCGGCCGCGCGCACCGCGGCGGCCAAGTCATAAGCGGCTGCGGGATTGACACCCGGACGCGGCCTGGGCACCAATGGCGCCCGTGAATCGTTTTGCCGCCACCTTCAGCTTTACCTTTGCGGGCTACTTTAGCCCGCAGACCGCCGGCGGCTTGTCCATTCGCAAACCCTGATTCACCCCCAGAACCAATTTGCAAAGGAGCCGCCCCACCGGGCGGCTTTTTTGTTTTAAAACCAAGACATTTTTCCCGCGAATTACGCGGATGAATACGGATAAAAACCAGCAACCTTGATATCACTCTTTCTTCATCCACGAGCATCCGCGCCATCCGCGGAGAATTGATCGAATCACCCAATTCCCAAACACCACCACCATGATCCTGCCAAAAAACAACCGTCTTTCCACGGAGGAAGTCGCCCAGCTGACCGCCATCGTCGGCGAGTTCGGCTGCCGCATCCAACCGATCGTCGGCGATGTCCGCACGATTTACGCCATCGTGGGCGACGAGCGCCATGAGCTCATGATCAGCCGGCTCGAGGGCCTGCCGTTCGTCGACCGCGTCGACACCATCCAGTCGCCGCACAAGCTGATGGATATCAAGTCCGAGCTCGCCCGCCACCGCGTGAAGGTCGGCGGCGTGACCCTCGGCGACGAACTGCTGATCATGGCCGGGCATTGCACCATCGACCCGAAGAATCCGAACCTCTTCTACGAGACGGCGCAGGCGGTGAAGGAGGCCGGCGCCCACGCCCTGCGCGGCGGCGTCTGGAAACCGCGCACCAATCCCTACGCTTTCCAGGGCGACAACAAGTCGCTCGACATCCTGATGGAGGGTTCGCGCCGCACCGGCCTGCCCGTGGACACCGAGGTGATGGACGAGGAGCAGCTGAAGCTCGCCCTCGCCGCCGGCGTGCAGGTGCTGCAGATCGGTGCGCGCAATGCCCTCAATTACTCGCTGCTGCGCCAGGTCGGCGCGGCCATCGCGGGCCGGCCCACCGCCGTCCTGCTCAAGCGCGGCATGCACACCGGCACGCTCAACGAGTTCATCTCCGCCGCCGAATACATCGTGAATTTCGGCAACCCCAACGTCATCCTCTGCCCGCGCGGCACCCAGCCCGGCCTCGACGGCTACCGCAACCACCCCGACGAATCCATCACGCCGCTGCTCAAGGAGCGCACCTGGGCCCCGGTCGTCATCGACCCGTCGCACTCGGTCGGCAAGGCGGCCTACGTGCCGGCCTGCGCGCTGGCCGCGGTCGCCTACGGGGCCGACGGCCTGTGCATCGAGGCGCATGTCAGTCCGAACCACGGGCTGGGCGACGACCCGAAGCAGGCGATCACCCCCGCGGTGCTTGCGGGGTTGATTACCCGGGCCAAGGCCCTCCATGCTCTCCGCCGCTCCGCCTGATGCCCTTGTAGGAGCCTGCTTGCAGGCGATTTAAACCCACGATTGCCCCGCACATCCTGATCGCTTGTAAACAAGCTCCTACAAAACCGACCGCCGCCGTGTCATGAAAAAGCAACTCGCCAAAATCCGCGCCGAGATCGACGCCCTCGACCAGAAGGTCGTCAAGATCCTCAACACCCGCCTGAAGTGCGCCCGGAAGATCGGCGAGCTGAAGCGCGGCGCGAAGACGCGCATCTACGTGGCGGAGCGCGAGGCCGACGTGCTGCGCCGCGTGGCGGCGGCGAACAAGGGCCCGCTCAAGCCGGCCGCCCTCCAGGCCATCTACCGCGAGATCATGTCGGCGGCGCTCGCGCTCGAGAAGCCGCTGTGCATCGCCTACCTCGGGCCCGAGGCCACCAACACCCACGCCGCCGCGCTGCGCAAGTTCGGCTCAAGCGTGGACTACCGCCCGATGGCGACCATCGCCGACATCTTCACCGCCGTGGAGAAGGGCGAGGCCGACTACGGCGTCGTGCCGGTCGAGAACTCCACCGAGGGCTCCGTGCGCGATTCGCTCGACCTGTTCGTCGAGACGCCGCTGAAGATCGTCGCCGAGCTGCACCAGGAGATCGAGCACACGCTGCTGTCGCGCGAGCCGCTGGCGAAGATAAAAAAAATCTACTCGAAGGACCAGGCACTGGCCCAGTGCCGCCGCTGGTTGCAGCGCAACCTGCCACACGCCCAGCTGGTGGATGTCGACAGCACCGCGCTCGGCGTGCAGATCGCCGCCAAGGAGAAGGGCGCCGCCGCCATCGCCCCGCGCATCGCCGGCGAGCGCTATGGCGTGCCCGTGGCCGCGACGCACATCCAGGACCTCAAGAACAACACCTCGCGCTTTGTTTTCCTCGGCCGCGAGGCCTCGGGCTCGGCCGGCAGCGGCCACGACAAGACGAGTCTGCTCGTCTCGCTGCACCACGAGCCCGGCGCGCTCCTGCATGCGTTGCAGCCCTTCAACCGCCGCAAGCTCAACCTCACGCGCATCGAGTCGCGCCCCAGCCGGCTGCGGCCGTGGGACTACATCTTCTTCCTCGACGTCACGGGGCACTACGAGGACCCGGCGATGCAGGCCGCGCTCAAGGAGCTGAGCAAGAAGTGCCCGCTCGTGAAGTGGCTCGGCAGCTATCCAGTGGCGAGGAAGTAGGGCTGCGGCATTGGAGCCACGGCGACCCCGCCGTGGTTGGTTGGAAGACCGCAGCGAGGTCGCTGCGGCTCCAGCTCAAGATTTCGGCGGCGCGTCCGTGGCGAGGCCGATGGCCTCCCACGCGGCGAGCTCCTGGCGGGCGGCCTCGAGCTTCGCGCGGAAAGCGCCGATCGCGAGGGCGCCGAGCACGAGCCGCAGCGGCGGGTTGGGGGAGTCGACGGCCTTGATCATCGCCCCGGCCGCAAGGTCGGGATCGCCGGGCTGCGAACCGGTGGCGCCGTAACCCGTGATCCGCGCGATGGTGGCGCCGGCGGGGGTCGCGGCATAGTCCGGAATGACCGCCGCGGCGCGCTTGAGGGATTCCCCCGCCCACTTGGTGCGGAACGGGCCGGGTTCGACGAGGGTGACGCGGATGCCCAGCGGGGCGGTCTCCTTGGCGATCGCCTCGCTGAAACCCTCAAGGGCGAACTTGCTCGCATTGTAGATGCCGGCCCCGGGCGTGCCGTTGAAACCACCGATGGAGGAGATTTGGAGAATGTGGCCGGATTTTTGCCGGCGCAGGTGCGGCAGCACGGCCCGCGTCACGGCGAGGGCGCCGAAGACATTCGTCTCCAGCTGGGCGCGGGCCTCGGCGTCGCTGACCTCCTCGACGGCCCCGAGGAGACCGTAGCCGGCGTTGTTCACGAGCACGTCGATCCGGCCGAATTGCTTGATGACCTGCGACACGACCGCGTTGACCTGGGCGTGGTCGTTGACGTCGAGCTTGACGCCGACGGTGCGACCGGGGGCGAGGGCGCTGTAGACGGCGAGCTGGGCGTCCTGCCGCAGCGTGCCGACGGCGATGTCACCCCGGGCGGCGACGGCTTCGGCGAGCGAGCGGCCCAGGCCGCTCGACACGCCCGTGATGAACCAGATGCGTTGTGCCATGCGCGGAGTTTCCCCACTTAGGGGAGTTTCGCAAATGCGAAGGCGGGGCGGGGCGCAATTTGGGCTCGGCAGTCCCGCGCGGTTCGGGTTTCGTGCTCCTGTGCGAGCGCTGAAAATTCTCTTCGTGAGCCCCGAGGTGGAGCCGTTCGTGAAGGTCGGCGGACTGGCGGACATGGTGGGGGCGCTGCCCAAGGAGCTGGCCAAGCTCGGCCACGACGTGCGGATCGTCTGCCCGGCTTACGGCTCGATCAAGCGCACCGGTGAGTGGCGCGCGCTCGACCAGCCGCTCGGCGTCGACGTCGGCCCGGCGACGCAGTGGGCGCGCACCTGGCAGACGGTGCTGCCGGGCACGACGGTGCCGGTGTATTTCCTGGAGAACCACGACTACTTTGCGCGGCCCGAGGTCTACACGGGGCCGTGGGGCGCGCACGAGGACAACGACCTGCGCTTCGCCTTCCTCTGCCGCGGCGCGCTGGCGCTGTGCCAGCAGCTGGACTGGATCCCCGACGTCGTGCACGGCCATGACTGGACCACGGGCCTGCTGCCGGTGATGCTCAACACCACGCTGCGCGCCACGCCGCTCGGCCGCACAGCGACCGTCTACACCATCCACAACCTCGAGCACCAGGGTTACTCGCCGGTGCGCGTGGTGGATTTTGCGCGGTTGCCCCTGGGTGAGTTCCAGCGCGACGGGATCGAGTCGGGCGGCATGGTCAACCTGATGAAGGCGGGCCTCTATCACTCGACAAAGCTCACGACGGTGAGCCCGACCTACGCGAAGGAGATTGTCACGCCCGACGGTGGCTTCGGGCTCGATGCGGCGCTGCGTTTCCGGGCGGGCGACCTCGTGGGCATCGTCAACGGCATCGATGACGAATCCTGGGACCCGGCGCATGACCGGGCCCTGCCGGCGCCTTATTCGGCGGCCGATCTCCACGGCAAGGCGCTCTGCAAGGCGGCGCTGCAGCGGCATTTTCACCTGGACGTGAACCCGGTCGTGCCGCTCTTCGGCGTGGTCTCGCGGCTGGCGGCGCAGAAGGGGCTCGACCTGCTGGCCGAGGCCCTGCCGGCCATCATGGAGAAGATGGAAATCCAGCTCGTGCTGCTCGGCAACGGCGACGGGCGGATGGAAAACACCTTCCAATGGGCGGCGCAGGCCTACCGCGGGCGCTGCGGGGCCCAGATCGGTTTCGATGGCAAGCTGGCGCGGCTGATCCAGGGTGGCAGCGACTGCTTCGTCATGCCCAGCCGGTCGGAACCGTGCGGGCTGACGCAGATGTATGCGATGCGCTACGGCACGCTGCCGATCGTCCGCGCGACCGGGGGGCTGGTGGACACGGTCCAGAATTTCGAGGAAGGCCAGGCGCGGGGCACGGGCTTTGTCTTCCACGCGGCCACGGCCGGGGCGCTGGCCGACACGCTCGGCTGGGCGTGCGCCACCTACTACGACCGGCCGCAGGAATTCGCCGGGCTGCAGCAGCGGGCGATGGCGCAGGATTTTTCGTGGCGGCAGAGCGCCGCGCAATACGTCGAGCTCTACCGCTGGGCGGTCGAGCACCGCACGGGCACTTACCCGGCATAGAGGCTGAAAGCTTTGGAGGGCCCAGCTCCAGCTGGGCCGCAGCCCCAGGGGCCCTGAGCTTGTCGGAACGGCCCAGCTGGAGCTGAGCCCTCCACGGCGGGACAACGATCCCGTTCTACAGATTATCCCGCGTGAACCGCCACCGCCTTGGGCGTGTGGAAGAAGCGGTTGTTCGCCACGTCGTCCACCGCGATGGCCTCGTCGAGCGACTCCCACTGGATGGTCCGGCCGGCGTTGACCAGCTGGATTTTCTCGAGCTCGGACTGCGAGGCGTTGGCCAGCGCGTTGTATTTGCTGGCGGGAAAGCTGACCGAGCGGCGGGCGTTGATCTCAAGATAAATGCGCCGGCCCTGGACCCAGCAGCGCAGGGCGGTGAGGGCGGGAATGACGGTTTGGGCGGTGTCCATCCTCCGACGTTACCCAGCCCCGCGGGAATAGCAATGTATCCCGCTGCGCAGCCTATCCGCCTTCGCCGGACGCTTCGGCGCGATTTCGCCGGCCGGCGGCCGGCTCAATACCGGTCCATCACCTGCCACATGATCCAGGTGATGGTGACGCCAATCATGATCATGCCGGCCAGCCCCGAAACGAAAACGACCGGATTGCCCCGGCCAAGCACGGTAATCGTGCCAAGCAGGATCTCGCTGGGGAGCAGGATTAGCAGGTAATCGCGCCAGCGGCGGGACTTGATCTTGCGGATCTCGATCTCATCGCCGGTGAGCTTTTTCTCCACCGCCCGGTTCTGCTGGAGCGTTGCATAGACATCGTTCGGATCGCCCGCCTTGGGACCGGTCGCGCCCTTGGGCGAAGCGGTCACCGGTCCGGCCATGACGGCCAGCTCCTTGGCCGTGGGCAGCGGCGCCGCGCCGGGCATCCGCACGTTGTCGCGTGTGAACTCGCGCTCCTTGAAACCGTAAACCTTGGGCGGCGGGTCGTCGGATTCCATGCGGCGAAGGATGGCGGGCGGGCGTTGCCGGCTCGACTAAATTCCGCAGACCCGCCGGTAAAGCGCTTCATAGCGCGGGACGATGGCGGCGGCGGAAAAGTGCTCCCGGGCGCGCTGCTGCGCGGCGCGACCGAGCGCGGCGCGGCGGGCGGGATCGGCGATGAGCGTGCCCACGGCCTGCGCCAGCGCGGCGGTGTCGCCCAGCGGCACCAGCAGCCCGGTTTCGCCGGAGCGCGTGACCTCCGGGATCCCGCCGACGGCAAACGCGGCGCTGGGACAGCCGAAGCTCATCAGCTCCAGGATGCTGAGGCAGAAACTTTCCATCTCCGAGGTGAACAGGCCGGCGTCGGCCGTCTGCAGGTAGTCCTCCACGTCGCTCACGCGCTCGCGCACGACGAGACGGCCGGCCAGACCGAGCCGGGTGGCTTCCGCCCGGAGCGGCGCCGGGTCGCCCCCCGCCAGCACGACGAGCTTGAAGGCGGTGGCCGCGGGAAGTTTCGCGACGGTCTCCAGCAGCAGGTCGAGGCGCTTGAGCGGGCGCAGGTTCGAGATGTGCAGGAGCAGGGCCTCGCCGTCGGTCACGCCGAGTTCGCGCCGCACCTCGGCGCGGGAGCGGCGCGGGGCGTGCGGGGCGAAGAAATTGTGGATGACCTCGACCGGGCGCTGCACGCCGAGCAGGCGCACGGTTTCACCGCGCATGAACTCGGAAACAGTCGTGATGGCGTCGGAGTGCTCGAGGGCGTGCCGGATGGCCGGGCCGTAGCCGGGGTCGCGGCCGAGCAGCGTGGTGTCGGTGCCGTGCAGCGTCGTGATGATGCGCAGGCGGTGCTCCGCGTGCAGCATGGCGCGGGCGAGGATGGCGGCGGTGGCGTGCGGCACGGCGTAGTGGACGTGCAGGACATCGAGCCGGTGCACCCGGCTGACCTCGGCCATCTTCACCGAGAGCGGCAGGGTGTAGTCGGGATACTTGAACAGGTCGTAGCTGCTGACCTGCACCGGGTGGAAAAACACGTTCGGACCGGCCGGCATGCGGAACGGCGGCTCATAGCTGATGAAATGGATCGCATGGCCCCGCTGGGCCAGTTCCTCGCCCAGCTCCGACGCGAGGATGCCGCTGCCACCCACCGACGGGTAGCAGGTGATGCCGATCTTGAGGGGACGGTCAGACATGACGATTCATCAAGGCAGTTGAACCACGAATGGACACGAAGGGACACAAATCTTCGGGAGACGGGGATGCGTCGCATTCAATTCGTGTGAATTTGGGTCCATTCGTGGTTTCTTGCTCAGAAGCGGCGGGCGCCGCGGGACAAGGGGGCGAGTGAGTCGAACACCAGCGGGTCGTTCGGGTAAAGGGCCTGCGCGTGGTCCACACCGGCATCCAGCCCGAGCACGCGGGCCCGGGCCAGCTGCAGCTCGACGTAGTTGCGCGTCTTCATTTGCGAAGCGTGCGCTGCCATCGCCCTGGTCCACGTGGCGACGATCCCGGGGGCGGAAATGTCGATGACGACGGACAGATGGCCCGCCGGCACGCTGCCGGGGCTGAGCGCGTAGAAAAACAGCTGGCCGATGGCGTGCGCCGGCCGGGCCTTGAGTTCGGCCACGCCGGCGTAGCGGGCGAGCCGGGTGGCGTCGCGGACGAGCTGGCCGAGCCGCCAGTGGTCGGGGTGCTGGTTGGGTTCGGTGGTGGGCGCGAGCACGATGCCCGGCTGCACCCGGCGGATGATGTCGGCGAGCGCGAGGGCGTGGACCGCCTTCAGTTCGAGCCGGGCGTCGCCGTCGAGCGCGAGGAACTCGATCGTCGCGCCAAGGATCTTCGCGGCCTGCCGGGCTTCGCGCGCGCGGACCGCCGGCGTGCCGTTGGTGCCCGCCTCGCCTTGCGAACAGACGACAAAGTGCGCCCGCCGGCCGCCGCGGGTTTCTCGGGCGATGATGCCGCCGGCGCCGAACTCGATGTCGTCGGGGTGCGCGCCGAAGGCCAGCAATGGTGGCAGGGGTGTGGCAGGTGATTTCACGAGCGAAGCGACTGAGATGTGGGTAGTTTAAAAGACTACTAAAGTGACGGGACAGAATTTGTAACCTAATAGGTTACAAGGGCCCTTGGTTGCCGGAGCTCGACACGCGTCCGGAGCTCGCGCTCCTGCTCAAGGCCGGGCTAAGAGGGAAGATCGGTGTAGGCTTCATCGGAGCGGTCAATGGTGTCGCGGGGAACGAAGGTGATTTCGGGGGCGTCGGCGGGGTTGAGATACGCCTGCTCGCCGGCGCCGCAGATGTAGTGCGTGCAGTGAATCACGGATTGCATCCAGCGCAACCGGCTATCGCGCGTCGGGCTGACCTGCTCCTTGGCGAAATCGATCCTGAGCAGGTCGATGTAGCTGGCGCCACCCTCGTGGAGCTTGAGGGCGCCGTCAATAAGCCGGGCGCGGACGACCTCGCCCTCGTGCGGCACGTCTACGAAGCAGTCGGGGATATCACAGGCCGCGCGTCGGACGGCCGGGTCGCCGGAGCGGACCACGCGGATGCCGTCGAGCAGCTCCATGCGGCGATACATCTCGAGGCAGAAGTCGGCCACGTTGGTCGCGCTGACCTGCTTGAAGGCGTCGACCCAGCGGGTAGCGACGAAGTTCGGCAACTGGCGCGCGGTGCTGGCCGGCCAGTCCGCCGGGATGCGCTTGAGGAAGAGCGGGGAGAATTTCCGTTGGAGCTTGTTGGCAAAGGTGAAGTTGAAGGTCTGGGGCTGGTCGGTCTTCAGGTGGCGCAGCGTGGTCTGCGTCTCGCGGCAGTCATGGTCGCTGTCGTGGAGAAAGAACACGATCTCGCCGCCGATCTCCGCCTGGAGGCGGCGGGCCGTCACGAACTTGGCCTGGAGGAAGCGCCGCGGGAAAAATCCGCAGGGCTGCTGGCCGAAACAGATGACGGGGGGAGACATCAGAGAGAGAAATTCTCCGCGGATAACGCGGATGAACGCGGATGTCGGAGCAAAGGCATCGGATTAGAGGGTGCGGTCGACATCAAGTGGTTTGTCCATCCGCGTCGATCTGCGTAATCCGCGGGAGAAAGGCCTGGATGATCACGCTGAACAGCATGCACGCCGCGCAGCCGATGACGTTGTCCCAAAGGTAGGAGAAAGGAAAATCCGGCCGCGTGCCGCGGGCAAAGAAGATCGCCACCGTCACCCCCTGGGCCGCGACGGCGCCCCAGAACACGGCGGTGCCGCCGGCCTTCCGGAGGAAGAACGCGACGAAGAACAGGCCGAGCAACACGGGGTAGAAGATCGACGCGATGATGTTGGCGAACTGGATGAGATTCTCCGCGAGCGTGATGCTCAGGGCGAACCCGATGGCGGCGAGCCCCCAGAGGGCGGTGAACCAGCGGGAGGCGGCGACGCACCGGGCGTCATCGGCCGCCGGGTTGATGAGATGGCGGTAAAGATCCACGGTCGTGGCCGAGGCGAGGGCGTTGAGCTCGGCGGCCTTGGAGTTCAGGGTGGCCGCGAAAAACACCGTGATGAGCAGTCCGATGAGCCCGTGCGGGAGGTGCGAGATGATGAAGTTGATGAAAACGTAATCCGTGTCGGTGGTCGGGGCACGCGGATCGGCCTCGCGCAAAGCGGTCTTCGCCCGGGCCCGGATGGCCTCGGCGCGCGCCTGGCTGTCCCGGGCGGCGGTTCGGGCCGCGGCACTCGCGACGGAGTCGCCGGCATGCTGGGCGGCGAGCCAGCGCGTGATTTCCTGCTGCTTTTCGTCTTGGGCCGCGGCGTAGTCCGACTCGATCGCCGAGAATTTCCCCGGGGCGGTCAGGGCGGCGGCGTGCCACGCCGTCTGGTTGAAGAAAACGGGCGGGCGCTCGAATTGATAGAAGACGAAGATCAGGGCGCCCAGCAGCAGGATGAAAAGCTGCATGGGGATCTTGAAGACCGCGTTGAACATCAGCCCCAGCCGGCTCTCACGGAGCGACGCCCCGCCCAGGTAGCGCTGCACCTGGGACTGGTCGGCGCCGAAATACGACAGCGCCAGGAACAGGCCGCCGATGAGGCCCGACCACAGGGTGTAGCGCGGGGCCAGGCTGGGGGTGGTGTCGACCGCCTTGAGCTTGTCAAAACCGCCCGCCACCGTGAAGGCGTCGCCGAGCGTGAGGCCCGGGGGCAGTTTGGTCACGAGCACGATGAAGGCGGCGATCATGCCGGCGATGATCACGGCAAACTGGTATTTCTGGGTGAGAGCCACGGCTTCGCTGCCCCCGGCCGACGTGTAGAGGAGCACCAGCAGGCCGCTGGCGATGATCGTGAGTTGCAGGGGCCAGCCCATCGCCGTGGACAGCACGATGGCCGGCGCGTAGATGGTGATGCCCGCGGCGATGCCGCGCTGCAGGAGAAAAAGCCCGGCCCCGAGCAGGCGCGTCTTCCGGTCGAATCGCTGGCCGAGGTATTCGTAGGCGGTGTAAACATTGAGCCGGCGGAAGATCGGCAGGAAGACGGCGGCGATGATGATCATCGCGAGGGGCGCGCCGAAATAATTCTGGATGAAGCCGATTCCGTCCTGATAGCCCTGACCGGGCGTGGACAGGAAGGTGGTGGCGCTCGCCTGCGTCGCCATCACCGCCACGCCGATGGTGAACCAGTTGGTGTCCCGCGCGCCCCGCAGGTAGGTGTCGAGGCTGCGGCGGCTGCGCGTGCGCCACATCCCGTAGCCCGCGATGGCGAGAATGGTGACGAGCAGGACGGCGTAATCGAGGGCGTTCACGAATACACCTCCGTCAGCGCGGCGAGCAGCCCGACCCAGAGGACGAAGACGCCCAGCACGAAAACATAGACCGCCGGCCACGAACGGAGACCGGGCAGGCCGGTGGACTCGTCGTCAGGTTCAGGAGTCATGGGTAGGAGCCTGCTTGCAGGCGAGGGTTGGGGGCATCGCCTGCAAGCAGGCTCCGACAAAAAGGCGGATTCATTTCCCGAGCGAAAGCAGGTTGGCGAACAGGCGGTAGGCGCCCGGCACCCCGGCGGGCAGCTGGCGGAAGAACCCGATGCCGGTGTAGACGTAGTGGCCCGAACCGTATTTTGCGACGAGGATGCTGCTCTTGAGCTGGGCCTCGCCCGGGTCGCTCATGCCGAGCAGGGCGACGTAGTGCTCCTCGTCCCACTTGCTCGGGAAATAGGCGCCGCGTTCCTGCACCCAGCCGTCGAAGTCCGCCGGGTTGATCTTGTTCGGGGTGTTGACGGCCGCGTGGTCGGGCGCCAGCAGCGTCACGGGCGCGGTTTCATCGGTGACGCGCAGGGCCGGCGCCGGTCCCTCGATCGAGAGCGGATAAGGCCCGAGCTGCTCGGCCTTCAGGCCGTTGGGCCGGTTGTATTGCGCGATGACGGTGCCGCCGGCCTCGACCCAGGCGAGCAGGCCGGGGAAGGCGTCCTTCAGGTCGGTGCGTTCGTTGAAGGCGCGCACGCCGATGACGACGGCGTCGAACCCGTGGAGTTTTTCCGGCGTCAGGTCGGCGCCGGTGAGGCGGTGGACGACATAGCCCATCTGCTCGAGGCACTCCGCCACGTAGTCGCCAGCGCCGGGCAGGTAGCCGATGGTCAGGCCGCGGGTGGCCAGGTCGAAACTGGCCAGGCGCGCGCGGGCCGGCGGTTGCAGCAGCTGCACCGGGATGTGGTCGTAGCGGACTTCGTAGCGCTGGTTGGAAAAATCGTGACCGTCGACCTTCGCGACGGCCGTGAGCCGGCCGGCACTGCCGGCCGAGGGAGAAGTGACAGTGAAAGTGAAGGAGGCCTTGTCGCCGACGTTGGGCAGGCGGAAATCCTGCGGGCCGGGCGCAGCCGACCAGCCGGCGGGCAGTTCGAGCCGGAGGGTGCCGCGACTGTTGGCGCGCGCGGCCGTGACCTCGACGGTCACGGGCTTGGTGGTGCCGGGCGGCACGAGAAAAATCTCGGAGTTCAGCGCGAGCGAGACGGGCGGGATGACCTTGACGCTCAGCCGGGACTGCGCGCCGGTCGGGGCCTGGACCGGCTGGACCGGCTCATCGGCGATGACCAGGGTCTGGTCGCCCACCGTGAAGACGTGCTCCAACGGAATGGCGGGCGGATTCTCCGGCCGGCCGATGAGGGAGGGATCGTCTACCCGGGAAATGCCGGCGGCGCCGTCGGCGCGCAGCCAGTAGGGCTGGGTGAGCGGAGTCGTCAGCGGCAGGACACCGGTCAGTTCGCCGCCCGGGCCGGCGGCCAGCTTCAGTGCGGGGTTGCGTGTTTCCACGTAGCGCACATCCGCGGTCCTGGCCGCCATGCTGAACGCGAGCGTCAGCTTGAGCGGCTCGCCCGGCACGACCTCGGCGTTGGCCAGCGTGGTTTCGACCTTCAAGCCGAGGCACGCTTGCAGGATCCGGTCGAGCTGCGCGCGCTTGTCGATGGTGAGCGGATCGGTGGGCAGTGTCGCGAGCTTGGTCCGGAGCGCCAGCAGGGCTGGCACCGAGGCGGCGGGATCGTCGGCCTTGAACTGGGCGAGCGCAGCCGCGGCGAGTGCGCCGATCTCGGCGCCGCCGGGATAGCGGGCCCAGGTGGTGTCCACGCCGTCCATGAGGTCCGGGCCACCGTTGCTGGCTGCGGCCAGCCCGGTGTTGGTCCGGGCCGGATCGCCCGGCCAAGGCTCGCCGGCCAGGAGCATGAAATTCTGCATGTTGGGGCCGGTGGCGGCGCGGCCGGAGAAACCGCCGAGGCCCTGCGTCTTGTGCATGCCGCGGCTTTCGTTGGCGATGGTGCCGAAGGTCTCGCCACTCACCGGGTCGGTGCCGGCGATGTCCATTTTCACGGTGGGGCCGTTGAGCCCGTTGGGGCCGGCGCCGCCGAACGAAAACGAATTCCAGACGACGCGCTTGGGCTGCCAGACGGTCAGGCCCTGCGCGAGCTGCTCGGGATAGGCCTTCGGGTCGCCGGCGAGCTTGAAGGCCTCGACGGCGAGGATGGCCGAGGCGGTATGATGGCCGTGGCCGCCGCTGCCCGGCGGAATGGGGAAGCGGGTGACGATGACATCGGGGCGGTATTGCCGGATGATGCGCACGACGTCTCCGAGCACGGCGTCACGGTCCCAGAAGCGCAGGGTTTCCTCCGGCGTCTTGGAAAAACCAAAATCGATGGCGCGGGTGAAAAACTGGCGGCCGTGGTCGAAGCGGCGGGCGGCGAGCAGTTCCTGGGTGCGGGCGACGCCAAGTTTCTCGTCGAAGTCGCGGCCGAGTTCGTTCTGGCCGCCATCGCCGCGCGTGAGCGACAGGTAGGCGACGCGATAGCCCCGGCCCAGCGACAGGTAGGTGATCAGCTGCGTGTTTTCATCATCGGGATGCGCGCCGATGTGCAGGACGGTGCCGGTGGTGCCGAAGCTGCGGAGGTCCTGTTCAATCGCGTTGCCCGCCTGCAGGGAGGCGACGGAGAAAAGGGCGCCGAGCAAAAGCAGCGCGCGGCGCCAGGAACGGAAAGCCATGACTGGGTGGGCGGTTACTTTTTGACCGTGAAAGGCACGGAGAACTGCGTGGTTTCCCAGGCCATCTTCAGGATGCCGCCGCCGCCGGGATTTTTCTCGAGCGCCATGACGAACTGGTCGAGCGGCGTGCTGAGCGTGTCCTTCTTCAGGTCGACGCGGGCGAGTTCGTTCGCCTCGTGGTAGGGATCGACGCCCCACTGGCCGGTTTCCCGGTTGATGACCAGCCTGGCGGTGCCATCCGCCAGCGGGACAGTGAAGAGGGTGTAGGTGCCGGCGGGCACGGTGGTGCCGCCGAGATCGATCGCCTGCTGGGTAATGAGCGTGGTGGCCTCGTCCGAGCCGGTGCGCCAGACCTTGCCGTAGGGCACGAGCTCGCCCCAGATCTTGCGGATGGCGCCGGTCTTCGGGTCCTTGGAGTAGGGGCGGCCGTAGATGACGGTCACACGGTTGCCGTCGACCTTGAGGCTGATGACTTCATGCGGGCTGACACGGGTGCGCGGCGGGGCCGGCGGGGCAACGGTCGTGGCGGCGGGGGCGGGTGCCGCCGGGGTTTGCGCAAAAAGCGCGGAGGAGGCGGACGCAACGAGGAGAACGAGAGCGAGGCGGAGTTTCATGGGATTCCGGGGTTGAGGTGGAACGCGAGGCGCCGGCAGGTTAGATGCCGCCGGCGCAGGGAGGGTTGCGAAAGCGGACCAGACGGCCCGCGCGGATGGTGCTTACTTCAGGCGAGCGATGAGGGCCTCGTTCAGCCGGGTGTATTCCGTGCCGACGAGCCCGGGCGCTTTCCTGGACATCTCGAGTGATTTCTGGGCGGCGGCGAGCGCGCCGGTCTTGTCGCCGGCCTTCTCGAGGATGAGGCCCTTGCGGTAGATCATGTAGAACGCGTCGGGCTGCTCGGCGATGGCGGCGTCCATCCAGGCTGCGGCCTTCTTCAGGTCGAGGCCGTTCTCGTAATAGAACATGGCGGAGGCGAAGTAGGGCTTCTTGCCCTCGGTGGCGGCCATCGCGGCCTCGATCTGCGGGACGAGGGTGCTGGCGACGTCGACCTCGATCGCGACCGGAACCCGGACGTTTTCCCAGTAGAGCATGAGGGCGGCGGCGGATTCCTTGGAAAGATCGCTGAAGCTGATGGTGAAGGTCTCCACCGGCACCGGCAGCCGCTGCGGCACGGCCTTGACGCGGACGAGGTCGTTCTTGGCGTCGTAGGAATACGCGCCCCACGGCCACTTGTCGGGGACCTTGTTCAGGATGACGGTCCACTCGGTTTCGCCGGGAATGCTGAAGAGGGCGTAGGAACCGGCGGGTACGTCGACCCCGCCGAACTTTACCGCGGTGCTGAAGGTGATCTTCGTCGCGTTGTTGGCGCCGGTGCGCCAGATCTCGCCGTAGGGCAGGAGGCCGCCGAAGATTTTCCGGCCGCGCATGCTCGGGCGGGAATAGTTGACCTCGATGTCGGTGACGCCGACGCGTTGCTTGACCGTGGCGGCCGGGCTGGCCGCGGGGAACTCTATCTTGGGGGCTTGGGCAAACAGGCCGGTCGCGAGGACCGACCCGGCAAGGAACGACAGGGTGACGCGTAGCATGCGGGGAATCATGGTGAATCTAAGAGAAGTCAGACGGCGCCGAGATTCCACCTATTTTCGACCAAAGGCTTTTAAATCCATGTGACAGCCAAGCTCTTGGCGGTGAATCAGGGCCGGGCGGAAATGGAGAAACCGGTTTTTTTGCAGAAATCTGAGAAAAATCGTTGACTAGACCAAACAGTCAACTATTCATTTTGGCCATGGGAAGAACTTCAGACGCCAACGAACGCTTGATGGACGCCGCCCTCGACCTGATCTGGGAAGAGAGCTACGGCGCCATCACGATCGATGACATCTGCAAGCGGGCCGGCGTGGCCAAGGGCAGTTTCTACTATTTCTTCAGCTCCAAGTCGGAACTCGCCGTGGCCGCGCTCGAGCGGATGTGGCAGGAAGTGAGCAAGCCGAAGATGGACGGGATCTTTTCCCCGTCGGTCGAGCCGCTGACCCGCATCCGGAACTATCTGGCGAGCATGTATGACTTCCAGGCCGAAATTAAGCAGAAGCACGGCAAGGTGCTGGGTTGCCCCGTGATGTCCGTCGGCTCTGAAACGTGCACCTGCGACGAGGAAGCCGCCGTGGGCAACAAGATCCGCGAGCTTTTCGCGCGCAAGCGCCGCTATTACGAATCCGCGATTCGCGATGCGCTGGCCGAGGGTTCGATCGAGCCCGGTGATCCCAGTGAGAAGGCCACGGCGGTTGCCGGCCTGATCGAGGGCATCCTTACCCAGGCCCGGATCCTCAACAATCCTGAGGTTCTCCGCGCTTTGCCGGATCTGGCGATGCGCATCCTCGGCGCCAAGACCGCAGTCCAACCGGCCACGATCAAAGTCTGATCACTCGCAGCGCACGTTCTCCGCGTGCGCGATTTTTTCGCCTCAAAACTAGATAACCAGTCAACTATACCAGCTTTAAAGCCATGAAAAACAAGACGCACCGTTCCTCTTCATCCGCCTCCAGCAATGCCATGCGCTCCAGCTTCGCTTCGCGGTTCGTGCAGCGGTTCACCAACGCCGCCGCCACGCGCGCCCGCTTTCCCGTGCCGCCGCTCGGCAGCCTGTGGGATCCCTATCTGCTCGACCGCCTGCATGCGCCGCTCACACGCCATCGCGAATAAGTCGCCCCGTTTTCCGTCACCACCAACCGCCATCAAAATGAACACCACTTTTCCTTATCCTGTTTCCGTTTCCAACAACTCCTTCGCGGCCGATGTCCTCGATGCCTCGTCGCACCAGCCGGTGCTCGTCGACTTCTGGGCGTCGTGGTGCGGCCCCTGCAAGGCCATCGCCCCGGCGCTCAATGAAATCGCCGCCGAGCGCGCCGGCCAGGCCGTCATCGCCAAGGTCGACGTCGACGCCCACCCGGAACTCGCCGCCCGCTATGGCGTCCGTTCGATCCCCTCGCTGCTCATCTTCCGCGACCGCGCGGTCGTCGACACCATGGTCGGCGTCCATCCGAAGTCCGAGATCCTCCGCCGGCTCGATGCCGCCAGCGCGGCGGCCACGGCCGCGTAAACCTGCTTCGTCCACCATTCAACCACCGCCCACCATGATCACCGCCACCCTCATCCTCGGAGCCCTGACGCTCCTCGTCTTCGTTGACGACGCCAACGGGACCACCACTTCCGTCTGACCCTTCTTCCAACCTGATTCCGCCTCCGTCCATGACCACCACATCCAACTCTCCTTTCAACCGCCTCCGGCCGCGCTTCCTGTTCGCCGCCGCGGGCGTTCTCGCCGTCGGCGCCGGCCTTTACCTGGCCGCACCCGTCCATCTCCGCGCCGCCCCGGCCGCCGCCCCCGTCGCGCCACCCGCCCCCCGGGTGACCGTCGCGCCGGTCGAGCAGCAGCTTGTCACCGAATACGAGGAGCTCACCGGCCACGTCGACGCCATGGAGACCGTCGAGCTCCGCGCCCGCGTCTCGGGTCACCTCGACGCCGTCCACTTCCAGTCCGGCCAGCTGGTGCAGAAGGGCGACGTGCTCTTCACCATCGATCCGCGCTGGTATAAGGCGCAGTTCGACCTCGCCAGCGCCCGGGCCGAGGTCGCCGCCCGCGAGGCGGCCCGCGCCGAGAAGCTCCTCGCCGCTTCCGCCATCTCCAGCGAAGAGGCCGAGTCCCGCCGTGCGTCCGCCGCCGAGGCCCGCGCCGCGCTCGAGACCGCCCGGCTCGACCTCGAGCACACGGAAGTTCGCGCGCCGATCGCCGGCCGCATCAGCCGCGCGTTCGTCACCCCCGGCAACTTGGTCGCCGGCTCCCCCGGCAACGCCACGCTGCTGACGACCATCGTCACGGTCGGCGACGCTTACGTCTACGCCGATCTCGATGAGGCCACGTTGCTCAAGTTCAACCGCCTCGCCCGCGAGGGTCTCATCCTCACGCGCAACGGCCGCATTCCCGTCGACCTCCAGCTCGCCGACGAGAACGATTATCCGCGCCACGGCTACATCGAGTCGACCGACAACCGCGTGAATCCCGCCACCGGTTCGCTCGCCGTGCGCCTGGTGTTCCCGAACGAGGACAACGCCCTGATCCCGGGCCTCTTCGCCCGCGTCCGCATCCCGGTCAGCGCGCCCCAAAGCGCGCTGCTCGTCAGCGAGCGCGCGATCGGCACCGACCAGAGCCAGAAGTTCGTCTTCGCCGTCGGCCATGACAACACCGTCACCTACCGCACGGTGAAACTCGGCTCCGTCATCGACGGCAAGCGCGTCGTCCGCGAGGGCTTGCAGCCCGGCGAGACGATCATCGTCAACGGCCTCCAGCGCGTGCGTCCCGGCATGACCGTCGCGCCCGAGCTGCAGGCCGTCGCCACCACTCCGGCCGCGGCTCCCGCCGTGGATAAAATCGCCGCCCTCCGCTAACCGCCGGAAAACCCGCCGTCGACCGCGTCTCCGCCCCAACGGGCCGCCATTTCGCGGCCTCCCTGGCCACCGCCTTGCCCAAAATATCCCTCCCATGAACTTCTCCGACTACTTCATCAAGCGCCCGATCCTCGCCGGCGTGTTGTCGACCATCATCTTCCTCGTCGGCCTCATCGCGATGTGGCGCCTGCCCATCAGCGAGTATCCCGAGGTCGTCCCGCCGACCGTCATCGTCCGCGCCACCTATGCGGGCGCGAACCCCAAGACCATTTCGGAGACCGTCGCCGCGCCGCTCGAGCAGGCCATCAACGGCGTCGAACACTCGCTCTACATGTTCTCGCAGGCCACCAGCGACGGCGTGATGACGCTCACCATCACCTTCGCCATCGGCACCGACCTGGACAACGCCCAGGTGCAGGTGCAGAACCGCGTCGCCCAGGTCCTGCCCAAGCTGCCCGAGGAGGTCCGCCGCGTCGGCGTCGTCACGCAGAAGGCCTCGCCCGACCTGCTCATGGTCGTGCACCTCTTCTCACCGGACAACCGCTATGACGACATCTACGTCCGCAACTATGCCACGCTGCAGGTTCGCGACGTGCTCGCGCGTCTCACCGGCGTCGGCGACGTCCGCGTCTTCGGCTCGGGCGACTACGCGATGCGGGTCTGGCTCGACCCCAACAAGGTCGCCGCCAAGGGCCTGACCGCCTCCGACGTCGTCGCCGCCATCCGCGAGCAGAACGTCCAGGTCGCCGCCGGCGCCGTCGGGCAGCAGCCTAGCTCGCGCCCTGTTGACACCGAACTGCTGATCAACACCCAGGGCCGCCTCGCCACCGAGGAGGAGTTCGGCGCCATCATCGTCAAGTCCGGCCCGGCCGGCGAACGCGTGCAGCTCCGCGACGTCGCCCGCATCGAGCTCGGCGCCTCCACCTACGCCCTGCGCTCGCTGCTCAACAACAAGCCGGCCGTCGCCTTGCCCATCGCGCAGCTGCCCGGCTCGAACGCCATCGCGACCTCCGACGCCGTGCGCGCCGCGATGAAGGACATGGCGAAGAGTTTCCCTGATGGCCTGAAATACGACATCGTCTATGACCCGACGATCTTCGTCCGCAGCTCCATCGAGGCCGTCGTGCACACGCTGCTCGAGGCCATCCTGCTCGTCGTGCTTGTCGTCATCCTGTTCCTGCAGACCTGGCGCGCCTCGATCATCCCGCTGGCCGCCGTGCCGGTGTCGCTCGTCGGCACCTTCGCGGTGATGCATGCCCTCGGCTTCTCCATCAACGCCCTGTCGCTCTTCGGCCTCGTGCTGGCCATCGGCATCGTGGTGGACGACGCGATCGTCGTCGTCGAGAACGTCGAGCGCAACATCGGCCTCGGCAAGTCGCCCTACGAGGCCACGCGCCAGGCCATGCGCGAGGTCACCGGCCCGATCATCGCCACCGCACTCGTGCTCTCGGCCGTGTTCATCCCGACGGCCTTCATCAGCGGCCTGACCGGCCAGTTCTACAAGCAGTTCGCGATGACCATCGCCATCTCGACCGTCATCTCGGCCTTCAACTCCCTCACGCTCTCGCCAGCGCTCAGCGCGCTGCTCCTCAAGGCCCACCACGCGCCCAAGGACCGGCTCACGCGCGCCATGGACTTCGCCTTCGGCTGGATCTTCCGCCCGTTCAACCGCTTTTTCGAGTGGGCCTCGCAGAAGTATTCCAACGGTGTCACCCGCCTCCTGCGGGTGTCCGTCGTCGCGCTGCTCGTCTACGCCGGCCTGCTCGGCACCACGGCGCTGCTCTTCAAGCACACGCCGATGGGCTTCGTGCCGACGCAGGACAAGCAATACCTCGTCGCCTTCGCCCAGCTGCCCGCCGCCGCCTCGCTCGAGCGCACCGACGCCGTCATCCGCCGCATGGGCGAGATCGCCCTCAAACACCCGGGCGTGGCCAACAGCATTGCCTTCCCGGGCCTCTCGATCAACGGCTTCACCAACTCGCCCAACAGCGGCATCGTCTTCGTGGCGCTCAAGCCCTTCGAGGACCGCCGCACGGCCGAGCTCACTGGCCAGGCCATCGCGCGGCAGCTCCAGCAGGAGTTCGGGTCGATCGAGGACGCCTACATCGCCATCTTCCCGCCGCCGCCTGTGCAGGGCCTCGGCACCATCGGCGGCTTCAAGCTCTACGTCGAGGATCGCGGCGACAACGGCCTCGACGCCCTCTACGGCGCCACGCAGGGCCTGATCGGCAAGGCCTACCAGACCCCCGGCCTCACCGGCCTGTTCTCCAGTTACACGATCAACACGCCGCAAATCCAGGCCGACGTCGATCGCGCCAAGGCCAAGGCCCAGGGCGTGCCGCTCGGAAACGTCTTCGAGACGATGCAGATCAACCTCGGTTCACTCTACGTGAACGACTTCAACCGCTTCGGCCGCACCTACCAGGTCGTGGCCCAGGCCGACGCACAATTCCGCAACCGGCCCGATGACATCCTCCGCCTCAAGACCCGCAACGCTGCCGGCGAGCTCGTGTCGCTCGGCTCGCTCGTCAAGGTCCGCGAGACCTATGGCCCCGACCGGGTCATGCGCTACAACGGCTACCCGGCCGCCGAGATCAACGGCGCGCCCGCCCCGGGCTACAGCTCGGGCCAGGCCGAGGCGATCATCGAGAAGCTCGCCGCCGAGAACCTGCCGAAGGGCATGGTCCTCGACTGGACCGAGCTGACCTTCCAGAAGATCATCGCGGGCAACACCGGCATCTACATCTTCCCGCTGAGCATCTTCCTGGTGTTCCTCGTGCTGGCCGCCCAATACGAGAGCTTCCGCCTCCCGTTCGCGGTCATCCTGATCGTCCCGATGGCGCTGTTCTCCGCGCTGGTCGGCCTCTGGCTGACGCGGGGCGAGAACAACGTCTTCACGCAGATCGGCCTCATCGTGCTCATCGGCCTCGCCGCCAAGAACGCGATCCTGATCGTCGAGTTCGCCGTGAAGCTCCGCGAGGGGGGGAAGGGGATCCTCGAGGCCGCCATCGAGGCCTCGCGCCTCCGCCTGCGGCCGATCCTCATGACCTCGATCGCGTTCATCGCCGGCGTCTTCCCGCTCGTGGTCAGCCACGGCGCCGGCGCCGAGATGCGCCGCGCCATGGGTGTCGCCGTGTTCGCCGGCATGATCGGCGTCACCTTCTTCGGCCTCTTCCTGACCCCGGTGTTCTACACCGTGCTCGAGAAGCTCGGCGTCCGGCAGCCCGCGCCCGTCGCGCCGGCCGCGCTCCCCGAACACGCCTGAGCCGCGTCCTCCCGCCCACCTGATCCATGAATTCCACCACCAAGTTGATCTGCCTGGCGCTCGGCGCCTTCGCCATCGGCACCGAGAGCTACGTGGTCGCGGGCGTGCTGCCCACGATCGCTTCCGACCTCGGGGTCACGGTGCCGCTCGCGGGGCAGCTGATCACCGCTTTTGCGCTCACCTATGCGTTCGGCTCGCCGTTGATTGCCGTCGCGACGGGCGGCGTGGAGCGCCGCCGGCTCCTGCTCGTGTCGATTGCGATGTTCGGCCTCCTCAATCTCTTCGCCGCGTTCTCGCACACCTATGCGCAGCTGTTCGCCGTCCGCATTGGACTCGGGCTGGCAGCGGGCACCTTCATGCCGGCGGCGAGCGCCTACGCCGTGGCCGCCACTCCGGCGGAGCATCGCGGCCGCGCGCTTTCCATCATCTTCGGCGGGCTCACCGTCGCGATGGTGATCGGTGCGCCCATCGGCGTGCTGCTCGGCGGACACTTCGGGTGGCGCGTCATTTTCCTCGTCGTCGCTGCGCTGGCGTTCGTGGCCCTGGCCGGTCTGGCGTTCACGCTCAAGCGGATCCAGGCGGATGCCGCGGTGGGTCTCGCCGAACGCCTCGCGATCGCCCGCCGGCCCGACGTGCTGGGCACGCTGGCCGTCACCGTGATCACGATCACCGGCGTCTACACGATCTATTCGTATCTGGCGTCGTTCCTGCAGCAGACCGCGCATATCGCGGGTGATACGCTGGCGTTGGTGCTGTTCCTGTTCGGCCTTGGCAGCACCGCGGGCAACATCCTCGCGGGCGGCGCCACCGACCGGATTGGACCGCAGCGGGTCATCACCCGGGTGCTGCTGGGACTGGTCGGGCTGTTCGCCCTGCTCTCGCTCACGGGGCTCCTGTTCCCGCCGGACGCCGCCCGCTGGATCATCGTGCCGCTGATCGCGCTGTGGGGCTTCGTGGGGTTTTCTTTCCCGTCCGCGCAACAGGCCCACATGGTCACGCTGGCGCCGAAACTCGCGCCGATCACGCTTTCACTCAATGCCTCGGCCATCTACTTCGGGGCGTCACTGGGCGCGCTGCTTGGCTCGTTCGTCGTCGCCCACGGGTCGGTGGGTGCGCTGGGGTGGATGGGGGCGCTGTGTGAAGTGAACGCGTTTCTCCTGCTGAAATTCATCCGCCGCCGTCGCCCGGCGGCGGAGCCCCGGCCCGGGTCCGTCGCCGAACCGCTGGCCGAAGCCGCCTGAACCCAACCGCCATCCTCTCCCTGCCATGAAACCAACCTTGTTTCTTCTCGCCCTGACCTCGCCCGTTTTCGCCGCGCTTCCGAGCGTCGGCCCGGATTATCAGCGTCCCGTCGTCGAATCGCCCGTCGCCTGGAAACAGGCCGCCGCCGCGACAGCCCTGCCGCGCGGCGAGTGGTGGAAAACCTTCAACGATGCGACGCTCGACGACCTCGAGACGCGCGCGCTGAACGCCAACCAGGATCTCCACGCCGCCGCCGCGCGCGTCGAGCAGGCCCGCGCCGCCGCCGGGATCGCCCGCAGCAACTATCTGCCGTCGGTCGGGCTGAATCCCTCGGTCGGCCGCGCCCGCACCTCGGAGACGACCGACAACAGGTTCCCCGTCGCCGAGAGCACCACCTACCGGGCGTCACTCGACGCCTCATGGGAGCTCGACCTCTTCGGTCGCGTCCGCCGCCTGAGCGAGGGCGCCCGCGCCGAGGCCACGGCCAGCGCCGACGACTTCGAGAACGTCCGGCTCGCCCTCACGGCCGAGGTCGCCTCCAGCTACTTTTCGCTGCGGGCGCTCGACCGCGAGACCGCGCTCGTGAACGACGGGGTCGGCCTGCGCCGCAAGACGCTCGAGCTGATCAACTCGCGCCGCACCAACGGCGCGGCCACCGACTTCGACGTCGCCCGTGCCGAAACCGAGCTGGCCTCGACCGAGGCGGACGCCGCCGCGCTGGCCAACCGCCGCGCGGCGCTGCAAAACGCGCTCGCCGTGTTGCTGGGGGAAGCGGCGCCAAGCTATGAGCTGTCAGCGATCAGCGGTCAGCTCTCAGCTCCGCCGCCCGTGCCGGTGGGCCTTCCAAGCGAACTGCTGGAGCGCCGCCCGGATATCGCCGCGGCGGAATCAGCGCTGGCCGCGGCCAACGCCCGCATCGGCGTGGCCAAGGCCGCGTTCTTCCCGGCCATTTCGCTGACCGGTTCCTTCGGCTACGCGAGCAGCGACATCAGCCGGCTGGCCAATTCCGATTCCAAGCTCTGGTCCATCGGGCCGAGCCTCTACCTGCCGATCTTCCAGGGCGGCCGCAACCGCGCCAACCTCGCGCGCAGCCGCGCGGCCTACGAGGAGAGCGTTGCGCTCTTCCGCCAGCGCGTGCTGGTCGCCTTCCGCGAGGTGCAGGACGCGCTGACCGCCACGCAGCTGCTGGCCGACCAGGCGGCCGCGCAGGCCCGCGCCGTCGCCGCCGCCCGCCGCGCGGGTGAACTGGCCCAGACGCGCTACGACGCCGGCTACGTGAACTACTTCGAAGTCATCGACGCCCAGCGCACGTTGCTCACCGCCGAGCGGGCGGCGACGCAGCTCGGCGCCCAGCAGCTCGTGAACAGCGTCGGTCTCATCAAGGCCCTCGGCGGCGGCTGGTCGCACGGCCCGTCCGTCGTCGCCGCCAACTGAACCCAACTAAGCAATGAATTTTTGAAATGTAGGAGCTTGCTTGCAAGCGATCAGACATGTTCGCCGACGGTCGGCGCGCGAATCGCCTGCAAGCAGGCTCCTACAACAAGCATCCAAACATCTCCTCTCACCATGAAATCCAACATCCAGCCTAAGCTCACGGGCAAGATCGCCCTCGTCACCGGTGCCTCCAAGGGCGTCGGCGCCTCCATCGCCAAGCACCTCGCCGCCGCGGGTGCGTCCGTCGTCGTCAACTATGCATCCAGCAAGGCCGGCGCCGACCAGGTTGTCGCCGAGATCACCGCCGCCGGCGGCCGCGCCGTCGCCATCCAGGGCGATGTCGCCAAGCCGGCCGACATCACGCGCCTGCTGGCCGAGACGAAGAAGACCTTCGGCCACCTCGACATCCTCGTGAACAACGCGGGAGTCTACGAATTCCAGCCGCTCGAGGCCATCACGGTGGAACACTACCACCGCATCTTCAACATCAACGTGCTCGGCCTGCTCCTGACCACGCAGGAAGCGGTGAAGCACTTCCCGGCCACGGGTGGCAGCATCATCAACGTCGGTTCCGTCGTCACCGATCTCACGCCGCCCGCCAGCGCGGTCTACACCGGCACCAAGGGCGCGGTCGACGCCATCACCGGCGTGCTCGCGAAGGAGCTCGGCCCGAAGAAAATTCGCGTCAACGCGCTCAACCCCGGCCTGACCATCACCGAGGGCACGCACACCGCCGGCATCGCGGGCTCGGATTTCGAGAGAGACGCCGTCAGCAAGACGCCGCTCGGCCGCGCGGGCCAGCCGCAAGACATTGCCAAGGCGGCGGTCTTCCTCGCCTCCGACGACTCCGGCTGGATCACCGGCGAGCAACTCCGCGTCGGCGGCGGCATCTACTGACCGCCACCATTCGCTCCGTCCACCCAGGTGGAGCGAGTTGACCGCAACGCGCTGGCTCGGAAAACGCGCTGAGGTCAGCGCGTTCCACCTCTTTTCACCATGCTTGTCGCCACCCTCATCCTCGGAGCCATGACGTTCCTCGTCTTTGTCGACGACGGTCCGTCGCGGGAGTAAACCACCGATCCGGCCAACGGCCCGGCGGCGCAAAAAAGCGCCGGCGGTGAAGCCGGCGCGGGTGACCAAAAAACCGAACGGGGCTTACTGCCAGTAACCGCGGACGAACACGTTGGTGTTCGCGCGGACTTCCCAGTGGGACGCCACGTAGCTGCGGCTGTTGGGCGGCGGGATTTCCCAGTGACCGGCCGTCCAGGCATAGGCGTCGCCATTGAAATCCCAGTAGCCGGGGATCCAGACCGCCTCGGGAGACGGGGACGGGGTGATCCTTTCGGCCACCTCGGGCGGGGCCGGCTGGGCGGGCGGTGGCGGAGGGACTTCCTCGATCCGGGTGTAGCTGCGCCGCGCGCGTTGGTGGTAGGGCGGGCTCTCCTCGTAAACGGTGCCATCCTCGTGGTCGTTGGCATTGCCGATGGTGCCGCCCGCCAGGGCGCCCGCGACGGCGCCGATGGCGGCACCCGAGGCGCCGTTACCATGGCCGGAATTGTTGCCGATGATGGCGCCGGCGATCGCGCCGAGCGCCCCGCCGGCCACCGCGCCGCGTTGCGTGTTGGGGCCGGTGCCGACACAGCCGCCCAGCAGGACCGCCAGCGTCAGGACGGGAAGGATCAGTTTGGGAGAGTTCATGGATCGGTGAAAAACTCAGCGGCGGTGCCAGCCGTAATGACTGTGCCCGTAGTAACCGCCATGGAAGGTCCAGCCCAGGCCGATGCCCAGCCCGAGCGGCGGCCAGTAATCCCAGGCGGGATCATAGGAGTAGTAGCGGTAACGCGGCACATAGACCACCTCGGGGTCGTCGTCCTGGACCACCACCACGTTGGTCACGCTCGCGCGGGGCGCCGCGGACACGCGGGCGGGGGCGTTGCCGGCGGTGGAAAGCAGCTGGTAGAGCACGGTGGTCGTCCGGCCATCAGCGGTCTTGGTCGTGACAGTGACCTGCGAGGCCGTCTGCTCGATGCGCTCGATGCTCTGGCCTTGGGCGGCGGCGATGTCGGTCAGCTCGGCCGGGGAGGGCAGGCGCGGGGCAAAGATGGTGCGGTCGGGGGCCGGCGCGGGAGCGGCGGGCGAGGCGGCGGTCTCAGACTCGGCCGCGAGGGCGGTCCCGAGGAGCCCGGCCGCGAAAATCAGGACAGGGATCAATTTGTTTTTCATGGGTGAAAAGGGTCGGGGGCGTTGGACTACATAATGTAGCCAATGTTTCCTAAATTGCATGCGGGAGTTTATTCCGGCCAAATGGGTTAGGATCAGGAAGATTTTGACCACGGATGGAGTTCTAGAATCACTGTGGTCTAATCCGTGCCAATCCGTGTGATCCGCGGTAAAAAAGATTGGTGGTGAGGAATCCTTGTTGCCCGGTCCCTTTGCATCCGAAGTCCAGTCCCGCCGGCCGCCTCAGTGCAGCAAATCCGCGGCCGAGATCTCGAACCGGATCACTTTCGAAGGCCAGCGCGGTTCCTCCACCGCGGTGAGGAGCCCGTAGAGCGAGAGCGTCCGCGTCGCGCCCTTGGCCAGCGGCGCCACCAGCGCCGGGTCCTTGCGGGCCTCGGGCGTGAGGACCGCCGTCACGCGATACTTGGAGAAGGCATTCTCTTGCTCGACAAACTCGAGTTTGCCACTGGCGGCATCATAGGCCTTCACGACGGCGGAAAAGTGATAGCGCTTGTTCAGCCAGCTCTGGTGGAGTCGTTTCCGGTTCAGGTTTTTCACGATGCCGTTCTGCGACTGATAAGGCCCCGTGGTGTCATCAGGCGGGGCGATTCGGTTCGGGTCATCTGGCACCCAGATCCCGCGGAAGAGCGCCTCGGGATCCAGCGCCGGGAAATAGGCGCCCAACTGCAGGCTGAGCTTCGCCTCGCCGCGGTCTTCTACGACGGCCTTCACGTCCAGCGCAGGGTAGTCCGCCGCCTGCACCTTGATCTTCTTCTCGCCCGCCGGAACGTTTTCCAAGGTCAGGGGCGTCTTGCCGACGTTTTTTCCGCCGACCAGGACCGTCGCGCCCGCCGGGAAGGTTTCCACCGTCAGCGAGCCGTGGGGCAGGCGCACGGTCTCGGCGGACTCGACATTCTCCGTGACGGCGACCTTGAGGGAGACGGCCGGCCAGGACGGATATTCGAAGGAGAGCGCGCACGGGCCCGGGGGCAGGCGGGGGATCACCAGCGGGGTCTTGCCGAGGACGGCGTTGCCCAGCTTGACCGTGGCGCCGGTGGGATCGGAATCCAGGCGGAGCGACCCGCTCTTGAAATTGATCGTGACCTCGGTCTGCTGCCCGGCCGGCACGTCCACCTCGCTGTGCGCATCCGGCCAGCCGTCGGCATGGAGGGTCACGGCATATTTCCCCGGCGCCAAGCGGGGCAGGGGCTGCCCGAGGACGCCCTTGACGCTCTCGGGCGCCGGATGGTCGGTGGTGGCAGAGGGCGTAGCTTCGACGGTCGCCTCGGGCCAGTTGGATTTCACAACCAGCACGCCGGTGGACTGGATCCGCTTCTCTTCCGCGCGGACCTGGGTGGCGGCGGAGATTTTTTCGCCCACGGACGACACCGCGCACTTGGCGAGGAGCAGGACAATGATCACCACCGCGATCACAATGAACGGACCGGACTTGCGCTGGGGAGAATCCACCGGGAACACCCGGTCGTAGAAGGCCTTCACCTTGGCCATCGCATCGGGAGCGGCCTCGGGCTTGGCCGTTGCCGGGCCCTTGGCGGGCTGAGCCGCGGGAGCTGCAGGCCTCGCGGCTGGAGCCGTGGCCTGGGTTGGCGCCGGCGCGGCGGGAGCCGGCTTGAATGTCGCCGGCGGGGCCGGCTTGGCCGTCGGGACCGGCGCGGTCGCCGGATTCAGGGCGGGCTTGTTGCGGCTCGGGGGTGAATCTTTGTTTTCCATGGGGTGACGGCCCGTCCCCACTTGTCTACTTTCAGCCCGTGGCCGGGGCAACGGGTTTTTTAGCGAAATACAGGTGAATTACCCGGGCCTCACGCGAAGGCGCGAAGGTCGCGAATGGCACGGATCGTTGGCCACAAAAAGCGCAAAAAAATGAAAGTAGGGCCGGCGCTTCAGCCTTCGCCAGGCCTATGGCTGACAAGTGTCGCCGGACCGCGGTTCGCACGGGCAATGGTCCGCCGGCGAGCGGCGACCCTGCATCACGAAAAATCCCCCACTTCGCGTTCTTCACGTGAGCCTCTTCAGGTCTCAGGTTTCTAGATTCCGTCCCACGCTTTCGTGGCGACGGGATCTCTGCCCTCGTCGTATTCGATGTGGTCGATGATGGTCTCGATGGGCTTGCCGGTCAGGCCGCTGTCGATGATGCGCTGGGGAAGGACACCGGAGCGTTCATCGCGCCAGCCGAGTTTCACGATGAACCGGTTCCAGATGTGGCATTCCTCGTCCGTGCGCGGCGTGCCGTGCGTGTGCGCCCACGCGAGCACCTCCTCGTCGATGCCGCCGGCCAGAACGCGCTCGCGCAAGTCGGCGTAGCGGACGCCGAGGAAGCGGCAGCAGCGGCCGTCGAGGACAAGGGTCTGGGCGTCACCGAGGTTCTTTTGATATTCGGCGGGCAGTTGGCCCGCCGCGTGGAGGCGGATCTTGTCGAGCATGCGGCCGAAGTAGACGAGCCGCCCGACCTTGGTATAACAGCTGCGCAGACCGGGAACGTGGGGCATGGGAATAAAATTTACCGTTCATACGACAGCGCCAGATGAAAACAGGTGTGTTGTGCGATGTCGTGGGGAGCTGAATAGTTTAACGCAAAGGCGCAAGGTCGCCAATTTGTCTGCCTAAACAATCGATCCGTTGCACAGGAGATAACAGAGCCAAGGCAGGAGGGGTTCTCAGTTTCCTTCGGTGAAAGACGGTCGTTTCCTCTGCGACTCTGCGTCTGGGCGTTAATCCTTCAGCTTTCTTGCCGTGCCGTGATGTTCCACTGTACAATCCGCGCGCGGTGGTCACGGCCGGGGTCGCGGTCGAGAAGGCCGCAGGACGCGGTGTTGATCGCGAAGTGTTTCGCCATGCCCAGGGGCAGGCCGATCCAGCGGACGGCCAGCACGCGGCCGAAGTGACCGTGGGAGAAAGCCGCCACGCGACCGGTGAGAGATGACCAGCGGGCGATCAGGCGATCGGCGCGTGCGGTGATCTGCTCCGGTGACTCACCTCCGGGGCAACCGTCGGTGTAGATGTCCCACGCCGGACGCGTTGCGCGGATCTCGGTCATCGTTTTGCCGTCGTAGTCGCCGTAATCCCACTCCGCGAGATCGGCCTCGACGGTGGCGGCGGCGTGCCCCGTCAGCTCGGCCGTGCGCCGCGCCCGTTGGCGCGGGCTGGTGAACACATGGTCAAAGGACACACCACGCAGCAGCGCGCCGAGGGCCCGGGCCTCCGCCTCGCCGTGGGCAGTCAGCGGCAGGTCGGTTTTCCCCGTGTGCTGTCCGGTCAGCGACCAGGCCGTCTCGCCATGTCGCATGAAGTAAAGTTCCATGCCGTAGTGAATCGATCAGGATTGGCCACAAAAAGCACAAAAAGCACAAAAACTGAATGTAGGGTCAGCGCTTGTCGCCGGACCTTCTTCGCATGGGACGTGGTCCGCCGGCGAGCGGCGACCCTACATTGTGGACGGATCGCTGAAATCCTCAGGTTTCAGGTTTCGGCTTTTACCCGCGCTGGACTTTTTCCCACAGAGGGTTCCCTTCCAACGGATGACCCGATGGCGCATGATCCGGCAGATGCTCTTCGACGGCCGCGGCAAGCCCCTGCCGCCGGCGCACCGGCCCGTGCCCGCGTCGTGGCGCGATGACGCCATCACCGGCAGTGTGCTCGGGCACTCGACGGTTTTCCTGAACTTCCTGGGCGTGCAGGTGCTCACCGACCCGGTCTTCTCGCGGCGGGTCGGACTCGGCGTGCCGCCGTTCGTGCTCGGGCCGAAACGCTACCATGCCCCGGCGCTGGGGCCGCGTGAGTTGCCGAAGCCCGACGTGATCGTGCTCAGTCACGCGCATTTCGACCACTTCGACGTGTGGAGCCTGCGGAAGTTCGACCGGCGCACGCCGGTGGTCACGGCCCGGGCCACGGCCGACCTGTTGCGCTGTCACGGGTTTCACCAGATCCACGAACTCGACTGGGGCCAGACCGCGACGATCGCGACCCGCCACGGCCCGCTCACGATCACGGCCTTCGAAGTTGCGCATTGGGGCGCGCGCATGATGCGCGACGACCATCGCGGCTATAATGGCTATCTTCTGACGCGGGGCAACCACACCGTCGCTTTTGCAGGCGACACGGCCTACACGCCGGCCTTTGCACGGCTCAAGGATCCCACGCGGCCGATCGATCTCATGCTGATGCCCATCGGGGCCTACGATCCGTGGATCCGCGCCCACTGCAATCCCGAGCAGGCGGCGGACATGGCCCGCCAGGCCGGCGCGCGCACTTTCGTGCCGATCCACCACGAGACCTTCAAGCTGAGCGCCGAGGCGATGGATGAACCGGCAGCCCGCGTTCGCGCGGCCTTCGCGAAAGAGCCCCACCGCCTGCTGGCGGTGAGTGTCGGGGAGACTTTTCGCGTCCCGCTGCGGCCGGCGGCCTGAACGTCCCGGTTTGGCCACAAAAAGGCGCAAAAAAAAACCGGACAGTTTTTTGACCACGGATTGTACCGATTATGACGGATTGGGGAATCGTTTCAGAACCACATCCGTGTCAATTCGTGTAATCCGCGGTTAAAAAGGTTTTTGGATTATCCTTCGCGCCCTTCGCGCCTTCGCGTGAAACACGGTTTGGCTTAAACGGCGGCGAGCATCAGCAGCTGGCGCAGGCGCTGCGGGTCGATAGCCGAGGTTTTCGCGACGAAGCCGCGCTGGTGGGCGAAGTGGACGTCCGATTCCGCCTTGATGCGGGTGAAGTCGAGGCGCGGGTGATCGCGATGCTTGGACAGTCCATAGCCGCCGCTGCGGCGATCGGGTGCGATGACGGCGACGACGCGGTCATCCAAGCCTTGCTCCTGCACATAGCGGTCGAGTCCGGCCGAGGGATCCTCCGGCAGGGGATCCGTGCGCGGCAGAAAGACGACGAGGGGGCCCGGGGCGGAAACCTGAGAGGTGACGGCTGAGAATTGAACGTCGCCCGGCGCATCCAGCGACCAGATCTGGGCGTGCTGACCGATAAAGGTGAGCCGCGCGCGAAGGTTGCGCAGGTAGTCGAATAGGTCAGTCCCCACCAGGCGCATGATTTCCCAGAGCGGTTCGCCGGGCGAAAGTTGCTTCGCGGCGGCGAAACGGCGCAGCAACGCACCATCGATGGGCGAGTTCAACTGGTCAATGACCTTGCGTTCGACGCCGAGCCAGCGAGCGGTGACGTTGGGGCCACGGCAGTCGAACCACTCGGCGAATTCAAGCCAGTCGCAGAACGCCCGGGCATCCGCGTAGAGCCCGAGGTGCTGGAGCACGAGGGAGAGGGCGCAGGTCGGCGCCGCGTCGTCCGGGAGTTGGTGATGGTCGAAATTATTCAGCGCCGGCTCGTGGCGATGGCCCACGTCGACCACCGCGATGGCGGGGTCGGCCAGGTCGGCCTCGGTCGGCTCGCGCCGTAGGATGGGACCGGTGGTGGTGGCCAGCAGCACGCAGCAGGCGAGGAACTCGTCTTTGTGGGCGCTGCCCGGATGCGTCAGGATCGTGGTGAAAGGCGTCATTCGATCCCACCCCAGCACACCCGCCCGTCAAAAGCCATGCGGCAGATTGAAAGCGAGGAGCTTGGAGCCGGGGGCAGGGAGACCCAACGCAAGGGCGCGAAGGCGCGAAGAAAGAAGTTGGCGGGAACGGCGGATTGAGGTTGGTTGGCTGTGGGCCGACGTGCGCTGCCGTTTGCAGCGCGAAAACGATCCGCCCATGAGTTCGCCCCAGTCCGATCCCCTGTCCGGCCGCATCCTCACGATCCGCGGTCAGCGTGTCATCATCGATGCCGACTTGGCGCGGCTGTATGGCACAACGACCAAGCGCTTCAACGAGGCGTTCAAGCGCAACATCGCGCGCTTTCCGAAGGATTTCTATTTTCAGCTAACGCTTGAGGAGTTCGTGGCTTTGAAATCACAAATTGTGATATCAAAGCCGGGAGTCGTTGGAGGTAAGGCCAAAGCCGATATGTGGTCGCAAATTGCGACCACATCCAAGCCGCAACGCCGCCGCCTGAGCAACCGTCCCTGGGTATTCACCGAGCATGGCGCAGTGATGGCGCAAATATTCTGCACAGCCCGAAGGCCGTGGCGATGAGCGTATACGTTGTCCGTGCCTTTGTGCAGATGAGGGAGGAGTTGATGACCGGCGCGGTGATCATGAGACGGTTGGCGGAGATCGATAAGAAGCTGGTCACGCACGACGTGATTCTGCGGGACATCTTCGAGAAGCTAGAGGCGGCGATTGGGCGAGCCGCTAAGCTCTATATTGTTCGTCACTGACTTTCTCCAGCCAGTCGACGGCTTTGCCGTCGAGGGATTCTTGGATGGCGATGTGGGTCATGGCGGTGGTGGGGGCGGCGCCGTGCCAGTGTTTTTCGCCGGGGGCGAAGCAGACGACGTCGCCGGGGCAGATTTCCTCGATGGGGCCGCCTTCGCGCTGGGCGCGGCCGCAGCCGGCGGTGACGATCAGGGTCTGGCCAAGCGGATGCGTGTGCCAGGCGGTGCGCGCGCCGGGCTCAAAGGTGACGGCGTTGCCGGCCGTCCGGGCCGGAGGCGTGACTTGGAACAACGGGTCTAGGCGGACCGTGCCGGTGAACCAGTCGGCCGGGCCTGGGGTGGAGGGTTGGGAACCGGCGCGTTTGATTTGCATGGAAGAAGCTGAGAGCTGGGAGACTAATTACCCAAACAGTTTTACAGGAGGGAACAGAGATAACTGAGGTTGAATTGTTCTAACTCAATTTCCTCCGTTACCTCCTGTTCAAAATTGGTCCGTGGTTTAGCGGCCGACGGTTTTTTGGAGGTGTTCGGGGTAGCGCGCGCCTTGGACGCTGACCTTGGCGAGGGCGGCATTGATGTCGCGCAGGTCGTCGGGCGTGAGTTCCAGCGACACGGCGCCAAGGTTTTCCTCGAGGCGGTGCAGCTTCGTCGTTCCGGGAATCGGCACGATCCACGGTTTCTGCGCCAGTAGCCAGGCGAGTGCGATCTGCGCGGGCGTGGCCTTCAGGCGCGCCGCGATCACAGCGAGCAGGTCCACCAGCGCCTGGTTGACCTTGAGGGCCTCCGGAGCGAAGCGCGGGAGGGCGCGGCGGAAGTCGGCCTTATCGAACGTGGTGGAGGCATCCATCTTGCCGGTGAGAAATCCCCGTCCGAGCGGACTGAAGGGCACGAACCCAATGCCCAGTTCCTCGAGCAGGGGAATGATCTCCGCCTCGGGTTCGCGGAACCACAACGAATACTCGCTCTGCAGCGCGCTGACCGGCTGGACGACATGGGCGCGGCGGATCGTTTGCGCGCCGGCTTCCGAGAGGCCGAAGTGCTTCACCTTGCCGGCTTGGATCAGTTCCTTCACGGCCCCGGCGACGTCCTCGATCGGCACGGCGGGATCGACGCGGTGCTGGTAGAACAGGTCAATAACATCAACCTTGAGCCGTTTGAGTGAGGCTTCGGCGACTTCCTTGATGTGGGCGGGCCGGCTATCGAGGCCGTCGATGCGCTCGCCGTTCGGGCCGAACTTGAAGCCGAACTTCGTGGCGATGACGACCTGCTGGCGGAAGGGTGCGAGCGCCTCGCCGACGAGCACCTCGTTCGTGTGCGGGCCGTAGGCCTCGGCGGTGTCGAAGAACGTGACGCCGCGCTCCACGGCGGCCCGGACGAGGGCGATCATCTCGTTGCGGTCGGGCATGGGACCGTAGGCGGAGTTGAGACCCATGCAGCCGAAGCCGAGGGCGGAGACTTGGAGGTTACTGCGGCCGAGGGTGCGGGTTTGCATTGAGGGAGAGGGTGAGAGGCTAGACCTGAGACCTGAGACCTGAGACCTGAGACCTGAGACCTGAGACCTGAGACCTGAGACCTGAGACCTGAGACCTGAGACCTGAGACCTGAGACCTGAGACGAATAGGTGTGGGAGCTTAGTCATATTTTCTGCGGATGCCATCGCGATGTGATGAGGCGGGATGCGGTGATCACGCCCTACAGCTCGTTTCGGTCGGGGCGTAAAGCCCCTCCTACAGTTGGCGGCTGGCCAAAAGAAAACGCCGGCCCTCGGGCCGGCGTTGGAAGGAGAGCTTAAGCCTAAAGCTTATCGCTTACAGCCAGGGAGTATCGCTTGCCAGCTGACAATAATGTCGGGTCGTTCACATGCGCGTAAGTGATTGATGAGTCGTGATACCTCCCATTGAAGTCGAGTTGTTCCCCTGCCATTAAAGTTGAGCCACTAGAAACACAGAGTTCTCAAAAGCAGGGTGTGGGAGTGCCTGCACGGACCATTCGGGCTTTGCCTCGTGGCTGCGGCCGTCTACAGTCGCTCTTCGGGCCAAAATAGTTTGAATCGTAATTCGACTACCTCTCAGAGACCCCTGCTGCCCGACCTGACGGAAGGGACGCCAGTTGTTCCTGCGCTCCTTCCGCATGCACCTGCTACAGATCTCCGTTAAAAACTTTCGCTGCCTAAAAGAAGTTACAATTACGCTCTCTAGCGGGTTGAACGTCCTCGTTGGCGAGAACAACATCGGCAAAACGGCGATTCTCGACGCGATCCGCGCCGCACTCGGTCCGGCGGCTAGCACCGGCGAGCCGCTGAAAATCGGGCCCGATGACCGTCACCGCCAGTCCGACGGCGCCTATCTCAACGAGGCGATCCAGATTTCGCTCGTGTTCGCGAACCTGTCGGCGGACGAGCAGGCGCAGTTCATCGACATCTTGAATTACAATGCAGCGGAACCGGCCAAATCCACGGCGCAACTGAATTTCCGCTGGCACTGGAACGAGAAGACCAAGCACTACTCGATCAACCGCTGGGGCGGAACGGCGGCATTCTCCGAAAACGCCATTCCCGAGGACGTGCTGCAAATGTTGCCAGTCACGTTGCTCGGGGCACTGCGGGATGCGACCGCGGCGCTGCAACCCGGCCGCAACAGTCGGTTAGCGCACTTGCTTGAAGCGAGAGCGAACGACGTGGACAAGGCGGCCATTGTTGAGTTCGGCAAGACGACAAACGAGGCGTTGGAAAAAAATGATCTGGTCAGCAAGACTCAGGAGCACATCACGAAGACCCTCGGCCAGGTGACGGGAAAGGTCTTCGCGCAAAAGACCGCTATCAAGACTTCGCCGCCCGAGTTCGAGAAGATCATCCAGGGCTTGCGCCTTGTCGTATCCCGCCTGCTGCCGGGAAACGTCGAGATCACTGACGAACTCCGCGCAAACGGGCTCGGTTTCAATAATCTCTTTTATATCGCAACCGTCATCCTTGAACTGAATGCGCAGACCAACGCGTTGCTGCCGCTGCTGCTGGTCGAGGAACCTGAGGCGCATTTGCATCCTCAGCTGCAGACGCTGCTGGCGGATTTTCTCGCTGACCCCAAGGAGTTGCACCCTGTGAAGGTGCAGTCCCTCATCACCTCCCATTCCCCGACAATCGCCGCGCATGTGCCGCCGGAACGGCTGCGGGTGCTGCATATGACGAAAGACCGCAAGTTGCATTGCGCGTCATTCGATGCGTGTGGCTTGACCGTGCCACAATTGGCGCAGGTTCGCCGGATGCTGGATGTGACACGTGCATCGCTGCTCTTCTCTCGCGGGGTGATTCTGGTAGAAGGAATCACTGAGGCTCTCTTGCTTCCTGTGCTCGCCCGTCGCGCCGGCACGAATTTAGAGGAGAACGGCATCTCCGTCGTGCCGGTTTGCGGCGTGGATTTCGGAACCATCGCCGCACTTTTCGACGGGAAAGGTCTCCAGATCCCGCTCGCCCTCGTAACCGACGGCGATCCGGGCACCGAAGACGACACCGAGCAGGCAGAACCGGTTGGCGAAGCTGCGGCCGCCGCCGCGCTGGGGGAGCCCGCAGAAGTGCCGTGGCACCAGCGGGAACCCCGGCGTGATCCCGCGGGCGTTTTGATCGTATGTGCCCGAGTCGTGAAGCTGAAGGAGACTTACGCAGGCAAGCCGCTCGTTGGCGTGTTTCATTCTGACGTTACTTTGGAATACAGTCTGGCCAAGGCCGACACCCATAATCCCCAAGTCATCTGCGACACCTGGACTTCACTCTTTGCCGGCCAGCCGCGAACGTTTAACCAGGCGAAACTGGATGCGTGCGGCGGGAACCACGACCTTCAGGCCTTGGCGATATGGCGCGGTATTTGCCAAGCCAAGACCACCCGCACGAAGGCGGAATTCGCGCAGGCCCTGGCGACCAGGCTCGACCAGAAGCACCCTGACGGCACCTACGTTGTCGCACCTGACGCCTTCGTCATTCCGCCCTACCTAACCGCAGCCTTCACCCATGTCCTCACCGCCCCAGCCGCCGAAGGAGCCCACTGAGGAACAGAACGCGGTGCTGATCTCACCCGCACGCGTTCGCGTGGTCCGCGCCTGTCCCGGCGCGGGCAAGACGGAGATGTTCGTCGAAGCGATTCGGCGGGAGCTGAAGTCGTGGAACAAGCCGGCCGGAGGCGTCGCGGCGCTTTCTTTTACAAATGTCGCCCGCCAGACGATTGAGGCCCGGGTCGGCGGCGTCGTGGGCGCCCCGCATTTCATCGGGACGCTCGATGGGTTCGCGTTTCGTTTTGTGGTGAAGCCTTTTGGCCATCTCGTGGGGTTACCGGCCGGAGGCGTGCGCCTGTTTCCCGCGGCCATGTGCGCCCAGTTCACGCAGCCGACCGTGCAGGTCGGAGGCCAGCCCAAGGAGCGAGCCACGCTGTTCCAGGTTCATTTTTCCGGCGTCGAGAAGAAGCTTCCGGTCCTCCGGGCCGAGGCCGCGTATCGTCAAATCACCGTTCCCGCGGAGAGGGTCCAGGAAATATTTGACGCGAAGAAGAACTACTGGGCCAAGACCGGAATCGTGACCCATTCCGACTGTCATTTTCTCGCCGCGGCGATTCTCAAAAAAGGTGGCGCGGCGGTCCGAGGGCTAATTGCCCGGCGATTTCCCGTCATCTTCATCGACGAACTTCAGGACACCGGATTCTTCCTCGCCCGAACCTTCGTCAGGCTATGTGAGGATCCCGGAATCAAAGCACTGGTTGTTGGTGATCCTAACCAGGCTATCTATGGATTCGGCGGCGCGAGCCCCACGATTTTTGACGATTTCCAAGCACTGGAGGGGGCGACGCCATTTGCGCTCACGCTGTCGCAGCGGTGCCCCAAGAAGGTTTCTCAGGTTGTGTCCGCTCTGAGTTATTCTAAGGCCCCGGTTAACGCCCGGCCCGATGCGGCCGACGGCGAACTGGCGCTGGTGGTGCACTCGCTCGCGATACCGAAACTGCTGCCGCCACAGGCGGCATTCTTGCGCGGCTTGGGTGTCGGAACTAGTCTGGCGATCATTAGCCGGCGGACAACGACCGCCAATTCGCTTCGTGGCGCCATCATTCGCGACGAGTTCTGTGGCCGTTCCGGCGTGGCGCGAAAGATCAACCTCGCGGCGGAATACCTGGCCAATGGCGACCCGGCTACTGCGGTCACCATCATCGACCGGGAGTTGTGTCGGGTCGTGTTCGACGATCCCCAGGCGGGGCTCGAAGAACGAAAGGGGAAGGGTATCACTCCGGCGCAATGGCGGGCCGCCATCTTCGGGATTCTGACTGCGGCCCTCGCGAAGGTGGAGGGTGAGACGTGGAACGCCTGGGTTCAGCGCATCAAGGCTGCGGTCCAAGCGGCATGTGTATCGCTGGGCTGGCAGCTCAACGAGACCAGTGGCCTGAAAGCCTACATGATTTGCAACGAAACTGGCAACGCTCCGCGAAACCAGCTGATCGAGATCCCCGTCGCCCCATTGTGGCCGGTAGGCGATACCGTCAGCACCATCCATAAGGTCAAAGGGGCGGAGTTCGAGACCGTCATCGTTTTCGCGCCGAAGCCCTCTAAGGGGCATCCGTGTCCCGCCAAGGAATGGTGGTCGGACGAAGCGCAGGGTGAGGAGCGGCGGGTGGGGTTTGTCGGTGTTTCCCGGGCCAAACAAAAGCTCATCTTGTGCGTGCACGTCTCAACGCTGAAGGAATTGCAGGCGAAGCAACCTGAATTTGTCGCCCTGTTCGGCGAGCCCATCCCCATGCCGGCGGGCGCGTAACCCTTTGCCATGAATTTCGGGACCAATCCTCCGCTTTCTCACGGCTCGTTCGAAACGTCGGCCCTCATCATGCCTGCGGATATTGGGACGATCAAGCCGCTGCACCAATTCGGTCCGTCGACCGTCTACGTGCACGGCGCCGTCATGTCGTTTGTCGGCTATCGGGGCATTCAGGTCTCTCGCGTTTCACTGAAGGAAATGTGTCATGCCCAGTATGACTGCGCCATTCTTGTAACATATGTTCCCCGCAGGAAACGAAAGGAAAGTTCTTACATCGAGACCAGCCACGCTTCGACTGTCATTGTCGAGGGCTGGATCGACGAGCCGCTGCCCGCTCCCCACGATGCCACGGGTGCGGCGCGTCACATGGGTTTCGACAAAGAGTGGGACCGCGAGTTTGGATTGTGGCTCGATACGATGTGCCGGCGGTCGGAGTGTAAGATCTTGTCCGACCTGCGGGGGCACGATGCCCGGGCTCGCAAGCCAGGTCCACCCGCACCGTCTCAGCCACCTGGACAACCGCCACCGGCTGGGCCGGCAGCACTGGCGAAACCCGTCCTGCGCTTCGTCGAGGGAGCGGCGACCGAAATTGTGCAGACGCGCTACGAGCGTGACCCGGCAGCCCGGGCCTCGTGTCTCGCGCATTATGGGTTCGTTTGCCAGGTGTGTGGCTTTGATTTCGAGCGACGCTTCGGGGAGTTGGGCGCCGGTTTCATCCATGTGCATCACCTCGAGCAACTCGCCGTCACGGCCCAGGAACATACGGTCGATCCGATCAGGGACCTGAGGCCCGTCTGTCCGAATTGTCACGCGATGCTGCACCGCCGCAATCCGCCCCTGACGCCAGACGAATTGCGCGCGTTGATGCGCCTGAATTGATCCTCAAATCGCTCGGAAAAATTCCACCGGGATGGCAGGCGTTCTCCGTTCAAGGGCGTGGGAGCTGGCGGGACAAGCGAAACAGCTGCCGAGGTCACCTGCGCACCGGATCGTGTCTTACCCGTAGTGCACTAACCGGGATCCCGGATCCTGCTCTAGGTGAAGGTCAGGTATTGTGCGCAGTTTCGTGAGCCGCAATACGGCGACCTCATTTCACCCTCCGTGTAGGTCGAGCATAACCAGTCTTGGTTTCGAAACCACCGGACCCCTGTTCTGGCCCGTCGGCGCTAAAGTTCGACGACAAGGTCAGGGCGGAAACCGGCGCACTCGGGGCCTGCCGAAGCGAGGTAGCCAAACGCGTTGTTCAGCACCCTAGTTTTTCCGATGATGTAATCGCGGCATTCGTGAATATGCCCATGAACCCACAACGCCGGGCCTCGCTCGCAAATGAGTTCATCCATGTTCGAGACATACGCTGCGCTGATGGGGTCCAATTCCTTTCCGGTCTGGGCGGACTTGGGCGAAGGAGCGTGGTGAGTGATGACCACAGAGTGCGCGGGATCCCCTGCTGTTAGGAATTGATTGAGGGCCAGACGTGTGTCGGCATGGAGAAGCGCGGTGTGCTTGGGCTGCAGTCGGCTGGTGTCTTGACGGCGAATTTTCCGGTAGTCATTCATGCCAGTTCCTTTTGAGCCGGCCATAAGCATGGCGGTTGGTCGGTCGCCCAAAAGGTCGAAGTCGGTCCACAGAGTGGCGCCGAAAAAGCGGTAACCCTTCAACTCGTAGGTTTCGTTTTCGAGGATGATGACGTTCGAACCCGTTGCGGCTTCTCGTAGCTTTTCGTGCAGTCGACCAATACGCTCATCGTAGTGCTCATGATTACCCGCGATGTAGAGAATGGGGTTATCGGGAAATCTTTGCCTTGCCCAAGCGACGCCCTTCACGCCGCGATCGATGTCGCCAGCGAGGACCACGACGTCCGCGGCGGCGTCCGGTAGATCAACGGATCCGAATTCCCGATGGAGATCGCTGAGGACACGAATTCTCATCAATGAGCAAACCCTGCAGGTCTAGCCGACCTAATCAAGAAATCCGTCGCCCTTTAGATGTGGCGGAAGCACTCAAAGTTGGCAGGCGCTGAGTTAGCCAGCCGGACCATTTGGTCATTTTTTTCCATAGGAAATCCCAGACCACCCGCAGCGGTGAGCACTTCTTGGATTCGAACCGCTCGCGCTTTCGGCGCGGTGGCGGCCAACAAGCGCGTCAAGTAGCTGGCACCTTTGAGTTGCTTGCGCTCCACGGTCAGAAAGTGGAGGGCGGCGAAACCATTGCCAACGATGTCGATCACCTTGATCACCCAGGGAGCGACGGCAGCCCCTTCAAACTGGAAAACGGGGAACAGGTACGAGAGCCTTGGGCACGCGTCGGGCTGCCGGAACTATGCCCTTACGCTCAAATGTGGAGAACTTGGGGACTGGAGGGTCGAACGCCTCGGCGGCTGAGCGGAGACAATCATTCGATCGGGTAGGCTATCTACAAAAAGAAGGCCGCAGGGTTGCTGCGGCCTTCGCTCGACGATTAAACAGGATTAAAAGGCGGGGAAACGGGATTAAAGGCGGCAAACACCACTAAAGGCTTCGACCACAAGCAACCGGACAAGGAAGCTACCTCGCAAGATAACACGCAAATAACGAACGTTTTGTTGGGTAAAAGATTGGCCGCAGGAACAAAATCCTGCGGCCAAATGGCGACCCGACTTTAATGTTCAGGCGACCCGACTTTAATGTTCAGGCGACTCGACTTTAATGGGAGCTAACCACGACATTAATGTCTGCGTCCCGACATTAATGTCAGCTGGCATCGCTCAGCGATACTCCTCGTTCGTGTTCGCGTTGATGATTTTGAAGTTTTCGACGTGATAATTCGGATCAGCCCTAAAGGCCAGTTTGATGCCGAAGGTCTTCTCGATGCGGACGAGCAGCTCGGAGTCCTCGACGCGGAGGCGTTCGAGGATCGAGGGGTGCACGTGGACGCGGAGCGAGTATTCCTTGCCGTCCTTCCGGGCCTGCAGGCGGCGGGCGACCGAGGACAGCTTGCGCTGCAACTCGACCGACATTGTCGTGGCCGATTTCACCACCGCGCGGCCGCGGCAGTAGGGGCAGCTGGTGTAGAGGTTGGCCGAGAGCGACTCCTGCTGGCGCTGGCGGGTCATCTGCATGATGCCGAGCGACGAGATGGGCAGGATGTGCGTCTTGGCCTTGTCCTCCGACATGAGCTCGACCATGCGGTCGTAGACGGCGTTGCGGTGGCGCCGCTCCTTCATGTCGATGAAGTCCATGATCACGAGGCCGCCGATGTTGCGCAGCCGGATCTGGCGCGAGATCTCCGTGGCCGCCTCCATGTTGACCTGGAAGATGGTGTTCTTCTCGTCGCCGGAGCGGCTCTTGTGGGAGCCGGTGTTGACGTCGATGGAGATGAGGGCCTCGGTCTCGTCGATCACGATCTCGCCGCCGGAAGGCAGGGGCACGCGGCGCTGGAAGGTCTGCTCGATCTGGCGCTCGATGTTGTAACGCTCGAAGACCGGGATGGAGTCCTTGTAGTAGACGATCTTGCCCTTGGAGCGGCTGGAGATCTGGCCGACGTATTCCTGGGTGCGCTTGAAGTCGTCCTCGTTGTCCACGAGCACGCGGTCGATGTCCTCGGTGAGGAAGTCGCGGACGGTGCGCTCGACGATGTCGGGCTCCTGGTAGAGGCAGGCGGGGGCGCGGTCGGTCTCCATCTTGCGCTGGATCTCCGTCCACTTGGTGAGGAGGAGGTGCAGGTCGCGGACGAAGTAACGCGGCTTCTTGCCCTCGCCGGCGGTGCGGACGATGACGCCCATGCCCTCGGGGATGGTGAGCTCGTTGATGAGGGTCTTGAGGCGCTTGCGCTCGAGGGGATCCTCGATTTTGCGGGAGATGCCGCAGCCGTCGGAGAACGGCGTGAGGATGAGGTAGCGGCCGGGGAGGGACAGATTCGTCGTGGTGCGCGGGCCCTTGGTGCCGATCGGGCCCTTGGTCACCTGGATGACGATGTCGGTGCCCGGCGGGTAGAGGCCGGGGATGTCCTTGACGGTCGGCTCGGCCTTGCGCGGGCCGGCGTCCTTCTTCTTGTTGACGCGGACGACCTCGACGGAGGAGTCGGCGGCGGCGGGGAGCATGTCCCAGTAATGGAGGAAGGCGTTCTTGTTGTAGCCGATGTCGACGAAGGCGGCCTTGAGGCCGGGGTCGAGGTTCTTGATGCGGCCCTTGTAGATGCCGCCGACCATGCGGTTGTCGGAATCGCGCTCGATCTCGAAGCGGTCGAGGGTGCCGTCCACGAGCAGCGCGACGCGCTTCTCGAGGGGCTCGGAGTTGATGACGAGTTCGCGGAAGGTGCCCTTTTCCTTCCGGAAAATGCTCAGGATTTTCTGGAGGATGGGCCGGTCGGCGGCGCGTTCCTTGGATTGCTGCCGGAGTTGGTCGGCAGTGAGAGGCTCGCTGTGCTTCTGCGGCGGGGGTTGGGCGAGTTCCTCTTCATGGTGTGAGGCGGCGTCCGAAGGGGCGCCGGAGTTGGTGGGCTGGTCGTTCATGGTGGGGTTGATCCCGGGTGGTTGTAACGGGGCGCCCGTGTCCAGCAGGCTGTGCGCAGGAGATTCCGGCAGAGCGGTCAATATGGCGTGGCAGGTGACTCATGTTAAAAGTCCCTCCGAAACCGATAGACGCTTTGGACCAGTCCTTGCAGCAAGCAGCAGCTGAGCACGAAAGTGCCGCCGTAGCTAATGAAGGGAAGCGGTATGCCTTTAACCGGCACCAGGCCGATGGTCATGGCGATGTTGACGAACACATGCACGGTGAAGAGCACCGTGACACCCAGCGCCAGTAACGCGCCGAAGCGGTCGCGGGCGAGCCCGGCGATCCGCAGTCCGTTCCACAACACCACGCCAAACAACCCGATGACGGTGATGCTTCCCAAAAATCCCTTCTCCTCCGCGATGACGGAGAAAATAAAGTCGTTGTGTGCCACGGCGGGCGGCAGGTAGCCGAGCTTGGCCTGGGTGCCCTCGGTCCAGCCCTTGCCGGTCAGGCCGCCGGAGCCGACCGAGATGAGCGATTGCCGGCTGTTCCAGCCGATGCCCATGGGGTCGATCTTGTCCGGCATGGCGAACGCCAGCACGCGGTTGCGCTGGTAATCCTTCAGTGGCAGCCAGGACTGCTTTTCATAGGCGCCCCGATCCTTGGTATAATTCAGGTGGTTCTCGTCCATGAAGTTACCGTAGCGCCAGACATCGAGGGCGACCACGCCGACGAGCAGGGCGAACACGCCCAGCGCCCCGGCAAAGAAGCGCATCGAAAGGTTGGAAACAAACAGCATGGCGAAGACCACCGGAGCAATCACGAGGGCGCTGCCGAGGTCGGGTTCGGCGATTATCAACAGCATGGGTATGCCCACCGCAAGGGCCAATTTTACGAGCACTTGGAGCGAGTCCTTGACCGTGCCGAGGCGGGAGCCGGTGAGGATGGACGCCACGGCGAACATGACGGCGATCTTGGCGAACTCCGAGGGCTGGAACGCGCTCAGGCCGGGCAGGCCCAGCCAGCGCCGGGCGCCCATGCCATGGGTGGTGCCGATGCCCGGGATGAGCACGAGCAGCAGGAACGCCAAGGCGGCGAGGTAGACGAAGTGCGCGTATTTCAGCCACAGGCGGTAATCCAGCAGCGAGGTCGTCACGTAGACCACCAGGCCCAGGCCCAGCCACACGAGCTGCTTGATCCAGTCGGCCTCGTCCCGCGCGAGCTGCGCGCTGTAGATGAAGAAGACCCCGAACAGGCTCAGGCACAGCACGCACACCGGCGTGATCCAGTCGAACCGCTCGCGCGTGGTAAGCTTGAAGAAACTGCCAAGATCGAGGCGGCGGAGAAAATTCACAGGAGAGAACCGCCACTAAACACCCGCGACTGCCGCTGGCAACGGCGCAGTGTGGTGGCGGGTGGAGCGGCCTGACCCCAGGACGCTGGTAGGGGCCGTTGCCCTCAACGGCCCGGCGAAGGGCGCTTGAGGGCAAGCGCCCCTACCAAATTCGAGCAGCGCGCTTGGATCAGCCTGGTTTTCTGTAGCGGCGGTCTATGACCGCCGGCGAACATCCCGGCACCCACGATCGGCGGTCATAGACCGCCGCTACAGGAAGGCTGCAGTTGTAAAACCATGCCTTTGTATGGTTGCCAAGCCCCCGGGCCCGCGTAGGTTCGCCACCCCTGAGATGCTGACCATCATCGCAGCCATCACCAAGCCAGCCCTTACGTCCAGTGCGGCCGAGCCGTATTTGTGGGCCTTGCTGGCGGCTGGGCTGGTCGGCGTGATGGGCGGTTTCTTCGGCGTCTGGTTCATCATGCGCCAGAGCCGCCGCCTCGCCGAGCAGAGCGCCGCCTCGCACCTCGAGCTGGCCAGGCGCGAGGCCGCCGTCACGGCGCAGGAAATGATCGGCAAGGCCGAGGAGGACATCCGCGCCCGCGAGGCGGAGATGAACCGCGACTTTGACCGCCGCAAGATCGAGATCGAGCTGATGCTGCGCGAAATCCGCTCGCACGAGGAGTCCCTCGCGCTGCTCGACTACCAGCTGGAGCAGCGGCAGGAACGACTCGCCCGCGAGGCCAGCGCCATCAAGCAGGCGCGCGACGCCATGCGCGACCTGTCGAAGAGCCTGCGCAAGCGCCTCGAGGGCGTCGCCTCGCTCGACGGCGAGGAAGTCCGCAAGCAATTGCGCGAGGAGGTCGTGTTCGAGTGCCAGGAGGAATTGCGCGCGCTGCGCAAGGAGCTGCTGGAGCGTTCCGAGCAGGAGGTGGTGCAGGAGAGCAAACGCATCCTCGTCGCCACGATGCAGCGCCTGGCCAGCAAGCCGAACAACGACATCACGGCCACCATCGTCCAGTTGCCGAGCGAGGAGATGAAGGGCCGCATCATCGGCCGCGAGGGCCGCAACATCAAATCCTTCGAGGCCGCCACCGCCACCACGCTGCTGATCGACGAGTCGCCGCAGATGGTGCTGATCTCCTCCTTCGATCCCGTGCGCCGCGAGATCGCCAAGCTCGCGCTCGAGAGCTTGGTCAAGGACGGCCGCATCCACCCGGCCAGCATCGAGGAATTCGTCAACCGCGCCCGGCAGGACATGGACCTGCATGTCGCCCAGATCGGCGAGGAGGCCGTGGATCGCCTGAAGATTTCCGGCCTGCATCCCGAGATCATCAAGCTGCTCGGCCGGCTGCGCTTCCGGTTTTCCTACACGCAGAACGTCCTCGACCACTCCATCGAGGTCGCGCAGCTCTGCTCCATGCTCGCCTCGGAGCTCGGCCTCGAGCCCAACGTCGCCAAGCGCGCCGGCCTGCTGCACGACATCGGCAAGTCGATCGAGGGTGAATACGAGGGCAGCCACGCGCTCATCGGCGCGGACTTCATCCGCCGCTACGGCGAGACCACCATCGTCGTCAACGCGGTCGCCGCCCACCACGCCGAGGTGAAGCCCGAGACGATCTACGCCGGGCTGGTGATCCTGGCCGACGCCATTTCCGCCTCGCGCCCCGGCGCCCGCGCCGAGTCCATGACCTCCTACATCGAGCGGCTCGGCCGGCTCGAGAAGCTGGCGATGACGATGCCCGGCGTGCAGCAGGCCTTCGCCATCCAGGCCGGCCGCGAGGTGCGCGTCGTCGTGCAGCCGAGCGTGGTGACCGACGAGCAGGCGCACCTGCTGGCCAAGAACCTCCGCAAGAAGATCGAGGAAGAGCTCGACTACCCAAGCACGATCAAGGTCACCGTCATCCGCGAGCAGCGGTATACCGAAACGGCGACGTGACCGTCGCCGCTTCGGAAGTAGCCAGTAACAAGGATCAAGTGCCAAGAGAAGGTTGCTGCCATCCGGGTCTTGTTACTTGATGCCTGTCACTTGATACTTTCCTCACCATGGCTGATAAAAAGATCCTCGAAACCTTCCCCAACCCCGCGCCGCAGCGCGACTACGTGATCGAGCACACGCACCACGAGTTCACCTCGGTGTGCCCGATGACGGGCCACCCCGACTTCGCCGACATCACCGTCCGCTACGTGGCGGACAAGAAGTGCGTCGAGCTGAAGTCGCTGAAGCTCTATTTCCACGCCTACCGCAACGAGGGCATCTTCTTTGAGGCGGTGACGAACAAGATCTGCGACGATCTCGGCACGGTGCTCAAGCCCCGCAGCCTGACCATTATTTCCAAATGGAAGGCCCGCGGCGGTTTCTCGTCGGTCGTCACGGCCGAGTGGAAGAGGAAACGGTAGGCACCACTAATCCACACTAATAGGACACTAATGAAATCAGTGGTTCTGATTAGTGAATGATTGGTGGAGATTGGTGGTGACCCATGCCTTGGACTGAAACGCCGATCCATTTCATCGACTTCGAGGGCAATGCCGCCAGCGGCATCATCGAGTTTGGCGTGGTGACATTGCGCGGCGGAGCCATCGCCGAAACCCGCACGCGGCTCTGCCGGACGCTGGGCCGCGTGGCGCCGGAGGACACGGCGGTGCACGGACTGACGGAGGCGGCGCTGCGGCCGTTCGCGCCGTTCAAGGACGAGTGGGAGTATTTTGCGGGGTTGCGCGAGAGCGGTCCGCTGGCGGCACACTTCGCCCACGCGGAAAATTTCCTGCTGAAGGGCGCGTGGGCCTACCCGCGCAGCGCGCCGGATTTTGCCCGGCCGGGAAAGACCACGGCCGAGTGGGGCCCGTGGATCGACACCGGCCGGCTCTATCCGCAGTTCTTCCCGCAGCTCGGCGACGGCCAGCTGGAGCAGCTGGTCGCGGCGTGCGGCCTGCAGGCCGAGCTCGACGCGCTGGCGGCGCAGCATTGCCCGGCGGGCCGGCGGCAATACCACGCCGCGCTCTACGATGCGTTCGGCGGCGCGCTGCTGCTGCAGGCCCTGCTCAAGCGGCCCGAGTTCGTCGCGTCGACCATCCCCTGGCTCCTGCAGATGAGCACGCTCGACGCGGGCAAGCGCGGCGCGCTGCAGCAGGGGGATTTGTTCTGAGGCTGTAGGGCCGGTGCTTGTCGCCGGGCCGGTAGGGGCGCTTGCCCTCAAGCGTCCTTCGAAGGGCCGTTGAGGGCAACGGCCCCTACCGAGGATAGGTCCGCCGACTAGCGGCGACCCTACATTTTCGAACCGGGGCTCACAGCCCGTATTGGTCGACCAGGTAAATCAGCGACGCCATCGCGGCGGCGCCGAGCTCGAGCTCGCGCGGGTTTACCTTGTCGATGCTGTCCTCGGTCGTGTGATGGATGTCGAAGTAGCGCTGGGAGTCGGGCGTCAGGCCGGCGACGGTGGTGCCCTGGGCGAGGAGCGGGTGCACGTCCGTGCCGCCGACGCCGTCCGAGAAGCTGTAGATGCCGTAGGGTTCGAACAGGCCGCGCCAGCGGGCGGCGCGCCGAGCGGCGTTGCCGGCGGGGTTGCCGAGGTTGAAGCCGCGGGGCTGGAAGCCGCCGTTGTCGGTCTCCAGGGCGAAGAGGTGCTGCTCCTTCTTCTCCTGCACGGCGGTGGAGTAGGCGGTGGCGCCGCGGGTGCCGTTCTCCTCGTTGGTGAAGAGCACGACGCGGAGGGTGTGGCGCGGCTGGTAGCCGGCGGCCTTCAGCAGGCGCATGACCTCGATGGACTGAACGACGCCCGAGCCGTCGTCGTGCGCGCCCGGCGCGATGTCCCACGCGTCGAGATGGCCGCCGACGACGATGATCTGTTCGGGGTGCTCCGAGCCGCGGAGCTCGCCGATGACATTGTGCGAGGGTGCATCCTCGAACCAGCGGGAGTTGATGGTCATTTCGACCGTGAGGGAGGAGTCGAGCTTGAGCGCGGCGCTGAGATTGTCCGCGGCGATGGTGCTGAGGGCGGCCGCGGGGATTTTCGGGCCGTCAGGCGGGTAGGTGGTGGCGCCGGTGTGGGGCACGTCGTCATGCGCGTGGGTGAGCGAGCGCACGAGCGCGCCGACGGCGCCGTATTTCGCCGCCTCGCCGGGGCCTTGGTTGCGTTGGTCGCCGGCGTCGCGGTAGGAGAGGCCGGGGTTGATGTATTCGGGGTTCATCGGCCGGTTGAAAAACACGATCTTGCCCTTCACGTCCGTGGTCTTGAGGGCCGCCAGCGATTGCACCTCGACGACCGGGGCGCGCAGGCCGCCGGCCGGCGTGGGCACGGAGCCGCCGAGGGCGACTGCGGTAAGTTTCACCCCGCCGACGATGGCGATGCTCTCTTTCGCGCCGCGTTCCCAATGCGGCACCATCGCAGGCTGGAGTTCGGTGCGGTCGGCGCCGGTGGCCTTGAGGAGGGCCTCGCCCCACTGCACGGCGCCCTCGAGGTTTTTCGAACCGGCGAGGCGGCCGGGATATTTCGTGGTCAGCTCGCGCAGGTGCTCATAGGCCGGGCCGTTGGTGAGCGCGGCGGTGTAGATCGCGCGCAGCATTTTCTCATCGGCCGCGGTACCCTCGGCGGCACGCACAGGGTTGAACAAAGTGGCAGCGCAGAGCGCGGCGACAGAGGCAAGAGGAGTCGGAAAGCGCATCCGCCCAAGATTGCCGGGACGGACTTTCTGGCAAGCGGGGAGTTGGGCCGGGCGGGCGCGCCCACAAGCCTATTTGGCCGGACCGAGCACCTTGTCCTCGAGTTCCTTCACCGTGGCGATGAAGGCCTCGGGCGTCTTGGCCGTGAAGAGCGCCTCACGCTGCGGGGCCTCCTTGATCAGGCGGCAGAGCGAGCCGACGAGCATCAGGTAGTCGCCGGGATTCGACTTGGGCGTGCCGAGCACGAACATCAGGCGGACGTTCTGGTTGCTGTTCTCAAAGTGGACGCCGGTGTCGCTGCGGCCGACGGCGATGACGATCTTCTTCACGTGCTCCGTGCGCGCATGGGGCAGGGCGATCTCGTTGCCGAGGCAGGTGGTGTCGAGCTGTTCACGGGCCAGCAACTCGTTGTAAAACCCCGGGAAATTGCCGACGTTCGGGTCGCTTTCCAAGAGCTTGGCGACCTCGTTGATCGCGGCGGTGCGCCTGGTGCTGGCGACCGAAAGATTGATGCTTTGCGGCGTGAGGAGACTGGAGAGACGGGCGGCCATGCAGGTGACGTATGATAGTAGGAGAATCACGCCCCGGGTGGTTGCAAGGCAGGAGTAGGCGCGGCCGTCCGCCGCCGCCAATGCTGTGGCGAGACAAGCCGGGCAAAACAAAGGCGCGCCGATTGGGGCGCGCCTTGGAGCTGGTGGTAGGGGCCGTTGCCCTCAACGGCCCGGGCGCTTGAGGGCAAGCGCCCCTACCGATTACGTCGTCGCCGGCGGCGGCTCGCCGGGCGCGGCGCTGTTGGCGGCCTCTTCCTCGTCGGACTCGACGACACGGGCGATGGCCAGGAGCTTGTCGCCTTCCTCGAGGTTGACGAGGCGGACGCCCTTGGCGCCGCGGCCGGTCTCGCGGATCTGGGCGACGGGGGTGCGGATGCTCTGGCCCTTGGCCGTGAGCAGCATCACCTCGTCGGTGTCGCGGACGCTGAGCGCGCCGGCGACGTTGACGGAGCCGTCCTCGGGGAGGTCGATGGCGATGACGCCGGTGCCACCGCGGGAGATGAGGCGGTAGTCCTCGAACGGCGTGCGCTTGCCGATGCCGTCCTCGCGGGCGATGAGCAGGCGGGCCTGGGCGTCGCAGACCTCGATGGCCTTGACGTAGTCGCCGTCATACTTGAAGCGCATGCCGGTGACGCCGACGGTGTCGCGGCCCTGGTCGCGGAGGTCGGCCTCGACGAAGCGGACGGCCTGGCCCTTGGCGGAGACAAGGACGACCTCGTTCTCGCCGTCGGTCAGGACGCAGCCGACGAGGGTGTCGCCCGCCTCGAGCTTGATGCCGCGCAGGCCGCTCTCGCGGGTGGCGTTGATGTAATCGGCGAGGTTGGTCTTCTTGGTGATGCCGGCCTTGGTGGCCATCACGATGTGGTGGACCGGGTCGAACTCCTTCACGCAGACCATGGCGGCGATCTTCTCGCCGGCGTTGAGGCGGAGGAAGGAGGAGACGGACTTGCCCTTGGCGGTGCGGGTGCCCTCGGGGATGTCGTAGATCTTCTTGGCGAGGCACTGGCCCGTGCTGGTGAAGAAGAGGACGTAGTCGTGGGTCGAGGCCGTGAAGAGCGTCTCGACGAAATCCTCCTCGTAGGTCTCGGCGCCGATGACGCCCTTGCCGCCGCGCTTCTGGGCCCGGTAGGCGGCGACGGGGGTGCGCTTGATGAAACCGAGGTGGGAGACGGTGATGACGCAGCCCTCGTTGGGGATGACGTCCTCCATGCGGAGGTCGCCCTCGGCGTCGATGATCTCGGTGCGGCGGGGGGAGGCGTATTTGTCGCGCAGCACGAGGAGCTCGGACTTGATCAGCGCGAGGAGCCTGGCCTCGGAGTTGAGGATGCCCTGGAGCTCGTCGATGAGCTTCATGAGCTCGAGGTATTCCGCCTCGATCTTGCCGCGCTCGAGGCCGGTCAGCTGGTAGAGGCGGAGCTCGAGGATGGCGTTGGTCTGGATCTCGGAGAGAGGATATTTCGCCATCAGGCGGACCTTGGCCTCGTCGCGGTTGGACGAGGCGCGGATGATCTTCACGAAGTCATCCAGGTTATCGAGGGCGATGATGTAGCCCTCGAGGATGTGGGCGCGGGCCTTGGCCTGGTTAAGGCGGAACTGGGTGCGGCGCGTGACCACGTCGCGGCGGTGGTCGATGTAGCACTCCAGGAGTTCCTTGATGTTCATCTGCTTCGGCCGCTTCTTGTCGAGGGCCAGCAGGATGACGCCGAAGGAGGACTCGAGGGCGGTCTTCTGGTAGAGCTGGTTGATGACGACCTGGGCCTGCTCGCCGCGCTTGAGCTCGATGACGATGCGCGTGTTCTCGTCGGACTCGTCGCGCAGGTCGCGGATGCCGTCGATCTCCTTCTCGCGGACAAGCTCGGCGATGCGCAGCACGAGGGTGGCGCGGTTCACGTTGTAGGGGATCTCGGTGATGATGATCTGCTCGCCGCCGCCCTTGAGCTCCTCGGTGTGGGCCTTGCCGCGCATGCGGACGATGCCGCGGCCGGTGGTGAGGTAGGACTTGATGCCGGCGCGGCCGTTGATGTAGCCGCCGGTCGGGAAATCCGGGCCGGGGATGTAGCCGACCAGCTCGTCGACGGTGATGCCCGGGCGGTCGATGATGGCGCAGGCGGCGTCGATGATCTCGGAGAGGTTGTGCGGCGGGATGTTCGTCGTCATGCCGACGGCGATGCCGGTCGAGCCGTTCATCAGCAGGTTCGGCAGCGCGGCGGGGAGGACGGTCGGCTCGGTGGTCGACTCCTTGTAGTTGGGGACGAAGTCGACGGTGTCCTCCTCGATGTCCTTGAGGAGTTCCTCGGCGATGTCGCGCAGGCGCGCCTCGGTGTAGCGGTAGGCGGCCGGCGGATCGCCGTCGACGGAGCCGAAGTTGCCCTGCGGGTCGATGAGCTGGTAGCGCATGACCCAGTTCTGGGCGAGGCGGACGAGCGTGTCGTAGACCGAGGAGTCGCCGTGCGGGTGGTAGTTCTTGAGCACCTCGCCGACGACGCCGGCGCACTTGTCGAAGGCGCGGTTGTGGACCAGGCCCTCGCGGAGCATCGCGTAGAGGATGCGGCGCTGGACGGGCTTCAGGCCGTCGCGGGCGTCGGGCAGGGCACGCGAGATGATGACCGACATCGAATACTCGATGTAAGCCGTCTGCATGATGTCGGTGATGTTGGCCGAGGAGAGTTTTTCGTTCTGAGTATACATTCTGGAATCTTTCTCGTTCTCTTACTCTTTCTCGTTCCCGCCGGTTCCCGATCAAGAGAACGAGCAGGAGAACGAGAAAGATTGATCACACGTCCAGATACTGGACGTTTAATGCGTTGTCCTCGATGAACTGGCGGCGGGGCGGGACCTCGTCGCCCATGAGGAGGGTGAAGAGGGCGTCGGCCTTGGCGGCGTCGGTGATGCTGACCTTGAGCAGGCGGCGGTGGTCGGGGTCCATCGTGGTCTCGTAAAGCTGCTTCGGGTTCATTTCGCCGAGGCCCTTGTAGCGCTGGATGGAGAGGCCCTTGCGGCCGTTGGCGCGGATCTGGGTGAGGATGTCGAGCGGGGAGAAGAGCTCGGTCTTCGCCTCGGTCTTGGCGCCGGCGTTCTCGGTGATGGTGTAGCGAGCCTTGGCCGTGGGCGCGAACTGCGCGGTGTCGAGGCCGGCCTTGGCGAGGGCCTTGAGCAGCTTCGTTATCTCGGTGGACTCGAAGATCTCGTGGATGGTGACGCGACGCGTGACCTGGACCGGCGGGACGGTGGCGCCCGGGGCGGCGCTGTTGAGCTCGGCGTCCATGCCCTGCTTGCTGAGGAAGGCGGCGCGGGCCTTGTCGTCGGTCAGAAACTGGTGCGACTCCTTGTTGCCCTCGCGGACGCGGGCGATGTAGCGGGGCAGCTCGTGCGAGTCCTTGGCCGACTGGTCGAGGTATTCGGCGAGCGTGGCGCCGTGGCGGGTGATGCCGTGGCCGAGTTTCTCGAGGGCGCCGAGCATCTCGAGGATCTGGTCGATGGCGGCGGGGGCGAAGACGTGGCCGTCGCCGGTGCGGGCGAGCACAATCTCCTCGGAGCCAAGCTCAAGGAGGATGCGGTTGAGCTGCTCGTCGTTGTCGACGTATTGCTCGCGCTTCTTGCGCTTGATTTTGTAGAGGGGCGGCTGGGCGATGTAGACGTAGCCGCGCTCGATGATACCCTTCATCTGCCGGTAGAGGAAGGTGAGGAGGAGGGTGCGGATGTGCGAGCCGTCCACGTCGGCATCGGTCATGATGATGATGCGGTGGTAGCGGGCCTTGGCGGCGTTGAAGGCGGACTCGTCCTCGCCCGTGCCGATGCCGGTGCCGATGGCGGTGATGAGGGTGCGGATTTCCTCGTTGTTGAGGACCTTGTCGAGCTGGGCCTTCTCGGAGTTGATGAGCTTGCCGCGGAGCGGGAGGATGGCCTGGTAGCGGCGGTCACGGCCCTGTTTGGCGGAACCGCCGGCGGAGTCGCCCTCGACGATGTAGAGCTCGCAGATGGCCGGGTCCTTCTCGGAGCAGTCGGCCAGCTTGCCGGGGAGGCCGCCGCCGTGCAGGGCGCCCTTGCGGATGGTCTCGCGGGCCTTGCGGGCAGCCTCGCGGGCGCGGGCGGCGGTCAAGGACTTCTCGACGATGCGCTTGGCGACGCCGGTGTTGCTCTCGAAATAGAACATCAGGCCCTCGTAAGCGAGGGAGCCGACGATGCTCTCGACCTCGGGAGAGAGCAGCTTGACCTTGGTCTGCGACTCGAACTTCGGATCGCTGTGCTTGATCGAGATGACGGCGGCAAGGCCCTCGCGGACGTCGTCACCCGTGATCTGGGGATCCTTGTCCTTGAGGAGATTGTTGGCCTTGGAGAACTGGTTGATGGCGCGGGTGAGCGCGCTGCGGAAGCCGGAGAGGTGCGTGCCGCCGTCCGGGTTGTGGATCGTGTTGGTGTAGCAGAGGACCAGGTCGTTGTAGGTGTCGTTGTATTGGAGGACGATCTCGACGTGGATCTCCATCGGCTTGTCGTCGAGGGTGGTCTGGAGCTCCTTGGTGATGCGGACCGGCACGGGGTGCAGGGCGGTCTTGCCGGTGTTGATCTGCTTCACGAACTCCACGACGCCGTCCTTGTAGATGAAGACCTCGGTCTTGGGCGTGGACGGGCGCTCGTCGGTGAAGGTGATCTCGAGGCCGGAATTCAGAAAGGCGAGCTCGCGCAGGCGCTGGGCGATGATGTCCGACTTGAACACGGTGGTGTCGCGGAAGATCTCGGCGTCGGGCTTGAAGGTGATGAGCGTGCCGGTGCCCTTGGCCTTGCCGATGACCTCGAGCTTTTTGATGGTCTTGCCGCGCTCGAACTTCATGTGGTGGACCTGGCCGCCGCGGGAGACCTCGACCTCGAACCACTCGGAGACGGCGTTGACGCACTTGGCGCCGACGCCGTGCGTGCCGCCGGAGAACTTGTAGCCGCCCTGGCCGTATTTGCCGCCGGAGTGCAGCGTGGTGAGCACGAGCTCGACGCCCGGCAGGCCGCTGTCCTTGTTGATGTCGACCGGGATGCCGCGGCCGTTGTCGCGGATGCTGATCGAGCCGTCGACATGGATGGCGACCTCGATCTTGGAGCAATGGCCGGCGAGATGCTCGTCGACGGAGTTGTCCAAGACCTCGGAAACGCAGTGGTGCAGCGCGCGCTCGTCGGTGCCGCCGATATACATGCCGGGCTTCTTGCGGACCGCCTCGAGGCCCTTCAGCTGGCCCAGTTTATTGGCGTCGTAGTCGGCGGCGGCGGCGTTGGATTTGGCGAGAGTGGAGGCTTCTTCGGAGGCGGACATTTAGGGCGAAAATGGGTTGAAAAAAGGTCATGCAAAACGTGCGGTCCGACAAGGGTTTTCTCGCTATTTTCCGAGTTATTTTTCGCGTAAAAAACAGGTGCTTAAATCATTCTTAACCAATGATTAAAAATCTTCCGTTTTCGTTCAAAAAATTACCCTCTGAGCCAGCCGATTTCCAGCCGTGTTTTTGGCGAAAAACGACCCGGAAAACGGACCGCAATCACCGGGGAAAGTTTCGTTTGACCGCAGGGTGACCCGCCCCGCAATGTCGCCGCCATGGCTGCTCTCGATTTGTCCAAGCTGCTGGCGTTGCAGGAATCCGACTCGAAGCGCTTGGCGCTGGAGCACCAGCTGCAGGCGGCACCCCGCGAAATCGCGGCGGTCGAGGCCCGGATCGCGGCGGAAAAGGCCGCCATCGAGGCCGCCAAGGCCGAGTGGCACGCCCTGGAATCGAAGAAGAAACTGCTCGAGGTGGAGATCAAGAGCGCCGAGGGCAAGGCCGGCAAATATCGCACGCAGCAGCTCGAGGTGCGCAAGAACGACGAATACAAGGCGCTCACGCACGAGATCGAGACGACCGAGGCGACCATCAGCGGCTTTGAGGAGGAGGAGCTGAAGGTGATGTATTCGATCGACGAGGCGAAGAAACGCTTCGCCGCGGCCGAGGCCGAACTGAGGCAGAACATCGCCGGCCACGAGGGGAAGATCCGCACGCTCCGCGAGCGCGGGACGCAGCTGCAGGCCGAGCTGAAAGAGGCCCAGGCGGCGGTGGCGGCGGCCCGCCCGGCGGTGCCGGCCCCGCAACTGAAGATTTACGACCGGATCGCGCTCAAGCCCGGGCACCCCGTGTGCGTGACGGTAAACGGCGGACGCTGCGGCGGTTGCCACCTGAAGGTACCCACCCACATCGAGGTGATGGCCCGGACCGGGTCGGAAATTGCCACTTGCGACCAGTGCGGCCGGGTGGTCTATTGGGCGTCCTAGTTTCGGAGCCAGATCTTCGCTCCGCGTTCTTTGAACCAGGAGAGGAAAGTCCGGACACCACAGGGCGGGATTCCCCGTGAAAACGGGGGCAGGGCGCTTCAAGGCGACCTGACGGATAGTGTCACAGAGAATATACCGCCAACCGGGCAACCGGGAGGTAAGGGTGAAAAGGTGGGGTAAGAGCCCACCGCGCCGAAGGCAACGACGGCGGCATGAAAAACCCAATCCGGTGCAAGACTAAATAGGGGACTCGGCGGCCCGTCGGACAGTCCCGGGTTAGTCGCACTCCAGGCGCCGGCGCAAGCCGTCAGTCTGGGGAGGCGCGCTTTCGGGCGCGCCTAGAGAAATGAAGATCACGGCGCCGTTCGCGGCGCCCGACAGAATCCGGCTTACCGGCTGCGGAACTAGACCATACGCGGGGCGCGCTGTTAACCACGGCGCGCCCCGCTCCATTTTTACAAGGGAAGGGGCGTCCGTCCGGCTTGTCCGCCGTAGCCTTGGCGAAGGCGGAAGGCCGGGTTCCACCTTCGGCGGCCCGGGAGGAAAGCGCTTGACTCACCGGGGGGATTTTGGGTCTTTCGCCCTTCCAAATTTTCCAACCACCATGGCCAATACCAAGTCCGCTATCAAAGCCGCCCGCAAGTCGCTCCGCAACGCGTCCCGCAACCAGGCCGTCAAGACCCGCCTGAAGTCCCTGGCCAAGGCCGTCGCCGCCGCCGCCAAGGGCACCGACGCCGAGAAGGCCCGCGCCGCCGCCATCGCCTACAGCTCCGCCCTCGACCGCGCCGTGAAGAGCCACGTCATCCACCGCAACTCCGCCTCGAACCACAAGTCGCAGTGGGCGAAGCTGATCTTCGCCAAGAAATAAGCGGTTCGGCTTTTGATTTTCCCGCCCCGCGCGCCTCACCGCCGCGGGGCTTTTTGTCGGCATAGCGGAGCGACCGCCGGGTGTGATTCGCAAAACGGTTCTGCGGGGTTGAATTCGCGCGGCCAATCCGCGTTCATGGGCGGCCGTGCCTCCGCCCGCCAATGTCCGCCGCCATTTTCTCCCGTGGGACCGGCCGCTGCCCGCGCAGGCGGCGGCGTGGCTGGCTCGGGAATGGACCGGCGACGGCCCGCTCGATTTGGACGGAATACTGGTGATCGTGCCGACGCGGCAGTCGGGCCGGCGGCTGCGCGAGGTCCTGGCGGAGCATGCGGCCGCGCGCGGCTCGGCCGTGCTGGCGCCGCGCGTCGTGCTGCCGGAGGACCTGCTGGTCCCGCCCGAGGGTGCCGCCGTGGCGTCGCGCCTGGAGGCCCAGCTGGCATGGGCGGAGATCGTGCAGGCGGCCGAGCCGGAGGATTTCCGCGCGGTCTTCCCGGTGGATCCGCCGGCGCGCAACTTTGCCTGGGCCGCCCGTCTCGCCGCGCAATTGCTGCGCCTGCAGTCGGCGCTGGGCGAAAACGGCCTGCGGCTGCGCGATGTCGTCCGCCGCGCGGGCGACAGCCTGCCCGAGACGGAGCGCTGGACGCAACTGGCCGAGTTGGAGCGACGCTGCGACGCGGCGCTCGCCGCCCGCGGCCGGCGCCCGCTGCAGGCCGCGAGCATCGAGCTGGCCCGGGCACCGGTGCGGCCGGCCGGCATCACCCGCATCGTCTTGCTCGCCACGCCCGATCCGCTGCCGCTGGCCGTCGGAATTTTGACGGAGTGGGCGGCGTCCGTGCCGGTGGACGTGGTGATCTTCGGCCCTGCTGACGGCGCGGAGCTCTTTGACGAATGGGGCCGCCCGCGCGAGGAGGCTTGGTCGCGCCGGCCGCTGACTTTGCAGGATTTTTCGGCGCAGGTGCACTTGTGCGCCGATGCGGGTGACCAGGCGGCACAAGTGGCGGAACTGGCGCGGAGCTATGGCGCCCCCGAGGGTGCGCTGGCGGTCGGCGTGGCCGATGCCGAGGTGGCGCCCGCGTTGGAAAACGGGCTGCGCGGCGCGGGGCTGACGGGATTCAATCCGGGCGGACGGTCGCGCCGGGGCGACCACCTGCACGCCCTGCTCGCCGCGCTGGCGGCGTTGGTGCGGGAACCCGCGTTCGACACGGTGCAGGCGCTGGCGCGCGGTCCTGATTTCATGGCGTGGCTGGCGGTGCGCGGGGGCGGGAAGTTTTCGGTTGAGGCGATGCTCAAGGAGCTCGACGACCTGCACGCCCGGCACCTGCCGGCGACGATCCCGGCCGCGCTCGGCCACACCGCCCGGCGGCCCGCGGCCCGCGCCGCGCTGGAGGCGGCGCGGGAACTGCGCACCCAGCTCACGGGCGGCGGGTTTCCGGCCAATGCGGCCGCCGCGCTGGCGGCAATCTTTGGTTCGCGGCCGGTGGCCGGGGATTCGGCCCTGGCGGAATCGGCGGCGGCGTGGATGGACGTGCTGCGCGAAGCCGCGGCGGCGCAGCCGGATTTCCCGGGTCTCACCAACGGCGAGTGGTGGGAGCTGGCCCTGGCCCGGTTTGGCGAAAGCCTGCGCTTCGACGCGCGGCCCGCGGGGGCGGTGGACCTGCTCGGCTGGCTGGAACTCCTGTGGGAGGACGCGCCCCATCTTGTGGTCACCGGGTTGAACGACGGACGCGTGCCCGAGACGGTGGCGGGCGATCCCTTTTTGCCCGAGGCGCTGCGGGCACGGCTCGGCCTGAAGACCAACGAGGCGCGTTTTGCCCGCGACGCCTACCTGCTCGCCGCCCTGGCCGGGAGCCGCAAGGCGGCGGGCCGGCTGGACCTGCTCGTTGGCAAGGTGTCCGCGGCGGGCGATCCGTTGCGGCCGTCGCGGCTGCTGCTGGCGTGTGCGGACGAAGAACTGCCGGCGCGCGTGGCGGCGCTGTTCCGGCCGGTCGAGGCGGCGCGGCCCGGCTTGCCGTGGCGGCGCGCGTGGCGGCTCGTTCCGCCGGTTGTGCCGCCGCCGCCGCGCGTGTCGGTGACGGCGTTCCGCGATTACCTGCGCTGCCCGTTTCGTTTCTATCTCAGGCATGCGCTGAAGATGGAGACCGTCGATCCGTTCAAGAGCGAGCTGGACGCGCTGGACTTCGGCACGCTCTGCCACGCGGCGTTGGAAGCGATGGGAAAGGAAATGGCGCTGCGCGACTGCACGGACGGCGCGGTGCTGCGGGAATTCCTGCTGGCGGAGGTGGACCGGCGGTCGCGTGACCGCTACGGCGCCGAGCTCACGCTGCCGTTGATCGTGCAGCTCGAGTCGGCGCGCCAGCGGCTGGCCCGCGCGGCGGAGGTGCAGGCCGCAGAGCGGGCGACGGGCTGGGTGATGGAGCACGTCGAGCGCAAGTTCGAGCTGGCGCTCGGTGCGGTCACCGTGAGCGGCAAGGTTGACCGCCTGGAACGACATGAGGTCACCGGTGCGGTGCGGGTGATCGATTACAAGACGTCGGACAAGGGCGTGTCGCCGTTGGCGGCCCACGTGCGGAGCGCGCGGCGCAACGAGACCGCGCCGGCCTGGGCGCGGTTCACGATCGGCGGCAAGGAACTCGTGTGGACCGACCTGCAGCTGCCGCTTTACCTCGAGGCCCTGGCGGGGGAGTTCGGCGTCGCCACCGGCGCGGGCTATTTCAACCTGCCCAAGGCCGTCGGCGAGACGGGGCTGGTGCCCTGGGAGGATTACGACGCGGCCTGGCGGGCGGCGGCCCGGCGCTGCGCAGAGGGCGTGGCCGCCGGCGTGGCGGCGGGGATTTTCTGGCCGCCGGCCGAGGTGCCGCCGCGGGAGGAGGACGACGCCTTTGCGGGGCTGTTTCACCACGGCACGGCGGCGAGCGTGGATTGGAGGGGCGCGTCATGAGTCCGACCGGCCATGTGATGATCCTCGCGTCGGCGGGCTCGGGCAAGACCTACGCCCTGACGAACCGCTACGTGCGGCTGCTGGCGCACGGCGCGCCGCCGGAACGGATTGCGGCGCTGACGTTCACCCGCAAGGCGGCCGGCGAGTTCTTTGACGAGATCCTGAAGAAGCTGGCCGGCGCGGCGAGCGACGAGGCCGCCGCGAAGAAACTGGCGGCCGAGATCGAGGTCCCCGGGCTGCGATCAGCCGATTTCCTGAAGCTGCTGCGTGGGGTGACCGAGGCGATGCACCGGCTCAACCTCGGGACGCTCGACAGTTTTTTTGCACGGGTGGTGCGGGCCTTTCCGCTCGAACTCGGGCTGGCCGGCGACTTCGAGGTGCTGCAGGAGCACGCGGCGCGGCTGGAGCGGCGGCGCGTGCTGCGGCGCATGTTCGCGCACACCGCGGGCGGCACCGCGCGGCAGGATTTCATCGAGGCCTTCAAGCGCGCGACCTTCGGCACCGAGGAAAAACGGCTGGGTGCGCGGCTGGACGCGTTCCTCGACGAACACGCCGAGGTGTATCTCGCCGCGCCGGACGGGGCCGTCTGGGGGCACGCCGGGCGGATCTGGCCGCAGGGCAACCCCTGGCTGGCGGCCGCGGACGCGAAGAAGCGCAGCGCGGCGGCCGCGGGGCTGAAGGCGGCGCTGCCGTGGGCGACGCTCAGCGACAAACAGCGGTCGCGATGGGAGGATTTTTTTGCCGCGCTGCCCGACTGGGCGCCGGGCGCCCCCCTGCCCAGGCCGATCGCCTACATCGTGGACAACGCATTCAAGGCCTGGCCCGGGCTGACCGAGGTCACCGTCGAGCGGAAGAAGATGCCGCTGGCGCCGGACGCGAGCCTGACGCTGCGCGCGCTGGTCAGCGGCCTCGTCGGCGCCGAACTCTCGCGCCGGCTGGAGACGACGCAAGGCATGTTCGCCGTGCTGCGCGGCTACGAGGAGGTTTATGACGATGCGGTGCGGCGGGCGGGCCGGCTGACCTTCGCCGATGTGCAGCGCCTGCTGCGACCGGACACCCCCGACGGAGCGCGGCGGCTGACGCGCGAGGCGGCGGCGGAAGCGCGGCTGTTCATCGACTGGCGGCTCGACGCACAGATCGACCACTGGCTGCTGGACGAATTCCAGGACACGAGCTTCGGCCAGTGGAGCGTGCTGCGGAACCTGATCGACGAGGCGGTGCAGGACCCGACCGGCGCGCGGAGCTTCTTCTATGTCGGAGACGTGAAGCAGGCGATCTACGCCTGGCGCGAGGGTGACTCGCGGCTCTTCCGCGAGATTTTCGACCACTACAATGCGGAAGCTCCCGGCACGATCCGCGAGGAGCGGCGCGACAAGTCATGGCGCTCCGGCCCGGCCGTGATCGCGACGGTCAACCGCGTGCTCGGCGACGGCGAGGCGCTGGCGCGGCTATTTCCGGCGGAGGCCGTGGCGCGATGGACAAGGGAGTGGCGCGACCACGAGAGCGCGCAGCCGAAGCTGGGCGGCTATGCGGCGTTGCGGACCGCGGAGGACGAAGCTGGCCGCTTTGCGGCGACGCTGCAGGTCCTCACGGAGACGCGGGCGTTGGAGCGCGGGCTGAGTGTGGCGGTGCTGGTGCAGAAGAACAGCACGGCGGCCGGACTGGCGGATTACCTCCGGCGCGAGGGCGGGCTGCCGGCGGTGGCGGAGTCGGATCTGCACGTCGGGACGGACAACCCGCTGGCGAGCGTGGTGCTGGCCTTGTTCCGGGCCGCCGCGCATCCGGGCGATCAGTCAGCGTGGGTGCAGTTGGCGATGACGCCACTGCGCGCGGTGCTGGAGGCGGAGAATTGCACGAGTGGTGATGCGCTGGCGCCGCACCTGCTGGGCGAGATCCACACGGCAGGTTTCGAGCGGACCGTGGAAGCGTGGGTGCGCAAGCTGGAGCCGGCGCTGGCGGCGGACGATGCGTTCAGCCGGGAACGTGGCCGCCAACTGGCCGATGCGGCGCGATTGTTCGATGAGACGGGCAGCCGCGACGTGGCGGAGTTCGTGCAATTCGTGGAGCGACACACGGTGCGGGACACCGACACGGCGGCGGTGGTGCGCGTGATGACGGTGCACAAAGCGAAGGGGTTGGGCTTCGACCTCGTGGTGCTGCCGGACCTGGAGGGAACGAGACTGGCGGCCCGGCGGCGCGGGCTGGCGGTGCAGCGGGCGCCCGACCGGACGGTGGACTGGGTCTTCGATCTGCCGCCGGAGATATTTTATGAGCGGGACGAGGTGTTGGCGGGGCACGTGGCCGCCGCGGAGGCCGATGCCTGCTACGAGGAGCTGGCCGTGCTTTACGTGGCGATGACGCGGGCGAAGCGGGCGATGTATATCATCACCGAGCCGGTCGGCACGTCGCAGTCGCACAATTTCCCGCGATTGCTGCAGGAAACGCTGGGCGAGGAATGGTCGTCGGGCGATGCGTGTTGGTTTGAAGCGGTCGGCGCCAGTGCGCCGGAGCCCAGGCCCCGGGCGGGTCTGCCCGTGGTGACAGCCTCGCCGGTGATCCGCCGTCCGGGCCGCACGCCGTCGGAGGCCAGGGAGACCGCCGTGGCTGGCGAGCGGCTGTTCGCACTGGAAGGAGGGAGGGCGGCGGACTTTGGCCGAGCGGTGCATGATCTGCTGGCGCAAGTGGAGTGGGCTGGCGCTCCGGACACAGCCCGGTGGGCGGCCGCCTGGCGGAGCAGTGACACCGCCGGGGCGGAAGCGCTGGCCTGCCTGCAGGCGCCGGATCTGGCGGAAGTCTGGACAAAACCGGCGGCGCGGTCGGAAGTGTGGCGGGAGCGGGCGTTCGAAATCGTGCTGGATGAAGCGTGGGTGACGGGGGTGTTTGACCGCGTCGTGGTGGAGCTGGCTGAAACCGGCCGGCCGTGTCGCGCCACGGTGTATGATTTCAAGACCGACCGCCGGGCGGGACCTGGCTTGCCGCGGGTGGCGACGCGACACGTGGCCCAGATCACGCTTTACCGCCGGGTGGTGGCGGTGCTCACGGGTCTGCCGGTGAAATCAGTCGGGGCCAAGCTGGTGTTTACCGAGACGGCCGAGAAATTGGCGGTGCCACCCGGCGATTAAATTGTGCTTTACAGCCCCGGGGGTGAATCGCAGGTTGGCCGATCTAAAACCAACTTTTACCATGGGAAATCTTAAGAAGAAACGACGTCTGAAGATGTCGAAACACAAACGCCGGAAGCGCCTCAAAGCGAACCGCCACAAGAAGCGCACTTGGCAGAAATAAGCCCTTCCGCGGTTCGTAAAAGCTCGTTTTTTTTCGCAAACCCGCCGATTTGGCGGGTTTTTGCTTTTTTCAGGCCAAAATGCCTGAAAGTAAAACATTAGGGAAACTGCTTGGACCAGATGGCCCGGTAATGGTTTTCGTCTTGTCAGATGGGTAAGTGACCCATATCCAACGTGTCCTGCAAATGAGTTTTGCACGGGCTTCCTTGCGCTTCACCTAACCCGCAAAGGCCCGTAGAAACCGTAAGCACACCCTCCCACCTCCTCACTGGCACGAGCATGTTTCTCGCGAAAAAATCGAAAGGCTTTTGCGTCGAAATTGGCGAATATTCGACCCTGCTGGCGCGTTTGTCGTCGCCGGATGCGCCGTATATTGTCGAGGAGCTCAAGGAGTTTCCTGCCGCCGACACGGCGTCGATCATGGATTGGGTCAAAACCACCGAAGGCAAGGGTTCGACCGGCTACGCCCACGCGACTTGCGGAGTTTATCCGTCCAAGCGGATCATCCGGCGGCACACCCTGGACCTCAAGAAGCTCAAGGAGCCCGCTTATTTCAGCGAGATCTACACGCAGCAATTTCGCGTCGAGCCCGAGAAATACACGATCAAGGCCCTGAACCCCGACAATGGCGGCGACTACGACCTGGTCAAAGCGTCGCACAAGGAAGTGCTGTTCTGCGGCCTGCCCTCGGAGGATATCATCACGTTCCAGGAGAAGCTGCTCGAGCAGGGCGTTTACCCGGAGCGGCTGGAGCTCGGCACCCTGGCCACGCTGGGCGGCGTGGTGAACTACCTGAAGTTCAAGCAGAGCAAGGCCCCCGTCCTCCTGCTGGAGATCGGCGAGGAGTCGACCCAAAGCTTCATCGTCAGCGCCGACGGCGTGGATATTTCCCGCCCGATCTTCAGTGGCATCGCGGCCATGATCCCCGTGGTGCAGAAGGAACTCGGCCTGAAGGACGAGGAGTCGGCCAAAAAGCTCTTCTACTCAAACACCTTTGACTTCACCAGCATGGGCGGCGCGCTCGTCAAGAAGCTGCTGAAGGAACTGCAGTCCTCCATCGGCTTCTATGAGGTGCAGACCGGCCAGTCCATCGGCAGCGTGCTCTGCACCCAGCTGCCGGCCAGCCTGAGCTGGCTCGGCACCACGATGGCCGGCTCCCTCGGCGTGCCGGTGATGAAACTGGACATGCTGCCGTGGCTGGAATCCCTCAACATCAAGCTCGCCGAGGGGGTGGCCCTGAGCCAACCCGAGGAACGCTGGGTGGGCCTTTTTTCCCTGATCGCTCCTTACCAAAATGCTGTCCCTGACGAAAAAAAGTGACGAACCGGTAGTCGTCCCTCTCTGGCACACGAATTTCCGCAACTTTGAACGGTTGCCGGACACCAAGGTCGTGCGCACGACCTTCTTCGTCAACACGGCGGCGGGAGCCGTGACCATCGCCTTGCTGATGTGGCTGGGCTACGGGGAATACCGCCTGCACAGCCTTGGGGAGCAGATCGCCGCGGCCCAGCGCGAGATCGACGCGAACGCCAAGCAAAATACCGAGGCGCTCCGCCAGACCCAGATCTTCGACGACGAGGAAAAGAAACTGACCGAGGTCGAGACTTTCATGAAGGTGCCCATCCCGGTTTCCGAATACATCGAGTTGATCGGGCGGACCCTGCCCAAGGAAATTTCCATTGATATGGCCGACATCCGGCTGACCGCCGACCCGAAGAACCAGGTCTACGTGCTGCGGGGCGTGGTCGCCGGCACCCGGGATCAGGCGGCGGGCACGGCCTCCAGTTATGTCGATGTCCTCCGGACCGACAAGCGGCTCGGCTCGGTCTTCGAGCCTATCACCTTGGAGAAGCTTACCCCCGACGGCGCCACGAGTTTCATGGCCTTCGAGATTTCGTTGAAAGTCAAAACGGAGGCCAAAAAATAATGACCTCGGCCGATATCATTGCGCGCATCAAAAAGCAGCCCATCGGCTTTGCCTGTCTGCTGATCTGTCTGCTTTGCGGCGGCTGGCTCTACTATCGCAGCGGCGACATCGATCAGCAGCAGCAGACCTACGAGGCCAAGTCCGCCGAGGCGGCCAATTTCAGCTCCAACGTGGCCCTGGCCAAAAACCTGCCCGAACAGGTCGCCGAGTTGCAGGCGACCACCAAGGAACTCGACGGCCGGCTCGTCCGCGAGGGCCAGCTGGCGGTGAATCTGCAGTATTTCTACAAGCTGGAGGCGGAGAATGAGGTGAAGCTGCTGGATGTGCGGCAGAATCCGCGGCCGCGGAGCGCCAAGGCCTCCTATGTGGGCATTCCCTACAACGTGAACGTCCAGGGGCCCTACAAAAACGTCATGGCGTTCCTGCAACGCCTGGAGAAAGGCCGGCATTTGTGCCGGATCAATACCGCCAACTTCACGAAATCAGCCGGCGGCGATGCCGGGGCCACCGTCATCACCCTCTCGCTCAGCCTCGAGCTGCTCGGCCAGCCATGAAAATCAATCTCACGCGAATCATCCTCAGTGCCGGCCTGCTGCTCGCGGGTGGCTCGGTCTTTGCGACCGGTGAGACGGTCCTGAGTCCCGTCAAGCGCCAGCAGGCGCTGGACCGGGGCAAAGCGCTGGTGGCGGCCCGGGAAATAGTGCCGTCAGCCGCCAACCCGTTTTACCCGACGGCGTTCGCCGAGGCCGTTGCGGCCATGGGCCGGGCGTCCAATGCGACCGGCACGGAAGGCAGTGGTGAGACCAACCCGCGCACCGCGGCGGGTCCGCGCAACGACCACGAGCTGTTGCGGGCCATCGCCACCAGCCTGAAGCCCAGCGGCTACATCGTGCTCGGTGGCCAGCCGTCGATTTCCTTCGGTCAAAAGCGGGTTAAAGCCGGCGGCGTTTTGACAATTACCTTTGAAGGCAACCAATACACTCTAGAAATCGTCAGCATCGACCGCACCAATTTTACCCTCCGCCTGAACCGCGAGGAATTTACCCGGACCCTCAAATAAGGAACGAACTCTATGAGCACACGCACTATCCTCACCGCGCTCTTCGCCACGGCACTGACCCTGCCGGTCTTCGCTCAATCTGAACCCGCGCCGGCCGCCCCCGCGGCACCGGCCGCAACCGTCGCCCCCGCCGAGGCCAAACCCGCCGAGGCCAAGCCGGCCGCCCCCGTGGTGACGGCCGGTGCCACCGTCGAGGGCTCCGTGCCCGTCGCGACCCCCGCCAGCCGCGACAAGGACACGCTCTCGGTCGATTTCCCCGACGAGGACATCAAGACCATCCTCCGCAACGTGGCCGACCTCTTCGAGCTCAACCTCGTCGTGCCCGACACGCTGACCGGCAAGACTTCCATCAAGCTGCGCGATGTCACCTGGGAGCAGATCTTCACCGTCGTGCTCTCCCCGGTCGGCTACACCTACGTCAAGGAAGGCAACATCATCAAGATCGTCAGCAACGAGCTCCTGCAGCAGGAGCCCGGCTCGACCGAGGTCTTCATCCTCAACAACGCCAAGGCGGCGGACATCAAGCCCACCATCGACGGCCTCGTCGACGCGGCCGGCGGCGGCAAGATCGTGATCGATGCGCGCAGCAACGCGCTCGTCATCACCGAAAAGCCGTCCCGCATGAGCCGCATCCGCATCGTCATCGACCAGCTCGACAAGGCCACCGACCAGGTGATGATCGAGTCGAAGTTTGTCGAGGTGACGGACAGCGACATCCGCAACATCGGCGTGAACTGGGCCTCGCTCCAGGGCATGAAGTTCGGGGTGGGTAACATCGCCGAGTCGGTCGGCCGCAACCGCAACCAGAACTACAGCGTCGGCTCAAACACCAATAATTCCACCACCGGAAACAACGGTACGACCGCCGCCACTTCGGCTGCCAATACCACCACCTTCGTGACCACGCCGAACCTGCCGCTTAGGCCGGGTGCCACCAACCCCGGAGACGTAAGTCCGATATTCTCGACCTCCACCTTCAACCCGCAAACCGGCGCCGTCACCGGCCTCCCGTCGGCTCTTCCGGCCAACACCGGCGTGGCCAACTTCACGCCTTTTGTGGCCGGCACCCCGGGCACCCCGGCCATCCTTAACAACGCCGGCGTGGTCACCTCGCCCGCCGTTCCGGCGGTCCCCGATACCCAGGCCTCGTTCACCGCGCCCACCACGTTTAACGGCGGCAACAGCACCGGATCGAGCAGCACCAATACGATCAACAGCGCGATCAACGCGCTCGAGAACATCTCGCACGCTGGCAGCATGAGCCAGGTGACGACTGCGGTCTTCTCCGCGTCGGACTTCAACGTGATCGTCTCGGCGCTCAAGACGCAGTCCAACGTCAAGGTGATGTCGAATCCCACGGTCGTGACCCTCAACAACACCGAGGCCGTGCTGAACATCGGCCAGGAATTCCCGGTGCCGAGCTACAATTACAACAGCGAGCGCGGCACCTTCGAGGTGTCGGGCTTCGCCTACAAGCCGATCGGCATCATCCTCAAGGTCACCCCGCAGGTGAATGCCCGCGGCGTCATCAAGCTCAACCTCGAGCCCGAGGTCAGCCAGCAGAACGGTTCCACGACGTTCGGCGGCGCGGGCGGCGCCTCCATCCCGATCATTGCGACCCGCAAGGTGAAGACCCAGGTTTCGCTCAAGGATGGTTTCACCATGGGCATCGGCGGCCTTATCACCGATTCCCGGGACCACGGCGGCACCAAGGTTCCGATCCTGGGCGACATCCCGCTCCTCGGCCGCCTCTTCTCGTCGAAGAACGTCAATGATGTCTCGACCAACCTGCTGATCTTCATCACCGCCAAGACGGTCACGGCCGATGGCGGCGCCCCGGAGGATGTCTTCGATCCGCGCGCCATCTCCGCCACGGGCATGACCCGCGACGAGCTGCCCGGCTACCGCGCCCCCAAGGGCACGGATGTCTACGCACCCGCCCCGGTGGCTCCGGGCAAGAAGTAAGCGGTTAACGCTTCGTTCCTTCCTAGGCCGGCGGTTTTCCGCCGGCCTTTGCTTTTTGCCTGCGGCTACCACCAGGCGCTCACGAAACCCTGGGCGTATTTGATGGCGAAGACTCCCAGGTTTTTCACCACGTGCGCCGCCACGCACGGCAGCAGCGAGCGCGTCGGATTTCGGGGCCAAAAGCGCACGGCGTAGAACCACAGCGAGCCGGAGAAAATCGCGGCGGTGCTGAACCAGGCCTTGGCCCCGCCCTGCCACCGGAAGGTCCCGTCGCGCCATGCCCAGAAAAACGGATGCAGCAGCGCGAAAGCCAGGGAGGCGCCGACCGCGCCCGCGATCAGGGGGCCGCGGCCGCGGTTCTCCAAGACGAAATAGCCGCGGAAAATCAGCTCTTCGAGAAAGGCCGCGACCACCGTATAAAGCCCGAACAGGACGGTCATCCGGCTCTGTTGCGCCGTTAGTCCGAGCGCGTGCTCTCCCGCGGTTTCGGCCGCCAGCAGCACCAGGGCCCCGCCGGCCGCGAGGAGCAGCATGCGGCCGGTGGCCGGCGTCGCCCCCGGAAAGGCGCGGGGCTGGGCCGAGCCCGCCCGGGCGGAGCGGTAATCAACGATCCACCACTTGGCGACCACGCCCCCGGCGAGGATCATGCCGGCGAGCAGCCAGGGGTTGTCGGGTCCCATGAACTTAACGAAATGTTATCGCATCCATTCATGGCAAGACTGCCGTGCAGTATTTGTTAGCCATTTCGGACGACCCGCCTAGCTTCAGCCCGATGGCCCGCGTTGTGACGCCCCCCAGCATGCCGCTCCTGCCGCCGCGGGATTTCTCCGAGCTCTTTGAGCGCGTGGGACCGCACATGGTGGCGCTCGACCGTTTCATGCGCCGGGAGGTGGATCATTTTGAACCCGAGATCCGCGACATGGCGGCCTATTGTCTCGACATATCCGGCAAACGGTTGCGCCCGACGATGGTGTTCGTCAGCGGCTGGCAGGGCGAGGGCGTGGTGGTTGACGACTTGGTGCGGGCCGCCGGGGTGGTCGAGATGGTGCATCTCGCCACGCTGGTGCACGACGACATCATGGACCGCGCCGAGATCCGCCGCAGCCGCCGCACCGCGGCGCGGGAGTTCGGGCCCGATGCGGCCGTGCTGCTGGGTGACGCGCTCTTCTCCCAGGCCCTGCACATCGCCTCGCAGTTCCCGACGACCGAGGTCTGCCGGCTCGTGTCGGAATCCACCCGCAAGGTCTGCTCGGGTGAGATCATGCAGACCCTGCGCCGGCGCGACATCAACATCTCGCTCGCGGAATACCGGCGCATGATCGACCTGAAGACGGCCGAGCTTTTCCGGGTGTCGTGTTTCCTGGGCGCCCGCCTGTCCGGGCATGACCCGGCCTTTGCCACGGCGGCCGACGGCTTCGGCCACCACCTGGGCATCGCCTATCAGATCTATGACGACCTGGTGGATTTCGTCGGCGAGGAGCAGCGCATCGGCAAGACGCTCGGCACCGACCTGGCCACCGGCAAGCTCACGCTGCCGCTCATGCTGCTGCTCGAGCGCGTGTCGGCCGACGAGCGCGCCGCCATGGTGGCGGCCCTGCGCGGCGGCCAGCCCCTGGGCCTGTCGGCCAGCAAGCAGCGCATGCGGGAACTGGGCATCGCCGCCGGCGTGGTGTCCGCGATTGACGCGGAACTGGCGGTGGCGAGCCAAGCCCTCGCGCCCTTTGCCGGGCTGGCTCCGGTGCCCCTGATGCTCCAGCTGGGGGAAATGCTCCGGAAACAGGTCGCGGCGCTGTCGGCCACGGCCGTTTCACCATAATTTGCGTTTGCCTGGCTCCAACGTTGCTCTAGCCTGTCCATCCGCGCGATGAATCTGTCCAAGGTTTTCACCAAGGCCATCATAAGCTCCCCTGAGCGCCAGCAGGAGGCCGATGCGGATTTCTCCGTGGTGAAACAGGTGCAGGCGGGTGATGTGGCGGCTTTTGACCGGCTGATCTTGAAATACCGCGAGCGGGTCTTCGGGGTCGTTTACAACCTTACCGCCAACCGGGAGGATGCCTCCGACTTGACCCAGGACGCCTTCATCAAGGCCTTTCAGTCGATCAACCGCTTTCAGGGCCATTGCGCCTTCTTCACCTGGCTATACAAGATCGCGGTCAATACCACCCTGAGCCACCTGCGGAAGAACCGTTTGCGCAGCTTTTTCAGCTTGGAGAAGCTTCACGAGGACGGCACAAACGCCCAAATCCTTGAACAGCTGACTGATAAGAGAGGAGCCGATAGGGACACCTACCTACAGGAGCTTAAGGAAAAATTGAACGAAGCGCTCCAAAAACTGTCTATCCCACACCGAACTGTGATTACGCTTTTTGAGATCGACGGCCTCAGCCACTCCGAAATCGCCGAAGTAATGGGCTGCTCCGAAGGCACCGTCCGCTCACGGCTTCACTACGCCAAGCAGTTCCTGCAAGGCGAACTCGGCAAATATCTCCGCTCCTGAACCCATGCCCGAACTCGATCAACGCCCCCAAGTGACCATCGAGGACCTCTTGCGCCTCAAGCGCGCCGAGCGTCCCGCGGCGGAGTTCTGGACCAATTTCGAGCGTGAGCTGCGCCAGAAGCAGCTCACCGCCTTGCTGGAGAAGCGTCCGTGGTGGCAGGAACTGCCGCAGATCCTGGCCCGGCGAGCCTACCTGCCGGTGGGCGCCACCGCCATCCTCGCCTTCACTTTGGTTTCGGTGAAATTCTACGCGCCGGCCCAGCTGGCGCAGGTCCCGGTCCCGGCGGCCAATCCTTCCGTGGCCGTGGATCACGGGGTGGCGCTGCCGTCCAGTCCGGTCAGTTCCCCCTTGGTCAATCGCAGTGAATCGATCGTGTCGGTCCGGGATGAAAGCACCGGGGCGGCCTCGGTGACCGCTTCTGCGGCCACGCCAGTGGCGGGCTCCGCCGAGGTCGTCGAGCTGATGCCGCTCCTCGTGGCGCCGCAGGCCGAGAAGCCCTCCGCCCGGCTTCTCGCGAGCAACTCCGCCACGCTTGAGCAATCCGAGGTCGATTTTGCCGGTGCCGCGCTCGGCAACCGCCTGAGCGCGCCGGCCCGGGTGCAGGCCACCGCGGCGGCCGAGGAGCTGGCCTCCGTGCCGACCAACGCCGCGCGGCGCAACCATCTCCTCGCCCAGTATGGCGGCCGGCAGCTCAACCCGGAGCCGCTTCCACCCGCCGTCGTGCGCGAACGCCTGGCCCGCCGTTTGGGCGACACCGAGTCCACGGATCGGAGCAGCCGCTTCGCGCGGGACAGCGACGCCTTTGTCCGGCCCATGCCGCAGATCGTGGCCCTCCGGTTCTGACCGGAACCGCGCCCTCTTTCAGCCCGCCCCTTGGCGGGCTTTTTTCATGCCTTCAGCGAACCGGTCATGTCCTCCGGCCGCACCCAGGTGTCGAACTGTCCGGCGGTGACATAGCCGAGCTTGATCGCGGCGGCCTTCAGCGTCGTGTTTTCCTTGTGCGCCTTCTTCGCGATCTCCGCGGCCTTGGCGTAGCCGATGTGCGGATTGAGGGCCGTGACCAGCATGAGGGAGTTCTCCAGATGGCGCCGGATGATCGGTTCGTTGGCGGTGATGCCATCGGCGCATTTCTCGGCGAAGGACACGCAGGCGTCGCCGAGCAGCCGCGCACTCTGCAGCACGTTGGCGGCGATGACGGGCTTGAAGACGTTGAGCTCGAAGTGGCCGGTCGCGCCGCCAATGCCCACGGCGACGTCGTTGCCCATCACCTGGGCGCAGACCATCGTCATGGCCTCCGGCTGGGTCGGGTTGACCTTGCCGGGCATGATGGAGGAGCCGGGCTCATTGTCGGGGATGACGATCTCGCCGAGGCCCGACCGCGGGCCCGAGCTGAGCATGCGGATGTCGTTGGCGATCTTCATCAGCGACACGGCCGCGCGCTTGAGCGCGCCGGAGAGCTCGACCATGGCGTCGTGCGCCGCCAGCGCCTCGAACTTGTTGGGCGCGGTGATGAAAGGCCGGCCGGTGAGGTCGGCGATTTTCCTGGCCACCAGCACGTCGTAGCCCGCGGGGGTGTTGAGCCCGGTGCCGACCGCCGTGCCGCCGAGGGCCAGCTCGCGGATCATCTCGAGGGCGTTGCGGATGGCCCGCATGCCGTTGTCGAGTTGCTGCACGTAGCCGCTGAACTCCTGGCCGAGTGTGAGCGGCGTGGCGTCCATGAAATGGGTGCGGCCGGTCTTGACGATCTTGGCGAAGGCGGCGGACCGGGCGGCCAGGCTGTCGCGCAGGCGCTGGAGGCCGGGCAGGGTGACGGCGACGGTGACCTCGTAGGCCGCGATGTGCATCGCGGTGGGGAAGGTGTCGTTCGACGACTGGGACTTGTTCACGTCGTCGTTCGGGTTCAGCACCTTCTTCGCGTCGGTCAGCTTGCCGCCGGTCAGGACGTGGGCGCGATTGGCGATGACCTCGTTGGCGTTCATGTTGCTCTGCGTGCCGGAGCCGGTCTGCCAGATCACGAGCGGGAACTGGTCGTCGAGCTGGCCGGCCGAGATCTCGTCGCAGACGCGGGCGATGAGGTCGCGCTTCTCGGCGGGGAGCACGCCGAGCTCGTGGTTGGCCAGGGCGGCCGCCTTCTTGAGCACCGCGAAGGCGTGGATGATCTCGCGGGGCATGCTGGCCTCCGGCCCGATGCGGAAATTGTTGCGGGAGCGCTCGGTTTGGGCGCCCCAATACTTGTCGGCGGGCACCTGCACCTCGCCCATCGTGTCCGTTTCGGTGCGGAAGTTCATGGCACCGTTGAGAACAAGGCACTGGGGGAGCGGCTGCAACACGGAACGGGTGCGGGCCGGGAGGTATAATGGCCCGGCGGGGGCCTCATCATCCGGTCTACAGGATCTTCAGCTTCGGCAGGTCCTGCACGTCGATGTAGCCGGTCGGCCGGCCCTTGGCGTCGAGGGCGAACAGGTCGGAGATCTTGAACTGCTGGAAAAGCTTCAGCGCCTCCACGGCCAGCGCGTCGGCCGGCACGGTCTTGCCGCCCCGCGTCATGAAGCCGCCCACGGGTTTCCTGAGGAAATCGGCGCCGCCGTTCAACGCACTGCGGCGCAGGTCGCCGTCGGTGAAGATGCCGCTCAGCCGGCCCTTGGCGTCCACCAGCGCCACGGCGCCGGCCTTGGCCTTGGTCATGGCGAAGATGGCGGCCTGCACCGTGGTCTTGGCCTCCTTCAGCACCGGGCACGCCTCGCCGGTGCGCATGATGTCCTTCACGCGGAGCAACAGCGTCATGCCAAGCGTGCCGGCCGGGTGGTATCTGGCAAAGTCCTCGCGGGTCAGGCCGCGGCTTTCGAGCAGCACCATGGCGAGGGCGTCGCCGAGCGCGAGCGCGGCCGTGGTGCTGGCCGTCGGGGCGAGGGCGAGGGGACAGGCTTCGCGCGGCGCCGAGTAGAGCAGCCGGTAGTCCGCCCCGCGTGCCAGCTCGCTGCCGGGGGCGCCGGTCAGGGCGACGGTCTTCAGGCCGAATTTCTCGAACAGCGGCAGCAGCCGCAGCATTTCGCCGGTGGCGCCGCTGTTGCTGAGCAGGATGGCGAGGTCGCCCGCGGCGCAGAGCCCGAGATCGCCGTGCAGCGCCTGGGTCGGATCGAGGAAGCAGGAGGGGACGCCGATGCTGTTGAGCGTGCCGGTGAGTTTCTCCGCGATGTGGGCGTTCTTGCCGACGCCGGAGAAGATCACCTTGTGGCCCGCGGCGACGGCCGCCTCCACCGCCCGCACCGCGGCGACGAACTCCCGGTCGAGCACCCGGGCCGTGGCCTCCAGGGCTTCCCGCTCGATGGCGAGACATTGGCGGGCCTGGGCGAGGACGGTCTGGTCGGAGAGGGGCATCAAAAACTTGTGTTGGCGGAACGCTGGCGCAAACCTAGCGGTCGCGTATCCTCGTTCAATTCATTTCCACCCGTGCGACTCCCTGCCCTCCGTCTTGCCCGCCTGCTGCGCCCGTTGCTGGGCTTGGCGGCGCTGTGGCTGGCCGGGTGTTCGGACAGTGACCGGGTGAGAACCGCCACCGAGATCGACGAGCCCGGCTACCGCGAGGGGCAGGCGCTGCTCAAGAGCGGCCGCCGGCAGGAGGCGCTGTCGGCGTTCCTGAAGGTCGTCGATTTGCGCGGGGACGATGCCCCGGAGTCGCACCTCGAGATCGGCCTGCTCTACGCGCAGCACATCAACGACCCGCTCTCCGCCATCTACCATTTCCGGAAATACCTCGCGCTCCGGCCCAACAGCCCGCAGGCCCCGCTGGTCCGGCAACGCATCGATGCGGCCACCCGCGAATTTGCCCGCACTTTGCCGGCCCAGCCGTTGGAAAACCAGCTGCAGCGCGTCGATCTCGTGGCCACGCTCGACAAGCTCAAGCAGGAGAACGAGGCCCTCAAGCAGGAGCTGGCCGACGTGAAGGCCGGCCGCAATGCCGTGGCCGCGTCCGACTTCGACGGCCCGGCTGCGCCGGCGAAGGCCGGTCCCGCGGCCCCGCCCAGTCTCAGCTTCAATGTGGAGACGATCCCCACGGTCCGCACGCGGCCGGTCGCACCGCCTGCGACGGTCCGTCCGCCGGCGCCCACACCCGCGCGCCCCACCGTCGCCGCGCAGACGCCGGTGCCCACGGCATCGAAACCCACGGCCGCCGGGCGCACGCACACCGTGCAGAAGGGGGACACGCTTTCGAAGATTTCGCAGCAATACTACGGCAATCGCACCCGGGTGAAAGACCTCTATGCGGCCAACCGCGGTGTGATGAAAAGCGAGACCGACTTGAAAATCGGGGTGGTGCTGAAGATTCCCTGATTGGGTGTAGGAGCGGGTTTACCCCGCGACACGAAGGCGGTGACGCTTGCGAATCGCGGCGTAAAGCCGCTCCTACAGTTCAAGAGCCGCCGGCCAGCGCCTGCTCGAGGTCGGCAATCAAGTCACCGGCATCCTCGAGGCCCACGGACAGGCGCAGCAAGTCCGCCGGCACGGGGCTGGTCGGGCCTTCGACACTGGCGCGGTGCTCGATGAGACTTTCGACACCGCCGAGGGAGGTGGCGCGTTTCCACAGGCGCACTTTCGCCGCGACCGCGATGGCCGCCGCCTCGCCGGCCTTCACCCGCAGGGAAAGCATGCCGCCGAAACCGCCGGACATTTCCCGCGCCGCCACGGCATGGCCTTGGGCCGCCGGCAGCCCGGGGTAGAGGACCGCCGTGATCTTCGGGTGCTTGGCGAAATGCTCCGCGATCTGCTGCGCGCCGCGGCTGGCGGCGGAGACGCGCACGAACAGGGTCCGCATGCCGCGCAGCAGCAGCCAGGCTTCGAACGAACCCAGCACCGCCCCCATGTCGTGGCGGATGGCTTTGAGTCTTTTCCAACCATCGTCGTCCTTGGCCGTCACCAATGCGCCGGCGATGACGTCGGAGTGACCGTTCAGGTATTTGGTGGCGGCGTGCATCACGAGGTCCGCGCCGAGCGTGAGCGGCCGGGTGAGCACCGGGGTGGCGACGGTCGAGTCAACGGCGAGCCGGGCGCCGGCCTGATGGGCCAGCCTGGCCGTGGCCGCGATGTCGGTGATCACCCAGGTGGGATTGGCGGGCGTCTCGATCCAGACGAGCTTGGTCTTGCCCGGCCGCAGGGCTTTCGCGAGGGCGGCCTGGTCGGTGGTGTCGACCAGCTCGACGTCGAGGCCCCAGTCCTTGGCGAAACCCTGCAGCCAGCTGCGCAGGCCCCAATACATCACCTTCGGCGCGACCACATGGTCGCCAGGCTTGAGCGCCAGGAAAACCGCCGTGGCCGCCGCCATGCCCGAGCCGAACAGCATGGCGCCCGAGCCCTGTTCGAGATGATTCAACAACGCTTCCGCCTGGTCGAAGGACGGGTTGTCGGCGCGAATGTAGCCGCGGCCGGAGCGATACTGGTTGTCCTCGTCGCGGAGATAGGTCGTCGACGTGTGGATGGCGGGCGAGACGGCGCGCGTCTTCTCGTCCACCCAGCCGAGGGCCTGGGCGGCGGCACTGGCCGGCTTGATTTGCTTGGGGTCCATGCCACCAGCAAACCCCAAAGAGCTACGGCTGCAAAGCCGCAATTGCTTGTGCGGTTGTGCTGTAGGGGCGTGGCTTGACCACGCCCGGGCGCCGACAAGCGGCGCCCCTACAACGATAAGGCCCTCAGGCCGGCACGGCGCCGATCGATTCGTCGAGGACGGCGAGCAGAAAGTCGGCGTCGGCCTTCATGATGTTCATCGGCGGGGCGAAACGGATGGTCTGGCCCCACAGGCCGCCCTTGCCGAGGAGAAGGCCGAGTTCGCGGGCGTTCTCGACCGCCTGGGCGCAACCTTCCTTGTTCGGTTCCTTGGTGGCGCGGTCCTTCACGAATTCGATGCCAAGCATCAGGCCGCGGCCGCGAACGTCGCCGATGATCTGGTATTTCGCCTTCAGCTTGTTCAGCCCGGCGAGGATGTAGTTGCCGAGCTCGAGGCAATTGGCCTGCGTCTTCTCCTGGTCGATGACCTCGAGGACGGCCTTACCGATGGCGGAGACGACAGGGTTGCCGCCGAAAGTGTTGAAATGGACCTTCTGCGCCATGACGGCGGCGATCTTCGGCGTGGTGACGACGGCCGCGAGCGGCGCACCGTTGCCGATGCCCTTGGCCATGGTGACGATGTCGGGGATGACACCCTGCGTCTCGAAGCCCCAGTAGTGCGAGCCAGTGCGGCCGAAGCCGGTCTGCACCTCGTCGGCGATGCACACGCCGCCGGCGGCGCGCACGTGCTCGTAGGTGTGCTTCAGGTAGCCTGGCGGAAACTCGACGAAGCCGCCGACGCCCTGGATGGACTCGGCGATGAACGCCGCGACCTTGCCCGGGGTGGTGTATTCGATGACCTGCTTGACGTCCTCGGCGTATTTGCGGCCGGCGTCCGGGTCGTCGTAGCCGAAGTGCCCGCGATACGGGTAGGGGGCGACGGCGTGGTGCACGCCGAAGCTGTGCGGCGTGTTGAATTTCCAGGAGCTGTGTGCGGTGACGCCCATGCCGGCCGCGTTGCCGCCGTGGTAGGCGTTGCGCAGGGCGATGACGTCGTAGTTGCCCGTGGACAGCCGCGCCATGAGCAGCGCAAGGTCGTTGGCCTCGGAGCCGGAGTTGACGAAGTAGCAGACCTTGAGGTCGCCCGGCATCTTCGACGCGAGCTTCTCCGCGAACGCGCCGATGTTCGGGTTGAGGTAGATGGTGGTGGAATGCTGCAGCACCTTGTTCTGCGCGTTCATCGCTTGGAGCACATGCGGATGGCAGTGGCCGACGCTGACGGTCACGATGCCGCCGAGGCCGTCGAGGTAGCGCTTGCCGGTGGAGTCCCACACATACTGCATCTTGCCCTCGACGATCATGATGGGCTGCTTGTAGTAGAGGAAGAGGCCCGGGTTGAGGAACTGCTTGCGCTGGGCGAGCACCGAGTCGAGCGCAGGACCGGCATAGGGCGCAGGCGTGTGGCTGGTGGGTGGAAGGGGAATGGTCTTCATAAAGTGAGGCAGGAAATGAATGTGGAACTCAGGGATTCAGAAATAAACAGGAAAATCTTCCTGATTTCCAGCTTTCCACATTCAAGAGTTTGGGGCGATTTTTCTGAGCCCCAGGTAGACGGTGAAGGCGAGGCCGAAGCCCACGAACCAGGCGTAATTGTAGAGGCCGAGCAGGAAGGGCGACAGGCCCGTGCCGTCGATGGCGTGCACCTGGGCGAGGAAGCCCGGCAGGGCCGGGAGCACGGCGACGATGAGCGCAATGAGGGCCACGGTGCTGAAACCATTGGTGTAACTGTGCCGGCCGTGCGGATCGTAGAGCGCCGTGAGGTCGAGTTCCCGGCCGCGGATGACGAAGTAGTCGGCGATCATGATGCCCCCGATGGGCCCGAGCAGCGCGCTGTAGCCGATGAGCCAGGTGAAGATATAGCCGCTCGGATCGGCGACGAGTTTCCACGGCATCATCAGGATGCCGACGACGCCCGTGATGAAGCCGCCCACGCGGAAAGAAATCCGGCGCGGCGCGAGGTGGGCAAAGTCGTTGGCCGGCGAGACGACGTTGGCGGCGATGTTGGTCGCCAGCGTGGCGAGGCAAAGCGCGACCATGGCCAGGAGGAGCACGGCGGGGTTCTTGAAGCGCGTGAGCACGTCCACCGGATCCCAGATGGTGGTGCCGTAGATGATCGTGGTGGCGGAGGTGACCGCTACGCCGATGAAGGAATACAGCGCCATCGTCAGCGGCAGGCCCAGCGCTTGACCGACGATTTGGTCGCGCTGGGTGTGCGCGTAGCGGGAGAAGTCCGGGATGTTGAGCGAGAGTGTCGCCCAGAAACCGATCATGCCGGTGAGGGCGGGGAAGAAGAAGCCCCAGAACTGCCCCGCCTTGGCCTGGCCGGCGTCGAACGCGGACGGTTGCGAAAGGATCGGGCCGAAACCGCCGGCGTTCTGCCAGGCCCAGCCGAGCAGGAGCAGGCCGAGCGCGATCAGCAGCGGGGCCTTGATGTTCAGGAGCAGCCGGATCGAGTCGATGCCCCGGTAGACGACGGCCATGTTGATGGCCCAGAAAAACAGGAAGCTGCCGAACTGGACGGCGGTGATGCCGAGCAGGGGCAGCGGGGTGCCGCCGGCGAGCGACGGGATGAAGATGGCGAGGATCTTGTGGATGGCCTCGCCGCCGATCCACGTCTGGATGCCGAACCAGCCGCAGGCGACGAGTGCGCGGAGCAGGGCGGGAATGTTGGCGCCGCGCGTGCCAAAAGAGGCGCGGCAGAGCACGGGGAAGGGGATGCCGTATTTGGTGCCGGCGTGGGCGTTGAGCACCATCGGCACCAGCACGATCAGGTTGCCGAGGAAGATCGTGAGCACGGCCTCCCACCAGTTCATGCCGCCGCCGATGAGCGATGAGGCGAGCATGTAGGTCGGGATGCACGCCGACATCGAGATCCAGAGCGCCGCGAAGCTCAGCACGCCCCACTTGCGCCGCGACGGCGGCACCGGCGCGAGATCCTCGTTGTAGAGGTAGCTGACTTGGATATCGACCTGGACGTCCGGGGCGTTGGCGGTGAGCGAGGGCGTGGCCATCAGCGGAGTTAAGAGTTGCGAGGTGAGAGTGGAGAAAGGCGACAAGGCATGGATGGCCACAAAGAGGCGCAAAAGGACACAAAAACGATCCGCCGCCTGGTATTATTTTTGTGCATTCTTGTGCCTTTTCGCGGCTAAAAGTGGCTTGGAGTTCTTTTCAGGAACTGGCCGCGGCCGAGCGTGCCGCAGAACCGGCCGTTCTGCGCGGCGATCTGGCCGCGGACGGTCACTACGCTGGCCCGGCCTTCCAGCTTCCAGCCCTCGAAGGCACTGTAATCGACGTTCATCGTCTGAGTCTTTGCAGAAATCGTGCCGCGGTAGTCGGGGTCGAAGACCACGAGGTCGGCGTCGGCGCCGGGTTGGATGCAGCCCTTGCGCGGGAACAGGTCAAAAAGCTTGGCGACCTGCGTGCTGGCGACGTTGACGAAGGTGTGCAGGTCGATCTTCCCGGTCTTCACGCCGTGCGTGTAGAGCAGGTTGATGCGCTCCTCGAGCGAGGGGATGCCGTTGGGAATCTTCGTGAAATCGGCCTTGCCCATCGGTTTTTGCTTCTCGAAGTCGAAGGGCGCGTGGTCGGTGGCGACGGTCTGGATCAGGCCGTCCCGCAGGCCGTTCCAGAGCACGTTTTGGTTGCGGGCGTCGCGCAGCGGCGGGGACATGACGAACTTGGCTCCCTCGAAGTTGGGCTTCTCGGCGTAGGTCTTGTCGAGCGTGAGGTATTGGATGAGCGTCTCGACGCCGACGCGGACCCCGCGCTGGCGGGCGGCCACCGCCTGATCGAGCGCCTCCTTGCAGCTGAGGTGGACGATGTAGGTCGCGGCGCCGGTCAGCTCGGCGAAGGTCATCAGGTGGTGCACGCCCTCGGCCTCGACCGCCGGCGGGCGGCTCTCGTGGTGCTGGCCGGGGTCGGTCTTGCCGGCGGCGAGCAGTTCCTTGCAGCGCTCGGCGACGAGGGTCTCGTTCTCGCAGTGGGCGGTGACGATGACGCCGAGCTCCTTGGCGAGCTTGAGCGTCCGGTAGAGCTCCGTATCGTCGACGCCGAACGCGCCCTTGTAGGCGAGGAAGATTTTGAAGGACGCGATGCCGCGCCTCACGATCTCGCGCAGCTGGGCCGCGGTGCCGCCGTCGAATTTGGTCACGCCCATGTGGAACGTGAAATCGCAGGCCGCCTTGCCGACGGCCTGGCTCATCCACAGCTCGAAGCTCTTGAGCGCGTCGTCGGCGCGGGCCGGGCAGCACATCTCGATCAGTGTCGTCGTGCCGCCGACGAGCGCGGCCTTCGAGCCGGTCTCGTAGGTGTCCTTGGAGAACGTGCCCATGAACGGCAGGTAGATGTGCACGTGCGGATCGATGAAGCCCGGGAAGACGTATTTGCCCTTGGCGTCGACGATCTCGGCGCCGGCGGGCGCGACAATGTTCTTGTCGATCCTGGTGATCGTCTCGCCTTCGCAGTAGATATCCGCGGTGTAGCGGCTATCCGCGGTTATTATCTCACCGTTTTTTATTAGGAGACTCATGGGAGATTCAGATCAAGGCAGGTCACCACGAAATACACCAAATACACGAAAGTCGGGATTCATGAAATTTAGTGTGTTTCGTGTATTTCGTGGTGAGAATGTTTGGTTCTTACTTCTTCCAGACGTCGCCGACGTCGCCACCGAACCAGCGGGACGAGACGACCTTTTGCTGGGTGTAGAACTGGATGCTTTCCTTCCCCTGGATATGAAGGTCGCCGTAGAAGGAGTCGTCCCAGCCGGTGAAGGGGAACATCGCCATCGTCGCGGGGACGCCGACGTTGACGCCGACCATGCCGGCCTTGACGCGCATCGTGAACTCACGGGCCGCGCGGCCGTTGTTGGTGAAGATCGCGGCGCCGTTGCCGAAGGCGGACTGGTTCGCCTGTTCGATGGCGGCATCAAGGTCGTCCATGCGCATGACGTTCAGCACGGGGCCGAAGACCTCCTCCTTGGCGAGAGTCATGTTGTTCTGCACACCGTCGACGACGGTGGCGCCGACGTAGAAGCCCTTCGGGGCGGCGGCCACCTTCACGCCGCGGCCGTCGGCGATGATCTTGGCGCCCTCTTTCTCGCCGGTGGCGAGGAGGCTGAGCACGCGGTCGCGGTGCTGGCCGGTGATGACGGGGCCCATGTCCGGCTGCGCAGCGCGGTCGGTGGGGCCGACCTTGATGGCGTTGGCGGCCTTCACCAGCTCGGGCAGCACGCGATCGGCCGCGGCGCCGACGGCGAGAGCGGTCGAACCGGCCATGCAGCGTTCGCCCGCGCAACCGAAGGCGGCGGTGGCAAGGTTCTCGACCGTCTTGCCGACGTCGGCGTCCGGCATGACAACGATATAGTTCTTCGCCCCGCCGTTGGCCTGGACCCGTTTGCCGTGCTTGGTGCCGGTGTCGTAGATGTATTTGGCGATGGGCGTGGAGCCGACAAAGGAGATGGCCCGCACCTTCGGGTGGGTGAGCAGGGCGTCGACCGCGGCGCGGCCGCCGTGGACGATGTTGAACACACCCTTGGGCAGGCCGGCCTGCTCGAGCAGCTGGCCAAGCAGCACGGCGCTGAGCGGGACCTTCTCGCTCGGCTTGAGGACGAAGGTGTTGCCGCAGGCGATGGCCGTGGGATACATCCACAGCGGCACCATCGCGGGGAAGTTGAACGGCGTGATGCCGACGCAGACGCCCAGCGGCAGGTTGATGGTGTCGCAGTCCACGCCGCGGGCGATGTTCCGCAGCGAGTCGCCGAAGAGCAGGGTGGGGATGCCGCAGGCGTATTCGATGTTCTCGAGGCCGCGGAAGATCGAGCCGCGCGCCTCGGCATTCGTCTTGCCGTGCTCGCGCGAAACGGTCTGGCAAAGCTGGTCGAAGTTGGCCTCGACCAGCTGGCGGTATTTGAAGAACACGCGGGCGCGCTCGACCGGCGGGGTGTCGCGCCAGGCCGGGAACGCCGCCTGTGCGGCCTCGACGGCGGCGTTGACCTCGGTCGTGCCGCCAGCCGGGCACTCGGCGATGACGTCGCCGGTGGAAGGATTAAAGACGGGCGTGCCGGGGATCTTCGGGGTGAGCCATTCGCCGGCGATGTAGAGGGGACAAGGAGAAAGAGGCATGGTCGGCGTTTGATTCAGCCCTTGGACAGCGCGTCGGATTGCTTCACGAATTCGTCGCCACTCCATTCGCCGTCGGACTTGACGGTCTTGGAGGCCGCGGCGGCCTTCTGGGCGGCCTTGCGCTCGGTCTGGCGTTTCACGAGATCGGCGTGGGTCGTGAAATAGGGGAGGCTCTTGCCCCGGAAATCGGCGAGCGTCTCGAACCTGTGCTTGGCCATGAAGGCGAGGAGCTCTTCCTGCATCGGCTTCACGCACTCGTAGCCAAACTTCATGACGCCGGTGCAGACCTGCACCGTGTCGGCGCCGAGCAGGATGAACTGGGCGGCGTCGCTACCGCTCTCGACGCCACCGAGGCCGGAAAGGGAACGATCGGGGAACTCGGCCCGGATCATCGTGGCGAGTTCCATCACCATGCGGAGGGCGATCGGCTTGACGGCCTTCGAAGAGTAGCCGCCCGGGGTGGTGTAGCCCTCGACACACGGATCGGGGCGGAGGGTATCCAGGTTGACGCTGGTGACGCTGCGGATGGTGTTGATGGCGCTGAGGCCGGTGGCTCCGCCGCGCAGCGCGGCACGGCCGGGTTCCTCGATGTGCGTGATGTTGGGCGTCATCTTCGCCCAGACGGGTTTCTTGGTGGCGGCCGCGACCCAGCCGCAGACTTCCTCGAGGATTTCGGGGTCCTGGCCCATGGCGGCGCCCATCTTGCGCTCGGGCAGGCCGTGCGGGCACGAGAAGTTGAGTTCAAACGCGTCCACGCCGGATGCCTCGCAGCGCTGCACGAGTTCGACCCAGGCATCCTTGTTGTATTCCTCCATGATGGACGCGATGAGGGCGCCGGGCGGGCGGGCGTCCTTGCATCTCTTGAACTCGTCCTCCCAAATCTTGAACGGGCGGTCGCTGATCAGCTCGATGTTTTCCCAGCCGATCACCTCGCCGCTGGTGGCGTGGAGCTTGGCGTAGCGGGGGGAGACGTTGATGACCTTCGAGGCATCGAGGCTGACGGTCTTGGCGATCACGGCGCCCCAGCCCTCCTTGAAGGCGCGGTTGATGACGCTGAGGTTGGTGCCGGGCGGTCCGGAACCGATGACGAAGGGGTTGGGCAGCTTGAGGCCGTCGACAGTGGTGGCGAGCGTGGGCATGGGCTTGGCGGGTTGAAGGGAGGAGACCGCGGGACGCAAAAGCCGTTCAGCACGAGGAAAGTCAGTCAACTTGGCCGGCTATTCCCAGGGCCAACGCGGGCGCCTGCAGGAACGATGGTTGGGTTATTTGGTGGATTGAATACAGCGGAGAAGCCGGTAGTTTCCAAGCAGAAATCAGGCCGCGCAAAATCCGGAATTTAACCACGAATGGACACTAAGAGACACGAATGAGGAAGCACCCCGGAGGCCAAGGATATTTCCTTCGTGTGAATTCGTGTCCATTCGTGGTTAACTTTTCTGAACACACCTAATCTCCCATGCCGCTGAACCCGAAACGCACCGTTGCCGAACTCAAGGAGCTCCGGGCGTTGACCGGTGACGAGAACGGCGCCCAGCGGGTGGCCTTCATGCCGGTGTGGGTGAAGACCCGCGCGTGGCTGAAGGAGAAGCTCGCCGGCCTGCCGGTCGAGACGCACACGGACGCCGCGGGAAATTTCTGGGCGACGCTGCGCGGCGAGAGCGATCGCGCGCTGCTCATGGGCGGGCACATGGACTCCGTGCCGAACGGCGGCTGGCTCGACGGCTGCCTCAATGTCATGGCCGGCGTCGAGGTGCTGCGCCGCATCAACGAGCAGTATAAAGGCAAGCCGCCGGTGACCGTGCGCGTCGTCGACTGGGCGGACGAGGAGGGCGCGCGGTTTGGCAAGAGCCTGTTCGGTTCGTCGGCGTGCTCGGGTGCACTCGACATGACCGAGGCCCGCGGCCTGAAGGACAAGCAGGGTGTCACGCTGCCCGACGCGCTGAAGGCAGTCGGCGTGGATTTCGAAAAGGTGAAGGACAGCGGCCGCGAGCTGAAGAATGCGGCGGCTTACCTCGAGCTGCACATCGAACAGGGACCGGTGCTGTTGGACATGGATCTGCCGCTCGGCGCCGTGCTCGGGACGTTCGGGGTGGAGCGCCATGCCCTCACCTTCCACGGCCAGGCCGCGCACTCCGGCAGCACGCCGATGAACCGGCGCAAGGACGCGTTTCTTGCGGCCGGAAAGATGAGCCAGGAAATTTACCGGATCACCGACCGTAACGGCGGCGTGTGCACCATCGGCTCGTGCACGACCAAGCCCGGCATCGTGACCAGCGTGGTGGAGGAGTGCCGGATCACGCTCGACCAACGGCACCTCGACGGCAAGGCGCTCGCGCAGATGCTCAAGGAGGCGAAGGACGCCAGCGAGCGCTTCGCCCAGGCGGGCAACGTGAAGGTTTCCTGGGAGCGGTTGTGGCAGATCGAGCCGCGGCCCTTCCATCCCGAGTTGATCGAGCTGTGCGACACCGCGATCAAGGAGACGGTGCCGAAGTCGCACCGCCTGCCGTCGGGTCCGCTGCACGACGCCGCCGAGACCTGTGGGGCGGGCGTGCCCACGGTGATGATGTTCGTCCAGAGCCTGCACGGCATCAGTCACAACAAGATCGAGGATACCAAGGAGGAGCACCTCGAGTTGTGCGTGACGGCGTTTGACAAGCTCGCGACCAAGGCGTTGGCGTGGGTGGAGAAACTGTAGGAGGGGCTTTACGCCCCGATTTCATCACCGGAGTTTCAACATGGCGCACCCTCCCGGACGCGGCCACGAGGCGCTCAGGCGCGGGCGCCGGTCAGTATCTGGTGCGGAGTATTTCATTACGCTCTGCACACACACGACCGGAAGGTAGGGCTGACGGAATCTGCCACGCTGTCGGCTATGTTGGCTGAGATGCAGCGATCGGAGGCAGAAGGAGCGTGGCATCTACATACAGCAGTCGTGATGCCCGATCATGTGCATCTGCTAGCACTACTCCGTCAGGTTCCAACACACCCCGGCGCTCCGCGCCATCAGCCGTCGCCGGGCCTATGGCCGACAGGCCCCGCTCCAGAGGGGATTATCGCCGGCGTTGGTTTGGGTCCCCTCTGGAGAGGGGTGCCCGGCAGGGCGGGGTGTGTCGCCCGGGGCATTCCATATCTGACGGAATAGTGCTAATGAGAGCGTTCCGGTGCCGGAATGGCTGGCGTAGGAATCGGGGCGTAAAGCCCCTCCTACAGTTAGGGCAACGAACGTCTCAGCCGGCAAAGAATTTTTGGATTCTTTGCAGTGACTTCACCAGGCGGTCGATTTCCTCCGGGGTGTTGTAGAGATAGAAGCTCGCGCGGGTCGTGCTGGTCAGCCCGAGCTTGCGCATCAGGGGCTGGTTGCAGTGGTGGCCGCCGCGGAGGGCGATGCCGTCCTCGTCGGCGAAGGTCACGACGTCGTGCGCGTGGACGCCCTCGAAGGCGAAGCTGACCATGCCGCTGCGCTCGGCGCCTTTCTTCGGGCCGATGATGCGGATGCCGGGCAACGCGGAAAGCTTCTCCATCGCGATCGTGACCAGCGCGGTGTCGTGCGCGGCGATCTTGTCGCGACCGAGATTGTCCAGGTAGTCGCAGGCCGTGCCGAGCGCGATGGCGCCGGCGACGTTGGGCGTGCCGGCCTCGAAGCGCTCGGGGGCGGGCTTCCACGTGGCGCCCTCGTAGGTGACCTGCACGACCATGCCGCCGCCGGTCTCGTCGGGCGCGAGCTGGTCGAGCAGGGCGCGGCGGCCGTAAAGGACGCCGATGCCGGTCGGGCCGCACATCTTGTGGCCGGAGAAGGCGAGGAAGTCGCAGCCGATCTGCTGCACGTCGAGCGGCCGGTGGCCGACGGACTGCGCGGCGTCGATCACGGTGACGGCGCCGACGGCGCGGGCGCGGCGGCAGAACTCGGCGACGGGATTGATCGTGCCGAGGGTGTTCGAAATGTGCGTGAAGGCGAAGAGCTTCACCTGCGGCGTCAGCAGCTGGTCCAGCGCGGCCAGGTCGGGGCCGCCCTCGCCGTCGGCGCCGAGCAGCGGCACATACTTGAGCGTGGCGCCGGCGGCCTTGGCGGCCTGCTGCCACGGCACGAGGTTGGAGTGGTGCTCGAACTCGGTGGTGAGCACGACGTCGCCCGGCTTCAGGTGGGCGTGACCCCAGCTGCGCGCTACAATATTGATGCTCTCGGTGGTGCCGCGCGTGAAAAGGACCTCGGCGGGATCGGCGGCGTTGATGAACTTGGCGATGCGGGCGCGGGCGCCCTCGTAGGCGTCGGTGGCGCGCGTCGAGAGCGCGTGCAGGCCGCGGTGGACGTTGCTGTTGTCGCGCTCGTAGTAGCGGACGAGGGCGTCAATCACGCTGCGCGGCTTCTGCGAGGTGGCCCCGTTGTCGAGGTAGACCAGGGGATGGCCGTTCACCTGCTGGTGCAGGATCGGGAAGTCGGCACGGACGTTATTCCAGGAAGGGCTCATCGTCGTTCTCGTAATCCTAATCGTTCCCGTTCTCTCGTTCCATTGCACGGGGAGAATGATTATGAGACCGAGAAAGAGAACGATTCATCAGTCCTTGTGGGTCTCGGTCGTGGCCGTGATGGGATCGCCCTTGGCGGCGTTGAGGGCGGCGTGCCAGCCGAGTGTGGCGCACTTGATGCGGGCGGGGAACTGGTGGACGCCGGCGAGCGCGGCGAGGTCGGAGAGGTTGTCCTCGTCAACCTTGCCCGTGGTGACGAGCTTGTGGACGTCGGCGTAGATGGCCTCGGCCTCGGGGACGGTCTTGCCCTTGAGGTTGAGGGTCATGAGCGAGGCGCTGGCCTGCGAGATCGCGCAGCCGGAGCCCTCGAAGGAAATGTCGCCGATGCGGTCGCCGTCGAGGCGGAGATAGACCGTGCACTGGTCGCCGCAACTGGGATTGTCCCCGTGGGCGACGCGGTTGGCCGTGGGCAGCTTGCCGCGGTTCCGCGGGCGGCGGTTGTGGTCCAGGATGACGGACTGGTAGAGGTCGGTGAGGTCTTGCATCGGCCGGAAAGTGAAGGGCTGAAGCTACTTCAGGGCGGCCGTTTGGCAAACAGAGTTTCGGGACATAAGGGTAGGGCTCGAAGGGTGGAACCCGGCCTCCGGACGGGTTTTCAAGATGAGCGCCAAACAAACGCGTCCGGAGGCCGCGTTCCACCTTAAGCCGGTGGCACGGGCGGGACGGTCAAGCCCGTGGGCGGCGGCACAACCTCGAGGACCTTGGCGATGAGCTTGCGGACGCGGACGACGCCGACGATGCGGCGGCCGGTCTTGTCCGCCACGACGGGGAGGGTCTTGAAGCCGTGCTCGCGGAAGGCCGAGGCCGCGATGAGCGCGGTGTCGGTGACGGCAAGCGAGGCGGGATCCTTCTTCATGAAGTCGGCGAGCGGGGTCTCGGGCTTCACGCCGTTGCTCTGGGCGCGGAGGAGGTCGGTCAGCGTGATCATGCCGTCGAGCCGGGCGCCGTCGGGGGAGACGAAGAAGAAGTCGGACGGATTCCGGGCGAATTGGTGGGTGACCTCGTAAAGCGAGTCGGTCGGCCTGAGCAGCGGGGCGGGAGCCGGTTCGATGAAGTCGGCCAGCTTGAACTCCCGCAGGGCGGCGAGCACGGCCGGCCGCTCCTGCCATGCGGCGGAGGAACGGCGGGTGATGGCGGCGGTGAGCGCGTTGCGCAGCGGCGCGAGGGACTTGGAGATGGTGGTGAAGACATTGCGGCCCATGACCACGACCTCGACCGGGGTGCGGGCGCGGACGGAGGCGCCGCGCGGGCGGTTGCTGAGCAGGGCCTGCTCGCCGAAGAAGTTGCCCGGGCCGAGCGCGGCGATGACCTCGCCGCCGGGTTTCTCGGGAGAGGAGCGGACGATCTCCACCTCGCCCTGTTCGATGACGTAGAAGCCCGACGGCGGCTCGCCCTGCTTGATGATGTAGTCGCCCGGCTCGTAGTGGGCGTGCGAGATGCGCTCGGTGACGTCGGTCTTGATGCAGCTGAGATCGCGCGGGAAGATCAGCAACCACGCCCAGTCGAAGCCGACCTGCATGCGGCGGGAGAGCGACGGGAGCTTGAAGAGGTAGACGCCGCGCCAGACAAACCACGCGATGAAACCCGAGAGCTTGAAGCCGAACATCTCGGCCACGGCGCTGTGGCCGCCGATGGAGCAGAGCTGGCCGAGAACCTTGAAGGAGAACGGGCGGGTCGGCTCGCCGGCGAGGGTGCGGACGACGTTGTTGGCGACCTGCCGGCCCTGGCGTTCGGCGAACTGGCCGGTGGGCGGCGAAGGCTGCCCGTCGTGGGCGTTGCGAATGCTGGCACAGTCGCCGATGGCCCAGGCGTTGGCGCGGCCGCGCAGACGCATGTCGGGGTCGGTGAGGATGCGGCCCTTCTCCTTCGGCGTGTCGAGCCGGTCGACCACCGGGGAAGTGGTGCTGCCGATGGTGCAGACGATGGTCCCGCCGCGGACGAAGTCGTCCTTCAGGCCCACGCCCTCGCCGGTGGCGAGCATGACGCGGGCGTTGAGCTTCATGGTGACGCCGGCCATTTCCATCTTCTTCCGGGCGAACTCGCGCAGCTGCGGGCTGATTTCGGGCAGGAGCTGGTCGCGCGAATGGATGAGGGTCACGCTGACATCCTCGTCGCGGATGTTGGAATAGAAGCGCAGGCTGGAGCGGACGAGGTCATTGATCTCGCCGGCGGTCTCGACACCACTGTAGCCGCCGCCCACAACGACGAAGGAGAGATACCAGCGGCGCTTCTCCGGGTCGTCGCAGACCTCGGCCTTTTCCATTGCGGAGAGGACGTGGGTGCGCAGGACGGCGGCGTCACCGACCGTCTTGAGCGGGAACGCGTGGTCGGCCATGCCCGGCACGACATTGAGGTTGGAGATGTTGCCGCAGGCCAGGATGACATGGTCGTAGTCGAGGTGGCGCGGCTGGCCGTCGTGGCTCTCGTATTCGATCCGGCTGCCGGCCAGGTCGACGCCCTTGACCTCCTCGGTGCGGCACTGGACGCCCGGCAGGAGCTGGCGGAGCGGCACGATGACATCGTCGAGGCTCAGCGACGAGCCGACGGCGTCGGCCAGCAGCGGGCTGAAGACCAGGTGGTTTTCCTTGTTGAAGAGGATGAGCTCGGCGTCGCCCGGGCGGAGCTGGCCGCGGAGGGTCTGGGCGCACTTCACCCCGCCGAAGCCTCCACCGATGATGACAATGCGTTTCGCGGGCATGGGATGCGTGCGAGGGGAGTCTGCGGGTGCTTATTCCCAAAGCAATACACGGTTGCGGGGAAGGGCAAGGTATCACGAGGGGCGGGAATTGGCTCGCGGTGCCGGGGCTGTGTTGTGCCAAGGCCATGTCGTCGGGCAGGGTTTAACCTTATCTCTATCCCGCGAAGACAAGCGCATACTGGCCAGCAGACCTCCTCGCGCCAAAAGCTGCACAGTAATGCGCAAGACATGCGCAGCGATGATTGGGCCTGGTGTCTTAATCCATAAATGACCGCACAAAATCCAAGCCACCGGTTTGCCGGAGTGAAAACACGTCTCCCTCGCCTGGCTCCCGTCGTTTTCGCTGCTGTGATGCTCATCCCGCTCACATGCCGGGCGGTGCCCAGCTTTGCCCGGCAATTGAACATGCAGTGCATTGCCTGCCATACGGAGTATCCGCTCCTGAACGAGTTTGGCCGCCAGTTCAAACTCGGCGGCTATACCTTGGGCACGGGACAGGACGCCATCCCGCTCGCACTCATGTTGCAGCCGTCCTTCACGCACACGCAAGCGCCCCAAGCCGGAGGGGCGGCGCCGGGGTTCAATGACAACAACAATCCCGCGCTGACCCAGGCGAGCATCTTCTACGCCGGCCGGTTGTTCGGCCCGTATGCCGGGAAACTCTTTGGCGAAAGCGAGGCGGAACTCGCCAACAAGTTCGGGCTTTTCCTGCAGGTCACCTATGATGGCGTCGGCAAGGCCTGGACGTGGGACAACACGGAGTTCCGCTATGCCGACACCAAGACTATCGGCGGGAAAAACGTGACCTACGGCCTCTACCTCAACAACAACCCGACGTTGCAAGATCCGTGGAACAGCACGCCCGCCTGGGGCTACCCGTTCACCAGCTCGCACCTCGCCCCGACGCCGGCCGGGAGTCCCCTCATCGCCAACAGTGTTTCCCAACAGGTGGCCGGAGCGGGCGCATACGCGATGATCGCCAATTCGCTCTATGTCGACCTCGCCGGTTACCGCACGCTCGATCAGCACACGCAAAGGGCCCTCGGGATCAATCCCGACGGTGAGACCCAAATCACCGGGTTGGCTCCGTATTGGCGGATCGCCGTGGTCCGGCCGGTCGGACCCGGCATCTGGGAAGCGGGCGCTTTCGGCCTCGCGGCGGACACCTACCCCGGACGCGACCAGAGCGCCGGCAAGGACCGGATCGTGGATATCGGCCTCGATTCGCAGTATCAGGAATCCTTCAAGCAATCCGACGTGACGGTCATGTTTTCCTGGATCAACGAGCACCAGGACTGGAAGGCGAGCCAGACACTCGGCAATACCAGCAACGCGACAGACCGGCTGTGGACGCTCAAGGCCACCGTCAGCTATCTCTTCGACAAGACCTATGGGTTGACCGGCCAGTATTTCATGAAGGACGGCGATGCCGATCCCCTGCTTTATTCCGGCAGTGCGAACGGTTCCCCCCGGAGCGACGGCTTTGTGCTGCAGGCCAATTACCTGCCGTTCAACAAGGACGGCGGACCGAAGTTCTGGTCCAGGAGCAATGTCAAGTTGTCCGTCCAATACACCTTCTACAATCGCTTTGACGGGGCGAAAGCCAATTACGACGGCGCGGGCGCGAACGCCCGGGACAACAACACGCTCTACCTCGAGGCGTGGATCGTGTTCTAGAGACCATCTCCCGGGACCAACCCCGCCGATATCCTTATTTCCATGAAAACAAAATTCCTCACCGCCCTTGCGATCGTCGCGGCCGTCCAACTATGCGCGGCGGGCACTCCCGGCAAAGACGTTGTCATTGTCGCCAATGACCAGATGAAATTCAGCGTGACGCACATCGAGGCCCGGCCGGGCCAGACGGTCCATGTCACGCTCAGCAACGAAGGCACGATGCCCAAGGCGGTGATGGGCCACAACTGGGTCCTGCTGAAGGCCGGGGTGGATGCGAACGCCTATGCGAATGCCGCGATGGCGGCCGCCGCGGATGACTATGAACCCAAAGCGCGGGCCGACCAGGTGCTCGCCTCCATTCCGCTGCTCGGCCCGAAGAAAGAGGGTGAGGTCACCTTCGATGCGCCGCAGGTTCCGGGCACGTATTTCTTCCTGTGTTCCTTTCCGGCACATTGCCAGGCTGGAATGCGCGGGGAATTGGTCGTAAAATAGGATTCATGCCGGAGGGCGGGCCCCGACTCCATGAAAGAGGGCCTGACGGCGCGCCTTGACGTTCTCCGGCTCGCGATCAAAGCGCGCTGGACGGCGATGCCAGGCACCGAGGAGCCGGCCGCGGCCCCGGCCGCCACAGGGTTCATCACTCCGGATACCTTTGCCAGTTTGCTGGCCAATGCGGGCGTTTCCGAGCTGGCCCGTCCCACGACATGGCGGCAAACGGATCGCTATACCGATCGCAAGAGCGTTCCGCTATTCTTGGAAATCGAAAAACTGACCTCGGCGCCAGCTTCCTCAATAGCTTCCAAAAAATCCGGGAAAAGTGGTCAAAACGAGTCCAAAGCTGTCCAAGTTGGCTCGCCGTTTCAAAACGTGAAAATTATTCATTCTCCCTCTGAGAATGTTACTTTGGGAACAGGCTCCGAAGTTCATCCACCGTGGAGGAAGGAATCTCTTTCTTTGTCGTTCGAGGGTGCAGGTGGTAGCCATGCCCAGTGTCGCCGTGAGCACCTGCAACCGCGCCCGGTCCCCCGCGATACCGACGACCACTGTGGTGAACAGCGGCCAGTCAGGCCCGCTTGTGCCGCAACAGGGCGACCACGAACAGCACCAGGAAGATGATGAACAAAACCTTCGCGATCATAGTGGCGGTGCCGGCGATGCCACCGAAGCCGAGTGCGCCCGCGACCAGGGCGATCAGGAGAAAGATGACAGCGTAGTATAGCATGGGCGGATATGGCTACGTGGCCTTCGTATCGCGCAGCAGTCCGGCCGCGCCGACGATGGTAGCGACCACGCCGCCGATGAGCAGCCAGATGCTTTTGTCGGTCGGGTTGCCGGTGAAGAATCGGGAGAAGCTGGAGCCGATCGAGTCGGACTCGTTCAGGCCGCAGATGATGAGGATGACGCCGCCGACGAGCAGCGCGAGGGAGATGGCTTTGTTCATGTTATTGGAGGGTTAAACGGGTGCGCGGCGGGCCTCAGACGGCCTCCGCTTCTTCGGTTTCAAGCTGGGCCCGGAGCATCCAGGCGGTTTTTTCATGCTGCTGCATCAGGCCGGTGAGGAAGTCGGTCGTGCCGGTATCCTGGAAGCGCGCGGTGCAGGCGGCGCTGTCCGTGCGAAGCTGGGTGACCATCTCCTCGTGCAGGGTCAGCAGTTCGGCGAGCATGCGCCCGGCGGACAGGCCGATGCCCGGGTCGGCCGAGGAACGCGCCGCCTTGGCCAGGTCCGCCCAGTTGCCGCGGGCGCCCATGCCGATGGCGCGGGCGCGCTCGGCGACGTCATCGATCCATTGCGAGACCTGGCCGGATTGCGCCTCAAACTGCAGGTGCAGGCTGTGGAACTCCGGGCCGGTGACATTCCAATGATAGTCCCGGGTGGTGGTGTAGAGCATGTATTCATCGGCCAGGAGCAGGTTGAGCATCTGGCCGACTTCGAGACGGGCTGCGTCGTCCAATCCGTTGTTGATTTTCATGAGAGGGGAAAGGGGCCGGCCGGGGTCAGGATTGCGCGTGACGCGGCATGTGCTGGCGGGCGTGGGCGGTGGTGTCGGCGGCGTGCGTGGGGACCACGGGACGGCGGGCGACGGCGGTTTGTCCGGGGGACAGCGCGGGCCGCGGGAGTTGCTGCGCCGGGCGGACCAGGGCTTTCCGGCCGACGGGGCGGCTGATGTTTTTGGCGGACATGGGTGGCGTGGGAGTTCGGACCGGAGCGGGAAGGCGGGGAGGAAAAAAGAAGCGCGGCCGCCCAAGGGCCGCCGCGCCGTGGAATCAGTTATGGATGATCGTTCAGCTTTTCACGGTCATCTTGTTCGTGACGGAATTCACGCCGCGGACATCCTTGGCGAGCTTCGTGACGAGCGACCGCTCGGCGTCCGTGGCGGCTTCGCCGGTGACGAGTACCACGCCGTCGGAAGTGACGACCTTGGTCTTGACGGCGCTGGTGGCCTTGTGGGTGAGCAGGGCATACTTGACCTGGCTGGTGATGGAGGCGTCGTCGATCTTCTCGCCCAAGGTGGGCTTGTCGGTCACGACGAGGTCATTCTGCACGGTCTTCACGCCGTCGATCTCGGAGGCGTAGATGCCGGTCAGTTCCTTCTGGGCGACATTGTCGGCGGTGCCGGTCAGCATGACGTGGGCATCCTTGACCTCGACCTTGGTGCTGGTGGCGCTGACGTTGCCCTTGACGAGCAGGCGGCTGCGGATCTTGAAGGCCATCCAGGCGTCGGACTTCTCGGGATAGGCCGGCTCGACCTTGATGTCGTTCTTCACGCTGATCACGCCGGGGAGGTTTTCCACGGTGTCGGCGGCGAGATCGCGGTCGTCCTTGTCCTGAACGGTGCCGGTGAGGGTGACGATGCCGTCATCGGCCTTAACCTTCACATGATCCTCGAGGACGGTGCGGTAGTTGTAGGAGGCCTTGGCGGCCTCCTCAATCTTGCGATCGGTGGAGGAGGAAGCGAGCAGCGCGAGCGGGCTGGCGACGAGAACAAACAGGACGGACAGGTTTTTGGTTTTCATAAGCGAAGAGGAGACAATACGCGCTCCCGGTCTCCGCGCCTATGGGGCGTTGCCCTACCGACGGGAGCACCAACGGAAAACCCCCGCCGGCAAGGGCGGGGGGTGAATCCGGTCCGGCCGAAGGCCGGGACTAGAAGGTGATGGCGACGCCGAGGCGCCACTCATCGAGCACGCGGGTGGTGCCGCCGCTCTGGGTGTCAACGTCGGCGTAGAGGAGGGCGTTGGGCCCGAGCACCACATCAAGGCCGGCGGTGTAGAGCGCCGTGTCGCGCTGGTTGCGGCGGGTCTTGACCGAGTAGTTGATGTTGCCGAACGAGGCGCCGATGCGGCGGGAGTCGTCGTAGAACTCGTGGAGCCAGGCGGCCCGGACGTGCGGCTGGAACAGGCCAAGGGTCATGCGAGCCTCGGCTCCGAGCTGGGAGCGCAGGGAGAAGGCGGCCTGGTGGCCGACCGTGGCATCGAATTCCCCGGCGCCTTGCTCGGTGAAGCGATTGGCGGACCATCGGGTCATGAGCAGGCCGCCGAACGGCGACACGGTCACCGCGCCGGCCTTCAGGTGCTCCCCGGCGGTGATGCCGGTGGTCCATTGGTGGCCGCTGGTCGAAGCGGTGGCGAGAGCGGCGGTGCCCGGGAAAACGATCGGACGGGTGGCGCTGTAGTCATTGAAGCTGTAGGCCAGCATCGCGTCCACGAACATCGGGCCGTCAACCCAGCCGGCGCGCACGCCGAGGGTCTTTTCGTTCACGGTGGTCTCGCTGCCAACCGAGCCGAGGCCGGAAGTGGTCTTGCCGAAGGCAAAGTAAGCGCCGACCGTGGTGCCGGGACGGACGAGGTGATTGCCCCCGATCAGGCCGGAGTCGCTGGTGTAGAGGCTCGAACCGACATCGAGATCGGCCCGGGAACGACCATGGGCCCGGTTGGCTTCGAAGTAGTATTCATCATGCCCGGCTACCGCCCGGTCCTCGCGCAGGAGGCGATCGGCGAGGGAAGTGGCCCGGGCGAAGGCGAAGTCGGACCAGACCTGGTAGCCTTGGGGCGACATGGCGTTGAGCGAGCCCGGGAAAAAGATGGCGAACGGCAGCGCATCGAGCGCCGCGGTCTGCGTCGGGTTGCCCTGCGCGGCGGCGCCGACGGCCGCCTGGTTGGGCGTCTGCGCAAAACCCGCGAAGGGCAGCTGGGTGAACGTGATCGTCGCGCTGGTCGGGGCGTAGCTGACGGTGACGCCGGTGGCGGCGCTGGAGGCGATGAAGCCGGCGAGGGAACCGAAGGTGCCGCTCACGCCGCCCGCGGCGGTGAGGAACGTGAAGGACTGGCCGAGCGGGTTGTAGCCGCCGAGGATGTCGACCTGCAACGTGCCGGCGAGCGCGGCGGTGCCCGTGATGATGAGATGGTCAAACGACGAGACCGAGGCGATCTCGACGAGCAGCTTGCCGGTGGAGCCCTGCACATAGTTGCCGGTCACGTTGATCGTGCCGGGTGAGTTGCCGGGGCTGACCGTGCCGTTGTTGGTGAGCAGGCCGATGACGTTGCCGTTGCCGCCGAGGAGTGCGCCGGCGGACACGGTGGTCGCGCCGAGGCCGTTGTTGAAGAAGAACGAGCCGGCCTGGACATCAACCGGGGAAGTGGTCGCGGTGGTCAGGGTGAACGCGGCCGTGCCGGTTTTCTGGACCTTGCCGCCGCCGGAGATCAAACCGCCGAAAGTGCCGTCGGCCGCCTGGTTGAAGACCAGCGTGCCCACGGGGAGGATGGCGACGCCGCCGTTCACGGGCAGGGTCGAGGTGCTGGCGATCAGGGTGCCGGCGCTCACGTTGGTGCCGCCCGTGTAGGTGTTGGCGCCGGTGAAGGTGGTCGTGCCGGCGCCCTGCTTGTTGACGGTGCCGTTGCCGGAGATCACGCCGCCGAACGTGCCGCTCGCCGGCTGGTTGAAGGTCAGGATGCTGGTGTTGAGCGCGATGGATCCGTTCACCGGCAGGGTCTGGCTGGTGGCGATCAGCACACCGCTGTTCACAATGGTGCCGCCCGTGTAGGTGTTGCCCGTGCCGGTCATGGTCACGGTGGCCGTGTTGATCGTGAGGGAGGCCGGGGCCGACCCGTTCGAGGAATTGCCGTCAAGGGTCAGCGTCGAGGTGGGGTACTGGGTGCCCGGCACCAGGATCACACCGGAGGAACCCGGGACGTAGAGGCCGGTCGAGCTGAGAATGACATTGCCGGTGAAAACGGGGGGGGGCGGAATGACCGGGGGAACGATCGGCGGAACCGGGGGCGGGATCGGCACCAGCACGCCGCCGACATACATCAGGCCGCCATTAAAATCGCCGCCACCGGGACCGCCCGTGGTGTTGAATCCGCCGGGGACTTTGCCGGCGAAGGTGACGGCGGCTCCGGCCAGGGCGCGAACGCCGCCCGAGGCGAGGGTGTTGGTGATGCCGGTGAAGGAGATGCTGGTGCCGGCCATGTAATTGCCGAGGACCGTATTGTTGTCGCCGATGGTGATGGCGGTCGCGGCGTTCCAGAAGAGGCCGTCGTCCTTGCCGCCATTCGTGCCCGCATTGATGATAGTGACCGTCGAATTCGCCGCGGTGGTGAGACTGAGGGAAAAATCAAAAACCCACGCCACGCCGTTCTGAAAGTTGGCGTCGAGGACGATCGCCCCGGTCTGGTTCGTGGCCGAGGTGGAAAAATAAACACCCGGCCGGAGCGCGGCGAGGGTTCCGATATCCAGATTGCTCAGGTCGTTGGCCGGGATGTGCGGCATGGCGAACAGGGCGTTCCGGGCCGTGATGAGATCCGCCCCCGCCTGACCGGTGGCGCCGCCCGTGGGGATGATCCCGGCGGGAGAGCCACTGACGGTGAAGCCTGAAACCACCGCCGGCGGAAAGCCGGTGATGTTGGTGGTGGCGGACGAGGAAAGACCGACGTTGCCGTTGACAATCGGATTGGGGCCGGGACCACCGACGGTGATGGCCGTGCCACCGAGCAGCGCATAGTTGGCGGCGGTAAGCAAAACTTGGGCTGACCCCGGGGCCGGGGCGAACAACATCGCAGCGAGCGCCACAACGGACAAAGAAATCAGGTTTTTGATTTTCATACGTGTGCAGGATACTCCGTCGGTGTCGCGGCAGATATGCCTACTAACCCTACCCGGGATAGGCGGGACACGCGTCGCGCTGTCCGGGAAAAGTGCAGGCCATGCGGCCAGGCCCGGGTCCGTGGTGCGCGCCCCGCGCCTTCAGCTTGGGACACCCAGGGCATGGCGGGCGCGAGCCTTCCGGGCTCCTGGCTTGGATCAGCGGCGGTCATGTCATCGCACCGGGAATTCCCGCCGCGGGAGCGGCCCGGCCATTTGCTATCTGGTGGGACGGGCGGCCGCCGGCTCCGGCCGGGGGTCGGGAATTTGGAAAGCGGGTTTCTGCCGCCAGGCATCCGCGCCTGCTGCGACCGGCCGCGCGGGCAGGTCCGCGCGCCGGGCCCTGGTGCCCGCCGTATCAATATGAAGGTCGTGATCGCGCGCCGCCACCATGACGGGATCGGCCTGCCCGTCGGCGGTGAAGCCCATCATGAGTTGGGGCAGGCCGAGGGGGAGTTCATCGCCGCGGTCCACCTGCCACAGCTGCCAGGTTTTGCCGTAGGTGTTCACGAGTTCCTTCATCAATTCGTGCTCCGCCGGGCCGGAGGCACCGGGGGCGACGAGCTGGCCGGACATGACTTCGTAGCGATGGCTGTGCCACAGTTTTTTCTCCTCCGCCGGCAGCTGGTTGAACCGGGCCTCACTGATGATGTATTCGACTCCGACCAGGCGGGCGTCCGGCCGGTCCGAGTCGTAGATGATGCACTGAAAAACGTCCGCGCGGAGATGCGAGCAGTAATGGTGGACGCTGACCGCCCGCGACAGATCGCCGCTGTAGAAATGAAAACCGCACAAGTGCGCGTGCACCGAGGCGAGGGGGCCGGTGCCGGGGGCGGGGTGATCGTGGGGAGATGGTTGCGCCTCCAGGGACAGCGCGAGCAGGATCGCGCCGGTCGAGGCCAGCAGTTTCTTAAGGGCAGGATTCATGGTGGTTCTCCGGGGCGGTCGTTGCATCGCATCGCGGCAAATCCTCATGACCGCAGGGGGAGCCGGGAGTGCGGCGCCAATCCGGCGGTGCGCCTCCCTTGAACACCCCATAGCCCGCGTCGATTGCCGCCCTACAATGCGGCATGGATCGCATTTCCTGTTCCGCCCTCCTGGTCTGGTTGCTTGGTGCCGGCGGGATCACCAACGCCCAACCCTTGCCAGGTCCGGCCGCACCGGCCTCGAGTTATGCCCCGGTCAGGATCGAGGAACCGTTTGACCAGACGCAGCGGCGTCTGACGCAGGCGAAACCGGCGGTCATGCAGGCGCACCGGGAATATCTGGCGGAACGCTACGATCTCACCGACCGGCCGGCCGCGGATGTCACGATGAGCGGGGGCAAGCCGGTGCAGCAGGGCGTGCGCGTGCGGCTCAGGCCGGGCGTGACCTGGGAAAGCCTGGCGGCGTTGTCGCCCGGCGAGATCCGCGCGCAGGATCTCTGGCCCGCCGGTTTCCGGCCGCTGCCGCACCCCAACCACCCGGAGGGCGGCATGCTGTTTCCCCCCGCCGTCATCGCCGAGCTGCAGCGGCAGGAGCAGCGCGACCTGGCGCGGTTCGATCTCGATTTCGACCTGCCGGATCATTTTCTGCCCGAGTTCCCGGCGCCGATCTTCCTGACCACCCGCGCCGATCTCGGCGATGTCTCGCGGGGCCAGGTGGTGACGCTCGAGAATTATTTCGGCCTGTTCAACGGCCTCCTCAACCCCAAGCAGCTCGAGGGGCTGCGGCTCCTGCTCACCCCGTTTCCGCAGCAGCAGTTCAATGCCACGGACGACCGCCGCTCCGTCCGGCCGAGCCGCGGGGTCGCCTGCTTCGACTGCCACACCAACGGCCACACCAACGCCGCCACCCATCTCGCCGGCGACGCGCGCCCGCAGGCGTTCCGCCACCGCGTGGACACGCCCAGTCTGCGCGGGGTGAACATCCAGCAAATCTTCGGTTCGCAGCGCGCGCTGAAGAGCGTCGAGGACTTCACGGAGTTCGAGCAGCGCGGCGCCTACTTCGACGGCGACCCGGTGATCGCCACGAAGAAGGGCGTCAACGTCCTCGACCGCGGCAGCCAGGTGCAGGCGATGGCGGAGATGCAGGCCCTGTTCGATTTTCCGCCGGCCCCCAAGCTGGATGTCCTCGGCAGGCTCGACCCGCAAAAAGCCGCGCCGGCCGAACTGCGCGGGCAGGAGCTGTTTTTCGGCAAGGCGCAGTGCGTGGCGTGCCATGCGCCGCCGTATTACACCGATAACACGATGCACGATCTGCGGACCGGACGGTTCTTCGCGCCGGTCATGGTCCGCGGCGCCATGCTGACGACGGACGGGCCGATCAAGACCTTCCCGCTCCGTGGCATCAAGGACTCGCCGCCCTACCTGCACGACGGGCGGTTGCTCACGCTCGCCGACACGGTTGAGTTCTTCAACCTGATCCTCGGGACGCGGCTCACGGCGGACGAGAAGACGGACCTTGAGGCGTTCCTCCGGACCCTCTGACCCCGGCCACCACCGCAAGCCCATGGCGCGAATCCTGCTGATCGATGATGATGATGTCGTGCGCACGGTCCTGTGCGCGCTGTTGGTCCGATCGGGCCACACGGTGATCGAGGCCCGCGACGGAGAGGAAGGACTGGATCTGTTTCCCCGCATCGTTCCGGACCTGGTGATCACGGACATCGTGATGCCAAAGAAGAGTGGTCTCGAAGTCATGCAGGCGCTGCGGGAAAAGAAGCCTTGCGTGAAGATCATCGTCATGTCGGGCGGGGATCGCAACGGGCCCGGCGACAATCTCCAAGCGGCCACGCTGATCGGCGCGACCAGCGTGCTCGCCAAGCCGTTTGCCGTGGCGGAGCTGCTGGCCGAGGTCAACGAGGTGCTGGCCAGCTGAACAGCTGGATTGCTCCCGCCCCGGGATTCAGGCCGGCCGGTATGAGGCGCGCGGGTTAAACCCCATTCCGCCGCCCGGGACCGTCGTCTATGCTCGCGCAAAGACCACAACGTTCCGGCCGGCATTCGCGGCGGGCAAATCCGCCCAAACCCAATCGCTCCCCAGTCCATTTCCATGAAAACTCATATCAAACTTTTCGCCGGCACGATCATCACGGCCAGCCTTGCCCTTTCGTCCGCGGCCGAGGCCGTGCACACGCCCACGCCCCTTGGCGCGGAGAAGACGCCCACCAACTTCGTCCACGTCGAGATCAAGAATCTCCAGGGCGAGACCTTGGGCCGCATCAAGGATCTCGGCATCGATCTGATCAACGGCCGCATTGTCGAGGTGCTGGTCGAGTCGGACAGCTCACTCGAGGTCGGCGGCAAGGTCGTCGCGGTGCCGCCGCTCGCCCTGATGCGTGATCCCTCAAACAAGATTTACCGGCTCAACGCCAGCCGCGAGGTGTTCAAGACCGCCGCCGCCATCGATCTTGCGTCGTGGACCGACGCCGGCCGGAGCGACCGGGTCGCCGCGGCCTATTATCTTTTCGGCCAGGAGCCGTATTTTCTCGAGGAAGGGGCCACGGCCAGCAGGAAGGACGTCCGGCCCAAGGTATCGCTGGGTTATGTGGAGCGCTGCAACAAGCTGGTCGGCATGCCGGTGGGCAACTACCCGGGCGAGCAATTTGGGAAAGTGTGGTCGATGACCCTGGATATTCCCAAGGGCCGGATCCTCAGTGTCATCGTGCTGGCGCCGGGCAATTTCGAGACCAAGAGTGTGATTCCCGCCATGGCCCTCGGCTTCAACACCGCGCGGAACGCGCTCCTGCTCGACGACACCAAGCAGGAGTATGCGGACGAGCCGCGCTATATCTACACCAAGGCCGCCTTCGGCAACGTGGCCACCTCGCAGGAGGAAGCCTTCAAGGGTCCGCACACCTTGGTGGCGCTCGAGCAGGGGGACAGCTACCCCGACGTGGACCGCACGCTCCTCATCCAGCAGAACATCCGCGTGGCCAGGATTTACGGCCGCAATGTGCAGGTGGGCACGATCAACGGCCGCGTCACGCTCCGGGGCTGGGTGCGCACCGCCGCCGACCAGCAGCGCATCGGCGAGATCGCCATCGCCGCCTCCCGCTTGGAACTGGTGGACAACCAGATCACCGTGGGCCGGCCCGTCGCCGGCCTTTAAGCGACCGGCATTCTGCCACCGAGCCGGAGCTTATGCCAACCTTTGCCGAGCGGTATTGTGCGCAAAATCTTTGCGGGCCCAGCGAGTTTCCCCGGAAGATTTTCTGGCAGGTCCTGCACCGGCATGCGGTGCCGCTCGCGCCGCTGCTGGGCCGCAATTATTTCGAGTCCGACCGCAGCCTGATCCAGGCCTGCGCCTGCGCCACCAGCCTGCAACAGATCCAGGTGGAGATCCAGATCCACCCGGTCCATGCGCATCACGGCAACTGGCTGCACCGGCACGCCAAGCTCCGGATTTCGACGCAGCGCCTGCGCCAGCTCGCCGCGCGCTGCTTCGCCGAGCCTGCTCCCGCCCTCTGAGCGGAAGGCGATCCGAGGAGGTCATCACCCCATAGGGTCCGGCGGCCTGATCGGTTAGTATAAGATCAATTCAGGCTCGCCTGTCCGGCAACGATCGTTCCGGGCCAGCCTTGATTCCTTCACCATGAAACCGCTTCGTTTGATTTTACCGGCCGTCATGGCCCTCGGTGTCTGGCTGACCCAGGCCGGCGCCCAGGTGGCCATAAGTCTCGGCTCCGCGTCGACCTTCGGCGTGCTGGGCGCCTCCACCGTCACCAACACCGGCGCCACCACCGTCAATGGCGATTTTGGCGTGAGCCCGGGCATCGCGTATACGGGATTCCCGCCCGGCGTGGTGGTGCACGGAGCGATCCATGCCGCCGACGCGACGGCCACCCAGGCCCACGCGGATGCGATCTCGGCCTTCAACGTGCTCGGCGGCGAAACCTTCACCCAGGATCTGACGGGATTGGATTTGGGGTCCCGCACCCTCACGACCGGCGTTTATTTCTATACCGCCGCCGCTCAACTCACGGGCATCCTTACCCTCGACGCCCTGAATGATCCCAATGCACGCTTCGATTTCCGGATTGGTAGTACGCTGGATACCGCCAGCAGCAGCCAGATCCTGCTGATCAACGGGGCCAGCGCGAGTAACGTTTACTGGCAGATCGGCACCTCGGCCACTTTCCTGACTTCGTCGGACCTGGTGGGGAGCTTCCTGGCGGGGGCCTCGATCACCGCCGGCACGGGGACCATGGTGAATGGGCGGCTGCTGGCCTTGGGCGCGGCCGTGACCCTGGACACCAACTCGATCACGGTCCCGACCGCGATTCCGGAACCGGCCGCCACGGCGGCACTGGCGGCGGGCCTGATGGGCCTGGTCGTCGGGGTCCGCCGGATCAGGCGGATGCGGGACTCGCGAGCTGCGTCCTGAGCAGCACGGCGGCCTTCTCATGCTGCTCGATCATTTTCGTCAGAAAACCGGCGGTGCCGGTTTCGCTCAGGCGCTCGAGGTGCAGTTGCTCGATCATCTCCTCGTTCATGGCCAGCAGTTCCGCGAGCAGGCGGCTGGAGCACCGGCGGGCCGGTCTGGCCGGGAGGGCGTGGGGGAAATTGGGAAGTTCCGCCGCCGCGGTGGCGCTGATCGTGCCGTTGCCGGAGGCGGGCAGGGGTAGGTCCATGAGCTGCACCCGAGGGTAGCGGGCACGGGCCATATCCGCTATGGGGTGTTGCCCTCCCGCGGCGCCGCCCGCCTTAGACAATCGTCAGCTGCACACTGCTCTCGATGATGCCCTGGGCGATGGCGTAGCGGGTCAGGCCGGCGGTCTCGTGGATGTTGAGCTTGTCCATGAGGTGCTGCCGGTGCTTCTCGACCGTCTTGATGCTGATGCCCAGTTCCGCCGCGACCTGCTTGTTGGCCGAGCCCTCGGCGACGAGCTGCAGCACCTCGGACTCGCGGGAGGTCAGGCGGCTGGCGTTGGCCTTGAGCAGGCCCTCCCGGTCCCGCGGTTTGCTGGCGGTGGCGCCCAGGCGCCGGGCGATGGCCGGACTGAAATAGGTGCGGCCCTTGGCGACCTCGTGGATTGCCTTGGTCAGGATTTCCGCGGACGACTGCTTCTCCAGGAAGCCCGCGACCCCGGCCTCGTTCATCCGCTCCACATAGACGTCGTCGCTGTGGGCGGAAAGGATGACCACCTTGGCGGCGGGATTGGCCGCCAGGATCTGGCGCGTCGCCTCCAGGCCGTTGAGCACCGGCATGGCGATGTCCATCAGGATGACATCGGGCCGCAGGGTCCGCGCCAGCTCCACGGCCTCGCGGCCGGTGCGGGCCTCCCCGACGAGCTTGAAGCTGCCGTCGGCGTTGAGCAGCGCACACAGGCCCTGGCGCACGACGGCGTGATCCTCGGCGAGCAGGACGGTGATGGGTCGGGGGGTGGTCATTTTTTTGTTTTCTCCGGGGTGAAGGGGATTTCGGCACACACGGTGGTGCCGTGGCCGGGCGCGGACTTGATGGTCAGGCGGCCGCCGACCATCTCGATCCGCTCCCGCATGCCGACCAGGCCCAGCCTCTTGTTGTTCTTGGGCAAAAGAGTCTGCCCGACCATAAAGGATTTCCCATTGTCGGCGATCTCCATCCGGACCGCCGCGGGCATCCGGCTGATGCTGATCGTCACGGTGCTGGCGCGCGCATGGCGGGCGACATTGTTGAGCGCCTCCTGGGCCACGCGGAAAAACACGGTGCGCTCGGCGCCGCCCAGGGCCTCGACTCCGCGGAAGGCCGTCAGCTGGATCTTCAGTTTTTTCCGCGCCGCCAGGCCCTTGCAGAAGACGTGGAGGGCGGGGATCAGGCCGAGGTCGTCGAGGACGGCCGGCCGCAGCTCGCGGGCGAAGCGGTGCACGGCGTTCACGGAGTTCGCCACCAGCCGCTGGGTGCGGGCGATTTTTGCCCTCAGCTTGTGCAGGCCGGCGGAAGTCCCCTTGGTCAGCGCGGCCAGCTCGACATTGATGCCGACCAAGGTCTGGACCACCTCGTCGTGCAGCTCCCGGCTGATTTCCTTCCGCTCCTCCTCCTGGGCCGAGATGATCTGCCGCGTCAGCAGGCGGAGTTTCTTCTGCATGATCTGGGATTCCCGGAACAGCGCCTGGTAGTGCTCCCGGCCCTGAAGGATGGTCACCTCGCCGGCCTTGCGCCGGGCGATCTCGCGTTCCAGCCGGCGGTTGCCGCTGGCCAGGGCGGCGGTGTGCCGGCGCAGTGTCTCGTTGTGCTGCTGCAACTGCCGGTTGGTCTCGCGCGTGGCCTGCTGCGCCTCTTCGAGCGGCAGGAGCGCCTGGGTGAAAAACACGCCGGCCCGCTTGAGCACGCCGTTGCGCGCGTGCGCAAAGTCGTAGGACGAGGCGAGGGCGACGACCGCCTGCTCGTGCATGATGGCCAGGTCCAGGGTCACCAGTCCGCCGGCCAGGGCGGAGCGGCCCAGGCTTTGGGCGCGGTTGGCGTGGTTCGCCGCCTTCCCGCCGAGGTGGGTGCGGAGCGCAGTGAGATAGCGGGCCGACAGTCGCGTGCGGGCCGTTTTCACCGAGGGGGCGTTTCCTTCCGTCGTCCGAAGTGGATTCGTCAAACAATTCCCTTTCTCCAAGGGTGGCACGGGCAGTGAATCGTCGAAGCGGCGAAGCATCCGTCTGGGTCGAATTAAACCCTTATTCCGTCGGAATAGCGATAAGGTAAAACCCTACCATCGCCCGGGAGCCGCGAGGATTTCGCGGAAAAGCCCGGTGCCGCAGTTACCCGCGCCCGCCCGCGGGGTCATGTTCGCAGCATGAAAACCAAAATCATCCTTTTGACGCTCGCCCTGGTCGCGGGCACCGCGCCCGTGATCCGGGCGGACCTGCTGGACAACCTCACCGTCGACATCCGGCTCGGCCGCCGGGCCCCGCCGCCACCGCCGGCCGTCGTGGTCGTGGTGTCCGATGACGATCACCGCGGCCCCGACCAGTGGGAGCACCGCAGCCGTTGGGATCAGCGCAGTCAGGCCTACTATTATTATCCCGGCGGCGACGTCTACTACCGCTCGTCCGACCATGTGTGGTTCTACCTCGAGCGCGGCCAATGGCGCTCGGGCCGCAATCTGCCCGATTCGATCCGCATCGATTTCAACCGCAGTGTCACACTGACCATGTTCACCGACCAGCCCTATGCTTTCCACCAGCAGGTCGTGGCCCGCTACCCGTCCGACTACTTTGTCACCCGGGTGAGAATCCGGGATGATGAGCACCACGATGACCGGCATGAGGATAACCGCGGCAAGGGCCGCGACAAGGACCGCCACGGCGAAGAGAAGGATCGGGAAAACAAGAGATGAACATGGCCCGCGCACGCCCGGCCCGCCTCCGGGGCGCGGAGATCGCCTGGTGGTCCGGGAGCGGTTCCCGTCTGCTGGCCTGGTGGCCGGCCAAGCTGGCCGGCACCATGCTCGGCCTGACCGCGTTCTTTGCCGCCTACTTCTGGGTGCTCAGGCACCCGCAGTTTCCGGTCACGCTGATGCCGCTCACTACGGTGGACCGGTGGATCGGTTTCCAGCCGGCGGCCCTGCCGCTGTATCTTTCCCTGTGGTTCTATGTGTCGCTGGCGCCCGCCCTGCTGGTCGACCGGCGTGAGCTCGCGTCCTACGGCCTGGCGTGTGTCGCACTCAGTGTGGCCGGTCTGGGGATTTTCCTGCTCTGGCCGACGGCCGTGCCGCCGCCGGACGTGGACTGGCTGCAGCATCCGTCGTTCGCCTTCCTCAAGGCGGCCGATGCCACGGGCAACGCCTGTCCGTCGTTGCATGTGGCCTTTGCCGTGTTCAGCGCCGTCTGGTTCGAGCGTCTGCTCGGGCGGCTCGGCGCCGGGCTGGCGGTTCATCTGCTCAACTGGGCGTGGTGCCTTGGCATCCTGTATTCCACGATCGCCATCCGCCAGCATGTGTTCCTCGACGTCTTCGCCGGCGCGGGGCTGGGCGCCTTGGCGGCGGGTGCGCACCTGCGCTGGCTGCGCCCGTCGGGCTGATCAAGCCGCCAAAGGAGCGTCCGGCGGCAGGGGAATGCGCGCCTTGATTTCCGTGCCGGCGTGGCGACCGGATTTCACCGTGAGGACGCCGCCCTCATAGGCCGCCCGTTCGCCCATCCCGAGCAGGCCCAGGACGCCTTTTCCCTTCCGCCGGGCCGCATGATGCTTCGTGTCGAAGCCGACACCGTCGTCCTTGACCGTCAGCTGCACAAAGGCGCCCCGCTGCCGCAGGCTTGCGGTGACGCGCCGGGCGCCGGCGTGCTTCTCCACGTTTTTCAAGGCTTCCTGGAAGATGCGGTAGAGGGCCAGTTCGGTGCCGGCCGGCGGCCGGACGGCCAGTTCGTCACAGTCCAGCTTGACCAGGACGCCCGTCCGGGTCGCGAACTCCCGGCCGGCGTCGCGCAGGACGGCGGCCAGGCCGACATGGTCCAGCACGCTGGGCCGCAGGTTCCGCGAGATGCGCTCCACTTCCTCGGCCGTCCGGCCGAGCATGGCGCGGAGCTTCACCGCCTCGCCCTTCGCGGCTCCGTCGTGATTTGAAAGCTTGTCCGCCAGCGCCTGGCTGCTGAAGAGGACGGCGATCAGCAGCTGGGTGATGTTGTCATGCAGTTCGAGGGCCACGCTCCCGCGTTCGGCTTCCTGCACCTGCACTACCCGCTGGGTCAGGGCCCGCAGCAGTTCCTCGGTCCGCCGGGCTTCCGTCATGTCCGTCACCACCAAGCCGATGGGGGCGCGGCTGAAGCCGTTCTTCTCCAGGCGGCGGATGGAGATCTGCACCGGCAGGCGCGAGCCGTCGCTGACGCGGAGCAACACCTGGAGCTTGGAACCGGTCCGGGCTGCCCGTTTCAGGAGCGGCCGGAGCACGGCCCGGTCCTCGGGGGAGAGAAAGCGGCGGAAGGAACCGCCCATCACCTGCTCCAGCGGGCATTTGACCATGCGGGCGAAGCACTGGTTGGCGTAGAGGATCATCTTGTCCACCGTCAGGGTCACCGCCCCCTCGTTCATGGACTCGATGAGGACGCGGTAGGCGTGCTCGGCGCCCTGCAGGGTGAACACCTGCGGGCCCTGCTTGCCCGTGACCACCACCGAATCCACCTCGCCGCGGCGGATGGCGCGGAGCGCTCCCTCCGCTTCCGCCAGACGCAGGCGGAGTCCGGCAAGTTCGCCGGCGCGCGAGGACGGGACGGGACGGGACGGGCGGACGGGTTTCACGGTGCGCTCCTCAGATGGCCAGGCTTAACTCGAAGGCCAGGGTGGTGGTGTTGGCCAGATTGCCGATGAACCGGCGCACCGGCAGGGGGAGCTCCTTGATGAGGGTTGGCGTGGCGACGATCTGGTGGGCGCGGGCCAGGGCGGGTTGCTGGTAGATGTCGATCACCTCCAGGTCGCAAGCGCCGGCCAGCTTCGATTCGCAGAGCTGGCGGACCCGCAGGACGGCCTGGCGCGACCGGGCCGTGGCCCCGGCCACAAACAGGCGCAGGATGTATTTGCCTTTCGGCGGACGGGCTAGGGACTTCTCGAGGGTCGGTTTCGCACGGCGGATTTTCTTGTTTTTCAGGGTAGTCGTTCCGGTTAGCCCGTCGCGCGCAGGTCCAGGCCGACGAGCACGCGGGCGGTATCGGAAAGGTTGCCGATGATGGTGCGCACCGGGTTCGGCAGCCGGCGCACCACGGTCGGGATGGCGAGGATCTGGTCACCCCTGGCGAGCTGCGGATGCTTCAGCAGGTCGATCACGGTGATGCGGTAACGGCCCTTGAGATGGGCGTCGCAGATCTTCCGAAGGTTATCGAGCGCCGACATCGACTTGGGCGTCTCGTCCATCACGTAAAGGCGCAGTTGCCAGTGCCGGGCGGACCGGCGGGGGGAGGCCTTGCGTTTGGCCGGTTTGGTTTTCAAAGGTATTTCCTCCCGTTCCTGCCGTTGCCGCGCGGGCGGGTCGACGCTTTGGCATCCGCCTGGCGGAGGCGGCCTGATTCCGCCCGCTCCGTGGTCAGCATGAGCGTGCTTGTGCCGACTTGTTCATCAATGCGACGTAATTCGACGGCTTCGGATTCATAGTCGTAGCGCAGCCCGCTGATCTGCCGCTCGATTGCCGCGCGTTTGCGCTCGATCTCGCGCTTGCGGCGGGCCGCTTCCTGCTGAGCGGTCAGAACGGCGGCCTTTTCCAGGGCGCCCTGCGCCGCCCGGGCCGAGCCGGTCAGCACGCCGTTGGCGCCGATGTAGGCGTCCACGAGGTCGATGCCCCGGTTGGAAATCAGGAACTCGCGGATCTGGTTCGAGTGCGCCATGCCGCGGGCCTTGAGGACATAGAGCACGCGGTTGCGCTCGCCGTTGCCTTCGGTGTCCTGCAACAGCAGCCAGGAGTCCATGAGCGAGGACATGGCCGCCTCGCTCTGCTGCAGCGCGTGGCCGCCCTGCGTCAGGCTGGTGAAGAGCGTGGTGACCTGCCCGGCCTTCAGGTAGTCGACCAGCCGCGTCACCATCCCCCGGCATTCAGAATCGGTGCCCGCGTCCATCAGGCTGGTGATCGGGTCGATGATGACGACCTGGGGTTGAAACGTGGCGATCTCGTTGAACATCGTGGCCAGGTGCATTTCCAGGCCGTAGAGCGAGGGCCGCGCCGCGTGGAACCGCAGCAGGCCGCGCTTGACCAGCGGATCCAGGCGCAGGCCGATCGAATGCATGTTGCGGATGATCTGGTTGGGCGACTCCTCGAACGAGAAGAAGAGGGTGCGTTCTCCGCGCCGGCAGGCGGCTTGCGCAAAGTTGGCGGCGACGATGGTCTTGCCCGTGCCGGGCGTGCCCGTGAGCAGGATGCTGCTGCCGCGGAAAAATCCCCGCCCGCCCAGCATCGCGTCGAGCCGGGGGATGCCGGTGGCGATCCGTTCGCTCGAGATCTTGTGGTTCAGCCCCACCGATGTGATGGGCAGCACGCTGATGCCCTCGTTGCCGATGAGAAACGGGAATTCGTTGGTGCCGTGCAGCGCACCGCGGTATTTCACGACACGCAGGTTCCGCGTGGCGATCTGGTCGGTGACCCTGTGGTCGAGCAGGATGACGCAGTCGGACACGTATTCCTCCAGCCCGTGGCGCGTCAGCGATTCGCGTCCCCGCTCGGCCGTGATGACGGCGGTCACGCCCTTGTCCTTGAGCCAGCGGAAGAGCCGGCGCAGCTCGGCGCGCAGGATGCCCTCGTTGCGCAGGCCGGCGAACAGCGCCTCCAGCGTGTCCAGCACGACGCGCTTGGCGCCGATGGAGTCGATCGCGTGATTGAGCCGGACGAACAGGCCCTCCAGGTCGTATTCCCCGCTTTCATGGACCTCGCCGGGCTCGATGTGGACGTAATCGATCAGGATTTTTTTGCGCCGGACCAGGCCGGCCAGGTCAAACCCGAGCGAGGTGACGTTGGCCTTCAGCTCGGTCTCCGTCTCCTCGAAAGATATCAGCACGCCCGGCTCGTCGAACTGCACCGCGCCGCGCACCAGGAATTCCGCGGCCAGCAGCGTCTTGCCGCAGCCCGCTCCGCCGCAGACGAGCGTGGGCCGACCCAGCGGCAATCCGCCGCCGGTGATCTCGTCGAGGCCCTGGATGCCGGTGGGGCACTTGGGTAAAAGCGCCGCGGAGGCACGGGATTTAGAACCTTTATTTTTCATTCGCTGACATCCTTGCACGAAGGCCGGTGAAACAAATCACCATCGGGCGGAAAGGGGTGGGGTGTTCACCTACCTTCCCGTTGGCACGGGATTTCTAGCCGGCCAGTTGCTCCGGTCCGGGCACGACGCAGCGGTAGCCCCGCAGATGCAGCCGGTCGACCACGCGCCGGATGGCGCCGACCCGGATGGGCGCCGGCACCCCGCAGCCCTCATGCAGCAGCAGGATCGCCCCGGGGGCGAGGCCGCGCAGCGCGCGATCGGCGACGCTTTCGGCGTCCCCCGGCCAGTGCTCGAGGCCGCGGGCGCTCCAAGCCACGCCGGTGAGATGGCGGGTGCGCAAGGCCGCCGCCAGCCAGGGATTCTTGATCCCGACCGGCGGACGGAACCGGGTCGGGGTCACCCCGGCCGCGCGCAACGCCGCCAGCCCGGCGTCGAGTTCCCGGGCGACCCGGCCCGGCGAGGCACACCAGAAGGTCCCGAGCGGATGGGTGTGGGTGTGATGGGCCACCTCGTGTCCCGCCGCCGTGATCGCGTTGATCAGGTGGGGGTGCGCGGCGGCCTTTTCCCCGATCACAAAAAACGTCGCGTGCGCGCCGTGAGTGGCGAGCAGCGCGAGGATCTGCGGCGTGTCCTCCGGATCGGGGCCATCGTCAATGGTCAGCCACACCTCGCGTCGCGCTGTGGCGAAGCGCCGGTGCATGCGCACCAGGCCCTGGGCGTTCGGGGCGAACAGGTGATACGCGAGCAGCAGGTCGGGACCGAACCACAACGCGAGCGCGGCGCCCGGCGTGCTCCAGCCCACGACCAAGGCGGCCGCCTTGCCGGCCAGATTGACAATGAGCAGAAGCCACATGCGACAGGCTCCGTCAGTGGCTCCAGCCGTAGCCGAGGGTGAAGCCCAGCGCGTCGATCCCGGGATTCGGGGTGGTCATGCCGCCGTTGGACAGGTGTTGATACATGATGCCCGCGCTCACGCTGCGATGCGGGGCGATGACATGCTCGAAGCCGCCCCGGATGAACCAGTTCAGCGTGAAGTCCTGGCCCAGACCGCCCTTGATGCCGCGCGCATCGGTGAGCCCGAAGCCGCCGCCGGCGCCGGTGAACAGCGCCGTGGTGCCGGATCGGTTCCACAGTTCGAGCGACGGCGAGCCGGAGAACCCGAGGTAGCGGGACTCCGGTCCATTTTGAACCAGGTCGGCCAGCAGCGCGAGCCGGTGGCGGAGGACGATCCGGGATCCGTTTGAAAATTCGTGGTGCCAGAATTCCCCCGAGCGCCACGCGAGCTGCGCGGGCACCAGGCGGTAGGCGAAGGGCGTGCCCGTGCCGATTTCCCAGAGCACGCCGGTCTCGAAAGTCAGCGCGCTTGCGGCCCAGGGCGGGGCGGGTGGCGCTTCGGTGGCAAACATGGCGACGCACAGCGCGGAGCCCAGCAGGGCGGACTTGATAAAGTGGTGCATGAAGAAGAAACCGCGCGGGCGCGGGCGACGCCCACCTTGGACGACGGATGACAAACCGGCTATGGGGTGGTCACTCCACATCAAACCATGTGACTTGGCGCGGAGGCGTCCGCACACTGGGTGCGACTCATGAAACACCTTGCTTCGGCGCCGCGCCGCTTTGGGAATAAAAAGCATCTCCTGCTGGTCGCGGGATGCGCGGTGTTCGGCGTCGCGTTGGTGCTGGTGGCGATGCCAACGGGAGTGGGGGCGGTGGTGAATGACGTGGTGCTGGGTTTGCGCGAAGCGGGCCCGGTGGTCTTCTTCGTCGCGATGGCGCTGTTGCCGGCCGCGGGATTTCCGTTGCTCGCGTTCACGCTGACCGCCGGGCCGGTGTTTACGCCGGTGCTCGGTGCCGGCTGGGTGATGGTGTGGTCGGTGGCCGCCGTGGTCGTCAATTTGCTGCTGACCTACTGGCTCGCGCGCCGCGCGCTGCGGCCGCTCGTGATCCGGCTGCTGGCCTGGTGTGGATTCCACTTGCCGGAGGAAGCGCCGACCGGAGCGTGGCAGCTGACGCTGATGGTCCGCCTGACCCCCGGCCCCCCCTTCTGGGCGCAGAGTTACGTGCTCGGCCTGCTGCGCGTGCCCTTGGGGCCGTATCTGGTCGTCTCCACGTTGGTCATGACGGGCTACATCGCGGCGCTCGTTTACGGCGGGGCTGCGATCATGCAAGGCAACGGCCGGCTGGGCTTCGCGGCGGTTGTCGGCCTGGCGGTCCTCGTCGCCGCGCGACAGCTCTGGCGCAAGCACGCGGCGCGGCGTGTCCCGGCCGCGCCCGTCGCCGTTCCCGTCGAGTAAGCTGTCATGACAAACCTCACCACCGGGTTCCCGTCATTGCAGATCGCCTTCGGCCCGCCCGAGGAGGTCATTGCCGCCGGCGTGCCCGTTCTGGCCGGCGAAGCGGTGGAGAATCTCTTTGGGCCCGCCCAGTCCGCCGGGCGGCACGGGGCCTTTGGACTTTTCCAAGCCGACGGCTGGCTCCTGGGGATCGCCTCGGTTCCTTTCACCTCCGGACTGGAGGCGGCCTCGCACCGGCTATATACCGATCTCTTCGGGGCGACGCAGGGCCGGCACCTGGCGCGCATCTGGAATTACGTCCCGGCCATCAACGAGGCCGGGCCCGGTGGGCTGGAGAACTACCGGCACTTTTGCCGGGGCCGCTCGCTGGCTTTCGAAGCGCACTTCGGCCGCGGTTTCAACGCGCGGTTGCCGTCCGCCTCCGCGGTCGGTTGCCACCCGGAGACCCTGACCGTGGCCTTCGCCGCGTGTCCCGACCAGCCGCGCCACGTGGAGAATCCGCTCCAGGTGGCGGCCTACGACTATCCCGGCGCCTACGGCCCGCGCGCGCCCAGTTTCGCCCGGGCGACCGTGGCGACGGGGCCGGCCGGCACCACGGTCTTCATTTCCGGCACCGCCGCGATCCGCGGCCATGCCACGATCGCCCCGGACAGCACGTTGCTCCAGCTCGAATGCACGCTGGAAAACCTGCAGGGCATCGCCACCGCCTGCGGACTCGGGCCCGGCCTGGCCGCCGGCCCCGCGGCCACCCGCCATTTCAAGGTTTATGTCCGCCACGCCGCGGACCAGCCGATGGTCGCGGCCATCCTGGCGGAGCGGCTTCTGGTCGACGGCGACCGCGTGTCCTACCTGCAGGCCGACATCTGCCGCTCCGCGCTCCGCGTCGAGATCGAGGCCTCGCTCTTCGGGGTGCGGTCGCCTTGATCCCATCCGCACGACTTCCCCATCCCTCCGCCCATGAGTTCCAACAAGCCCCGTCCCTCCCGCGTCATGCGCCGCCTGTTGCGGCATTTCTGGCAGGGGGTCTTCGTCCTGGCGCCGATCGGCCTCACCCTCGCAACCCTGGCCTGGCTGTTCGAAAAGGTGGACGGCATTCTTCGCGACTACGTGAGGTATCCCGGGGTCGGCTTCGTGCTGGTGCTGGGCACCGTGGTGCTGGTCGGCTGGTTCGCCTCGTATTTCTTCATGCGCCGGATGTTCAAGGTGGTGGATGGCTGGATCGAGCATACTCCCGGGGTGAGTTTCATCTACTCCACGCTGCGCGATTTCTTCGAGGCCTTCGTCGGCAACAAGCGCCGTTTCACCCATGCCGTACTGGTCAATGTGCACTCCGAGGAAGTCTGGATGCTCGGGTTTCTCACCAGCGAGGATCTCGACAACTTCAAGCTCGGCGCCGGCTTTGTCTCCGTTTACGTCCCGCAGGCCTACCATGTCGCCGGGCAGCTCTACCTCGTCAAACGCGAGCGGGTCCGTCCCATCGAGCATCTCGCTTCCGGCGATGTGATGAAATATGCGATGACGGGCGGCGTCGTGGACAGCGTGGACACGGGGTCCACCTGATGGGTCTGCGTCGGTGGCCGGGTCGGCCTGCCGATGACCAAGGAATCAGGTTCGGACCGCGCTGCGACCGAGCAGGAAGTAGAGGATCGTGCCGAGGAACGGCAGCAGGATGATGACAACGGCCCAGAGGAGCTTGTTCGGACTGTTGCCCTTGATGCAGTCGGCCAGCGCGACGATCCAGAAAATGAAGCAGAGCAGGCCGACGAGGTAGTTGAGATTCATGGCGTCAGGATACGGCTCCGGCCCGGCCCGGTCGATGGGGCCATCACCCACCTCCGGCCCGGTCAGCAGGCCATCGCCTGCAGGGCCTGCGTGTCGGTCTTGCCGCGGGCGGTCAGCGGCAACGCGGGCACCACGATCAGTTTCTTGGGAATCTTCCACGCGGCGGTGTCGGCGAGCAGCGCCGTGCGCAGCTCGACCGCGGTGCGTCCGGTAGCGATCACGGCGCCGAGCACGGGACTGTGGCCGGAGCTGACACCCACCCAGACCTCGCGCACCCCGGGCAGCAGGCGCAACCGGGCGGACACCTCGGTAAGACTCACCCGCCGGCCGGCAATCTTCACGGTCGGATCGCGGCGGCCGAGCAGGCTCACGCCGCCCGACGCATCCAGTTTCACACGATCGGGCATGATCCAGGTCCCGCGCCGGCGGTTGCCTTGGGTCAGCACCGCGGCGCTGCGCACCTGCAGGCGGTGGCCGGGCAGGGCGGTCAACCTTACGTCACGCAGGGCGCGGCCCACCTTGCCGGTGAAGGCGGCGGATCCGGTCCGGTCGTAGGTGATGCCGCCGGTCTCGCTCGAACCGTAGAAACTGTGCAGCCTGAGACCGAAGCGCGCGGCGAATACCTGCGCCACTTCGGATGGCAGCGGGGCCCCGGCGGATATGCCAAGACGCAGGCCGGGCAGCGCGAGCTCCGATGCCGCCAGCGCCCGCCACATGGCGGGGACGCCAGGAAACACCGTCGGCCGCCAGCGCGCGAAGTCCGCGGCGATGGCGTGGGGCAGGGGCGCACTCCCGCAAACCAGCGGCACGCCCTGCGCGAGCAGCGGAATGGTCAGGTTGCCGAGCCCGTAGGAATGGCCCAGCGGGATCAGGGCGTAATTCAGGTCGCGCGGCCGGATGCCCATCGTTGCCGTCACCTGCCGGCCGTCGGCGAGCAACTGCCCGGCGGTGAACACGAGCGCGCGGGGCCGGCCGGTGGTGCCGGAAGTGAGTTTGATGAGACAGACCGCGGGATCGCGGTAGCGCCGGGCGCCGGGCGGCAGCTCAAGGGCGGCGCCGTTCCACCAGGCGGCGCGGAGCGTGGTGGCGAGCCGGTGCTGCGCGGCGGGCGGCTCGGCGGCATCGAGCGGCACCACGACGGCCCCGGCCTTGAGCAGGGCGAGGAATATTTCCAGCCAGCCGATGCTGTTGGCCGCGGCGAAAACCACGGCGCGGCCCCGGAGTCGCGCGGGATCGGGTGCGTTCCGCCCGAGCCAGGCGGCGGCGCGCGCGTCGAGTTCGCCAAAGGTCACGCTGGCGCCGTTGTCCGCCTGCACCACCGCGCGTGCGGTGCCGTGGCGGCGCAGCGTCCTGGTCCAGGCCTGGAGGAGGGCGTGGCTCATGGTTTGTCTCCCAGCGGGGCCAGGTGCTCGAATTCGATGGCCAGCAGCGCCACGCCGACCATCAGCGCGACGGTCAGGCCGAGGGCGCGCACCACGGGGATGCCGCTCAGCGCCAGCACGCCGAACGAGGCGGCGGCCGTCAGGGCCGACAGCCGCACCGAGACCGGCGGCGGCTCGCGCCGGTAGGCCGAGGTGGCGGAGAAGATCGAGTAGTTGTGCGTCAGGCACACGCCGAGGAAGGCGCCGAGCAGGTGGAACAGGTTGAGCGGGTGCCCGAGCCAGCCGAAGAGGCCGAACAGCCCGAGGCACGCGCCGCAGGGAATGGCGAAGATCCGCGCGCCATGGCGACAGCCGTAGGTGAGGAACACCCCGGCGCCGACCAGCGCCAGGCCCGTCAGGCTCAGCCACAGTGCGGACTGGCGGTAGCGGGCGAAGATTTGGTTGAGCGTCTGCAACTGGCCGGCGCTCACCGTGTTGGTGTCGGCCGGCGGCGCCGGCGCCGGCGCTGCGCGGACGAGGGTGACGAACCAGCTCAAGGGCCGGCCCGTGTGCAGCAGCAGCCCGGCCGGTCCGGAGAGATTGGTCTGCAGCGAAGCGAGTGCGGTCGCATAATCGGTCTCCTGCGCCGTGGCGACGTGATGGGCGTAGGCCGCGAAGAACGGGGCGAATTCCGCGTCGTTGAAGCCGGCCGCGACCAGGGCGGCACGCAACCGGCCGGCAAATTCCGGATGCTCCCGTCCGAAGTGCACCGCGGCGGCATGCGCCTCCGCCGTCGGCACCACGGCGCCCAGCCCGATGGCGGTGGCGTGGCCGCCGCCGGCCGAGTCCAGCCACGCCTCGAGTTTCGCCAGCGAGGCGCGGGCCGCGGCGACGCTGTTGCCATAGGTGAGATAGACCGTCCGGTCGTCCTGCTCGCCGAACAGGGCGCTGATGCGCGCGTGCTCGCGCTGGAGTGCGGGCGAAGGGATTTCCAGTTCGCGGATGTCGTCCCTCCACTGGAGCCTGGCCAGTCCGGGCAGCGCGATGAGCCACAGCGCGATGAGCAGCCGGCGCAGGTTGCGGCGCATCCCGGCCGGCAGGGCCGCGCCCCCGCGAAAGGGACGGGTTTCCAGGAACGGATTCCGGACGGTGGAGAAATAGAGCACGGCGGCCACCAGGGCACAGACCAGCCCGGCGCCGACAAAGACGCCGAGCTGGCGGATGAAGGGCAGCTCGGAGAACAGGAGCAGCGAAAACCCGGCCACCGTCGTGAGACAGCTTGCGAGCAGGGGCTTGGCCAGGCGGCGGACCTTGGCCCAGTAGTCCTCGCCGGGCGCGGCGGGCGGCTGCATAAAGAGGTAGAAGCCGTAGTCGATGGCCACGCCGGTCAGCAGCGAGCCGATCACAAAGACCATGATGTGCAACCGGTCGAACGCCAGGGTCGCGGCCACCCAGGCCCCGAGCACGGACAGGCCGATCACCGGCAGAAGATGCAGGCCGCGGTGCACGCCGCGGATGAACGTGAACGCCACGGCGAGCACGGCCGCGAGCGAAAGCGCGTTGAGCCAGGTGACCTCGTGCTCGATGCGGGTGCGGCTGGCGGCGGCGAAACAGTTCACGCCGGTATAGGCGGCCGAGAAACCGGGGAATTCCTTCCGCCCGGCGGCGGTGGCCCGGGTGATGGCGGCAAAAGCCGGAGCCTGTCCCGCCTCGCTGAGCGGCGAGGCCGAGAGCCGGGCCCAGACGAGAGTGGCGGTCGGCGCCGCGGGCTGGTCCAAGCCGGCCTTCAACCGTTCTGCCGCACCCGGCAAAAGCAGCAGCGGGTCGGCGGGAATCATGTCCGCGAAGGCGAGCGCCTCGGGTGTGGTCAGGAATCGTGCGAGGACTGCGGCGGTGTCGCGGGCGAGCCAGTCGGAAAATCCCGCCGGTTCGTCCCCGGTGCCGGCATAAGCCACGGTGCGTTCGCGCAGCCAGAGCGGAAACAACAGCGTGAAGCGCTGCGCGAACAGCTCGCGGCCCAGCGCTTCGCGCATGGCGGGGTCGCCCATGACCACGACCTGGTCGAAGGCCGGTTCGCGGTCCAGCGCCGCGACGAAGGCGGCGGCGGATCCGGCCGGGGCGGGCCGGCCGCCCGCGCCGGTCAGTTCGAACAGCATGGTCCGGGCTTCCGCCTGGCTGGCGAGCGAGCGGACCAGCGTCAGTTCCGGAGTGCGCTCGTCGGCGGGAATGAGGTCGAGGACGTCGCTGGAGATTTTTCGCGCATAATCGAGTCGCAGCAGCCACGCGCCGCCGAGCAGGGCGGCGCCGGCGAGAATGCTCCAGCCGAGAAGTTGGCGGCGCCGGAAGGTCATGCGGTGGACTGTAGGGTCGCCGCTTGTCGGCGGACCGGGTAGTCGGCGCAGGATGGTCCGGCGACAAGCGCCGACCCTGCATTGATGAGCCGCTTCATCGGAAATATTTTTTCACTTCCTCGGCGGTGAAGTCCGCCGGCGGGTGGGGCGGGGCGATCAGGATCTCGATGACCTGCCGGGCCGAACGGCGGAGCTCGATGCGGCGGACCGCGGCGGCTTCGCCGGCCACGGTGATCCGGCCGATGCTCTGGCGCAGCAGGTCGGTGCGCGGCGCGAGCGCGAGAATCCAGCTATCGCCGTCGCGCCGGCCGTAAAGTTCGAAGTCCGGTTCCAGCGCCGCGAACTCGAAGCGCAGGAGGTGTCGCAGCGCCCCGTTGGCCGCGGTCGCGCGCGGATCGGCGGGCGGCGATTTTTCGCCCGTGCGCGCCCGGATCAGCAGGCCCTGGGCGTCGAGAATGACGGTGCGGTCCTCGGGGGAAGTGTAGTGGAGGCTGAGACCGCGGGCGGCGGAGACGCGCGCTTCGCCCTGCAACTCGACGGGTTCCCGCTTGAAGGGGAATTGCCGGCGCTCGGTGAAGTCGGCCGCGGTGTCGGGTTGGTGCGCGAACAGGTCGGCCAGGTCGCGCCACGCCGGGGTGGCGGCGGCCAGCCGGTGCGCGGGAGTGACCAGCTCATCGGGTTCGGCGGCAGCCCCGGGCATCGTCCACAGCAAAACGGCCAGCGTGGCGACGACGGTCCGCCACTGCCGCCGGTGGCGGAGCAGCGCCGGCCAGCGCCAGAACAGGAGTTCGACGAGCAGCCGGGTGTGCAGCCACACCAGCGTGGCGTTGTCGCGGACATAATGGAAATGCGACACGCCGCCCTCGGCGCGGGAGAAGTAACGGACCGGGGCCGCGAGGTTTTGCGGCGGCACGCCGGCCCAGGCCAGCCGGACGGCGGCCTCGGTGTCGAAGTCGTAGCGCCGGCCGCCGCGCCGCGAACCCAGCACGGCGAGCAGCGGCGCCAGCGGATAGACGCGGAAACCAAACAACGGATCGGCGACGCCGGCGCCCAGCAGTTCGAGCTGCACGAGGCCGACGCTGAGTTTCCGGCCATGCAACCGCTCGGCCGGGATGTTGGCGGGAAAGATCGGGCGGCCCAGCACGAGCGCGGCCGGGTTGACCTGCGAGGCCGCCATGAACTCGCCAATGCTGCCGGCCGGGTGCTGGCCGTCGGCATCCATCACCAGCGCGTGGGTGAAGCCGCGCGCCACAGCGGCCTGCGCGCCGGCGAGCACGGCCGCGCCCTTGCCGCTGTTGCGCGGCAGCACCAGCACGGTGAGCGCCGGGTCGAACCCGGCCTGCTCGCGCAGGAGCCGGTCGCTGCCGTCGGTGCTGCCGTCGACCACGACGAGGACATGCGGCCAGTGGCGCAGCACCTCGGCCACGACGGCGTGCAGCCGCGGCCCGGTGTTGTAGGTCGGCAGCAAAACGAGGTGGGTGGGGGGAGCCATGGTCACAGGGCGGTGCGAAACCAGGTTTCGATCTCGGCCGTCAGTTCCGCGGGGCTGGCGGCCGTATCGGTGGGAATCAGGGGGCCCGCGGCCACCTCGACCCGGGCCGGGAAACGGGGCAGCCGCCACCACGTGCAGCCCTTGGTGAGGAGATCCGAATCGGTGGTGACACGCACGAGCTGGATCGGCACCCGGGCGCGCCGGGCAATCAGGACAAAGCCCGGCTTGAATGGCAGCGGCGCTTCCCCGGGGGGGGTGCGCGTGCCCTCCGGAAAGATCACCAGTTGCTGGCCGGCCGCCACCAGGGTCGCCGCCGTCCGCACGAGTTCATGGCCACCGTCACTGCCGAGGTAGCCGGCGCGCCGGGCGGCGGCCCCCAGCACGGGATTGCGGCGGATGGCGGGTTTGAAGATGCACACGGCCTCGGGCAGGCGCGCCAGCAGACAGGTGATGTCGGTCATGGCGGGATGGTTGGCGGCGAGCACCAGCCCGCCGTGCGGCCACGCACCGAACCCCCGGTAGCGCACCAGCACCAGCCGCGTCCGCGCGCACCACCAGTGGAAAAACACCAGGTGCCGGTGGATCAAACGTTGGAAGAAGCGTTCCGTGCGCCGGGTCGCCGGCAGCCCGCCGGCCAGCGCGCTGAGGAGGCACAGCTGCAGTCCGCCCGCGGCAAAGAGCAGCAGTGTGAAGTAATAGACCGGGTAGTAATAGGCGTTGCGGAGGAGCATCGGTAGAGCGCGGTTCCTAGCGGGATGCCGGCGCCGCCTCCGGGTTGAGCGGCAGGAAGTTGAACCAGAGGAACGGATGGGCGCGGACCAGGGTCTCCAGCTGGTCCAGCACGCCCTGGAAATGTTGGCGGGCCGCCTGCGTGTTCGCGGCGCGGCCCGCGGCCGGGTCCGGGATGAATACCGGCGAGGCGTGCACGTGCAGTTCGTCCTTTCCGGCCGCGGGGAGGGCGATGCAAAACGCCACCGGCCGGTCGAACAGCATCGCCAGGAGGTAGATGTTAAAGGGGAAGCGGCGCCGGGTGCCCAGGAAATGGAAGGGCTCGGAGCGGGCGCTGAAGTCGAGCCGGTCGCACTTCAGCGCGAGGGATTCACCGGCCTCGAGGGCGGCCTTCAGCGCGAAGAGCATGTTGGCGGGGTCGTTGACCCAAAGGAAGGACACCTTGCCGGAAAACCTCCGGCCGAGCCGTTGGGTGTCGCCGGAGTTGCCCACCCGCATCCGGAGGATGGAAACGCGCCGGCCATGCTCGGCGAGCAGGTAACCGAGGAGATCGGAGCCGCCGAAATGAAAGGCGCCGAAGAGCGCCGGCCGGGGGGAATCCAGCAGCGCTTCGAACTCCACCTTGTTCCCGGGCGCCAGGACACAAAGCACCGGGACCCCGCGGCCGGCGCGGAGATTGAGCAGGAGGGCCTCCGCGAAAGCGAAAAAATGCCGCCACCCTTCGCGGAGCGTCGCGGGCCGGCCGAGCACGACGGCGAGGTAGGCGCGCGAATGCGCGCGCTGCACCGGCAGGCAGGCGAGCGCCACCCACGTGCCGGCCATCAGCACCGGCCGGAAAACCCAGCGGGGCCACCAGCGCTCCGCCCACAGCAGAAAACCGTAGCCCCAGCTCGGGCCCGGATTGCGGGGAGGTTGAGCCGGCGGGTTCATCGCCACTCGAGGTTCCAATCGCCGCCGCCGCCGGACCAGCGCAGCGGCGAGCGGGCGGCCAGGGTCGCCGCGAATTTTTCCAGGGTGGGGCACACGTCGTCGGCGGCCGGCCCGGGGGTGAAGGCGATGCAGCCCGCCGCGCCGTCCGCGGCGTGGGTCAGGATCGTCGCGAAGGCAAACGAGGTGGCCGAGGCGAAACCGTGCGCCCCCATCCAGGTGCCGCGCTCCTCGCCGCCGACCAGCGCCACGTGCGCGGCCGGTTCCAGCAGCGCCGTCAGCAGCGCCTGCTCCACGAGCCGCGGGCGCCCCGCGAGCGGCCAGAGCCGGGCCACGGGCTGGTGGCGGCCGATGAGCACCTGTTGCACGCTGCCGGGATGGATCGATGTCTGGAAGAGCAACGGGCTGGCGGCGGGAAAACTCCGCAGGAAATCCTCCAGCGCGCGCGTTTCGGCAAATGTCGTGGCCAGCACCACGGCGTCCTCCGGTCCGAGCGCGGTGCCTTCGAGCACGGAGCCGACCAGCAATCCGAGGTGCGTCATCCGCCGCAGGGCGGTGCGTGGAAACTTGTCCGCCAGCCGGGCGCGTGCGGCGGCCGCGGTTTCCTCCGCGGTGGGCAGCTCCACGAGCACCTGGTGGAGGAAACGCTCAATCATGGGTGAGGAGCATCGCGGCGTGGGCGCCGCCAAACGCGTTGCTGGTGAGGATGGCGCCGTCGAACCCCGCGCTGGCGAACGGCTCCAGCGCGACGTTGGCGGTGAAGCTTGGCGCCGCGCCGCCGACGGTGCCGGGGATGCGCCCGCCGCGCAGCGCCGCGAGGGCAAGGGCGAGCTCGACCAGGCCGCAACTTCCGAGCGTGTGGCCGAGGCTGCCCTTCCAGCCGGTGAGCGGGGCGGACGGAAAATGGCGGCCGAACGCCTCGGCCTCGAGCCGGCCGGCCTCGAGCGTGCCGGTGCCATGGCCCTTCACCCAGACCGACCGGCCCTGCGCGGCGGTGGCGATCGCCCCGGCGCAGGTGGCGAAGCCGGCCCCATCCGGCTGGTTGGCGGTGAAATGGAACATCTCGTTGTGCAGCGCGTGCGCGGCGAGGCGGAACGGCGCGGCGTCGCGCGTGAGCACGGCAAAGGCGGCGCCGTCGCCGAGGCCGATCGAGCCCGTTTCCCGCCGCGCATAGGGCGCCGGGAAACCGCCGTTCAGGATCTTCAGGCTGTGGAAGCCGCCGGCGACAAACGGACTGACGAAATCGAAGGAGAAAACCAGCACCCGGTCGGCGAGTCCCGCGTGCAGCAGGCGCGCGGCGTGGGCGAGGCCCAGGTGGGCGGTGACGCAGGCATGCGAGAACACGTGGACGTGTTCGCCCCAGCCGAATTCCGTGCGGAGCAAGTCGACCGCGGCGAAGGGCGTGCCGTGGGCGAGGTGGCGCGGGTCGGCGTCGCGGCTGAACGCGTAGAGGCTGCCGACACCGAAGTTGCTGCTCGTGACGATGACCGGTGAGCGCGCCGAGCCCCAGGCGGCCGCGGGGATGCCGGCGGCCATCCGCCGCAGGCCGGGCAGCCAGCGGGGCGGCAGCGTCTCATCCATCGGTCCCGTCAACGCCAACGGCACCAGGTCGCCGCCGTCGCGCCCGAGCACGGGCGTGAGCTCGAGGGCGCACCGGCCGGCCAGCAGGGCGGTGGCCGTGGCGGCGGCGTCGCCGAACGGCGTGAGACAGTCGCAAGCCGCGAGACCGACGGGCAGCTGATCGGCGGGGGACATGGGGCGGATTCAGGCGGCGGCCGCGTGCGCGCGGACATAGGTCGCGAGGGTGCCCACGGTGGCCAGCGCCCGGCGCGACTCCTCGCTGTTGCCGATCTTGACGCCGTATTCCTTCTCGATCGCGAGCACAAGCTCGAGGGCGTCGAGCGAGTCGAGGCCGAACTGCGCCGAGCCGATGAGCGGCTCGTCATCGGGGATGTCCCCGGGGCCGACGCCGTCGAGCCTGAGCGAGGCGATGATCAGGGTCTTGAGGTGGAGGGTGAGGGAGTCGGTCATGGGAAAGTCAGGCCGGGCGGCGGAGGAGGTGGCAGACATTGCTGCCGCCAAACCCGCTGCTGTTGTTGAGCACGAGGCCCGGCGCCTCGGCGAGGGTGGTGCGGGGCAGGTCGAGCCCGGCGCAGACGGGATCGGGATCCGTGAGATGCGCGGCCCCGGGAATGAAACCGCCCTCGATGGCGAGGGCGCAGAAGCCCGCTTCCATCACGCCGGCGAGGGACAGGCCGTGGCCGGTCAGCGCCTTGGTGCTGCTGACCCGCGGCCTGGCGCCCCCGGCGGTGAACACCGCGTGCAGGGCGAGCGCCTCGGAGCGGTCGCCCGCGATGGTGGAGGTGGCATGGGCGTTGACGTAGCCGATGTCGGCGGCGTTCACGCGGGCGTCGGCGAGGGCGCGCTGCATGGCGCGGCGCAGACCCGCGCCCTCGGGATGCGAGACGGCCACGCTGTGACCATCGCCCGCCTGGCCCCAGCCGATGAGCTCGGCGTAGATGTGCGCGCCGCGACGGCGGGCCAGCGCGGCGTCCTCGACGATGAGGGCGACCGCGCCGCCGGTGCCGACAAAACCGTCCCGCGAGCGGTCAAAGGGGCGCGAGGCCGTGGCCGGGTCCGGATTGGAGGAAAGCGCGCGCAGGCTGGCGAACGAAACGATGCTCTCCGCCGTCAGGTCCTCCGCCCCGACGACCAGCATCCGCTGCTGCCGGCCGAGGCGGATTTCGTCCATGGCGTGGCCGAGGGCGTGGCTCGACGAGGCGCAGGCGGAGACAAAGCCGCAGACCGCGCCGGTGATCCGGTAATGGGCCGCGAGGTTGAAGTTCAGGGTGCCGGCGATGGACGAGACGATGCCCATCGGGTTGCCGCGCTCGCCGCGGGTCTCGTGCAGCTGGTTGAGGAAGCTGTGGAGCATGAACGGCGAGCCGGCGGAGGCGCAGAACAGGCCGGTCGTGCCGTCGCCCAGTTCGGCCGCGCCGAGCCCGGCGTCGGCGAGGGCCTGTTGCAGCGCGCAGACCGCATAGACGCCATGCGGGGCGAGCCCGCGAAGCAGCTCGCGATCAACGGCGAACTGCTCCGGCCAGCCCCAGTCGCGCCAGTTGGCGGTCGGAAAGGAGAAGCCCTTGACCGTGCCGGCGACCTTGACGGGCAGGGCGGGGTTGCCGAGGAACTCGACCGGTGCAAAACCGTGGCGCAGTTCGCACAGGCTGCGCTGCACGGCGAGCCGGTCCTGCCCGATGCTGGTGATGAAACCCAGCCCGGTGATGACGGGAAGCGGCGGCATAAGGGCCGGCTCAGCGCGCCGGGAGGATCGAGACCTTGTCGTGGATGAAGCCGCGCAGGTCATCCAGCGTGCGCACCCGGATGATTTCCTCGTTGGTGATGGTGATGCCGAACAGATCCTCGGTGAAAAACACCACCTCCGTGAGGGCGAGGGAGTCAAAGCCCAGGTCGTCGATCAGCCGGGTGCCGCCGGGCAGCTCCGCGAGCGGTCGCGCGGGAGTCTTGGGAATGAAGTCTTCCAGGATGGCAAGCAGGACGGGGTCCAGCGCCGCCGGGTCGCCGATAACCTGAAACCGGGCGAAGGCGGCCCGGGCCGCCGCCGGCAGGTGACGAATGCTTTCATACTGATAATTCGGGGCGACGGGGGAAACGCTGGCGGCGGTGGCGGATGAGTTCATGGGTAATGCGGGTCAGGCTTTCACGGCGAGGGAGGGCGGAACCGGCCGGGCGCGACGTGGAGCCGGGGCGCCAAGAGGCTCACGCGCAGGAGACCTGCAGAAGTCCGGCGGACCGGACGGGCTCGAAGCAGGTGAACGGCGTGTCGGTGGGGAAGGAGTCCGGGTAGGATTTGCCCACCAGCAGGCGCAGGCTGGTGCGCGCCCGGGCGATGCGGCTCTTGGCGGTGCCGACGCGGATGCCGAGGGTCCGGCTGATGTGGCCGTAGGTATGCTGCTGCACATTGCGCAGGGTGAGGATCTCGCGTTGGCCGGCGGGCAGCTGGTCCATGCAGCCGGTGACGATCGCGGCAAACTCGCTCGTCGCGGCCGCGTGCACCGGGCTGGGCGCGTCGCTGGCGACGAGGTCGGCAAAGCTGGCGTCGTTGCCCTCGCTGAAGGCCGCATCGAGCGGCAGGGTCGCATGGCGGCGGCGGCGGAAGTAATACCAGTAGCGGTTGCGGGAGAGATTGAGGGCGATGCGGTAGAGCCAGGCGGCGAGGGAGGAATCGCCGCGGAACTTCGCGAGGCCGCGATGCGCGCGGATGAAGGTGTCCTGCGCGATTTCCTCGGCGTCGGCGCGGTTCCGCAAAAGCCCCAGCGCCGCCTGCAGCATCCGGGCGCGGTAGCGGGTGACGATCTCCACGAAGGCGGCCTCGTCGCCGGCGTTGAACCGCTGCACCAGGGTGGCGTCATGCTGCGCCTCCTGGCGGGACAGCGCCGAGCGGGCGGCCCGATCGGTGGACGAAGGGACGAAGGCGGGGGAGTGATTCTGTGCAACCATGCCGCCCAGACTACCGGCTAAGAGGCGCGGACGTAATGGGGTGTTATGCTGACGGGCCCCGCCGGGGCGGGTTCACAGCATGGGCGACAGGGGCCGGAGCGCGGCTTCGACAAGTTTCCGCCGGAACGGCCGGCGGGAAAATGCCGCCGGATCGATCTCGTGGCTGAGCGCGAAGTCCTGTTCGAACAAACGGGTGAGCCCGGCATTGTGCTCGGGCGAATGCAGCAGGAGGTTGAGCTCGAAGTTCAGCCGCATCGAGCGGTAGTCGAGGTTGGCCGAGCCGATCATCGTCCATTGGGCGTCGGCCAGCGCGAGCTTCGCATGATGGATGCCGGCGCTGTATTCGAAGATGTGCACGCCGGCGGCGAGCAGCTCATCATAATAGGCGTGGGCGACCGGCCCGAGCCAGGGATGGTCGCTCTTCGCCGAGACCAGCAGCCGCACATCAACCCCGCGGCTGGCGGCCAGCTCCAGGGCGGTGAGCACGGTGTCATCGGGCACGAAGTAGCCGGTGGCGATCCAGACGCGGTCGCTGGCCTCGTTCAGGAGACTGACGATGGACTTGCCGATGGGTTCGTTCCGTCGGTCGGGGCCGCCTAGGACGATGTGCACGAGGTGCCGGGGCGGCGGTTCAGGCTGGACCGGAAAGAAAACCGCCTCGGAGATTTTCTCGCCCGTGGCAAAAAACCAGTCATCGGCGAACACCTCCTGCAATTCCGCCGCGACCGAGCCGGTGGTCTCCACCTGCACGTCGCGCCAGTGCTCGGGCGATTCCGCTCCCGCCTCCTGTTCGCGCCCGATGTTCATGCCGCCGACGAAGGCCACGCGGCCGTCGATGATCTGCAGCTTGCGGTGGTTGCGCAGGTTCATGAAGAAACGCAACCGGCGGGGATCCAGGCTCTGGAACCAGGAGAAATGGCCGCCGGCTTCCCGGTAGCCGGCCAGCTGCGCCGCGGTCAGGCCATGCGAGCCCACGCCGTCGAGGAGCAGGCGCACGATGACGCCGCGCCGGGCGGCCGCGGTCAGCAGGCCAAGGAACCGCGCGCCGGTTTCATCATCCTGCCAGATATAAAACTCCAGGTGAATGTGATGGACCGCCTCCCGGATCCGCTGCTCCAGCGCCGGATAGAATTCCTCCGCGTTGCGCAGGAGCCGGAGCCGGTTCGTGGAGCTGACGGGCAGCTGGTTGATGCGGGACAGCAATTGCAGGAACTGGCGGTCACGGCGCGGCAGGACCTGCAGGAGCCGCCGGGTGGCCTCGTCCGTGGTGCCGGCGGGCGGCGGCTGGCGCGAGGTTCGCGCCGAGAAAAGATTCCGCCGCTTGAGCCGGAGCCGCTTGAGGCGGTCGGTGCCGATGAGAAAATAGGCGGCCGCACCCAGCAGCGGAATAAACAGGATGGCCCACAGCCAGGCTAGCGTCGCCGCCGGCCGCTTCTTGAGCAAAAGGAGGTGGGGGATGAAGGCCCAGCTCGCGAGGTAACAAAGCAGCAGGATTTTCATGCCAGACGTGCCGGCCGCAGGCCGGCCGGCTCAATCACGCGGCGGACGCGCGCCGGCGAGCCCCCGCACGGCGCCGAACAAAACCGGGCCCCAGCGCAGCAGTGTGCCGAGCAGGCGGGGTTTGGCGGCGGGGGAGCGTTTCAACAGGAAGCCCAGCGGGACGGCGGCGAGCGGGGCGAAGGGCGCGAGCTTCCGCCCGAGGGCCAGCATCCGCTCCAGCCAGGCCACGGGCGCCAGCACCCGGGCGGCCGCCGCGGCGCACGTGGCGCGCCGGCTGGCGATGCGCCGCCGGAGCGCGGTCTTGTGGACGGCGAGCCGGATCAGCTCCCGGTGCGAATACACGAGCGGTCCTCCCCGATTTCCTGCAGCGTCGCCGCGAACGGCTTGGGCTGGCGGGCGAGGAAGCGGCGGAGCGAGACCACGATGGCCACCAGCGCGCCGGCGTAGAGCAACGCCAGCCCGCCGAGCACGGCGAGGCGGGCGCTTTCCCAGCAGTAATAAACCAGGGTCAGGCTGGCGAACGTGATCGCCATCATGCCCGAGAAAACGGCCGCGCTGATCCAGACGAAGATCTGGATCAGGCGGAATTTTTCCTCCTGCAGTTCGACCGAGACCAGCTCAAGGCGGTCCTGCAGCGTGGCGACGAGGGCGTCGCCCAGCGTGCGGAACGAACCGAGCAGGCCCGGTGAAGCCGGGGATTCTTGTTCCATGGCGACGCGGCTTCTTACTGGCTGCGACGGCCGACGAGGACGCCGACCAGCAGGCCGACGCCCGCCGCGATGGCGATCGACTGGTAGGGATTGGCGCGGATGGTCTCGTCGGTGTATTTCGCGCCGGCGGTGACATTCTTCTTGGCGCTGGCATAGAGGTCGCCGAAGCGTTCCTGCGCGGCGGCGTAGCGCGTGCGGAGCGCGTTCATGGCGTCGCCGGTGTGCTCGGACACGGCGGACTCCATCATCTTTTCGGCCTCGAGGACGAGCGTGCGGAGATCGTTGAGCAGGTCGGCGGGGGTCTGGGCATCGGAAGCGTTGCGATTTTTCATAAGGACGTTGGTTTGGATGGGGCCGGCAAGGAGTCTCGGCTGGCGGATTTGCCGCCGGACATTGCTGCCACCGGCCCGAGCATACCGGCCGGACCGGCTGACCGCTATGGGGTCTTCAAGGCACAGACCGCGCGGCAGGCGTTTGGTGCCGCGGAAAAACACGGCAAAGCCGCCGCGGCAATGCGGTGTTCAGGTCGACCAGAAGGTGATGAAAAAAAGGACGGCGCGGTAAACCTGGAGCGAAAGATCGAACGCCAGGCCGAGCGCCAGCGCCTTGGCGAACGTGATCCAGCCGGTCTCCCGGTCGAACACCACGCGCCCGGCGCGGAAGAGATAGGCGGCCATGAGACCGAGCGTGAAGAGGATGATGCTTCCGCCCACGGCCTCGGCCGAGGGAAACACATTGATGGAGCGCAGCAGGCGCACCACCAGATTGGTGAGGGCCAGCGTCGCGCAGATCAGCAGCATCCAGAAAGCGCCGAAGTGGAGTGAAAAGACCAGGTGCGCGGCGAAAGGCCGCCGGTGCCGCCGGTAAACGGCCAGCACCGCGAGCGAGAACACCGGCACCACGAGGATGACGAGCGACTTGGCCAGGGTGATGGCCGCCGGGTCGAAGGTGGTGGCGTAGACCTCGGCCGTGACGGCGCGGGCGGCGAGGCGCGGTGCGACCAGGGCCTCGGCCCAGCCGTGATGCCAGGTGTAGTGCAGCTGCGTGTTGAGGTCCGTCGTCAGCGTGTTCGAGCCGACCAGCGGGTGGAGCAGAAAGAAAATCAGGTTCGCGATCAGGAAAAGCTGCAGCGGCGCAATATAGGGCTGGCGCCGGCCCCGCAGGTAGTCGGCGGTGAGCCGGCCCGGATGGGTGAGGAGGGAGCGCAGGGTCAGGAAGACTTTCCCGTCCGCGTTGGTGAAGGCCTCGAACAGGTGCTCGATGTAGCGGCGCAGGGTGTGATCCGCGGGTCCCATGCGCTTCTCGCCGCAGCGGGAGCAGTATTTGCCGGCCAGCGGTTCCGAGCAGTTCGCGCAGCGGACGGTGGATTCAGTCATGGGTATAAAAAAGGCCGCCACGGCGGACGGCCTCTGCAATGGGACCGGCATGGACCGGATCAGGTCTTCATGATGTTCCGGCCGGCGGGGCGGTTCTTGACGAGGCCCTTGCCGCCCTTGGATTTGGCGGCGCGATTCTTGGCGGCGGTCATGCGGCCGCCTCTGGTTTTCTTGGACATGGTATTTTCTCTCTGTGGTTGGATTGAGGATATTGCGTTTCGGTGCGCATGATGCCCGATCCTGCAGCCCTATTCTATTAGGTCTAACCCTACTGCGCTCAGGCCCAATCGGGAATTTCAGCAAACAGGGTTGGGAGAGAGACCGCAACCGGGCGGACCCGCCGTGGTCATCATAGGACATGAAACGATACCGTCTCTGCAGCCTGGGTCTGTGCGTGCTGGCTTCGGCTGGTGCAGCGGAGCCGGCGCCGAAGGAGCCGCCGGCGCCCGCTGCAAGTCCGGCCGATTCGCTTTACGAGACCGGCAAGGATCTTTTTGACGCACTGGCGCCGGCGGAAGTGAAGGCGCAGTTCGAGTTTCCGGACCGGGCGCAATGGGATGCGGTCGTGGGCCGCTTGCAAGCCGCGCTCGCTGGCGACGACCCGGCCGCGCTGGTGCAGCTTGAGCCGGATGTCCGGGCGGCGCTCGCCACCCTTCGCGCCATTCCGGGCAGCGAGGAATACCAAGGCTGGCTGGAGGAACGTCTGGACTACATCGAAATGGCCAAGGAGATGGGCCGGACTCCCTCGCCTGAGCCGCCGGCCGGTCAGATTGTCCCCGGTTACAACCTTTGGTTGCGGCGCACGCAGGCCCGGGCGAGTCCGGCGTCCGCCCTGAAATATGTCCCGCTGCTGCAGCCGGTGTTTGTCGCCGGCGGTATACCCGGCGGGCTGGTCTGGCTGGCCGAGGTCGAATCGGGTTTCAACCCGGCCGCCCGCAGTCCCTCGGGCGCCCGCGGCCTGTTTCAACTGATGCCGGCCACCGCCCGGGAACTCGGCTTGCGGACATCTCTCCCCGACGAGCGCACGGATCCGCAGAAATCCGCGCAAGCGGCCGCGCATATGTTGCGCGCGCTCCAAGCCAGGTTTGGCGACTGGCCCCTGGCTCTCGCGGCCTACAATGCCGGGCCCGGGCGCGTGCAACGCGCACTGGACAAACAGCGGGCCAGCACTTTCGCCCAGATTGCGCCCGCTCTGCCGGTCGAAACCCGGATGTATGTGCCGAAAGTGCTGGCGGTGCTGCAAGTCAGGGCGGGGATCATGCTGGCCGGCCCGGCCGGACGCTGATCCCCGAGGAGTCGCCCGTTGGCGAGCCCGCGGCTACTTCTTAGCGGTAGGCTTTTTCAACTGCGCGATTTCAAGCTCCGCCTTGGTCAGCTTGGCCTGCAAGTCGGTCCCTTTGGTCTGGCTCTCGGCCAGGTCCGTCCGGGTCTGGGCCAGGTCCCCCTTGGCCTTGTCCGCCTGGGTCTGCGCGACGGCGGTCTGGGCTTGGGCGACTTCGACTTCGCCCTGCCGCTTGAGCGAAGCCACCTTCGCTTCCTCCATCTGCGTCTGGAAACCGCTGGATCCCGCCCGGGCCTTGTCCAACTGGGCCTGCAACACATCGGCCCCGGCCTTGGCCTTGTCCTGCGCGTCCTTGAGCTGGAAAATTTCCGCCTTGTTCTCGTCCAGCTGCTTTTGCAGCCGGACCGACACGGCCTTGGCTTCATCGAGCTGAGCCTGCATCACCACGGCGCCTGATTCCACCTGCTCCACCCGGTTTTTGCCACTCTGGATGGTGTTGTCCCGGTCGGCAATCTTGCTCCAGAACAAACCGAGGAGAATCAGGAGCGCCAGCGAGGTCACCGCATAGGCGATGGTCCACGGGGATGCGTCCTTCCGTCGCGTGGCGCCTTCTTCGTCGGAATTGGAGGTTTCGGTATCCGGCGCAGGGCCCTTCGGACGGGCGGGGGCTGAAGCCGTGGTCGGCGCAACGGCGGGGACCGTGGCGGGGGTGGTTGCCGAGGCGACTGCCGGAGCCCGGTTGGCGACCGGTGCGGGGACCTTTGTGGCGTCGGGAACGGGAACATCAGTTGTCGGCATGGTGATATATACTAATTCGCACTGGAAATGGCGGCTATGGGGTTTAACCCGCTTCGTTGGTGCAGGACCTTCCTGCAGACTTACCGGCGCCCGTCCTTTTTGTTGCCATCCTTCTGGTCGCTCCTGTCCTGCTTCAGCTCACTCTTGCTCTCCGGGCGCTTCCAGTTCTTGGGGTAACCGACGGCTTGTAGGCAGGCAGATACCAACCGACAGCATCGTTTAGCTTCACGCTTCCGAGGCGGCGGATAGCAATCTTGGCGTCTATCACCTGTTCCTTACTCAACCGGGTGTTGACGGCCTGATCCGGTGATTTCTCAAACCCCGCTGCAGTCCTTACCTCACGGGAGTAAACTGGCGGAGAGGGGGGGATTCGAACCCCCGATAGGCTTGCGCCTATACGTGCTTTCCAAGCACGCGCATTCGACCACTCTGCCACCTCTCCGTGACTGCGAAAGGGGTCGAGTTAAGGGAAAACCGGCGCCCCCGGTCAACGGAAATTCCCGTCCTGAAAATTTCTCCTGAAATCGGCCGAAAGCGCCTTGCGTGAGGGGGGTGGGGTGGTAGCTTGGATCGATTTTTTACACACATGGTCACCGCCAGCCCGGAACTCGCCTATAACAGCAAAATCGAGGGGGACATCACTGTCACCCGGGCGGATGCCGCAATCAACTGGCTCCGGACAAACTCCATGTGGCCGATGCCCATGGGTCTGGCCTGCTGCGCCATCGAGCTCATGGCGACGGCCTCCAGCCGGTTCGACATCGCCCGCTTCGGCGCCGAGGTCATGCGCTTCTCCCCCCGCCAGTCCGACTGCATGATCGTGGCCGGCACCGTCACCTACAAGATGGCCCCAGTGGTCCGCCGCATCTACGACCAGATGGCCGCCCCGAAATGGGTCATCGCCATGGGCGCCTGCGCCAGCTCGGGCGGCATGTATCGCAGCTACGCCACCCTGCAGGGCGTCGACCGCATCATTCCGGTGGACGTCTATGTCAGCGGCTGCCCGCCGCGCCCCGAGGCTTTGCTCGACGCCCTCATGAAGCTCCAGGCCAAGGTCCGCGGCGAGCGCTCGGTATCGAAACTGCTCAGCGCCTGACGCCCCGCCGCCACGCATGACCACCGACGTCGACCTTCCGACCGCCGTTAGCCAGCAATTTCCCTCGGCCGCGCCGCGCCCGAGCCTCGACTGCCCGGCCTTCAACGTCCCCGCCGGCGACGTCCTCGCGGTGCTGCAATACCTCCGCGACACCCAGGGCTACGATTTCCTGATGGATGTGACCGCGATCGACTGGAGCGCCGAGGCCGCCTCGCGCTTTACCGTCGTCTGGCACGTCTACTCGAGCACGAAACACGCTTACGTCCGCGTCGCCGCTTCCTGCGAGTCCAACATCGAGCCGGCCATGCCGACCGCCACGGGCCTCTGGGCCGGCGCCGACTGGCACGAGCGCGAGACCTACGACATGTTCGGCATCAAGTTCACCGGCCACCCCGACCTGCGCCGCATCCTGATGTGGCCGGCCTACCCGTATTTCCCGCTCCGCAAGGAATTCCCGCTCGCCGGCCTGCCGACCGAGATGTCCGACGCCGACATCAACGCCGAGATCGGCGTCGGCGTGATCTCCGCCCCGATGGCCGGCGGCCCGTTCGTGGCCACCCCGGGCGAGCCGATGAGCGACGCCGAGCCACGCGCCAAGGACGAGGCCTGGAACGAAAAACGCGAGAAACCCGAATGAATTTCACAGGAGCAAACAGAGAGAACAGAGAACATGAATAACAACCATACTGACCGGGCTCTCCGCGGTTGCCTCCGTTCCCTCCTGTAAAAACTGTCTGCCTAATGGCCACCGATTTTTCCTATCCCGACGCTGCTGCGAAGACGGCGAACCTGCCCAAGGAGTTCGACCCGGAGAAGATGTCGCTCTCGATGGGCCCGTCGCACCCGTCCACCCACGGCGTGCTGCGCATCCAGTTCGAGCTCGATGGCGAGATCGTGACGAAGGCCGATCCGGTCGTCGGCTACCTGCACCGCGGCGACGAGAAGATCGCGGAGAACATGACCTACAACCAGTTCGTGCCCTACACGGACCGGCTGGACTACCTCGCCCCGCTCGCGAACAACATGGCCTACGCCATCGCCGTCGAGCGCCTCGCCGGCCTCGAGGTGCCGGCCCGCTGCCAGGCGATCCGCGTGCTCACCGCGGAGATGGCCCGCGTCTCGGCGCACCTGATGGGCCTCGGCGCCTACGGCATCGATGTCGGCGCGTGGACGGTGTTCATGTATTGCTTCGAGGAGCGCGAGAAACTCTACAAGCTCTTCGAGGAGCTGACCGGCGCCCGCTTCACCACCAGCTACACCCGCATCGGCGGCCTGCAGCGCGACGTGCCCGAGGGCTGGACGCAGAAGGTGGACGCGTTCTGCGACCAGTTCCTGCCGATCCTCGAGGAGATCCTCGGCCTGCTCTCGCGCAACAAGATCTTCCTCGACCGCACCGTCGATGTCGGCGTCATCTCGAAGGCCGACGCCATCGCCTACGGCCTCACCGGCCCGAACCTCCGCGGCTCCGGCGTGCCGAACGACCTGCGCAAGGACAAGCCCTACTCCGGCTACGAGAAATACGAATTCGACGTGCCCGTCGGCTCGAAGGGCGACTGCTACGACCGCTACCTCTGCCGCGGCGAGGAGATGAAGCAGTCCGTCCGCATCATCAGGCAGGTCGTGAAGAATTTTCCCGGCGGCGACTGGTATGCGAAGGACGCGCGCAAGATCTTCGCCCCGCCGAAGGACAAGGTGCTCACCTCGATGGAGGAACTCATCAACAACTTCATGATCGTGACCGAGGGTCCGCAGATGCCGGCCGGCGAGGTCTACTTCGAGGCCGAGAACCCGAAGGGCGTGCTCGGCTTCTACATCGTGAGCAAGGGCGGCGGCGTGCCCTACCGCATGAAGATCCGCAGCCCCTCGTTCTGCAACCTGTCCATCCTTCAGAAACTCTGCGTCGGCAACATGGTGTCCGACGTCGTCTCCATCCTCGGCTCGCTCGACTTCGTCATGGGCGAGTGCGACCGCTGACCCGGATTTTTTAACCACTAAACACACGAAATACACCAAATGAAGAACCAACCCGGAACACCGGATTCCTTTCGTGGGTTTGGTGTATTTCGTGGTGACCGGTCTTTTCTGAGTTAATGAATCTCAAACCCGCCACACTCTCGCAAATCGACGAGGTCATCACCCATTACCCGGTGAAGCGCAGCGCCACGCTGCCGCTGCTGCACCTGGTGCAGGAGGATGTGGGCTGGATCTCCACCGAGGCCATCGAATGGATCGCCGCCAAGCTCGAGCTGCAGCCGATCAACGTCTACGAGGTGGTCACGTTCTACCCGATGTTCCGGCAGAAGCCGATCGGCCGCCGCCACATCAAGGTCTGCCGCACGCTTTCCTGCGCCCTCACCGGCGGCTACAAGACCTGCGAGGCCTTCCAGAAGGAGTTCGGCTGCCACCCGGGCGAGATCTCCGCCGACGGCGAGGTGACCATTGATTTTGTCGAGTGCCTCGCCAGCTGCGGCACCGGCCCGGTCGTCATGATTGACGACGACCTCCACGAGAAAGTCGACGCCGCCAGGGTGAAGGCCTTGAGCGACCAAATCCGCAACGCGGCAAAAGGCCGTCCGGCCACATGAAAAAATATCGCATCCTCCAAATCCCGCCGGTGCGCTTCGGCATAGTGCTGGGGCTGATCAATGGCTTCATCGGCATGCTCGTGACCCCGGTGCTATTGGCCACCCTGGGCCTGGCGGCGACCTCGGCCGACCTGAACAATGCGATGCGCCTGCTGGGCATTCCGTGGCTTTTCGCCGGAGCCACGGCGCTCTTCATGCCGATCATCCACGCGGTCGGCGGCTTCGTCGTCGGCGTCCTCCTCGCCATGGTCTACAATTTCGCCTCCCGCTGGACCGGCGGCATCGAGATCGTCCTCAGCGAGTAATCATTTCCCATGCCCGCTCCCGCCCAACGCCGCCTGATCTTCGCTCACATCGACGAGCCCGGCTACACCAATGACCTCGCCTGCTACCTCAGGCACGGCGGCTACGAGGTCATGAAGAAGGCGTTCACGCGCCCGCCGGCGGAGCTGATTGACGAGGTGAAGAAGTCCGGTCTGCGCGGCCGCGGCGGCGCCGGTTTCCCCTGCGGCGTCAAGTGGTCGCTGGTCGACCGCAAGAGCGGCAAGCCCATCTATCTCATCGTCAACGCCGACGAGTCCGAGCCGGGCACCTTCAAGGACCGCTACATCATGCACCAGGATCCGCACCAGCTGATCGAGGGCACGATGATCTCCTGTTTCGCGAACAACGTGAAGCAGGCCTACATCTACATCCGCGGCGAGATGCCGCACGGCGCCCGCATCCTGGAGAAGGCCATCGCCGAGGCCCGCGCGGCGAATTTCGTCGGCCCGAACATCCTCGGCTCGGGCTACAGCTGCGAGATCTACGTCCACCGCGGCGCCGGCGCCTACATCTGCGGCGAGGAGACCGGCCTGATCGAGTCGCTCGAGGGCAAGCGCGCCAACCCGCGCATCAAGCCGCCGTATTTCCCCGCGGTCCTCGGCCTCTACCAGTGCCCGACGATCGTCAACAATGTCGAGACGCTCTGCCACGTGAAGCACATCGCCGACTTCGGCGGCGAGGCCTACACGAAGATCGGCACGCCGAACAACACCGGCACGCGCATCTTCTGCGTCTCGGGCCATGTGCAGAAGCCGGGTTATTACGAGTTCGAGGCCGGCAAGATCACGCTGGGCCAGCTGCTCAACGAGGTCTGCGGCGGCCCGCTGCCGGGCCGCACGTTCAAGGCCGTCATCCCCGGCGGCTCGTCCGCCAAGATCATGCGCTTCGGCGAACGCTACAAGGGCAAGCGCAAGGTCGGCGCGGACCTGGTCGACTACGACTGGGGCGTCGAGGACGTCCCGATGGATTTCGATTCGCTCGCCATGATCGGCACGATGGGCGGCTCGGGCGGCGTCATCGTGATGGACGACTCCGTCAACATGGTGGAGGCGCTGGCCAACATCAACGCGTTCTACTCGCACGAGAGCTGCGGCCAGTGCACGCCCTGCCGCGAGGGTTCGCTGTGGATGAAGAAGATCACCACCCGCATGGTGCACGGCACCGCGCGCCCCGAGGACGCCGCCCTGCTCAAGGGCGTGGCCGACCAGATCCCCGGCCGCACGATCTGCGCGTTCGGCGAAGCCTGCTCATGGCCGACCCAGAGCTTCATCGCGAAGTTCGGCGACGAGTTCAAAAACTACCACGAGACGAAGAAGACCGCGTCGCCCGCGGCCGCCCCCTTGATCTGATTTTTTAACCACGAATGGACACAAATGCACACGAATCAAGTGAGACTAGGAAGGCGCCCATGGCCCATTCGTGTCTCTTCGTGTCCATTCGTGGTTTCTAATCCTCCTTTCCAGAGATGATCGCTCCGCCCAAACCCGACCTCGTGACCGTCAACATCGACGGCAAGGACATCGCCGTGCCGAAGGGCACGAACGTGATCGAGGCCGCCCGGCAGCTCGGGATCGAGATCCCGCATTACTGCTACCACCCGAAGCTGACCGTCGCCGGCAACTGCCGCATGTGTCTCATCGAAATGGGCATGCCGGCCGTCGATCCCGCCACCAAGGCGCCGATCATGGACCCGGCCACGGGCAAGCCGAAGATCAACTGGATCCCGCGCCCGCAGATCGGCTGCGCCACCAACGCCTCGCCCGGCCTGCACGTGAAGACCAACTCGCCGATGGCGCGCGAGAGCCGCGAGGGCGTCACCGAGTTCCTCCTCATCAACCACCCGCTCGACTGCCCGATCTGCGACCAGGCCGGCGAGTGCAAGCTGCAGGAGCATTCCACCGCCTACGGCCGCGGCTATTCGCGCTTCGTCGAGCAGAAGAACGTGAAGCCCAAGCGCACGCAGCTCGGGCCGCGGGTCACCCTCGACGACGAGCGCTGCATCCTCTGCTCGCGCTGCGTCCGCTTCAGCAAGGAGGTCGCGAAGGACGACGTGCTCGGCTTTGTGGACCGCGGCAGCTACAGCACGCTGACCTGCTACCCGGGCAAGCAGCTCGCGAACAACTACTCGCTCAATACCGTCGACATCTGCCCGGTCGGCGCGCTCACCAGCACCGATTTCCGCTTCAAGATGCGCGTCTGGTTCCTCAAGCAGACGCCGAGCATCGACCCCGAGTCGTCCGTCGGCGCCAACACCGAGGTGTGGAGCCGCGAGGGCGTCATCTACCGCATCACGCCGCGCCAGAACGACGCCGTGAACGACACCTGGATGGCCGATTCCGGCCGCGTGCTCTACAAGCAGGTGAAGGCGGACAACCGCCTGCTCGCCCCGACGATCAACGGCGCCGCCACCGCGGCCCAGATGGCGATCAAGGCCGCCGCCGACCTGTTGCACGCCGGTTCGGTTGCCATCGTCGGTTCCGGCCGCAGCTCGGTCGAGGAGCAGTTTCTCACGAAGAAGCTCGCCGATGCGCTGAAAGTTTCCGCCTCGCTGGTCAGCCGGGTGGGGGCGGGGGACAAGATCCTCGTCTCCGCCGACCGCAACCCGAACGTCCGCGGTGCGCTCGTCACCGGCCTCATCGCCGCGCTGCCAACGGCGCAGCTCACGTTGCTCGCAGCTGGCATCGACGCCGGCCAGGTGAAGACCGTGCTCTCGCTCGGCGAGGATCTGACCGGCGCCGGCCTCAATGCCGCGCAGCTGGCGAAGGTCTCGGTCATCTATCTCGGCACGCATAAGAACGCCACGAGCGATGCCGCGAAAGTCGTCATCCCGACCCTCACCATCTTCGAGAAGTCCGGCACGTTCGTGAACCAGCAGTTCCGCCTGCAGAAGTTCGCCCAGGCCGTCCCCGGCCCGGCGGGCGTGGCCGACGATCTCGTGACCCTCGCCGCCCTCGTCGGGGCCAGCAACCGGACCACCGTGGCCTCCGACCTCGGTTCGCTGTGGACCACGATCGCCGCGGAGGTGAAGCCGCTCGCCGCCGTCACCTACGCCAGTCTGTCCGCCACCGGCCTCCTGCTCGACGCCACGCCGTGGGCCGCGTTGCCCTTCGTCGAGGGTGAGACGCTCCACTTCAAACCGGCCGCCGTGCCGGCCGCCGTCAACGCCTGATATGCTGACCGACTTTCAATCCCAACAGGTAGGGGCCGTTGCCCCCAACGGCCCAAAGGCGCTTGAGGGCAAGCGCCCCTACCGTAGTGCCGGCGCCACGGGCGCGGCGAGCTGTAGGGTCGCCGCTGGCCGGCGGACCTCGAGGTCGGCGCAAGCGCCGACCCTACATTCTGCAACCACATGAACGCCGTGATCTCACTCTGGTCCGGCCTCCATCCGGTGCTGCAGGCCCTTATCAAGGGCCTCGCGGTCATCGGCGTCATGTTCCCGTTCGGCGGGGCGTGCTCGCTGGTCGAGCGCAAGGTCTCGGCGTGGATGCAGGGCCGCCCGGGCCCGAATCGCGCCATCCCGTTCTGGGCCGCCTGGGTGCCGGTCGTCGGCCCGTTCCTGCAGAAGCTCGGCGTGTTCCACCTCATGGCCGACGGCGGCAAGATGTTCTTCAAGGAGGACCCGGTCCCGGGTCACGTGAACAAGTTCTATTTCTACCTCGCGCCGGTCGTCGGCATGATCCCGGCATTCACGACCCTGACCGTGGTGCCCTTCGGCGCCTACCTCGATGGCGCGGGCAAACTGGTCCCGCTGGTGCTGGCCAACCTCGACGTCGGCATCCTCGCGGTGTTCGCCGTGTCGTCGCTCGGCGTCTACTCGCTGATCCTTGCCGGTTGGGCGTCGAACTCGAAGTATCCCTTCCTCGGCGGCATCCGTGCGTCGGCCCAGCTCATCTCCTACGAGCTCTCGATGACGCTCGCCGTGCTGCCGGTGTTCCTCGCCGTCAACACGCCCGGCGGCAGCGGCACCCTGAGCCTCTTCCATGTCGTGGAGTTCCAGAGCGGCACCTGGCAGGGCTTCACGTTCGCGAGCCTGCACGGGCTCTGGTTCGGGCTCACCATGCCGGTCGCGGCCATCGTGTTCATGGTGGCGCTCTTCGCCGAGACCAACCGCCTGCCGTTCGACATGGCCGAGGGCGAGGCGGACCTCGTCGGCGGTTTCCACACCGAATACGGCTCGATGAAGTGGGGCCTGTTCTTTGTCGCCGAGTATTCCAACATGCTCATCGGCTCCGGCGTCTTCGTGTTGCTCTTCATGGGTGGCTGGAACCCCCTGCCGTTCCTCCCGCTGGCCAGCGTGGTCGGCTGGCTCGGCTCCCACCTCTCGCCCCTGTTCCTGCACCCGATCGCGATGGGCCTGCTCTCCATCGGCGTCTTCCTCGGCAAGGCCGTCTTCCTCATCTTCGTCTTCATGTGGGTGCGCTGGACGGTGCCGCGCTTCCGCTACGACCAGGTGATGAAGCTCGGCTGGCAGAAGCTGCTGCCGCTCGCCATCGGGAACCTGATCCTTTACGCGATCCTCATCGCGATCTTCCAGACCCGGAATTGATCAACCACGAATGAACACGAATAAACACGAATGTAGGTCGGGCTTTACGCCCGACATGTCAGGCGTAAAGCCTGACCTACAGGAGGCATGGCCCTTCGTGGCCCTTTGTGGCCCTTCGTGGTTCAACTGACTTTCTTCATGCCCTACGTCGTCGAACGCAAACCCCTCACGCTCTCGGAGCGCATGTATATCCCCCAAATCCTGGCGGGCATGCGGGTGACGCTGAAGCACCTGTTCGCGCCGAACGTCACGATGCAGTATCCCGAGGAGCGTCCGGCCATTCCGACGGGCTACCGCGGCGTGCCGACGCTGGTGAAGGATCCGCACGGCCGCGAGAAATGCGTTTCCTGCCAGCTCTGCGAGTTCGTCTGCCCGCCCAAGGCCATCCGCATCACCCCCGGCGAGATCCCGGCCGACCAGGCGGACCGCGCCCACGTCGAGAAGGGCCCGCTGGCCTTCGACATCGACATGCTGCGCTGCATCTACTGCGGCCTGTGCCAGGAGGTCTGCCCCGAGGAGGCCATCTTCCTGCAGAACCAATATTCCATGACCGGCTACACCCGCGCCGAGATGGTCAACGACAAGGCCCGGCTCTACGAGCTCGGCGGCACGCTGCCCGACCAGCATTTCAAGTGGGACAAGAAGAAGGCCGCCGCCGAGCACGGGAACGCGACGCACTAAGGGCTGAAAAACTGAAGAACCGAATGACTGAAATATGACCAGCCCATTGCACTTTTTCCGTCCGATCGATCTGGCCTTTCGTCCGCCGGGTTCAGCCTTTCAGCTTTTCAGCCTTTCAGCCCTTCGATGAGCGACACCCTCTTCCTCATTCTCTCGGTCCTGACCGTCGCCACGGCGCTGCTCGTCGTGCTGAACAAGAACGCGGTCAACGCCGCGATGTTCCTGTTGCTCTCGCTCGTCGGCCTGGCCGGCCTGTTCGTGCTGCTCGACGCCCCGCTGCTGGCCTTCGTGCTCATCCTGGTCTACGCGGGCGCCGTCGTCGCCCTGTTCCTCTTCATCATCATGCTGCTCGACACGACGCCGGGCAGCTTCAAGGCCTTCAAGCCGCTGACCATCGTGGCGTCCGCCCTCGGGGCCGCGCTGCTGGGCCTCGGCATCTGGTCGCTCGTCCATCGCGCCGTGCTGCCGCCCGCGCCGGACTCCGTGCCGGTTCCGACCATGAAGCATTACGCCGAGATGCTGTTCACGACCTACCTGCTGCCGGTGCAGGTCGTCGGCTTCATGCTCCTCATCGCCATGCTCGGCGTCATCGTGCTCAGTAAAAAATACACAGAGGACGGAGAACAGAAGACGGAGAACAGATGATGCGAATTTCCATCCAGTTTCCCAAGGTGCGCGAAGCCACTGCTCCTGCTGAAGGCGGAGTGTTGTATTGGGATGTAGGGTCGCCGCTTGTCGGCGGACCGTTCCGCGAGCAAAGCAAGGTCCGGCGACAAGCGCCGACCCTACAAATCTTGCGCCAGCCATGATCCCTCTCCTTGCCACCGCTCCGACCTACGGCCTGCCGTCCTATCTGTTCGTGGCCTCGCTGCTGTTCGCCATCGGCTTCTTCGGGGTGCTGCTGCGCAAGAACACGCTCGTGATCTACATGTGCCTCGAGCTGATGCTGCTGGCCTCGACGCTGGCGCTGGTCGCCTTCTCGAGGTTCAACGGCACGCTCGACGGCGACGTCTTCGTGTTCTTCATCCTCACCATCGCCGCGGCCGAGGTCGCCGTCGGCCTCGCCATCATCGTCGCGCTGTTCCGGCAGCGCCACACCGTCTCGGTCGAGGAACTGAACCAGCTGAAGCATTAACCACGAATGGACACGACTAGACACGAAATGAAGCAGGGTAGGGCGAATCCTCCGGATGAGCCGCGGCTCGTCGGGGACGACTCGCCCTACCGTCCCGCTGCTCTTTGACGATGCACTCGATGCTCAATCACGCCATCCTGATCCTCCTGCTGCCGCTCGCCTCGGCGGCGGTGATCGCGCTGTTCCTGCGCAAACAGGGGGCCCTGGCTTCGTGGATCTCCACGGCCACGGCCGGCGCCATCGCGGCGATCTCCATCATCCTCCTGCTGCACGGCGAGCGCTTCGAGGCGCAGGTCGAGTGGCTGCGCTTCGGGGACTTCGCCGTGTCGCTGGGCATCAAATACGACGACCTCGCGGCGCTGATGCTCTTCATCGTCGGCTTCGTCGGCTTCCTCATCCACGTCTTCTCGCTCGGCTACATGCACGAAGACCAGGCGCGCGCGCGGTTCTTCGGCGGCCTGTCCATCTTCATGTTCTCGATGATCGGCATCGTCCTCGCGAACAACCTGTTCATGATTTTCATCTTCTGGGAGCTGGTCGGTTTCAGCTCCTGGCTGCTGATCAACCATTACCACGAGAAGCAGTCCGCGGCTGACGCCGCGAAAAAGGCCTTCATCGTCAACCGCGTCGGCGACTTCGGCTTTCTGCTCGGCATCATCATGTGTTACTGGGCGAACGGCACGGTGAATCTTACCGAGCTGGGCGAGTTCGGCGCGGCCCACAGGCTCGTGTTCAGCACGGCCATCCCGCTGCTGCTGTTCTGCGGTGCGATGGGCAAGTCGGCCCAGATGCCGCTGCAGGTGTGGCTGCCGGACGCGATGGAGGGCCCGACGCCCGTGTCCGCCCTCATCCACGCCGCCACGATGGTCGCGGCCGGTATCTTCATGCTGTGCCGCATCAATGTCCTGATGGTGCCCGAGGCGCTCGAGGTCATCATGTGGATTGGCACGATCACCGCGCTCTACGCCGCGCTTTGCGCCATTGTCCAGCGCGACATCAAGAAGGTGCTGGCCTACTCGACGCTCTCGCAGCTTGGCTACATGGTCGCGGCGTTCGGACTGGGCAATTCAGATAAATTGCCGATTCACATGCTTCCGGCAGCCCCTGATGGGGGTGATGTTATTCGGGAAGTTTTATCGGCAGGAGCTGCCGCCGCGATGTTCCACCTGACGACCCACGCTTTCTTCAAGGCGCTGCTCTTCCTTGGTTCCGGCTCGGTCATCATGGGCTGCCACCACGAACAGGACATTTTCAAGATGGGCGGGCTGCGTTCGAAGATGCCCGTGACATTCTTCACCTTCACGATCGGCGTGCTGGCGATCATCGGCATGCCGTTCCTCGCCGGCTTCTTCTCGAAGGACGCCATCCTCTACCTCGCGATGGAGAAGAACACCGCGGTGTTCGCCATCCTCGCCTTCACCGCGGTGCTGACGGCGTTCTACATGGTCCGCCTCTGGAAGATCACCTTCCTCGGCGAGGCTCGCTCCGACGACGCCAAACACGCCCACGAAAGCGGTATGACCATGACTTTGCCGCTTATCCTCCTCGCGATGCTGTCCGTGGTCGGCGGCTACGCCGGCGTCTATGGCAAGCTCGCCGGTCCGACGCTTGTCCTCTTGGTGCCCGAGGCCGAGGGCTCCGCCCACACGACCATCCTGCTCGTCTCGCTCGCGGTCATGACGCTCGGCGCCGGCTCGGCGTTGTTCTTCTACAAGTCCGCGGCGACCGACACGCTCGAGGAGAAATCCCACGTGCTCTTCGCCGGGCTGACCTGGCTCAAGGAGTCGTTCGACCGGCTCTACGATTATTACGTGGCGAAGGTGCAGCAGCGCTTCGCGATGGTGCTGAACTTCCTCGAGCAGATCGTGCTCGCCGGCGCCATCATCCGCGGGCTGGCCGGTTTCGTCGGCTACGTCGGCTACGGCGCGCGGGCGCTCTATACCGGTAGCCTGCACACCTACGTCTTCTGGTTCCTGCTCGGCGCCGCGCTCCTCTGGGCCTACGCCGCCGGGGTTTTTTAACCACGAATGGACACGAATAGACACGAATGAACCGACCCAACCAATCTTCTGATAGTATCGTTCCGGCCACCGGCCTGTTCGGATTCGTGTTCATTGGTGTCCATTCGTGGTTTCTTTCCTGCCTTTGATTCATGCCTGACAACGCCCAACTTCTGCAGCTCGCCATCGCCACGCCGCTCGTGGCCGCGGTCATCATCGCGTGCGGCCTGCCCAAGCGGTTCGCCGTCAAGCTGGCCGCGGTCGCCTTCACCGTGCCGGCGCTCCTCGCCCTGTGGCTGTGGGCGAAATTCCCGGCGGTGGACGCGCACACCTATTCCTTCCTCAGCACGACCTCCACCGGGCTGGGCAAATTCGGCATCAGCCTGAAGCTCGGCCTCAACGGCATCTCGCTGCCGATGTTCCTGCTCGCGGCCATCGTCGGCCTGGCGGCCGGGCTCTACGCCCTGCGCTCCGGCGCCGAGCGCCTGAAGCTCTACCTCGTGCTGCTGCTGGTCATGCACGGCGGCCTGCTGGGCGTGTTCGCCTCGGTGGACATCTTCTTCTTCTATTTCTTCCACGAGCTGGCGCTGATCCCGACCTTCATCATGGTCGGCATCTGGGGCGGCCGCGACCGCAGCTACGCGGCGATGAAGCTGACGATCTACCTGACGGCCGGCGCGATGCTGTCGCTGCTCGGCCTGATCGCGCTCTACGTCAAGAGCGGCGCCAACTCCTTCGACCTGATCGAGCTCAAGGACGCCATCGCCGCCCACGCCCTCGCCGGTCATACGCAGACCTGGATCGCGGGGTTGCTGCTGCTCGGCTTCGGCACACTCGTCTCGCTCTGGCCGCTGCACACCTGGGCCCCGCTGGGCTACGGCGCCGCGCCGAGCTCGGCCGCGATGCTGCACGCCGGCGTGCTCAAGAAGTTCGGCCTCTACGGCCTCATCCAGATCGCCCTGCCGCTATTGCCGCTCGGCCTGCAGCACTGGGCCTGGAAGCTCGCGCTGCTGGCCGGTCTCGGCAACGTGATCGTGGTCGGCTTCGTCACCATGGCGCAGCGCGACCTCAAGCAGATGCTCGGCTACAGCTCGGTCATGCACATGGGCTACTGCTTCCTCGGCCTCGCCGCGCTTTCGACCGTCGGCACCGGCGGGGTCGTCTTCCTGATGGTGGCGCACGGCCTGTCGGTCGCGCTGCTGTTCCTGCTGGCGACCAGCATCCACCACCGCACGCACACCTTCGACCTGTCCGAGATGGGCGGCCTGGCCCAGAAGACCCCCGTGCTGGCCGCGTTCTTCGTCGCCGCCACCATGGCCGGCATCGGCCTGCCCGGCTTCGCCAACTTCTGGGGCGAGCTGACCATCTTCGTGGCCCTGTGGAAATTCTCGCCGTGGCTGACGGCCGTCGCCATCGCCGGCGTGGTCATCTCGGCCATCTACGGCCTGCGCGCCGCGGCGCGCGTGTTCTTCGGCCCGCCGAGCGAGGCGCTGGCGCGCGTCACGGCGCAGCATCCGCCGGCCGACCTCGACTGGCGCGAGAAGCTGCCCGCGCTGCTCCTGCTCGCGGCGCTGCTCTTCTTCGGCTTCTACCCGAAGGCCATCTCGCAACCGGTGGACCAGGCGCTGGCCGGCCCGGTCGCGGCCGTCAAAATCCTTCCGACCCGCTGATCACCCGCCATGTCCACCGAACTTCTCAAAGCGGTCGCCGCCTCCAATGACTGGTGGGCCCTCGGACCCGAGCTGACGCTGGCCGTCGGGGCGCTCTGCCTGCTCGTGCTCGAGATCTTCTCGCCGAAGAAGGACCTGCGCTTCGTCCCGATGCTGACGATGTTCACCCTGGGCCTGACGCTGATCACGGTGGCGGCCAATTTCGACAAGACCTGGGGCGGCGAGGAGCTGTTCGGCGGACTCATCCGCCTCAGCGCCTCCGGCCAGATCGCGCGGGTGTTCTTCCTCGTGTCGTCGCTCCTGGTCTGCTTCCTGGCCACGATCTGCCTGCCGCGGGCGCGGGTGCCCCGGGTGGAGTTCTACCATATCGTGCTGGTGGTGACGGCGGCGCTGATGCTCCTGGCGCAGAGCAACCATTTCGTGATGTTCTTCGTCGCGCTCGAGACGGTGACCATCGGGTTCTACATCCTCGTGAGCTACTATCGCGAGCGGTCGCTGTCGCTCGAGGCCGGCCTGAAATACCTGGTGCTCGGCGCGCTCAGCTCGGCGATCCTGCTCTTCGGCATCGTGCTGCTCTACGGCGCGGTCGGCCGCGTGGTGGTGGACGGCGTCGTCCACACCGGTTTCGAGTTCGGCACCGTGTTCAGTTTCCTGCGCAACAACCCCGGCAACTTCCTCGCCACGGCCGGGGCGCTGCTGATCCTCGGCGGCGTGGCCTTCAAGATCGGCGCCTTTCCGTTCCAGATCTGGGTGCCCGACGTCTACCAGGGGGCGCCGACGCCCGTGACGGCCTTTCTCGCCGTCTCCTCCAAGGCCGCGGGCTTCGCCGTGCTGCTGCTGCTGGTGTCGCGGGTCTTCGCCCCGCTGCAGTCCGTGCTCGGGCCGGTGCTGTCGCTGCTGGCCGCCACCACGATCCTGTTCGGCAACCTCTCGGCGCTCACCCAGCGCAACACCAAGCGCCTGATGGGTCTCTCCGGCGTCTCCCACGCCGGCTACCTGCTCATCGGCGTCACGGCCGCGCTGACCGTTCCGTGGGCCGCCGGCGCGGTCTGGTTCTACCTGTTCACCTACCTGCTGGCCTCGATGGCGGTGTTCGGCGTCATGGCCTATGTGGCCGGCCCGGATGACAGGGCCGAGGAACTCGACCACTACGAGCGGCTAGCCAAGGACCGGCCGTTCCTCGGCGCGGTGCTGGCGATCGGCGTCGGTTCGCTCGCGGGCATCCCGCCGCTGGCCGGCTTCATGGGCAAGCTGCTGCTCTTCCTCGCGGCCTTCCAGGCGCACCTCTACGGGCTGCTGGGCGTGGCCGTGGTCGGCGTGGTGATCTCCATCTTCTACTATTTCGGCTGGATCCGCGCGGCCTTCTTCGAGTCGTGGACACCGTCCGCCCCCGGTGCGGCGCCCGTCACCCGGCCGGGCCCGGCCGCGGTGTCCTGGGCCGGCATCGCGACGCTGGCCTTCCTCGCCCTCGCCACCGTGTTGCTGGGCTTCTTCCAGCAGCCGCTGACGAGCTGGCTGCTGCCCTAAGCGCGCGCCGCGGCGTATTTGCTTCGCCTCGGTCGGTAAGGTAGAAAAAATGACATAGGGCGGACAAGCGAGGCGCCAGGCTGTCCGCGCGATGAAATCTTTTGCTCCCTTCACACCCATCGGAGGCAACTCGTTCCGTCCGACAAACGATGGAAAACTCTCACATCAATATCCGCAGCTTGACCTCTTTCGGCGCTCCTCACCTTGGTGCGGAACAGGCGCAACACGAAGCCGGCGAGGGCGCCGATGGCCGGCTTCAAGCAAACGCTGCTGCAGGATCAGGCGGTGACCGCGAACGTCCGGGTTTCAACGCAGCAAGCACATCGGGCTGGCTCACAAAAAGGTAAAGCATTACCTATTTTGCTTCCCCTTCCGACCGAAGATGAGTTCGGCAATCTAAATGCGAATTCAGATTCGGTTCATTGGAGTTTCAGGTTCCGCCGTATGATGGTGTGCGCTTTGGCGATCGTTGCCCTCAACCCCGGATCCCCTTGCCTCCGGTCGGCGGCATATCGCAGCAGCAACGCCACAAAATCGAACCATGAATCCCGAACAAGGACGCGTTGTTCAAACCTGCCGCCTAAAAACATGACTGCCCACCTGACTCTCCAAAGATTCCTGGTCACCGCCGCGTTGCTCCTGTCTGTGCCGGTCGGAACGCTGCAGGCGGAAGCGCCGACGCTCACGATCATTCGCCAGCACGGGGTCCTTCGGATCGGGAATGAAATGGTCTTCCCGCGCCTTAATTTCAAGAACCCGACGACGGGCGAGAACGAGGGCTTCATGGCGGATCTGGCCCGCGCCCTTGCCAGGCGCATCCTCGGCGACGAAAAAAAGGTCGAGTTCGTGCTCACCAACGACGAAACGCGGTTTGAAGACCTGCAGCGCGGAGCCTTCGATGTGCTCATCGACACCACGCCATCCAACCTGGAAAAGGTCAAGGTGGCCGATTTCTCGGGCGAATCGTTCCGCGCCGGCTCCGCCCTGCTCGTGAAGCGGGGCAGCCCGATCAAGACGATCGATGATATCAAACCGGATACGCGCGTCGCCTTTGTGACCGCGAACCCCGACATCAAACTGATCAAGGAAAAGGCACCCCGCGCGGTTTACCTTCAATTCGAAAACGACGAGGACGCCGTGAAGGCGCTGGTGAACGGGCAGGCCGATGTTTTCACGCAGGTCGTGACCCACTTATACGCCGCGGCGACGACAAATCCTGGCTACGTGCCGACCGGCCGTTTCACGACAAAATTCTACCGGATCGCCTACCCCAAGGGGGACACTGAATTCGGGGCGTATCTCAACGACTTTCTCAAGCAGATGCGCGACAGCGGGGAGTATGATCGTCTGTTCGACAAATGGTTCAGTGCCTACGGCGGCAATACCGTGCGATGACCCGCTAAGGCAACTGATTCGATCCCGGGTGGCAGTCCCGAAATAATCATCGGTCGCAGGTCGGATTGGTCATGCCGGGCTTCAGCCTCAGCATGACCCCAATGGCTTCCTCCATTGTGCTTGAAGACCGGATTGGTCGCACCTAGTTCTCAGGGCCGACGAGACCTCGGGCCAAGGTTTCGCCTCGATGCCCTTTACAATCGAGTGGCTTATTGCGCGGCTCGGCAATTATTACCCAGCCACCCTTGGCAGGCTCAATTGGAGAGGTGTCATTTTCCCAATGTCCGTCCAATCTGCCAATGGCCAATTTCAATATACCAACCCTAGGTTGGTATATACATAGTTATTCTTCGCACTCAGCACTATTCCTCTATTTCTGTGATGAAGCCTAACCAATCAGCGAAACCGACTCTGGCTGGACGCCAGAGCGGTTACCCTCAACGTTAGGCAAGAAATATGAAGCCCATCACCATGCTAGGCATTGCAGCTATCGCTCTTGGTCTCGCTGGCTGCGAGAATCCGACGGCGACAAATGCGGCGAGGATCGCAAACAGTCAGGCCGAAGCAAGCGGCTCCCCTTTTCGGTGGAAGACCCAAAGCGTCGGTGGAGGGACCGCTATGTTTCTGGTCATGGTCGATCTTCCAAGCGGGCCGACCATTGCAGACCCAGTCCTGAAGAAGGATACCCTTGCCCTGATCACAAAGGCGGAAGCGACCAAAGGAAGAGCGAACCCCGAGCTCGAAGATATCAAGCACCTCAAAGATGGAAGAGAAGTTTGGGTTTTGAAATCCGAACACGATGGCATCGCCTACATCGTGCATTTTAAGCCGTCGCCTCAAGGTGGCGTGGATATTGAGATGAGTGGTCCGAAGGAATATAGGAAAGAAAATGGCTAACCAATCACCGGAGCCGACGCGATGAAGCGCGGTTCACCTCAACGTTCGGCAAAAACATCATGCTCAAGAAGACCCTCCTATTGTTGACCCTCGGAATGGCTCTGCTCACGCGAGCGGTTGCTGACGATCCAAAGCAAGATGGCCTATCTGCGAAGACTGCCGTCGTTATTGTGGCGAAGGACGAGAAAGAAGGTCCACCCAAAGAGGTCGCGTGGGTGCAGCAAAACTATCCGGGTAGTAAGATCCTGAGGTTTGTCACCAGGCCCTCGAAGGAGGGTAAGGTCTATGATGTCTTCTTCATCAAGACCTCCGACGGCAAGAAGCAGGAGCTATTTTTCGAGATCAGCAGCTTTTATCACAAGACGTGAAGATGCCGAACCACCCGACGGAACCACTCTCGCCAAAAACACGCGTGCAATTAGCATGAGCCCTGAAGAACGATTTGCGAAAATCGTCGCCTCGCTGAAACGCAGCCCGAAGGTTTCAGTCGGTGCGTCAAAGAAAGGCTTCGGCTCCTCGGCTCTGTGCGTTGGCGACAAGATTTTCGCGATGATCTCCTCGAAAGGTGGATTCGTCGTGAAGCTTCCGAAAGAGCGCGTCGATACGCTCGTCGCCTTGGGCGTCGGATCACGCTTCGAACCCTCTCGCGGACGCGTGATGAAGGAATGGTTGGTCGTTGATTCGACTTCGAACGAGGATTGGTTGTCGTTGGCGCGAGAAGCGTTGAAGTTTGTCGGTGCCAACGGGCCAAACAAATGGGTCATGCTAGGATTCACCTGATTTGACGGACAGTGGGCTTGGGATCGGGAATGATTCCTGGCTGGAAGGTTCGGGTTTCCTTCTTTAAGCCTTCTTACATCCTTAGGCCATCCTTGCGCTACCTTGGCGCTATCCTTGCGTGTGCCTTCGTTGTGCCTTCACACCTCCACTTTACCAGCGAGCTGGACGGACCAAGACAGACAAGGGCAAAGGCCGGCTGTTCCGAATAGCGGCTTGGCGGGGCGGGTGAGGGCCGCCGGCGAATTTCCTTCGCACGGGCGTGCTAATCTGTTTCGTGTGAGCCCACGCATGAAGGTCACCGGACTCGCCATTGTGCCGCCGCCCGCGGCCGCCGACTTACCCAAGGTAACCCCCGAGTTGCTCGCCTCCGTCCTCGCCCGCTACTCACGCAGCAACGACGGCCTGGCGAAGATCCTGGAGAAGGTCGACATCGCCAACCCCGACGAGTCGATCGACCGCATCCTGAAGTTCGTGGACTACGGCCACGCCTCGATCGGCGGCCTGACCGGCGGCCTGGCCATCGCGCTCGACGACGTGTCGATGTGGCTGGCGTATAAGATCTTTGAGCTCGCGCAGATGGCCGACGGCCAGGAATCGAGCACGCGCTATATCACGATGGCGGCGACGAACCTGCCGGCGCCGGCTGAGCTGGGCATCCCGGACGACCTCGCCCCGCGCTGGTCGGCGCTGATGGCGAAGGCCTTCGCGGCCTACCACGCCGAATACACCCGGCTCGACCAGCTGGCGCTCGCGCAACCGAACCTGGTCCGGCTGCCGAAGGACGCAAAGCCGGCCGTGGTCACCCGCCTACGCAAGAACTACGCGCTGGACCGGGCCCGTTACTTCATCCCGCTGGCCACGCGCACCAACCTCGGCCTGGTGCAAAGCTCGCGCATGTGGGCGGCCACGGTCAAACATCTCGACTCGCTCGGCCTGCCCGAGGCGTCGCTCGCGGCGAAACTCATCCGCGACGAGCTGCTGAAGCAGTCGCCCCGGCTGATGCGCCACAGCTTTGCCGAGAAATCCTTCCAGGCCCAGGCGCAGCAGGAGCTGGCCGCGAGTCTGGCGCTCGGGCTCGCCCGCCTGTCGACCAAGCCGCTGGCCGACGAGGTCTGGGTTAAGGTCGACCGCGACACGCCGCCCTGGCTGGGGGAGAGCCAGCCGGTGGCCGAGGCGCTGAAGCACCGCGCCAACCGCTACGGTTACCAGGGCAAGGCCACGCGCCGGATGCGGGTGAGTTTTGCCTGGAACAACATGGCGATCGCCGAGCTGCGCGACCTCAACCGCCACCGCACCGGCCACCGCTACACCCCGCTGATCCAGGCCGGCTTTTACCTGCCGCCGGAGATCGCCCACGCCTCGCATCAGGCCCTGCTCGACGAGCAGGCGGCGCTGACGCGTGAGCTGATGAAGCGGGGCAGCGCCGCCTACGTGTATTCGCTGCTGCTGGGGGCCCAGACGCCGTTCGAGCACAGCACGCACGCCGACAAGTTCATCTACGAGGCCGAGCTGCGCACCGGGATGGGGGCGCATTACCGCTATGCCGAGCACCTCAGCGCCGCGTTGCGGGAGTTTTCCCGGCAGGTGCCAGAGGCCAAAGACTGGGTGGTCGAAGGCACGGCGGAGCCAGAATAGGCTTGCTGCTAATTCCAGCTGCGCGAACATGTTGCCAGCCTGCCGCGTATGTTCCGCCGCGCGAAAACCTGCGTCCTTTTTACCCTCGTCGGCGTCCTGACGTCCTCCGCGGCGTTGCTCAATCCGCAGCAGCGCAATGTGGTCTTCCAGCCCGGCAATTCCTCTCGGATCCAGCCGGCCGTCATGCGGCCGGCCGATGCGACCGTCTCTTTCCCGCGGTGGTCCGGCGTCCGGGTGCGGAAAATAACCCCCGGACTGCTGGCGGCCGTCCCGACGGCGTTGAATGGCGTCACTTTTGCGAAAGCCAGTGAGGCTGTCCGCGCGCCGGTTGCCGTCAGCAAAGCGGGGGGCGGCCAATGAAGGCGCCCGGCCGTTTCAAGCTGCTGCAGTTCAACATGCAGTACGGGCAGCCCTGGGACGACGCCTACCCGGACCATGCGCCCATCGACCTGGGAAAAACCATCACGGAAATCCGGTCGCACGATGCCGACCTCATCATGCTGCAGGAAGTCGAGCACACCCTGCCGAACGGGGCCCAGGCCGAGCCGCCCCCGCATTACACGCGGATGAAGGCGGAATTCGCGGACTACGACAGCTACTTCTGCTACCCCAAGCCCGATCCGCGCGAGCTGCCCTTCGGCATCGGTCTGGCCATGTTCTCCAAAACCCCGCTGCGCGAGCACATCTGCGTGAACCTGCCGTCGCCGCCGGTGGAGTTCGACTTCTTCGGCGAGAAAAAGACCCCGACCGACCGGCTGCTCATCGCCGCCACCACGACGATCAACGGCCGCGCGGTGCGGCTCCTCAACACCCACCTGCTCGCGTTCTTCATGCTCAAGTCGAGCAGCGAGACACACCTCGACCAGCGCAAGCTCGTCGAGGAACAGCTGCGCCAGACGGCCAAGATGCCGACGCTGCTCACCGGCGACTTCAACGTCAGCAAGCACGAGTCGCTCATCCAGCAGTTTGCCGATGCCGGCTACCGGACCGTGCAGGCGAAGGAGATCACCTGGCGCCGCCGGCCCTACGTGCTCGACCACATCTTCTACAACGACTGGCTGCGGCCGACGGGCTGGGAGGTGCGGCCGACGATGGCGTCCGACCACCACGCGCTTACGGCGGAGTTCGAGTTCGCGCGGTGAGGCTGTAGCGGCGGTCTATGACCGCCGATCAAACCAACGGCGCTCATAGAGCGCCGCTACAGGTTACTTTCCGCGCCGCACGCGTTCCTTCTCGTTCTCGCGCTCCTCCTCGAGCCGGGCTTTCTCACCCGCGATCTGCTTCCGGACCTGGTCGGCCTCGTCGAGCTTCCGGGCCGTGAGCGCCGCGGTGAGCTGTTGCTTCAGGAAAATCTCCCGCTCGGCGATCTTGCCCTGGTAGACCCGGTCGATCTCCGCGAGGCGGGCCTTTTGTTCGGCGTTCAAGGGCGCGGCGGCGGGATCGGCCTTGGCCAGGCGTTCCATGGCGAGTTCATAGGCGCTTTTCATGGAAGACTGATAAACCACGGAACACACGGAATACACGGAAAAATTCAGCTCGAGTGCGGATCGGTCCTTTTCCGTGTTTTCTGTGTATTCCGTGGTTATCTCCTCAACCGAATTTCACGCCCAAAATGACCAGCAGGGCAAGCGCGACAACCGGCGGCCAGTAGCCGCCATAGCGCGGGGCCCAGCGGCCCGCGGCGCCGGCCAGGAACACCGCGGTCATCAACCCGAGCGAGACCGGCGCCAGCCAGTCCGCGCGGAACCGGGCATTGAACCACATGCCGGGCAGGTCGGTGCCATGTTGCAGCAGCCAGTCCATGAGCACGATGATCAACGCCGCGACGGCGTTGCCGAGGGCGCTCAGGGACAGCAGGCCCGCCAGCCCGGCGAGCAGCGAAACGAAGCCCGCCCCCATGGCGACGGACGAGAGCGGGATGATCACCAGATTGGCCAGCAACGAGCCCGGGGAGAACAGTTCGAAATAGCCGATGCCCGCCGGCGTGCTGGCCAGGAAGGCGGTCCAGCAAGCCGCCGCCCCGTTCAACAGGACGCGGCCAGCCTCATCCACCCGGTGGTGATACCAGCGCCAGTCGGGTCGCGGCAGCAGGGCAAACGGACGCCAGGCGGCGAGCCACTTCTCCGTGAGCGGCCGGCCCATCGTCACCAAGGCGATCACGACCGTGTAGGACATCTGGAAGCCGGTGCTGAAGAGTTGCAGCGGGTCGAGGAGCAGTGTCACCAGCGCCGCCGACACCAGCGCAGCGAGGGCGTTGCCCGGCAGCCGGAAGGTCTGGTAGACGGACAGGAAGGCGATCATCAGGAACGCGCGTTCGGCGGGCGAACTGGCCCCGGTGATCTGCACGTAGAGCCAAAGCACGGCCAGGCCGATGACCACGGCGAACCGGCGCGGCACGCGCAGGAGGCCGAAAAGCAGGTGAATCGCCCCGGCGATGGCGGCCACGTGCAGTCCGCTGACGGAAAAAATATGGAACGTGCCGCTGCGCATGTAGGCGTTTTGCTGATCGGCCGAGAGCACGGCTTTTTCCCCCAGGAGCATCGCCAGGTAGATCGAGGCGGTTTGCGGCTGGGTTTCCAACCCGTGGCGCAGGATGCCCTCCAGCCGGTCCTCGGTTCGGGCGCAAAACCGTTGGAACCGGCCCGGGGGCGCCGTCTCGCGCATCACGTGCGCCCGCGTGAGGCGCTGGTGGATGCCGAGGTTGGCGAGGTAGTCGTTGAAGCCCGCGTTGGCGTCGTCGCGCGGCAGCGGCTCGAGGACCCCGCGGATGACGTAGGTACCCGAGCGTTGCGGCGGGACGCTGATCCGGCGGATGGCGGAAAAATAAACCCGCCGCCCGGGCAACTCCGGATCCTGGTCGCCGGCCGCACCGATCACCCCGAGGCCCGTCAGGTTGCGGGCATCAGGCGCCGCCGGGAAAGTCTGCAGCACCCGCAGGGTCACGGTCACCTCGCGCGGCGGCCGCGAATCCTGCTGGTGCAGGGCAGGGTGCCGGACCTGCAGCAGGACGAATCCGCCGAGTCCCGCGGACACGCAGAGACCGGCGCCCCACGCGAGGCCGGTCGGGCGTCCGGGTTGGAGCGCACTCCAACCGGCCCCGAGCGCGGCGAGCACCGCCAGCAAGGCCAGCGGCCACCAGCCGAAGGCGGGTGCCGGCCAGAGCCGGGCGGCAATCAGCCCGGCCATCAGCGGCACGAGCAGCCAGAGCAGGGGCGCACGGAGATGCGTGGCGGGCGAAGGCATGAAGCGGGCTGCGCCTTGGCCCGCGGGCAGCGGGCACAGGCGAACAGCTTTCCCCGCCGCCTTCAAACTTGTTTCTCCCGGTGGCCAGCCACAACCTGTCCGGACGCATGGCCCGCTCCGCTGACGACTCCGGCTCACTCTTTGGCGAGGAAACTCCGCGCCACGCCACGGCGCTGCCGGACAAGCCCGCCGCCCACCAGCCGCTGGCGGCGCGGATGCGTCCACAGACTCTGGGCGAAATCGTCGGCCAGGAGCACATCCTGCAGGCGGGCAACCTCCTGCCGCGGCTGATCGCCAGCAACCGCTTCGGCAGCCTGCTCTTCTACGGCCCGCCGGGCTGCGGCAAGACGAGCCTGGCCGAGGTCATCGCCCGCGAGACGAAGAGCCGGTTCGTCCGGGTGAACGCCGTCATGTCGAACGTGGCCGAGCTGCGCGAGATCCTGGCGGCGGCGCGGCGCCAGCCGGAGGCGGCCACGATGCTCTTCATTGACGAGCTGCACCGCTTCAACAAGTCGCAGCAGGACCTGCTGCTGCCCGACGTGGAGGAGGGCACGGTGCGGCTGATCGGGGCCACGACGCACAATCCCGGTTTCTACGTGAACCCGCCGCTGCTCAGCCGCAGCCATCTGTTCCGGCTGGAACCGCTCCAGGCCGGGGCCGTCGCCGGCGTGTTGCGGCGGGCGTTGACCGACGTGGCGCGCGGGCTCGGCAGCCGCGGGCACACCGCGGTCGACAAGGTGCTCAACGACCTCGCGGTGCTGTGCGACGGCGACCTGCGCCGGGCGCTCAACGCGCTCGAGGTCATCGCGCTCAGCCTGCCCGAGAAAACCGCCATCGGGGAAAAGGAGCTGGAGATTTTCGCCCGCGAGCGGCGCATCCGCTACGACGCCGACGAGGACGAGCACTACGACACCATCTCGGCCTTCATCAAGAGCTGCCGTGGCAGCGACCCCGACGCGGCGATGTATTGGCTGGCGAAGATGCTGGCCGGCGGCGAGGACCCGCGGTTCATCGCGCGGCGTCTCGTGATCCTCGCCAGCGAGGACGTCGGCCTGGCCGACCCGCAGGCGCTGCCGCTGACGGTGGCGGCGCACCACGCGTGCGATTTCATCGGGTTGCCCGAGGCCGAGCTGACGCTGGCGCACGCCACGCTCTACATCGCCACGGCGCCGAAGAGCAACTCGGCGACGCTGGCGTTGGGCGAGGCGCATCGCGTGCTCAAGGAGGCGCCGGTGCAGGCCGTGCCGGTGCCGTTGCGCGACAAAGGCGGGCAGGCCAGCAAGCGCGCCGGGCACGGCAAGGGCTACCTCTACGCGCACGATTTTCCCGAGAACATTTCCGGCCAGGCCTACCTGGAAAAACCACTGGCCCTTTACACGCCCAAGACGGCGGGCTGGGAGGCGAAGATCGCCGAGCGGCTGGCGCGGTGGCGCGAGCTGCGGGCGAACCCGGGCCCGCCGAAGCCATAGAGTTTGCGGTAGTGGGCCGGTTTGGTTTCTTCGCTGTTGTCGGTCGGGGTTTATCCCCGACAGGTCGCGGGGAATGCCGGGCCCCTAAAGCCCGCCCACATCAACTGACCCACGACCGGGTTTGCCGTCCCGCGCCCGTGGCGGGAACTGCAGCTAAAATCCGCGAATCCCAGGCGTGAATTTGGTGCGAAACTGGGGCCCCGAGGTGGGCCCGGACCCAGCCGGGGCTTGCACGGACGGCCGGACAGGCTAAGTTCCGGGGCATGAAACCCATCGCTGCCGCCGCGTGTCTTTTGTTCGCCACCAGCCTGCTGCAGGCGCAGACCACCCCGACCACCGCGCCCACTGATCCCAAGGCGCCGGCGGTCCCGGCCGTGACCAAGGATTCCAAGACGGCTCCGGCCGCGACCAAGACCGCGCCTGCGGTCAAGAAGGAGGCTGAGCTGCCCAAGATCCCGGGCACGGTGATCAACCGCCCGAACGGCACTTTCCTCAGCCTCGTGGTGGCCGACGGCAATTTCAAACTCTCGTTCTACGACAAGAAGCACAAGCTCATGGCCATGGATGTGACCCGCGCGACAGCCCGCTGGCCGAACACGAAAACGATCACGCCCGCGCAGTTCCGCACCGTGCTCAACGGCTCCGGCACGACGCTGGTCGGCCAGCACCCCGTCTACCCGCCCTACACTTTCAACGTCTTCCTCACGCTGCTCCAGGGCGAGGGCGACGACGCCAAGGCGGTCGAGAACTACACGGTGGCGTTCAAGGGCTGAACCAGCCGTTTGCGGCAGGTCGGGTTTTATGCCCGACGATCAGATGCAGAGGTCGGGCGTAAAGCCCGCCCTACAAAGGCGAAACCGGGCCGGCCAGCGGGGATTTGACAGCGGCGGGCGGGCGGCAAAGCTTGACCGCTCCTCCTATGTCCGCCGCCACGCCCTTTGACTCCATCGAGACCGCGATCCAGACGATCGCGGCCGGCGGGCTGATCATTGTCACGGACGACGAGGGCCGCGAGAACGAGGGCGACCTTCTCATGGCCGCCGAGAAGGCGACGCCCGAGCTGGTCAACATGATGATCCGTCATGCCCGCGGGCTGATCTGCGTGCCGATGGCGGAACCGCAGCTGAAGCGGCTCGGCATCAATCCCATGGTGCAGCAGAACCGCGAGGCGCACCGCACGGCCTTCACGGTGTCGGTCGACGCCGCGGAGGGGATCACGACCGGCATCAGCGCCTTTGACCGCGCCCGCACCATCCGGCTGCTGGCCGATCCCGCCACCCGCTCGGACGAGCTGGTGCAGCCCGGGCATATCTTCCCGCTGTGCTCGCGGGCGGGCGGCGTGCTCGAGCGCGCCGGCCACACCGAGGCCGCGGTGGACTTCGCGGCGCTGGCCGGCCTGAGGCCCGCCGGGGTGATCTGCGAGATCCTGAGCGACGACGGCAAGATGGCGCGGTTGCCCGAGCTGATTGAATTCAAACGCCGGCACGGCCTGCCGCTGGTCTCCATTGCGGCGCTGATCGAATACCGGCACCGCCGCGAACAGCTGGTGGAGCAGGTGGCGACGCGGCCCTTCGCGTCGGAATACGGCGAGTTCCAGCTGCATGTTTTCCGCAGCAAGGTCGACGGGCGGCATCACCTGGCCTTCACCAAGGGCAAACTCGACACCACGCCCACGCTGGTGCGGGTGCACACCGAGAACCTGCTGAGCGACGTCTTTCACGCCACCGACATGGGCAGCCACCGCTCGTTGCTGGCCTCGCTGGAGCGAGTGGCCAAGGCCGGCCACGGCGTGATCGTCTACATGGAGCAGACCGGCCGCATGCAGGAGGCGCTCCTGAGCGCCGGCCAGCCCGCCGCGGGCGGTCCCGGCCCGGCCAACCTGCGCGACTACGGCACGGGCGCCCAGATCCTGACCGCGCTCGGCCTCAAGCAGATCCGCCTGCTGCAGCACTCGCCCCGCCGCGTCGTCGGCCTCGACGGCTACGGGCTGGAGATCGTGGAGCAGATCCCGGTCTGAGATTTCGATTGCGGCCCGGTCGCATCCACTTTGCCTTGAACCTCCCATGAGCCTTTCCGCGCCCAAGCTTTTTGCCATCAACGGCGCCCCGTTCTCGGTCGGCATCGTGGCGGCGCGGTTCAATCCCGACCTGGTCGACGCGCTCCTGCACCGGGTGCGCACCGGGCTGGCCGCGGCCGGCGTGCCGGCGAAGCGCATCACCCTTGCCCGGGTGCCGGGCTCGCACGAGCTCCCGGTGGCCGCCCAGTGGCTCGCGCAGGGCGGCAGGCGCGACGTGATCATCGCCCTCGGCGTGCTCATCGGCGGCGACACCAACCACCACGAGATGGTGGGGCAGAGCGTTTCGCACGCCTTCCAGCAAGTGGCGCTCGCCACGCGCACGCCGGTCATCAACGGTGTCATCGTGGCGGACAATTTGAAACAGGCGCAGGCGCGGTGCACCGGCCGGGTCAACCGGGGGGCCGAGTTCGCGCGCGCCGCCCTCGAGATGGCGGCGCTGCAGCGCGCCTTGGGGAGGCGGTCATGACCAGCCAGTTCACCCAGCGCCGGGAATGCCGCGCCGCGGCGTTCCAGTATCTCTACGCCTGGAGCGTCAACCAGCCGTCCAGCCCGACCGACGACCTGCGTCTCTTCTTCGAGCACCTCGAGAAACCGCGCGACTACTACGGCTTCGCCGAGGAGCTGATCCATGGCGCCATCGAGCACGTCGCGGAGATCGACACCCACATCAAGGCGCTGGCGCACAACTGGGAATTCGACCGCGTGGCGAAGATCGACCTGGCCATCCTCCGGCTCGCGATGTTCGAGATGCTTTACCGCAAGGACATCCCGCCCGTCGTCTCGATCAACGAGGCCATCGACCTCAGCAAGCAATATTCCAGCGCGGACGCGAAGCGGTTCATCAACGGCATCCTCGACCGGATGAAGGACAAGCTCGGGCGCGACTCGCGCAAGCCGGTCACGGAATGAACCAGATTTTCCCGCGGATTATGCCGATGGACGCGGATAGGAACGGCAATTATCCGCGGTCATCCGCGTAATCCGCGGAGAATCCTCTCCGATGTTTTCGATTTTCAAGAAATTCAAGGACGGGCTGACGAAGACCGTCGCGGCCATCGCGGCGAAGACGCACGGGCTGTTCGGCGGGCGGAAGATCGACGCCGCCTCGCTCGGGGAACTGGAGGAGGCGCTCTACACGGCCGACTTCGGCGTCGAGACGACCACCGAGATTCTCGCGGAGATCAAGGCCGCCTACCGGAAGGATCCGGAGCTCAAGGGCCAGCAGGCGGCGGTCATCGGGGCCGCGGTGCTGCGACGCGTGCTCACCGGGGCGGAGGGCAGGCTGCCGGATGTGGGAGGGAGTTTATCTCCCGACTCGTCGGGGCATAAAGCCCCTCCCACGGGAAAGAACCCCATGGTCATCGCGATGATCGGCGTCAACGGCTCGGGCAAGACGACCACGACGGCCAAGCTGGCGCACCGGCTCAAGGGCGAGGGCCAGACCGTGATCGTCGCGGCGTGCGACACGTTCCGCGCGGCCGCGGTCGAACAGCTGAAGAGCTGGGCGGACCGCCTGAAGATCGAGATCGTGGCCAGCCACACGGGCGCCGATTCCGCGGCGGTGGCGTTCGACGCCTGGCAGGCCGCCAAGGCGCGCGGGCACGACTGGCTGATCGTCGACACCGCCGGCCGGCTGCACACCAAGGGCAATCTGATGGAGGAGCTGGCGAAGATCCGCCGCGTCCTGCAGAAGAACGATCCCACCGCGCCGCAGCACCGCTGGCTGGTGGTGGACGGCTCGCTCGGCGCCAATTCCATCGAGCAGGCGAAGGTGTTTCACCAGAGCTTCGGCCTGACCGGGCTCATCGTGACCAAGCTGGACGGCACGAGCCGCGGCGGCGCGATCGTCGGCATCTACCGCCAGCTGAAGATCCCGATCTATTTCATCGGCCTGGGCGAGCAACCGGACGACCTGCAGCCATTCTCGGCTGACAATTACGCCCGGGCCGTGTTTGGCCTGGAGGCGTAGACTTTCCACGGATTACATGGATGAACCCGGATCAATCAACGAAGTGTCATTCTGAGCGCAGCGAAGTACCGAGCGGAGCGACATCCTCATGGAGAATGATATCCGCCAGCGGCCGTGCTGCGGGATTCTTCGCTGCGCTCAGAATGACGGTTGCGGGGGTCGGGCTGTTGATCGGGCTTTTCGTTCACGCCGCGGAGCCGGAGATGCGGCTGAGTCCGAAGAAGGTGCGCGACGAAGTCCGCACGGTCGTGGAGGCGCAGCTGGCGGCGCTGCAGGCGGGCGATTTTGCGACGGCGTATGACTTCGCCGCGCGCGGCATCAAGCGGCAGTTCGACGCGCGGCTGTTTGCCGCGATGATCCGGCGCGGCTATGGAGCCCTGCTGAAGCCGGACCGGACCGACCTGGGCGTGGTGCGCGACGATGGTGAGGGGACGGCCCAGGTCAGCGTGATCGCGACCGACCGGCAGAAGCGCAGCACCATTTACCGTTACTGGCTGGTGAAGGAGGATGACGTCTGGCGCATCAGCGGCGTGATGCTGGAGCAGCGGCCGCCGCGCGGAGATATCTAGCCCGGGAGCCCCGTTGCCCTGGGAACGTACGGCCAACCGGGCGATCCGGCGATCCCGACTCGGAAGAATTATGGCGCAGAGCGGAGGCAATAAACGGCATCTAAAAAAGCCCACCTGAATTTAGGCTTTTTGACCGCTCTAACGCTTGCGCGACATGTGCTTGAATCCGGGTCCAGTTTTCGTGCCCGGTAGCGGGTGCGAGAGGTGACCAAAAGGGCTCGCGTGTGCCTGACTGGCCCGTTGTGCGCGCGCGAGCCCGACCTTTTGTTGTGGTAAATTGCAGTGTTAGTGCAGAAGGCGCGGCGACCCAGCCGCGCCTTCTGCATGCCGGGCAGAGACCATCGGGGTCAAAGCACGCCACCCATGCGGCGGCGCACCCACGGCACGAGCGCCAGAAAGATGCCCGCGACGATGAAGACCGCGAGCGACTGCTGGCCGAAGAACCGGTCGAGATGCGACGCGTCGCCCTCGCCAAACGCGGTGGAGAGCACGCCGGCGAACTTGTTGCCGAACGCCGCGCCGAGGAACCAGATGCCCATCATCGCGCCGACCAGGTGCCGGGGGGACAGCTTGGTGAACGTGCTCAGGCCGACGGGGCTCAGGCACATTTCGCCGATGGTCTGCAGGAAGTAGAGCCCGAACAGCCACAGCGGGCTGACGCGGCCTTCGACCGCCAGCTTGGCCGCCGGCACCATCAGGGTGAAGGCGGAGGCGAGGAAGGCGAGGCCGATGGTGAACTTCATCGGGCTCGACGGCTGCTTGGCGCCGAGTCTGGTCCAGAGGAACGCGAAGACCGGCGCGAGCGCGACGACGAAGAAAGGGTTGGCGGCCTGATACCAGGAGGAAGGCACCTCGAAGCCGAAAATGTGCGTGGCCGTGAAGCGGTCGGCAAACAGGTTGAGCGAGGTGCCGGCCTGTTCGAACAGCGCCCAGAAGATGAAAGCGCCGATGAAAAAGTAGAACACGGCGCCGAGCCGGCGCAGCTCTTCCTGCTTGGAATAGCCGAACCACAGCATGACGGCGATGGGGGTCAGGATGAAGAGATAGCGGATCCAGGTGAAACCCTCGCGGTCGGACAGCCACACGATGCCCCACAGGCCGATGGCCCCGAGCAGCATGACGGCGGGCTTTTGCCATGAACCGGCCGTGCGCACCGGCGGCGTGCCGACCTGCTTGAGGCCGTCGCCGAACAGGATGAAGATCACCAGGCCCAGCACCATGCCGACGCCGGCGGCGGCGAAGCCCCAGTGCCAGGAGTGGTCGGGGTTGAGGCCCCAGGAGGCGAGCATGGCCTTGAACCGGCTGTGCTGCGCCAGGAAGCCGGTGATGATCGGGGCGGTCATCGACCCGAGGTTGATGCCCATGTAGAAGATCGAGAAGCCCGCGTCGCGGCGCGTGTCGCCGGGCGCGTAGAGCTGGCCGACCATCGCGCTGATGTTCGGCTTGAGCAGGCCGGTGCCGATCACCACCAGCAGGAGGCCGAGGTAGAACGTCGCCTCGCTGGGGAACGCCATCGAGAAATGGCCGCACGCGATGAAGAGGCCGCCCACGATCACGGCCATCCGGGCGCCGAGGATGTTGTCGGCGATGCTGCCGCCCGGAATGGACATCATGTAGACGGAAAACACGTAGGTGCCGTAGATCAGCGAGGCCTTCTCGACCGTGTAACCAAACCCGGCGCTCGCGACGGGCAGGGTCATGAACAGCGTGAGCAGGGCCCGCATGCCGTAGTAGGAGAAACGCTCCCACCCCTCGGCGAAGAACAGCGTGAACAACGGACGGGGGTGGCCCAGGAACTCGCCATGCACCGATGGGGCCCCGGGGACAGGGGATTGATTCATGCGGGCGGATTCGGGCAATGTTTATGACAAAGGGCAAGCTTCCGCCTTCGCCCGATAGGCTGCGGCGCAACAAGCCGCCCTGCCGGGCTGGGTTCGTGCGGAATGGACAAGCGCACCGAGGCTCACCAAACCTGCGGTATGTTCGTGGTCTCCACCCATTCCTTCTTCGTTGCATGAGCGCGGCGCCTCGCTGGTGGCGGCGCCGGCCGCCGGCCCGCACGGTGACCGAACGGAGCAAACCGCTCGCGGTGCGCGGCCTGGCGCCGCGGCGCGTGACGGTTTATCTGCCGCCTGGCTATGACCCGGCGCGGCCGCAGCCTTACCCGCTCCTGGTGGCGCTCGACGGACAGACCATGCCGCAGTGGCGGCTGGCGGAAACGCTCGACGAGCTCGTCGGGGCCCGGGCGATCGAGCCGGTCGTGGTGGCGGCGGTGCCGGCCTCGTCCGAGCGCATCGAGGAATACGGCACGGCCGGGCAACTGGACTTTGCCGGCCGCGGGCGGCACGCGAAGGCGTTTCAGGATCTGCTGATGGGCGAGGTGCTGCCGTGGCTGCGCGAAAATCATCCGGTGGCGACGGACGCGGCCCGCACCGGGATTTATGGGGCGTCGATGGGCGGACTGGGCGCGCTCGATGTGGCGTGGCGCCGGCCGCAGGTGTTCGGGTTCGCCGGGATCTTCTCCGGCTCGCTGTGGTGGCGCGCCGACAACTCCAGCGTAGCCGCGCAACAGGCGAGCCGGATCGCCCACCGGCGGGTGCGCGAAACCAAGGCCCGGCCGGCATTGCGCCTGTGGTTCCAGGCCGGCACGCGCGACGAGACCGCGGACCGCGACGGCAATGGCGTCATCGACGCCATCCAGGACACGACCGAGCTGGTCGACGAGCTGGTGATGCAGGGCTTCCGGCGCGGGGCCGATGTCGCCTACCACGAGATCGCGGGCGGCGAACACCACGAGAGCACGTGGGCCCGGGCGTTGCCGGAGTTTCTGCGCTGGGCGCTGCCGCCTTCGCCGGGTCTGCGGCTGACAGGGCCGCTGCGCGGGAATTAGTCGCCGAGCGCGGCGACCCGCGGGCGGGCCGGCTCCGGCAACGGCTGGAACGCGGCAATCACGACCCCCACGAGATTGGCGGCCTGCACCGGTTCCATGTCGTGGCCGTGATTGTTGAGGCCGGCGACGCGCCAGCCATCACGCGCCTTGGCCACCAGCACATGGGCGACGATCTTGTGCTCATGGTTGCGGTAGAGGACGGTCTGGCCGCGTTCGAGCAACTCAAAGGGAAACCGCTGCAGAACCATGATGGTGCCTGGGCTGTAGAGCGGCTGCATGGACTGGCCGCTGCCGACGAGCACAAAGGAATTCGGCGCATGCTCCGCAAAGGCGCTGGCGCGTTGCCAGGCGGCGGTCTCGACCAGCGGCACGGGCCGCGGCGATTTGCCGGTGAAAACCCCGCGGATCCACGGGTCATCGGTCTCCCGCGCCACGCCCGTGAGCCCGGTGCACAATAACACCCCCGCCAGGATACATGGCACGCGCCGGAGCATGCCTCCAGATTCGGCAGACCGCGGGCCATGACGAGACCGGGCTGCTAGTGTTCATCCCCCACGGGGCCGGGTGAAACACTGCGGCCGTCTGGCCTTGATCAGGCGTTGCCGAACGGAGCGGCCCGACCGGCCTCAGAGGGCGCCTAAAAAGGGGTCTGTCATTCTGAGTGAAACGAAGAATCCATCAGGAGCTGGGTGGCGCTTTGGAGGTGCGGGGCTTCAACTGGATTCTTCGCTGCGCTCAGAATGACAGGTATCGTAGGCTTTTTAGACGCTCTCTCAGAAGCTCGTGCGCAGCATGACGCGAACGGCCAGCGGCGAGCCCGGCGAGATGTTCGTGTTGCTGTCCGCGTTGATGTAATATTTCCGATCGAGCAGGTTCTCGACGTTGGCCTGCAGGTGCCACATGGGGCTGAGGGCGTAATAAACGGCCGCATCGACCCGGGTGTAACCCGGCACCGTGACCGTGTTGTCCACCGCTGCGAACATGGCGGAGCGATAGATGACACCGAGCCCGACGCCCAGCGGCGGGAGGAGCTGATATTTGTTCCACAGGGAGAAATTGTGGCGGGGCACCTGGGCGACCTGGGCGCCGGCCGGCGCGGCCGTGGTGGCGCTGCGGATGGAGGCGTCCTGATACGCGTAGCCGCCCGTCACGCTCCAATCCTTGGTGAGGCTGCCGGTCAGGCCGAACTCATAGCCGTTGGTGCGGGTGCGGCCCGTCTGGATGATGCGGGTCGGATCGGCGGAGTCGGTCGCGCGGGTGTTGGTGCGATCCAGCCGGTAGACCGCGGCGGTCGCGGAGAACTGCAGGTTGATCTCCCACTTGGCGCCGAGTTCGTAGTTGGTGAATTTTTCCGGCTTCACCTGCTGGGTGATGGTGGTCAGCGACGAGAACTGGTCGCCGGAACTGGGCAGATAGGACACGCTGTAGTTGGCGTAGAGGGAAGCCTGGGCGACGGGCTTGTAGATGACGCCGGCGCGCGGGGAAACGAGGTCATCTTTCCGGCTCAGGTTGTCGCCATTCCGGTTGTTGCGGTATTCCAGATCGAAGGAGTCGAACCGGAGGCCGACAATGGCCTGCCATTCGCGGGAGAACTCGATCTGGTCCTGGGCATAGATGGCGGCCAGACCGGTGTTGAGGTGGTTGTCCGCATCGGTCGCGCTCTGGCGGTAGGTGACCGGCGTGGTGATCGTCGGCTGGTCATACGGCACCAGGAGGGAGGTGGCGGTGTTGTTGAAGAAGCCGGTATTGCGGAAATTGTCCGTCCGCTGGGTGCCCAGTTCGAGGCCGCCGAGCAGGGTGTGCTTGATGGTTCCGGTGGTGGCGGCGTAGGTCAGGTCGGTCTGGTTGAAAAGATTCTGCCGCCGGGTGGCATTGTTGTAGGCCGTCAGGGTGACCTGCGTCTGGGCGGCATTCACCGCGCCCGGGACATAATTCTGGTAGAACCGGTCGTAGTCCCCGAAGAGGGTGCGGTTGCGGATATTCAGGGCACCCGCCTGGTGCTCGACGGTGGCCGACAGGAAATTCACCGAGGCGCGCACGTGGCTGTCTGCGGGATTGCCGTAGAAGGTGTCGATGGGCACGTCCGCCGGCCGGCCCTGGAAGGATGTGATGCCGCGGTCGGCGGTGCGGACATCGTGCAGGTGCTCATAGGAGAAAGTGAGCCTGGTGGCCGGGGCCGGCACAAAGGTGAGCGTCGGGTTGATGGCCGAACGCTTGAGCTCGACGGAATTCCGGAAGCTCGCGGAATCCTCATAAAGTGCATTGAGCCGGAAGGCGGTCCGGTCGCTCAGGGGTTCGTTCACGTCGACCGTCGCGCGCTTGTTGTCGTGGGAGCCAGCCTGGAGCGTGATCTCGCGGATGGGCGTGAAGCCGGCTACCTTGAGCACGCGGTTGATCAGGCCGCCGCCGCCGCCCCGGCCGAAGAGCATGGCATTGGGTCCGCGCAGGACTTCCACGCGGCTGAGATTGTAGAGGTCGCGGTAGTATTGAACGTCGTCTCGGACGCCGTTGAGGAAAAAGTCGGCGGAGGAACTGTTGCCGCGAAAGACGATCTGATCGCGGTTGTTTTCGCCCTGGTGGGCGGTGATGCCGGGCACATAGCGCACCACGTCGCCCAGGCTCAGCATTTGCTGATCCTTGATCTGCTGTTCCGTCACGATGGTGATGGACTGGGGCACATCGAGCAGCGGGGTGTTGGTCTTGGTGGCGGTGAGGCTCTCCTGGACCCTGTAGTTTTTCGATTCAACCCGCTCGCCGATGACCGCCATGTTCTCGAGTTTGAGTGTTCCGTCGGCCGTATCGTCGGCGGCGGCGTTCGTGGCTTCGCCGGCCCGGGCGAGGGCAGTCGAGGCCAGCGCCGCGCAGGCCAGCGCCAGCAAGGGCAGGCGCGGCATCTTGGAACGAGATTGGGTCTCAGTGATTTGACGTGGGTTTTGCATGGATGGAAAGGGGTTCAACCTGCCGCCGGCCTGGGCCGGTGGTTTCCTTAAACCGCACACATTGCTGGCCTAGCCCGGGGAACGTGACGGCGGCAGGTTGAAAATCAGGTCAGGTGTAGAAGGAGGACGAAGGTCACCACGACGCCGACGGCCAACAGGGCCTGAAGGGAGAAGCGGAGATCGGCACTTCGGGCGGAATTAATCGTGTGGTTGCGCTTCACTGGGAGTGAGTTGATATGAATATGAGACGCATTATCATGTCAATAGCTTGTTTGAGAGTGTGTCTCATATGACATGTGATAACGAGCATTGACCTGTGCAAGTAGCTGGCTTTTAACGACTCCATGACGGACGGGCTCACAGTCGAATTGGGGTCGAGAAGTTACCCGATTCATTTCTCGCGCAATGCCAGTGCGGCCATTCAGCAAGACTTGGCGGAGGCAACGGCCAAGGGGCAGCAGTCTGTGCTTCTGACCGATGGCGGCGTGGCCCAAGCCCAAGGCGAATTTTTATCCAAAAGCTTCGGTGCGATCCCGCGTCTGACCGTCAATGCCGGGGAGAAAGCCAAATCCCTGGAGAGCCTCGGACGGGTACATGATTTTCTGGCCGCCAATAAAATCAACCGCCAGGGCGTGTTGTGGGTGGTCGGTGGCGGGGTGATGGGCGATCTCGGCGGTTTCGCCGCCGCCACCTACCTGCGCGGCATCCAGTATGTGCAGGTGCCGACGACACTGCTGGCCATGGTCGACAGCTCGGTCGGCGGCAAGACGGGCATCAATCTCGCGGCCGGCAAAAATCTCGTCGGCGCCTTTTATCACCCGCAGGCGGTGCACATCGCCACGGATTTCCTCGCGACGCTGCCGCCGCGCGAGTTTGCCGCTGGCATGGCGGAGGTCATCAAATACGGCCTGCTCGGCGATGCGGCGCTCCAGGCGCAGTTGGAAGGAACCGTGCTGACTCCCGCGCACGCCGGGCTGCCGGCCGTCATCCGCCGCTGCTGCCAGCTCAAGGCGGACATCGTGCGCGCGGACGAACAGGAGCTGGCGGCCGAGGGCGGCCGGGCCCTGCTGAACCTCGGGCACACTTTCGGCCACGCCATCGAGCAGGTCACGGGCTACACCGCCTACCTGCATGGCGAGGCCGTCGGAGTCGGCCTCGCGGCGGCGGGGCGGCTTTCGCAGAAACTTGGACTGATCACCGCCGCCGAGGTCGCCCGGATCGACCGCGTGCTCGCGGCCTACCAGTTGCCGGGGCGGTTGCGCGCCGCGCTGTCCGTGGCGGAGCTGCAGGCCGCCACGGCGCGCGACAAGAAGAACCGCGCGGACGGCGTGCGCTTCGTGGTGCTCAACGCCTTGGGCGCGGCGGCGACCCGGTCCGGCATCCCGCCGGCGACAGTCGAGGCGGTCTGGCGCGAGCTGGGCGCGGTCTAGATTTGGGGTGCTATCCCGGCGCAAATAGCTAAGTTGACCGACCCATGTCAGCCATCGACGAAGGCATCGTCCGCGAGTATTTCGAGCAAAACGGTTTTCTCGTGCGGCAGGTGCGCAAATACCAGGTGCAGTCCCGCCGCAAGACGGGCGACGAGGAAGTGGACCTCGTGGTCTACAACCCCGCCTACAAGCGCAGCCCGCGCCGGCCGGAGTTTTTCCTGTTCGCCAACGAGCTGGCCTACATCCACCGCGCCATCGTCGTGGTGAAGGGCTGGCACACCGGGCGCTTCACGCCGAACATGCTGAAGAGCAGCCCCGAGATCTTCCGCTTCCTGGAGGAGAACGTACTCAAGGAGGTCACGCGCTTTTTCCCGGTGGACGCCGAGGAACCGGGCAACGCCCCCGATGTCACGAAAATCCTCGTGCTGCCGAGTCTGCCCACCGCCGAGCCTTTCCGCTCCCAGAGCGTGGCCATGCTCAAGGAGCACGGGGTTGACGGCATCATTTCATTCCGCTCCATGCTGCTCGACATCATCGAGCGCGTGGAAATCAACAAGAGCTACGGCAAGTCCGACACGCTGCAGGTCATCCGCATCCTGAAGAACTATGACCTGCTGAAGGACGCGCAGCTTGACCTGCTGGCGGAGCGCCAGCCCGGCCAGCGGCGCAACAACCCGAAGGCATGAGCATCCATCCCGCCGCGATCGTCGAGGACGGCGCCCGGCTCGGCGTGGGTTGCGTGCTGCACGCCCATGCCGTCATCCGGCGGCACACGGTGCTCGGCGACGGCGTCGTGGTGCACCCCTTCGCCGTGGTGGGCGGCGACCCGCAGTATCTGAAATTCGATCCGGCGACGGCCTCGGGGGTGCGCGTCGGGGCGGGCACGGTGATCCGCGAGTACGTCACGATCAACCGTTCCATCCAGGCCGGCAAGGACACGGTCGTCGGCGCCCGGTGCTTTCTCATGGCGGGTTCGCACGCCGGGCACGACTGCGAGCTGGCCGACGATGTCGTGCTGGCGAACAACGTCATGCTCGCCGGCCATGTCACGGTCGGCAGTTTCACCTTTGTCGGGGGCGGCGCGGGCATCCACCAGTTCGTCCGCATCGGCGAGGGCGTGATGGTGGGCGGGCTCACCCGGCTGACCAAGGACGTGGCGCCGTTCCTCCTGGTCGCCGAGCGCGACGAGGTGCCGGGATTCAACGTGGTCGGTCTCAAGCGCCGCGGCTTCGGCCGCCCGACCATCGGCGAACTCAAGGACTGCTACCGGGCGGTCTTTGCCGGCGGAGATCCGCGCAAGGCGGCGGCGGCCCGGCTCGCGGCGGGAGTCACCAGCGCCGAGGCCCGGCGCTTCCTGGAATTCTTTGCCGCGGGCAAACGCGGCTTTGCCCGGCCGGCGGCGGGAGGAGAATCATCCGATGAGGAGTGATTCTGAAGGTGGAACCCGGCCTCTGGACGGGTTTTTTCATGCGGACATCCTGAAAACGCGTCCGGAGGCCACGTTCCACCCATGACGCCGCTGGCTATCACCTGCGGCGATCCCGCCGGCGTTGGGCCGGAGATCATCGCGCAGTGGCTCGCCGCCCATCCCGGCGAGGTGGCGGAGGTCGCCGTCATCGGCCCGGCGAATTGGCTCGCGACACTGCCGGCGGCGGGCGCGAAGATTGCCGTGGGACTCGAGGAATTTGTCACGAAGCCCGGCCAGCCCGACGGCGAGGGTGCACTGGTCGCCTGGGCCGCCATGGAACGCGCGGCGGCGGGCTGCAAGTCCGGCGAGTTTTCCGGTGTCGTGACCGGGCCCGTCAGCAAGGCCGCGCTGGCAAAGATCGGCTACGAATTTCCCGGCCAGACGGAATTCTTCGCGGCGAAGTGGGGTGGCGACCCGGTCATGGCCTTCTGCGGCGGGAAACTGCGCGTCGTGCTTGCGACGTGGCACGTGCCGCTCCACCAGGTCGCGCGCCTGCTCGGCCCGCATCTCCTGCACCGCACGGTGGCGGCGGCGAACGCCCTGGCTCGCGCCGAGGGCATCGTCGCGCCGCGCATCGGCGTGTGTGGACTCAATCCGCACGCCGGCGAGGGCGGCCTGCTCGGCTACGAGGAAAGGGACCTGCTCGATCCCGCGCTCGCGCACCTGCGCGCCGAGTTTCCCGGGCTTTCGGCCTGCCAGCCGGGCGACACCCTGTTCGCCCGCGCGCTGCGCGGCGAGTTCGACGTGGTGGTGGCGCTTTATCACGACCAGGGGCTCGCGCCGCTCAAGGCGGTCGATTTCGACGAGGCGGTGAACGTCACGCTCGGCCTGCCCTTCGTGCGCACCAGCCCGGACCACGGCACGGCCTACGGGATCGCGGGGCAGGGGAAGGCCAGCCCGCGCAGTTTTGCCAACGCCGTCACCGTGGCGCGGCGCTTGATAAAATCCCGTTCCGGCGCATGAGTGTCGGCGTGTCCACCACCGCCACCATGCCACCGCTGCCCGAAGGCGTCCGCGAGGGCGGCGAGCAGCTCGTCCGCCTCACGGCCGAGGCGGGGGCCAAGGTCGCCGCGCTCATCGCGCGCGAGCAACAGGGCGATTTTCTGCGCATCGCGATCACCGGCGGCGGGTGCAACGGCCTCAGCTACAAGCTGAAGTTCACGCCCGAGTTGCGCCGGGGCGACATCCTGGTGCGCTCGGCGGGGGTGCCGGTGGCCGTGGACCCCAAGACGGCGCTTTACCTGAAGGGCACAGTGCTGGATTACTCGGGCAAGATGGTCGCGGGCGGGTTCAAGTTCTCGAACCCCAACGCCAAGGCCAGTTGTTCCTGCGGGGAAAGCTTTAGCGTATGATCAAGCGTGGCCGACCGGACCAATGGACGAGTCAGTTGCTGCTCATGCGGGGACGGTTTCAGCGCCTGAAAAGGCCGTTTTTCGCCTCTCAATAATAGGTGTTGTCATCACCCGCGTTAGAGGCAAAAACAGCCCCCCGACCAACCTGACCAGCAATCCCTCCCACCTGAATGGCACTATCTTCTCCTTCGCCCGGCGGCCGCCCCCCCTATAACCGCGACAACCGTCGCAACAACGATCCCTTCGCCGCCATCCGCCGTAACATGCGGATCAAGTCGCCCCAGGTCCGCGTCATCAGTCCCGAAGGCCGCCAGTTGGGCATCATGGACACGCAGAAGGCCATCGCCCTCGCGCTGCAGTTCAACCTCGACCTCGTGGAGGTCGCCGCCGCCGCCACCCCGCCGGTGTGCCGCATCATGGATTTTGGCAAATACGTCTACGAGGAGCAGAAGAAGCACGCCCACAGCAAGCCGGCCGGCGCCAAGCTCAAGGAAATCGAATTCACCGTCCGCATCGAGAAAGGCGACTTCAACACCAAGGTCCGCCATGCCGAGGAGTTTCTCGACCACGGCAACAAGGTGAAGCTCCGCCTCAAGTTCCGCGGCCGCGAGATGGCGCACACCGAGATGGGCTTCGAGGTCATGAAGCGCGCGCTGACCGACCTTGAGACCATGGGCACACCCGATTCGCCACCGAAGCTGAGCGGCAAGCAGATCAATGTCATGCTCTCGCCGCTGCCCGTGAACAAGCGCAAGCCCAAGTTCCACGTGCGCGCGCCGAACCAGCCCACGGCTCCGGTCAGCCCGCCGCCGCCCGCCGCCCCGTAAGCCGGAGGCCGATGCCATGGCGCGGTCCTCCGCACGCGGCCTGTCGCTGCTCCTCACCTTGCTGACCGCCTGCTCGGCGCCGGCCCAGCCCCCGCCGCCTTTGCCGGGCGACCGGCTCGGACAAACACCGGCCGGCCAGCAGGCCGGAACGGTCTCCGTCGCGGCTCCCGCCAAGGCCGAACCGGCGCCGCCCCCGCCTGAACCGGTGCGCGCCGCGCCCACCCGCCCGGCCCAGCTGTGGCCTTTCACCAGGTTCCGCGGGCTCGACTACGTCGCGGTACGCGACATCGCCAAGCGCTACGGTCTCAAGGCCGCCTGGACCAAGGCGGCCATGGAGATGACGCTGAGCGACGCGCGCGGCGTGCGCTTCACTTTCAAGCGGGACGAGCGGGATTTTTATCTCGATGGCGCCCGCGTCTTCCTGGGCGATCTGACCTACCTGAGCGGCGACGACCTCTGGGTGCCCAAGCTGGATGTCATCAAGACGATCGCGCCGATCTTCGCGCCGGCCGACCACGCGGCCTTCCTGCCGGCGCCACCGAAGACCATCGTGCTGGATCCCGGCCACGGCGGGACCGACCCGGGCAAGCAGAACCTGCGGCGCAAGCTCGACGAGAAGGACATGACGCTCGACGTGGCGTCACGGTTGAAAAAACTGCTGGAAGCCCGCGGCTACCGGGTGGTCATGACGCGCACCACGGACAAGCGTTTCTCCAACAACCCGGTGGTCGACCTGCCGCTGCGCGCCGAGGTCGCCAACAAGGAGCATGCGGATCTTTTCCTCAGCATCCATTTCAACGCGGTGGACCGGGAGCCGGAGCGTGTCTCGGGCACCGAGACTTACGTGCTGACGCCCCAGTTCCAGGTTTCCACCCAGCCCGAGCAGGACAAGGCCATGGTCCAGACCCGGTATCCGGGCAACAAACAGGACATGGCCAACGCCCTGCTCGGCTACATGCTGCATCGCCAGCTCATCACCGATCTCAAGACCTCCGATCGCGGCTACAAGCGCTACCGCCTCGCCGTGCTGCGCACGTTGTCGTGCCCCGGCGTGCTGGTGGAGTCCGCCTATCTTTCCAACGACGCCGAGGCGCGGCGCGTCGCCACGCCGGAGTTCCGCCAGCAGATCGCCGAGGCGATGGCCGAGGGCGTGTCGAACTATGCCGCCGCGCTCGCGGCCTTGCGTCCCGCTCCGCCGCCGGTCAAACCCTAGGCTTCCCCCATGAAAACCACGCCGCCCGCCCGCCGCCTCGTTTTGCTGTCCGCTTTGTTCGCCGCTGTGACGGGGTCCGCCTGGGATTACGAGGGCCATCGCATGGTCAACCAGCTGGCGCTGGCCGCGCTGCCGGCGGATTTCCCGGCGTTTGTCCGCGAGCCCGCCAATGCCGCCCGCATCGCCTTCCTCGCCGGCGAGCCCGACCGCTGGCGCAACGTGCCGGACGGGGTGATGAAGCAGTCCGGCGGCAGCTGGACCGACCACTTTTGCGACCTCGAGCAGCTGCCCGCCGCCGGCCTCGACCCCGCCAAGGTGCCCTCCTTCCGTTTCGACTTCATCCTCCAGTTCGCCGCCGGTCGCGCCACGCATCGCGACAAGTTCCCGATCATCGATCCCGCGAAGAACACCGACCACACCAGCGAGTGGCCCGGGTTCGCCCCGTGGGCCATCACGGAATATTACCTGCGGCTGAAATCGGGCTTCTCTTACCTCAAGGTGTTCGAGGAACTCGGCACGCCCGACGAGGTCGCCAACGCCCGCGCCAACGTGGTCTACGTCATGGGCGTGATGGGCCACTACGTCGGCGATTGCGCCCAGCCGCTGCACACCACCGTCCACCACAACGGCTGGGTCGGCGCCAACCCGAACGGCTACACGACCTGGCCGGGCTTCCACAGCTGGATTGACGGCGGCTTTGTCGCGAAAGCCGGGCTCAAGCTCGCCGACATTGCACCGGGCATCGTTCCGGCGCAGCCGCTCGCCCTCGCCAAGCAGGCTGACGGCCGCGATCCGTTCTTCGTTGCGACCATGAATTATCTCATCGAGCAGAACAAGCTCGTCGAGCCGCTCTACGCCTTGGAGAAGAAAGGGGTGTTCAAGGCCGAAGTCGCTGCTACCAGCACCGAGGCGCAGGACTTCATCAAGGCCCGCTTCCTGACCGGCGGGCAGATGCTCGCCAGCATCTGGATCACCGCCTGGAAGAACGCCGAGGACGACAAGTATCTGCGGGCCTCCCTGATCAAGCGGGCGATCAAGAACACCCCGTGAGCGTCCTGCCGGCACTGCTCTGGGTTGCCCTCGGCGGCGCGGCCGGCTCGGTCGCCCGCGCGCTGGTGGCGCTGTCACTGCCGGGCCGTTTCCCGTGGGCCACGCTGCTCATCAACGTCCTCGGCTCGCTGCTGATTGGCTGGCTCATGGCGCGGCTCGGGCCGGTCGAGACCACGACGGGCGCCTCGATGCGCAACCTGCTCGTCACGGGTTTCTGCGGCGGCTTCACGACGTTTTCCACGTTCAGCTGGCAGACCCTCGAGCAGATGCAGAAGGGGCAGTGGGGCGCCGCCACGGCGAACGTGTTGCTGTCGGTCTCGCTCTGTCTGGTGTCGGTCTGGCTGGGTTTCCGGTTGGGCCGCGCATGAAGCGGCGCCTCCTCGTCCTTGGCCTGTTGCTCTGGACGGGCGGAGTCGCGGCGGAAACGGACCTGACGGCGCGCGTCGTCATTCTCGCCAACTCGCGCCAGCCGGAATCGGTCCGGCTCGCGGAGTTCTACGCGGAGCAGCGCGCGGTGCCCGCCGCCAACATCCTCGCCCTGCCGCTGCCCGAGGCCGAGAACATCACCTGGCGCGAGTTCATCGACCAGGTCTGGCAACCGGTGCAGGACGAACTGCTCCGGCGCGGCTGGATCGAGGGCACGACCAGCAGCCTGCTCGATAAACTGGGCCGGCGGCGCTACGCCCCGGCGAGCCACCGGATTTCCTACCTCGTCGTCTGTCGCGGCGTGCCGCTGCGCATCTACAACGACCCGACCCTGCTCGAGGAAAAGCCGGGCCGGAAGATCCCGGCGGAACTGAACAAGAACGAATCGGCGGTCGACGCGGAGCTGAGCCTGATCGCGCAGGGTGGCTACGACATCACCGCGCTGGTGCCCAATCCGCTCTTTGCCAACGACCGGCCGCCGGGGCCTGACGCCGGGATGGTGGTCAAGGTCACGCGGCTTGACGGACCGACCTGGGCGAGCGCCCGGCATCTGGTCACCGCCGCACTGGAAGCCGAGCGCACCGGGCTGCTCGGCCGCTACTATGTGGATCTCAAGGGACCGCATGCGGAGGGCGATGACTGGCTGCAGGCCACGGAGAAGCAGCTGCGGGAACTCGGTTTCGACGGCGACACGGAGTCCACCGGCGCGACCTTCGGGGCGGAGGCGCGCTTCGACGCCCCCGTGCTTTATTTCGGCTGGTATGCCGGGAACCTCAACGGCCCGTTTGCCCGCGAGGGCTTTGCCTTTCCGCCCGGCGCCGTGGCCCTGCACATCCACAGTTTCTCGGCCACGACGCTCCGTTCCGACTCAGCGGGCTGGTGCGGGCCGTTCGTGGCGCGCGGAGTGACCGCCACCGTGGGCAACGTCTTCGAGCCCTACCTGGAGTTCACCCACCGGCCCAACCTGCTGCTGCGCGCCCTGGCGCAGGGGAAGAACTTTGGTGACGCGGTGTATTACGCGCTGCCGGCGCTGAGCTGGCAGGCCGTGGCCATCGGCGACCCGCTCTACCGGCCGTTCCGGGTCCCGCTGGAGAACCAGGGTTCGGCCCCGTATGCGGTCATGCGGCGGGCGAATCTGCTGGGGCGCGAAGGGCGGAAACCGGAGGCGCTCGCCTTACTCAAGGGCGCGCTGCGCGAGCAACCCGGTCTGGCGCTGGGCCTGGCCCTTGCGAAGCTGGCGGTGGCGGAAAACGATCCGCCGGCCGCGGTGGCCGCGATTGGCTTTGCGCCGGCGCTCACCGCGATCCGGCCCGAGGACTGGCCGTTGCTGCGGGAGATGGCCGGCCTGCTGGCGGCCAACGGCGCGCGGCCGGCGGCGCTGCAGGTTTATGCGAACCTCGCCCGGGCCAAGGCGCCGACCCCGGAAGCGCTGAAGGCGTTGCTGACCGAGGCGCGCTCGACGGCGGACGCCGCCGGCGATCTGAAGCACTCGCTGGAATTCGCGCGGCAGCTCAGCGAGTTGGCGCCGCCGTCCGCGCCGGCCAAATAAAAAAGCCCGCCGGATGGCGGGCTGGATTGGAGGTGGAACCCGGCCTCCGGACGGGTTTGCCTTGGCGTGAATCCTGAAAGCGCGTCCGGAGGCCGCGCTCCACCTTTAAGGCTCAGATCTTGTCGACGATCTTGTCGGCCAGGCCGTAGGCGATGGACTCCTCGGCGTTCAGGTAGAAATCGCGGTCGGAATCCTTGGCGACCTTGTCGAACGGCTGGCCCGAGGCCGTGGCGAGGATCTGGTTCAGCTCGAGGCGGAGCTTCTCCATTTCCTTGGCCTGGATGTTGATGTCCGAGGCGGGGCCGACCATCCGGCCGGTGATGAGCGGCTGGTGGATGAGCACGCGGGCGTGCGGGTAGATGTAGCGGTTGCCCTTCTTGGCGGCGGAGAGGAGGATCGAGCCCATGGACGCGGCCATGCCGGTGACGACGATCTTCACCGGGGAGGTGATGAGCTTGATGGTGTCGTAGACCGCCATGCCGGCCGTGATCGAGCCGCCGGGCGTGTTCATGTAGAAGGTGATGTCCTTGCCCGGGCCGGTGGTCTCGAGGTAGAGCAGCTTCTCGGTGAGATCCTTGGCGGTCTCGTCGGTTACCGCGCCCCACAGGAAGATTTTCCGCTGCTCCAGGAATTTCTTCTGGATCAGGGCGCCGACCGGCGTGGCGGTGGGCTTCGGGGTGGGATCGTCGCGGTCGTCGTCCTCGTCGTCGAGACGGGGCGGGACCGGGCTCTGGTATTCGCGGGTGAGATTGTGAGCGGACATGGGGTCGAAACGTGCACCGGTCGGCCCGTTTTGCGAGTAGTTTTTGCACCCGGGCGCGGGGGCGCGCTCAATCCGTGCGGAGGGCCACGAGGGGGTCCAGCTTCGAGGCGCGCCAGGCGGGGAGCAGGATGGCCAGGGTGCCGGTGCCGGTGACGACGGCGGCGGCAAGCAGGAGCGGCGAGGCGGTCAGCCCGTCCATGTCGTAAACGAGTCCCTGCAGCACCTTGGTGAGGGCCAGGGTGCCGGCGAGGCCGAGCAGGAGGCCCAAGGCGACCCAGCGCAGGCCCTGGCCGAGGACGAGCCGGAGGATGTCGCCGCCGAGGGCGCCGATGGCGAGGCGCACGCCGATTTCGCGGGTGCGCTGCACGATGTGGTAGCTGAGCGTGCCGTAGAGGCCGACGGCCACGAGGCCGAGCGCGGTGGCCATGAAAAAGTCGACGAGACCCGTGACGGCGCGCTCGCCGGCGGTGGCTTTTTGCACGACCTGGTTGAGGGTGCGGATGTCCTTGAGCGGCAGCTCGCGACTGATGCTCGCGACGGTCGAGCGGAGGAGCGGGACGAGGAAGGCGGCGGGCTGGGTGGAGCGCAGGTTGACATACACGGTGTTGCCCCAATGGCCCGGCGGGGTCGTATACATCTCGGGCTGGACTTTGGCCGTGGCATTCCACTGGCGCACGTTCTCGACGACCCCGACGACGGTGGCGGTATACCACGGGTCCTTGGGCTGGTTGGCGCGGAAGACCTGCCCGATCGGGTTCTTGTCGGGCCAGCATTTTTCGACGAAGGCGCGGTTCACCACCACGCCGAGAAGGCCGTCCTTGGACATGTCGTCCGCCGGCGTAAGATTGCGGCCGCGCACCAGGGCGATGCCCATGGTCTCGAAATAACCCGGGGTCACGGACGAGCGCTCGACGCTGGTCCGCTTCTGGGCGGGATCGTAGGCCTCGTCGTTGACGAGGGCGTTGGTGTTGCTGCCGCCCTCGAGCGGGAGCTTGGAGGTAAGGCCGACCGACGTGACACCCGGGAGGGCGCCGAGGCGCCCGGCGAGGGTCTGCCAGAGGCGGACGCGGTCCTCGTTCTCCTTGTAGATGTCGCCGCGGAGGCTGAGCTTGGCCGAGAGGACGTAGTCGGTGGCCAGGAGTTTGTTCTGCCCGATGATCTTGAAATAACTGGCCGAGAAGAGGGCGGCGCCGTTGGCGAGCACGAAGGCGACGGCAATCTGCGCGATCAGCAGCGTGCGCAGCATGAGGTGGCGGGAACGGGAGCCGACGGCGCCGCGCGCGTCGCTGCGGATGATCCCGGCGAGGGACGTGCGGGCGGCCGCGAGCGCGGGCGGGATGCCGGCGAACAGCGCGGTGAGCAGGCTGGCGCCGAGGGCGAAAAGCAGCGCGAAGCCATCGATCGTGATGGCGGCCCTGCGGGCCTCGCCGACGGGGGCGGCGGCCTTCAGCACGGCATTGCCGCCAAAGGCAATCAGAAGACCCAGTGCGGCGCCGAGGGCCGCGAGGACGAGGCTTTCGGTCAGGGCGAGCCGCACGAGCCGGCCGCGCGTGGCGCCAAGGGCGACGCGCACACCGAACTCGCCCTGACGCTGCGCACTGCGGGCGAGGAGCATCGAGGCCACGTTGGCGCAGGCGACCAGCAGCACCAGCGCCACGGCGCCAAAGAGCAGCCAGATTTTCCCGCCCACGTCCTTGGTCATTTCGACGCGGAGGGAGCGGACGAGGAATTCCTTGCGGGTGTTGGAGTCGGGGTAGAGCGCGGTCAGCTTTTTGCCGATGGCCTTGATCTCGGCGTCGGCGGTGCCGGGTGTGACGCCGGCCTTGAGGCGGGCGAGGCCGCAGAGGTAATGGCTGTCCCGCTGCTTGCGCTCTTTCTCATCCATGGAGTAGGGGAGCCAGATCTGGCAGTCCTCGGTGCGCATCCACGGGGCGGCGAACTCAAAGCTGGCGGGCATGATGCCGACCACGGTGGCGTCGCCGCCGTTGACGCGGATGCTGCGGCCGACAAGGTCGGGATCGCCGGCGAAGGCCTGCTGCCACAGGCTGTAGCTGACGACGGCCACGGACGCGGCGCCCTGCAGGCAATCGTCGGGCCCGAGCAGGCGTCCGCGCAGCGGAGCGATCCCAAAGGCAGCCAGGACGCCGGGGGTCGCCCTCACTCCGGCGACGGCCTGGGCGTTTTCGCTGCCGACGTTGACCGTGCCCGGGCCATAGACGCCGAATTGCGCGAAGGAAGTGCTCTGCTCATGGAGATCGAGGAAGTCGGCCGGGGAGAGGGGCCAGCCGTCGCCGGACCAGACCTGGACGAGCTGGTCGGATTCGGGGTAGTCGAAAGGATGGACGACGAGGGCTCGCAGCGTGCTGAACATGGCCGTCGAGGAGCCGATGCCGACGGCGAGCGTGAAGGTGGCGACAAGGGTGAAGCCGCGGGCTTTGGCCAGCTGGCGGAAGGCGAGGCGTAGATCGGTGTGCATCGACAGGATGAAGGATGGAACGGGCGCGTGCCGTGATAGAACCCGGATGTCGCGCCGAGGTTACATGAAAAATCCGCGCGCCATGGCGGACGCACGGATGGGGACCTGTCGACAGCCCGGCTTATTTCGCCGGTTTGGCGTTCCAGACCTCCAGCATATCGGGCGAGCCCTGGGCCCGCACGCCGTTGTCATTCAGGATCTCGTCGGTCGCCGCCAGCATCTCCTTGCGCGGGAAAACCAGGGCCTCGCCGCCGTGGTTGTCGAACTCCAGGGTGATGAACTCGTCTGCGGAGTCCCGCAACAGGCCGACGAGGTGTCGCAGATTCCGGACGGCGGTGCCGTTGACCGTCTTGAGCACGTGCCCGACGTGGGGACCGTAGCCCTTCGCGAGCCGGTGGGGGAAAAACGGCGAGGAGAGAATCACGAGTTCCTCGTCCGGGAACGCCGGCTTGTCGCTGCGCCGAACGGCCAACGGGCTGCGGATCGCGCTCAGCATGACGACGAGGTTGGCGTTGGCGCTAAACGATCCGAGGAGCTGTGCCGTGGCTTTGGAGAACACCAGCGGCCCGAACACAAAATAAGAGGGATAGGCGTCTTTCAGGTCAGGAATCAGCATTGGCCGGTCGGGCGAGACGGGCAGGTCGACTTTGAGCTCCCGGCCCGTGCGGACCAGCGTGAGCGGCACCTTGCCGTTCTGCGCTATCTGCTGAATGCGGTATTGGAAACGAACACGAAGGTTCGACCCGAGTTTGATCATGCCCTGGTCGTCGATGCTTGTGTCACCGACCTTTGTGATGACGTCCCACTCCTTCAGGGGATACGCGGGGTCGGATTCATAAGGTTCGTGGACGACGATGCCTTCGACGGATTTGTCGAGCTTGAGGTAGGCGCGCAGCGCCGGATTCTCCAGGGTCTGGAGCTCGTCGAACATGGCGGGTTTTCCCTGGTAGGGCCCCCGCGCGATGTCCCGCAGGAAAAAATCGATCTCCTCGTTGGGAATGATGTAGCCGATGTTCTGGGTGTTGTTGAGGGTGCTGAAGGCGAGGCCGATCATTTTGTCGCCGGCGATGGCCGGGCCGCCGCTGTTGCCGGGGTTGATGGCCGCGTCGATCTGGATGCGCAGGCCCGAGGTCGGGAAATTATAGGGCACAAACTCGATCCGCGAGACGATGCCCTTGGTGATCGAGAGGCTGGTGCCGCCCGTCGGAAAGCCGTAGGCCATCACCGCATCTTTGACGTCAGGCAGCGTGTTCGCCCGGGCCAGCGGCGCATGCGTGTCGAAAAAGGTTTCGTCATCCAGTTTTAACACTGCGAGGTCGATGCCGGGGGCGACCGCGACCACCGAGGCGGAAATCTTGTCCCCCGCCTGGCTGGCTTGGATCTGGACCTGGCTGGCATAGAGCACGACGTGGGCGTTGGTGAGGATGCGCTTACCCTCGATGACCACCCCGGAGCCGGTCAATTCGCTGGGCGCCTGCTTGGTCCAGGGCCGATAGAGGTCGGGGTAGCGGACGGTGGAAAAAACCTTCACGACGGAATTCTCCACCCCGCTCACGCCCGGTTCGGCCGGGGTTTTCGGTGTCGCGGCAGGCGGGTTTGCAGGAGGAGGTATGTTCGTTGTCGGGGTTTGGGCGGCCAGCTGGCCGGTCAGGCAGAGCACGATGAAAATCAGCGGAGCAAGTGCGCGGCAGGGGCGGAGGAGGATATTCATGAGCGGGACGAGGTTACGCTGCTCCTCGGAACCGGGCAATCGCATAGTGCACGGTCGGGATCGCTACTTCGGTTGGACCGCGCCTTCATCCACGCGGCCAGCACCGCGCATTCATCGTCCGTGATCTTGGTGCGATTGCTGGTATTCAGTAGCGCACTTTGTCCTGCTTGGCCGCCCAGCCCTTGAAGCTGGCCAGCGCGGCATCCCGCAGGAAGGGCTGCATCTTGATCGCGCGCTTCTCCGGCGCCAGCGGCACCTGCTGATAGATGAAGTCGTCGTCGAAGCCGATGGCGGCCGCGTCCGCCCGCGTGTTGCCGTAATAGACGGTCGGGATGCGCGCCCAGTAGATGGCCGAGAGGCACATCGGGCAAGGCTCGCAGCTGGTGTAGAGTTCGCAGTCGGTGAGCTGAAAGGTCTTGAGATTGGCACAGGCATCGCGGATGGCCGTGACCTCGGCGTGCGCCGTCGGGTCGTTGGTGGAGGTGACGCGGTTGTTGCCGCGGCCGACGATCTGGCCCGACCGGACGACGACGCAGCCGAACGGTCCGCCGCGGCCGGCCGCCATGCCCTCGTCAGCGAGCTTGATCGCTTCGCGCATGAAATTCTCGTTACTCATCGGGCGGCATGAGAACACAGGGCGGGTGAAAGTTGAAGGGTGAAAGTGTCGGGTAGGGCGAGTCGTCCCGACGAGCCGCGGCTCATCCGGAGGATTCGCCCTACCACTCTGGTGCTGACAGGGCGGGACTCCCCGGCTTTGCTGCCCGGCTACCAACATGAGTTCCTATCCCTCCATCAGCGGCCTGGAGATTCGCGGCCCGCTGCACCCCGGTTATAACGAGATCCTGACCCCCGAGGCCGGCGCGTTTGTCGCCGGGCTGCTCGAGAAATTCGGCCCGCGCCGCCTCGCGCTGCTGGCCAAGCGCGTCGAACGTCAGCAGGCGATCGATGCCGGAAAACTGCCGGACTTCCTGCCGGAAACCGCCGCCATCCGCGGCGGCGACTGGAAGGTCGCGCCCATCCCGCCCGACCTGCTCGACCGCCGGACCGAGATCACCGGCCCGGTCGACCGCAAGATGGCCATCAACGCCCTCAACTCCGGCGCGCAGTGCTGGATGGCCGATTTCGAGGACGCCAATTCGCCCACCTGGGAGAACTGCCTCGAGGGCCAGATCAACCTGCGCGATGCCGCCCGTCGCACCATCGCTTACACCTCGCCCGAGGGGAAGAAATACGCGCTGAAGGACAAGATCGCCGTCATCGTCGCCCGCCCGCGCGGCTGGCACATGGAGGAGAAGCACGTGCATTTCCGTGGCGCGCGCATCTCCGCCTCGCTTTTCGACTGGGGCCTGCATTTCTTCCACTGCGCCCGGGCGCTGATCGCGCGCGGCAGCGGCCCGTATTATTACCTGCCCAAGCTGGAGAGCCACCTCGAGGCGCGCCTCTGGAACGACGTCTTCGTCCACGCCCAGGCCGCGCTCGGCCTCCCGCGCGGCACCATCCGCTGCACGATGCTGATCGAGACCATCACCGGCGCCTTCGAGGCCGAGGAGATCCTCTACGAGTTGCGCGAGCACGCCTCCGGCCTCAACTGCGGCCGCTGGGACTACATGTTCAGCATGGTGAAGAAACTCCGGAACCGGCCGGGCTACATGTTCCCGGACCGCACGCTCATCACCATGGAGGTGCCGTTCCTCCGCGCCTACGTCACCCACGTCATCAATGTCTGCCACCGTCACGGCGCCTACGCCATGGGCGGCATGGCCGCGCAGATCCCGATCAAGAATGATCCCGCCGCCAACGCCGCCGCCCTCGCCAAGGTCCGCGCCGACAAGACCCGCGAAGTGAAAGCCGGCCACGATGGCACCTGGGTCGCACACCCCGGCCTGGTCCAGACCGCGCTCGATGCCTTCGGCGAGCACATGAAAGGGCCGAACCAGCTCCATGTCATCCATGAGGCGAAGGTCACCGCCGCCGACCTGCTCGCGCCGCTGTCGGGCCCGATCACCGAGGCCGGCGTCCGTTGGAATCTGCACGTCGGCGTCCGTTACCTCGAGGCCTGGCTGGGCGGCTCCGGCGCCGAGCCGATCCACCACCTGATGGAGGATCTCGCCACCTCGGAGATCTCCCGCGCCCAGCTCTGGCAGTGGCTGAAGTTCGGTGCGAAGCTCACCGACGGCCGGCCCGTCACAGCGAAGCTCTACGACGAGTTGCTGCCCGCCGAGCTGGTCGCGATCCGCGCCGAATACGGTGACGAGCGCTACAACAGCGGGCATTTCCCGGCGGCAATCGAGCTCTTCATGCGCATGTCGAAGAGCGCCGAGTTCGACGAGTTCTTGTCGCTCCCGGCCTACGAGCTGCTGCCGTGATAAATTAACCACGAATGGACACGAATAGACACGAATTGGTTTTGGATGAGGCATTCGTGTGAATTCGCGTCCATTCGTGGTTTCCCTCTGATGCCTTCGCTCGATTATCTGAACCAAGCCGACCGCGCCGCGTTCACCGCGGCGCTCGGCCACCTGTTCGAGCACTCGCCGTGGGTGGCGGAGCAGGGCTGGTTGCGCCGGCCCTTCGCCTCCGCCGAGGCCCTGCACGCCGCGCTTTGCGCGGCCATGCGCGCCGCGCCGGCCGACAAGCAACGGGCCCTCATCCGCGCCCATCCCGACCTCGCCGGGCGACTGGCACAGCAAAAGAAACTCACCGCGGAGTCCACCCGCGAGCAGGCCAGTGCCGGGCTCGACCAGCTGACTGACACCGAGCTGGCGGAATTCACGCGGCTCAACGACGCCTACAAGGTGAAGTTCGGCTTTCCCTTCATCATCTGCGCCCGGCTTAACGCCAAGGCGGCCATCCTCGCCGCGATGTCGGCCCGCCTGCCGCATACCCCGGCAGTCGAGCGCGACACCGCCCTGGCCGAAATCGAAAAAATCGCCTGGCTCCGGCTGCAAGACGTCCTGAAGCGGAATTAACCGCGGATTACGCGGATGGACACGGATGATTCGATCACTACACTGCCTTTATCCGCGTTAATCAGCGTCATCCGCGGAGAATTCATTCTCTTATGCCCGGCAAACTCAGCACCCACGTCCTCGACCTCACCACCGGCCGGCCCGCCGCCGGGATGCGCATCGAGCTTTGGAAAAACGACGGCAAGCACACCATGCTCAAGGCCGTCACCACCAACGCCGACGGCCGCACCGACGGCCCGCTGCTGACCGGGGCCGAGATGGCCGTCGGCAGCTACGAGCTGGTGTTCTTTGTGAAGGATTATTTCGTCACGCATCTGGAGGACAGCCCGTTCCTCGACCGCGTGCCGGTCCGGTTTGCCATCGCCGATGCCGCGGTCGGCTACCACGTCCCGCTGCTCGTCACGCCCTGGGCCTACAGCACCTACCGCGGGAGCTGAGAATGTCCCTTCTAGCTGAAAACCTCGTCGAAGAGTGGATGAACCGACAAGGGTTCTTTACTATTCGTGGTGTGAGAGACGGTGTTGCCGAAATCGATTTATTGGGCGTTCGAACAAAAAAAGGATCGATTGAAGCTTGGCACATTGAATCACAGGTCAGCTTTAATCCCGTCAGTTACGTGACGCCGTTGACTAACGAGCGGGCAAAAAAAATTGGCAAAGCTAGGACGACGGCGTGGAAAAGATCGCCTGAAATTATTTCCGAATCGGTCACTGCTTGGATTGAAAAGAAATTTAACTCCACGGCTAAAACAAAGGTCCGAGAAAGATTATGGCCTGGCCTAAAATGGCAGAAGAAGTTGGTTTACGGTGTAGTACGTCACTCCGAAGAGGTGAGTGAGCTGGAGAAGCACATTGCATTAGTCCCGTTTTATGAGGTTTTGCGTGATCTATGCTGGAATGAGCATGAGCTGTTCTCTGCAACAGGCACAGACATAGCCAACATAGTTGAATACTATGAGGACTGCGCAGCTGTTAGGCAGAGAGGGAAATCTAGAAAATGAGCAACGCGGCGCAGCTCCTCGTCTCGATGCTGGACGAGCTCGGCCACATCACGGACGAGCCGGGCCGGTTGAGCCGGACCTTCCTTTCGCCGGCCATGCAGCGGGCGAACCGGCTCGTGGGCGATTGCATGCGGGCCGCCGGGCTGAAGGTGCGGGTGGATGCCGTCGGCAATCTCATCGGGCGGCTCGCGTCGGCCAATCCCAAGGCCAAGACCCTGTTGCTCGGTTCGCACCTCGACACGGTGCGCGACGCCGGCCGGTTCGACGGGCCGCCCGGCGTGCTGCTGCCGATCGTGGCGCTCGCGGAGCTGAAGCGCCGCGGGGTGCATTTGCCCTTCCATGTCGAGGTGCTCGGCTTCTCCGAGGAGGAGGGCGTGCGTTTCGCCAGCGCCTACCTCGGCAGCAAGGGTTATTGTGGGAAGCTGACCGCGAAGGATCTGGCCATGTGCGATGCCGATGGCGTCAGCGTGAGCGAAGCGATCCAAAGGTGGAACGGCCTGACCCCAGGACATTCAAGCAAGCGCGTTGGGGTCAACGCGCTCCACCTCAAGGCAGCGCACAGCAAAAGTAACTTATTAGGTTACATCGAGGTGCATATCGAGCAGGGCCCGGTGCTCGAGGCAAAGAAACTCGCCGTGGGCGTCGTCTCGGCCATCGCGGGCCAGAGCCGCTTCAAGCTGACCTGGACCGGCAAGGCCGGGCATGCCGGCACGACGCCGATGGCGCTGCGCCGCGACGCGCTCGCTGGTGTCGCTGAATTTATTTCGGGGGTCGAGGCCATCGCGCGCCGCATGCCGGGATTGGTGGCGACCGTCGGGACGCTCACGGTTTCGCCCGGCGCGGCCAATGTGATTCCCGGTTCCGTGGTCCACACCCTTGATGTTCGTCATGCCGATGACCGCCGGCGCCGCCAGGGGCTGATGGCGATCGGCCGGCTGGCCACGCGGATTGCCGGCCGCCGGAAGCTCAGCCGCGCCTGGCAACGCACCCAGGAGAACGGCGCGGTGGCCTGCTCGCCATCGTTGACCGCCTGGCTCGAACAGAGCGTGAAAGCGGTGCAGGGCAAATCGCTCTCGCTCGTCAGCGGCGCCGGCCACGACGGCGTGGTGATGTCCGCGCTGACACCGGTCGCGATGCTCTTGGTGCGGTGCCGGGACGGATTGAGCCATCACCCGGATGAATACGCCTCACCCAAGGACCTGGCCGTGGCGCTGGCGGTGGTGACCGACTTCCTGGAGCGACTGGCGAAGGATCAGCGCGGATGAAACGGCGCGGAAAAAATCTCGTCGAGGCGACCGAACCCGAAGTGCTCGACCTTGTGGTCCGGGGCGGCCGGGTCGTGACGCCCGACGGCGTGCAGGCCGCCGAGCTGGGGATCCTGCACGGCAAGATCGTGCGGCTGGCGCCGGAGGTCACCGATCCGACGCACACGGAACTCGACGCGGCCGGCCGTTATGTCTTCCCAGGCATCGTCGACGCCCACGTGCATTTCAACGAGCCCGGCCGGACGGAATGGGAGGGGCTGGCCCATGGTTCCCTCGCACTCGCGGCCGGCGGCGGCACCTGCTTCTTCGACATGCCGCTCAACTCCGAGCCGCCCGTGCTGGACGCCGCCGCGTTGCGCGTGAAGCGCGAACTGGCCGAGCAGCAATCATGCGTGGACTTCGCGCTCTGGGGCGGGCTGGTGCCGGGCAATCTCGACAAGCTGGCCGGCCTGCGCGACGCCGGCGCGATCGGCCTGAAGGCGTTCATGTCGAACAGCGGCATCGACAGTTTTCCCCGCGTCGATGCCAAGTCGCTTTACGAGGGCATGAAGCGCGCCGCCAAGCTGGGCCTGCTCGTGGCGGTGCACGCAGAGGACGACGCCCTGGCGGCGAAGTTCACCGCGGAGCAGCAGGCGAAGGGCCGGCATGACGCCAAGGCCTGGCTCGCGTCGCGCCCGGTCGAGGTCGAGCTGGGCGCGATCCGCCAGGCGCTCGAGTTCGCCGGCGAGACCGGCTGCGCGCTGCACGTCGTGCACGTCAGCAGTCCGGAGGGCGTCGCCCTCATCACCGAGGCCCGGGCCCAGCGCGTCGACGTGACGGCCGAGACTTGCTCGCATTACCTTTTGTTGAACGACAAGGACGTTGCGAAGCTCGGCGCCCCGGCCAAGTGCGCTCCGCCGATCCGCGACGAGAAGCGCCGGCTGGCGCTGTGGCAGGAGCTGCGGGCCGGCCATATCCAGACGGTCGGGTCCGATCACTCGCCGTCGCCGCCGGAGATGAAGACGGCGAAAAACTTCTTTGAAATCTGGGGCGGCATCGCCGGCGTGCAGCATGGTTTCCAGCTGCTGATGAACGAATGTGCCGCGACGGCGGACCAGGATCTGCCGCGGCTGGCGGCGGTGCTGGCGCGGAATGTCGCGCGCCGCTTCCGGATCGACGACCGCAAGGGCCTGCTGGCCGAGGGGCGCGACGCGGATTTCACCCTCGTCGAGTTCGGCCCCAAGCGGACCATCAAGGCGGACGACCTGTGGACGCGCCACCGGATCAGCCCGTATGTCGGCCGGGCCAACCGGACGCGTGTGACCCATACTTATGTCCGCGGCTGCCCCGTATGGGCTGACGGCGGGGTTGCATCCGGCTCGCCGAAGGGTCAGTTTCTGCGCCCAACCCACACCTGACATGTCCGACCTTTTTGGCCACACCCGCGCCCGCATCGCCGCCCGCCACGCCCTGATCACGCCGGGCAACCACGTGAACAGCTCCGTGCCGGGCATCACGGGCGCGACGACGGTCGTCCTGTTCAACGAGGCCATGGGCGCGAAGTTCGCGCAGCTGCTGGTGACCTTCACGGCCGACGGCCGCGCCGCGCAGCCGGCGAGCGGCACGCAGACCTTTGGCTACGTCGTGCACGGGGGCGGCGCGCTGACGGTGGGGAAGGAAAAGGCGAAGATCGGCGCCGGCGGGTTTTTCTACGTGCCCGCCGGCCAGTCGTGGAGCCTAGCCACGCCCAAGGCCGGCACGCAGCTGACGCTTTTCCAGAAAAAGTATGTCGCGCTTCCCGGCACGCCCCTGCCCAAGGCCATCATCGGCGATGCGGCCAAGGTGAAGGGCGCGGCGTTCCTCGGCGACCCGGCGGCCAACCTGCAGGTGCTGCTGCCCGACGAGCCGGCCTTCGACCTGGCCGTGAACATTTTCGCCTACCAACCGGGCGGCCACCTGCCGTTCGTGGAGGTGCACGTCATGGAGCACGGCCTCGTCATGCTCGGCGGCGCGGGCGTCTACCGCCTCGAGGACAGCTGGTATCCGGTGCAGGCGGGCGACGCCGTCTGGATGGCGCCGTATTGCGCGCAGTGGTTTGTCGCCATGGGCAAGGTCCCCGCGAGCTATCTCTATTACAAGGATGTCAACCGTCCGGCCATCTGACCCGGCGGCTCCGGCCAGTCTCGACCTCATCGTCAACGGCCGTGCCGTCTCCACCGCGGGCGTGGCGTCCACCACCACGCTGCTGGCCTGGTTGCGCGCCAACGGCCTGACGGGCGCCAAGGAAGGCTGCGCCGAGGGCGACTGCGGTGCGTGCTCCGTGGCGCTGGTGGACCGCGATGCGAAGGGCAAAGCGACCTACCGCGCCTTCAATAGCTGCATCGCGCTGGTGCCGATGTTCGCCGGCCGCGAGATCGTGACGGTCGAGGGCCTCGCGCAATGCGGCGCCGACAAAAAGCAGCTCCACCCGGTGCAGGCCGCGATGGTGGAGCACTACGGCTCCCAATGCGGCTATTGCACGCCCGGCTTCGTGGTCTCGATGTTCGAGGCCTATTACCGGGACGGCTGCAAGGAGCCATGGCAGGTCAGCGACCAGCTCTGTGGCAATCTCTGCCGCTGCACCGGCTACCGGCCGATCCGCGATGCGGCGGTGGCGGCGCTCGCCCAGCGCAATGTAGGGTCGGCGCTTGCGCCGACCGCGCCGAAGGTCGGCGCAAGCGCCGACCCTACAACCGATCACTTTGCCGCCCGCTTGCAGGTCCCGGTGCATCCGCCCATGGCGCTCAACTACACCGCGGGCGAGGCGAAGTTCTTCCGCCCCACGTCGCTGCCGGGGATGTTCACGCTGCTCGCCACCTACCCGGCGGCCCAGTTGGTGGCCGGCGCGACCGAGATCGGCGTCGAGTTGAACAAGAAGTTCAAGGCGTTCCCGCTGCTCATCTCCACCGAGGGCGTGCCGGAACTGACGCGCATCACCGCGACGACCGAGGCCTGGCACATCGGCGCCGGCGCCACGCTGACCAACGTCGAGGAGGTGCTGGGCCACGAGTATCCCTCCATTGCGAAGATGCTGCGCGTGTTCGCCGCCCGCCAGATCCGCAACCGTGCCACGCTGGGCGGCAACCTCGTGACGGCGTCGCCCATCGGCGACAGCGCCCCGGTGCTGCTGACGCTCGACGCGAGCGTCGTGCTCGTCACCGCCAAGGGCGAGCGCACGGTGCCGCTGGCCGAGTTCTTCACCGCCTACCGCAAGACCGTGCTGAAGCCCGGCGAGATCATGCGCGAGATCGTGTTGCCGCGCGGCGGGCCGACCCGCGGCCTGACGCGCCGGGTGGATTTCCTCAAGGTCTCCAAGCGCCGCGAGCTCGACATCAGCATCGTGGCGGCGGCGTTCTGTGTGGACCTCGATGCCGGCGGTATCGTCCGCAAGGCGCGCATTGCCTACGGCGGCGTGGCGGCGATGCCGCTACGGGCGTTGAAGGCCGAGACGGCGCTGGTGGGCAAGAAGCTGAATGATCCGGCGGTGGCGCACCTCCTCCATGACACTTTCAAGCCGATCGACGATGCCCGCAGCGGTGCCGACTACCGGCGCGGTCTGGTCGTCAGCCTCTGGGAGAAATTCGTCTCGGGCGAACAGAGCCAGGCGCAGGACGCCGATCTGGGGTTCGCCGGCGACAGCCGGTGGCCAATCGAAGATGCCTCCCGCAACCTGCGGCACGAGAGCGCCGTCGGCCACGTGACCGGCCGGGCGCTGTATGTGGACGACACGGCGCAGCGCCGGAAGATGCTCGATTGCTGGCCGGTCTGCGCGCCGCACGCCCACGCGAAGATTTTGCGGCGCGACGCCACCAAGGCCCGGCAGGCGCTGGGCATTCACGCCGTGCTGCTGGCCGAGGACATCCCCGGTGAGAACAACACCGGCCCGGTGCGGCACGACGAGCCGCTGCTGGCGCAGGACGAGATTCTTTTCCACGGTCAGATGGTGGCCTGGGTGGTCGGAGATTCGCTCGCGGCGTGCCGCGCCGCCGCGGCGCTGGTCGAGGTGGACTACGAGCCGTTGCCCGCGATCATCGGCCTGCCGGCCGCCATCGCGGCGGGCAGCTACCACACCGAGCCGCACGCGCTGAAGCGCGGCGATGTCGCGACGGCGTTGGGGACGGCGCCGGCCCGGCTCGAAGGCGAGTTCGAATTTGGCGGGCAGGAGCATTTCTACCTCGAGACGCACGCGGCCTGGGCCGAGGCGGGCGAGGAAGGCAGCGTGTTGGTCAATTCCTCGACCCAGCATCCGTCGGAGATCCAGGCCATCGTCGCCGAGGTGCTGCATGTGGCGCGACACAAGGTCGTCGTGCAGGCCCCGCGCATGGGCGGCGGCTTCGGCGGCAAGGAAACGCAGGGCAACGGCTTCGCGGCGCTGGTGGCGCTGGCGGCGGTGAAGACCGGCCGGCCGGTGCGCGTGCAGCTCGACCGCGACCTCGACATGAAGCTGACGGGCAAGCGGCACCCGTTCCATGCCAGGTTTTCCATCGGCCACGACAACGACGGGCGGTTGCTCGCCGCGCAGGTCGAGCTGGTGTCGGACGGCGGCTGGTCGCTCGACCTGTCCACGGCGATCAACGACCGCGCGCTGTTCCACCTCGACAACGCCTACTACATCCCGGCGGTGCATTTAAGCGGCCGGGTGGCGAAGACCAATGTGACGTCGCACACGGCGTTCCGCGGCTTCGGCGGCCCACAGGGCATGATCGTCATCGAGGAGATCATCGATCGCATCGCGCGCCAAACCGGCCTGCCGCCGGCGGTCGTGCGCGAGCGCAACCTTTACCACGGGACCGGCGAAACCAACCGCACGCACTACAACGAGGACATCGGCGACAACCGCATCCAGCATATCTGGCAACAGGTGCTCGCGCAGGCGGAGTTCGCCAAGCGGCGCACCGAGGTCGACCAATGGAACCGGGCCAATCCGCACATGAAGCGCGGGCTGGCGGTGACGCCGGTGAAGTTCGGCATCAGCTTCACGCTCTCGCACTACAACCAGGCCGGCGCGCTGGTGCACATTTATCAGGACGGCTCGGTGCAGGTGAATCACGGCGGCACCGAGATGGGGCAGGGGTTGCACACCAAGATTCTCGGCGTCGCCATGCGCGAGCTCGGCCTCCCCGCCGCCAGCATCCGGCTGATGACCACCAGCACCGATAAGGTGCCGAACACCTCGGCCACGGCGGCGTCGAGCGGCGCCGACCTGAACGGCGCGGCGGTGGCGGCGGCGTGCGCCACGCTCCGCGAGCGGCTGCTGCCGGTGGCGGCGGGCCTGCTTTCGGCAGGTAGGGCGGGGTTTACCGCCGACATGTCGGGCATAAAGCCAGACCTGCAAGAAATAGTTTTCGAAAACGGCGAGGTTTTCGCAAAATCGAACCCGTCGGCCCGTCTCCCCTTCGCCCAGGTCTGCGCCAAGGCCTACGCGGAGCGCATCAGCCTTTCGTCGACCGGCTACTACAAGACGCCCGGCGTGAAGTGGGACTGGGTCAAGGCCGAGGGCCGGCCGTTCCACTACTTCGCCTGCGGCGCGGCCGTGGCGGAGGTGGAGGTGGACGGTTTCTCCGGCATGCACCGCGTGCGGCGCGTGGACATCGTCCATGACGTCGGCGACTCGCTCAACCCCGGCGTGGACCGCGGCCAGATCGAGGGCGGCTTCGTGCAGGGCATGGGCTGGCTCACGCGCGAGGAACTGCGTTGGGACAAGCAAGGCCGGTTGCTCACGCACAGCGCCAGCACCTACCAGATTCCCGCGTTCAGCGACGCGCCTGTCGAATTCAACGTCACGCTTTTGCCCCGGGCCGCGCAGTCCAACACCATCCACGGCAGCAAGGCCGTGGGCGAGCCGCCGTTGATGCTGGCGTTCTCGGTGCGCGAGGCGCTGCGCGACGCGGTGGCGGCGTTCGGTCCACCCGGCGGCGAGGTGCCGCTGGCCTCGCCCGCGACGGGCGAGGCGATCTTCGCCTCGATTCAGTCGCGGCTGACTGGACCGGCATGAAGGCGTTGGATCGTTTCATCCAGCAGTGGCGGATGCGTCAGGCGATGCGGTTCATCCCGGCCGGCACCCGGGTCATCGACATCGGCGCGCATGAAGGCGAACTTTTCCAAGCCCTGGGCGACCGGCTGATCCGCGGGTTTGGCATTGAGCCGCTGCGAAAGACGGTGCTGGACGCGCCCAAGTTCACGATTATCCCCGGGTTCTTCCCGGCGGCACGGCCGGCGGAGGGCGGCTGGGATGCGGTAACGATGCTGGCCGTGTTGGAGCACGTGCCGACGAAGGAGCAGCAGGCGCTCGCGACAGCCTGTCATGAGCTGCTCAAGCCCGGCGGCCGGGTGATCATCACGGTGCCGGCGAAAACGGTGGACCACATCCTGGCGGTGCTGCGCTTCCTGCGGTTGATCGACGGCATGTCGCTGGAGGAGCATTACGGCTTCGAGCCGGCGGACACGGAGCGGATCTTTGCCGCGCCGCGGTTCCGGCTGTTGCACCGGTCGAGGTTTCAGGGCGGGCTCAACCACCTGTTCGTATTCGAACGGACCGGTTGACGACGGGTTATTTTGCCCCGGCGCGCAATCGGTCCCGCTCGGTCAGGAGCTGGGCGGCGATGCTCAGGGCGATCTCGCGCGGGTCGTTGCTGCCGAAGGACAGGCCGACGGGACAGTGGAATTCCTTCGCGCGCTTGGCGGGCAGGCCGGCGGCAATGAGCTCTTTCCGGAGCACCTCCGCCTTGGCTTCGCTGCCGATGACGCCAACGAAGGGAAAGTGCCGCTCGGCGAGCGCGCGCTGCAGCACGGGGCGGTCGGAAGCGTGGCCCTGGGTCAGGCAGAGCAGGAAAGCGTGGTCGGGCATCGTCGGCACCAGGCCGGCCGGCTCGGCGGCTTCGACGTAGCGGGCGTTGCGGGCCCGCGGCAGCTTGTCGAGCCACTCCCGGCGCGGGTCGACGACGGTCAGCTGGCAGTCGAGTGGGGCGAGCACGGGCACGAGCGCCTGGACGACATGGCCGGCGCCGAAGACCCAGACGGGCCACGCCGCGCCGGCACCGCCGCCGGCGTGCGGCTCGAAATAAAGTTTCACCGAGCCGCCGCACGTCATGCCGACATCGGTCCTGAGCGTCCAGTTGACGAAGCGCGGTGCGGCCGTGGCCCCGGCGAGCATTGCCTGTGCGACGCCGATGGCCTTGGCCTCGACCTTGCCGCCGCCGACGGTGCCGGTGTGCAGGCCGGCGGCGGTGACGAGCATCTTGGCCCCGGTGTCCTGGGGCGTGCTGCCGAGCGACTCGGTGAGGATGACGAGCACGAACGCCGTGCCCTCGCGCCCGAGGGCGGCCAGTTGTTCATAGAAGCCGGCGTCGTTCATACCGGCATGGTGGCGGCGGCGCGGAGCCGCGCAAGCCCGCTCAACCCTTGAACGAGGTGCGGCGCCACTCCTGCCAGCGTTCGCGGCCGGCGAACATGGGCACGGAGTCGTTGACGGGCGAATCCTTCACCAGGAGGAAATAACGGGCGAACAGCTCGTCGGCCGTGCCCCAGGCGAAGCCGTAGGGCGGCCCTTCCGAGAGCACCGGCTTCTGGTAGTAGAAATAGCCGAGCAGCGCGCCCTGGTATTTCAGCAGGCTGGCCATGCGGGCGCGGTAGACCTCGCGCCGTTCCGGCAGCAGCGCGCAGAGAAAGGCGCGCTCGTAGACATAGTCGAACGAGTTGGGCGCGAAATCGTGGCTGAAGAAATCCCCGAGGATGATGCGGCTGGCCAGCGCGGTGCCGTTGAGCCGGCGGGCGCGCTCGACGGCGCCGGGCGCGAAGTCGATCGCCGTCACGTCGTAGCCGGCCTGGCTGAACGCCTTGATCTCGTGGCCGAGGCCGCAGCCGGGGATGAGCACCTTGCCGCGGGCCTGCGGGTTGGAGCCGGTGTCCTTGCGCTTGAGAAATTCCCGCAGATCGGCCGGCACGCCGTCGAAATCCCAAGGCGTGTTCGCGCTGAGATAGCGCGAACTCCAGAACTCGGGATGACTGGGAGGGATGTCTTCCAACATGGCGACGGGACAGGGGGAAGGACAGACGGCCGGTTCCGGCGCGGTTAGTCAAGTCCGACCAGCGTGACGTGGCGCAGCTCGAAGGGCGTGCCCTCGAACTGGAACCCGATTTTACCTCCATGTAACGAGCAGCCCGTGATCCGGTTTTGCCGCACGCCGTTGACCATGACCTCGATCGTGTCGCCCCGGCAGATGACGTCGCACGTGTTCCACTCGCCGGCGGGCTTTTCGCTGTCGGGGGCGGTATACCCCTTGATGGCGGTCGCCGCGCCGGGGACGCTCGTGAGCGGTTCGGCAAAGGTGGCGCCGGCCATGGGCAGGAGGTCGCCGACGAACTTGTTCTTCATCTGCACCTGGTAGCAAAGCGGCCACACGCGATCCCTGGGGCCGGAGCTGATGTGCACGAGCACGCCGCTGTTGCCCGGCTTGCCCGGCCAGCGCCATTCGGCATGCAGGCGGTAGTTCGAATAGGCCGCCGTGGTGGCGATGAAGCCCACCGGCTGGCCGGTCGCGGCGATGACGCCGTCGGGCCGGACCGTGCAGACCGTGGCGATGGCGGTGGCCGGGTTGGTCGTGAATTCCCAGCCGGCGAGGTCGCGGCCGTCAAAGAGTTCGCGGGGCTCGGCCGCGGGCGCCGGGGCGGCCAGTGTCAGGGTGGCAAGAACGGCAACAAGGCAACGCATGCCTTCGTCCCTAGCAGGTGGTCGGTGATTTGCAAGGGGACGGAGTCCCGGCTTGGGCCGGTTGACACCGTGCGGCGCTTGCGGCGCACGGTGGCCAACCTTCTGAAGCGTGCCGGATTCGCGGCCGCCCGCCTCAATCGTCGTCCCGGTCCGTCCTGGCGCGGGCCTTGAAAAAGGCGGCACGGACCGGCGCGGGCATGGGCGAGCCGGCGCCCTTGACGGAACGCCAGACGATTTCATTGAGCGCGATGTCATCGGCGCGGTCGGCCTCGCGAAAATCCATGCGGGCCGATTCCTTCGCGCCCCAGCCGCCGGCCGGGTTGCGCTCGTTCAGGTCGACCTGGGCCGGGCGGGCGGTGAAAGGGGTCGGATCGGGGGTCGCGGTGAAGGCGGCGTGCATCGGCGCGGCCGCGGCGTCGAATTGCGACATGGGCTGCAACCCGAGGATCAGTTCGATCGTGCGGAGCACGCTGGTGGTGGAATAGAGCGTCGAATCGACCGAGTGACGGGCGGTGTAGGGGCTGATGACCAGACACGGACTGCGATGCGCGTCGACGTGGTCGGGGCCGTTTTGTGCGTCGTCCTCCAGCACAAAGATGGCGGTATCGGTCCAGAACTTCGAATGGCTGACCGCGTCGACCAGCCGGCCAAGGGCGAGGTCGTTGTCGGCGACGAGGGCCCGGGGGGTGAGGGCGCCGGCGAGCGTGCCGGAAGTATGGTCGTTGCCGAGGCGCACGACCTGCAGGCGCGGCATGTCGCCCCGGGCTTCGAACCGCTGCAGCTCGGCGATGAAGCGTTCGGCACGCTTCACATCGGGGTAGTCGAGATCGAAGCCGCGGTAGAGCGGGTCGATGTGCTCGCGCAGCACGGGGAGGGAGGGCCGGGCGGGATCGGTGGCCCGGCGGCCGTTGAACACGAATTCGCCGTAGCTGCGGTAGCTGACTCCGGCCTGCGCAGCCTGGTCCCAGAGGTAGCCGCGTTCGGGCGCGGCGATGGCGTAGGCTCCCTCGCTCGGGTAGCCGATCTTATTGCGCTGGTTGTGGCCGTAATTGAGCGGCCAGGTCTTCTCGACGAAGTCGCTGGCATAGGCCCCCATCGACCACTCGTGGCCGTCGGCCGAGACCTCGCCGTCGGCATAAAAATTATCCAGCAGCACGAATTCACGGGCGAGCGCATGGTGGTTGGGCGTGACAGACTCGGGAAACAGGCAGAGTTGCGGTGCGCCGTTGCCCCCGGGCAGGTCGCCCAGCATCTGGTCGTAGGTGCGGTTCTCCTTCACCACGTAGATGACGTGCCGGACCGGCGACGCCTCGCCGGGCGCGGCAGGCACCGGGCTCCCGGCGGGCCTAGCGGACGTCGCGACGGGCTGGGTAGCGAGAACCTCCCGGGTCCAGGCGCCAAACACCGCGGTCCGCCGGTCGGCCGCGGGCAGCGCGATGAGGCTGACGGTGCCCTTGAAGAGGCTGCCGATGTAGTCCTGCAGGTTGCGTGGCCGCGGGTCCCCCGGAAACGGGCCCGCGGGGTTGGCGGCGGAGATCACGCCCTTGCCGTTGGCGACGACGAGCGTGCGGCCGTCGGCGCTCACGCGCACGCTGGTCGGAAACCAGCCGACCGGGACAAGGCCGAGTGAAACCGTCCGGCGGGCCGCGGAAACGTCGAAGACGGCCACGCAGTTGTTGTTGGCGTTGGCCACGAAGAGCAGATGGCCGTCGGGGGAGAGCGCGAGGCTGTTGGGCATCGAGCCCGGCAGGGCCCCGGGGGTGGGCGAGGTAGACAACGTTTCGAGCACGCGGCCGTCGGCCGGGTCGAGGATGCTCACCGTGTTGGTGTTGGCCTCGGCCACGAAGAGGCGGCCGTCGGCGGAGAGGGCCATTTCATTCGGGTGCGGGCCGACGGGCCAGCGGGCGAGTTCGGCGCCGCTCTTCGCGTCCAGCACGAGCACGGCGGCGCGGCCCCACAGGCTGACATAGAGGCGGCCGCGCGACGGATCGGGCAGGCAAGCATACGGGAACGGTGCATCGGTCGCATCGGAAGGTTGCCACCGCGGCCCCTCGGGGTCGGTGACTGAAACTGGCGCCGCCGTGGCGAGGGAGACCGACCAGACGGGCTGGCCCGAGGCCGCCTCAAGCTTGTCCACCCGCTGGCCCCAGCCTTCGGCGACATAAAGCGCCCCCGTTTTGTCGGTAGCGAGCCCGACCGGCACGCCGGTTTCCTTCTCAGGTCGCACGCGGAAATCCGCCGGAGACGAAAGCAGCCCGTCGGCAAAGGCAAAGACATGGACGGTCTCGAGCGTGGCGCCGCTGGCGTAGAGGTGCTGGCCGTCGGCGGACCAGGCGAGCCCATAAAACGATTCGTCGAGCGCGACTTGGGAAACTTGCCGGCCGGAGGCCAGGTCGAGGAGGCGGATCTCATGCTGCGAATACCCGCAGTGCAGCACGGCCGCAAAACGTCCGCCGGGATGGAGGGCGAGGTTGACCGGAAAATCACCGACGACCACCTGGCGGCCGGCTGGGCGCAACGACCACTGGTTGGGCAGCAGCACCGAGCCATCGCGCTGCAATCCCGGCAGCATGACCGGCGGCCGGGGCTCCGCGCCGGCCGTGGCGCCCCAGCCAAGCCCGGCGACAAGCGCCAGCACGCAGCCGTCACGAAATCTCATGTGGGCAGCATGGCCGCGCCACCGGCCAAGACAAGCGGCGACAGGTGACGATCTGGCGAAGGCCCGGGCCAACCAAGACAAGGAGCGGGATCGGGCATCCCGCCCGGCAGTTCAGATCAGGCCGAGCTTCATTTTGCCCTCTTCGCTGATCATGGACTGGTTCCAGGCCGGCTCCCAGGTGATGCGAACGTCGGCGGTGCTGACGCCGGGGACGAGCAGGATTTTGCCCTTGGCATCCTCGGCGATGGCCGGGCCCATGCCGCAGCCGGGCGCGGTGAGCGTCATGGCGACGTCCACCTTGAAGCCGCCGTCGTCGGCCTTGCCGACGTCCATCGAATAGACGAGGCCGAGGTCGACGATGTTCACGGGAATCTCGGGGTCGAAAACCTTGCGCAGCTGGTCCCAGATCGCCTCGGGGTCGGGCGCGCCATCGGCCAGCGTGGCCGCGGTGACGGTCTGCACGGCGACGGTCTCGCCGATGGCGTCGGCGTCCTTGCCGTCGAGGCGGTAGAGGCCGGTCGAGGTCTGGATGGTATAGCTGCCGCCGAGCACCTGGTGGATGAAGACGGTGTCGCCGGCGAACAGCGTCTGCTTGTCGCCGCTGGGGATCTGCGTGACGGTGACCTCGCGGGTCAGGGCGCGGTCGCGTTTGTCGGTGGTGCTCATGGGAAATGAATTTTACCGCGGATTACGCGGATAAAACACGGATGAAGGCAGAAGTTATCCGCGTTCATCCGCGCCATCCGCGGAGAATCTCAGGTTTTGAATTTCTCGCGGATGATGTTCGTCAGCGTATCGTGGAGTTGTTCGTGCTCGATCTTGCCGAGGACCTCCTCGAAGAAGCCGAACACGAGCAGCTCCTGCGCCTGCGCGGCGCGGATGCCACGGGACTCGAGGTAGAACTCCTGCTCGCGATCGATGCGGGCCGAGGTGGCGCCGTGGGTGCAGCGGACGTCGTTGGCCTGGATCTCGAGGCCCGGAAGCGAATTGGCCTCGGCCTCGTCGCTGAGCATCAGGTTGCGGTTGCTCTGGTAGGCGTCGGTCTTCTGCGCGTCGGGATCGACGACGATCAGGCCGGAGAAGATGGTCTTCGCCTGGTCCATGAGCGCGTTCTTGTAGAGGAGGTTCGAGCTGGTGTTCGGCGCCTGGTGGATCTGTAGCGTGCGCTGGTCGAACTCCTGCGTGCCGTGCGCGACGGTGAGCGCGAGCATCTCGGAGTGGGCGCCGGGGGCGGCCAGCTGGGAGAACGACTCGTGCCGCGCCTGGCGGGCGCCGGCGTGCAGGTTGAGCGAGAGCACCTTGGCGTCGCGGCGGGCGACGGTGGCGTTGAACTGGAAGGAGAGGGTCGCGCGGCTCCAGTCCTGCATGGCGAGGTAGGTGACCTGCGCGCCGTGGCCGACGTAGAGATCGTTGCCACCGCAGGCGAAGTGCGCCTCGCCGGCCTTTTCCGAGCGGAAGAAGTCGGCGACGGTGATCTTCGCGTTTTCCTCGGCGATGACCAGAGTGTGCGGGAAGACCGCGGTGCCGTCGCCGCAGGCGTAGTGGAACACGCCGACGGGCAGCGTGGCCGTGACCCCCTTCGGCACATGGATGAAGGCGCCGTCCTCGAGAAAGGCCTCGTGCAGGGCGGCGAACTTGTCGGAGCCGAGCTTGGAGGGCTGGGCCAGCAGGTGCGCCTTCACGAGGTCGGCGTGCTGGAGCAGCGCGTGCTGGAGCGTGTCGAAGATGATGCCCGAGCCGGCGGTGCTGGCGTCGAGCGCCTGCGCGGTGACGAGCCGGTTGTTGGCGAACACGAGGTGGCCGGCGCCGGTGACGCCGAGCTCGCGGTGGGCCATCTGGTCGAAGCGGACGGCGGCGGGCGTGGCGTTGAAGCCGTCGAGCGTCAGCGTGGAGAGGTTGGAGAAACGCCAACCCTCGTTGGTGCGCCTGGGCATCGGCGCGGTGGCGAACCGCTCGTAGGCGGCGCGCTTTCGGTCGAGCCACCAGGCGGGGAGGTGCTTCACGCGCTCGAGATGGGCGGCGAAAGCCTCGCGGGTGAACGAGCCGGTGAGGGAAGTGGTGGAAACTGCGGACATGGGCAAATGGCTGAAGGACTGAAAGGCTGAATGGCTGAAGGAATGGCGGGCTGAGGTTGAAAGGTGGTTGGGCGCTTCAGCCCTTCAGTCTTTCAGCTTTTCAGTCCTTGTCGGCGTCAGCCGACCGATCCCTCCATTTCCAAATCGATGAGGCGCTTGAGCTCGACGGAGTATTCCATCGGGAACTCGCGGGCGAGGTCGTTGATGAAGCCGTTCACGGCGAGGCTCATCGCCTGCGCCTCGGTGAGGCCGCGCGACTGCATGTAGAAGATCATGTCCTCGGAAACCTTGGAGACGCTGGCCTCGTGCTGCGTGGCGTTCTTGTCACCGCGCACCGAGATGGCGGGATAGGTGTCGGTGCGGCTGTTGGTGTTGATCAGCAGCGCGTCGCACTCGGTGTTGTTCTTGCAGCCCTTGAGGTGCTTCGGGATGTGGACGACGCCCCGGTAGGTGGAGCGGCCCTGGCCGACGGAGATGGACTTGGCGATGATGTTGGACGTCGTGTTGTTCGCGGCGTGGATCATCTTGGCGCCGGTGTCCTGGTGCTGGCCGTCGTTGGCCAGCGCGATGGACAGCACCTCGCCGCGGGCGCGCTCGCCCTTCAGGACGACGCCCGGGTATTTCATGGTGAGGCGGCTGCCGATGTTGCAGTCGATCCACTTGATCTCGGCGTCCTCGTGCGCGACGCCGCGCTTGGTGACGAGGTTGAAGACGTTGTTCGCCCAGTTCTGGACGGTGATATACTGGATCTTGGCGCCCTTGAGCGCGACGAGCTCGACCACCGCGCTGTGCAGCGTCGAGGTGCTGAACTTCGGGGCGGTGCAGCCTTCCATGTAGACGACCTCGGCGCCCTCGTCGGCGATGATGAGGGTGCGCTCGAACTGGCCGAAGTTCTCGGCGTTGATGCGGAAGTAGGCCTGCAGCGGCTGCGCGACCTTCACGCCGGGCGGCACGTAGATGAACGAGCCGCCGGAGAACACGGCGCTGTTGAGCGCGGAGAACTTGTTGTCGCCCGTCGGGATGACCTTGCCGAAGAACTTGCGGAAGATCTCCGGGTGCTCGCGCAGGCCCTCGGTCGAGTTGACGAAGATGACGCCCTGCTTCGCCACGATCTCCTTGATGTTGGAGTAGGCGGCCTCGGAGTCGAACTGGGCCTCGACGCCGGCGAGGAACTTGCGCTCCTGCTCGGGGATGCCGAGGCGCTCGAAGGTCTTCTTGATGTCGTCCGGCACCTCGTCCCACGTGCGCTTGGGTTTCTGGCCCTGCGAGAGGTAATAGCGGATCTTGTTGAAATCGATGTTCTCGAGATCCTTCGTCGCCCAGTGCGTGGGCATGGGCTTCTCGAGGAAGGTCTTCAGGGCCTTGAGGCGGAACTCGAGCAGCCACGGCTCCTCCTTCTTGACGGAGCTGATGTAGCGGACGGTGTCCTCGTTGAGGCCGGTGCCCGCGTCGAAGGCGTAGTCGACCTTGTATTGGAAGTCGCCCTTGGTCTGGTCAATGCCGGCGACAGGATTGTTGTCCATCGCGACGGCGGTCTCGATTTCGGTCGGTGGCTTCATGGGAGATTTGGTTCGATTGTAGGAGCCTGCTTGCAGGCGATGGTTGTGAGGTCGCCTGCAAGCAGGCTCCTACCAGGGGAGATGGGTCTTCAGGCGGTGGCGGCGGCGAGCTCTTGCTTCACCCAGTCGTAGCCCTTGGCCTCGAGCTCGAGGGCGAGGGTCTTGTCGCCGCTCTTCACGATGCGGCCGTCATACATCACGTGGACGAAGTCCGGCACGATGTAGTCGAGCAGGCGCTGGTAATGGGTGATGAGGAGGATGCCGGGCGGGTTGGCGGCGGCACGGATGGAGTTGACGCCCTCGGCGACGATGCGGAGCGCGTCGATGTCGAGGCCGGAGTCGGTCTCGTCCATCAGGGCGATCTTCGGCTCGAGCATGGCCATCTGGAGGATCTCGCAGCGCTTCTTCTCGCCGCCGGAGAAACCGTCGTTGACCGCGCGGGAGGTGAACTTCCGGTCGATCTTCAGGAGGTCCATCTTGCTGTAGAGCTTCTTGTAGTAGCCGGTGGCGTCGAGCTCTTCGCCCTCGGCCATGCGGGCCTGCACGGCGGCGCGGAGGAAGTTGGCGATGGAGACGCCCGGGATCTCGCTCGGGTATTGGAAGGCGAGGAACAGGCCGGAACGGGCACGCTCGTCGGGCTCCATGGCGAGGACGGACTTGCCGTCGAGCAGCACGTCGCCGCCGGTGATGGTGTAATCCGGGTGGCCGGCGATGGCCTTGGCGAGGGTGCTCTTGCCGGTGCCGTTGGGGCCCATGATGGCGTGCACCTCGCCCGGCTTCACCGTCAGGTTGAGGCCCTTGACGATGGGTTTGTCGCCGATGCTGATGTGGAGGTCTTTGATGACGAGTTGGCTCATGTGAGGAAGTGGAAGTGAGAGGGAGGGTGAAAGCGCCTTTGGTGTCATCCTGAACGAAGAGAAGGATCCAGGATGATGTTCGGTGACGGTTGTGTTGCTGGATTCGTCGTTGCGCTCAGAATGACAGGTCGTGCGGATGATGGTTAATTCGCGGCGGCCTTGCCGCGGAAATTCAGCTCGATGCTGCGCGCGTCGAAACCGGCGGGCAAAATCTGGCGCAGGCGGGCGACGAAATCGTCGGGCAGGTCCACGTCGTGGATCTTGCCGGTGTGCTCGTCGTGAAAATGCGCGTGCTCGTGCAGATTCGGGCAGTAGCGGGTCGGAGCGCGCTCGAGGTTGACCTGGCGGACGAGGCCGCCCGAGACGAGCGCCTCGAGGCAGTTGTAGACGGTGGCGAGCGAGATGGTGGGCATCGAGGCCTTTACGCGGGCGAAGATCTCGTCGGCGGTGGGATGGTCGCGTTTTTCCAGGATGACCTTGAGCACGACCTCGCGCTGGGGGGTGGGGCGCACGTCGCAGGCCTTGAGCCGCTCGCACAAGGCCGCGTGGTTGTCGGTGGTGGTGGACATGGTGATGGGGGAACTGGGTAAAACAAAGCAGACGAGACCGGGTTTCAAGTGAGAATTAGAATAATTCTAAATCCAGGTGCAGGTGCCTGCGGCCCTGCAGCTTAAGTTGTCATAAAATCACGCCCGCCAGCACCAGTGCCAAGGTTCGTAGCCGATGCCGTGATGGTTCCTGCGGGGATAGGACAGGTGAAAACCAAAGCGGGCGGCGTGTCGCTTCAACCAGCGGAATTCAGCGGTCCGGGCGAAGTGCTCGTCGAGCTGCAGGTAAACCGGCGAGCCGACATCGATGGCCCGCCCGGTGTGGTGTTCGCTGCAACCGGGCGCCGCGACGAGCCGCAGGATGCCGCCAATGTTTTCGCCCGCGGTGAGTTTCCGGCGGATGATCCGCGCCTGCCGTGCCACGCTGCGGTAACCCGAGAGCGCCAGCAGTTCCACCCCGTCGGCGGCAGCGGCGGCTTGCATCTTCCGCCATGCCGCGGCGGCGCGCGGTGCCAGTCGCACCGGTTTGCCATCGTCCGCCGCCGGGCCGACCGATACCAGCGACCGGGCGACGCGCTGCACCGGCAGGCCGCGCGTCCGCGCATAATCGGCCGGGATGCCGAGAGCGGCCCAGAGTTGTCGCAGGGTCGGTTTCATGATGCGACAGCGCAACGCATCGGCCCGGGCAGGGCAAGCGTGCGCCGGCGGACTGATGGTTCGGCGTCAGACGGAAACCGCCGGCTGGTCGAGCACTTTGCGGATGAGCCGCAGGAGGATCTCCGCGCTGTAGGGCTTGGCCAGAAAGTATTGCCCGTCGTCGCTCGTGGTCCGGGAGGCGTCCCCGCCACCGTCTAGACCGCTGACGGAGATGATCCTGACGGCCGGATTGATGCGCCGGAGCGCCCGGATGGTCGCGGCGCCATCCATGACGGGCATCATCATGTCGGTGAGCACCACGGCAATCTCCCCGGCATGTTTGGTATAGAGGGAGACGGCCGCGGCGCCGTCGCCGGCGGTCAGCACCCGGTAGCCGAAGGCCTGCAGGGTTTTCTGCGTGATATGCCGGATGGAAAACTCGTCATCGACCACCAGCACCAGTTCCCCGTGCCCGCGCGGCAGGTCGGGAGCCAGCGGGTGCGGCGGGGGGCTATTGCCCAAGGCAGGGTCGGCCGGCAGGTAGACGTGGAAGGTCGTGCCGCGGCCGACCTCGCTTTCGACCTGCACGAAGCCGCCATGGCTTTTGACGATGGTGTGCACCGTCGCGAGGCCGAGCCCGGTGCCCTGCCCCAGTTCCTTGGTGGTGAAGAACGGCTCGAAGATCCGGTCACGCACCCCGGGCGGGATGCCCTGGCCGGTATCGGTCACGCTGAGTCGCACATAGGGGCCGGGCTTGGCCTCCCGGTTGGTGGCGGCAAATCCGGCGTCGAGGGCCACGTTGACCGCCGCCAAGGTGAGGGTGCCGCCGTTGGGCATGGCGTCACGGGCGTTGACGGTGAGGTTGAGCAGGACTTGGTGCAACTGGCTGGAATCACCGATGACGGGCCAGAGGTTGCCCGGCACCTCGCTTTCGATCCGGATGTTGCGGGGAAAGGTCTGGCTGATGACGCTTCGGAGTTCGCCGGCCAGGTGGTGCAGGTGGAGGGCAATCCGCTCGCCCTTGACGCCCCGGGCGAAGGTGAGCACCTGGCGGACCAGGTCGGCCCCGCGCTGGCTGCTCGCCTGGATGGTCTCGAGGATCCTGCGCCGCCGCGGGTCGTTGGCGGGATCGAGCTTGAGCAGCTCGATCGACATCATGATCGGGGCGAGGACGTTGTTCAGGTCGTGAGCGATGCCGCCGGCCAGCGTCCCGATGCTCTCGATGCGCTGGGTGCGCAGGTGTTGCGCCTCCATGTTTTTCTGTTCGGTCAGGTCGCGCATGCCGCCCACCATGCGGGTGGCGTGACCGGCCGGATCGCGGAGGATGTAGCCGCGGTCCTGCACAAAGGCATAGCTGCCGTCCTTGCGCTGGAAACGATATTCCCCGCTCCAGGCATCCGTGCGCGCGTCGATGGCGTGATGGACACTGTCCATCACCCGGTTGCGCTCATCGGGGTGGATGCGATTGGTCCAGGACTCGATTCCGGGTTCGATGTCACCGGGGGCAAAACCAAAGGTGGTCTGAAAATCGTCGCTCCACCAGAGGGTGTTGGAGGGAAAGTCCCAGTCCCTGACGACATCGCTCACGGCGCGCGCCACGAGTTTGAAGCGCTGCTCGCTCTCCCGCAGCGCCAGCACAGCGGCCTTGTTTGCGGTGATGTCGCGGAACGCCCAGATCCGCCCGTAGTTTTTCCCCTCCTTGCTCAGGATGGGCGAAGAATGGAGGTCGAACACCGAGCCGTCGGCCATCTCAATTTCCTCCACGCTGGATTCCTCCGGGTGGGCATAGAGATGCCGCGCCCGCGCGAGGAACGGTTCGGGGTGCCGGACCATGCCGGCGACGAACAGCCGCGTTTTTTCATCGTCATCCCCGTCGGCGATTTCCCGGGGGATCTTCAGCAATTCGCTGAAACGTCGGTTCTGCAGGATTTTCCTCCCTTGGAGATCGACGATCCGAAGGCCGTCAATCGACGAGTCGAGCAGGGCCTCGAACAGCGCGGTTTTCTGCCGCAAAGCCTCCTCGGCTTTCCGGCGCTCACCGCGCAACCGGTTTTCGGTCAGGGCATGGGTGACGGCCGAGCCCAGGCGGGACAGCCGGTCTTTCAGGAGATAGTCGGTTGCCCCGCGCCGCATGGCTTCCACGGCGGTGTCCTCTCCGATGGTGCCGGACACGAGGATGAAGGGCACCTCCAGTCCGCGCTGCTGCAGCAATTCCAGCGCGCGGAACCCGGTGAACTGCGGCATGTGAAAATCCGACAGCACAAGGTCGAGCCCATCATGGAGCTGCGCCAGATACGCCGCCTCCGTGTCCACTTGGTGCCATTCCGGCTCGAAGCCGGCCCGGCGCAGCTCCCGCAGCGTCAGTTCGACGTCGCGCGGATTATCCTCGGCGAGCAGGACTTTGAGTGGCCGCGGCATGGAAAACTCATTCGCCGGCCTTCGGCGGCTGGTTGTGAAGCAGCCAGTAGAGCCCGAGATGACGCACGGCCTCGGTGAACTGCTCGAAATTCACGGGCTTCACGATGTAGCTGTTCACACCGAGCTGGTAGCTTTCCACCACGTCGCTCTGCTCCTTTGACGAGGTGAGCACGACGATCGGGATCATCTTCGTGCGCGCATCGCCCTTGATGCGCTTCAGCACCTCGAGCCCGTCCACCTTGGGCAGTTTCAGGTCGAGCAGGATCACCTTGGGGCCGTCCGTGATCTTGCGGGTGGCATGGGCGCCCTCGCAGAAAACAAACTCGAGGGCCTCGGCGCCGTCGCGGGCGACGTGGATGCTGTTCGAGATCTTGGCCTGGCGCAGGGCACGCAACGCCAGCTCCAGGTCCTGCGGGCTGTCTTCGACGAGCAGCAGCTCGACGGCGTTGGTGGCGTTCATGCTTTGGTCTCCTTTTCCAGGTTGAAATAAAACGTCGCTCCGCAATCGACGGCGCCTTCGGCCCACACGCGTCCACCATGGCGCTGCACGATGCGCTGCACGATTGCGAGGCCGACGCCGGTGCCCTCGTATTCCTCCGCGCGGTGCAGCCGCTGGAAGACGCCGAAGAGCTTGCCGGCATAGCGCATGTCAAACCCGGTGCCGTTGTCGCGGACGAAAAAGGTCTCCACGCCGTTGATTGGCAGGCAGCCGATCTCGATCACCGCTTTTTCCCGCCGGCCCGTGTATTTCAGCGCGTTGGACAGGAGGTTAAGCCAGACCTGTTTCAGCAACGCCTGATCACCGCAACACGCGGGCAGGTCGCCGGTGCGGATTTCCACCGACCGTTCCGGCCACGGGGAGCCCAGCTCGGCGAGCACGCCACGCACCAGCCGGCCGGTGGCGATGCTCCGCTTGTCCAGCGCCTGGCGGCTGAGCCGGGAAAAGGACAGCAAATTGTCGATGAGCACGCCCATTTTCTGCGCTGACTCCCGGATGACCTGCAGCTGGCGCCGGCCGTCCTCCGACAACGCCGGCCCGTGATCCTCCAGCACCGCCTGCGAGAATCCGTCGACGGCCCGCAGCGGCGCGCGCAGATCGTGCGACACCGAATAGGAAAACGCCTCGAGCTCCTTGTTCGCCGCATCGAGTTGCGCGGTGCGCGCGGTCACACGACGTTCCAGGTCGTCGTTCAGCTGGCGGATTTTTTCCTCCGCCGCCTTTCGCTCGGTGATGTCGCGGACATTGCATTGGATCACCTTTTCCTCGCCGGATTGATACACGTTGCTGACAAACTCCACGGCAATGCGCCGGCCATCCGTCGTTTCCAGCGGCAGGTTGTCATAGCGGACATACCCGTCCTGTTGCAACCGCTCGAGCATGACCTGGTTTGACTCGATGTCCTTGAAGGGGCTGAGCTCCCCGACGGTTTTGCCGACCATGTCCCGGTGGGATGAACCCAGCAGGGCGATCAGGAAAGGGTTCACATCGGTGATGCGCCCCGTGACCAGCTCCAGCATCAGGATGCCGTCCTTCGCCGCTTCAAACAACCGGCGATAGCGCAGCTCGGAGGCGCGGAGGGCCTGTTCGCTGAGCTCGGCCTGTTGCGTCCGCCGCGCCGCGTCCCGGTGCAGCAGGCGGACTTCGAGCATATTGTGCACCCGGAGCAAGACCTCGGCGAGATCGATCGGCTTGCTGACGAAATCCTTCGCCCCGGCCTTCAGGGCGCGCAGCTTGTGATCCGGCTGGGCGGTGATGACGAGGACGGAAAGATAGCCGTCCGTTTCGATTTTCTTCAGACCCTCCATCACCTGGAATCCATCCAGGCCGGGCATCTGCAGATCGAGCAGGATCAAGTCGTAGCGGTGCTCGCGGTGAAGCGCGCAGACCGCGCGCGGATCCTGCGTGGAGGCGATGCAAGCGTAGCCGGCTTCGCGCAGCATCTGCTCCAGCAGGGAGATGTTGGCGGCCTGGTCGTCAACGATCAGGATGCTGGCCTTGAGAATGTCCGCGGGGGCGATCATGGCATTTGTCAGGCGTCCAGCGCGACCGACGTCTCGGCAAATTTCAGCGCGATGTTCAATGTGTCCATGAACTCGTTTACCTTGATGGGCTTGGTGAGATAGCGGAAGAATCCTGCTTCCAGCCCCTTCGCGATGTCGCGGGGCATGGCATTGGCGCTCAGGGCCACGATGGGGATGTGCGCGGTGGCGGGGTCTTCCTGCAGGATTTTCAGGGCCTTGATCCCGCTGAGGCCCGGCAGGTTGATGTCCATCAGGATCATCGTCGGGCGCGTGGTGCGGGCGAGTTCGATGCCCAGGGTTCCGTTCACCGCGGTGATCAGTTTTATGTCCGGGCGCAGCGCAATGAGCTGCTCGACCAATTCCATGTTGGCCGGGTTGTCTTCGACATAGAGCAGGGTGCGCCGCGGTCTGCCGGCCACTAGTTCCGGCTGGACCGGGGCCTCGGCTTCGCCGGGTGGGATTTCGAGTTGAGGCGCCGCCGCCGCGGGCAGATCGCACCAGAACACGCTGCCCATCCCGGGCGTGCTTTCCACGCCGAGGGTGCCCTCCATCAGCTCGGCCAGCCGCTTGGTCACCACCAGGCCGATGCCCGTGCCGGCCACGCTGCCGGCCTCCTGGCCCAGCCGGTTGAACGGCTGGAACAGCTGCTGCATCTTTTCCCGGGGCAGACCGGCGCCGGTGTCCTTGACGCTGATGCGGATGCGCTCCGGGGCGATCACGGCGCAGTCCACGACCACCGTGCCATGGTCCTTGTTGTATTTGATCGCGTTGGAAAGCAGGTTGATGACGATCTGCTTCAGGCGGGTCCGGTCGGCTCCGACAAAGACGGGGTGGTCGAATTGCGGGAAAGTCATGCCGATGCCGCGCTGTTGCGCCTGCGGCTCCATCATGGTCCGGCATTCGGCCATGACCTCGGACAACGACACCGATTCCTTCGACAGCAGCACCTGCCCGGACTCGATCACCGCGAGGTCGAGGATTTCATTGATCAGCTTCAGCAGATGCCATCCCGCCTGGAGGATCTGCGTGATGCGCGCCGCCTGGGCGGCCGTCGGCCGGGGGGCGGCCGACTCCATGAGCTGGGCAAAGCCGAGGATCGCATTGAGCGGGCTGCGCAGCTCGTGGCTCATGCTGGAAAGGAAATCGGACTTGGCGAGGTTGGCTTTCTCCGCCGCGGATTTGGCGCCCTCCAGCTCGACATTCGATTCCTGGAGCGCCTGCTCGAAGCGTTTCCGCTCCGTGACGTCGCGCGCGGCAGCGAACACGCCCTGCAGCCGCCGATCCCGGTCGTAGAACGTGGTCGCGTTGTAGGAGACGACGGTTTCCTTGCCGTCCCGGGCGCGCGCCGTGAGTTCGTAGTTCGTGACCTTCTTCTCGCTCAGCACGAGCTTGATGCCGGCCTCGGCCCGCTCCGGATCGGTGAAGTAGTTCTTGAACGGCGCGCCGATCAACTCGTCGCGCGTGCAGTCCGTGAGCGCTTCCATCTGCTTGTTCACGTCGGTGATGATGCCGGCCGGATCGGTGGTCATCAGCGCGTCGATGTTGGATTCGATGAGCGAGCGGGTGTAGAACTGCTGGTCGCGCAGGCGCTGATCGAGTTTCTTCTGCTCCTCCTCGACCTGTTTGCGCGCGGTGTTGTCGGTGCCGATCAGCAGGTAGCCGATGATTCCGCCCCGCTCGTCGCGCAGCGCCGTGACGGACACCACCGCCGCGAACCGGCTGCCGTCCTTGCGGATGTAGGTCAGCTCGTAGATGTCCTCGATCCCGCGCGAGGCCTTGAAGACCAGGGCCTCGAAGCCCGGGGTGATGGGGGTGCCGAGCTCGGCGCTGAGCGCCTTCGCGCGCGCGATCACCTCCTGGGGGTCGGAAATGTCCGCCGGCGTGATCTGGTTCATCACCTCGGCGGCCGTGTAGCCCAGCATGCGTTCGGCGCCGACGTTGAAGATCTGGATGACGCCTTTCGCGTCCGTGGCGATGCTGGAGAAGTTGGCGCTGTTGAAGATGGCGCTCTGCAGGGCCCCGGCCTTGAGCAGAGCCTCTTCCGCCTGCTTGCGGGCGCTGTTGTCGGTGCCGATCAGCAGGTAGCCGATGATCCCACCCTGCTCGTCGCGCAGCGCCGTGACCGACACGATGGCCGGGAAGCGGCTGCCGTCCTTGCGGATGTAGGTCAGCTCGTAGATGTCCTCGATGCCGCGCGAGGCCTTGAAGACCAGGGCCTCGAAGCCCGGCGTGATCGTGGTGGCCAGCTCCAGGCTGAGGGCCTTGGCGCGCGCGATGACTTCCTGGGGATCGGAGATATCGGCCGGGGTGATCCGGTTCAGGACATCGGCGGCCGTGTAGCCGAGCATGCGTTCGGCGCCGACATTGAAGATCTGGATGACGCCCTTCTCGTCGGTGGCGATACTGGAGAAATTGGCGCTGTTGAGGATGGCGTTCTGCAGCGCGCCCGCCTTCAGCAGGGCCTCCTCGCGGCGAACCTCGGTGATGACCTCCGCCGTGCCCGCCGAGAGACGTTCGGCATCGCGGGGCAGGGAAGGGGCATGGGCCATGGTTGGTTCGCTCCGTGCGGCGTCATCCACCCAGGCGCTGTTTGAGAAAGGCGACCAGTTCTGGCAATATAATGGGCTTGGCCAGAATGGGAAATTTTCCCCCCCGGCCATTACCGGCCGCCACTTCGCTTTTCGTGACGAGTGCCGTCAAAAACACGATCGGCACGGCGTTCAAGGCCGGGTCCGCCTGGAAACAAGCGGCCAGTTCCCCGCCGTCCAGGCCCGGCATTCTTACATCCAGCAGAATCAGGTGCGGCCGGAACTCCTTTGCCGTGGCCAACGCCAGCTTGGCGTTATTTTCCGTCTTTACCACGTAGTCGTTGGTCTGTTCCAGGCAGAGTTCCACCAGCAGGGTGTCGCTGGCGTTATCGTCCACGATCAGGATGCGCTTCTTCGCGGTTATCGGTGGGGGGTAGGCGGGCATCAGCATTCCCTTTGCGGGGAGTGTGAGCCTAACAGCTAAGGCCAACGGGGACTAGTTGGGTGAACACCCCCCGTAGCCTGGCGACCAGCTCAGGCTTCCTTGTCCGCGAGCCAGCGCTCGGCCTCGATGGCGGCCTGGCACCCCATGCCCGCGGCCGTGATGGCCTGGCGGTAATGGTGGTCGGCGCAGTCGCCGGCGACATACAGGCCGGGCGTCTTCGTCTTCACCTGGCTGTGGCCGGCGGGGATGAAATAGCCCTGGTCGTCCGTGTCTGCGGCGTCCTTGAACGCGGCGGTGTTCGGCACGTGGCCGATGGCGACGAAGATGCCCTTCACCGGCAGCACGCTCTCGGCGCCGGTCTTGAGGTTCTTCACCTTCAGCCCGCTGACGGCGCCCTGCGCGACGCCCTCGACGGCGACCGGCACGCTGTCCCACACCGGCTGGATCTTCGGGTGCGAGGTGGCGCGGTCGGCCATGATCTTGGAGGCGCGCAACGAGTCGCGGCGATGGACGAGGTAAACCTTGCTGGCGAACCGCGTGAGGAACAGGGCCTCCTCGGCCGCGCTGTCGCCGCCGCCGATGACGGCGACGTCCATCTTGCGGTAGAACGCGCCGTCGCAGGTCGCGCAGGTCGTCACGCCCTTGCCGCCGTAAAGCTCCTTCTCGCCGGGAATGCCGGTGAGGCGCGGCGAGGCGCCGGTGGCGACGATGACGGTCTTCGCCTTGATCTCGCGGTCGCTGAGCTTGAGCGTGTAGGGCCAGCTCGCGGTATCGATGCCGGTGACGGTGCCGCTCTCGTAGTGCGTGCCGAATTTCTCGGCCTGCTTGCGGAGGTTCTGCATCAGCTGGAAACCGTCGATGCCGTCGGGAAAGCCCGGGAAATTCTCCACCTCGGAGGTCGTCGTCAGCTGGCCGCCGGGCAGCGTGCCCTCGAGGACGAGGGGCGCGAGGTTGGCGCGGCCGGTGTAGATGGCGGCGGTGAGACCGGCGCAGCCGGTGCCGACGATGACGACGTTTTCAACTTTGGCGGACATGGGAAAGGCGGGCTTCAAAGAGAGCCAACCCGGGGCCGAGCGCAACTCCCGAGATGCGCGTAGGCAGAAGGGACCATGAAATGTCCATTGCCGGCGGCCGGCGACCCCACCTAACTGCGGTGGAATGAATATGACCGGGGCCACTGTCATCTCACTCCACGAACGCCTGTTCACCATCGACACCCACATCGACACGCCCACCGCGAGCCTGATGAAGCCGGGCTGGGACTTCGCCGCCGCGCACGATTTCGCGGCCGGCGGCGCGCAGTGCGACCTGCCCCGGATGAAGCAAGGCGGCATCGACGCCCTGGTGTTCGCCGTCTACTCGGCCCAGATGGCGCGGACGCCCGCGGGTTTCGCCGCGGCGCACGACCGGGCCCTGCAGGTCTTCGCGCGCACCCACGAAGTCATCCGCCAGAATCCGGGCGCCTGCGGGCTCGCGCTGACCGGCGTCGATGCCGTGCGGCTGAAGCTCGAGGGCCGGCGCGCGCTCTACCTCAGCATCGAAAACAGTTACCCGCTCGGGCGCGACGTCGGGAACGTCGCCAAATTCCACCGGCTCGGTATGCGCATGCTCGGGCTGACGCACATGCTCAACAACGACGTCGCCGACTCGTCCACCGACCCGCGCGGCCCGGAGTGGGGCGGGCTGAGTCCGTTCGGCCGCGCGGTCGTGGCCGAGTGCAACCGGCTGCGGGTGGTCGTCGACGCCTCGCACGCTTCGGACGCCGCGCTGCGGGACCTGCTGGAGATTTCCAAGTTTCCCGTGATCCTCTCGCACTCCGGCTGCCGCGCGGTGTGCGACCACCCCCGCAACGTCGGTGACGACCTGCTGCGCGCCCTCGCGGCCAAGGGCGGCGTCATCCAGATCAACGCCCTGCCGGTCGCCGTCGTGAATATGAAGGAGGATGGCCGGACCGCCGCCACGGCCGCCATGCTGCTGCAGATGCAGGACAAGGTGCTGACGCCCGAGGTGCGCGCGTGGGCCAGCGTCGAGTGGGGCCGGATCGAGCAAACCTACCCGAATCCGGCCGTCACGCTGGAAGACTATGTGCGGCACATCGAGCACGCGGTGAACGTCGCCGGGATCGAGCACGTCGGCATCGGATGTGACTTTGACGGCGGCGGGGGATTCCCGGGGCTCAACAGCGTGGCCGACTACCCGGCGATCACCGCGGCGCTGCTCGCGCGCGGCTGGTCGGAGACCGCTCTGGCAAAACTCTGGGGCGGCAACACCTTCCGGTTGCTCAACTGACGGGCCGGTTTTGTGGCGGAGACCGGCGCCCCGGGGGTGAAACCGGCCGGGCAGCGGATACGAAGGTGGATTTAGCCGGCGGGGGTTGGGAGCCTGCCGCCACGCCGGTATGAATCGCCTGAAGACAGTCAGGGTCATGATCCTGGCGATCGCCGCGCTCACCCGCTTTGGCATGATCCGCCAGAAAATCGCGGAGAGCGCCCTCGCCAAGGCCGCGGCGGCGGCCGGCAACAACGATCCCGGCCTGAGCCTTGGCGGACACCCCTCTCCAAGAGGGGATCCCCGTTGGCGTTGATTCGGGTCCCCTCTGGAGAGGGGTGGCGCGAAGCGACGGGGTGTGGCGCTTCGCGCGGAAACCTCAAGTCACTCGCGGCGCGATCACGACCTCGCTGCGGACGGAGTTGGCAATGAAGCACTCCTCGTGTGCCTCGTGGTGCAGTGCGTCGAGCGCGGCGCGATCGGGGAGCTTCGCGCCGCTGAAGGTCACCCGCGGGCGCAGCGTGACGGACGTCATCGCCTGCCGGCCGGCGGCGTTCTTCGCCATGACGCCCAGCACGTCATCGGCGTAGGCGTCGACGGTGTAGCCGCGCTTCGCGGCGATCGAAAGAAACCAGAGCATGTGGCAGCTCGACAGGCTGGCGATGAACGCCTCCTCGGGGTCGACACCCTGCGGGTCGGACATCGGCAGCGGCACGACGCTGGGCGAGGAGGACGCGGGCACGACGGCGCCGCCGTCGAAGGTCAGGGTGTGGGTGCGGCTGTAGCGGTTGTCGGTGAATTTTTCCGCGGCGCCCCGGCTCCAGCGGATTCCGGCGGTGTAGGTGGACATGGTGTCATTCAGTCGACCCGGGCGTCTGGCGCAAGCCGCCGGCGTCGCCGGGCCGGCACAGGGTCGCCGATATCAGACCTTGCCGCCGGCCTCGGTGATCAGCTGGGCCAGCCGCTCGCGCGCCTTCCCGGCGCACTCGGGGCAGACGCCGTGCGAGGTCTGCGTGGCGAAGTTCGTGCCGAAATACTGCTCCATCGTCAGCCACTCGCCGTCGTGGCCGACCTTACGGCACCAGCTGCAGATCAGCATGAATTCCTCGAGATGGTGCAGGCGCCGGATCAGGCTGCGGGTCGTGAAATACACCCAGGCCCAGACGATGATGATCACCGCCGACCGGAGCAGGACGCGGGACCAGTTGAATCCGACGGGATCGTTAAACAGCAGATGCGGCAACCGCAGGATTTCCGCCGCCCAGCTGAGGAGCAGGATCACCGAGAAGCCGATGTGTTCCTGCCGCAGGATGGCCGCGTGGCTGGTTTTGGTGGGCATGTTACCGGCACCTTGGGCCGGCAACCGGCGGGGCGCAAGCCGGCTTGTGGGGGTCGTCAGAGAGCGGGCACCGTTGCTGGCTGCTGCCAGCCCGGTGTTTGTCCGGGCCGGTCGCCCGGCAAAAATTTGTGTTTGCACGGCGGGGAAAACTTCCGCATCAACTGCGCCCGTGAACCTGTCCGCCGCCCTCCGCCGTTCCGACGCGACCATCAAACTGATGGCCGGCAAAAACGTTTGGCTCCCCCCGAGGGCTCGGCGAAGCATGGTGAACGCGTAATCCGCAAATTTTAAGCAACCACTTCCACCCGAGCCCGACTCCTCCGAGTCGGGCTTTTTATTTTCCTCCCATGCCCACGCTCCTCGCTCCGCTCCCGCCGCCCTCCGCCACCCGGATGGAACTGCCGACCGTGTCGTTCTTCGGACGCACGTTCGAGGAATACACGCGCTTCTTCGCCCTCGACCCGGCGGCCCTCCGCCGGCTCTCGGTGCTCGACGTCGCCGCCGGGCCGTCGTCGTTCACCGCCGAGGCCGTCCGCCACGGGATCGACGCCGTGGCGGTGGATCCGCTCTACGGCCACGGCCCCGCGCAACTCGCCGCGCGCGTGCGGGAGGACTACCGCCGGATGTTTGCGCAGATGCGCGCCAAGCGGCACCTGTTCCGGCTGAAGTCGTTCAAGACTTTCGCCGCGGCCGAGGCCGACCGCCGGCTGGCCGCGGCGCGCTTCCTCGCGGACTTCGACGGCAACGAGCGACACGGGCGCTACGTGCGGGCGTCGCTCCCCGCGCTGCCGTTCCTCGACCAGAGCTTCTCGCTCGTGCTCTGCGCGCACCTGCTCTTCATCTACGCCGACCGGTTCGACTACGCCTGGCACCTCGCGGCCTGCCTCGAGCTGGTGCGGGTGTCGGCAGGGGAGGTGCGGATCCACCCGGTATGCAGCGCCGCCGGCCGGACCTACGCCGAGCTCCCGCGTCTGCGCGCCGACCTCGCCGCGCACGGCGTCCGCAGCGACATCATGCCGGTGGCCTACGAGTTCTTCGCCGGCGCGGACAGCATGCTGGTGCTGCGCCGCGACCGCGCGCTCCGCCGCGCGGCGGCGGCGTGATCGCCCTTGTCGTGCGGCCGGTCCCCCGCACAATCGCCGGCATCAATCCCAAGTCATCCAGCTTCCCCCCGGGGGCGGCGGTTGCGCTGCTGGCCTTCGCCGCCAACTCCGTCTTCTGCCGGCTGGCGCTCGGGCGCGCGGAGATCGACGCCGCCACTTTCACCCTGCTGCGCCTGCTCGCGGGCGCGGTCACGCTGGCGCTCCTCTGCGGGGCGCAGGGCCGGGCCCCGTTCCGGCGGGACGTGCCTTCGGCCGCGGCGCTGTTCGCCTACGCCGCCGCCTTCTCGTTCGCCTACCGCGAACTCACGGCCGGCACCGGTGCGCTGCTGCTGTTCGGCACCGTGCAGGTCACGATGATCGGCACCGGGCTCTTCCGCGGTGAACGGCCGGGCGCGTGGGAATGGTCCGGCCTGCTGGTGGCGCTGGGTGGTCTCGCCTGGCTGGTGTCACCGGGACTGGCGGCCCCGCCGCCGCTCGGCGCGGGCCTGATGGCGCTGGCCGGCGTCGCGTGGGGCGTGTATTCCCTCCGCGGCCGCAAGCTCGGCGATCCGCTGGCGACGACCGCGGGAAATTTTGTCTGGGCCGTGCCGCTGGGGCTGCTGCTGTTCGTGGCGGCGCCGGGTCGGGCGCAGGTCTCGGCGGCCGGTGTCACCTGGGCGGTGCTGTCGGGGGCGCTGGCCTCGGGGGCGGGCTACGCGGTGTGGTATGCGGCGTTGCCGCGGCTGACGGCCACGCGCGCCGCCACGCTGCAACTCACGGTGCCGGTGCTGGCGGCGCTCGGCGGCGTGTTGTTCCTGGCGGAGACCCTTTCCGCCCGCCTGGTGCTGGCCTCGGTGCTCGTGCTCGGGGGCGTGGCCCTGGCGATCGCCGGCCGTCGCCGGGTGTAGGGCGCGTTTCCGGTTTTCCGGGCCCGGCCAATCCCGCGCGTGGGAAGCGCGGGTCTCGGTATCGCAAAATCCCGGACGGGCCGGCGGGATATGACATTTCTTTTTCCGCCGATTTTCCCTCTGGGTTGCAACTACCGGCGGCTGTGCGGTGTTTGTTGGCATGGGCGCTGCAAAGAGCCCGTCCACACACGCGCTGACAGCCAAGCGCGGCCAACCCCGGAAGTCCCGGGGCCCGCATCCACAACCCCCATCCCGCTCCCGCGGGTCCTCCAGATGAAAATCAAATCACTCGTCATCGCGTCCGCCCTCGCCGGCGGTCTGTTCTGCTCCGCCTCCGCCCTCACCACCGTGGCCCCCGGCAAGATCGCCAACTTCGAGGCGCCGGCCCCGGAGAGCGTCGTGTCCCCGACCAGACTGCCGGCCAGCAGCAATGGCTCAATCGTCACCCTTTCGATGACCATCGATGAGTCCGGCCGGCCCCATAACATCAAGGTCGTGTCGCGCGGTGACCAGGATCTCGCCCCGAGACTTGTGTCCGCCGTCTCGCAGTGGAAATTCAAGCCGGCGCTCCGGAACGGCGTCCCGGTGAGCATCAAGGTCGTGCTTCCGCTCCAGCTGATCGAGGGCTGAGCCCGCGGCCGATCGCGCGTTCCGCCCCAGCCGCCTGCTACCCGACGGGTGGCGGCGGCTTCCGCCTGCCGGCGTTCCGCTCAGAGCAGCGCGACGGCGGCGGCGTTGGCGCGGACCTGCGCGGCATCCTTGCAGCCGGGGATGACGGCGGTGACGGCGGGGTTCTTCAGCACCCAGGCCAGCGCCCACTGCGCCATCGGCACGCCGGCCGGGACCTCGGTGGCGGCGATCTGCGCGACCTGGCCCAGCAGGCGTTCCTGACGGGCTTGCATCAGGACCTCCCGGACGTCGTTGGCGGGAAACTTGTGGCCGGGCTTGTATTTGCCGGAGAGAAAACCGCTGGCGAGCGGCTCGCGGGCCAGCACGCCGAGGTTCTGCCGTGCGCACGAGGGAAACACGGCCGTCTCGGGTTCACGCTCGAGGCGGTTGTAGATGAGCTGGATCACGTCCACGCCGACATCGGTCGAGCGGTCCACCTGGTGCGGGTCGGCGGTGTTGCTGCTGATGGAATTGCCAAGGAAGCGCACCTTGCCCTGGCGCTTGGCCTCGTGGGCCGCCTCCCACATGCCCGGCGTGGCGAACTGCGCGTCGCTGCCGGAGTGGAACTGCAGCAGGTCCACGTAGTCGGTGCGCAGCGCCTTGAGCGAGGCGTCGAGCTGCCCGAGCAAGTCCGCCGGGCCGACGCACTGCTCGCGCTTGAAACATTCGTGGAACTTGTGGCCCCATTTGGTGGCGATGATCCAGTCCGCGCGTTTCCCCGGCAGCGTTTCGCCGATGAGGCGCTCGGACAGGTGGTCGCCGTAGCACTCGGCGGTGTCGATGAGGTTGATGCCGCAATCCTGCGCGGCGGCGAGGATCTCGCGGGCGTCGGCCGCGGTGTAGGCCCGGCCCCATTCGCCGCCGAACTGCCACGTGCCGACGCCGACGACCGAGACGTTGATGCCGGTGCGGCCGAGGGTGCGGGTCTGCATGGCCGCGAACATGGCGGGCCGGGCAGACCCTGACTAGGGGATTTTTTACCGCCCAAACCGCCCGGCGAGGTTGACGGCATCCCAAGATTTGTGTGGGTTGATTCCCCTAGGCCGATGACCTTCTTCAGGCGCATTCTTAAGGAGCCCGAAACCGTGGTGACGGAAACACCGCGGATCGAACGGCGCAGCGTGCCGCGCTTCGCCATCAGCCCGCAGTTTCCGTTGAAGGCGGTGCTCAGTTTCGTCGCGCGCGATGAGAGCGGCGCGCCGATGAGCAACACCCGGCACGGCTGGAACTGGAAGGGGCGCCTCATCGAATGTTCCGAGCTGGGTGCACGCATGCAGCTGGGCCCCGGGATCCGCGCCGAGCCTGCCGAGAACTGCGACCTCAAGCTCAGCGTGCAGGCCTATGAGATCACGGTGCCGTGCCATGTGGCCAACATCAGCGAGCCGCCCGAAGGCATGGTGCTCGGCTTGGTGCACGATTTGACGGACGCGGCGGTCCGCCGCGACTATCTCCAGCTGCTCGAGGTCGTGGCGCTCGGCTCGACGCTCAAGCTGCAGCCCAAGGCGGACCAGCCCGACGCCTCCGGCTACCTCGTGGAGGTTTACGCCAGCAGCCGGCCCTCGCGCCTGACCGTCTGGCGGCATCCGGCCAACGCCTCGGTGGCGGCCTTCGAGTTCCAGCTGAAGGACAACCTGGTGCGGGCGGCCGCGGGGCACGGGGTGGAATTTCTCGCGGACATCGCCGGCACGGGCTCGCGGCCCGCCTCGAACGACCAGTGCCTCGAGATCGGCCGGCTGTTCACGTGGGTCGTGCCCAACCTCGCGGCGGCCGTGCCGGAGGATGTGCGGGCGTTCCTGCAACACTACGCAACCTGAGCCGGCGGGCGGATCGCCGGGCCGGTCACCGTTCAATGACCTGATTGGGCAGCTCGTTGGCGGCGCCCGGCTCCGGTGGGAAATGCTCGGCCAGCAGCACGCCGGCGCGATTGATGCCCTCGATGATCGCCGCGGTGTGATGGCCGTCCCGGAAATTCTTTTGCATGGCGGCCGCCACTTCGGACCAGAAGGCGTCGCCGCATTTCGCGTGCACTCCCTCGTCGCCGATGATGGCGAAGGACTGCGAGGTGGGCGCCACAAACAGCAGCACGGCGTTGCGGTGCCGGGTCTTGGGCATCCCCAGCCGCACGAACTCCGCACGTGCGACCGCCACGGCATCATGCGCCGGCTGCCGATGAATGACGACGCGGATTTCGCCAGAGGTCAGTCGCTCCGCCCGCTGGATGGCTTGTTCGATCTGCTGGCGGTCAAGCCGCGCGATAAAATGTTTGGGCTTCATGACTACCATTTCCCTCCCGCCCCGCCGCCCCCGAAGCTACCGCCGCCGCCCGAGAAGCCGCCGCCGCCACTTCCGCCGGACCAGCCTCCGCCGGACCCGCCGCCCCAGTTGATCCAGGTGGACGTGCGGCGCCCGGGATTGAGGAAGAGCGCCGCCGGGTTGCGCCGCCATTGGATCATCTTGATCACCAGCATGCCGATGAAAAACACCACGAACAGCCAGTTGCCACTGAAGCCGTCCGACCGCGAACCGGCCTGCGTGCGCCCGGTGCCGCGGTATTCGCCGTTGGTGGCAGCGATCATGGACTCCACCGCGGCGTTCATGCCGCCGTCGATGTCCCCGGCGCGAAAGCGGGGTACGATCTCCCGCTCGATGATGCGCTTGGCCGTGGCGTCCGGCAGCACGGCCTCGAGGCCGTAGCCGACCTGCAGGTAAAGCTGGTGCTCCTGCATGAACGAGAAGAGCACGGCGCCGTTGTTTTTCCCCGTCTGTCCGGCCCGCCACGCTTGCGCCACCCGCACCGTGTAGTCTTCGACGGAGGAGTCCGACTCCATCTTTGGGTAGATTGCGACGAGCAGCTGGTTGGAGCTGTCGCGCTCGAATTGCTCGAGGCGGGCGTTCAGGCGGTCGGCCACGGGAGGCGACACCACGCCGGCGTAGTCGTTGAAATACCGCAGCGGGGCCGGCGGGATGCGCTCGGCGGCGGACAGGCTCAGGCTGGCCAGCAGCGCACCGAACGCCAGGAGGCGGAAGCAAAGCTTCACGGGTGGGTTCAGGGCTTCTTGTTGAAGTCGAACTGCACCGCCGGCGGCGTGTCCGCGTCCGCCTTGGCGGCGAAATAGGGTTTATCCGTGAAGCCGAAGATTCCGGCGAAGAAGACGGCGGGCACGCGCTTGATGGCGGAATTGTAGTCGCGCGCCAGTTCGTTGAACCGGCCGCGTTCGACACTGATGCGGTTCTCGGTGCCCTCGAGCTGGGCCTGCAGTTCCTGGAAATTGGCCGTGGCCTTGAGGGAAGGGTAGTTCTCCGCCACCACGAGCAGCCGGGACAAGGCCGAGGACAGGGCGCCTTGCGCCTGTTCGAACTGGGCCAGCTGGGCGGCACTCGGCGTGCCGCCGGCGTTGAGCTGCACCTTGCCCACGGAGGCGCGGGCGTTGGTGATCTCGGTCAGGGTGGACTTCTCGAAGTTGGCGGCACCCGAGACGGTGGCGACGAGGTTGGGGATGAGGTCGGCGCGGCGCTGATAGACATTTTGCACCTGCGCCCACTGGGCGTCGACGGCCTGGGCGCGATTCACCAGGCCGTTGTATTGGCCGGTCAGGAAAAGGGCTCCGAAGACGACGATGGCCGCAAGAACCCCGAGGACAATGAGGACTGTTTTCATGGGATGGCGCATTGATGAGGCGGTTTGCCTCGGGACGCAAGCTGCTGGCCGTTACAGTGTGGAGGGCATTTTCAAATGGGTCATGCCACGACCACTGGCGGCGTTCGCGGCGTAGATCGGGAAGCCGGCGGCGGCCCAGCCGACGAGCGTCATCTGCTCCTTGCCGCGGGAGGAGCGCGACGGGAATGCCGGGGCAATGGCAGGCGCCGTTGAACAGCACGGCGGGAGGACGGGCACGTGCGAGGCAGGCGGAACGCGGCACGCCCGCAACGCAATCCACTCCGGAAGCGTTCCAACTTTCGGCCCCGGGCCGAAGGGCGGAAGATTGGCGACAGCGCGCCGCCCGGCCGCTACGAGAGGGTCACAGCCAAGGCGGTGAGAGCGATCACCCCTTCACCAAGGTGAGGCCGTTCCGCACGCGGCGGGCGACGGCCTCCGCCTCGGACGCGAGGTTGGGGACCATGATGAGGGAGGCTGAGGCCACGTGGGCGTCGTCGATCCGCACGATGGTCATTTCCAGGCTCAAGGTGAGGTTGCTGGGATTCTGCACGGTCGAGAACCAGGTGAAGCCGGCGCAGCCGGAGATGGCGGTCGGCTCTTTGCGCGAGACGGGCGTGGCGTGCGCCACCTCCAGAGCTTCCTTCGCGGTCTTGTCCAGCGGGTCGGTGGAGGCCACCACGAGGATCACTACGATCGTGGAGCGGTTGGCATCGAGGATGAGCAGGTTGCCCGACCCGCCGTCCTGGGTGGTCCAGTCGTCCGGGATGGTGAAGGCATACGCCGGGGCGCCTGTCGCCGGGTGGCGCACGTCCTTGGCGGAAAGCGGTGCCAGCAACGCCAGCGCGAGAATCAGGAGAGCCGTCCCGGGGTGGCGCATGAGAGATTTCATACCGTTGAGATAGTCCTGCTCCGCCCGCGCGGCCAGACTTTATGCAGCAACGGGCTACTGGTAAACATACTGGATGCCGGGGCGCACAGGGCGGACCGGCTGCAGGTCGCGGGGCGCGGGCTGAACCTGCACGTAGGCGCCGCTCAGCGGCGGTTCGCCCGGCTTCATCGCCTGCAACAGGGTCTGCACGTAGGCGTGGACCGCTTGTTCGGTCGGGGCGAAAACGAGGAGGGCATGCTTGGTCAGCAGTCCGGCGTCCTTACCGGGCAGGAAGCGGGCGAGCCAGGCGCGGCACGAGTCAACCGGCTCCTCGAGGCGGAGCAGCTGGTTGAGAGCCGGATGAAATACGTCGTAGGCGGAAGCCGCCTTGTCCGCCGCCTTCTTCATGGTGTCGAGCGCGGCATGGATGTATTCCCGCGCCCGGGCCTTGTCCCGGGCCTCGGCGGCGTGGCGGGCCAGCGCGAGGAGTGCATCGGGGTAGTGGCCCTGGGCCAAGGCGCGTTGGAAAAACTCCACCGCCTTGGTGTCGGTGCGGGCGTTCTCGTAGAGATAACCGATGGCCAGGAGCCGGTGGCCCGGCAGGTCGCTTTCGGCCAGCATCGCCAGCTGTTGCTCGGCGTGCGCGAATTCGCGGCGCAACAAGTGGAAATGGATGCGGAGGTGGACGACATCGGGATCGTAGGCGGCCGCGGGGCCGAATTGCTCCAAGAGCCGGCCGGCCTCGCGGAGCGCGCCATGATCCAGCAGCAGGCTGACGAACAGCTTATGGTGCTGGGCGGTCGGCGGTCGGGGCTGGCAACAGCGCCGGATGTTCGCGAGTGCGCTCTGCCACTTGCCGCGGCGCGACTGGCAGAATGCGAGCAGCGCGAGGAGCTGGGGATCGTCCGGCCGGGGTTTCATCGCCTCGTGCAGGAACGCCTCGGCCGCCCGCCAGTCGCCGCAGAGCAGCAGCGCCCACGCGCCGGCCCAGGCGGAGGAAGGGGAGCGCAGGCCGGTTTGCTTGAGTGCGGCCGCCATCAGGCCCCCGACGACGTCCCGCTGGTCAAACGCCCCCGCGGCGACCAGCGTCACCAGCGCGCACTCGACGGACTTGGGGTCCAGTTTCTGCGCGAGGCGCGACGCCACATGGGCCCGCAGGTAGTCGACGCGACCGAGCGCCGCCACGCCTTCGTCTACCAGACGCGCCGCTTGGCGCCGTTTCTTGGGTTCGCCGGCGATGAGCTGGCGCAGTTCCTCCTCGATTTTTTTCTCGCGGTTTTCGAGGTCTGGCAGCGGGTAATCCTGCCGGCCTTTCATGAAGGCCTCGTAGTCGGGCACGGGCAGCGGCCGTTTGTCGCGGTAGCGCCCAAGGATCCAAAACCAGATGCCCAAAGGGACGAGTCCGAGAAAGCATGCCGCCGCGGCCACCCACATGCCCATGGCCAGCGCGATGGCTCCGCAGACGATGCTCCCCCCGATGACCAGCATGCCGGGCAACTGGGCCGCACGATAGCTGCGGGTGTCCCGGATCTTGCGCAGCCATTTCCGCAGTTCGCGAAGATCCTTGGCCTCCTCCTTCAGGGCGGTCTGCTGGATGGCCGCGACGAGCTTCAACACGATGTTGTCCGGCTCGGCGAGAAGCGACAGGCCGGACTGACTCTCGCTCAGCTTTGAATTGTCCGCGGGGAGCGCCGCCAGCCGGTCGCGCAACGAGGGATGCGTGGAATAGCGGTCAAACACCTCGGCGGGGCCGTCCTCGGCCGCCGGGCCGGCGGCCGCGAGTTCCTGCTGCAGCCAGCGGCTGAGGCCGTCGGGCGACTCAATCTTCGCCACGCGCTCATTCCAGGGCAGGCGGGCCAGCTTGGGATGCAGCACCTCAAGCCGTTGCAGCGAGGCGCGCATCGCCGCGCTGCCGCACAGCTCCGCGGCGCCGCGGTCCGCCTCGAACTCGTTTTGCCGCGAGTAGGCGCCCATCTGGCGGGCGCACAGCCGGGTCAGGGCGTCTGCGCCCAGGAGCATCAAGTCGCCAGGGCCGGAGCCTTCCCCGGCACGACGGTGGGCATCGACCACGGCCGAGAGCTGGTTGGACACGGTGGCTGCGCGCCCGAGGCCTGCAAACAGCCAGTTGCGCAGGGCCCGGCTGATCAACTTGGCATGGGTGAGCTCGTGGGCCATCACTGCCTCGACCTCCTGCTCGCTCAAGCCGGCGAGGAGGTCGTAGCCCACGCCAATGCGAGTGGTGCCGAGGCCGGTCTTCAGGCCGTGCAGCTGCACCCAGGCGCCGCAGTTCATCTCCAGGCAGAGTTCGTCAGGCGGCGGAATCGCGAGACGGCCGGCAAGTCCCTCCACCATCGCAAACAACCGTGGGGCGTCCGCCCGCTGCAGCGGCAGGCGGTAGGTGGCGCCCTCACTCAGCCAGAGCGAGCGGACCACCAGACCGAACAGCCGGACATCTCGCTCGAAAAATTTAATGATGAGCCCGGCCGCGCCGAAGCGGGCGAGGCCGGCGACCACCAGCAGGAACAACCCGAGCCAGACCAGCAGGGCCAGGAGTGACAGGCAGATGAACAGATAGAACAGGGCGATGGTCGCGGCGGTGGTGGCAATCAGCACCAACCGGGCCGCACCACTCAGGGGCCGGGCAGCCGGCTCATGGGAGGTCGGGGAGGTATGCAAGGTGAGTGTGGCCCGGCCGAGGGAAACATTTCATCCGCCCGGATCAATCCAGTTTTGCGGGAGAAGGGTGAAGAGACCGGCGCACGGATTGCGGCCTTGCGCGCCGGCCGGCTTCGGGCAACCTGCGGCTGAAACTTCCGCGCCTTCTTTCCATGACTGTTCCCGGCATCTACCTCGGCACCGACAGCGGTGCGACCACCTCCAAGACCGGCGGCATCCGCGCCGACGGCTCCATCATCTCCCACCAGCTCCGGCAGAGCTCGACCAACTCCGCGGCGGGCCGCGCCGCGGTCATCCAGGGCTGGATCGAGGGCGCCAGCGGTTTCCTCGCCGAAAACAAGTTTGCCTGGCGCGACGTGCGCGGCGTCGGCCTGGCGATCCCCGGGCCCTACGAGGGCTACGGCGTGCTCGGCCGCTCGGCGAACCTGCCCGCGGATTTCGCGGGCTGGGATTTTGCCGGCGACTACGCCCGGGCGATCGCGGCGGCCGCGGGCCGCGCGGTGCCGCTCATCGTCGGCAACGACGGCAACTACGGCGGGGTGGGCGAGGCGCACCGCGTGCGCGCGGGCCGCCGGGCCGGCGTGCTGATGTTCGCTCCCGGCTCCGGCCTGGGTTGCGCCTACGTCGACCCGAACGGCCTGCCGCTCGACGGCGACACGCTCTGCGGCATGGAGGCCGGCCACATGCCCGCGCCACTCCACCTGCTCGGCGGCATCCGGCCGTTCACCTGCGGCTGCGGCCGCGACTGGGGCTGCATCGAGGCCTACACCACCATCTCCGGCCTGCCGCAGCTGCTCGCGGAAATGCTCAAAAAGCACCCGCAACACCCGCTCGCCACCTCGCCACTCGCGCCGAAGGAAAAGGCGCTTACGCTGCGCGGCCTCGCGCAGCAGGGCGACGGCCTCGCGCTCGACATCTTTGATTTTCAGGCGCGGGCCCTTGGCCTGCACCTGGCCAACCTGGCCATGGCGGTGGACGCGGAGTTTGTCGTGATCGGCGGCGGGCTGATCGATCCCGGGTCCACCACGCCCGAATTTCGCGCACGCTACCTGGCGGGCATCCGGGCGGCGGCCGAGCCCTACCTCTGGCCCGCGCAGCGCGCGAAGATCCAGGTCGTGCCCGCCACGCTCGGCGAACTCTCCCAGGCCATCGGCGCCGCGCTCGTGGCCCGGGCCAACTTCGGACCGAAGGTTTGAGTCACGGCCTGAGCCGGAATCAGTCCGCGCCCGTTCCTCCCGCCAGACTATATGCGGCGGCATCCGACCCCTGGTCCGGCCTCTGGTAACGTATTACGTTACCAGAGATGAGGGGTGGCGCGGAAAGCAGTTTACGGTTTCTTTTGCGGCTTCCCCGTCGCGGCAGCGGCGAATCATGCTTTGTCCGCCGCCGGACCGCGCTATTCCGTGCGCAGCGCCTCCGTCGGGGCGATCCGCGCGGCGCGGCGCGCGGGCAGCCAGCAGGCGAAGAGCCCGATGACGGCCAGCAGCACCGGCACGGTGGCGAACACCACCGGGTCGGTGGGCGACACGGCCAAAAGCGTGCTCATCAGCCGCGTGGCGGCGAAGGCGCCGCCGAGCCCGAGGACCAGGCCGGCGGCCAGCTGCGCGAGCCCGCGCGAGAGCACCAGCCGCACGACGCAGCCGGTGGTCGCGCCGAGCGCCATGCGGATGCCGATCTCGCGCGTCCGCCGGGCGGTGGTCTGCGCCACCACGGCGTAGAGGCCGACCGAGGCCATCAGCAGGGCGATGACCGCGAAGGTGAAGAAGAGCGAACCGAACACCTTGATGAACCAGTGCTCGTGTTCCAGGGCAGCCGGCAGCGTCCGCACCTCGAAGAGGGGCAGGTCGGCGTCGAGTTCCTGCACCGCGGCGCGCACGGCCGGGGCCAGCGCCGCGGGATCGCCCTCCGTGCGGAGCATCAGGCCGAGCCAGGCCCACGGTTCCTGGCGGTCGGAAAGATAGACGACCGGCGGGGCTTCCCGGTCCATGGCGTTTTGCTCGATGTCACCGCAGACGCCCACAACCGTGTTCCAGGCCCCGGGCTTGCCGTCACTGAGGAAGCGGAAGCGCCGGCCGACCGGCGATTGGTCCGGCCAATGGCGTGCGGCGAAGGCGCGGGTGACCACCGCTGCCTCCCGGCCGGTCTCGCCGTCATTCTCCGCGAGGGTGCGCCCGGTCAGCAACGGCAGGCCGGTCGCGGCCAGGTAGTTGGGCGAGGCGAAGATGGCGGCGCCGCGCGGCGGGTGCTTGGGATCGGCGATCGGCCGGCCCTCGACTTCCAGGTCGCGGTTGTCCGCGCCGAGGCCGGGGAAATAGGAGGTGAGCGCCACCTGGGTCACGCCGGGCAGGGTGGCGAGGCGGGCCGCGAGCTTCTCGTGCATCAGGCGGCGGGCCTCGACGCTTTCATAGCGGTCGCCCTTGCCGTCGGGCAGGCTGACGCGCGCGGTCAGGATGTGCGCCGCCGGCACGAACGGGTTGATCTCCTGCACGGCGAGGAAGCTGCGGACCATCAGGCCGGCGCCGGCGAGGAGGACGACGGTGAGGGCGAACTGCAGCACGACCAGCGCGCCGGTGAGCCGGCCGCTGCGCCGGGTGCCGCCGGCCGTGCCATCCTTCAGCGTCGCGTTCAGGTCGGTGCGCGAGGCGCGGAGGGCGGGCACCAGCCCGAAGACGATGCCGCTCAGCACCGAGAGGGCGGCGAAATACGCGAAGGCCCGCCAGTCCATCGTGAACTGGACCCAGAAAGGCTTGCCCACGTCCTGCGTCGCCAGGTCGAACGCGTGTACACCGAACGCCGCGAGGCCGAGGCCCAGCAGGCCGCCGAGCACGCTCAGCAGCACGCTCTCGACGAGGAGCTGGCGCACGATCTGCCAGCGCGACGCGCCCATCGCGGCGCGCACCGCGATCTCCCGGCCGCGCGCGATGGACCGGCTGAGCATCATGTTGGCGACGTTGGCGCAGGCGATGAGGAGAACGAAGCCGACGGCGCCGAGCATGAGCAGGAAGATGAGCTTGATCGGCCCGCCGTTGAAGGCCTCGTGAAAGGTCTGCACCTGCGCTGCGACATCCTTGTTCGTGTCCGGATGGTCTTTGGCCAGGCGGTTCGAGATCACGACGAGGTCGCCCTGCGCCTGGGTCGGGGAGACGCCGGGCTGGAGCAGGCCGAAGACCATCAGGTTGTGCCGCGTGCGGTCTTCCCGTTCTTTCGTGGGCGTGAGCGGGATCCAGAGTTCCTCGTTGTCGGGAAACTTGAAGCCGGCGGGCATGACGCCGATGATCGTGGCCGGGTCGCCGTTGAACCGGACGGTGCGGCCGATGACGTCGGCCGCGCCGGCGTAGCGCCGCTGCCAGGCGTCGTGCCCAAGCAGGATCACCACGGGCGCGCCGGCCCGACCGTCCGCCACCGAGAAGCCCCGGCCGAGGATCGGCGGGGTCCGGAGCATCTCGAAGAGACCGGTCGACACGATGCCCATGTTGAAGCGCTCGGCCGGGTTGCCGTTTTCGCTGATGACGGCCTGGCCGCGATCGGTGGCCTCGAGCCCGGCGAAGCTGCGGTTCTGCGCACGATATACGAGGAAGTCCGGCAGCGAGATCGCGCTGCGGCCGCGCGGATCCGTGGGGTTGAAGTGGCTGACGGCGACCAGGCGTTCGCCACCCGGCAGGGGCACGGGCTTGAACAGCGCGGCGTTGACCAGGGTGAAGACGGTGGTGTTGATGCCGATGCCAAGAGCGAGGGTGACGATGACGGCGGCGGAGAACCAGCGGTGCGTGCCGATCAGGCGGAAGGCGAAGCGGAAATCCTGGAACATGGGGAGGACTGGGTTGCACCGAAGCCCGGATTCGCGAGGAGCAAGACCGGGTCGGCAAATGGATGGTTGTCCTATTACCCGGCTGGCCCGCCCAAAGTGGCAGTTTTTTCATCATCGCGGGCGAAAGGTGGAGCCCGGCCTCTGGACGGGCTAATCGGGTGCATGCGGCGAACCGGTCCGGAGTATTTAGGCCGGAGACAAGGGCCCAGTTCCGCCCATCAACCTCCTGCCGGGGATTGCAAGTCCGGCCGGGCCTGCTGAGATGCCGGGCGCACCGCGAAATGCCGGTCCCAACCTCCGCTTCCCATGACCACGCTCCTCAACCGCCGGCAATGGCTCAAGGCCGCCGGCGTCACCCTCGCCGCCACCGCCGTGGCGCCGCGCTTGTCCCGCCTCGAAGCCGCCACGCTGCCGGCTGCGCCTTCCGCCACGTCGGGCCTCGTGCAGCTTTCGTGGAACGAGAACCCTTTCGGCCCGGCGCCGTCGGCGCAGCGGGCGATGATCGCCGCCGTCGCCCGCTCGTGCCGCTACCCGGACGACGAGGAGCAGACGCTGCTGGAAATGGTCGCCGCCCGCGAGGGCTGCCCGACCGGGCAGATCGTGCTGGGCAACGGTTCGGGCGAAATCCTCGACGCCGCGGGCTTCCACTTCGGCTACGACAAGGGCGAGATCATCGCCGCCAACCCGAGCTATATGCAGCTCGTCGAGGCCGCGCAGCGGGCCGGCGGCGGCGCCGTGCGCGTCCCGCTCAACGCCCGGCTCGAGCACGACCTGCCGGCCATGGCCGCCGCCATCAGCCCGAGGACCTCGCTCGTCTACATCGTGAATCCCAACAACCCCACGGGCACGGTGTGCGACGCGGCGGAGTTGAAGGAATTCGTGCGGACCGTCTCGGCGCGCGTGCCGGTGTTCATCGACGAAGCCTACCTGGAATGCACGGACGACTTCGCCGGCCGGACCTGCGCCGGACTCGCGACCTCGGGGCACAACGTCGTCGTCGCGCGGACCTTCTCGAAGATCTTCGGCATGGCCGGCTGCCGGCTCGGTTATGCGGTCATGCCGGAAAAGCTCGCCGTGTCGCTCCGCGCGCGGATGACGGGCAGCCTGAGTCTGACGACGATCATGGCCGGCACCGCCTCGCTCGGCGACACGGCCTACGTCACGGCCACGCGCGCCAAGATCAAGGCCGGCCGCGAGGCGCTGACCGCGCAGGCGAAGGCGCTGGGCAAGGAGTGCACCGCGGCGCAGGGCAACTTCGTGTTCATGCGGACGGGCCGGCCGGTGAAGGACTTCATCGCCCGGATGCGCGCCGAGGGCGTCATCGTCGGCCGGCCCTTTCCACCGCTGACCGACTGGGCCCGCATCACCGTCGGCCTGCCGGAGGAGATGGAAATCTGCCACCGCGCCTTGCGGAAGGTGCTGGGCTAGGGCCCGGGGACAAGGTGGATGGCGGCCTGCACGAGCCGGGCGGTGCTTTCGTCGGCGGACGACAGGCGGTCGGCCAGCAGCATCGAGCAGGCGGCGATCTGTTTGTCGTCGATGGCGACGAGCACGACCTCGGCCCGCACCTCCACGCCGTTCGTGTGCCGGACGCGGGCCGTGTATTTGAAGCCGCGATAGCCGGAGATCTCGGCGGGCTCACGGCTGTCCCACGGGGGGTGGACGGCGCTTTCGAGGAGCGCCTTGGCGAGCTCGTCGAGCGACTCGCGCGGTTTGGCGCCGGGCACGAGGGTGAGGGAGAAATTCGTGGTGTGGCCCCGGTTGGCGAGCAGGAGATTGCCGGCGGCGTCAACCCCGCTGCTCCAGCTGTCGGGCACGAGGCAGCGGAACGCGGGCAGGTCGGCCTTGGGGTGGAAGACCTCGCGCAGCTGGGCGGACGCGACCGCGGGCACCGCCGCGGCCAGGAGCACGAGCAGTTTCAGGAAGGTGCGCATGGTGGAACAGGTTGCCGTCCATCATGCGGTGTTTCCGTCCCGAGGCAAAACCGCGCCGCCGAAAAAACCTTGGAAATACCGGACAAATCTTCGCGCGCACAACGCGGAATGATGTTTTACCACGAAGGCACGGAGCGTTGCCGGCAAAGACCACGGCGAGGTCGCCGTGGCTCCAGCATGTGAAGAGCTGGAGCGCGGGCGACCCGCCCGCGTGGGATTGGGCCAATGCCTCGGGCCTGCCCCGAGGGTCTTTATCATCGCGGGCACTTGCGCGCGCCGGCCAACGGGGTAACGGTAGGGGCCGAATGAAGCGTTTGCTCCCCGGTCTCCTGTTGCTGGCGCTATTGTCCCCCGCGTCGCGTGCCGCGCCCGAATATCCCGGTATGGGGCCGGACATCTTCGACCGGCAGGCCAAGGGCGAGGAACTGGTGGCGCAGGCCGTCACGCGTGCGCAGCAGGAGGGGAAGCGCGTCGTGCTCCTGTTTGGCGCCAACTGGTGTCCGTGGTGCCGGCGGCTGCACCATGCGTTCACGGACGATCCGGGCGTGGTTGCGATTCTGCGGCGGAGCTTCGTGCTGGTCCATGTCGACGCCAACACGCGGAACGACAAAAAGCGGAACGCCGACATCATCGCGCGCTACGGCAATCCCCTGCTGAAATACGGGTTGCCGGCGATTGTTGTGCTGGAGGCGGATGGCCGGCAATTGACGACCCAGGAAACCGTATCATGGGCGGCCCCGGCCGACGAGGAAGTAGCGCGGCGTGTGGCGGCCTTCCTGGCGGACTGGGCGCCCGGCGTTAAGCAGAGTCCAAGATAAGAGGCAAAGCGTGTGCCCGGCCCACTAAGAGAGGCATCGGGGTGACTTGGGGAGTGTTTTCAAATCCAACCAATACCCGTTTCCTGTCATTCTGAACGAAGTGAAGAATCCATGCTTTCGCTCGCGATATGGCCTTCGCTTCCGTGGATCCTTGTATGTCTTGGGCGATGAAAGTTGAAAAGGGTTTGGCCCGAGCCGGGCTCCGAGAATGGGCCCGATGGCTCGTCGGAGGAGGCCGGCTTGGGCTGGGTTGCCAAGTCAGTCCGGGTGGATTGACTGGAGGCCGCCCACCAGGGCGTTCGCCGTGCAGGCCGCACGGTGGACGGCAAGACCGACAGATCGCTGGATCCTTGGGCCCTCGAGCCCGTAGTGAAGCCGGGTCGCGGTCTTGTGCCTGGTCAAACCTCGAACCGCTGAAAGAGTCATGAACTCGTATTACAAGGTAGAGTCGACCGAACCTGTGCGGTACGTCAGCTTGGATATCTCCAAGGCGCGCCTGGACTACACCATTGCCGGCCAGAAGTGCCGGCAGGTCCCGAACACGGCAGCGGGCATTGCCACGCTGATCACCCTCGTCCAGCCGCTGCCGGGAGTGCGCGTGGTATGCGAAGCGACGGGCGGGTATGAACGCCGGTTGCTGGAGCAGCTGCACCAAGCGAGCGTACCGGTCTGCCGCTTGCAGCCCGGGCGGGTGCGTAACTTCGCCCGGGCGGAGGGCACGCTGGCCAAAACCGACAAGATTGATGTGGGGCTGATCTATCGCTACGCTTGCGCGATGCATCCCCGCGTGGAGAAGCCGCCGCTGCCCGAGGTAACCGCGTTGCGCGAGCTGCTGGATTATCGCCGGCAGCTGGTAGATCAAGGCACGCAAACGGCCAACCGGCTGGAAACAGCAGGCCCGACCTTGCAGGCCTTGCTGCAGGCGCAACGCGAGCAACAAGCCGCCGCCCTGGCCAAGGCCGACGAGTTGGTGGCGCAGCAGGTGCGGGCGCATCCCGCCCTGCGGGCCAAGGCAGAGCGGATGCAGCAGTTGCAAGGGGTCGGTCCGGTGCTGGCGACGACGCTGTTGGCGTACCTGCCGGAACTGGGCGAAGAGGACGACAAGCGCATCGCCGCCTTGGTCGGAGTGGCCCCGCATGCCCACGACAGCGGCGAAACCTCCCGGCCGCGCCATGCCCGCGGTGGCCGCGTGGAGGTCCGCAACGTCCTGTACATGGCCGCAGTCAGTGCCTCCCAGCACAACCCGGTCCTGTCGCTGTTCTATCAGCGACTCCAGGCCGCCGGCAAACCCGCCAACGTCTGCCTGCTCGCCGTCATGCGCAAAATGATTGTCGTGCTCAACCGCATGCTCAAAGACCCACACTTTACCCTTGTCGGCTGACACCGCTGCTTCTCTGCGCTCAGGATGACAAACCAAATTTGAAAACACTCCCTGGTCAGGAGTCGGGACCTGGAGACTTTGCTCCGGCTTGACGCCCTTCGCCCGGCCTTTTGGAAGGTTTGGTCGCGGCAAAAGTCAAATGAGTCGCGACTGGACCAAATAGAGCCGCGGCCAAATCAGGTTTAGTCGCGACCAAAGTTAGTTCGGTCGCGGCAAAAACGAGTTCGGTCGCGACCCAACCAAATGAAGCGGGGGCAAAAATCAGTCTGGTCGGGGCAAAACCAAACAAAGTCGCGCCCCAGGGAACTTTAAGGCCCGTCTTCAAATCCTGAAACCGGCCGGAGGAGATCTGGGTGGGGCGGGGCTTTATGTCCCGGAACGCAAAAACCAGGCCGAGGGCAATAGGACCAATGTGGAACCGTGTGGAACCAATGTGGAACCAGAGTGGAACCAATGCAGGACCAAACCCCGGTGCAAGGCGGCCCGGGCGAGCCGCCGGCGCCCGGCCGTCCTGCCACCCGCCAAACCGGAGGGCACCCCCCTGACCAAGGAACGTCTTCAAAGGGTCATGGCGAGGAGTCACGCCCATTACGATTTGAGATGAGATTTTACACCAAGATCGCAAAGAACGCAGAGCAGATTCATGCTCAAACGATTGGGTGCTTTGTGTCCTTGGCGATCTTCGGGTGAAAAATCCGATGCCGATTGGTCATTGGTATCACACCCTGCGGGAGGACGACACGTCAGCCATACCAGCCTCCCATGCGTGGAGCGGAGTGTGAACCGTCGAGTTGGGTCTCGCCGGGCGGGCGCAGATTCTCCTCAATCGCGCCGGTATGAACCCCCTGCTCGTCGCCTTTGCCCTCGGTTGTCTCGCGGCGCCGGCTTTGGCCGGCCAGCCGTTTCACGATGCCGTCCACCCCGCCGGACCGCAGCGGATCCCGGGGGCCGTGTTCTGCGCCTACTATGACGAGGGCGGGGAGGGCGTCGCCTACCACGACCACGACGCGGAAAACCAGGGCAGCGGCAAACTCAACCCCGCCGACGGCACCTACCTCAACGAATTCCGGCGGCACGAGGGCGTGGACATCTCCTACACCAAGCAGATCCCCGATCGCGATTCACCCTGCAACAAGGTGGTCCCGCCCCTCGGCCTGCTCTACGTCGGCTGGACCGAGCCGGGCGAATGGTTCAACCTCACGGTCGAGACCGCCGCGGCCGGCACCTACGTGGCCGACCTCCTCTACACGGCGCAGCGCGACGCGACCCTCGCGCTCGACGTCAACGGCGTCCCCGCCGCCGCGCCCTTCGCCCTCGCCTCCACCTTCGATGCCGCCGAGACGATCCCCTGGCGGCAATGGCACCATTGGAACGTGGCCCGCGACGTCGTCAGCGTCACGCTGCCCAAGGGCGTCAGCGTGCTCACGGTGCGCATTGTCACCGGCGGTAACGTCAACCTGGCCACGTTCGCCTTCCGCCCGGCGGGCACCGCCCGCACCGGCCCCGGCATCACCACGGTCAAGACCCCGTCACCCTGATGGCGATCTGTCACCACGCCCTGCGGTAGGTGCTGGAGTAGACTACGGTTCGATTCTTGAACTTCCTCATCGGGGAACCAAGCTGCCGGTGCAACTGCATGGGGGCCAACATGCAGACACCGGATAACCCCAAGAAGGAGAGAATGAAAACGAGCCTAGTTAATTATATCCTGTTGGCGGCAGCCTGCCCATTCACCCTCAATTCGGCTGAACTGGAGTTGGTCGTCGGCACCTATCGGGAGGGCAGCAACATCACGGAGCCACGGCCGGCCGAGAGCCATTATTTCCAGACGAAGCTTGGAGCCTTCCAACTCATCCAGGGGTTCGCTGGCTACAAATGGCTCATCGAGGTCATCAAACACCCCGAAAAGCGAATCTACACCCGGAGCGTCATCGAGAATCCTCAGGATCCGAAGAAACCGTTCGTCTATGAAGGCTACATCGACCGGACACTCCGAGCACGACGATCACGCACGGCCCCGCGGTGGGGCTGAAGATCTACCAAGACTACACCCTCAAGTTCATCGCCTACGCTGATGAAAAGCGGACGAAGGAGATCGACCGGCTTACGCAGAAGATTCGGTCCTACGTGGACACGACCGGCAAAGAGCTCAAACTATTCCGTGGAATGAAGACGGAGTCTTCGGGCGTCGGGAAGTAACCACATCATACTCGACCTGACCTTGTTTGCCGTCTGGACAAGTCATCCCGCCGGGGCCGGCGCAGGTGGATTCAAGCGAGGACAAGGCGTGCCTCGGCGACTTCCGATATGGATTTCCCCTGCTTGCGCGCGGCGGCACGGAGGCGGCGCAGCGTCTTGGGGGTGAGGCGCAACAAGACAGGCTGGCGTCCGGTCGATTTACGGCCGGCCCCGCTGCGGGCACCGCCCCAAAACGACACCGCCTGCACTTTGCTGAGGTTGGGCAGGGGTGTTCCGTTCAGATCCTTGATGTTGGTTTGATAGCCCTCGGCATCGAAAACCGGGGGTTCAATCCTGGGCTTCTTGTTCTTTCCAGTAGATTTCATAGTAGGCACGTGAGTTTCTCCAGTATCCGGCGCCGATCAGGCGGATGACTCCACCGGGACGGTGAGTATAGCGAACGTGAAGGATTCGGGATCCGACGCGGCCCAGCAGCCACCAGCGCAGTTCGTGCGGAGTGCTGTGGGCGTCGTCAAAAAGAATAATGAACTTTGGATCATCAAAAGCCTGCTGGGCGGTCGTGAAATCGACGCCATGGCGGGCGACATTTAGCCGCTCCTTGGCCCGATCCCACGAAAACCGCATTACCGGCAGGCTACGCCAGGCTGCTTGAAAAGCAATAGCGGATATCAAGAGGGCGGTTGGGGCAACCGCCCCTACCGTCGGGGCGTAAAGCCCCTCCCACGTCGATCACCACCCGTAGCTTCGCTTGATTCTTAACTCTTCGTAGAGGTCTTCGTCCAATTCAGTCAGGAAGCGGGAGGGCGTGAGCATCATCCCGCCGGGGCCGGCGCGGGTGGCGACACGGGGATAGCTGATATACAGCTCGTTCTTGGCGCGGGTGACGGCGACGTAGAACAGCCGGCGCTCTTCCTCGACGTCGCCGGCCTCGATCGAACGGCGGGTCGGAAATTGTCCATCAGCGGCGCCGATGAGGAAGACGACGTCATATTCGAGGCCCTTGGCCTGGTGCACCGTCGTGAGCTTGATGGCCGCGGCGTCGGGATCGACCTCGCGCTCGCTGGTCTCGCCGTTGAGGAGCACGATCTGCGCGAGCAGGTCCTGCATCTCCTCGAAGCGCGAGGCGAAGCCGACGAGGGCCTTCAGTTCCTCGAGGCGGTCGAGGTAGTCGGCGTATTCGCCCTTCATGTAGTCGCCATACCAGCCCTCGAGGGCGACGGTCACGGTGTCGCTGGGCTTCTGGTTGCTCATGGCGTCGGCGACCTGCACGAGCGACTCGCAGAACTGCGCCCAGTCGTCCTTCGCGTCCTTGGCGACCTTGCTCTTCACGTCGTCGGTCGAGAGGACGTCGAGGAAGTTCTTCTGCATCATCCGGGCGTGGTCGAGGGCGGCGGCGTGGATCTTCAGCGCGCCCTTCTCGCCGACCTTGGGCAGGAGGATGGCAATGCGCGACCAGGCCTGGACGTCGGCGGGGTTGTAGACGAAGCGGAGCAGGGCGATGAGGTCGCGCACGTGCTGGCGCTCGAAGAATTTCACGCCGCTGGTGATGACGTAGGGGATGCCGGCGCGGGAGAGGGCGAGCTGCATCTCGAGGGCGAGAAAGTGCGAGCGGTAGAGGATGGCGATCTCGTTGGCGGCGACGCCGTCGTCGTTGACGAGGGAGTGGATGCGCTTGAGGACGAACTCGGCCTGCTCGCGGTCGTCCATGGTCTGGACGACGTAGGGCTTCACCGAGTGCTTGCGGGCGGCGCGGAGCTCCTTGTCGAAGTGGCGGCCCTTGGGCTGGGCGTTGAGCACGCCGTTGGCGAAGGCGAGGATCTCGGGCGTGGAGCGGTAGTTGATCTCGATGCGATGGATGACGGTGCCCGCGTGGCGGTCGGGGAACGTCATGATGTTCTCGAAGTCGGCGCCGCGCCACGAGTAGATGCACTGGGCGTCGTCGCCGACGGCCATCACCTGGTGGTGGGCGGAGAGGCGGTCCACGATCTGGGCCTGGAGGGTGTTGGTGTCCTGGTATTCGTCGACGAGGACGTGGCGGAAGCGGTTGGTGAAATAAGAGGCGATCTCGGGCGCGTCGGTGAGGAGCTTGAGCCAGAGCTCGAGGAGGTCGTCATAGTCCACGACGGACTGGTCGCGCCGGGCTTTCTCGTAGGCGGCGGCGAACTCCGGGAGGCGGTCGCTGATCTCGCCGTATTGCGGGAAGTTCTTCGCGACGGTGTCGTGGAGGGAGAGCTGGGTGTTGCGGGCGAGGGAGAGGACGCTGAAGAGCGGGCCGGGGCGGGGGTTGGTCTTGTCCTTGAAGAAGGTCTTGTCGACGGCCTCGACGGACTGCTTGAGCATCGTCTCGGATTCGTCGGCGTCGAGGATGGTGAAGTTCTTCGGGAGCTTGATGGCGTCGCCGAACATGCGCAGGGCGCGGTTGCCGAGGGAGTGGAAGGTGCCGCCCCAGAAGCGCGCCGGCTCGATGCCGGTCAGGTCGTGGACGCGGTGGAGCATCTCCTTGGCGGCCTTGTTGGTAAAGGTGAGGAGGAGGATCTCGCCCGGGCGGACGCCCTGGGAGAGCAGGTAGGCCACACGGTAGGTGAGGGTGCGGGTCTTGCCCGAGCCGGCGCCGGCCAGGACGAGCAGGGGGCCCGGTGCGGCGGTGACGGCCGCGAACTGCTCGTCGTTGAGAAGCGCGCGGAAGTCGATCGCGGGGACTTGGGGCGCGTTGTGGCCGCCGGGAGTATGAAGGGTAAAATCGGGCATGACGGGTCAGCCTACGCCAAGGCTACGGCCGATTCGTCCAGCGGCCGGAGGCCGCAGGCGAAGAAGATGGCAGTTCAAAATCCATGAAGAAGGAGTCAGGAGCCAGAATCCAGAATTCAGAAGTGGCAAGGTAAAGGCGCATCCGCCGTCGCCAAGGCTATGGCGGACTCGTCCCGAGCCTGTGGCACGGGGGAGAAAGGCGCAAAAAGAGCAAAGGATAAATGGCGGACCCAGCTCCCGCTGGGCCGAAGTGCGGTTGCGATATCACGTTCGCGGCCCAGCGGGAGCTGGGCCTTCCACACAAGCCAAGGTGGAACGGGCTGACCCCGGCGCGTTGGTTCGATCTGCGCAAAAAAGAAGCGCGTTGAGGTCAACGCGCTACACCGTCGGGGCATAAAGCCCCTCCCAGCGGGGCAAATCAATGCGAGGTGAGTTCCTTCTCCTTGTGGCCGAGGTGGGTCTCGATGTCCTTGATGGCCTTGTCCGTGGCGGCCTGGATTTCCTTCTCGAGGCGCTTGGTCTCATCCTCGGGCAGCTTGGCCTTCTTGACCTGCTCGAGCACGTCGCGGCGGACGTTGCGCACGTGGACGCGGCCCTCCTCGGCGAGGCGGTGCGCGGTCTTCACGAACTCGAGGCGGCGTTCCTTGGAGAGGTCGGGGAAGGGGAGGCGGATGAGGTTGCCGTCGACCACCGGGTTGACGCCGATGTTGGCCTGCTGGAGCGCCTTCTCGATGGCGCGGAGGAGGCCCTTGTCCCACGGCTGCACCTGGATCATGCGCGCGTCGGGCGTCGTGATGGCGGCGCAGGCCTTGAGCTGCTGCGTGCCGCCGTAGGCCTCGACCATGATGCCCTCGACCATGGAGGGGGAGGCCTTGCCGGTGTGGATGGTGGAGAACTCGTGGAGCGTGTGGTCCACGGTTTTCTTCATGCGGGTCTGGGCGTCGGTGAGGAGGGGATGGCTCATGGGAATGAAGCTATAAGCGGTAAGCGCTAAGCGGTAAGCAAAAAAGGTGAGCCCGGAGCAAGTAACCGATGGATTGGCTTAAAACTTACAGCTTAAGGCTTATAGCTTAATTATGCACCAGCGTGCCGATCTTGTCGCCCATGACGGCCTTCTTGATGGCGTGGGGGTCGTCGAGGTTGAAGACGAGGATGGGGACGTTGTTGTCGAGGCAGAGCGAGAAGGCGGTCGAGTCCATGACATTGAGCCGCTGGCGGAGGGCCTCGACGAAGGTGAGCTCCTCGTATTTGACCGCGTCGGGAAACTTCTTCGGATCCTTGTCGTAGATGCCGTCGACCTTCGTGGCCTTCATGATGATGTCGGCGTGGAGCTCGGAGGCGCGGAGGGCGGCGGTGGTGTCGGTGGAGAAATACGGGTTGCCCGTGCCGGCGACGAAGATGACGACGCGCTTCTTCTCCAGGTGGCGCATGGCGCGGCGCATGATGAACGGCTCGGCGATCTGGTTCATCGGGATGGCGGACTGGACGCGGGTCTTCACGCCCATCTTCTCGAGGCAGTCCATGATGGCCAGGCCGTTGATGACGGTGGCGAGCATGCCCATGTAGTCGCCGGTGGTGCGGTCGACGCCGCGCTTGGCGCCCTGGAGGCCGCGGAAGATGTTGCCGCCGCCGATGACGACGCAGACCTGGCAGCCGAGGTCGTGGATTTCCTTCACCTGTTCGCACATCCGCTCGAGGGTGGCGGCGTCGATCGGCTCGGTGCCCTTGCCACCCCGCAATACTTCGCCGCTCAGCTTCAGGACGACGCGCTGGTATTTGACGGTGGGTGAAGCGGCGGATTTGGCGGGCATCGGTGTCCATGGAATCCGCCGCCAAAAGCGGCGTCAATGGCGGAGATAACGGGGAAACACCTGAGGTGAAACCCGGCCTTCCGCCGTCGCTCGTTGGGCTATGGTGGACAGGCCGGACGGGAGCAAGGCGCGCCCGGCCTTTGATTTCACCTATGAACATTTGCGGGTCGGAAGATGAATCCAATTGCCTCGCCCGGCCGCCGGCCCGTGATGGGAGCAACGTTCACCCTCACCTCCCGAGCATGAAATTCGAGCACCTGGCCCTGAATGTCCCTGATGTAAGCGCCATGGGCCGTTGGTATGGGCAGCACCTCGGCCTGACGGTCCTGCGCCGCCGGGAGGATGCGCCCTACACACAGTTTCTCGGGGACGAGACCGGGCGCGTGTTCCTGGAAATTTACTCCAACCCGTCCGCCCCCTGCCTCGACTTCGCGGCGACCCACCCGCTGGTGCTGCACGTGGCGTTCTTCGTATCCGACGCCGAGGCGGAGCGGACGCGGCTCGTGGCCGCGGGCGCGAAGCCGTTTTCCGAGGAGACCGCCCCCGACGGCACCCGGCTGATGTTCCTGCGCGACCCGTGGGGCGTGGCGCTGCAGCTGTGCCAGCGCGCGAAACCTTTCGCCGGATTCTAGGTTCCAACCGCCCGCCCTCACGCCTCATGCTCCTCTCTCGGCGAAATCATCCGGATGAACAACGCCGTGAAGCTACCGTGAGGAAGTAGTTTTGAATGGAGGTGGGACTATCAGTCCCGCAATGCATCGGCGTCGCTGCAAGCATCCCACGGGACTGATAGTCCCGCCTCCACCTTATTTCACCCGCTGCAATTCGGCGGGCGCCAGCGCCGAGGGTTCGAAGCGCACCTCGCGGATGCCACCCTTGAACCAATAGACCTTGTTCTGTCGCACCCCGAGGGAAATCCGGCCCACGCCCATCGGCGGGATGGTCACATCGCCTTCGAGTTCCTTCACGCCGTTGATGTAGTGCGCCATGTGACCGTCGGCATAGACGAGCGCGACCCACGTCCAGCGGTCCGCGGGATGCAGCCGGGCGTGGTCCAGCAGCGGCAGCTTCTGCTGGTTTTTCGCGGAGAACAGGAAGGTGTCGAGTGCCCAGCCGGCGTCGGTCAGGCGGATTTCCATCAGCGCGCGGCTGCCCGCCTCGTCCTGGATGTGCAGGAACCGCTGTTCCGGCGCACCGCCGGCCTCCGGTCGGATCAGGGCCTCGATGGTGAAGCGCGCGAGACCCTGCAGCGGGTTGACCGGCAGCAGGAGGCCGTCGGAGCTGCCGTTGAAAAAAAGGGCCGGGCCGTCCGGGCCGGACGCGACGCGCGGCGTGCCGAGCACCTCGGCCTTGAAGCCACCGATGGTGACGGTCTGGACGAGAGGCCAGACCGTCGGCGCCGGTGCCGCGGCGGTCAGGCGGGTTGACAGCAAGGCGAGGCAAAACGCGAGGGGCAGGCGCATTGGCGGGCAAGATGCGGGGGGAAACCGCGGACACAAGCGGTCTTATCGGGGGATGGTTCCTCTTCAAATTGGCGGCCCGTCCATGAAGGGTTGGGCGGCCATCTGGTGTTATGCCCAACGAACCTCGCTCAATATGAAACTCCCCTGCCTGCCTTTGGTTTGCTCCGCCCTGTGGTTTGCCGTTCCGATCAGCGCCCAGCCAGGGGCGAAAGCGACGGACCAGATGCCGCTGCAGATCATCCGGACCGACGAGCCTAGGTTTCCCCTGCAGTTGAACGAGAGTCTGGTGATGAATGGCGACGCGACGGTGGCGATCAGTGTCGACCAGGACGGCCGGCTCACGGATTGCCTGGTCACAGCATACTCCCGCAAGGAGTTCGCCGACACCGCGGTGGCTGCGCTGAAGGGGTGGCGTTTCGATCCATCCCGGGTCAACGGCGTCCCCTGGTCCTCGGTGCAGGAAGTGCATTTCGATTTCTCCCGGACCGGCGTGGTGGTCAGCCTCAGCGGGTTCGACGTCGTAATGAACCAGATCGATGAGATCACGAAGGGCAGATATGTCTATCGCTCCCGCACCCTGCGCGAGCTTGACCGGATTCCGACGCCCGTCCATGTGGTGTCCCCGGTCAGCCCCGGGCTGGGCGGGGGCGAGAAGAAACGCACGGTGGCGGTAGAGTTCTATATCGACGAGGAGGGTCGGGTGCGCCTGCCGTCGGTCTCGCGGGCCGACGTCGGCACGCCGTATGCCGCCTGTGCGCTGGACGCGGTCAAGCAGTGGCGTTTCGAACCCCCGCTTCATCGGGGCCGGCCGGCGCTGGTCTTCGTGCGGCAGGAATTCAACTTCGTGGCCGGGCCGTGAGGGTCGCCGCGGGTTGGTGCGAAACCGGACACAATGGGCGGGCCGATCGGTCCGCTTTTCAGTGGGTCCAACAGGACCAGGCGTCACCCTGAGACCTTGATTCTGGAGCGGACCAGGCTAAGGCCGTGTCGGTTCGTTGAGCAGGTCGGCCAAGCTTTCCCGCAACTGCCGGCGGGCGCGGTAGAGCCGGGTCTCGATCCCGCGATCCGAACAGCCGGTGATTTCGCCAATCTCGTGATACGAGAGGTGCTCGTAATGGTGCAGGAGCAGCGTCACCTTCAGGTCATGCGGCAGCCGCTCGATGGCGGCGCGGACGGCGGCGAGGGTTTCGTCCTGCTCCAGCGCGACATTGGGCGAGGGATCCCCGCTGACCGGCTCAAGGCTTGCCGGCGGCTGCGCCGGGTCGGCGGTGGCGGGGGCGTCAAGCGCGACCGTGGGATGGCGGCGCAGCCAGCGGTGGTGGTTGTGGCAGAGGTTGGTGAGGGTGGTGAAAAGCCATGCGCTGAGCCGGGTGTCAGGCCGCAGCCGGAGGCGCTGTTGGTAGAGACGCACGAAGGTCTCGGCGACGAGGTCGTGCGCATCCGCGTTGTTTTGCACGTAGCGGTAGGCGAAACTGTGCAGCGGACGCTGCCAGCGCGTGATCAGCCGGTTCAGTGCGACCGCTTCACCCTGCTGCAGGGCGAGCAAGCTGGCCTGGTCGGCGGCGGTATCGGTGGTGGGCACAACGCGCGGGGTGGCGCATCAATTGAGCAGAAGGGAGGCAGGCGGTTCGACGGCTGCGACGAGCCGGATGTAGCGCTGCCGTTGTTCCGGGGTCATGACCTCGGTCGCGGCGAGCACGAGCCGGCGCGTGGAGTCCTGGCTCTCGCTGCTCACGTGCCGGCGGAGCTCGACGTAGCGAGCGAACTCGAGGAAATCCACCTGATCGGTCGTAAAGCGGGAATGCTCGAAGGCCTGGAACTCCGCCTGCAGCCCGGCCAGCTGGGCGGCGATGGCCCGCAGGCGCGGGCCCGACGCCTGATGGACTTCCTTGATGCGGGCGAATTGGGCGTCGGTGAGCTGCAGCTCCGTCCGCATCCAGGCCAGCTGGCCGTCCAGCGTGTCGGTCGGAGCCGGCTGATGCAGGCGGTAATAGGTGAAATGCACGCCGAGGCCGACCGCAAGGCCGAGGGCGAGGGTGAGCAGGGTGCGTTTCACGGGCGGGGCGGCTCAGCCTTCTCGGCGAGCAGCGGGTTGATCAGCACCAGGTAGCTGCGGGCGAGCTGCGCACTGCGTTCGCTTTCCAGACGGTTGACGCGGACCTCGGCCAGAAACAGCCCGAGGAGGGCGCAGCAGGCGATGAACAGGAGGGCGAACGGTGGCCGGGCGAACCAGGCTTCGACGGCGGCCCGCCAATTGGGTGCCGGCTCCGGCTCCGCGCGGGCGATCCGGTGCCAGACCTCGGCGGAAAGCCGCGCCGGAGGTTCGGGCGTCTCGGACCAGCGGTCCAACAACGGATCAAGTGGATCGGGCGGTGGTGTCATGGGGAAAGGCTGACGGTATGATGCCTAACACCATGGAAGGCCGAAGTCCTTCAAAATATCGCTGCGTCCGGTCCGTTTGACCGGTGGTGCCGGTTCGAATCCAGGTCGGGCAGCCATCGATATTTGTAACACAAATCGAGATGCTGGTGTTGCACACCGCCCAAGGTGCTGAAAGCCAACAACCGATTGGGGCTAGTATGCAACGGTAAGCCGACAATTTGTCTTACGAAATGTCGGCGGGTCGAAAAGCCCGGAAAAGGTTGTGCAACGCTCAAGGGCGTTGCACACGTCGTTTGAGTCACTGCAGTGCGACGCTGAGGTCGATAGGGAAATCGACGACGACCTTTTAATTTGTCGGCGTCTCGTGACAAATTTGCCTTCAACTGCATGATCCCGGCTGCAATCGAGAGACGTATGTTTGAGCTGCTTTATCCATCAAACCGCCAGGCAACGGCCCGGGACTGGCGACAGTCATGGGCGGGGATAAGCAATGCGCCAGAGGGTGCCGTTGCCGTCCTCGGCTACGAGCAGCGCTCCGTCACGGGCCACGGCCACCCCCACCGGCCGGCCCCAGACACTCCGGCTGTCCACGACAAACCCGGTGAGAAAATCGTCGTACTCGCCGGTCGGGACGCCGTGGTTGAGTCGCACGCGCACGATCTTGTAGCCGGTGCGGGAGCCGCGGTTCCATGAACCGTGCGAGGCCACGAAGATGTCCCCGCGATACTCCACGGGAAACGCCGCCATGCCTTTTGTCGCCGTATAAAAAGCGAGCTCCAGCGGCGCCGAGTGAGACTGCAACAGCACGTCGGGAACAACGGCCTGGCCAGCCAGATCGGGGCGCTCGCCCGCGTGGCGCGGATCTTCGTGGTTGCCCAGATAATACCAGGGCCAGCCGTAGAATTTGCCCTCTTTCACGCGGGTGATATAGTCCGGCACCAGGTCGTCACCGAGGCCGTCGCGTTCGTTGGTTGCGGTCCACAATTCGCCCGTAGTCTGATCCATGGCCAATCCCACGCCGTTGCGGATTCCCGTCGCGAAGGTGCGGAGAGGCAGGCGGCCCTCGGGATCGGTCACGAGAATCTCGGCGCGATTGGTTTCGGAATCCCACGCCGCGCCCAGTCCGTGTTCCGCTTCCCATGCGCGGGTTGCCTTGGGGGTTTTCTTCCCGATTGTTTCGGCGACATTTGATCCTGAGCCAACGGAGATGAACAGCCGTTTGTTGTCCGCCGAAAAGGCCAAATCGCGCGTAGTGTGCCCACCGGTGCTCTCAGCCAGGGTGGGTACGATGACTTGTGGCGCCTCCGCCGCCTTGAGCTCGCCGCGGTGATACGGGAAGCGCACGACGGAGTTGTTGTTCGCGACGTAGACCCATTGTGGTTCGTCCCCCGACGGGTAGAACGCGATCCCAAAGGGGCGGTCGAGACCGTCCGCAAAGATCTCATTCTGCGACGGAGTATCCGCGCCATCCACGGTGCGGATCACGCGGATGCGGTTCGCGCGCGTTTCGGCGATGAAAATATCCCCGTTGGGTGCCGTGCGAAGGATACGGGGGCCGGAGAGGCCCGTGACAAACAGCCGAACGGTAAAACCGGCGGGAACGGACAATCTGGCATTCGCCGGCTGGCTTACCACCTGCGGACCGTTACCCGCCGAGCTGGTGCTGTAGGGCGCCGGCAAATCGGAAAGCCGGATGTGATGCTTCAGACCGGGAGCCGCGTTGTGCCAATCGCCCGCGTCGGTGGCGGGCCCGCCTGCTGAAGCGCTCGCCGGCGTCGTGGTGACGGCCACGCCGGCCGGCGCGGTCAGAGTCGACAGATAGGCGATCGTGTCGAGACGATCGCCCGCGTTGCGCACGGGCACCGGCATCGTGGTGCCGGGAACCGTCGTCGGCGGATCTGCGAGGAACCGTTCCAGCGTCGTTGCGTCCCAAGCAAGCCCGGATTCGTGCAGGGCCTTCGTATAGTTGAAATTGGAGCCCGTCGCCGCGCGCCGACCGAGGACACCGACAAGATTTGGTCCCTGTCCCGTAACGACTTCGTTGTTTGGCCCGAGCGTCGTGGCGTGACACATTGCACAGTTTTGCTGAAAGAAATTCTTCCCCCGATTGACATCACCGATGAACGAAGGCTGCTGCGCAGCCGCATGCGTGGCGCCGAGTCCGGTCAGAAGGAGTACTCCCGCAATCAGCGTGTCCCTGAATGATCTCACCGGGAGGCATGACCTCGCATTGCGCGGCTCACCCAGCTGAGACCTGAGAGCGTAGAAAAGGACGGTAGATTCCGCCAGCGTCGTATTCATCTTTCGTTGTTGTATTTTGTGGACTGTATCAATCTACGAATTGATTTTTGGATTGGACGACCGAGTCACCGAACCTCGCGGTGCCCTGCGAGGTAGCTATAGATAGCGGCAAAGTCTTCGTCCCCATGACCGTCCCGGATGGCCAGGCGGTTGAGTTCCTTTGCCGCATTCAGCAATGGCATCGCCGCGCCGGATTCGTGGGCGCTCACCGCCGCCAGATGCAGATCCTTTTGCAGCCAGCGCAACGGAAAGTCGGCCGGTTCGTAGTTCCCCTGCTCGATTCGTTCGCGTTTGAATTGGAGGAAGGGTGCGGTCACCGGCCCGCCCAACAGGGCCTCGAACAGGGCTGCGCGCGCCAGCCCGAGGGACTCGCCGAGCACCAGCGCTTCCGCGAACGCGGCCATGCCCGTGCCCAGCAATTGGTTGATCACAATCTTGAGCGAAGCCCCCATGCCCGGTCCGCCACAGTGCGTGATGCGGGTGCCCATGAGTTCGAGTAAAGGCCGGCAGGCGGCCAAATCGTCCCCGGCACCCCCGACCAGAAAGAGGAGCGCTGCCTGTTCGGCCTGGCTGCGGGAGCCCGTGACCGGAGCGTCGAGGAACCGCAGGCCGTGGGTCCGGGCATGCTCCGCCATCTCCCGCGAGAACGACGGATTGACCGTGCTGCAATCCACCCACAACCGGCCGGGCTCGAGCGTGGAAAGCAAGCCGTCCGGGCCCAAGGCCGCATTCGTGACGGCCTGGGTGGGCGCCAGCATCGTGAAGACGATCTCAGCCTGTGCCGCCACCGCGGCCGGGGAGCCGGCCCAGGCGGCCCCCTTGAACAGCAACGGCTCCGCCTTGTCCCGCGTCCGGTTGTGCACAATCAGGGTGTGACCGCCTTTTTGCAGGTTGGCCGCCATCCGGCTACCCATGATGCCCAAACCGATGAAACCGATTTTCATGTTGTCTTTCGGGTTCAGCCGGCGAGTTCGGCGATGGTTTCAATTTCATAGAGGTCCGTGGGCGTCAGCTGAAGGTCCGCAGCTGCGACCACGTCCTCCACCTGTTCCGGCCGGCGCGCGCCAGCGATCGCCGCCGTCACGGCCGGGTGGCGCAACGTCCAAGCCACGGCTGCCGCCCCCGGCGAACAACCGTGGCGCTGGCCGACGAAGCGCAGCCATTCCACCAAAGCGAGGTGGGCCGACAGCATTGGCTCCGTGAAATCGTCATCGTGCTTGCGCCAATCATCGTCGGGCAGCCGGGCGATGCGCTCCCGGGTCATGGCGCCGGTCAGCAACCCCGAGGCCATGGGGGAGTAGACGATCGTGCCGATGCCGTTGCGCCGGCAAAAGGGCAGGATCTCCGCCTCGATCTCGGGGTGCACCAGGGAATATCGCGGCTGCAATGAGGTGATCGGGGCGATGGCTTGGGCGTGCTTCATTTGGGCCACGTCAAAATTCGAAACCCCGATCCAGCGGACCTTTCCCTCGCGTTGCAGTTGCGCCATCATGCTCCAGCCCTCCTCGATGCGTTTCGGGTCATCGACCGGCCAATGGATCTGGTAGAGGTCGATGGTGTCCACCTTGAGCCGGCGCAGGCTGTCCTCGCATTCCTGCCGGATGGAAGCGGCCGTCAGGTCGCGACGGGTTCGGCCTTTGGCGTCCCAGCGGAGACCGCACTTGGTGAAGACGTAGGGCCGGGCACCCGACCAGGTCGCGAGCGCCCGGCTCACGATCTCTTCCGAGTGGCCGATGCCGTAAACCGCCGCGGTGTCGATCCAGTTCACGCCCAGTTCAAGGGCGCGGTGGATGGCGGCGACAGATTCGTCGTCGTTTTGCCGGCCCCACCCGTATTGCCATCCGGCGCCGCCGATGGCCCAGGAGCCAAAGCCCACGCGCGTGATGAACAGATCGGAATTTCCCAATTGTTTCGTTTTCATGCTCTGCACTGTTTTTGTATTCATAGGATTGTTAAAGTTGCTTCGCTTCCGGCCACCCGCCGCCGGGTGATCGGACCAGGGCGATCGCGGTCACGAGCTGCTGGCCGCGCAGTTGCACGGTGCTGAACTCCAGGTTCGACATGGTGCTCTCCGCCGTCGCCACCTCGAGGCCGGTAGCGGCGCAGCCGCGCGGAATGAAATACCCTCCAAGCATAGACCACGCTCAGGGCGATTTGCATCACGACGCCCGCCACTGCGCCGAACCACCGCTTGGGATTGTTTGCGTTCATGCCGGTTTTTTTGGCGGATTTTTTTCCAGGCAATTTCTGAGGGCCTGCGCGAGCCGATGTGCTTCAAATGGCTTGGGGAGAAAATTCACCCCTTCTTCCAATAGAAAATCCTTGCTCGCGATTTCCGCGCTGTAGCCGCTGACGTAAAGCACCCTTAATTTGGAGTCTTGCTGCAAAAGCTGTCCGGCCAGTTCCCGGCCGGTTATTCCACCGTCCATCACCAAATCAGTCAGCAACAGGTGGATTTCGTGGCGGTGCTGTTTCCAGACTTCCAGAGCTTCGACCCCGTTGCGCGCCTCCAGCACGCGATAACCGAGACCCGACAGCACGATTTGCATGGTGGTGCGCAAGGCTGAATCATCCTCAACCAGTAAAATGGTTTCACTGCCACCGGTGATCGTAGCCAGCGCCGGCCCGCCAGCTGCATGGTTTGGAACCTGGGTGAGGCGGGGCAGATATACCCGGAAGGCTGTTCCCAGACCGACTTCGCTATACACATTGATCCAGCCGTTATGCTGCTGGACGATGCCAAAAACGGTGGCTAACCCGAGACCGCTCCCTTTGCCGACCTCTTTGGTGGTGAAGAACGGCTCAAAGATTCGCGGCAAGTTTTCCGTCGGGATGCCGCAGCCGGTGTCGGTCACGCTCAAGCAGACGAACGAACCGGGCCGGGCCTGAGCAGTTTGTGCCGCCGTAACCTCATCAAACTCGAAAGTCTGGGTTTCAATGATCAGCCGGCCGCCCTTGGGCATGGCGTCGCGGGCATTGACGGTCAGGTTCAAGAGGATCTGATCCAGCATTCCCGCGTCGGCGTGGACAAACAACGGCTGCGGCGCGAACTTGAACTGCATGTGGACATCCTCCCCGAGGATGCGATGCAGCATCTTGGCAATGTGCTTGATGGTCTCATTCAAGTCGAGGTCGCGCGGCTGCAGGGCCTGGCGTTGGCTGAACAGGAGCAGTTGACGGGTGAGGTTGGCCCCGCGCTCGGCCGCCGTTTCTATCTCGGTGGCGAAGTCCATTGGCGTCGAAGCGAGCGCCTGTTCGCGTCGCAGCAGGCCGGCCAGCATTTTAATGACCGCGAGGATATTGTTGAAATCATGCGCCACGCCACTCGCCAGCTGCCCGAAGGCCTCCATCTTCTGTGCCTGCCGGAATTGCGCCTCCAAATCCCTGCTTTCCGTGACGTCGCGGGAATTGATGACGACGAAACCGTCCGCGGCTTCGCCGGGAATGTTTCGCCCGATGGATTGCAGGGTGCGCCAGGAGCCATCTTGATGGCGGAAGCGATACTCTTCCGACCAAGGCACGTTCGCATCGGTCAAGGCGCGCTTGAGGGTGTCTGCCGCACGGGCGGCATCCAAAGGATGAATAAACTCAAAGGCGTTCCGTCCCACGACGTCCTCCGGTTCGTAGCCCAGCAGGCGCTTGGCGGAGGGACTTTGAAAGCGGATGAGCCCCTCGCCATTCAGTATCGTGATCAGGTCGGAGGCATTTTCTATGAGCAGACGGAACCGGTCTTCGCGCTTCCGCAATTCGCCTTCCGCCCGTTTGCGTTCGGTGATATCAGTACCGATCACGAGAATGGATTTGGGCTGGTTCCGGGCATCCCGCAGCAAGGTCCACCGGGTATGCAGCATGAGTTTGTCGCCAGCTCCGGTAATCTTCTGCATTTCTCCGCTCCATTTGCCGTCCCGGAGCACGGTCTTGAAAGCCTCGAGGAAGGTCACGGCATCGAACTGAATTAGCTCGTCGATCTCGCGGCCAATCGCCTCTGCTGCTGTCAAGCCATAGAGTCGTTCCGCACCCTTGTTCCAAAAGATGATGCGGTGGTTAAGATCGCGGACAACGATGACATCATGAGTCTGGTCAATCAGCGCGGCCTGTTCCGCGATCCGTTCCTCGGCCCGCTTGCGCTCGGTGATGTCGCGGAATGTCCAGATTCGGCCGTAATGTCTTCCCGCCTTGTCCCGGACCGGCGACGAGTAGCGGTCCAGAATCGTGCCATCCACCAGTTCGATCTCGTCCTGGCTCACCTCTTCCGGGTGGGCATACAAATAGGCGACCTTCTCGAGAAATTCAGCGGGATTCTTGGTCTGGGCCGCGAAGAACTGAAGCTGTGCGGGATAATCTTCCTTTTCGGCGATATGCGCGGGCTCCTTCCACAATGCGCGATGCCGCTGGTTTTGGAGAATTTTTCTGCCCTGGCCGTCCACCACCAATATCCCGTCCAGGGCAGAATCCACTTGCGCCTCGAGGAAAGCTGTTTTCCAGCGCAATTCGTCCTCCGCCCGCTTGTGCTCGGTGATGTCTTGCATCTGGGAGATGAAGTAGCGCGGCTGCCGCTGGCTATCACGGACTAGGGAAACGCTTAACTGCACTGTGATAGGCCGGCCGCTTGAGTGGATATAGCGTTTCTCGAGTTGGTAGGAGTGAATTTCTCCGGCGATTATCCGGCGGACATAGCTCAAGTCCGCTTCTAGATCCTCCGGATGGGTGATGTTTTGAAAGGTGCGGGTGAGTAGTTCGTCCTCGGAGTAACCGACCACCTTGCAGAGCGCCGGATTCACTTTAAGCCACCGGCCTTCAAGTGAGACCAGAGCCATGCCGATGGGTGCATATTCGAATGCACTGGAAAAGCGTTCCTCACTTTCCCGCAGCGCGTCTTTGGCCTGAGGCTGATCGGTGCTGCCGCGGAGCCGCCCAGTGGTGTCGGGCGATCGTATTGAGAGGTTCATATTAAATCTGGCAAATCGACCAAACTAGCCAACCGCATTGGTGGCTGGAGAAAACACCGTCTCGGCGTTTTCCGCTTCGGACAGCGGATTGCTGGCCCGGACATGCTGGTGCTCTGATCGGGTTTCTCTTGGCCCGCTGCGAGAATGGTCGGCGCCATCCCCACGACTGCGAGAGTGGCCGTTCTTAAACCAGGAAATCTGCGCTGGGTGAATCTGTCGTGCTTTAACAGACTTGCTTGTGCGTCCGCCAAGGGAGGGGGGTGAATTTTCCATGTGGGCAATCTACCATCGCAGCTCCCGTGATTCCATTGGACCTTGGTCCCATGGCCTCGGCTACTGGAAGACTGTAAGTTGGTTAAATAACGAGACGGACTGTCCGGAAGAAAGTGCCGCACGGATCTCCACTAGCTCCGATCCACGCTACCCTCACTCCAGCCGCCTGAACTCCGCCTCCCCGCATTCGCGTTCACCCATGATTACCGTCTGGCCGCGGTCCATCACTCACCGGCCCGGCTTATTGGCGCCCTTGAGCCGTCTCTCCTGAAAGTGGCGCGGTTTACACCCATTCAACAGGTGCAAATCCACATGGATCAGATCTGCTCAAAACCCAGTCCCAGTCCGGTAAAGTTGATTGCCCCGCAGCCTGGGCTGAGCCAACCTGCAACTAGACCGCTACCAGGCATCATCGAATCTGCGTTCACTGCGGCCCCCCGTCTGAATGAGCAACCACGCTCCACAGTCCTTGCGGAACTCGGCCTTTGTGCGCTACGCAATTGCGGTGGTGACGAGCCTCGGCGCCGTGCTTGTCACCCGTGCCCTTCGGATCATCAGCCCGCATGCCCCAGCCGATCTCATTTACTGCGCCACGATCCTCAGTGCGTGGTTCGGGGGAACCGGTCCCGGGTTGCTGGCCGCCTCGTTCTCCTCGGCGGCCATTGCCTTTCATTTCATTCCGCCACCCTACGCCGGCATTTCGACGACGTCGGATTTGATTCGGCTGGCGGTCACTTCCGCGGGAGTGTTTGTCGTCAGCTGGATCAGCGGACGACAAAGGCGCGCCGAAGAGCTGTTACAGCAGGCGCGGGATAAACTGGAGGAGAAGGTTCAGGATCGCACTGCCGAACTGCGGCGGACCAACGAGAAGCTGCAAGCTGAAATTGCCGAGCGCAAAACCGCCGAGGAGGCGCTGCAGACGATGCAGGCCGAACTCGCCCACGTCAGCCGTGTGACCATGATGGGTGAATTGACCGCCTCGATTGCCCACGAAGTAAACCAGCCCTTGGGCGCGATTATGAATTACGCGAATGCCTGCCGACGGCTGCTGGCCACACAGCAGGAGGGAAATGCCGGGATCGACGAGGCCCTCTCCAGGATTGTCGAGGACGCCCACCGGGCCAGCGATGTCATCACGCGCATCCGGGCTCTGGCCAAAAAGCAGCCCACGGATAAAGCCCCGCTGGCGGTCAAGGATCTCATCACCGACGCAGTGGCCATCTCGAACTACGAAATGCGGGCGCGGGGGGTGGCGATCCGGGTGGATTTGGCGGCGGATTTGCCCGCAATCGCGGTTGATCGCATTCAGTTCCAGCAGGTGCTGCTCAATCTGATCATAAACGGCAGTGAGGCGATGGAATCAATGCCGCCCGTACAGCGCTTCATTGAAATCAGCGCCCGCCTCGAATGCTCTGGGGACGAGCCCGCTCTCACGGTGCGCGTGCGGGATTACGGCCCCGGAGTCAACCCGTCTGACGAGGCCCGGTTGTTCGCCCCTTTTTACTCCTCCAAGGCAAAAGGTCTGGGCCTCGGTCTGCCCATCAGTCGCTCGATCATCGAGGCGCATGGTGGACGCCTGTCGCTGGTGCCCAGCGGTGGCGCGGGGGCCACGTTCCAGATACTCCTGCCGCTGCCGGGGCCGGCCATCGCATGACCCCCGGCGACCACCTCGTCTATGTTGTCGACGACGACCGGTCGTCACGGCAATCGCTTGAGTTCCTGATCAGGTCGGCGAGCTTCAAGGTTCAAGCCTTTGCTTCCGCCCAAGAGTTCCTGGGATTTCCGCATCCGGTGCTGCCGGCTTGCTTGGTGCTCGACGTGCGCATGCCCGGTTTGACCGGACTCCAGCTGCAGGAAGAACTTGCAAGAATGCGCGTCGACATCCCGATCATTTTCATGACTGGCCACGGCGACATTCCCATGTCGGTTAAAGCGATGAAAGCCGGCGCGGTGGAATTCCTCACCAAGCCATTTCGCGAGGACGAGATGCTGCGGGCCATCACCCAGGCCCTTGAGCGCGATCGGGTCGCGCTCGGCGAGCGGCTCGAACTGGCAGCGCTTCGCCAGCGGCACGCTGGGCTTACGCCCCGCGAGCGCGAGGTCATGGCCAGTGTCGTCACCGGTTTGCTCAACAAGCAGGTGGCGGCCGAGCTTGGAGCGGCGGAAAAAACGATCAAGGCGCACCGGGGGCGGGTGATGCAAAAAATGCAAGCTACCTCCCTGGCCGATTTGGTGCGAATGGCCGAGAGACTGCACGCCGATGGCTAATGTGCGGTTTGCGTGGAACCGAGGGACTAGGTCCGGGGTTTCCCGTAGGACTTAGGTCTAATGGCGGTTCCGAGTTGGCAAGTGTATCCTATCGAATTGTTATTATTCCACTGAACATGAAACCATTTCCGCCACCGGACCCTGCCCCCTTGGTCGCCATTGTCGACGATGACGAATCGTTGCGCCGCTCGGCGCAAATGTTGATTGTCTCCCTCGGCTTTCGCGCGGAAGCGTTTGCGAGGGCGAAGCAGTTTCTGCAATGGCCGCTACTGGGCGAGGCGTCGTGCCTGATTCTCGATGTCTGTATGCCGGAAATGAACGGCCTTGAATTGCAAAGGCGGCTGGGACGGTCCCATCCGCACCTGCCAATTATCTTCATCACAGCTTGCGCCAAAGAGGACGAGGAAAAGCAGGTGATGGGCGCCGGCGCTGTCGCCATGCTCAGGAAACCGGTGCCGGAAAGCATTTTGACCGAAACGCTCCGCCGGGCCTTGGATTCAGGTGGTTGGGAGCGGCCACCGGCAGTTCCAGGGCTTTAGGGCTGACGCCCTCGCCAGGTTTCCTAGGAGTAAAAGCGTGCCGCGGAAGAAACGGTTCTTTTGACGGCTGTCGCCATGGGGAGCGACGTCGGAAACCGACGAAGGCGCGGCGGGCTTTGGCCGGGAGGCCTGGTTTGCATTGCGGTCTTGGCCGTCTGTTTCTGCGCTAGCTGGCGGCTAAGTATTTCTGGTGAACTGCCGTTGCATTACTGGATGTGGGTGAGGTCGCACTACTGATTGGAGGCATGGTGGATTTGATTCACAGGTCGAAAGATTTCCTACGTAGAAGCCGCCGAGACCCGGAAAGGCATTTTGAACGGATGGGCGCGATCCCACTTGGATCCAAAGGGAAATTGCAGGCACCGGCAAATGCCTAGGCGGCACGTTCGGCGGCAATTACGTGAAAGGCCTGGTTCCACAAAGGCGTTCGCTTACCAAGGCAGCGGGGCCATCTTGAGCTCCCGCTCCCAAAGGGCGCGAATCGCCCGCACAGTTTCCGGCAGCAGCGCGGCGTTTCCAGCGGCAATATTGTCCAGCACCTGCCCGGTGCTCTTGGCTCCAGGTATAACCGTGGACAGCTCGGGTTGCGCCAAGACATAGCGAAGGGCGGCATGGGAGAGTGAAAGACCCGGCGGCACCAAGTCCGCAAATTGCTTCACGAGCGCCGCCCGGCGTGTAATAACCTCCGGGGTCCAGCGGTCGCGCACCCCGTCGAAACGGCTATCGCTCCGATATTTTCCGGACAACCATCCCGAATCAAGCGGCACCTTGGCGATTAATCCCACACCTTTTTTCTGCGCCCCGGCAAAGGCCGTAAGAGGCTCCTGATGGAAGGCATTGAACAACACTTCGATCACCCCGCTCCCAGTGGTTGCCACGACTTGGGCGAGATCGCACCCTGAGTCGAGCGAAACGCCGTAGCACCGCAACCAGCCTTCCTTCTTCAGCCGTTCCAGTTCACCGTAAAGCGCGGTTCGGTTGCCATCCATTAAAGCTGCCGGCGGATTGTGAACGAGCAGGACGTCGAGATAGTCGGTCTGAAGCCGGCGCAAACTGGCGGCGACCGCAGGACGCAGTGCCGCTATGTCGAAATTTGTCTCGCCTTCGGCCGTGTGGCCGAATTTTGAGCAGAGCACGACCTGTCCCCGGACGTTCTTCAATGCCCGCCCCAGCAAATCTTCGCTGCGTCCCTCCGAGTAACCCGGAGCCGTGTCGAAGAAATTGCACCCCGCATCCCGAGCAACTTGCACCATGCGCAATGCTTCGTCCGCATCTTGCATGCCCCAAACCGGATTGGCGAGTTGCCAGCCACCGAAACCGATCTCGCTGACGATGATCTGACTTAAGCCGAGGGTACGGTATTTCACGATTTAATGTATGCTTTCAAAGCGCCGGGAACAATTTTCATTTTGCCAACAGTTGCCTTTATTTTTAGCGACTGATGAAAATCAGGCTCTTCGGATTCGACACCCAAAATCATTGTTTGCTGAGTGCAAACCTACCAGGGGAAAATTCGGCTTCGCCTTCGCCTCAACCACGACCACCGGAGGCAAACCGCCGCGATCGAGATTGCCCGGAACAGCGGAGCGATTCGCCGCACCGCGGACGTCAGTCGCTTCGATCCCGGTTGTCGAAGCAACCCTTTCTTGCCGACGCCAGCCTGGCTGGCACAATGCCCTGACGATGGAACTGCGTCATCTGCGATACTTTGTGGCCGTGGCGGAAGGCTTGAATTTCACCAAGGCCGCCGCGCGGCTGCGGTTGGCGCAACCGGCGTTGAGTCGTCAGGTGGCGGACCTCGAAGACGAGCTGGGCGTGGACTTGCTGAGCCGCTCTTCACACGGCGTCCGCCTGACGGAAGAAGGGAAGCTGTTCCTGGCCGAGGCGCGTCTGGTTCTCACCCACGTCGACGAAGCGGTCACGAAGGTCCGCGCATTGGCACGCGGGGAATTTGGCGAACTGCAGGTGGGCTATGTGCCGCCGCTCGACCTGCATATCCTTCCCCGCGCCCTCGCGGCCTTTCAGAAGACAACGCCCGGCGTCAAAGTCGTGCTGCACGATCGCGGCAGCGATGAACTCTGCCAGGACCTGCGCGACGGAAAGCTGCACCTCGCGCTCATGATGCAGCCCAGCGAGGAGGCCACCGCGGGAATCACATTCGAGGAGGTTGGCCGCTATCCGTTCTTCGTCGCCATGGCCTCAGGCCATCCGCTCTCGAAGCTGAAAGCCGTCCCGCCCGCCAAGCTGGCCAAACAGCCCCTGGTGGTGCTCGATCGCAAAAAGAATTCCGAGTTTCACCGGATCCTAAAACGCGTGTTCGCCCCCCTGCGGCCGAACATCTCGACGGAAGCCGACAGCGTGAATTCCCTCATCACCGAAATCGGTGTCGGCCGGTGCGTGGCGGTGGTCAGCCAGCTCTTTAAGGAAGCGATTGGGAACCGGCTCGTTTATCGCCGGTTGACCGAGACCGAAACTGTCATGTGCGTCGGCATCGCCCGCGCGCAAAACGGCGACCTGCCTCCCTCCGGGGAAAAGCTGCTGGCGACGATCCGGGCGACTGCGCCGGGCTAGCTGACGCGTCAGCCCCGACGTTTGAGCACGGCGGGTGTTCGCGGGCCACTTTCGGCCTCGTTTCCTGATATTCCTGAAAGGCATCGCCATCAAAGAAAGGTGGTATTGGGCAGTTTCGAGCGCGGCTGATAAAGTGGCTTCACGGTTGGCAACCGCCACCGCAACCCAAAATAAAAACCCATCATGAATACGCAGAAATCAAATCAATCGAACAGCAGCGCCAAGAAATCCATCGTCCTCGTCCACGGCGGCTTCGTCGACGGCTCCGGCTGGGCCGGCGTCTACCGCGAACTGAAGCGCAAGGGCCACAGCGTCGTCGTGGTTCAGAACCCGACCAAGTCCCTCGCCGACGACGTCGCCACCACCAAAGCCGCCATCGAGAGTGTGGACGGCGAAGTCGTCCTCGTGGGGCACTCTTACGGCGGCGTCGTCATCACCGAAGCCGGCACTCATCCCAAGGTTTCGAACCTCGTCTACATCGCGGCCTTTGCGCCCGACCAGGGCGAGTCGGTCGCCTCCCTCATCGCCAATCCTCCCCCGGGCGCGCCCGTTCCCCCGATCCTGCCGCCGAAAGATGGTTATCTCTTCCTCGACCGCTCCAGGTTCGCCGCATCCTTCGCGGCAGACGTCGAAGCCGGTCTGGCCGCGTTCATGGCCGATTCGCAGGTTCCGTGGGGCCTTGATGCCCTGACCGGCGCCGTCACGAATCCCGCCTGGAAGTCCAAGCCGAGCCACTACCTGGTGGCCTCCGAGGACAATATGATCCCGCCGCCGGCCCAGCGGATGATGGCCGAACGCGTGAAGGCGCAGGTGACCGAAGTCCCGGGCAGCCACGCCGTCTACGTCTCGAAGCCCGCGGAAATTGCCCAGTTCATCGGGCGGGCCGCGTCCGCCTAAGGGACAGTCCAACCCGGCAATCACCGGCGAAGCGCAGAAGTGCGCCGCCGGTGATTTGCATTGTTCGGGCCACGGCCGGAATCTGAGGGCGGCTGTTCTCCGGGATTTGGTGCGGCTCGGAACCGAAGCGCTTCACTCGGCGGTTCCAATACTCCCGGATAACCGTTCCGGTAAAAGCAGGCGGTCATAGATTTCCTAACCTCGTGCGCGGTGGGGCCCAATCAGTCGGTTGGACCCGATCCGCTTCCAAAATCACGAACTGGAGGAGTCTTCAGGAAAATGTGTCGCTTTGGTTGCCCTGTAGGCCGCGGCCACTGGCGAAGCGATTTCCCTAACCTCGGCTTGAGTTCGTGTTTCGCTCGAAGTGGCTATGTGGCGGCTCATCTATGGTCAGAAGTCACAACCATTTGCTTCAAAATTAGGCCTTCAAGAGTGTTTCTCAGAGGGAAAGCAGCCGTCCGGTTCAAGGGGCTTGAAGCAAATCACCGCCGACAGGCCAACTTGGCACGGGTTTGATTTGATTCATTAGCTTCACGTTGGGGCTATCGGCCCCCCGAGCGACTGTTTCGCAGTGCAACAAATGGCGCGTAGCGTGGCATGGGTGCAAAGCACCGTGCCACGGCAAGTATGGCCAAAGAAGGTAAACACCACACTGGCGGGGGGGAGCAAAGGAAGGGAAGGAGATAACGCGTTTTGATCTTGGCCTAGTAAGATAATGACGGAATGCGCCATTGAGCGCACTTGCTATCGGTTAGTGCGGCCAATTTGACTAGGTTGCCAGTGCGACGTGTATTGAAATCCCGCCGGAATGATGAGGTTGGTTTTTCGGCTCACTCGTATCGGGAGGCCGGCAGATCTTCCGGTGTATTCAGGTTTGTGAGCCATTCCGGGGGAAAATTCTCTGCGGAAATTTCCCGCAGGTTCCCGGCAGCTTCCAGCCGCGTGCACAGGGCTTGAAACGATCTTTGCCCGGAAAGCTGCGCGGCCCGCAGCTCGGGCAGGCAGGACAGATGCCACGCAGCGGCCAGCGGTTCGTAGCCGGAGGCGCGGCGCGGGACCACGGCCCGTCCTTCGTTTTCTGCCAGGTGTGCCAGCGCGCGCAGCCATGTGGCCGGGATCAGGGGCATGTCCACGGCGAGGACGAGCAGCACTTCCGCCGGGTGCAGGACCCATAAGCCGGCCAGCGCGACCAGCGCGCCCGCGCCGGGCTCGCCATCATCGACACGCACGAAATCGGGCAATGCGAATGGTTGTTCAGGACGGCAGCTCAGAATCAGTTCCTGCGGATCGGTGGCGCGGAGGGTGTCGGCCTGATGCTCGAGCAACCGGCGGTCGCCCCATGTCAGCCCGGCCTTGTCGCGTCCCATGCGGTGGGAATAGCCTCCGGCGAACAGGACGGCGGTGTGGCTCATGATGGCGCAGTCAGGCGCAAGCAGCCGTCACTGAGGATCAGCGCGCGCAGGCCGCCGCGGCCCTGCAGCCACTGCTCGGCTCCGGGCGCGAGGGCCTGGTCCATCCAGTAGCACGGCTTGCATTCACCCATGCCGCGAAAGCGCACGCCTTGGACGGTAAATTCCCTGCCGATGAGTGTCATCAGGTCGACGCCCCGTGTCAGCACGTTGCGCCGGTAGGCGGAAGCGGGGGCGACCGGGAGCTTCAGCGAGCGCTGCAGGTGCTCGTGAACCTCTGCGGCGAAAAACGTAATCTGGCCGGGGTAGTCAGGCTTGTGGTCAAAAAAGCGATCGCCGCGCAAACCGCGCCCGGCGACGCATTCCACCGATTCCACGGACTCGATGGCGTGCGTGCCAGACGGCTGCCCATGGTGGCCGACATAATTGTGCCCGGGGGAAATGAAAATAGCCTCGATGTTCATGCCCCGCGTACCCGTTCCGCCCCGCAATAGACATTAAATCTTTCGGCCCGGAGAAATCCGACCAGTGTGAGATTGCCGCGCCGGGCGCATTCAACCGCGAGGGTCGAGGGAGCGCCGATGCCGGCGATCAGAGGCAGTCCGGCGGCGAGCGTTTTCTGGACGAGTTCAAAGGAGACGCGCCCACTGACCAGCAGAACCGTGTCGCGCAGGGGCAGGCGGGATTCCAGCAAGGCCCAGCCGAGCACCTTGTCGAGCGCGTTGTGCCGGCCGACATCCTCGCGGAGGCAAAGCAGTTCACCGGCGGAGTTGAAAAGCGCGCTGGCATGAAGTCCGCCCGTCGCGGCAAACCCCGGCTGAGCGGCGCGGAGCCGGCCGGGCAGCGTCGCCAGGAAGGCGGGGGTAAACTGCGGTCCGGAAGCTGCCGGCAGGAAATTGTGGGCGACCGCATCGATCGTCGCCTTGCCGCACAGGCCGCAGCTCGACGAGCTGAAGACGTGCCGTGTCAACCGGGCAAAGTCGACGGCCACATCCGGCGCGAGCAGGGCGTCGACGACGTTGCCAGTCTGACCTTCCGGGAGATCGCGGCACATCAGAATATCCAACACGTCGGACGCCTGCCGGATCAGCCCCTCGGTCAGCAGAAATCCGGCGGCCAGTTCGCGGTCGTGGCCGGGTGTCCGCATGGTGACGGCTACGCTGCGTCCGCTGACGCGGATTTCCATCGGTTCTTCGATGGCGAGGTTGTCCGTGGAATCTGCGGTGCCGGTTTCGCCCGCTGGCCAGCGAGTGACGGGCAGGCGGGCCGAGTTCATGCGCGGTGGGCCCGGGCTGCCGCGGCCTGGTCGGGGCTGGCCGTGAAGCTGACCTCGATCGATTTGCTGGTCGGGGTTTCGCTTTCGTCCGCGATGCTATCGATCGGGACCAGCACGTTGGCTTCGGGGAAATACGTCGCGGCACAGCCGCAGGGAATCTCGTAGGGCGCCACCATGAAGCGGTGTGCGATTCGTTCCTGACCGGCGTAATGGCTGGTGATGTCGACGAACAGCCCCTGCTGGAAACCGAGGGCGGCGATGTCGTCGGGATGCAGGAAAACCACTCGGCGTCCGCCATGGATGCCGCGGTAGCGGTCGTCGAGGCCGTAGATCGTCGTGTTGAACTGGTCGTGCGTGCGCATCGTCTGCAGCAGGAACCGGCCGGGTGCGACCGGCACAAAGCTGGTCGCCGCCGTGTGGAAATTGGCGCGCCCGGTGGCGGTGCGGAAGACGCGTTCGCGGGCGCCGTTCGGCAGGTAAAACGGGCCTTGGCTGATGCGCGCGTTGAAATCGGTGAAGCCGGGAATCACCCGCGAGATGTGGTCGCGGATGATCGCGTAGTCATGGCTCATGCCGGTCCAGTTGATCGTCGATGAGGGCAGCGTGGCGCGGGCGATGCCCGCGATGATGGCCACCTCGCTGAGCAGGGTGTCGCTGACCGGTTTCAAGCGACCGCGCGACGAACCCACGATGCCCATCGAATCCTCCACGGTGACGAATTGCTCGCCCGTGGCGCGTTCGTCGCTGTCGGTGCGACCGAGGCAGGGCAGGATCAGGGCGGTGCGGCCGGTGATGAGGTGGGAGCGGTTGAGCTTTGTGGCGATGTGGACGGTCAGGTCGCAGCGGCGCAGTGCCTCGGCAGTGAACGCGGTGTCGGGCGTGGCCTGCAGGAAATTTCCGCCGAGCGCGACGAAGGCCTTCACGCGACCGTCGTGCATGGCCTTGATGGCCTCGACGGCACCGTAGCCGTGATGGCCCGGCGGGGTGAAATGAAATTCCTTCTCCAGCGCCGCGAGCAGGGTGTCGGGCGGTTTTTCCCAGATGCCCATGGTGCGGTCGCCCTGCACGTTGCTGTGGCCGCGCACCGGGCACACGCCGGCGCCGGTCCGGCCGATGTGGCCGCCCAGCAGCAGCAGGTTCACGGCGTAGCGGATCGTATCGACGGCGTTCTTGTGCTGGGTGAGGCCCATGGCCCAGCAGATGATCATGCGCTTGGAGCCGGCCATCATGGCGCCAGCGGCGCGAATGTCGGACTCAGCCACGCCGGACAGGCGCACCCATTCGGCAAAGTCGCCTTCGCGGATGTCCTTGGCGAATTCGTCGAAGCCCGTGGTCAGGTTTGCGATGAAATCCCGGTCCAGCACCGAGCCGGGGTTGGCCTGTTCGGCCTCAAGTATCAGGCGGGCGAGCGCCTTGAAGAGCGACAGATCGCCATTGAGGCGCACGGGCAGGAACAAATCGCTCAACGCCGTGCTTTTGCCGAGCAGCATGGCGGCAAACTTGAGCGGGTTGGAGTATTCCTCGGGGTTCGGATTCTTCACCCGCATCAGGCCGACCTCGCGCAGCGGGTTGATCGCGATGATCTTCGCGCCGCGCTTCTTGGCGTTCTCCAGCGTCGTCATCATGCGTGGGTGATTGGTGCCCGGGTTCTGGCCGGCGATGACGATCAGGTCGCTGGCTTCGAGGTCCTCAAGCGTGACCGTGCCCTTCCCGATGCCGATGGCGGCGTTGAGCGCGCAGCCGCTCGATTCATGGCACATGTTGGAGCAATCCGGCAGGTTGTTCGTGCCGTAGGCGCGGGCGAAGAGCTGGTAGAGGAAGGCCGCCTCGTTGCTGGCGCGACCCGACGTGTAGAACGCGGCCGCGTCTGGCGAGGGTAGGGCGCGTAATCGTTCGCCGATGAGCGTAAAGGCCTCGTTCCACGCCATGGGTTCATAGTGATCGCTGCCAGTGCGAAGCACCATGGGCTCGGTCAGCCGGCCTTGCAGTTCGTGCCAGTGGTCGGATTGCTCCGCGAGGGCGGATATGGAGTATTCGCGGAAAAATTCCGCGGTGATTGTCCGGGTCGTGGCCTCACTGGCGATGGCCTTGGCGCCGTTTTCGCAAAACTCGAAGACATGGCGCTTCTCATCCGGACTGGGCCAAGCGCAGCTCTGGCAGTCGAAACCGTCCTTTTGGTTGACCTTGGCAAACGCCTTGGCGGTGCGCACGACACCCGCGCGGCCCAGACCATGTTCGAAACTCTTGGCAATGGCGGTCAAGCCGGCCGCGGCATGAGGCAAGGGCTTAAGCCGGGGGGTCGTCGTCTCAGGCGGCGGCTCTGCGCGGGGACCGGGGAGGGAAGACGGGAGAGGATTCACAGTGGCATGAGCCGGAATCAAGTAAATGAGCTAGATTAAAGCGACGCCAAAAACCCTCCGTCCACATATAGGATCTGTCCGTTGACGAAATCAGATGCGGGTGACGCCAGAAACACCACGGCTCCGACAAGATCCTGGGGCGTTCCCCATCGGCCAGCCGGTGTGCGCTGTTTCACCCAGGCATCGAAGTCGGGTCTGGCGGCGAGATGCTGGGTCATCTCGCTCAACATATACCCCGGACCAATGCCGTTTGCTTGGATGCCGCGGCGTCCCCATTCCACCGCCATGGCCTTGGTGAGCATCTTCAGGCCGCCTTTGGCCGCCATGTAGTTCCCCGTGGTGGGCCGGCCGGCTTCGCTCATCAGCGAACAGATGTTGATGATTTTTCCGCGGCCACGGACCAACATGGTGGCGACGGCGGCCTGAGAGGTCAGGAAGGCGCCGGTCAAATTGGTGTCCAATACGCATTGCCAGTCGGCGAGCGCCAGTGTTTCCAAAGGACCGTAACGGTGGATCCCGGCGTTGTTGACCAGGATGTCGATCGGCTCCAAGCCGGACGCGAACGCGGCGTTTATGGCAGCGGCATCGGTTACATCGAAGGCGAGCGGTTGTGCCCGGATACCCGAGCCGCGCAATTCGGCCGCCGTAGCCGCGGCGCGCAGCGGATCAATATCGTTGATGATGAGCTCAGCGCCGGCGGAGGCGAGGCCTCGCGCCATGGCGAGGCCAAGTCCTTGGCCAGATCCTGTGATCAACGCACGCCGGCCTGTTAAATCGAAGAGATCCATGAGAGCGCGCGATTTTTTGATTCAGTGGGTTCAGCAGCCGGTGGCACCGCCATTTTCTCAGGACTGAAAATGTTTGGTTGGGAGCTTGATTGCTCGTCCCGTGCGAAGCGACTTTGCCGCCGCTTCGGCGAGGACCAGTGCCTGGCGACCATCTTCGCCGTTTACGGGAAGCGGTTTGCGCTGGGTTGTCGCCTCGACGAAGGCAGACAACTCGAGCCGGTAGGCGACGGCGTATCGCTCAAGGAAGAAATGGAGCGGCTTGTCCACGCTTACCGAACGGGCGTCGGCCAGTTCAACAGTGGTCGGGGTAAGATTGCCGGCGAGCAGTCGGCCTTTGGCGCCGTGAACTTCGACGCGCTGATCGTAACCGTAGGCGGCGCGACGACTGTTATTGATGTGGGCGAGCTTTCCCGAGGCGGTTTTCATCACCACCATCACCGAGTCCGTATCGCCGGCATGCGCGATGTCCGGATCGATCAGGCAGCTGCCGGCGGCGAAGACTTCGACCGGCTCCTCGCCAAGGAGCCACCGCGCCATGTCGAAATCGTGAATCGTCATGTCGCGGAACTGTCCGCCGGAGATTTTGACATAGCTCACCGGCGGAGGGGCGGGGTCCCGGCTGGTGATAATCACTTGCTCGACCGCGCCGATCTCTCCGGTGCGAAGCCGGCGGTGCAACTCTGCGAAGCTCGGGTCGAATCGGCGATTGAAGCCGACCAGCATCGGAACCCCGGCCTTTTTCACGGCGGCAAGACACGCATCGACCCGCTTTAGCGAGAGATCAATGGGTTTCTCGCAGAAGATGGCCTTACCGGCGCGGGCGGCGGCAATCACGAGATCGGCGTGAGTGTCGGTGGAGGAGGCAATGATAACCGCGTTGACTTCGCGGTCGCCGAGGGCGGTGGCGGTATCGACAACGCGGGCTCCATATTTTCCCGCGAGGGCTTGGGCGCTGGCGGGATTGACGTCCACGACATAGCGAAGGCGGGCGTTAGCGGAAGCCGCCAGATTGGCGGCATGGATAGCACCGATGCGTCCGGCGCCGAATTGAGCGAAAGTGAGCATGGGAAAGGGGTGGAGCGTTGATGGAGGAAGGGCTTGGGTTTACTTGCGCCAAATGTCGCCTTCGCCGTCAATAAACCACCGGGACGTGGTGACCTTTGGTTGCGTATAGAACATGACGCCGGCGCGGCCCTGCATGTGCAGATCGCCGAAGAACGATTCGTTCCAGCCACTGAAGGGGAACATCGACATCGGCGCAGGCACGCCGACATTGATGCCGATCATGCCGGCCGACACGCGATGCTTGAACTCGCGCGCGGCGGCACCGCTGCGGGTGAAGATCGCGGCGCCGTTGCCGAAACTCGATTGGTTCGCCAGCGCGATGGCCTGGTCCAGGTCGGACATGTGAAGCACATTGAGCACGGGACCGAAGACTTCCTCCTGCGCGAGCTTCATCTCGGTGCGCACGTCCTCGACGATCGTCGCACCGAGATAGAAGCCGTTGGGCGCATCCGTGACCTTTACGCTGCGTCCATCCGCGACCACCCTGGCTCCGGCGCGTTCGCCCTCGTCGACCAGGCTGCGCACCCGATCGCGATGGGCGGCCGTGATGACGGCCCCCATGCCGGGTTGCTTCTCGACGTCGGTGCGACCGACCGTGAGCGCTTGGGCGGCTTTGACCAGTTCGGGCAGCAGCTTGCCGCCCCGGTCGCCAACCGTCAGCATGCTGGCTCCGGCCATGCAGCGTTCGCCGGCGCAGCCGAACGCGGCGTTCATGATGCCTTCAACGGTTTTCCCGATATCCGCATCAGGCATGACGACCACGTAGTTTTTGGCGCCGCCATTGGCTTGCACGCGCTTCCCGTGGGCGGTGCCGGTCGTATAGACATGCCGCGCGACCGGGGTTGATCCAACAAATGAAACCGCCTTCACCAAGGGATGTTTGAGCAGCGCATCGACCGCGTCCCGACCGCCGTGGACAAGATTGAAGACGCCCTTCGGCAGCCCGGCCTCGGCCAGCAATTGGGTGAGACGGATGGCAGTGAGCGGCACGCGCTCACTGGGCTTAAGGACAAAAGTGTTGCCGCACACGAGGGCGAGCGGGAACATCCACAGCGGGATCATCGCCGGGAAGTTGAAAGGAGTGATGCCGGCGCACACGCCGAGCGGGTGGCGGGCGAGTTCGCCGTCGATGCCCCGGGCGATGTTCGGCAGCAGTTCGCCCGTGAGCAGAGTCGGCGCGGCACAGGCAAGCTCCACGACTTCATAGCCGCGAAACAGATCGCCACGCGCCTCGGCGTAGGTCTTGCCGTGCTCGCGGCAGATGAGACGCGCGATTTCGTCGAAGTGTTGTTCGATCAGCGTGCGGTATTTGAACATCACGCGCGCGCGTTCGACGGCGGGTGTGTCCGCCCACGCTGGAAACGCGGCGTGGGCCGCACGGACGGCGGAGTCGACCTCGGCTGCACCGCCAAGCGGCAGCTCGCCGAGGACTTCGCCGAGCGAGGGATTGAACACCGGCGAGCGCGGGGCGCCCGCAAAGGTCGTCCATTCGCCGTCGATATAGAAAGGATGTTGGAAGGAGGTGGGGTGGGTCATTTGAAAATGGCTATCGAGACGCGAAAGATACAGGCGCCAAAGGGTCGATCCGCACCAAACGTCAGGGATGGATGATCGATCCAAGCGTTTTCTCCTGATGAGTTGAGGTTTGGGAACGGGGGTTCATTACGACTCAGCCGAGCATGGCCGCCCGGACGATGGCCAGAAGATCGGCGTAGCCGGCGAGAAACTGGTCGAGCGTATGCACGGTCGCGCCGTAACGGACGAACTCCGCCCGTTTCATGCCGTCCTCGTCGTGCGCCTTGATAAAGTCGGGAAACTTCGCACGCAGTTCGGCGAGGATGGCGTCGTCCACCGGTTGGTCGAGGGTCAGGCGGGGCTGCGCGGCGGCATTGTTGAACTTCGTCCACCACGTGTATGGTATCGTCTGCAGGACCTCGCGGCCGATGATCTGCGACCAGTGGCCTTCGTGGCGATAGGCCGCGGCGAGCAGTGTGCCTGGCCGGCCGCTCTCCAGAAAAAGCCGATGGGCGCGCTTGAAAACGGCGATGCCGGCCCAGTCGATGACCCCGGGCGTGGTGGCAATCTTCTTCGCCGCGGCGACACGTTTCAATTGATCGTCCACGCGGCCAATCATCAGCGTGATGTAGGGACGGATCGCGTCGGCGTCGTGGCCGGCTGCGCGCGCGCGTTTGAGCCCGCGCTCCAAGGCGGCGGACACGGCGAGGGCCTGTGGCACGGTGAAGCTGACGGTGGCGTTCACGCGCACCCCGCGCGCCGTCATCTCTTCCATGGCGGCGATGCCGGTGTCGGTGGCTGGCGCCTTGATGGCGATGTTGGGTGCGAGTGAGGTGAGTTCAATGGCTTGTGCGACCATGAGGTCCTTGTTCGGGTAAAACTTCGGGTTCACCTGCATCGACAGGAATCCCTTCGCGCCTTTCGTCCTCTCGTAGACGGGTAGGAGTTGCCGCGCGGACTGAATGCCGAGCGCGTGGATGAGCTTCCAAGCGAGTTCGTCCTCGATGGCGTGGGGATGATCCTTGATGAGCTGCTCGAGGATCGGCAGGCAGAGCTGGGGATTAGCCTTGGCGGTTTGCGAAACGATGACGGGATTCGACGTGCCGCCCACGGCCCCGAGCGCCACGGCTTCGCCGAGTTCAGCGGGAGCACCTGAGTCGTTCCACCAATCGGCCCCGAGGGCCGACATCTGGGACATGCGTGAAATATTCATGATGATAGGTTTCAATCAGACTCCGGTCTGCTGGCGGACATAGTCGCGGGCGCGAGTGGCCTTGGGCAGGGCGGGCACCTTGACCGGATCCTCCTCGGCTTCGACCACCAGCCAACCGCGATAGTCCGCACCGGCCAGGAGTGCGAAAATCGCGGGATAATCTACGCAGCCGTCACCGGCCACCGTGAACACGCCGTTAACCACAGCCCGATAGAACGACCAGCCCTCGCGGCGCACGCGCTCGGCGACTTCGGGCCGGACACTCTTGAGGTGCACATGGGCGATGCGAGCGGCGTAACGCCGGGCCACGGCAACCGGATCGATGCCGGCGAAGGCAAGGTGGCCGGCATCGAGCAGCAGCCGGAGCTCGGGCACCCCGGCGAGAAGGCGATGCAGGTCGGTTTCATTCTGGATCACCGTGCCCATGTGATGATGATAGACGACCTGCATGTCCTCGGCCACGGCGAGCGCGGCCAAGTGCTTCAGGCCGGCAAGCAGCCTGGGCCATTCGGCCTCGCTAAGGCGGGGCGCAAGTTTGTCGCCAAAGCCGAGCGCAGTGTCGCGGTCGCCATGAATGCAACGAGTGCATTCGGCGACGATCACCACGCGGGCGCCGAGGGCCTTGAGCAGGTTGCTGTGGGCGCGGAAGGAGCGTTCCTCTTCCGCAAGCTCCCGCGAGACGAGATAAGTGCTGTGCCAGCCGCTGACGAGCCGGAGATCATGGCGGCCGAGGGCATCGGCGAGGGGGCCCGGCGTGCGCGGATAGGCATGGCCCAGTTCGCTGCCAGAGAAACCGGCGGTTCGCATTTCGCGGAGAATCGTGTCCAGCGGCACATCGCCCGCGAGATCGTTGAAGTCGTCATTGCTCCAGATGATCGGGTTGGCACCGACGAGGCAGTCGTGCAGCTGAACGAGGGGCGGGGTGAACGGCAGAGAGGGCATAAATCAGTAATAGAAGCGTTGTTTCTTCACCGCTTTCTCGTAGGTGCGGCGGGCCGCGCGCACGGACGGGACTCCCGACAGTGCGGCCGGGGGCACATCCCACCAGGAGAAGCCCTGCATGACCGAATGCGGCGTCACCGGCACGTAGATGAGGCAGGTGTTGCGCTCAGCCCGGGCGGCAGTGAGGGCCTGCTTGAGCGATACCGCATCGGTGGCGGTAAACACCGTTGCCCCAAGACTGCGGGCATTGGCGGCGTAGTCGACGGTGAGAGGGGCACCGTCCAGGCGGCCGCTCGTGCCCGACCGGTGCCGGAATTCGTTGCCGAAGCTGCGGCCGCCGCAGGCTTTCTGAAGGTTGTGAATGCAGCCGTAGGCGGTGTTGTCGCTTAGCACGACGGTGATCTTCAGTCCTTCCTGCACCGCCGTGACAATCTCGTGGTTGAGCATCAGGTAACTGCCGTCGCCGAGAAAGGCATAAACCTCCCGCTCCGGATCAGCCAGCTTGACGCCGAACGCGCCTGCGATCTCGTAGCCCATGCAGGAGTAGCCGTATTCGGAGTGGTAGTCGGTCGGAGAGTGGCCGCGCCAAAGTTTGTGGATATCGCCGGGGATGCCGCCGGCCGCGTGAACCACCGTGCTGGCTTCGTCGCAGAATTCATTGAGCACGCGGATGACCTCGCTCTGATACAAGCGACTGTCGGGGCTCGGCTTGCCGGGCGACGTCATCGCGCGCCAGGGCTTTTCCCACGCGGTCCGGGCGCGGGCGATCGCGCGGGAGTGCGCCGCGGGCACGCGCCAGCCACGGAGCGCCTGGCCGAAAACGGCCAGGGTGGCGCGGGCGTCGCCAAGGAGAGGGAAGGCCCCGTGCTTGGCCACGTCGGCCGCATGGACGTTGATCGAGATGAAGCGGGCCTTCGGATCTTGAAACTGGCTTTTTGACGCCGTGGTAAAATCCGCCAAACGCGTGCCCACGACCACCACGACGTCCGCGATGGTGGCGATGCGATTGGCGGCCAGCGTGCCCGTGACGCCGATCGCACCAAGCCCGAGGGCGTGGGATTCAAGCAGCGCACCCTTGCCGGCCTGCGTCACAGCCACCGGGATGCCGGTGATTTCGGCGAATTTATTCAACGCGGCGCAGGCGCCCGAGTAATGCACGCCGCCACCGGCGACCAGCAGGGGGCGTTTCGCGGTGCGGAGGATAGCGGCCGCGGCCGTCAGCGCGGCGATCGGCGGGAGCGCGCGCGGAACATCGTAAACGCGCTTGGCGAAGAAATTCACCGGGCAATCAAACGCCTCGGATTGCACGTCCTCGGGCAGGGCAATCGTGACCGCGCCCGTTTCCGCGGGGTCGGCCAGCACGCGCATGGCTTCGGGCAACGCGGTCAGGATCTGCTCGGGGCGGTTGATGCGGTCCCAATAGCGCGAAACCGGTTTGAAGCAGTCGTTGACACTGACATCCTGCGAGCCGGGGTATTCGAGTTGCTGGAGCACGGGCCCAGGCCGGCGGTTGGCAAAAATATCGCCGGGTAGCAGGAGCACGGGCAGGCGGTTGATGGTGGCGGTGGCCGCACCAGTGACCATGTTGGTCGCACCGGGGCCGACGGAGGTCGTGCAGGCCAGCGTGCCGAGCCGCCGCTTGGTTTTCGCATAGGCAATGGCGGAGTGAACCATGGCCTGCTCGTTTTTTGGCTGAAAATACGGCAGCATTTTACCGCCGTGCTCCTCCAGCGCCTGGCCCAGGCCGGCCACGTTTCCATGCCCGAAGATGCCGCAAATACCGTTGATCAGCCGGTGCTCAACGCCGTCACGGCGCACATATTGCGCCTGCAGGAACCGCACCACAGCGGCGGCAGTGGTAATCCGGACGGTTTTCACGCGAAAAGGTGGGGGGAGGGTTTCCATCCCTGCTGATGGGGGTCGAGCAACCATTGGTGCGCTTTTGTGACGGTAAAACCGCGGTAGGGATTGCGGGGCAGATGCCTGACAACCCAGAGGTAATACATTCCGTAGCCGGGAGCGGAAACCTGCGCATGATCGCAGCCGCCGGGGATCACCGTGGTATCGCCTGACATCACGCGATGCACCCGTTCGCCAGTCTCGGCATGGCCATAACCCTGCGGGGCGGTGAAGCGATAGTGATAGATCTCGGGCTGCGGGTGGTGATGCGGTGGATAGCTCGACCAGCGGCCGGGCAGGTTGATCACTTCGCCGACCACAAAGGATGAGTCGGGCCGGGCCGTGTAATCGAAGATGGTTCGCACCAAGCGACGGCAGGCGCCTTGGGCGAGTCCGGCGCCGCGGTCTTCGCCCGCACAGTCCGCCGGCCGATAGAGGCGTGCACCCCGCGCCTTTGAAGTGGTCGTGCGCATGACCACCCACTCGGAAGCGGTCTGTGATTGGATCTCGGCTTTCTCGTCCCGGCCTAGGCTGACCGTAAACGGCCCCTGCTCAAAGACGGAACGGCGGGTGGCCACCACCGATTGCCCGGCGACCGTCACGCGCGCCCGGCCGTGCAGGAGAACCACGACGACCTCGGCTTTTGCTGAAAAACAATGCCGGGATCCGGGCAGCAGCCTCAACAGGCCGAAATCCATCTTTGCCGGGACGTTGAAATCCCGTTCGCGCACCAACCAGGTTGTTCCGGGCGAGAAGAGAGCCTTGGATGTTTTCATTTTTTTGGCTTACGAGTCACGGCAACGCTCTCTCCCGTCTGGGCCGATTGATACAAGGCCGCAATCACGCCGTAGATCCCCGGCTGCACCTCCAGGGGCGAGGCCACCTCGCGGTTTTCCGCGAGGGCGCGTGCCAGATCGATCACCGGGTAGGCGAGAATGCTGTCCCAATCGTTCATTTTCTCCGCGAGCGCCTCCTCTTGCAGCGTGGCATTGTCGATCCGGTGATACCAAACTAGTCCGGGCGGTCCGCCTCCCGGCATAAACGGCAAATCGAGTCCCCCGTCGGTGCCCCGGATTTCGGCGCGTTGGAATTGCGGTCCGTGTTCCGGCCGGCGTTCCAGGGAAATTGTCAGCCCACGCTCACACAGAATATGGGCGAGATAGCTGGTTTCCAATTTCGTCCCTTCATCCTGCCAGAAGTTGATCGAACCCATGACGGCCTTGGGGACGAAGAGATCGCCTAGGAGATACCGGAGCCAATCCAGGTCGTAGACGGCCCAATCCATGGCGATGCCGCCGCCGCTGGTGGCGCGCTGGCGTCTCCAGGCGGGCTGCGAGGCCACCGCCCGGGGGTATTCGCTCGAGATGTTCAGGCGCACCGTGAGGATCTTGCCGAGTCGGCCGCGGGCGATCAGTTCGCGGGCTTTGCGCACCGGCGGGCAGGCGTGAAACCGGCTGGAGCTGCTGGCCAGCTTCAGGTGGGGATGGCGGCAGTGAGCAGCCTCGACGGCGCGCAACTCCTCGAGGTTCATGACCAGCGGCTTTTCACACACGATGTGTTTACCCGCGGCCAGCGCGGCCTCGATTATTTCGCAATGAATATGCGGCGGCGTCGCGATGAAGACAGCGTCCAAGTCAAGCTGCAGCAATTCCCGGTAGTCGGCACAGGCGGTGATCCCGCCGAATTCCCGGGCCAGCTGCGCCGCGGCGCCGGGCTTGCTGCCCGCGATGGCGGCCACCCGGAGCGAGTCGTCGCGCAGGAGCGTCGGCCGGATCATCCGGACAATTTCCCCGGTCCCGATGATGCCAAACGCGGGACGGCGGGCCGAATCGATTTTCCCCAAGGCCATGCGGGTTAGGGTTCAGTAAGCCGACTTGGCGACGGTCGTGAGGTGTTTGCCGAGCCCCTCGGCCGCGCCGCAAAAATTGTTGAGTGCCTTTTTCCGGGTTTCGATCTCCTCTGCACTGTAACCCTTCTTTTTGAGCGCGGCGATGCGGTAGCGTTCCACGAGGGCCGCGGAGGTCATGCTCTCTCCGGTGGCGAGTTTGAACAGCTCAGGACTCCATTTGGAGCCATAGCCGGTGTGCAGCCGCTCGTCGGCCACATCGAATTCGCTCTGCACGGCGGACACGATGTCCCCGTGTTGCCGGAAGGCCTCGGCGCAGGTGCGCTTGTAGCTGAAGGAGCAGGCCTCCGCCCGGTTGGTGAGATCGGAATAAAATTCGTAGTGGTCCAGCGCGGTTGCGTCCTTCTGGACGTGGCACGGCCCCCAGTAGCGGAAATCCTCAATCTTGAAGCCGAGTTGTTTCAGGCGGCGCAGGCCCATCTCGGTGTGGCGAACCTCGTCCCAGATATGGCGGGCCGTGTCGTAGTAGAACTCGAACGGAAGCTCGTGGGAGGAATAGAAGATGTAGGCGACCAGCTCCGAAGCGATGATCTCGGTCGAGTTGATGAAGATCATCTGCCGCGTGTGGTTGGCGATGGGGGAGTTTGCCGGGTCCGCGTAGAACTCGTAGGTTCCCTTCTCGTTTTGCGGGATCCGCGTCTGGTAATCGCTGGCGACCATGGAAGGATCGCTGCGGCCGTCGACCGGCACCGGTCCCAGCGGTTCGGCCTCCGGAACGGGCGGCCAGCCGTTTTCGTCGCCGTCCATGGCGCGGTCGATGCCGGCGAGCACCTGTTCGGAGTAGCGGAGCCATTCCTGGTCCGGTCCGCCCAAGCTGCTGCGGTCATGGTATCGCGCCAGGGGAGTTGCGGAAAGCCAGTGTTGAATGCGGGCGCGCTCCACCAGGACCACGTTGAGGCAGTCGAGCGTGGGGCTGTTGGTCACCGGGTCAGCCACCGCGAGAAACGCATCATAGTCGCGATAGAGCTCCCGGAGCAGAAGGTCGTATCCGGTCCAGAAGGCGCGGGCGGAGGGGGCCAGGGAAATCCGGGTATACGCATCCCGCAGAATGGCCGGCGGACTGCTGCGATCTGGGAAGGCGCCCGGGAGTTCCCGGATGCGTTGTTCCAGGAACCGCATGTGACGGGAATGCCAGTAACCGATCTGGCCGGACCACCATTTCTGCTCCCACGTGTCAAAGGCGGGCAGCCATCCGAAACACATGCGGGCCAGCTCGAATTCCCGCCAGAAGAAGTCGCGCAGGGCGTCGCTGGTTTCATCGGGCGAAAGGTAAGAGGCATACGTCTTCATGGACGGAAGGGGTTGGGCGTGGACACAACTGTTGGGGTTGGAGCAGCATAGCAGGCAGCCGTGGGCCCCGTCTTCTCATCCGGAGGCCGCTTGTTATCTTTTTTTGCCGGCCCTTATAGCCGGGCGAAAACTGTCCGCTCGTCCACGGCGCCGCAGATCAAACCCAGCGGATTTGTAGGTAATGGAAAGTCCGGCCGGACGCTCACCGATCTTTCAGGGAATTTGCACTGCAACAATGTCGCCACGGTAGTGCACGGTCCGGTCGGCACGCGGCGTGAAGGTGAAGCCCACGGGCTTGTCTTTCGCTACCAGCACGATCTCGAAAGTGCGCTCGGCAAGCATGCCGGGGAATGAGCCGGTGCGGGCGCCAAGCGTGAGGGTGCGCCTGGCGTCGTCCCATCGAATGGGGATGCGCGCACTGGCACCACGTTCGTAGCCGTAAGTGAGCCCGTCGTCTTCGTAGAGCGTGAACTCGCCATTGGCGCCGGCATAAACATGGAGTGTGACCGGGTCGGCGGGTTTCTCCTGCGTGTATTGCAGTTCGGGACCGAACGGAACGATTGAGCCCGCCCGGACGTAGAGCGGAATTGAGTCGTAGGGTGCGGGTGCCTCGATGGTTTGGCCGCCTTTGAGCGCGGCACCGGTCCAGAAATCGAACCAGCCGTCGGCATCGGGCAGATAGACCCGGCGGCTGCGCGCCTGATATTCGGTCACCGGATTCACCAATAGCGCCGGTCCGAACATGAACTGGTCGACAATGTCACGGGCCTTCAGGTCATCAGTGAAATCCATGACGAGTGGGCGCATCATGGTGCCGTTTTCGTGCGTCACCACACCGGCGAGCGAGTAAATGTAGGGCAGCAGCCGGTAGCGCAGCCGGTCGAATTTCAACTGGGCTTGGTAAGCGGGATGCGACTCGCCGCCGAATTCCCACATCTCGCGGTTCGGAAACTCCCCGTGCACGCGGAGCAGTGGAACGAACGTGCCGTATTGAAACCATCGGGTGTTCAATTCGCGCCATTCCTCCACGTCTTCCGGCTTCGCGTCCTTGCGAGCGAAGCGCCGTGGCACCGCGAATCCGCCGATGTCCATGGTCCAGTAGGGCAGGCCCGAAAGCGAAAAGCCCAGACCGGCGGAAATTTGCTTTTGCAGGGCCGTCCAAGTGGACGAGATATCACCCGACCAGACGGCGGCAGAGTAGCGTTGCTGGCCGGCAAACCCCGAGCGTGTCAGAGTAAAAACACGCTGGTTGGGCGCCGCGGCCCGCTGCCCCTCGTAGACGCCGGCACTGTTTAGCAGCGGCGAGGCATTGAGCACACGGGCCCCGGGGCCGAGCGCGGTCGGATGCATGTGCGAGCGCTGGCCCTCGAGTGTGGGCACAGGCGTGAGGTCGGGCTCGGTTGCGTCCATCCACCAAGCGTCTACTCCGCGACGGAACAGGGCTTGATCGACCTGGGCCCAGAAAAGCTTCCGCGCGGCGGGATTGAAGGCGTCGTAGAAGGTGTAGGGATGCCCGAGCCAGTCGATGAGCTTCTCGTCGAGATTGCGCTCGTAGAGGAAACCGTGTGCGTGCATGGCGGCGAAGTTTTCCGTGCCAGGGTAAAACTTGCCCCAGACGGAAATCATCAGGTGAGCGTGTTGCTCGTGGATGGCGCGAATCCAGCCGTCTGGGTCCGGGAAGCGCGCGGGATCAAACTGATGCGAACCCCACGCCTTCTCCTTCCAGTAAAGCCAATCCTGCACGATGTTGTCGAAGGGGATCCCGCGGCGGCGAAACCCGGTGACCACATCCAAGCTTTGCTGCGCCGTCTCGTAGCGCTGGCGCGACTGCCACAGACCGAACGACCAGACGGGCATCATTGGCGCCGTCCCGGTTAGCCGCCGGTAGCCGGACACGACACGGTCGAGTTGCGGGCCGTAAACGAAATAGTAGTCAATCCCGTCGCCGACCTCCGACCAGAGCGACGTGGCCGTGCTCGCGGCCGGAGTTTTCCAGCGCAGGCGCATCGTGGGCATGCCCTGGTCGCGGGACCATTCGAGTTTGAGTTGGTGACGGTGGCCGGCCTGCAGCGGCACCCGGGCGACGTCCAGCCAGGGTAACCAGCCTTGGCGCCAGTGGTTCATGACCAGCCGGCCGTCGATCCACAGTTTGATGTCGCCGTTCGAGTAACCCTCGAAAATGTGATCGCCGGTTTCGGCGGGCTGCACGTAGCCCTCCCAGCGGACGCTGCAGTCGCCTTCCTCGGGCAGGTCGGGGTGAACGCGGCGATTGGGTTTGGCGACGGTATTCGGCACGTCGATGTCAATGCGGGTTTCGGTGCGGTGCGTGACCTTCTTTTCAAGGCTGGCGTCGCTGAAATAAGAGGCGGTCAGACCGCCGGGCCGGCCGTCGGCGTCAAACAGCTGCGTGGCCGGGATCGGCACGGGTTCGCGCAGATCGCCGAAGCGCGTGAATGAGAGGTTATCCCAGAGCAGGCCGTAACCGCAGGTCGAGACCAGGAAGGGCACGACCGTGGTGCTGTTGTGCTGCCAGAGATCGAGGTCGTAACCTTTGAGATTGAGCAACCCGAGCTGGTTCTGACCGAGGCCGTAGAGGGCTTCGCCGATGTTGGATGTCCAGGCTTGGCGGACATGGCAGGTTTTCTCGCCCTGCACCTCGGCGGGCTCAAGCCGGCGTGTCCCGGGTTCTTCCGCCAGAATCGGCCGGCCGTGGGCGTCGAGGAACGAGACGCCGCCGGTCGCAAGATCGACCCGCACCTGGAGCCTGGCGGTGCGGACAGTGACGGATCCGTCTTCGGCGGCGTAATGCCATTGTGGCATGGAGGCGGGGCGTTTCTCCACGACGAGACTGGAGCGGTTGAAAAAAGCGCGGTCTTTGGCATGGGCAACCCGGATGATATCGTCGGCGCAGACTTCGATTTTCAGAAAGGAATCGCCGCAAGCGATGATGATGCCTTCAGGCAGTTGCTCGGGCACGGGCGTGGTGGCCAAAGCAGACGCTGCAAAAACAGCGGAGAAAGCGAGCAGCAGGCACAAGCGGATCAAACGAAGGGCAATGGGCATACTGCAAAAAACCCGATTCAGATCACCGGGCGGGTGCTAGCGGTCCATTTTTGGTCTTTTCCCCTTGGTAGAGAGCCAAGCTGTAATCTATTAAGACCACTTTATTCATCGGTCGATCCAGCCGGGGGGCGCCTATCTTGGTGAGACAACCAGTTGAACCGGCGCCGTGCTCTCCAGATCAAGCCACACAATCAAATCGATGCCATCGATCGTTCGCCGGATACCTGTTCGCAGGCCTGGCCCCACGGGACGCTCACGCCCGTTCACGCTGACGCGGGCTGGCTGATCACCCCAGTTTTTGATGATGAAGGCGGGGTGATAAAGAGGGTGTTCGGCACTGGCATCCAGCGTGAATCCGATGACTTCTGCGTCGCCCGCGGTCGCTTTCTCAAGCAGATAGGCGCGTTCGGACATATCGTAACCCCGACTGCTGATCCCGGCCGGGAGTCCCCGAAGCGCCGGGGCGTGCAACCAGGAGCGCGCAACTCCCACGAGACGTGCCGGCGGCAATTCCGTCAACCCGTGCAGCATTACCCGCGTGCGGGAATTGACGGAGTTGTCCCAGTCCTTCCATTCCAGTCCGGTCGTGAGCGAGGAATGCGCCATCCGATCCGCATGTGTGGCCACCCGGCCGTCCGACGGGATCTGCGCCACCGGCCAATGATTCCACCACGGGAAAATCGAGTTCTCGCGGTTGATTTCCACATTCATTGGCCGGAAGAGCGGTCCGTCATGTTTTTCGCCATAAAGCTCAAACGGCTCGTCGGATACGATCAGGAATGGCCGCGCAATCGAACGGACGTTGATGATCTCGATATTCGCGTGCTCGGGCTGGGCGATTTTGTCGGGCGCATGTTCGGCCCAGGAATACAGGTGAGCCTGGCCCTGCATGTTCATGATCGTCACCGCGTCCGTTTCGAGGACGTCTTCGGGCCGCGAGCCGGGCGGAACGAGGACGATCGATTCCTGAAATTCATGCGGTTCCCGGGGCTGCGTGCTCCAAAGGCAAATCTTCCGCACGCCGATCCCATCCGGATAGATGATATGGTATTCATCGGACCAATCACCCCATCCGGTCAGCGGATCGACGCGGGCCGAAACATAGCGGGTGTCGGCCAAGGCATAACGCCAGTGGATTACCACCCGCGCGGGACTGCTTTCGACGATACTGACGCGTGAATAACGGGATTGCTTGTCCGACATTGGCTCGGCGCAGCCCAAGGCGCCGGAACCCCACGTCTCGTTGAACTCATTGGTATACCAGATGCCTTTTTCAGTGACCCAGTGGGGAATGTAGTTCGTCCCGCGCCAGAGCATATATTTCCAAGGACGGTCATCGAACAGGACGACCACATCGCTGTCCGGACCGTCGCGGCGCGATGCGTCCCATGTCTCCGTAAATTTCAGGCGAGTGTAATAGGCGCCGAAACCGGCCGGTGCGGGCGCCACGTCGGGCAGCTTGGCCAACTGCATTCCTGAGTCCCTTGGCGGCTGAATCGAGTCATAGTCGCGCTTGATCTCGTCTGCGCCGAGCGCGCCATCGAGGATAATGACCTCGTCCAGATATCCTTCGATGCCGAATAGCGCCGGCGGACTCAGCCTGATGGGATGCTCGTGAGTTTTCGCCTGGTGATTTCTGCCGATCAGCAGTTCCACCTCGCGCGCGAAATCAATGTGTCCGTTCGCCGGCATCGAGCCGACACACTTGCCGTTTATGTAGACGGCCATCCGGCCGGCTTTCGGATCGTAGGTGCCCGCGATTTGCGTCCATTTCATCAGTGGGATCGTCGCATCCGAACGACATTTCACCCAATGCCCGCCGAGCGATAGCTGCAGATGCACCCGTCCGTCGCCGTCGATACCAAAGAAATAGCCGGCCCGCGGATCGGGCTCCATCGCGGGATCTCCGTCTTTCGCCGGAATCATACCCTCATGGGCAGAAATTTTCACCTCCTGCTCATCGGCCTGGTTCACAATCCCGCACAAGGCCCATGGGTAGGCTTGGAGGGCGATCCAGCTTTCGAAAGTCACGGCATCGCCGAGGCGGGGGGCATTGGCTGCCAGACGCTTGATTCCGGTCGTATAACCGTCAAATCGCAGTGCTTGTCCGCTCGCTCCCGGCACTCGTTTGGAAAAGCCGACAATCTCGTCATCATGCCCGCTGATGGTGTCATTGGCGATGGTGGGAGACATCTCCTCAAAGGACCAACGGGCCACCGGATTCGGTGACGCTGCCCGCATTGCCCCCGCTCCCGCCAGAGCAAGGCAGAGACCACCCAACGCCGAGAGAGCTCGTGCGGTCAGCCACCGGGTGATCGTCGAAGAAACGAGGGGTATGTCGTTTACCATGGGGATGTTGTTTTGAGTCTGCGGCTGTTTTGCCGATATTGTCGCGTGAAACCGCCGCCTGCGATGACACTTTCACCGGTGTTCATGTTGTCCAATCAAACATAATGCCTAAATATTCATCCTGCCCGTTCTTAAGCCCGGCGTAAATCTCCGGCGCCCGTTCCGGGGCGACCCGGTGGGTAAGCAAGCGGTCGAAGACCAGTGTCCCGGCGGCGGCGAGTTCCATGATGATGCCGGAATTCCGCTCGACGGAGTGTTTTTCGAATTCTTCGGTGAAGGTCGGGTAGCGCCATTCGAGCGCGCCCTTGTAGGTGACGAAACCCGGAAGATGAATACCGCGGAAGACTTCGGTCAGGTCGGCTTGATGGGAAGCCCGTGGGGTGCCCAGCAGCACGGTTTCGCCACGAGGGGCCACCAGCGTGCTGGCTTCCGCGATGACTTGGGAAAGGCCGGTGGCGTCGATGAAGGTGGTGATGCCCCGCCGCCCCGTGATGTCGCGCACCACGTCCTTCCAATCCGGCCGGGCGGGATCGACCGTATGGGCAAGACCGCACGCCTGCGCCAGGGCGCGGCGTTTTTCGTTCAAGTCGATGCCGATCACCGTGCCGCCCTGCAGACCGGCCAGCTGTGCGGCCAGGTTGCCGACCAAGCCGAGCCCCGCGACGAGCACCTGGTCGCCCAATTCGATGTGCGCCACCCTCAGCGAGGTCATGGCAATGCTCGCCATGCGGGCCAAAGCCGCAAGTTCCGGGGCGAGACCGGCTGGCAGCTTGATGCAGGTGCCTGTATAGCGATCCGTCGTGTCGATCTTGAAGTATCCGGCGTGAGGACCGTGCGTGAGCACAACATCGCCGAGGACAACCTTCGTCACGGCGGTTCCTCGGGCCACCACTTCGCCGACCGCCGCGTAACCGGGGATGTTCGGCAACGGAAACCACCATTCCGCTCCACTCAGGCACGCCAGTTCGGTGCCGGCACTGACCAAGGAGTAAAGGTTTCTGACGATCACCTCGGTAGGCTTTGAGATGATTAGTGGCTCGTCCATCGACGCGTATTCGACGACGCCCGGCCGAGTGAAAGTAATCCGCTTGAACTGGGGCGGCTGAATCATGGATGGATTTGGGCGATGGTGAAAAGCAAGCTCAGGCTTTCGCGGGCTGCCCCGTGACGACAAAGTGCTCACCCGACTTCCAGCGTGAAGCCGACGCAACCGGCGCTTGATCGGGCAGAGGGTGGGCGGTCACGAACGGTTTCGGATCGCGCATGATTCCAGTCCAGATTTCCTCGGTCACTGCGAAAGTAACGCGTTCTGCCGGGGGCGCCACCAGCGCGGTGGTGAGACGGGATTTGGCGACCTTCCCCAGGAAGGCCACTTGGGCCTCAAGAATAGCGCGGCCGTGTTCAAGCGTCGACTCCGCGGCATCGTTACCGATGGCCAGGGAGCCGCCCGCGCCCGGTTCGTCGCCGCGGCGCAGCCGGCTCAGGTCGACGAGGTCAGGCCGGATGGCCATCAGCTGCGAGATCTCAAACTTGCCGGCATGGTCACCCGCAAACGTGCCGGCGACCAGCTCGGGGTCGGCGAAAACATCGACCGCCACCGGCACCCGGGCGGAAAAAGCCGCCGCCACGCGCCGAAGGTCCTGCTGGTTGCCGCCGGCGTGGCCGGAGACCGCGACCACCGCACGGAAACCGGCATTGGCGAGCGCGCGCAGTTGATAGAGGAAGGTTCGGAGCAGCACATCGGGCGGGAGCGTGCCGAGTTCGCCTTCCTCCTGACCGATTACATCCTCCAGCCAGCGGGCATGGTAGCCGGTTTCATGAATGTGCCATGCCTGGGTGGGAACCACAATCCCGCCAAAGCGGCGGGCCGCTTCGGTGCAAAGCCATTCTGCCTTGATGGTATCGAGCCCGTAGGCGGCGATGTGCCCGTGGGGTTCGCATAGCCCGAGCGGCAGCCAAGCCAACGGGGCTGCTGCGCGACGGGCCCGGAACTCATCCGGCAACAGTTCCGCCCAGTGGACACACGCCACACCGGTCTGCTTCCGGGCGTCGCAACGGCCACTACACATACTTGGCCTCGTAGAAATTCCGGGTCCAGCGGTGATGCAAGCGCAGGGTCTCGACCACCGCCGGATCCAAGGGTGGTTCGCGCAGCGCGCCGATGTTTTCATCGGCAAAGCGGTTGACGTGCATGGAAGAGATCGCGGTGGTTACGCCGGGATGGGCCAGCACATATTTGACCGCCAGGGTCGCCAGCGAAGCTGCCTCGGCCGGCACGAACTGGCGGAGCGCCTCGACCCGCCTGAGGTAGATGTCGCGTCCGACCGAGTCGAAGTAGCGTGAACGGAAATCCGAGCTCTCGAAAGTGGTGTCCGCTTTGAGAAATCCCGCCAAGCCGCCTTCGTCGAGGATGCAGCGGGCGATCACGCCCACCCCATGCTGCAGGCAGGCGGGGATGAGGCAATCGCCGGCAAACGGATCGAAGATGTTCATGATCGTCTGCACGGAATCGATGCGGCCGCTTCGAACCAATGGCAGGGCCACATCATGTCGGTGATCCGGCAACGAAACCCCGGCCAGCGCGATTTTGTCCGCCGCCCGGGCAGCGTCGAGTTCATCGAGCCAGTAGCCTTCCGTCCCCCATGAGCCCCAATAGACGTGGAGTTGCATGAGATCGATGCGCTCGACTCCCAGCGTTCGCAACGACAGATCGATTTCCCTGGTCACATGGCCTCGGGGAAACACGACCTCAGCAGCAATCGGACAGCCCCATTTGGTGTTTGGGCCCAGCGGATTGACCTTGGAGGCCACAAAGGGCGCCCGGCCTTTCCAGGCTTTGAGCGCACGATGCAGGATTTCCTCGGACCGTCCGTAGGCGCGGGCGGTGTCGATGAAATCGATGCCGGAGTCCAGCGCGTGCAGCACGGAGCGGATGAGCTCATCTTCGGAGTAGGTGCCAAACCAGCCGGCCAGGCCCATGGCACCGAAGCCGAGCCGGGAAACGGAGCGTTGGTTGCGCGCGAAAGCGGCTGCTTGCATCGGACCTCAGGCTTCGAACTTGTTGTTCGGGGGCAGGGGCAGCTGGCCACGAGCCAGCCAGGTGCCTGCCCGGCGGATGACCGGGGAGCGGGGTGCCGACGCCGGATCGCCGGAGTGATCGACGAGCGACACCGCGACCGACGCCGGGTCGCAGTATTCAAAGAAAAATGCGCGACGCGGCCGGTCCGTATGATTGAGTTTGGAGCGATGCAGCGTCAGGCCCGTGAAAGCGACAGCCTCGCCCGCCTTCAGCACCGCTGGCACGCCATCGCCCGCGACCTTGATCTCGAGGAACCAGCTGTCGGCGCTTTTCTTTTTGTGCGGGAGGAGCCCCTGAAGGTGGCTCTTGGGGTCGACCCACACGCAACCGTTCCGGGTGTCGACATCGTCGAGCGCGATCCAGACGGTGACATTGTTGGCCGGTTCGATCGAGATGTAGCCATTGTCCTGGTGCCAGGGAAATTCCGACTTTCCGCTTTCACCATCGGGCATCTTGGTGACGAACTGGGTATACCACAACATGAGGTTGGGCCCAATGAGCTGTTCCAAGGCATCGAGGTGCGCCCCTTCAAGGCCGACTTGGCGGACAATCTGGGAATAGGGACCGACCTGGCTGAAGAAAAGGGTTTGGTTCTTCTGGTCCTTGCCGACCTGCGCGTTCGCGCGAAAACGGGCCTCTTCGCCGCGCAGGCCTTCGAGTTGTTCATCGCTGAGCACGCGTCCGAGGATCACATAGCCCTCGTCACGGAATTGGCGAAGTTGCGTTTCATTCAGTTTGGTTTTGGGGAGAGGAGTAGGCATGGGGTCGGGGTGTGGATGAAACGTAGCAGACGCCCCCGGCCGTCGTCTTCTCATTGGATCGCGAAGTGTTATCATTCTTTGCCACGTGCGGTTCGCGGGAGCCCAGCCCGAACAGGTTTTCAAACGGGAGAAATCTCGATCACAGTCACATAAATGGGAGGGGTGGGCGCTAGGTCCCGGTTTCTATATAACCCAGGCGAGCGCCAACAGGGGGCGGGTGTTTTTTAAGTGGCGGCGCGTCTGGTTTGCGCCGGGCCGTGAGGGTGCGGGCTTGGCGCAGCAACTTCTTGTTGCCATTCCCGAAAGCCTATCAGTATTTGTCGCACCGCGCATGTTCGAGAAATTCAATCTGCCGAAGGGGACGCAGGGCGCCGTGTGGTTCTACCGCGCCCGCCAGACTTCGGTGTGGCCCATGCACAAGCATTCGGAGCTGGAGTTGAATCTGGTGATCTCGGGCCGGGCCAGCTACATCCTGGGGGACCGGCGTTACGAATTGCGGGCCGACGATCTCGTATGGCTTTTCCCGGCCCAGGAACATCAGTTGATTGATCGCTCTCCTGACTACGAGATGTGGGTGGTGGTATTCACGCCGCAGGCATTGAAGGCGGCCGTGCGGAATTCGCCGGCGGCAATCCTGACCGAGAGGGATCCGGCGGGCCGTTTCTGCAAAAGTCTGGCCCATGGGGATATGCTTTCACTGACGCAATTCTGCGCCGAACTTTTTCGGAACAGTGAACACGTGGATATTCTCAATGCCGGTCTTCGCTACCTGGTGCTGCGCAGCTGGGAGCGGTTTGCCGCGAACGCCGGCATGCCGCACTACCAAACGCTGCATCCCGCCGTGGAGAATGCGCTGCAGATGCTGCGCCGCGGAGAATCCGACGAATCGTTGGGTCGCCTTTCGTTGCGTGCCGGTTTGAGCCCGGCGCGGCTGAGCCGGAGGTTCAAAACCGAGGTGGGACTGGGGATCGCGGAATATCGTAACCGGCTGCGCTTGGAGCGATTCATCGAACGTTACGGAAGCGGGAACCGGCTCACGGCGCTGGCCGCGGCTTACGAGGCGGGCTTCCACAGCTACGCCCAGTTTCACCGGGTTTTCAGTCGTTTGATGGGCTACGGCCCCGCGGAGCACCGGCGCCGCATGCAACATCGCGCCTGAGACGCCTCAGCGTTTTTCGGCGGCATCGAAACCGTAGCGCTGGCGTTGTTCGTCGGTGAGTTCGGCGATTTTCTGGGCCATCTTGCGTTCCATCAGTTCGCCGAATTTCGGGTAGTCATCGATCGACCACGGAACCACGAACAGGTGGAACTCGCACATCTCGTCGGTGGTGTTGGGGCCGAAATGCACGGCTTGCGGCGGGGAATGCGGATTGCGGGGATTGGCCGCGCTGTTGTCGTAGACCCAGCGGACCTGGATTTTCGTGCCCCGGGGCAGCGGCAGTGGTTCCTTAAAATTATAGCGATCCTGCCACTTGAAATTCCAACGAGGGATGTTCAACAAGTCTCGTATGGAACCATCCGGAAAGATCGCGCGGGCGATGACTTCGCGCCCAAGAAAATGCATATGCGGCGATATTGACAGCACGAAGCAGTCGGCCGGAATCACCAGCTCGTCGGTGATCACATGGGCCGACGCCCCGGCCGGAATCTCCAGGTTGAACGAGCCGAGCCGCAGCCATTCGACGGTGCGTTTGATCGGCTCGCGGCTGAAATAGAGACCAATCTCCGTTTGGTCCGCTTCGGGTTTTCCGCTCGGGCTGTAGTGGATCTGGAGCACCAAGTCTCCCCCCAAGGGAAGGGCCTCGGCGATGCCGGGAGGCAGCCGCCGGGGAGTCGTGCCCGGCACATAACCGCCCAGATACGCCGCGGCCGGGAATCCCGGGTTGCCGAAAGCCTCGTAGCCGGCGCCCACGAAAATCTCACGTTGACGGGCTTGCCCGCTTGAGTCGGCCCAGAGGTGCGCATGATGCAACACACGCCGGTTTCCGGGGTGAATATCAATCGCGGCCACGCCGAGCAGATCGGTGCCCGGGATGCGCGCTCTTTCGCGGACGTCAGCCGGAATGGCGGACGCCGGCAGGGAGATGGGAAAGGCCCGATAGATATCGCCGGGGCCGCTGGAGAGGTGAAACGGCTGGGGCATTCGCACCACGACATCGGGCGGACCAAGCGGCCACTCGCGGTTTTCGACTGTGGGAACCGGCGGGGCTGAAGGGAGGTCGCCCGCAGGGGCGCTGAGAGCGGCCCATTTTGCCAGCGTCGCAATCTCTCCTTCGGACAGCCCGCGCTCGCCCTGGAAGACGCCATGGGGGCCTGACGGAAGCCAGGGAGGCATGATCCTTGCCTCGGTCAACCGGCTGATGAATTTTGCTCGCTTGGCGGCGCTTTCATACGTCTGCAATGAAAACGGTGCGGGGCCGCCGGGCCGATGACACTCGACGCAGTTGCTGAAAAGAATGGGTGCTATATCCCGGCTCCATGTGGGTGGTGACTCCTCTGCCGGAATAGGAGTTCCCCTGGTCGTCACGAGCAGACCGCAGCACAGCAGGACAAATGCTTTCATCGATCGCTGGGCGAATCGGGGAGGGGACAGCCAAAACCATTTTGGCTAGGGAATGGTCCGGCATCCCCGACACAAAGCCGGTCCAGCACCATTCGCAAATCATGCTGAGTCGCCCGTGGCCGCGAGGCGCCATTCTCGCCGACGTGGTTGTCGATTCTCCCCCGATATAACAGGGTGCCTTTTGCGTCGAACACGGCCACCTCGGAAGAATAAGTGGTTCCGGCGACATGCTTGAGTCGTTGGGCTTGGTCACGCGCAGTTGGGAAGCCGAGTAAGAATTCGCGAGCATGACGCTTCATACGATCAGTTTCTTTTTCTGATTCGGAATAAACCCCCACGAATCTGACGCCCTTAGGAGCGAAGTCACGGGCGAGTTCATTGAGCACCGGCACGTAGGCATTGGACACAGGGCAGTCTACATCTAGAAATGCCAGGACCAGCCACTTTCCGTCGAATGGCATATCCTTGCCGTCTAGATCGTGAATGTTGAGCGAATGCCACCATGGACTTGGCTGGTCATATAGGCCGCCAGAGGCGATTGCCACGGAAGGCAGTAAGAGGGCCAAAATGAGCGCTCTGAACGGGGCCCTTATGGTCAACTGTTTCAATGAGAGGAATCCGATGAAATAGGTTTATATGCGAATCGCTAAGGTGATTGCCGCGATTGAGCTTGGTGTCCGTGGGAACATGGAACTCCTCTACCCTTGATCGCTGATGTCGGACATGAATCGATCGGGGGATTGGGCTTACCTGGTAGGTATTTTCTCGGCTGAAACACCAGCTAGGGGGCGAGGACTGGCAATGGTGGCCCCCTCCACAAATTGAGTTTCGACCAGAATCTTCCGCTGATGTGATTTAGGGTGCTGAATGCGGTTAAGTATGCGAGTCACGGCCGCGGAACCGATGGTTTCGTTTGGCACGCGCTGGCTGGTGACAGGCTTGAGCGAAGGGGGCGGCTCGATGCCGTCGAAACCGGTTACCGAGCAATCTTCCGGGACACGTATCCCGCGGGCGTGGAAATCCATCATCAACTGGTAAGCTTGGTGATCGGCAGCACAAACCCAGGCGGTCACGCCGTCTTCGCGGGTTTTTCTCACCGCCTCATTGGCAATCTCACTGATGCTCAGATCGGGCGCTGATTTGTTAACGTTAAAGATCCAATCCAGGCGGAATTCCAATCCGTTGGCGAATATCCCGGTTACATATGCGGCAAAACGCTGGGTGCTCCAGTGCCCGCTCGTCACGTAGGCCCAGGTGACAAATCCAATCTTGCGATGTCCGAGGGCAACCAGGCGATTGATCATCGCCACGATCCCGGTGTGATGGTTCGTATCGATGCTATCGATGCTCAGGTTGTCGTAATCCTCCAATGTCGATACCAGTGGAATTTTTCTCGCCAGCGCTTCCACCACTTTATGGGAATACGGATAGATTAGAATGATGCCCCGCCACTTGCCTTCCCGGATTTGGCGCATGACCGGATTAGCGCGTGCGTCCGGGTTAAAAAGCGTCGGATCCTGGAAGCTGACATCGATCGAAACATTTTCGGATTTCGCGCGCTCTTGAATGCCTTTCAAGATGAGCGGGAAAGTCGCCAAGGGTGAAGAGTTCGGCTGGATTCCGACAAATACTCCGATCGGAATCTGCTTCGTCTTTTGGTTGGACCCGGCGTCACGTGCTGCATTCCGCTTGTAGCCCAATTCTTCGGCAGCCCTCTGGACTCGGGTGCGGGTTTCAGCACTAATAGCGGGGTGGTTGGCCAGGCTGCGGGAAACGGTTGCGATTGATAGATTGAGCTTTTTGGCGATCGAATCCTGCTTTACCGAGATCATTAGGGAAGACCTCTTAATTGCAGAAAGCGGGGCCTTTGCAAGCGTGCAAAGTGTTTACATTGTCTATGCAAATATAAATAAAACAGTCCGTTTCATTTGAATTTATACGACTCATAACACATTAATGGTGAGATATTAATTTAATAATTTCTAAATTCATGTGGCTGAGTTACGCAAAAAGTAATGCAAAATAGCGCAATAGATATATTGACATGCGTAGTTTGCGTTGATTCTTGTTTCGCGTCACCCCCACCTCAATTGAGGCGTTAAGCGCGATCCTACCCTTACCCCTGAACACACCCTCTCCTTGCGCAAGTTCCCTCTTGAGCAGCTGGAGACTGTTTCTGGTGGCTTTGATCAAAATCCGCACGCCGCGAAACACCCAAAATAAAATCAGATGAAATCGAGCAAACCCGCTAGATTGGCACTGGAGCGCAGCACTTGTATATCCCTGCTCCTGAGTTTGGTCTTGGTCCCCCGAGTATTAAGCGCTGAGGACCAACCACCCGCGGACACCAAGAAAGATTCACTGGAAGGGCAGCCACTCGTGTTGAGTCCCTTTATTGTCAATACCGAGAGAGATTCGGGTTACAAAGCGACAAACTCAACCTCTGGAACCCGTCTGTCGACGGCGATCAGGGATGTTCCGATGGATCTTGAGGTGATTACCTCGCAATTCATCCAAGACACGGGATCTTCGAATCTGAGGGATGCCCTCCGGTTTTCAGGCGGCGTAGTCCTGAATTCGCAGGTGGACGGGCTGGTCGACCCAGGGTCTTATGACAACTCATCAAGCGCAGGCTCAAACGATGCGCGAGGCGTAACGCGCGACCCTAATCAGACCACCTACAAGATTCGTGGTTTGATCACAGACTCCGTGCTTCGTGATGGGTTTACCAGAAAAGGATTTTCGGATACCATCAATGTGGATCGTATCGAAGTAGTGCGTGGCCCCTCGGCTCTACTTTATGGTGTCGGCGCCTTCGGTGGTATTGTTAATTATATTCCGAAAAGGCCGGAAGAAAAAGCACGAGGCGAAATCGCAATTGAGACAGGCAACGAGGGCTGGCAACGGGCGACTCTGGACCTCACGGGCCCTTTGAGCCAAACTGGACATCTGCTATTTCGCCTTACCGGTGCTTTGCAGCAGAATGGCAGCTTCATTGACCTCTATAAAAACAAGCAGCAATTTATATCGCCGGTCTTAAGTTTCCGTCCTTGGGCAAACACGTTGATAACTTTCGACAACGAATGGGGGACCAAAAAGGTCACCGGATCTGGTGATTTGCAGAACATTCGCGGCGTTGATATTAGCAACGGGAGCTACGCAAATTCCCGCCGCGCTGATTTTCTACTCACTGGTGTCGTCAACCTTCGCACATTCAATTGGGGCGGACCGGATGAATATCATACCACCGGAATCCAGAATCATTTGCTGACCGTGGACCAAAAATTGGCGGACAACCTTTATTTTAGAGCCGGTCTTCAGAGGACGCACGAGACCAGGGGTAGCCAAGTCGTGGCAAATGCATTCATCAACGGCTTTAACCCGCCATTTGATCGGAACAACGCTTTGGACTATTGGAACGGGCATTTCCTCGGCGACGTTCTCTATCGGCACTATGTGTATCGCCAAATCGGCGTCGATCCCAACGATACCACCGCACAATACTATCTTCCGCCGACTGACACCGCGGTTATCCAGTATCAGTGGAACAATGACAGCCAGGATGAGACGCGCGATCAATTGCGCGCTGAATTCAATTATAAACTTGAGGCGTTTGGTACGCATAACTTCCTGATCGGGCTGAATTATCAAAAGTCGACTCTCGACGACTTGCTTAAGAGCAACCCCCGGTCGAGCAATACGCGTGGTGCCCTAAATCGTGATCAAATCTACGACTTCAAGGCCATCGATGATACCGGTTACTTCTCCCTTAATCACCAAGGCTATGGTGGGCCTTCGCTCCCCGTCGTTCCTTTGGACGGCGCTCACAGTATAGATTGGGATCTGGGCTACTATGCCGTTTATCAGGGAAGCTATCTCAACAACCGGATTAATCTGATCGGTGGGTTGCGGCATGATCGGACCGATGCATCCAATTCAACCATAGCTTATGACGCTACGACGCCGACTTGGACCCCGCAGGCGAAAGCCGTCAGCGCGCCCCCGACCAAGACCAGCCCGCAGATCGGGCTTACCGTCAAAGTTCTGCCCTCCATCTCAATATATGGAGTTCACTCCACAGGTGTCGTGCCAAACTATTACCTGACCGACGGGGCCGGCGCGCCACTTGCTCCCACACAATCCAAGAGCGACGAACTCGGGCTTAAATTTGAGCTGCTCGGCGGGCGCATTTCAGGCACCATCGCCGCTTACAAGATTAAGCGTTCTGGCACGCCGCGATTCATTTGGTGGGCTCCTAATGCGGTGAGAATGGCCAAAAACTACAATCCGAACCAGCCGCTGGCCTATGCAATCGACGGAATAACCCCTGGATTCTACGATTACATCAAAAACAAGCCGTATATGCAGGTGCTCGACCCGAATCACACGATTGGACCCGGAAGCAACCTGACCTTCAAAGTTCCCAACGATCCGAATAGCGCCGGTGCCCAGGTCTTGAACGATGCACAAATATTTCAGTCACAATCCTACCTGAACTGGCCGGGCTGGATGTTTGAGAGCGGATACAATCAGGCATTGACCGATGGCACTGGTAATGTGCTGCTGAACTCGCCGGGAAGTAACTCGGCCGATGGTGCTTATGTGCCAATTGATGATGAAAACAAAGGCTGGGATGCCCAGATTGTCGTCTCACCGACCAACGATTGGCAAATCGTGGCAACGTATGCCCACAACGAGAATAAGATGACCTCGGCTTATAAATACGTGAAAGTGCCTTACGTTTTCGGCAGTCAATGGGCGATCTGGAATTTCCCGACCTATGGCTGGGGCACATTCCAAGGAATTCTCGCCAAAGACGCCTATACGGATCCGACCGACAGCTCGACCTATAAGGGTATTGGTGTGGGAACAGGTCAGTCACTTGACGGATCGCCTTCGCATGTCGTCACAATCTGGAACCGATATGACCTCAAACACATTGAGCCGCTTAAGGGTTTTGTGGTGGGCTTCGGTGGCACCTGGCAGTCGCCTGAGAAATGGATGAATGGATACGCGGTTGACGGCACGTGGATTGCGGTGCCGGGTGCCGATGGGAAGCTGCACTCGCTCGTTCTGAGCACAAAATCGCGACTGAGCCTAAGCGCGATGGTGGAGTATACCTATAAACTGACCAGCAAGCGCGAAGTGGCGCTGCGATTTAACATCGATAATCTCCTCGACGATCAGAAGCGCTACGGGCTCGTTTATGCCGATGGTGCGTCTTATAAGTTGAGCGCGCGGGTCTCCTTCTAGAGATCGCTTGCTCCGGAACTTCGAGACTGGCGCGCGGAACCGCGCGCCAGTCTTTTTCCCACACGGGGCCCAAGCACATTTTGAGCTCCTCGCAGTTCAAGCAGGGGAAGATGCAAAACCACGAAGCCGCCGACTGGAATACTTAGCAAGCTGGTAGGCACAAAACCTGAAAGTAACCGCTTAATTCATGGCCAACATTCCAAACCCCATTCTGCCAGGATTTCATCCGGATCCATGCATCATCTGGGCAAAGGGCTACTATTATTTGGCAACTTCCACTTTTGAATGGTGGCCGGGCGTCCAGATCCATCGTTCCCGCGACCTTGGTAAGTGGGAGCTCGCCGGCTATGCACTTACCCGGCGGTCCCAATTGGACATGCGAGGAAATCCGGATTCGGGTGGAGTTTGGGCCCCGGCCCTTAGCTACGCCGACGACCGGTTCTGGCTCGTGTATTCGGATGTCAAATGTCACTCGGGTCCATTCAAAGATGTCCGCAATTACTTAATCACGGCGGAACGCGTCGAGGGACCTTGGTCCGACCCGGTCTATCTCAATAGGAGCGGGTTTGATCCATCACTCTTTCACGATACGGATGGCCGCAAATGGCTCGTGAGCCAGGTCTGGCGCACGAGCACGACAATAGCCGCGTTTGCGGGGATCGCGCTTCAGAGCTACTCATTCGAGGAAAAACGCCTGATGGGTGAACCGGCGAATATATTCGCGGGAACGGCGAGGGGCCTGACCGAAGGGCCTCATCTCTACAAGCGTGACGGCTATTATTATCTGGTGACCGCCGAGGGAGGCACGGAATGGAATCATGCGGTATCGCTGGCGCGCTCACGCACGATCGACGGGCCCTATGAGTCGTCGCCCCATAATCCCCTGCTCACTTCTTCGGGGAATCCCGGCCTGCGGCTCAAGAAGGCGGGGCACGGTTCCTTGGTCCAATCACCGGAGGGAGAGTGGTATCTTGCACACCTGTGTTCCCGTCACAATTCCCGCCCTCGCTGCATCCTTGGCCGGGAGACCGCCATCCAGAACATCGTTTGGGCGAAGGGAGAATGGCCCCGGCTGGCCACCGGCGGCCATGAGCCGGCGGATTCATTCCAAGCGCCGGTGGATACGGTCGAGCAATATTTGCCCGCCTTTGACGACCATTTCGAAAACGCGACTCTGAATCTACAATGGAATACGCTGCGGGAGCCGTCGACGTCGGATTGGCTCAGCCTGACGGAAAAACCGGGGTATCTTCGATTGCGCGGAAGATGCTCCCTGCAGTCCCTCTTCGACCAAAGCCTGGTCGGCTTCAGACTGCATCACCCGCGTTGCCGAGTAGCCGCGGGATTTGAATTTTCTCCCCGCTCCTTTCAGCAGAGCGCGGGATTGGCGATGTATTACAACACATCGAACTTCTATTATGCGCATGTGACGGCCGACGAAACCGGCAAACCGATTCTTCGCATTCTTAGTTCGGACAATCGGCGGTGCAGCGAAGTATACTCTGAAGCGCTGCCGCCTGCGTTCCCGGGGGTCGTCGAAATCGGCGCGATCCTCGACCATGAGCATTTGAGATTTCTCATGACGCTGCCGGGCGGCGCCCAACGCACCTTGGGTCCGGATCTGGACGCGACGATACTGTCCGACGACTATCCCAACGAGGGCGGGGTTGGGCTCGCCTTTACCGGGGTGTTTGCGGCCCTCTGTGCCCAGGATTCGAGCGCCTTCAATTTACCCGCGGACTTCGACTGGTTTCGTTATCGGGCCCTGACGGATGCCAGGGTGACCGACTCAATTGCCATTGAAAGCTCGACGTCCGCATGACGCGACGGCCTAACGCTCTCACAAGTAGAGCCAAAGACCGCCGCCTGTTGACTTGGTGTGACCGAATGACAAGCAAGGCCCAGCGAAAAATCGAAACTGCTTCCTCTTGTTTCATTCAATTGGTCTTGGCGTCCGTCGCCGGTTGGGTCGCGTTTTGCCCCACCGGCGCTGCCGGTGGTGAAGTGACTGCTTCCGCCGAGTTGGTGGCGAACATGGCCCTGGAGGAAAAGATCGCGCAGATTCACTCCGTAGTTGGCAATACTTCGGGCTTGTATCCGATCAGAGTGTTTTCAGATGAGGTGGCCGAACCGGTTCTCGGTAACGGGGCGGGGTGGGTGTGGCGAGTCACGACCTACCTTGACGCTGAAGCGGCGGCGAAATCAGCGAATACCTTGCAACGGAAACTCAAAAACGAGACCCGCTCAGGCATCCCCGCGCTTGTGGTCGAAGAAGGGTTGCACGGACTCATGGCCAAAGGTGCGACTTCGTTTCCCCAAGCCATCGCCTTGGCGAGTTCTTGGGATCCCGAGTTGTTGGAAAGAGTATTCACTGCGGTTGCCTTGGAGGCGCGGGCTCGCGGCGCCAATTGGCTGCTTACGCCGGTTTTGGACGTGGCTCGTGATCCCCGATGGGGCCGGACCGAGGAAACCTACGGGGAAGATCCTTACCTGGTCTCGCGCATGGGAGTGGCGGCGATATTTGGCCTGCAAGGGCGTGGGCCAGGCATCGGCAAGGATCACGTCCTTGCCACCGCGAAACATTTTGCGGCGCACGGCCAGCCGGAGGGCGGGACAAACCGTGGGCCTGGAAATTATTCGGAGCGGATCCTCCGGGAGCAATTTTTCCCACCTTTTGAAGCGGCGGTGCGGGAAGCGCACGTTGGCGCGGTCATGGCATCATACAATGAGATCGATGGCGTTCCTTCGCATGCCAATCGAAAACTGCTGCAGGGGCTTTTGCGCGACGAGTGGGGGTTCACCGGCTTGATCTGCGCAGATGACAATGGTGTCGCGCAGCTGGAGACTTTGCACCATGTGGCCGCCGATCCGGTTGATGCCGCCCGGCAGGCCTTTCAAGCCGGCGTCGACCTCGAACTCTCCGACGATCACGGGACCTTCGGTTCCCTGGCCGAACAGGTCAGCTCAGGCGCGGTTTCCCCGCAGCGGATCGATGAAGCGGTGACGCGGATCCTCAAGGCCAAGCAGGCGCTCGGCCTGTTCGCACAGCCGCTGGTCGACCCCGCCCGGGCGAAAGCGGTGACCAACGCTCCTGAGCATCGGCGCCTGGCGCTGGAGGCCGCGAGAAAGTCGATCGTGCTTTTAAAAAACGCCGGCGGGCTGCTGCCGTTGAACCTGGGGAAAATAAGGACGGTTGCCGTTCTGGGGCCGAACGCGGCCGCTGTGCATGTGGGCGGTTACAGTTATGCGCCCGCGGAGGGTGTGAGTGTGCTGGAAGGGATTCGGCGGAAAGTGGGCGGCCAGGCTGCCGTGCGTTATGCCGAGGGCTGTCGGATTACGGACGCGGTCCAGGGATGGGAGGCGTGGTGGACCGATGAAGCGAGCAAGCCGCCGGTCGCGACAGAGGAGACTGCGCGCATTGCAGAGGCGGTGGAGCAGGCGAGAGGGGCCGACGTAGCCGTGATCGTCATCGGCGAAAATGAGGGAGTGTGCCGCGAGGCTTGGAGCCAACAACACCTGGGGGACCGCGATAGCCTCGCTTTGTTGGGCCGGCAGGAGGAGCTGGTCAAGGCGGTGGCGGCCACGGGCGTGCCGACCGTGGTCATCCTGATCAATGGCCGGCCGCTGGCGGCAGGCGGGATGGTGGAGGCGGCCGCAGGAGTGCTCGAGGGATTTTATCTGGGCCAGGAAACGGGAACCGCGGTGGCCGATGTTCTCTTCGGCGATTTCAACCCCGGTGGGAAACTGCCCATCACCTTCCCGAAAAACGTCGGGCAGCTGCCAGCGTATTATTACCACAAACCCAGTGTGGATCGCGACTACCTCTATTCACCGCGGGAGCCGCTGTTCCCGTTTGGTTTCGGACTGTCCTACACGACATTTGAATTTGGCCTCCCCCGGATCAGTCCTGCACAAATCCCCCGGGATGGAACCGCCACGGTCACGGTCGAAATAAGAAACTCCGGCGACCGGATCGGGGACGAGGTGGTGCAGCTTTACGTGCACCAACGGGTGGCCTCCGTCACCCGTCCAGTAAGGCAGCTGCGTGGGTTCAGGCGAATCACGCTGGCTCCCGGCGAACGCCGTGAGGTCCAATTCCAACTGGGTCGCGCCGAGCTCGCGTTTTATAATCGCGCCATGGCGCTGGGCATGGAGCCGGGGTTCGTGGATATCCATTTGGGCAACGGCTCTGGCATCGAGCGGCAAGCCGTCCTGGAGGTAGTGCAATGAGTGCCGTAGTATCCTGCCCATATTGCCAGACGGATTCAAATGCGCCTGGCCGGGCGTGCAACCTCAACGCGGGGGGCATTCATGGAGCGCATTGATTCCCATCAGCATTTCTGGATCTACAATACCGAGCAATACGGGTGGATCACGCCCGAGAAGTCGGCTTTGCGCCGGGATTTCCTGCCGGCGGATCTGCAGCCTTTGCTCGCGACGACCGGATTTGACGGCAGCATTGCCGTCCAGGCCCGGCAATGTATCGAGGAAACCGACTGGCTGTTGGAAATTTCCAAGCAACACAATTTCGTCAAGGGCGTGGTCGGCTGGGTCGATCTGCGGGCGGACGACCTCGAAAAACAACTCGGGAAATATGCCCGGGAAACGAAGCTGGTGGGGGTCCGGCATGTCGTGCACGACGAACCCGACGACAGGTTCATCCTGCGACCGAAGTTTCGCCGGGGAATTGCGCTGCTGGGGCAGTTTAATCTGACTTACGACCTGTTGTTGTTTCCCAGGCATCTGCCTGCGGCCATACGACTGGCCGAGGAATTTCCCAAGCAGAGGTTCATCCTCGACCATATTGCCAAACCGGCAATCGGCAGCCGGGAGCAGCCGGTGTGGCAGCAAGGAATCGAAATGCTCGCGGATCTGACCAACGTGTCGTGCAAGGTTTCCGGGATGGTCACAGAGGCACGGCGGAGCAAATGGCGGCGGGAGGATTTCTATCCTTACCTGGATGTTGTCACCGAAGCCTTCGGTCCGGATCGTCTGATGATCGGATCCGATTGGCCGGTTTGCACGCTGGCGGGTTCCTATGCCGGGGTGATGGATGTTGTCACGAGCTACGTGGAAAGGTTGCCGGCAAAGGCAAGGGAAGGCGTGCTCGGAGGAAACTGTGCCCGGATCTATCGGCTCGGGGGAGGGCGGCGCCCATGAACCCGGACATGGCAGCGGCGGTATTTTACGGGGCCGGGGACATTCGCTTGGAGACGCGCCGGCGCCCGGCCTTGGCGCCTGGCATGGTGCTGGTGCGGGTGTGTCGCGCCGGGATCTGCGGCTCGGACATTCATTATTACGGCCATGGACGTTGCGGCGGGTTTGTGCCGAACGGTCCTTTTGTGCTGGGACATGAATTGAGCGGCGAGATAGGCGCGGTAGCCGATGGGGTCGAGGGCTTGGCTCCGGGCACGCGGGTGACTGTCAATCCGGCGCGGGCCTGCGGAGGGTGTGAATATTGCACGGGCGGCCGGAGAAACCTGTGCCCACACACCGTCATGCTGGGCAGCGCGAGCACCACCCCGCCGACGGACGGGGCCTTCGCCGCCTTTGTCGCGGTGCGGGCTGACCAGTGTCATCCGCTCCCGGAGACGATGAGTGATGGCGTGGGTGCGATGATCGAGCCTTTTGCGGTCGCCCTCGAGGCGGTGAAAAAAGCGGGGACGGTTTCGGGGCGCCGGGTCCTGGTGACAGGTGGCGGACCGATCGGTCTGCTCGTCGCCATGACCGCCCGCATGTTCGGAGCCGCACCAGTGGCCCTGAGCGACGTGGTGGAGGCGAGACGGCGGCGGGCCGCCGGGTTGGCGGATCTGGCCCTGGATCCAGCGGCTCCCGGGTTACGAGGCCTGGTGCGGGACCTGACCGGAGATGGATTTGACGTGGTGTTCGAAGCCTCCGGTTCGGCGGCGGCGCTGCGGCAGGCCTTCGACCTGGTTCGCCCGGGCGGTACCATCGTGCAGATCGGCACGCTCATGGCGGAGGAGGTTCCGCTGCCGGCGAACCGGATCATGAGCCGCGAGATAAAGTTGGTCGGGTCGTTCCGCTACGGTGACATTTATGAAGAGGCGATCCGTTTGGCGGAGCGGGGTCGCATCGACCTCGAACCCCTGGTCACCAGCGTCCTGCCCTTGGCCAACATTGACCGGGCCTTTCAGCAGGCCATGGCAAAGGACGACGGCGTCAAGGTCCAGCTCAGCATGTCCTGATCCATCATGAATCTTTCCTGGATAGATATTACCATCATCGCGATCTACCTCATCGGGATCACCGCCTTTGGCATCTGGGTGGGATACCGCAAAGGGGCGACCACCGAACAATACTTTCTCGCGGGAAAATCGCTGGGTTGGTTCACCGTCGGCGCGGCGGTCTTCACTTCGAACATCTCGACTTTGCACCTAGTCGGTTTGGCCGCCGGTGGGGCGAAGGAAGGGATGGTCATCGGCAACTTCGAGTGGATGGCCTGCTTCACCCTGGTCCTGCTGGCGCTGCTTTTCGCTCCCTTCTACATCAAGACGGGGGTCGCGACCCTGCCGGAATTCATGGAGCGGAGGTATTGCCCCGCCGCCCGCACCTTTCTCGCGGTCATTGGATTGCTTGGAGCGCTGCTCATCCACATCGGGATCAGCCTGTTCGCCGCCGCGAAGGTCTTTGAAAGTTTTCTGGGCGTGCCCATGTATGGCACGATCATCGTGCTTTCCCTGTTCACCGTCACCTACACGGCCTTGGGCGGGCTCAAGGCCGTGGTCATGACCGAGAACATCCAGGTGGGATTGCTGCTGGGTGGCGCCGTGCTGGTGACGGTCCTGGGCCTGCGGGCCTTGCCGGGCGCCGGGGTGCCGGATATCGCCGCGTTCAAGGCCGTGGTTTTCCCGGGTCAGTTGAACATGTTGCAGCCGATCACGAATGCCGACGGAGCCCTCAACGGGTTTTCCTGGCTGGGGGTGATTCTCGGTTATCCCATCCTGGGGATTTGGTATTGGTGCGCTGATCAGACCCATGTGCAGCGTGTGCTCGGATCGAAAAACCTGCTGGCGGGGCAAAACGGGGCCTTGTTCGCTGGATTCCTCAAGATCACTCCGGTGTTCCTGATGGTTTTCCCCGGCGTCATCGGCTATGTCCTCTGGCAGCGCGGAGCAATCCACCTGCCCAATTTACCGGGGACGAACAGTCCCGATTACAACACCATGCTGCCGGTGCTGATCAACCACCTGGTCCCGGTCGGCTTGAAGGGCCTGCTGGCCGCCTGCATGGCGGCGGCGTTGATGAGCTGCATGGCGGCGGCGCTGAACAGTTGCGCCACGTTGATCTCCATGGACATTGTCAAACGCCACCGGCCGGACACGCCCGATGACCGCGTGGTTCGGATTGGCCGGATCACCACGGGCGTCATCATGGTTCTCGCCATGCTTTGGTCGACGCAGGGCGACCAGTTCGGAACGATCTTTGAGGCGATCAACAAAATCCCCATGACCTTCGCGCCGGCGGTCACCACGGTGTTTGTGCTCGGCGTAATGTGGAAGCGCGGGACGAAGCAGGCGGCGATGGCGACGCTCTATGCCGGATCGCTCATCGGCGCGGTCTATTTCGTGTCCGATCTGCCGGGTATCGGGAGGATGCTCCTGGGGGCGGATCGTCTGCCGGTGGGCTTTGCGGGGCTGATCACGGACCATGCCAACGGCCTGGGCATTCCCTTCATGCTGGTCGGCCCCATGCTCGCGGCGGTTTGTGTTCTCATCTATGTCGTGACGAGCCTGCTGACCCCGACGATGGATCAGGAGGAAGTGGCCAAGGTCTGTTGGAATCGTCCGTGGGATTTTCTCGCGGGGCGGCTCATCGGGCCGCACGATCCCCGGGTGCTGGCGGTTCTCCTGCTGGCCGCGGTGGGATTTCTTTACTACCAATTGCGGTAATCCGCTCCGAGATGAAATACCAGCCGCTCGGCCACCTGGGGCCCAAAGTATCCTCCCTCAGTTTTGGAGCGTCCGCCTTGGGCGGCGTCTTCCGGACCGTGGATGAGGCGCGGGCCATCGAGGCGGTGCACGCCGCGCTGGAGTGCGGCATCAATTACTTCGATGTGGCACCGGCCTATGGCGGCACGCGCGCAGAAGCGGTGTTGGGGAAAGCGTTGCGGGGCATCAGTCGGGATCGCTACTTCCTTTCGACCAAGGTGGGGAAATACACCGCGCCGGGCCAGTATGGCAGCGATACGCTCGATTACTCCCGCACCCGCATTCGCGCCTCGCTGGAGGAAAGTGCCGCCAGGTTGGGAACCGATTATTTTGATGTCCTGCACCTGCATGATATCGAATACCAGGCCCGCCAGCATGTGGAACGGGCGCTGACCGAGGGACTCGTCGCCGTGCGGGAGCTGAAGCGGGAAGGACGGATCGGGGCCGTGAGCTTCGGCGTCTATCCGCTCGATTTATGGCGCCGGATTTTCACGGACTACGACGTGGACGCTGCGCTGGTGCATAATCATTACTGCCTCAATGACACGACGCTGCTGGATCTGCTGCCGCTGGCGAGAACCCGGCGCATCGGCATCATCAACGCGTCACCCTTTGGCAGCGGCTTGTTGACCGAGGCCGGTCCGGCGAGCTGGCATCCGGCGACGGCCGCGGATCGCGCGGTATTCCGAGCGGCCGCGGAGTTCTGTCAACGCGAGGGTTATTCGATCTCGAAGCTGGCATTGCAGTTTTCCAGCCAGCATCCGGAGATACCCACGACAATGTTCAGTTCCGCCAATCCGGACTCCGTGCGTCGCAATGTCCTCTGGCACGAGGAACCTTATGATGCCGGGCTTGTGGCGCAGGTGCAGAAGATTTTGAAACCCGTTCGAAACAAACAGTGGAGTTACTAACCTTCCCGGTGCCGCCCCCAGGCCTTTATGTCTACCCCTACCACCCTGCCGACTGCGCCTAAACACGAGATGGCTCCCGAGGACCGCGTGCCATTGCGGCAGAAATTTGCTTACAGCTTGGGGGCTTGCCACGACGTCTGGGGGCATTGGTTGTATCCCAATCTCGTAAATACGGTCTTCGTCATTTATCTAGGTGTCTCCCCCGTGCTCGTTGGGCTGGCGATGATGTTGAATCGGCTTTTCGACGCCGTTTCGGATCCGATCTTTGGGCGAATCTCAGACAACACCCGGACGCGTTACGGCCGGCGTCGTCCCTTCATTCTGGTCGGAGGTGTTCTTGCCGGGCTGGGCATGCCGATGCTGTTCTTCGTTGGCAGGGGTTGGAGCGATCAGGCCTATTTCTGGTTCATCATCGTATCCTCGGCGGTGTTCATCCCGGTAATGAGTTCGTTCAACATGGCCTACCAGAGTCTGGGGGCGGAGATGACGCCCGACTACAATGAGCGCACCAACCTATATTCGTTCCGGTTTGCATTCCAGAAGATCCCAGAGTTCATGATCTACGGCGCGCCTTGGTTTACGACGCTGGTTGTCTGGGTGGGTGCGACGCATGCTGATCTGGGAGGGCGCTTGGGGCGTCTGCTGACCACGGGCGCCGCTTGGCACAACGCCGCGGCGGACCAGCGGCCCAACGTCGTGTTAGGGGCTCAGGTCTGTTTTGCAGTCCTTGGCCTGGTCATGATCTTCACCGCGATCATTTCTTTCCTGCTGCTGCGCGAGCGCTACTATGACAAGGTGGTGGAACGGAACCAGGGGAAGATCTCTCTAAAGGAGGCGCTGGTGGAGACGTTCAAGTGCCGACCGTTCAGGATGCTTCTGCTTATGGTCGTTTCGTTCGCCGCAGGTCAGAGCATGGTGGGAGGATTGGCCTACTACACCGCGATCTACCATGTATGTGGTGGCGATCTGGCCCGCGGCAACGGCTGGTGGACGATCATGGGGGTCACGAATTCGCTGATGGCGGTGGTCGGCCTGCTGATCTGTGGCGCGATCTCAAAACGGTTAGGTAAACGTCACACTATCATAGGAGCGCTGTTCTTTTCGGTCGCGATGTATGTCGCCACCTGGTGGCTGTTCAGTCCGCGCTTTCCGTGGCTCATGCCCATCATCTGGGGGTTGGTGGGCGGCGCGGGCGCCACCGGTATCTGGATGCTGTTCAGTTCAATGCAGGCGGACGTCATGGATTTCGACGAGTTGGCCACCGGCAAACGGCGAGAAGGTGCGTTCGGGGCGTGCTCCTCGTGGCTGATCAAGGCCGGTCTGGCGCTTGGCACGGGTGGCACGAACATGCTCCTCCCGCTGACAGGCTTCGACGCCAAGCTCGCCGGAGCGCAGTCGGAACACACGGTCACGCTGATCCGTTTGATGCTGATGGCTGTTCCTGTTGTCGGTCTCCTGCTGGCCATCGTTTTCATTGTCCGCTATCCGCTCAGCCATCTCAGGATGATCGAAATTCGCGAGCAACTGGAAGCCAGGCGCGGAAAAGTGTGAGGCGCTCTCACTTATTCTTACCGACCCCATTTCACTATGGAAAAATCAATCTACCAACGACCCTCTGCTCCCGTGGCAGATCGGGTCACCGATCTTCTTTCCCGCATGACCGTCCGGGAAAAAATCGCCCAACTGACCGGGTTCTGGAACCCGGCGCCCGCGCCGGCCATTGCCACAGGCGAATTCTTCACGGCCGACTATTTCCGCCGGCACATTCCCGATGGCGTGGGAAGTGTCGGACCCTCCAACATCCCGCTCGAGCAGGACGTGCGCTATCGGAACGAGATGCAGCGCTTTTTGCTCGAGCAGACGCGGCTGGGCGTTCCCGTCATCTTTCACGATGAGGGCTGCCACGGGCTGATGAAGCCCGGCGCCACCAGTTTCCCGAGCCCGCTGGGCCTGGCCAGTTCCTGGGATCCGGCAATGCTGCAGGAGATCTTCGATGTGGTCGCGCGCGAGATGCGGACGCGGGGGGCGCAGCACGCCCTGACGCCGGTGATCGATGTGGCGCGGGATCCGCGCTGGGGCCGGTTTGACGAAACTTTTGGCGAGGATCCCTTTCTCAACAGCCGGCTGGGACTGGCGGCCGTCAGGGGATTGCAGGGTTCGGCGGACGGGACGGTGGATGGCCAGCATGTCATGGCGACCCTGAAGCATTACGCCGGCCACGGCACCCCGGAGGGTGGCCTGAATTGCAGCCCCAGCCTCTGCGGTCCGCGCGAGTTGCGGGAGGTTCACTTGTCTCCCTTCGAGTATGTTTTGCGGCACGGCCATCCTGCGGCGGTCATGCCTTCGTATAATGAGATCGACGGAATCCCGTCGCACGCGAACGAGTGGCTTTTGCAGGACGTGTTGCGCGGCGAGTGGGGCTTTCGCGGCCTCATCGTTTCGGATTACTTCGGCGTCATGCGCCTGCACGCCGGGCATCAGGTGGCCCCCAGCAAAGCCGCGGCCGCGCGGCTGGCACTGAAAGCCGGCGTGGATCTGGAGCTGCCCGTGCCTTATGGGTTTCCTTTGCTTGAGGAGTGCCTCGCCGAGGGCAGCGTGAAGATCGACGAGATCGATGCCGCCGTGGCCCGGATTCTCGCCTGGAAGTTCCAGCTCGGTCTTTTTGAGAACCCCTATTGCGATCCAGCCAACGCGCTGGCCGCGGTGCAGGCGAAAGGACGGCGCGAACTCGCGTTGCGGGCGGCGGAGGAATCCATCGTGCTTCTGAAAAACGACGGGGATCTGCTGCCTCTCAGCCCGGCCCGCTTCAAGCGCATCGCCGTCATCGGGCCGAACGCCAATGTCGTGCGGTTGGGTGGCTATAGCGGAGACCCGCTGCAGGCCGTTTCCCTGCTCGAGGGAATCCGGGCAAAGGTCGGCGCGGGCGCGGAAGTCCTGCACGCCCCGGGTTGCATCCTGGTCAAAAACGAACCGGCCGCCGCTTATGACCGGTGGAAAATGGAAGTGGTGGAAATGGCCGGCGACGCGGAAAATCGCGGCCTGATCGAGGCGGCGCGAAAACTGGCGGAGACGGCCGACGTGGTGATCCTCGCCGTCGGCGAGACCGAAACCCTTTGCCGCGAAGCCTACTCCGACAAGGTCGTGGGCGACGCCGTCACGCTCGATTTTGTCGGTTCGCAAAACGCGCTGATCGAGGCCGTCGTCGGAACAGGCAAACCTGTCGTGTTGTATCTCATGAATGGCCGGCCGATGCAAATCACGGCGCTCAGCAAGCAGGTGCCGGCCATCATTGAGGGCTGGTATATGGGGCAGGAAACCGGCGTGGCCGCGGCGAACATCCTCTTTGGGGACGTCGTTCCTTCCGGGAAGCTCACCGTTTCCATTCCTCGCTCGGTCGGACACCTGCCCGCCTATTATTCCAAGAAGCCCTATGCCGGGCCTTTCCCTTATGTCTTCTCCGAAAACGGGGCGCTGTATCCTTTCGGCCACGGCTTGAGCTATGTGAAGTTCGCCTATGCCCGGCCGGGGCTGAAGAACGCCGAGATCCGGCCCGACGAGGAAACGGTGGCCACCATCGAAGTCACCAATGCCGGCGGCCGGGAGGCGGACGAAATCGTCCAACTGTATGTGCATGGCGAGGTCAGCCTGGTGACCCGGCCGGTCAAGGAGCTTAAGGGCTTCCAGCGTATTCGCCTAAAGCCGGGTGAGACCAGGAAAGTGGAGTTTCCGATTACCCGGGAGACACTGGCGGCCTGGGATGCCCGGATGAAATATCGGGTCCAGCCGGGTACTTATCGCATTGTGATGGGAGGCTCTTCCGCGGCGACGGAGGCGGCGACTTTGCGGGTGCTCGACTGATCGCCCGTTGCCTCCGGTCATGAATACCACTCAGGCGCCTCCGAATTCCGCCCCGGCGGTGGCCGGCACCGACCTTCACTACCTGGTCCCGATCTGCCTCGTCGCTACCTTGGGCGGCCTGCTCTTCGGTTACGACACCGGCGTGATTTCCGGGGCCCTCGAGCCTTTGACGGTGAGGTTTGGTCTCAGCGATTTCATGCGGGGCTGGGCCACCGGGTGCGTTCTCATCGGCTGCGCCGCCGGGGTGCTCGTGGTTGGGCCGATCTCCGACCGGTTTGGACGCAAACGCGCGCTGTTTATCGCAGCGGCCATGTTCTTCCTGTCCGCTCTTGGCACCGCGCTGCCCCGGGACATCGGCTTGTTCGTGTTTTTTCGTTTCCTGGGTGGAGTCGGCATCGGGATCGCCTCGATTTCGACGCCAATGTATATTGCGGAGATCGCCCCGGCCCATCTGCGCGGACGGTTGGTGGCGGTGAATCAGATCGCGATTGTCTGCGGGATCGCGGCGACCTCGTTCATCAACTACTTCATCGCCGGGGCGGGCAGCGAGGCGTGGCTCGTCGAGACCGGCTGGCGCTCGATGTTCGCCGCCGGGATCCTGCCGGCGACTCTGTTCGGCGGGCTGCTCTTCCGGATTCCGGAAAGTCCGCGCTGGCTGGTGGAACGGGGTCGCGGGAACGAGGCGCGGGAAATCCTGACTCGGGTGGGCGGCCGGGACATCGCCGTGGCGGAGGTCGCGAACATCAAGGAGGCCCTCACTCTGGAGACGGGGACCTGGGCTGAACTTTTCTCCGGTCCGATGCGCCGGCCGCTCTTCGTCGGCATCACGCTGGCCATCCTGCAACAGATCACGGGGATCAATGTCTTCCTCTATTTCGGCGCGACCATTTTCCAGCGCCTGAGCGCTTCAACCGGTGTGGACGCCGGGCTGCTCCAGCAGATCGTCATCAACGGGGCCTGTGTTCTTTTCACGGTGATTGCCATCGCGACCGTGGATCGTTGGGGGCGCCGGCCCCTGATGCTGCTCGGCGCGACCGGTATGGGTCTCAGCCTCGTCGCGATGGGCTGCATGGCGCAGTATTCAGCCGATCCAAACGGCGGTATTTTGGGACTAATCCTGCTTTATATCGCCTGCTTCGGCCTGTCGGTTGGGCCGGTGACCTGGGTTATTCTCGCCGAGATTTCCCCGACGGCGATTCGCGGCCGGGCCTTGGGGCTCGCCGCTTTCTTTCTTTGGCTCGCCGACTATGCCGTTACGCAGACCTTTCCCATGATGGATGCCAAAGGTTCATGGTTTGTGGCGCGGTTCCATCATGCCTTCCCCTTCTATGTTTACGCGGCCTGCTGCGCGGTCCTCGTGCTCGTTGTCCTAACCGTCGTTCCGGAAACCAAGGGGCGGACCCTCGAGGAGATCGGGCGGGATTGGCGGAAAACCGGCCCGAGTCAGGCCTGACCACGCGCCATGGAATCATGAAGCCATTGCCCAGACAGTCTATTCTGGCGCTCCTCCTGGCAGGGCTGGCCGTCCAACCCGGCCTTGCCAGGGATCTTCACGTCTCGGCTTCCAGCAGCGAGGCGGCCAACGGCTCGGTGGCCCGGCCTTACCACACCATCTCCGCCGCGGCGCAAGTGGCGGTGCCGGGTGACACGGTCATCGTGCACGAGGGAACTTACCGCGAGCGGATCACACCGCCCCGCGGCGGCGATTCGGAAGAACGGAGAATTGTCTATCAGGCGGCGCCGGGGGAAAAGGTGACCATCAAGGGATCGGAGGTGATCAAGGGGTGGAAGCCGTTCTCTGACAACGTGTGGCAGGTGACGCTCCCGAACGGCTTCTTCGGCAGCTATAATCCCTACCAGGATCTTGTGCAGGGCGACTGGTTCGAGGCCAAGGGAAGGCCGCACCATACCGGTGAGGTCTATCTGAACGGGAAGTCCCTCTACGAGGTGCCGCTTCTGCCGAAGGTGCTGGATCCGCAGTCGTTTCCGGACAGCCGCGATCGCGAAGCATCTACCTGGACCTGGTTCTGCGAAAGCGACGACCGAAGCACGCATATCTATGCGAACTTCCACGGAAAGAATCCCAACGACGAGTTGGTTGAGATCAATGTGCGCGACAGCTGCTTTTATCCCGCCACCACCGGTTGCGACTACATCACGGTGCGGGGCTTTCGTCTGACTCAGGCGGCCACGCAGTGGGCGGCGCCCACGGCCGAGCAGATCGGACTCATCGGCACGAATTGGAGCAAGGGCTGGATCATCGAGGACAATGTCATCAGTGATTCCAAATGCGCGGGCATCACCCTCGGCAAGGATCGGGCGTCCGGCCAGAATGTCTGGAGTGCCGATCCGACCAGGGATGGCGCCCTGCATTACAACGAGCTCATCGAGCGGGTGCTGAAGGCGGGCTGGTCGCGGGAGCAGGTCGGCTCCCATGTGGTCCGTCGCAACACCATCTTCAATTGCGAGCAGGCCGGCATATGCGGAAGCCTCGGGGCGATCTTCAGTGAGATCACGGACAACCATGTCTACAACATCTGGGTCAAACGCCAGTTCGCGGGCGAGGAGATCGCTGGCATCAAGCTTCACGCCGCGATCGACGTGCTCATCAAGGGCAATCGCGTACATCATGCCGGCCGGGGAATATGGCTGGACTGGATGGCGCAGGGCACCCGGGTCAGCGCCAACCTTTGCTACGATAACGACCGGGACGACCTGTTCATGGAGGTGAACCACGGGCCATTCGTGGTGGACAACAACCTTTTCCTTTCCGGGCTGAGCCTGCGCGACTGGTCGGAGGGCGGTGCGTATGTCCACAATCTTTTCGGCGGCCGGATCGAAAACCGCGCGGAGCCCAACCGGGCCACGCCCTACCATGCGGCGCATTCCACCGCCGTGATGGGCGTGCGACTGATCGAAGGGGGCGACAATCGTTTTTATAACAATCTCTTCTGTGGAGGCGACGAACCGTCTACGCTTCCGGAATCCATCAACGACGAGGTTCCGCGGCGGATTTTCGGCTATGGCCTCTGGATGTATGACCATGCGGCGAATCCAGTGAAGGCGGGCGGCAATATTTATTTGCGGGGAGCCCGTCCCGCGGTCGTCGATGCCACCTCGTTGGTGTTCACCGGTGCCGGCCCTGCATGGCGGTTTGAAGACTTGGGCCAGAGCGGCCATCTTATCCTGTCACTGCCGACGGAGGCGTCCGGAAGCCAGGTTCCCTTGATCGCGACGACAGGGCTGGGGAAAACCAAAATCTCCGGACTGCCTTTTGAAAGCCCGACGGGAAAGCCACTGGTGGTGGACTCGGATTATTTTGGGAAAAAGCGCGATTCGCGCAACGCCGGCGTCGGGCCGTTCGCCGATCCCGCGTCCAGCCAGCGGCGGATTAAATTGTGGTGACGGTGCATCCACCGCCATGAAGAAACTCAATATTGGCCTCATCGGCTACGGTTTCATGGGCAAGGCGCACTCCAATGCCTTCCGCCAGGTGGGGCATTTTTTTCCCAGCGGGCATGAACCGGTGCTGAAGGCGGTTTGCGGTCGCGATACCGCCCGGGTGGGCGAATTTGCCCGGGTCTGGGGCTATGAAAGCGTAGAGAGCGACTGGCGGCGGTTGATCGACCGGGCCGACATCGACTTGATCGACGTTGCGGTCCCGAATCACCTGCATGCCGAGATGGCTATCGCCGCGGCCGAAGCCGGGAAGATGGTGCTTTGCGAAAAACCCCTGGCCATGAATCCGGCCGAAGCCGCGCGCATGGTAGCCGCTGTGGAGAAAGCCGGGGTGCCCAACATGGTTTGGTTTAACTACCGTCGTATTCCGGCTGTCACGCTCGCGAAGCAACTCATCGCGGAAGGACGCCTCGGTCGGATTTTCCACCTGCGGAGCAAGTTCCTGCAGGATTGGACCCTTTCCGCGGATGTCCCGCTTGGCGGGACGGGCACATGGCGGCTCGATGCCGCGGTGTCCGGCAGCGGTGTGACGGGCGATCTGCTCGCCCATTGCATCGATGCCGCGCTCTGGCTCAACGGGCCGATCGAGCAGGTGACGGCGGCCATGGAAACCTTCGTCCGGTAGCGCAAGCACGCTGAGACCGGGAACATGGCCGAGGTGAAAATCGACGATGCCAGCGCCTTCCTTGCGCGGTTTGCCAACGGTTCGCTCGCGACCTTTGAGGCGACCCGCTATGCGAGCGGACACAAGGCACTCTTCACCATCGAAGTCAACGGCGAGCACGGGTCGCTGGCTTGGGATTTGAGCGAGCTGAACCAGCTGCGTTGGTTCGATCGTCGCGATGAAGCGGCCACGAGCGGATGGCGGACCATCCCGGTCACCAACGGCACCCACCCCTACATGAAACCGTGGTGGGCCCACGGCCTGCAGATCGGCTATGAACACAGTTTTGTGCACCAGGTGGCGGATTTCCTGGAGGGCCTAGCTACCGGCCGGCCGGCGGCGCCGACCTTCCGCGACGGCTGGGCGACCGACCTGATGGTCGATGCGGTGTTGCGCTCGGCGCGATCCGGACGCTGGGAACGGCCAGGCCCGGCCATCGAGGTCGAGGCTGCGGCGAACGAGGCGTCCGATTAAGACAGTTGGATTACCGCCGCGCCGAGCGCAGTGAGGCTGAGCCGGGCGTCCGTCTTGCTTCCGGTCAGAAGGTCGATGCCCTGATAAGACCCAAGCGAAACAACAGCGGTCGTGTCCCCATGATTGAGGATAAAGAGAAAGCGGCGCCGGCCCTCTTCCCGCAGCGTTACCTCGACGTTGGGCGGGGCGGGCAGCAATGAAGCGATGCCAGCCTGGGCGGTCACCAATTGCAGGAGTTCGTTCAGGCCCGGCGCCGGCAGGCGGGCGCTCAGGTAATAAGCGGTGCCACGCCCGTGGCGGTTCGCAGTGATGGCGGGGCCGTTGGCAAAGAAATCCCGACCATAAGTCGCCACGGTTTCGGCGCCCTCCAGGTGGACGACCTCGGCCCAGTGCTCCGCGGGGTATTCCTTTCCGCTTCCGGTGAAACGCACGGGGTTGACCTGTTTCTCCCCATAAGGAATCCATTCCTCCACCCGCACCCCCAGGAGCGCGCGCAGGTAGCCCGGGTAGCCGCCCAGCACGATTTGTTCGTTTTCATCCACGATGCCCGAGAAGTAAGTCGCGAGGAGCGTGCCGCCCCGCTCGACGAATTTCTCCAGGTTCGCAGCATCCGCTTTCGTCAGCAGGTAGAGGGCCGGGGCTACGACGAGCTGGTAGCCGTCCAGCTCTGCGCCGGGGTGCACGAAGTCGACCGGGATGTTGCGCTCATAAAAATAGCGGTGCAACTCCTGCGCCCAGCCGGGATAGTCGATGCGTGCGGGCTTGGCCTCGAGATCGAGCGCCCAGCATACCGGCCAGTCGAACACGATGGCCACCCGGCTGCGAATGGTTGTGCCCGTGATCGGAGCGAGTAGTCGCAACTCCCGGCCGAGTGATTTGATTTCGGCAAAAAGACGGCTTTGGCCCGGGTCGCCATGGCCGACCATGCCGGTGATGTATTTTTCCGCGCCGGCCCGGGATGCGCGCCACTGGAAGAACATGACGCCATCGGCGCCCCGGGCGAGGGCCTGAAGGCTGCCCAGGCGCATGACGCCCGGCGGCTTGGGCGGATTGACGGGCCGCCAGGTGACCGCCGACGGTGCCTGTTCGATCAGCAGAAAGGGTTTTTTCTTCAGCGATCGCATCAAATCGTGGCCGACGGCGGCGAATTGCTCCGCACCGTGCCCGGTCAGTGGATCGGGGTAGCAGTCCCAAGAAATAAAATCCATGTGCGGCGCCCAGCTGCGGCCGTCGATGGCGCGGACAAACCACACGAGGTTGGTGGTGGCGGGAATTCCCGGCGTCAATTCATGCAGGATCTCCTTCTCCATCTGGTAGAGTTCGAGATAGGCGTCGGACATGAACCGGCGGAAATCAAGCTGCTGGGACGGATTGCGGTCATGGGGGGCCCGGCGGGGCGTGAGGATTTCCTCCCAGTCACCGTAGATCTGGCTCCAGAAGGCGGTGCCCCACGCCGCGTTCAGCCGGTCGAGCGTGAGGTATTTTTTTCTCAACCAGACCCGAAAGGCGGCGGTGCTGGCGGGCCCGTGACATTCGCCCGTGTGGCAGGCGTATTCGTTGTTCACATGCCAGACGGCGAGTGCCGGATGATCGCGATAGCGCTCGGCGATCCGGCGGACCAGCTGCCCGGCGTGGCGCCGGTAGGTCGGGCTGGAAGGGGAATAGTGCTGCCGTGAGCCCTGGTGCAGGGGCAGACCGCTGGCATCGACCGGCAAGACATCCAGATACTTGGCTGACATCCAGGGGGGCGGGGAAGCGGTCGCCGTGGCCAGACAGACAATGATGCCGTTTTGTGCCAGGAGGTCCATCACCCGGTCAAGCCAGGTGAAATCGAACCGGTCTTCCGCCGGCTGCAGCTTCGACCAGCTGAAAATGCCGAGGCTGACCAGATTGACGCCGGCCTCGCGCATCAAACGCACATCCTCCAGCCAGACGGACTCCGGCCATTGCTCCGGATTGTAGTCGCCACCATACGCGAGGGTGGAGGGGAGTTTGGGCAGCAGGGGCATGAAATAGAACGAAAGCGGGATGAAGGGTTGTCCGGTGGCGTCAGCCCCGCCGCCCCGGGACACCGTTGAAGGTGAATCCACCGTCGCAGAGAATATCGGTGGCCGTGATATTGGCCGCGTCGGGACCCGCGAGAAACACGAACGTCGCCGCAATTTCCTCGATGGTCGCGATCCGTCCGCGCGGGTGGCCGGCATCGAACAGCGCCCGCATGCTCTCCATGTCGCTGCCGAGTTCTTTCGCGAAACGATGCAACATCGGGGAATCGACCGTGCCGGGGGAAACGCTGTTCACCCGCACGCCCGAAGGGGCGAGTTCGAGGGCCAGCCCGCGCGCCAGGGCGATGAGCGCCGCATTCATCGCTCCATAAAAGGAGAACCGCGCCATGCCGGTATGCCCGGCCACGCTGGCCATGAACACGATGCTGCCTGTGCCGGCTTTTTTCATATGCGGAATGCAGTGCTTGGCGAATAACGCGGCGGACTTGACCTTCACCGCATAACAGTGGTCGAACGCCGCGACCTCCATGTCTGCAAAATCGCCAAAGGGCATGGTGGCGGCGTTGGGCACGAGCAGGGTGGGCGGCCCCAAGCGTTCCGCAGTCTCGGCGACGAAACGGGTGACGGCCGCCTCGTCGGCGGCATCAAAGAAGCCGCAATGCGTCCTCCGCCCCAGTGCGGCAATCTGTCGGGCGGTTTCCTCGACATGGGTGTTGGTGCGGGCGCACACGGCGACATGGGCCCCTTCGCGGGCGAAGGCGAGAGCGATGCCCCGCCCGATGCCTTCGCCGGCGCCTGTGACGATGGCGACTTGATCCTTTAGTTTCATGGGGAGTAGGGGTCTGTGACCGGCCGGGAAAGGTTAGCGGGGTGCGGAAGCACCGGCCTGCGGGGACGGCGCGCCCGGCAGCGCGAAACGGGCGGACTTGATCAGCTGAGTCTGCCGCCGATGCCACGCCACGTCGCGCCACATGCCGGGGAACTGGGGCCCGCAGAAGTTGCTTGTGGCGATTCCGCTCCAACATCCGGTGGCGAGCGCCGCGGTGACTCCGTATTCGCACAGCTCTTTGATCCAGCCCCAATCCAGGCCGGGTCCCTCCCGGTAGTTCACCACCGCCCAGCACTCGGTGGTAACGATTGGTCGCTGGCAGGCCCGGGCGATCTGCGCCCAGCCCTCGATCCGTGCGCAGAGGAGCTGCTGCCAATGGGCGGGATCGGCCCGGTAAGTGGATTCCCCTCGCGCCGCCAGGGCTTCGTATCCGGAGAGATCGAAATTGTTGTAGTTGCCCCCGATGCGTTCGATGAAATCCGAGGACTGGCTCATCCAGATATGGGGCTCCAGGAAATCCATGAAAGCCCAGCGCTCGCGGACGGAAGGGTTGTAGCCGACGACGGAGACGGTGACGGGAATCCCGGGCTCCGCAGTCCGGAAGGACCGCACGGCGGCCTCCATCCACTGGAGGGCCTTTTCCGACATGCAATTCCAGGAAGAGTCCGGGCGGTTGTCGAAAAACGGAGCCCAGAGTTCGCCCGGGAACTCGTTGCACAAATCGACATAGCAGACCGCATCGAGGACATCCTGAGCACGCAGCTGGGAAACCAGGTCGCACCAGAGCCGGGCGTGGGCTTCGGGGCTGGTGATCCTGAGCCGGCGATCACCGGCGTCCTTGCGGAACCAGGTGGAGAGACCCACCGTGATCTCCCGGTCCCGGCAGAGGCCGAGAAACTCAACCAGCGCAGGCAAGGGATTCACCTGAAGGGGTTCAGCGCTGCCCCAGTCGTGCACACTCCACACCGGTTCGAGCAGGGCGGGGCTGGCGTCAGGGCCGGCGAGATGGGGATAGGGATCGATCCGCAAGGCGTTGTAGCCGCGTTCGCCCAGTTCATCCAGTGCGCGGGACCAGTCTTCATAGCCGGCGCCCGGCCCGCGGCGCTCAAGCCACGAGAAATCCCACATCGCGAAGGCCAGCGGATGTGCCAGGCGGGGAAAGCGGGCTGGGCTGGCGTTCATCATTTCCGGCTGCCGCTGCGCCCGGGAAAGGTGAGTTCCGCGATGCCGCTTTTGTCGAGGTTCCCCAGGCCAAGGCCAACCAAGCGGTCATACTGCGCTTTGGTGGCTGCGGCGATGGGCAGATGGAGCCCCCGTTCGCGGCCGAGCTGCAGCGCGATGCCACTATCCTTCGCCGCATGCGCCGCGGAGAAATAGCAGGTGTGTTCTTGGTTGATCATGTCCTCCGCGTCGGTGGTCACCACCCGCGAGGCAGCACCGGTTTGGCCAAAGACATCCATCAACGTCGGCAGGTGGAGACCCAGGGCCGCGCCCAGCCCGAGCCCCTCGGCGAGGCCCGCGGTGTTGATATTCATGACCATGTTGACCAGGGCCTTGACCTGGCCGGCCGTCCCGGCGGGACCGATATACCGCAAAGTCTGCCCGCCATTGCTGAGTTCGCCAAGGAGTGGCTTCAGTTGGTTGAAAAGCGGCAGTCGGCCGCCACACATGAGGTAAAGGGTGCCGTTGCGGGCTTGGGGCACGCTGGATGCCATGCAGGCTTCGAGCGAACCCGCGCCGGCCTTGGCAGCGGCGGTTTCGATTTCCGTATGGATGGCCGGGCTGATGGTAGCGCAGTTGACGAAAATCCTGCCGGAGGCGTTGGTGAGCAGGCTGTCGCCGGAGGCCGCGAATACCGCCCGTTGCGCTGCATCGTCACTGACGACCGTGAAGATCACGTCCGCCCGGGCGGTGACTTCGCCCAGTTCCCTGCAGGGATGCGCGCCCAATTCAGCAGCGACGGCCAGTGCCGTTGGATGCAGCGCATCATAAACGGCGGTGATGGCGTAGCCCCGGTCCCTGAGCCGGCGCGCCATGTTCGCGCCCATGCGGCCAACTCCGACAAATCCGATCGTGGTTTTCATAGTTGAATCAGATCATGACGGCTCGGTTTGGTGCCGGTGCGCCGCCGGGCCTCGGCTTTCTCCCAGGTGTCTTTGATGAGGCCGCGCAGGATCTTGGCCTCGCTCCAGCTGTCCGGCAATTGCGCGAGATTATAACCGCCGCGGAGCGGGCCCATTTCCGGGCAGGCATACAACTCCGCACCGGACTGGTCGCCCTCGAGCCAGGTCTCGACCAGTTTTTCCAAGGCCGGCAGCCATTGCTGCAATTCCAGCGACAATTTTCCCGTGCCATCCGTGACCGGGACTTGGCAGTGATGGCCGTTGAACGGGCGAAAATGGAACTGGCGCGCGTGCCGGATCAGCTCGGGGCTCTCGATAAGGCGGTCCCAGTATGGTGGGGCGAGATGCTTGACGACGGCAAAGTGTGAGAAGTCCCAGGTAATCGGCAGCAGCCGTCCGGTGGCGCGCTGGTAGCCCGCGGCAATGGCATAGGTTTTCTCCGGAGTCTCGGTGCAGGTGTCGCGGTGAACCTCAATATCGCACGGCACGCCTTGCTTCTCGCCTTCCTCCAAAAAACGGATCGCCATGTCGATCGATTCGGGCACGGGGGTGTCGTGATTGCCCAGTTGGACGTTTATCCGGCGTGCGCCGCCATCGACATTTTGCCGGATCAGACCGGCAAACTCCCCCGGATTCGCCGATGAGACGAAGCCGATGGCGAGCAGCCCGTGCTTGCGGGCAAGCTCCCCGTGCTCCCGATCGAGCTGCCACGTGAAGCCGTCGAAGCCGGCCTCCTTGATGGCGGCAAATTTCCGTTCCAAGGACCATTCCCGTTGGGCCGAAGGGTGGTCCCAAAGCGTCCAGAGATTGGCGATGATCTGCAGCCTGGGCGGGGTGGGGAATAACATGGGAATCGGGCGGTCGCAGCCGTGACGCGCCGGGGTGGAGAAGAGGTTGGCGCCGGCGCGATCGGTCGGTTTCGTTTAAAACTCGTCGTAGGCGATCTGCGACGGCGGCACCCCGAGTTCAGCCAGCATCCGGTTGCAGGCCTTGATCATCATGGGTGGACCACAGAGATAATATTCCACGGCTTTGGGCTGGGGGTGGCCGCGCAGGTATTTTTCCAGCACCACTTCATGAATGAAGCCGTGGTGCCCGGACCAGTTGTCCTCCGGCAGCGGCGCGGACAGGGCGAGGTGAAAGGCGAAATTGGAATGCTGCCGGGCGAGCTGCCCGAAATAATCGGCGTAGAAGATTTCCTGCCGCGAACGAGCGCCATACCAGAAGCCGATTTTGCGCGCGGTTTGCTCGGTTTCCAGCAGATGCGAGAGATGGGCGCGGAGCGGCGCCATGCCGGCGCCGCCGCCGATGTAGATCATTTCGCGCTGGGTCGGCTTGATGTGGAAAGCACCGAAGGGCCCGATGGCGGTGACGGTATCGCCGGGCTTGAGGTTGAACATGTAGCTCGAGCCGACGCCAGGCGGACAATCCTGGCCCGGCGGGGGCGTGGCGATCCGGACATTGAAACGCAGCGTGCGCTCAAGCTGCTGGTTGCTCGCGAGGGAGTAGTTGTTGCGTCGGCCGGCGCCGGCATGGCCCACTGCGAGTTCGAACAGATGCTGGCGTTCCCAGACGGAAGCGAAGGGTTCTGGGATTTCGAAGTCGCGGAACCGGACCAGCGCATACGGCGGAATGTCGAATTGCAGGTAGTCGCCGGGCGTGAAGGCGATTTTCTCCGCCGGTTCCACCGGTTCCAAAACCAGTTCCTTGATGAACGTGGCGACGTTGTGGTTGCTGACCACGCGCAGGCGGTAGGTTTTTTGCTCCCGGGCCCCGGCGCCACCGGCGCGGACGACGTTGAGATGGAGCCGGCCGCGCCGTTCCTCGATCGGGTAGGTGGTGAGGCCGCGGCACACCGGCGCGCGCGCGGGCGAACCGTCCGACAGGTTGAAGCGGCCATTGTGTTTCGGACATTCGATGATCCGGCCCTTGACGAGCCCATCCGCGAGGTGGGTGTTGCCGTGGGTGCAGATGCCGTCGGTGGCATACAGGATGCCTTCCGCGTCACGATACAGCGCATAGGTTCGCCGGCCGTGGTCCAGGCGGATCACGTCGCTCGGGCCGAGGTCGGCCGCGGCACACACCTCGATCCAGCCCTCGGCGTCGGGCCGCACTTCCGAGGTGTGGGTGCCCTCGGCCAGGCGGGCCTTCGGAGCCGGCAACTGGCGCTTCACATGATGCGAAGGATCCGTCACCTGGCGGAGAACGGTCGGGATGATCTCGCGATAGGCCGACAGCAGACCCGGGTAGGGTGTGGGGCAGTCGTCCTTCACGGCGGCGTGGAGCTGAGGCAACGCATGGTAGGGCACCAGCGGGAACATGTGGTGCTCCAGGTGATAATTCATGTTCCAATAGAGGTAGCGATTGACGAAATTCATGTAGACCGTCCGGCAATTAAGCCGGTGGTCCAGCACGTTCTCGGCAAGCCCCGCATGCTGCGTCAGGCCGTAGATGGACATCAGCCAGGAGCCGAAGACGTTTACGAACCCGACAAGGAAAAGAGGGAGCAGGCTGCCGCTGGCAAGGGCCAGCCCGGCGGATATCGCATACAGGAGCACGTAAATGCGTGCCTTGCGATATACGTTCGGGAATTCGCTGGGCGGAATGAAGGTTTTTTCCTCCTCGGTCATCCGGCCGGCCGAGTGAAGCAGGATGTGTTTGAAATATTTCGGATAGTTGGAGAGACCGAAAAAACCGGCGATCAGACCCTTGATGTCGGGTGGGCGCGGCGAGACGATTTCCGGATCACGCCCTACAATGATGGTGTCGCTGTGGTGGCGGGTATGGCTCCAGCGCCAGACGGTGGACTCGCGCATGACCATGAAGGAGGCCACCTCATACAGGAAGGTGTTCATCCAGTCGGTCTTGAAGGCGGTCCCATGACCGGATTCATGCCAGCGCGAATCTGAGGTCGACGCATAGAGCACGGCGTAGACGGCATAGGGCAGGGCCGCCCACCATGAAGGCCACAGGACATAGGTCAGGGAGCCGGCTGAGCCGATCAGCGCGAACCACAACAAGGTGTCGCGGATAGCCGGCCCATCGCGTCGTTCGAGGAGGCGGCGCATGGTTTGCCGTGGCACCGGACATTGATACCAGTCGGCCTCGGCCAGGCCTTGTTCAATCGCCCGCTGCGCGCTCTCCCCGATCAAACCGTAGTCGGCCCTGACGGGCGGCTTTGCCAAAAGGCCAACCCCTGGATCGTGGCTCATGAAGATATGGGTTTTAAGTGATTGCGGCGGGGCATATTGCCGGACGGTAAGGGTGGGGTCGTCGCGCTGAACAATCTACTGGATCCCGGGCTTCATGTCTTCTCATGGGGCGACGGAAAGTTTTCATTTCTTGTCCTCGCGCTTCGGAGATGGTGCCGGCAGCGGAAGGTCAGCGGGAGCCGCTGGCCCGGCGCGCGCCAAAGAGTGTGCGCAGCGTGGCGTGACGGTCCGCGATCTCGGCATAAACCGCGGTATTGCGCGGGTTGGGTGCGCAGCGGGTCTGGAGATTCAGCTCCACGAAGCGGTCGCACAGGGTTGGCAGCGTCGCGGCCGGATCGACGCAGGCTGCGGCTTGCAACGCGCCGCCCAGCGCCGCGCCTTCGTCTTCCACCATACTGACCACGGGAACGCCGAATACGTCGGCCATGATCTGCCGCCAGACCGGGGATTTTGCCCCGCCGCCCGTAAGGCGGATTTCGCGCGGCTTGATGCCGAGTTTCCGCAGCCGGAGCAACCCATAGTTCATGCCGACCGTAACCCCCTCCATCGCGGCGCGGAGCAGGTGGCCGCGCTCGAGGTTGCGGGTCGTGACCCCATCGAGGATGCCATGGCCGTGCGGCAGGTTCGGCGTGCGTTCGCCGCTGAGATAAGGCAGCAGGCGAAGCCCGTCCGCTCCGGCGGGCACGGCGGCAATGGCCCGCTCCATGGCGACATGATCCGTGCCGGACAGTGCGCGGAACTGCTCGGTGACGAGGGTGACGTTCATTGTGCAGAGCAGCGGCAGCCAGCCGCCCGTGGAAGAACAGAAGGCGGCAATCTCGCCGTGCGGATCAACCACCGGGCGCTTGCTGAAGGCGAAGATAGTGCCGCTGGTGCCCAGGCTGGCGCTGACGACGCCCGGCACCACGTTGCCTGTGCCGATGGCGCTCATCATGTTGTCGCCACCGCCGGCACTGATGACCACATCCGCCGAAAGCCCGTATTTGTTCGCCAGCTCAGGCCGCAACGTGCCCGCACGGTCGCCCGACGCGGAAAGCGCCGGCAGCCAGTCAGCGAGGTTCTTATCAATGGCGCGGATAACTTGTTTCGACCAGGTTCGATGGCGCACGTCCATGAGCGCGGTGCCCGAGGCGTCGCCATGCTCCATGAAATACTTCCCGGTCAAGTGGAAATTGAGGTAGTCGTGCGGCAGCAGCACGTGGCGCAGGCGACGGTAGTTTGCCGGTTCGTTGCGTTTCAGCCAGAGGATCTTCGGCGCCGTGTAGCCGGGCAGGAAGGGCAGGCCGGCGGCACGGATGACAGCGTTGGGGCCACCGAGCTTCTTCGTCAGCAAAGCACATTCCTGCGTTGTGCTGGTGTCATTCCAGAGTTTAGCCGGGCGGATGACGGCGCCTGCCGCATCAAGCGGAACGAAACCGTGTTGCTGGCCGGAGATGCCGATGCCGCGCACGCGGGTTCGGTCGATCTTGGCGGCCACCTCCCGGATAACGCGGTCCAGCGCCGCGACCCATTCGGCCGGGTGTTGCTCCATATGCCCGGCGGGCAGGCCGGCGATGAGGGTGTGCGACGCGCGAGCCTCGGCGACGACGCGTCCGCTGTCGAGGTCGAGCGCAATCGCCTTCGTGCTTTGCGTGCCACTGTCGATGCCGAGAAAGATGCTCACGGGTGCGGTCGGGGGTCAGCCGTGGAGGTAGGTATTGAGAAGGTTTTCGAGGTATTCCTGCCGGCCCGAGCGCGGCTTGGGTTCGCCGAGCTTGGTCAGCACGAGCTTGTTCAACTCGCGGAAATTGGTGCGGCGCTTCTCGATGGCGCGGCCGTAGCCGGCGTCGAAACTCGCGTAGCGTTCGGCGACGAAGGTCTCGAACTTCCCCTCGGCGAGGATGCGGCGCGCGAGCTTGAAGGCCAGCGCGTAGGCGTCCATGCCGCCGATGTGGGCGTGGAAGAGGTCCGCCGGGTCGATCGAGGGGCGGCGGAGCTTGGCGTCGAAGTTGAAGCCGCCGGTGCCGAGGCCGCCGGCGCGCAGGATGGAAACCATCGCGAGCGTGAGCTCCTTGACGTTGGTGTTGAACTGGTCGGTGTCCCAGCCGAGGAGCAGGTCGCCGGTGTTGGCGTCGATCGAACCGAGCATCTTCTGCGCCGCGGCGACCTCGATCTCGTGCTCGAAGGTGTGGCCGGCAAGCGTGGCGTGGTTGGTCTCGATGTTGAACTTGAAGTGCTTCTCGAGGCCGTAGGTGCGGAGAAAGGCGATGCCGCTGGCGACGTCGAAGTCGTATTGGTGCTTCGTCGGCTCCTTCGGCTTGGGCTCGATGAGGAACTGGCCCTTGAAGCCGATGCTCTTCGCGTAGTCCACGGCCAGGTGCAGGAACGCCGCCAAGTGGTCCTGCTCGCGCTTGAGGTTGGTGTTGAGCAGCGTCTCGTAGCCCTCGCGGCCACCCCAGAACACGTAGTTCTCGCCACCGAGCTGCTTCGTGACGTCCAGCGCCTTCTTCACCTGGGCCGCGGCATAGGCGAAGACGTGGGCGTCGGGATTGGTCGAGGCGCCGCACATGTAACGCGGGTGGGAAAACAGGTTGGCGGTGCCCCAGAGGAGCTTCACGCTGGTGGCCTTCTGCAACGACTTCGCGTGGGCGACGATCTGGTCGAGGTGCCGGTTGGACTCGGCGAGCGTGCGGCCCTCCGGCGCGATGTCGCGGTCATGGAAACACCAGAAAGGCGCGCGGATCTTCTGGAAGAACTCGAAGGCCGCGTCCATGCGCACCTTGGCGATGGAGACCGGGTCGGTGCCCTTCTCCCAAGGCCGTCGGATCGTGCCCGGGCCGAACGGATCGGCGCCCACGCCGCGGAAGGCATGCCAGTAGGCGATCGAGAAGCGCAGGTGGTCGGACATCGTCCGGCCGTCGATGATCTCGTCCGGGTTGTAGTGCCGGAACGCCAGCGGGTTGGCCGAACGCGTGCCCTCGTAGGCGATGCGCGGGATGCGGGGAAAATGGGGGCGGGAGGGTTTCATATTAAGCGGGTATGAGGAAATGTATCAGAAACCCCCTCCGATCGGGTAACAAGTATCCACATATTTATTTTGATATTTAACACAGCTACTCTGATGCTGCCCCATGCTGCGGCGCGACAGGAATCGGCTTCGGGTGGCCCTTATCATCGAGACTTCCAACCGATATGGGCGCGACCTGTTGCATGGCGTGCATGACTGGATTCGCGCCACCAACGGCACATGGTCCCTCCGCCTCACTGAGCAGATCCGGGGAGCCCCCTTGCCGGTGTGGCTGCGTGACTGGGAAGGCGACGGGATCATTGCTCGGGTCGATACCGGCGAGATTGCGAGAGCGTTGCGGGACACCAAGCTGCCTGTGGTTGATGTCAGCGCCGAGCGGCTGGCCTCGGAATTCCCGCGCGTGAGCATTGATAATACCGCCGTGGCCAGGCTCGCCGCCGTCCACCTGCGACAGAAGCATCTCAAACATTTCGCCTATTGTGGCGACCACCGGCATCTTTGGTCGCAGTTGCGCGGGCAGGCCTTTGCCCGGGTGCTGCGGGAAGGAGGGCTTACCTGTGCGGACTTTTCCCCGTCTTCCCGCGGAGACAGCAGCTGGGACCAGGAGATCGGCGCGATCGCGCTCTGGCTGATCACCCTGCCCAAACCGCTTGGACTATTCGCCTGCTATGACGCCCGGGCCCACCAGGTGATTGAGGCCTGTCACCGGGCCAAACTGGCGGTGCCTGAAGCAGTGGCCGTGCTGGGCGTGGACGACGACGAATTGATTTGCGAGATGTCCGATCCGCCGCTGAGCAGCGTATTGCCCAATGCCCGGCGCACGGGTTACGAAGCTGCGGAGATTCTCTCGCAGCTCATGAGCGGCCGGAAACGCCCGCGTGCCGTAACTCGCGAAATCGAACCCGTGCGGGTTGTGGAGCGCAGGTCCACGGATGCCGTCGCGGTCGCGGACAAACATGTGGCCGCGGCTTTGCGTTATATCCGTGACCATTCGCATCACGGGATTCGCGTCAAGGAGGTGCTTGGCGCCGTGCCGGTGTCCCGCACTTTGCTCGAGAGAAAATTTATTCATCAGCTGGGTGAATCGCCGCATCGTCTGATTAAGCGCCAGCAGATCGAACGCGTGCGGCAGCTTCTGGTGGAATCCGACCTGCCCATCGCCAGAATCGCCGACATGGCGGGCTTTGAATCGGCCAGCTATCTGAGTGCGGCCTTTAGGCGGGAAACCGGGGAGAGTCCGCGAATATATCGGGCAAGGTTCCGGGGCCGGACCTGACATTCCAGGCTGCGCCTGATGGCAAGGCTGGCTGAATTGCCACGCGATCAGCAGTTGGCGGCATTCGCAGGCCTCAAAGAAAAAATTCCGAGAATAGCACTCCATGGCGTCGAAATATTCCGCAGCTTCAATGGCCTCTGAGCGTGCAACACTTCAAAGTGTTGCACACTCCTGCGAGTGTTTTTCCCGCTCGCTGACATTAGCGATACAAAAAATCGGGACCAGTGTTGCGCACCGCACTTCCCGATTCCGCTCTTCCTTCGCTTCTTACCGCAGTGTGCAACACTTGGCGGAATTTTTTGAAAATCTCGCTGGCTGCCCGACATGGATTCGAACCATGACTAGGTGAGTCAAAGTCACCTGTGCTACCATTACACCATCAGGCAGTGAGAGCGGCCGAAAGAAGCCCTCTGCCCCGGGAGGGTCAAGGGTGGATATTTCACGGAGAGCTTGTCCAAAAGTCCCCGAATTGCGAGCCTCGGCGTCCATGCCAGCCAAGCGGGCCTTCGTCTACATCGTGCGGTGTGCCGACCGCACCTTTTACATCGGCACGGCGAAGGATGTGCCAGCCCGGCTGGCGGTGCACAATGCCGGCAAGGGGGCCAAGTATACCAAGCCACGCCTGCCAGTGCGCGTTGTTTTCCAGGAGGGGCCGATGAGCCTGACGCGGGCGCTGCAGCGCGAATACCAGCTGAAGCAATTGACGCGCCCGCAAAAACAGGCGCTCATCCGGGGTAAACTCAAGGTCAAGCGCCCCCGCTGACATCCATGCTCTTCTTCAACAAACTCCTCCCGGTCTTCGTGCTGCCCGTCGGCATCGTCGCCCTGCTGGTGCTCTTCGCGCTGTGGCGCAAGAAGCGTTGGCCGGCGATGCTGGCGCTGGTCGTGCTTTACCTCGGCAGCATCCCGGTCGTTGGCAACCGGCTGATGGGCTGGGTGGAGTCGCGCTACCCGGCCGTGCCGGTCGCGGCCGCCGGGCCGGCCGACGCGGTTGTGGTGCTCGGGGGCATCCTCGGCCCGCGGGTGGGGCCGGGGTTCGTGGCTAATTTCGACGAGACCTCCGAGCGCTTCGACGCCGGTGTGGTCCTGCTGCAGGCCGGCCGGGCGGAGCGGCTGGTCTTCACCGGGGCCCGGATGGCCTGGAAGGACTCCGAGTCGACCGAGGGCGACGAGCTAAAACGGATCGCCATCACCCGGGGCGTGCCGGGAGACAGGATCCTGGTGACAGACAGTGTCGCCAACACGGCGGACGAGGCGGCGAGAGTTGCGGCGCTCATGAAAAAACTGGGCTGGAAGCGCGTCATCCTGGTCACTAGCGGCTGGCACATGCCGCGCTCGGCCTACCAATTCAGGAAAGCCGGCGTGGATTGCCTGCCGTTCCCAGTGGATTTCCGCTACGATTCCGCGCGGGCGGTGCAGGCGATCGACTTCGTGCCGCGGGCCGAGGCCTGGCAGATGACGGAGACGGCGCTGCGCGAGAACTACGGCTACTGGTTCTACCGGCTCTTCCGCTGAATCACGGGGCGGACGACCCCGGATCGCGCAAAAACCGCGCGTAGTCGTCCGGCGTGTCGAGGTCCGTTGCGACGGGCAGGGGAACGGTGGCAACGGCGGCCCGCTGTTCCTGCAGGAGGTTGCGCGCGCCGGCCTCGCCCTCAAGCGCTAGCAGCCGGGGAAACCATTCCGCGGTGAACAGCACGGGGGGGCACAGCACGCCGCCGGCGAGCGAGGCGACGATGGTCCGGCCGGTTTGCCGCCGGGTGGCGATCAGCCGTCCCAGATGATCCGCCGGGCAATCCGGCTGGTCGGCGAGCGCCACAATCACGGAGGTGGTCGCCGGCGCCGCATCCAGCAGCGCCTGCAGTCCCGTCCGCAGCGACGAGCCCATGCCGCGCGCCCAGCCGGCGTTCACGACGACCCGCAGCGGGAGACCGTCCAGGCACGGCGCGATTTCCGCGGCGTTCGCCCCGAGCACGACGGACACCGGCGACACCGGCGTGGCGAGAAGGTTTTCGGCGACATGGCGCAGCAGCGGCCGGCCGCCGACGGGCAGCAGCTGTTTCGGTCGCCCCATGCGCTTTGAGGCGCCGGCGGCGAGCAACAAGAGCGCGCACGAAAAATCACCGGCCATGGATGGAGCCCGGTCGGTCGCGCAGGTTGACCGGGGCGCGGCCAGAAAGCCGGCTGTGCATTTCCGCGAGGATGGCCAGCGCGACCGCCGCCGGCGTGTCGCCGCCGAGGTCGAGCCCCACCGGGGCGTGCAGCCGCGCCAGGACCTCGGGGCCGGCGGCCAAGCCCTCCTCCTGCAGTTGTGCAAGCAGCCGGTTGGTGCGTTTCCGCGGACCGAGGACCCCGAGGTAGGCGAGTGGCTGTGGCAACAGCGCGCGGAGAAACTGCAGGTCGTCGGTGTAGCGATGGGTCATCACCACGGCGAAGGTTTCTTCGCCGGGCGCAAGAAACTCCCCGACGTCCCACCGGGACACGGTCACTACCGCGTCGGCCCGGGGAAACCGCATGGCGGTGGCGTAAGCGGGGCGGGCATCGACGACGGTCACATGCCAGCCGGTCTCCTTCGCCAGGCGCACGAGCGGCTGGGCATCGTCGCCGGCCCCGAAGATGACGAGCGGCGGCGGGGCCGACACCGTTTCACGGAAAATCCCAGCGTCGGCCGGTTCCCCGGGCAGTTCCCCGGCCACGCAGGTGCCGCGGGCTGCGCCGTTGGCCTCCCCGTGGACAACGGCCAGGGTGGTAGCACGCCGGGCCCGCAGGTTTTCCGACAGCGCGCCCACCCAGCGCGGCCGGGCGGCCGGCAGCGGCTCGATGAAAATTCGCACCACCCCTTGGCAACCCAGGCCCACCCCCCATACGAGATCGTTTTCCGCCGTGGTGTCGTAGGTGGCGCACTCCGGCCGGCCGCTCGCGAGCACCCGCCCGGCCCGTTGCACCACGTCCTCCTCCAGGCAACCACCGCTGATCGAACCGAGGTGCGTGCCGTCGGCGAGCAGCAGCAGCCGCGCGCCGGGCCGCCGGTAGGACGAGCCCTCGACTTGCACCAAGGTGGCCAGGACCGCCGGCCGGCCGGGGGCCGCCGCGAGCGCCGCGAGAATCTGGGCGAGTTCCGGCATGGGTGACGTCAGGTCGAGCGGGCGGGCGCCGGCGTGCCGGCGCCGGTTCGCGCATAAACCGCGGGCAGGCCCTCGGCGCGCAGCAGCCGGGCGAGCGCCGCGCTGCGCAATCCGTGCCGGCAGGCTAGCACCACCGGCTGACCGCCGGCGGCCAGTTCGCGCAATCGGGCGAGATCGTTGGCCGGCACCGCGAGCGCCGTCCCGTCCGTGGGCCCGGGTTCGCCCGGCTCGAGGAGATAAACGGACTGCGCCCGGGCCCCGAGTCTGGCCAGCCCGTCGGCGTCGATGAACACGGGTGAATCGGGCGCGTCCGCGGGCGCCGCGTCGGCGCGCAGCTGCTCGAGCCGGCCGCAGACGGGACAGCCGGGCCGCGCCGCGCGCCCAATGGCGAGCAGCGAGCCGTCGAGCAGGTTGACGAGCCGGGTCTGGTGCGGCGCCTCGCCCTCGTGACCGAGCAGGAGCTTCAGCGCCTCGGCGGCCTGCATCACCCCGAGCACGCCCACGGCGGGAGCGAAGACCGGGCCGCCCGCGCAATTACCCGCGGTGTCCAGGTCTGCCGCGCCGCGGTCGGGCCACTGGCAATGGAGACAGCCGCCGTCGCCGCGGCGGAAGACGTCGAGCGTCCCCTCGAAACGGTGCACCGCGGCCGACACCAGCGGCACGCCCAGCGCGTGACAGGCGTCGTGCACCAGGAAACGCGTGGCGAAATTGTCCGTGGCATCGAGCACCACGTCGTGCCCGGCGACGAGCGCGCGGGCGTTGCGCGCCGTGAACTCGGCGCCGTGCGCCGTCACCTCGATGGCCGGGTTGTGCAGTCGCAGGCGGACCGCGGCGGCCAGCGCCTTGGGGGCGCCGAGCTCGGCGGCGGTGAATAGGATCTGTCGGTGCAGGTTGGAAAGCTCGACCGTGCCTCCGTCCACGAGCGTGAGCCGGCCGACGCCGGCGCCGGCGAGGTAGAGCGCCGCGGGGCAGCCGAGCCCGCCGAGGCCGACCACGAGCACGCGTGCGGCGGCCAGCTTCGCCTGGCCCTCCGCCCCGACCTCGGGCAGCGCCGCCTGGCGTGCATGGTAGTCACCGGCTGCCGGCCGCGCGGCGGCCTCGGCCGTGCAGTTCACCCACTCGGCGGCGCCGTCGGGATGATGCTCCTTCTTCCACACGGGCAGCCGGCGTTTGAGTTCCTCGATGACGTGCCGGCACGCTGCAAAGGCGGTCTGCCGGTGCGCCGCCGCCACGCCGATCCACACGGCCAGCTCGCCGACGGCCAGCGAGCCGGTGCGGTGCACGCAGAGCACGTGCGCGCCGGGGTGGAGCTGCTCGGCCTCGGCCACGACAGCCGCGCCCTCGGCCAGCGCGAGGTCGTCGAAAGCCTCGTATTCGAGGTGCGTCACGGGCCGGCCGCGGTGGTGGTTGCGCACGCGGCCTTCGAAGACCACGTTCGCGCCGGCGTCAGGCCGGCCGAGCCGGGCCAGCAGCGCGGCGGGGTCGAGCGAGACGGCGGTCAGTTCAAACATGGCTCAGCCTCCGGCCACGGGCGGGATGAAGACCACGTGGTCGCCCGCCTGCAGCGGCGTGTCCATCGCGGCATAGCGGGCGTTGACCGCGACGCGCACCAGCTCCGCCGGCAGGCTGAGCCCGCGGCTGGCCTGCAGTTCGCGGTAAAGCTCGGCGGGCGTGCGCGCGGCCGTGTCGAGCGCCAGCCGGGAACAGCCGGCCTGCTCGCGCAGAACCGCGAAAAACTGGAGCTGCAGGCGGCGCGGCGCGTTCATGGGCAACTCAGCCGCCGATTTCGGACATGCCGCGCGTGGCGGGGATGAGGTGTTGCTCGAGCCCGTGGCCCCACGGTTTCTCGAACACCGCCTGGCGGATGGCGACGGTGATCTCGTCGTCGCCCGCGCCGCCCCGCAGCAGCGGGCGGAGGTCGACCTCGTTGTCGCGCAGCAGGCAGAGCCGCAGCACCCCGTCGGCCGTGAGCCGGAGGCGGTTGCAATCGGCGCAGAACGGCTTCGTGACCGGGCTGATGAAGCCGAGGCAGCCGGGGGCGCCGGCGATGCGGTAGAGCCGCGCCTCGCCGTCGAGCCGGCCGTTGTTCACCAGCTCGAGCGGGCCGTAGGCGGCGGTGAGCACATCGCGCAGCTCGGCCTCGTCGACCATGCTGCGTTTCTGGAACTCGGCGTTGTTGCCGAACGGCATCTGCTCGATGAAGCGCACCTGCCACGGCTGATCCAGCGTGTAGCGGGCGAGGGCGACGACGTCCTCACGATCGTTGGTGCCGCGCGAAACGACGGCGTTGAGTTTAACGCGCAGGCCGGCCTGCGCCGCGGCGTCAAGCCCGGCGAGGACGGCGTCGAGTTTGCCCCAGCGCGTGATACGGCGGAATTTCTCCGGGTCGAGCGTGTCGAGGGAGATGTTGACGGAGCGCAGGCCGGCCTCGCGCAGCGGCGCGGCCAGCTTGTCCAGCAACACGCCGTTGGTGGTCAGGCCGACGGCCTCGATGCCCGGCGTCTGCGTGGCGTGGCGGACGAGGTCGACCAGTGACGAGCGCAGCGTGGGCTCGCCACCCGTGAAGCGGATCTTGCGGAAGCCGACCGCGCCGAAGAGGCCGATGAGCCGGCGCAGCTCGCCGTCCGAGAGCAGCTCGTCGCGGGGTCGGAACGTCATCTGCTCGGGCATGCAGTAGACGCACCGGAGATTGCACGCATCCGTGAGCGAGATGCGGAGGTAGTCGATGTTGCGGTTGTAGCGGTCGAACGGCATGCGGCTGAACCCAACGGTAAACAGTAACCAGTCTCAGGCCAGCACAACCGGAAAACGCACTCCCGCGGCCCGGAGTGCGTAATAGCCCGCGACCCCGACGACGAGCCCGGTGAGATAACCCTGAGGCGCAAAGCAGCAAAGGAGCGCCACGACCGCCGCCAGCGCCAGTCCCGCGGGCGCCGTCCGCTGGTCGCGGAGCAGGAGCACCAGCACCGCTGCCTCGAAGAGAAGCACGGCGCCGAGAATCGCCGGGGGGAACGCGTGCGCCAGGGTGACAAACGCACCGCTGGCAAACAGCCCCGTGACGACCCACAAGGCGCCGTAGATGACGACCGCACCGCCCGTGCGCGCCCCCAGCGCGTAGTAGCCGGCGAGCCCGCCGCACCCGTGGCAGACCGGGATGCCGCCGAGCCATGGCGCCAGCAGGTTGAGCCCCGCGTAGGTCAGCCCGATGGTGCGCAAGGTGAACGCCCGGCCGGGAAACAGGTCGCGCACCGTCTGCTGCGTGGCGAAGAGTGAATTGGAGAGCGACAGCGGCAGCTGCGGCAGCACCAGCAGGGTCAGGGCGGCCGCCCACCGGTCCCACGGCCAGGGTGCCGGGCGCGGCACGACCACGCCGAGGCCGGAACCAACCGCGCCCCAGTCCACCCGATACACGGCGGCCCAGACCAGCGTCGCGCCGACGACGAGCAGCGCGCCGGGCAGCCGCGGGTGCTTGCGCATCAGCCCCAGCACCACAAGGGCGGCGATCGCGGCAATCCAGCCCCAGGCGCCGCCCTCGCGGGCCACCAGACCCGTGGCCGTGCGCGCGAGCGACAGGCCGAGCCCGGCCTGCACGCCCCGCACGACGCACAGCGGGATCACCCGGTTCAGCCAGTCAAGCGCCCCGCTGGCCGAAAGCCCGAGCATGAGGACGCCGATCATGAGACCCGCCAGCTGCAGCAAACCGCCTGGCGCCTGGCCGGCGATGACGACCACAGCCATGGCCTTCAGTGGTTGCACCGGCATGGGCAGGCCGTAGAGCAATCCCGTGGCGATCTGCGCGAGCCCGAACGCCACGAGCACACCCGCACCGTTGAGGTTCGAGGCCAGCAGCATGGCGACGATGATGGGCAGCGAGGTGCCGATGTCACCAAAGGCCCCGGCGAGTTCGCGGCGGTTGAACTGGAGGTTCAGCGACAAGTCCGGGAGCGGTGGCAAATCAGGCGGGTGGCGACGTCAGCGCCGGCCGGAAACCCGCGATGTGGTCGAGCGCCTCGGCGATCGCGGGCACGAGCAGCGGCAGGCATTCCCCGATGGCGCGGGGCCGGCCGGGGAGATTCACGATGAGCGAGCGGCCGCGCACGCCGGCGGTGGCACGGGAGAGGATGGCCGTCGGCACCTTGGCGTAGCTTTGCAGGCGCATGATCTCGCCGAAGCCGGGCAGCTCCTTTTCCAGCACGGCCCGGGTCGCCTCCGGGGTGATGTCGCGCGGGGCGGGGCCGGTGCCGCCGGTGGTGAGGATGAGCGGGCACTGCGCCTCGTCGGCGAGCCGGCAGAGCGCCGCTTCCAGCGCGGCGCGGTCGTCGGGGAGCAGCACGCGCGTCCATTCCAGCGGTTCGGCGAAGCAGCGCTGCGCCACCTGCTCGATCTCCGGGCCGCTCTCGTCGGCGTAGACGCCGGTGGCGGCGCGGTCGCTGAGGGTGACGCGGGCGATCCTCATTGCTTGAGCTTCTCGACGACGCGGATGCCGCCGATCGACATGGATTTATCCACGGCCTTGCACATGTCGTAGAGCGTGAGCGCGGCGACGGACACGGCGGTGAGCGCCTCCATTTCGACGCCGGTCGGGCCCGTGGTGCGCACGGTCGCGCGGATGGCGATGCCGTCGGCCTCGACGGTGAAACCGACGTCGACCGACGTCAGCGCGAGCGGGTGGCAAAGCGGGATGAGCGTGCTGGTGGCCTTGGCGGCCTGGATGCCGGCGACCTGCGCCACGGTCAGCACGTCGCCCTTCGGCAGCGCCTGCGCACGGAGCTGCTTGATGGTCTGCGGCGAGCAGGCCAGCCGGCCCTCCGCCACCGCGGTGCGGCGCGAGTCGGGCTTGGCGCCGACATCAACCATCCTGGCTCCGCCGGCCGCATCGAGATGGGAAAAGGCTTTGGGCTCGTGGCTCATGGACAAAGGATGAATTCGACGGCTTGACCGGACAAAAGGCTGCCCGGCGGGGTCGGCACGGGCAAGAGTGCGTTTGCGCCGACCAGGCCGCTGCTGTCGCCGGAGCTGGCGAGCGGGAGCGGGGTCACCTCATAGCCGCCGCCGGCGATGACGGCGCGGCAGGGCCAGAAGGTCTGCCGGTTGTCGGGCGGCGGCAGGCGGCCACCGGCGAGCCGGCCGGTGAGCCGGGCGGGAGCCGCCGCTGCGCCGGTCTGCAGGTGTTCGAGCAGCGGCGCGAGAAAGAGCTGGAACACCACCCAGTGGGACACCGGGTTGCCGGGCAGCACGAAGGCGAGCTGCGCGCCACGACTGGCGAACACCAGCGGTTTGCCGGGACGGAGGTTGAGCTCGTGGAAATGCAGCGTGTAGCCCAGTGCCTCAAGCAGCGGCCGGGCGAAGTCGAGGTCGCCCACGCTCGCCCCGCCGGAAATGAACAGCACGTCGTGGGCCGGCAGGGCGGCGGCGGCGGCCTGACCGGCCGCCAGCTCATCGCGCAACCCTACCTGCGCCACCAGCTCAATGCCGCCGCGGGCGAGGAGGGTGGCGATGAGCGTGGAATTGCTGTCGCGAATCTGCGCGCCGATGGGCGTCTGGTCGGGCGCGACCAGCTCGTTGCCCGTGACCAGGTGGGCGCAGCGGGGCGTGCGGGCCACCTCCGGTTGGTGGATACCGGCGGAGGCGAGGGCGGCGAGTTCCGGCGGGCCAAGCCTGGTGCCGGCCGGCACCACGATGTCGCCGCGCCGGCGGTTTTCGCCGCGCCGGCGGATGTAATCGGGGCCGTCGGGCCGCCGGACCCGGATGGAATCGCCCTCGCGCGTGATATCCTCCTGCTTTACGATGCAATCGGCCCCGGCGGGGACGGGCGCGCCGGTCAGGATGCGGATGCATTCGCCGGGACGGAGCGGGCCCGTGAAAGCCGCGCCGGCCTGCGCCGTGCCGGTCACGCGCAGCGCCTGGGTGATGTCGGCCCGGCGCAGCGCGTAGCCGTCCATGGCGGAGACGTCGAAAGGCGGTGAGTCCGCGTCCGCCCTGGCGGCCGTGCGCAGGATCCGGCCCAGCGCCTTGCCCAACGGGAGCCGGACGGTCTCGGTCGAACCGGCGTGGGCCAGGATGGCGTGCCAGGCTTCGTGGACCGGAATCATCGACGGGTGGCGGAGGGACGTTTCCCCGCCGGTTGCTTTTTCGGGGCGGGCTTTGGGTTGAGGATGAAGGGTGTGTAGAGGGCGGCGAATTTTTTCGGGAAACGGCCGGTGAGGTGCGTGCCGTCGTCGAGTGACTCCTGCTGCTTCACGTGGCCGATGCCGTGGAGCTTGGCCACAAGATCGTAGCGGCTGTGCGGGATGAGCAGGTCGGCCGCCTCGGTGTCGTCGGTGGCCAGCGCCTCGCAGTGACGGAGCAGTTCGTCGAGCCCGGCGCCGGTGTGCACGCTGATGAAGAGCGCGTCGGGATGCTGGGCGCGGAGCCGGGCGAGGGTGTGCTCGTCGAGCAGATCCGTCTTGTTGAAAACGGTGAGGGTGGGGCGGTCGGCGGCGCCGAGTTCGCCGAGCACGGCCAGGGTGGTGGCGTGGTGCTGGTCGATGTTGGGGTTGGCGGCGTCGAGCAGGTGGATGAGAAAGTCGGCGACGACGACCTCCTCGAGCGTGGCCTTGAAGGCCTCGACGAGGCGGTGGGGCAGGCGGCGGATGAAGCCGACGGTGTCGGTCAGCAGCAGCGTGCGGCCGTCGGGCAGGACGAGCTGGCGGGTGGTCGGGTCGAGGGTGGCGAAGAGCTTGTCGGCCGCGAGGACCGAGGCGCCGGTGAGCTTGTTGAGGAGGGTGGACTTGCCGGCGTTGGTGTAGCCGACGATGGCGGCGCCGGGAATGGGGGTGCGCTGGCGCTTGATGCGCTGGGTGGCGCGCTGGGAGATGACCTGGGCCAGCTCCGATTTCAGCTTGGTGATGCGGTTGCGGACGAGGCGGCGGTCCTGCTCGAGCTGGGTCTCGCCCTCGCCACCCATCTTGCCCTTGCCGCGCTGGCGGGAAAGATGGGACCAGGCGCGGGTCAGGCGGGGCAGGGAATATTCCATGCGGGCCAGGGCGACCTGCAGCACGGCCTCGCGGGTCTGGGCCCGGTCGGCGAAGATCTCGAGGATGACCTCCTGGCGGTCGATGACGGCCAGGCCGGACTCCTCCTCCCAGTTGCGCTGCTGGGCGGGCGACAGCTCCTCGTCGATCACGATGACGTCGGCGCCGTCGGCCTTGGCCCGGGCCATGAGCTCGGCAGCCTTGCCGGTGCCAATGAGGAACTTGGGCTGCTGGCGGTCGCGCAGGGTGATGAGGGTGGAGTGGGAGATCTCCAGCCCGAGGTTCTCGACGAGCTCGTTCAGCTCCGTGAGCAGCTCCGCCCCCTCGCCGGGCTTCATGTCCGGGGTCTGCACCCCGACCAGCAGGGCGCGGGTGGTGGGTCTTTTCGGATCGAGAAAATTGGACATGTGGTCACCTCTCAGTAGCCGCGGCCCCGGGCTAGTCAAACGAACCCGGCGGAATTCGCCGGCGCGGCATGACACACTCTTTGCCGGTTGCGGACTGGACACCACAGGTGGCGCGGCGCAAACTGCGGGCGTTGGTTCAACCACTTTGAACAAACCCCACTTTGCCCGCGAGGGTGGTCACGCTGGAAAAGTTGCAGAAGCATAGGGGATGTAACTCGCTTTTTCCGTGACTGCTCCCGCGGGCATTTAATTTTATCAGGTGGAACCCGGCCTCCGGACGGGTTTTCAGGAGTCGCGAATTGCAGAAACCCGTCCGGAGGCCGGGCTCCACCCAAGTAGGCGGCAGTGTCACGCCGCGGCCAGAATGGCACCGCGGGTGTGCCAAGCCGCCCAAGCGGGGCACGCGGATTGGAGCTAAACTGGCGGTCCTCAACGGGAAAATGTGCACCGGACTTGGAACGCACCCTGCGAAACGCGGGTTCTTCTATATATGAATCCCGAGAAAATGACCGTGATGTCGCGCCAGGCCGTCGCCGAGGCGCAGAACGAGGCCCGCCGCCGCTCGCACAACGAGGTCGACACGTGGCACCTCCTCGTCGCGCTCCTCGCCCAGGAGGGCGGCATCGTGCCGTCGCTCGTGGAAAAACTCGGGGTGACGGTCAGTGCCCTGCAGCTGGCGGCCAACCGCGAGTTGGAGCGCACGCCGAAGGTCACGGGCGCGGTGGATGTTTCCAAGATCTACGTCACCCAGGCGCTCAACGAGGTGCTGACGCAGGCCGAAGCGGAGGCGGAGTCGTTGCAAGACGAGTTTGTGAGCGTCGAGCACCTGTTCCTTGCGCTCATCAAGGTCGGCCAGCCGGCGGCCCTGAAGAAGTATTTCGCCAGCTTCAACCTCGACCGCGCCAAGGTGCTCAAGGAGCTGCAGGCCATGCGCGGCAGCCAGCGCGTGACCACGGACAATCCCGAGACGACCTACAACGCGCTCGAGAAATATGGCGTCGACCTCGTGGCCCAGGCGCGCAAGGGCAAGATCGACCCCGTCATCGGCCGCGACGCCGAGATCCGGCGCGCCATCCGCATCCTTTCCCGCAAGACCAAGAACAACCCCGTGCTCATCGGCGAGCCCGGCGTCGGCAAGACCGCCATCGTCGAGGGCCTCGCCCAGCGCATCCTGCGCGGCGACGTGCCCGAGGGCCTGAAGGACAAGACCGTCTTCGCGCTCGACCTGGGTGCGCTGGTGGCCGGCGCGAAATACCGCGGCGAGTTCGAGGAGCGCCTCAAGGCCGTCCTCAACGAGGTCAAGTCGGCCGACGGCCGCATCATCCTTTTCATCGACGAGCTCCACAACATCGTTGGCGCCGGCAAGACCGAGGGCGCCATGGACGCCGGCAACCTGCTCAAGCCCATGCTGGCGCGCGGCGAGCTGCATTGCATCGGCGCGACCACGCTCGACGAATACCGCAAATACATCGAGAAGGACCCGGCCCTCGAGCGCCGCTTTCAGACCGTGCTGGTCGAGGAGCCGACCGTCGAGGACGCCATCTCGATCCTCCGCGGCCTGCGCGAGCGCTATGAGCTGCACCACGGCGTGCGCATCCAGGACAACGCCCTGGTGGCCGCCGCCGTGCTCTCGCACCGCTACATCGCCGACCGTTTCCTGCCCGACAAGGCCATCGACCTCGTGGACGAGGCCTGCGCCATGATCCGCACCGAGATCGACTCCCTGCCGACCGAGCTCGACGAGCTCCAGCGCCGCGTCATGCAGCTGGAGATCGAGGAGACCGCGCTCAAGCAGGAGAAGGATGACGCCTCCAAGCGCCGGCTCGGCGTGCTCCGCAAGGAGCTGGCCGACGCCAAGGAGCAGTCCACGGCGATGCGCGCTGTCTGGTCGAAGGAGAAGGAAGCCCTCGGCCGCGTGCAGAAGGTCCGCGAAGAACTTGAGGCTGCGCGTCTCGAGATGGCCAAGGCCGAGCGTGCCTACGACCTCAGCAAGATCGCCGAGCTCAAGCACGGCCGCATCCCGCAGCTGGAGAAGGAACTCGCCAAGGCCGAGAAGACCGGCACGGCCAAGACCACGTTGGTGAAGGAGGAGGTCTCCGCCGAGGAGATCGCCGAGATCATCTCGAAGTGGACGCACATCCCGCTGTCCAAGCTCCTGCAGGGCGAGAAGGAAAAACTCCTGAAGCTCGAGGACGAGCTGCATACGCGCGTCATCGGGCAGGACGAGGGTGTCCGGCTGGTCAGCGAGGCCATCCTGCGCGCCCGCGCCGGCATCAAGGACCCGCGCCGCCCGATCGGCAGCTTCCTCTTCCTCGGCCCGACCGGTGTCGGCAAGACCGAGCTCGCGAAGACGCTCGCCGCGCAGCTCTTCGACTCCGAGGCCAACCTCATCCGGCTCGACATGTCCGAATACATGGAGAAGCACTCCGTCGCGCGCATGATCGGCGCGCCCCCGGGCTACGTCGGCTACGACGAGGGCGGGCAGCTGTCCGAGGCCGTGCGACGCAAGCCGTACTCGGTCGTCCTCTTCGACGAGATCGAGAAGGCGCACCCGGACGTGTTCAATGTCCTGCTGCAGGTGCTCGACGACGGGCACATCACCGACAGCCAGGGCCGCACCGTCAGCTTCAAGAATACCGTCATCATCATGACCTCGAACATCGGCAGCCGCCACCTGCTCGAGGGCGTGAAGGGCGACGAGATTCCCGAGAGCGTCCGCGAAAGCGTGATGGCCGATCTGCGCCAATCCTTCCGGCCCGAGTTCCTCAACCGCGTGGACGAGACCGTGCTTTTCAAGCCGCTCACGCTCGAGGAAATCGAGCGGATCGTGAGCCTGCTCATTGCCGACATCAACCGGCGGCTCGCCGACAAGCGCGTCACGGTCACGCTCGACCAGAAGGCCCAGGAATGGGTGGCCGAGAAGGGTTACGATCCGGTCTTCGGTGCCCGTCCGCTCAAGCGCTTCCTCCAGCGGCACCTCGAGACGCGGCTCGCCCGCGCGCTCCTCAGCGGCGAGGTGGCCGAGGACTCGACCGTCACCTTCAAGGTGAAGGGCGGCGAATTGACCCTGGGTTAAGACCCGAAATCGGCTTGAACTCCGCAGGCCCCGGCTGGTCGAATCGGCCATGAACGCGCAAATCCACGACACGCCGGGGTTGAGTGACCGGGAAGTGAAACGCCGGCACATCGTGCTCAAGGCGCTGATCGTCGGGGTGGTGGCGGGGGTGCTGGCTTCCGCCTTCCGGATCGCCTTGGAGAAGACCGAACACTGGCGCGATCATCTGGTCGCAGTCGCGGGCGGCTGGGGCCTGCCGGCGGCGCTGGCCGTCGGCGCGATCGGGGGCGGCGTCGGCGTGTGGCTGGTGCGCCGGTTCGCGCCGCATGCCTCGGGCAGCGGCATCCCGCAGCTGAAGTCGATTCTGCTCAAGGAGGCGGAGCCGGAATGGCAGCGGCTCATCCCGCTGAAATTTCTCGGCGGCCTGTTCAGCACCGGTGGCGGTCTGACGCTCGGGCGCGAGGGCCCGACCGTGCAGATGGGCTCGGGCATCGGCCACATGGTGTCCGAGTGGTTCCACGTGAAGATCGGCGACGGCGAGCGCCGGGCGCTGATGAGCGCGGGCGCCGGCGCGGGCCTGGGTGCAGCCTTCAACGCGCCGCTGTCGGGCCTCGTGTTCGTGCTGGAGGAGCTGCATGGCAATTTCACGCCGGTGATGTTCGTGGCCGCGTTCCTGGCGTCGGTGACGGGCGACATCGTCGCGCGGCTGCTGACGGACGAGCTGCCGGTGTTCCACCTGCCCGGCATGACCGCGCCCGGCATGGCCACACTGCCGTGGGCGGCGGTGCTCGGCGTGCTCGCCGGGGGGGTGGGGGTGCTGTTCAACCGCTGCCTGCTGGCGACGCTCGACCTGCGCGACCGCGTCATCAAGTGGCCGGCGTTCGCCGTCGGCGCCGCCGCGGGCCTGCTGGTCGGGCTCTCGGGCTGGTTGCTGCCCGGCTTGGCCGGCTCGGGCGGCCCGCTCGTGCAGCTGGCGCTGTCGGGCCGGATTGCGCTGGCGATGTTGCCCGTGTTCCTGGTGGCGCGGTTCGCGCTGACCATGGTTAGCTACAGCACCGGCGCGGCCGGCGGCATTTTTGCGCCCCTCCTGGGCATCGGAGCAATGGGCGGGCTGCTGTTTGGCGCCGGCGTGCACGGGCTGTTCGTCAACAACCCGGACCTGACGCCCGGCGTGTTCTGCGTGCTCGGCATGGGCGCGCTGTTCACGGCGATCGTGCGCGCGCCGCTGACCGGCATCGTGCTCATGATCGAGCTGACCGGCGTCTACAGCTTCATGCTGCCGCTGCTCGTGAGCTGCCTGATGGCCTACGGGGTCGCCGAAGCCATGGGCAACACGCCCATCTACGAGGCTCTGCGCCTGCGCAGCCGGCCCCAGGCGGCCTAGGCTTGGGCCGGCTTGTCGCGGCCAATTTTCCCGAGATGCGTGAAGCGGAAGCCCGCGGGCGACTTGAGCCCGTAGCCCAGTGCCCGGTCGAAGCCGATGTGCGCGCACCAGATCAGGCCGAGGCCGAGTTCAACCCGCTGGCCGGTGAGCAATCCAAGGGCGACCATCGTGAGCGCAAACGCATAGAAGTGGGCTAGGTTGTAGGCCCAGGCGCCAACCCGGCTGCCGGCCAGGTAACCCAGCGCCGCGAGGTCCGGGGCGAGCAGGAGGAGGGAAAACCAGAGCCAGGGCAGGTGAAAATACCGGTAGGCGGGCAGGGTGCAGAGCAGGACGGCCAACCCTTCGAGCCGCAGCCAAGTCCGGGCAAATGAAGTATCCATGGGCGAAGGTTGGCGAGCGGTGGGCCTGGCGGCGACAGATTATTGTCGCGGGGTAAACCCGCTCCTACAATAAACAGCGCGCATGCCCGCCGAGCCCATCCGCTATTTCCACCGCACCAAGCGGGTCGTTGAGACCGAGGAGATCTATGGCGGCGACTGGCTGCGCTGGACGTATGAGACGGGCCCGGGCCGGTTCGCGCTCAATGCCCTGGTGAAACGGGCGGTCGTCTCGCGCTATTACGGCTGGAAGATGTCGCAGCGCGGCAGCGCCCACCGCGTGCTGCCGTTTATCGTGGATTACGACCTCGACGTGGATGAGTTCGCGAAGAAGCCGTATGCCTTCAAGACCTTCAACGAGTTCTTCTACCGGGCGCTGAAGCCCGGCGCGCGGCCCATTGCCCCGGGCGACAATGTGGCCGTGCTGCCGGCGGACGGCCGGCACCTCGCGTTCCAGAACGTGGACGGCGCGGAGGGCTTTTATGCGAAGGGCCAGCGCTTCGACCTGAAGTCGTTTCTCGGCAGCGAGGAACTCGGGCGCGAGTTTGCCGGTGGCTCGTTGCTCATCTCGCGGCTGTGTCCCGTGGACTATCACCGTTTCCATTTTTCCGTGGCCGGCACGCCGGGCGAAGCGCGGCTCATCAACGGCTGGCTGTATTCCGTGTCGCCCATCGCGCTGCGGCAGAACCTGGCCTACCTGTGGGAAAACAAGCGCATGATCACGCTCGTCGAGTCGCCGGTCTTCGGCCGCGTGGCCGTCTGTGAGATCGGCGCCACCATGGTCGGCACCATCCAGCAGCTGTATGTGCCCGGCCGGGCGGTGCCCAAGGGCGAGGAGAAGGGCCTGTTCAAGTTCGGCGGCTCGTGCGTCGTGACGATTTTCCAGCCCGGTCGGATCAAGTTCGATGCCGACCTCGTGAAACACAGTGCCGATGGCCTCGAGGTCTACGCGCGCATGGGCGAGTCGCTGGGCGTGGCGGGCTGAGCAAGGCCTTTACCACGGATTGCACGGATTAACACGGATAGGTAACCCCAACCTGTCATTCTGAACGCAGCGAAGAATCCAGTGGAGCGGACTTCGCTCCGCACGGTCGCGTTCATTTCACTGGATCCTTGTATGTCTTGGGCGATGAAAGTTGAAAAGGGTTTGGCCCGAGCCGGGCTCCGAGAATGGGCCCGATGGCTCGTCGGAGGAGGCCGGCTTGGGCTGGGTTGCCAAGTCAGTCCGGGTGGATTGACTGGAGGCCGCCCACCAGGGCGTTCGCCGTGCAGGCCGCACGGTGGACGGCAAGACCGACAGATCGCTGGATCCTTGGGCCCTCGAGCCCGTAGTGAAGCCGGGTCGCGGTCTTGTGCCTGGTCAAACCTCGAACCGCTGAAAGAGTCATGAACTCGTATTACAAGGTAGAGTCGACCGAACCTGTGCGGTACGTCAGCTTGGATATCTCCAAGGCGCGCCTGGACTACACCATTGCCGGCCAGAAGTGCCGGCAGGTCCCGAACACGGCAGCGGGCATTGCCACGCTGATCACCCTCGTCCAGCCGCTGCCGGGAGTGCGCGTGGTATGCGAAGCGACGGGCGGGTATGAACGCCGGTTGCTGGAGCAGCTGCACCAAGCGAGCGTACCGGTCTGCCGCTTGCAGCCCGGGCGGGTGCGTAACTTCGCCCGGGCGGAGGGCACGCTGGCCAAAACCGACAAGATTGATGTGGGGCTGATCTATCGCTACGCTTGCGCCATGCATCCCCGCGTGGAGAAGCCGCCGCTGCCCGAGGTAACCGCGTTGCGCGAGCTGCTGGATTATCGCCGGCAGCTGGTAGATCAAGGCACGCAAACGGCCAACCGGCTGGAAACAGCAGGCCCGACCTTGCAGGCCTTGCTGCAGGCGCAACGCGAGCAACAAGCCGCCGCCCTGGCCAAGGCCGACGAGTTGGTGGCGCAGCAGGTGCGGGCGCATCCCGCCCTGCGGGCCAAGGCAGAGCGGATGCAGCAGTTGCAAGGGGTCGGTCCGGTGCTGGCGACGACGCTGTTGGCGTACCTGCCGGAACTGGGCGAAGAGGACGACAAGCGCATCGCCGCCTTGGTCGGAGTGGCCCCGCATGCCCACGACAGCGGCGAAACCTCCCGGCCGCGCCATGCCCGCGGTGGCCGCGTGGAGGTCCGCAACGTCCTGTACATGGCCGCAGTCAGTGCCTCCCAGCACAACCCGGTCCTGTCGCTGTTCTATCAGCGACTCCAGGCCGCCGGCAAACCCGCCAACGTCTGCCTGCTCGCCGTCATGCGCAAAATGATTGTCGTGCTCAACCGCATGCTCAAAGACCCACACTTTACCCTTGTCGGCTGACACCGCTGCTTCGCTGCACTCAGGATGACAACCCTTGCTGGTTTTTATCCGTGCCCATCCGTGAAATCCGTGGTCAATTCAGTCTCATGAAAACACGACTACTGCTGCTCGGCTTGGTGCTCACGACGGCGCGGGCCGCGTTCCCCTTTGCCGAGGCGACGATCGAGCAGCTGCAGCAGCAGATGGCGGCGGGCCGCCTGACTTCCCGCGAACTCACGGCCGCCTATCTGCAACGCATCGCCGAGGTCGACCGGGCCGGGCCGAGGTTGAACGCCGTCATCGAGCTCAACCCCGACGCGCTGGCCATTGCGGACCAGCTGGATGTCGAGCGCAAGGCCGGGCATGTGCGCGGGCCGCTCCACGGCATCCCGGTGCTCCTCAAGGACAACATCGACACGGCCGACAGGATGCAAACGACCGCCGGCTCGCTCGCGCTGGTCGGGCAGAAGGTACCGCGCGATGCGGGCGTTGCTGCCCGGCTGCGCGCGGCCGGTGCCGTCATCTTGGGGAAAACCAATTGCACCGAATGGGCCAACTACCGCGGCAACAACTCCAGCAGCGGTTGGAGCGGCCGCGGTGGCCAGACCTGCAACCCCTACGCGCTCGACCGCAATCCCTCGGGCTCCAGCTCGGGCTCGGGCGCGGCCGTGTCCGCGAACCTCTGCGTTTTCGCCATCGGCACGGAGACGAACGGCTCGATCGTGTCCCCTGCGTCGGCCTGCGGCATCGTCGGCCTGAAGCCGACCGTCGGGCTGATCAGCCGCGACGGCATCATCCCCATTGCCGCGTCGCAGGACACGGCCGGCCCGATGACGCGCACGGTGCGCGATGCGGCCCTCGTGCTGGCGGCGATCGCCGGGGCCGATGAACACGATCCGGCGACCAGCGGAATCCCGGCCGGTCTGGCGGCCGAGCTGGCGGCGCCGCTCAAACCCGGCGCATTGCGCGGCGCGCGCATCGGGATCGTGCGCGGTCCGTTCGGGTTTCACGCCCGGATGGAGCCGGCGCTGGCGGCGCTCATCGCGGCGTTGCAAGCGGCGGGCGCGGAGGTGGTCGATCCGGTGAAGGTCGGTTCGCTGGGCAATTTCGGCTCCGCCACGGGCGACCTGCTCTCCTACGAGTTCAAGGACGGCCTCAACCGCTACCTCGCGACCCCCGGCCGCGTGACACCAATGAAGGCGCTCGCGGACCTGATCGCCTTCAACGAGGCGCACCGGTCGGAGGAGATGGCGTGGTTCGGCCAGGAGGATTTCACCGCGGCGCAGGCCCGCGGGCCGCTCACCGATCAGGCCTACCTCGACGCCAAGGCCACGTGCCTGAGACTGGCGCGCACCGAGGGGCTCGATGCCGCGCTCGACGGTGACAAGCTCGATGCATTGGTGATGTTCACGCGCGGCGTGGCGACGCTCACCGACCCGCTGAACGGCGAAGGCGGCAGCGGCAGCAGCTCGACCCTGGCCGCGGTCGCGGGTTACCCGAACCTGACGGTGCCGGCCGCGCAGTTCTTCGGGTTGCCCGTTGGTCTGTCGTTCGTCGGCCGGCCGTGGAGCGAGGCGAAGCTGCTGGCCCTGGCCGCGGATTTCGAGACGGTGACGAAGGCGCGGCGCGAGCCAACTTTTTTACCTACGGTCACAGTCAGATAAGGCCGCTAAATTGTGGATTGGAGAGGGCGGATTGCAGATTGGATTAGGCCTTGCGTCCGCCAATCCGAAATCCGCAATCTGCCATCCGAAATCTCCCCCGCCCGGGTGGTGGAATTGGCAGACACAAGGGTCTTAGAAGCCCTCGCCGCAAGGCTTACAGGTTCGAGTCCTGTCCCGGGCAATCCAACCAGATTGGAATGTAACGAATGGCCAGTCTCGCAACGTTTGCAAAGCAACGAAGTCGTGTCAGAGAAACGTTTGACCGAAATCCAGCCCAGCAGGCTGCGATATCGGAGACACCCCCAGGACCGCCCCCGGGTCCGCCCTCTACCCCGATCGCATGAAACACCCCCGTCTACCCGCTATCCTCGCCCTCTGCGCCCTGTCCGCCGCCCCGCTGCTGCGCGCCGCCGACAACGCCGTGCTCTATTGGAACGAGCAGGCCCTCAACACCACGCGCCTCGCGCGCAACCCGCCACCGATGTCGGCGCTGTTTCTCGCGACCTACCATGTGGCGATCTTCGACGCCGTGAACGGCATCACGCACACGCACAAGGGCTGGCTCGTGAACGAACCCGCGCCGGCGGGCGCCGATATGGACGCCGCGGTGGCCGGCGCCGCGCACGTTGTCATGACCGCCCTGTGGAGCGCCACCGCCAACCCCCACAACTTGCAGGTGATTTATGAAAAGGCCCTCGCCGCCATCCCCGACGGTCCGGCCAAGGTCGGCGGCGTCGCGTGGGGCGAGAAGGTCGGCAAAGCGGTCCTCGCCGGCCGGGCGAACAGCGGCTTCGACAAGCCGATCCCCGGCACCTACACCAGCTCCGAGCCGGGCAAATGGCGCGAGACGCCGCCCAATTTCCGCCCGCCACTGCTGCCGTTCTGGGGCAAGGTCGTTCCGTTCGTGCTGACCTCGCCGGACCAGTTTCGCGCCCCGTCGCCCGAATCGCTCGGCTCGAAGGAATACGCCGAGGAACTCAACTTCGTGGCGAAGCGCGGCGCCCGCGACAATGCCGACCGCACGGAATATGAGACGCTCAGCACGCCCTTCTGGAACGACGACCTGGGCACCTCCACGCCGCCCGGCCACTGGAACATGATCGCCGAGGATCTCGCCCGCCGCAGCAAGCTCGGCACCGCCGACACCGCGCGGCTTTTCGCGCTGCTGAACTTCGCCGAGGCCGATGCCGGCATCGCCTGCTGGGAGACGAAGTTCTACTACAATGTCTGGCGGCCGGAGAACGCCCTTCGGGAAATGGAGGCGAAGATCAACCCCGGCGTGAAGGTGGATCCGGACTTTATTCCCAACATGGCCTCGCCGCCGTTCCCGTCGTATACCTCGGGACACAGTACCTTTTCCGCGGCCGGCGCCCGCCTGCTCGCCCTTTGGTTCGGCACGGATGACATCGAGTTCTCCGTGACCTCCGACGCCCTGCCAGGCGCCGTGCGCAGCTTCCGGAGACTTTCTGACGCGCAGAAGGAGGCCGGCATGAGCCGCGTGGTGGGCGGCATCCACACGATGTCCGACAATCTCGAGGCGCAGAAAATGGGCGTCAAGATTGCCGACTGGGTCTGGGTCAACGCCCTTCAGCCCGTGGCCCGGTGATCGCGATGACGGAGTCCCCCGCAACGGCCGGGCGCGCGGAGTCCACGGCGGCGCTGTGGTGGATGCTGCGCGCAGGCGTGGCCCTGTGTTTCCTCGGCCATGGCGCCTTCGGACTCATGACCAAGGCGGCCTGGGTGCCGTATTTCGCGGCCGCCGGCGTGCCGGAGACCTGGGCCTGGCGGCTCATGCCCTGGATCGGCGCGATGGACGTGACCGTCGCCTGCCTTGCGCTCCTCTGGCCTTGCCGCGCACTGTTTGCATGGGCCGCGGCGTGGGCGACCTGGACTGCGCTGCTGCGGCCGATGGCCGGGCAGGGCTGGCCGGAATTCTTCGAGCGCGCCGGCAATTACGGCGTGCCGCTGGCCCTGCTGGTCATCGTCGGCCTTCGCGGACCGTGGTTCGCCCGCTTGCCCGCCGCCTGGCCGGAAATGTCCGCCGCGGTCCGACGCCGCCTGATCCAGGTCTTGCAGCTCATGCTCGCGTCGCTGCTGGCCGGACACGCGGCCTGCGCGCTCCTGCTGCAAAAGCCGGCTCTCGCGCACCATTACGCGGTTTTCGGTCCGGCGGATCCCGTGCGCGTCATGCTTGCCGTCGGCTGGTTCGAGGCGGTGCTCGCCGTCGCCGTGCTCGTGGTCCGGGTGCCGGCCCTGCTCGTATTTGCCTGTCTCTGGAAACTTGCGACTGAGTCCCTCTTCCTCACGAGCGGCGCCCCGGCGCCGGTCTTCGAGATCATCGAGCGCGGCGGCAGCTACATTGTCCCGCTCGCCCTCGCGTATCTCCTCACCCGGTCCACCGCGGTCGTGCCGTTTCGGCAACCCCAGCCCGCCTGATTTTCCGCATGCCCAAAGCCGCGATCCTCCACCTCCTGTCCGCGCTCACCCTGCTGGCCGTCGCGCACGCCGAGCCCGCCTACACCTCGGCGCCCCTGGCCCCGCGCCCGCCGCTGCCGGCCGGCGCCAAGCCCTTCCAGCGTCTCACGGCGGCCGAGTCCGGCGTCAGCGTGACGAACGTCTACAACGACCCGCGCATGTGGGGTGACCGGTTCCGCGAGCTCACCCTTGGCGCCCTCGAGACCGGCATCGCCGTGGCGGACTTCGACCGGGACGGCCATCTCGACATCTTCGCCGTCTCCAAGAACGGCCCCTGCGCGCTCTACCGCCAGCCGACGCTCGGCCACTTCGAAAACGTCGCCGCTGCGGCGGGTGTCGACTGCGTGGCGCAGGACGAGACGATCGGCAAGGTCGGCGCCACGGTGGTGGACATCAACCAGGACGGCTGGCCGGACATCTACGTCTGCCGCTACAACGCGCCGAACCTGCTCTTCGTCAACAACGGTGACGGCACCTTCACCGAGCGCGCCCACGAATACGGCCTCGATATCACGGACGCCTCCGTCCACGCCTCGTTTGCGGATTACGACGGCGACGGTTTCCTCGACTGCTACCTCGTCACGAACATCCTCGATTTCTCCAAGTCCCCGCAGGGCCGCCGCGACTACCTGCTGCACAACGACGGCCACGGCCACTTCACCGACGTGTCGAAGCAGGCCGGCATCTGGGGCCTGACCCAGGGTCATACCGCCGTGTGGTTCGACGCCAATGGCGACGGCTGGCCCGACCTCTACGTCGCGAACGACTTCGAGACGCCCGACCGCCTCTACCTCAACAAGGGCGACGGCACCTTCGCCGACGTCGTCGACGAGCGCCTGCCGCACGTCACCTATTTCTCGATGAGCGCCGATTTCGGCGACCTCAACAACGACGGCCTCGTGGACTTTCTCGTCACCGACATGCGCGACCGCAACCATGTGCAGTTCATGACGGGCATGGAGGAGATCGGCCGCGGCCTCTGGGAGATGGAACGCGTGCCCGACCTCATCCCGCAATACATGTGGAACGCCGTCTACCTCAACACCGGCACCGACCACTTCCAGGAGGTCGCGCACCTCACCGGCATGGACGCCACCGGCTGGACCTTTGGCGCGCGCCTGGCCGACCTCGACAACGACGGTCGCCTCGACGTGTTCTTCACCGCCGGCATGATCCGCAACTTCATCGACGCCGACCTCGTCGACAAGCAAAACCGGGCCCCTTCGCTCTCCGCCCGCGCCCTGATGTGGAAGGATTCGCCGCCGCGCAACGAGACCACGCTGGCCTACCACAACCTGGGCGACCTCCGTTTCGAAAACGTCTCGGAGGCGTGGGGCCTGAACGAGAACACCGTCGCTTTCGGCTGCGCCGTCGCCGACCTCTTCAACACCGGCAATCTCGACCTCGTCTATGCGAACTGCAACGCCCCGCCGACCATCATGCGCAACAACACGGCCACCGGCCATCGCGTGGAGATCAAGCTCGCCGGCCGCGCCCCCAATCGCGACGGGATCGGTGCCGAGCTGAAGCTCGAATCGGCCTCGACCGGCATCCAGGTCCGCCAGATCTTCACCGAGCGCGGCATCGTGGCCAGCGAGCCGCCCGTCGCCCATTTCGGCCTCGGGGCCGACACGGTCATCAGGAAGCTCACGATCCACTGGCCGCTCGGCCAGGTGCAGGTGCTCGAAAACCTGCCCGTGGACCGGATCTTCACGATCTCCGAGCCGCCGCGCGACGAAAAGGCCGGGCGGCCTCCGGCCCGGCTGCAGACCCCGGCCCGGCCCGACGCTCTTTTCGCCGAGTGCGCGGCCAGCCGCGGCCTCAAGCATGAGAATACGCTGCGGCCCTTCGACGAGTTCATCCGCCAGCGCCTGCTGCCGCACCGCCTCAACAACCAGGGCCCGGCCCTCGCCGTGGCGGACGTCAACGGCGATGGCATTCCGGACATCTTCGTGACCGGCACCGCCGGCCAGGCCGGCGAGCTGTTCCTCGGCCAGAAGGACGGCTCCTTCGTGCCCGCGCCCGACCAACCCTGGGCGGCAGCGGCCGAGGCCGACGACGTCGGCGCAGCCTTCCTCGACCTGAATGGCGACGGCGCGCCCGACCTCTACATTTCCGCCGGTGGCGTGCAGACCGATCGCGGCAACGCGCTGCAGAACGACCGCATCTACCTCAACGACGGCCACGGGAAGTTCACCCTCGCGCCCGAGGGCACACTGCCCGCCGACGGCGAGAGCACCTCGGTCGTGGCCACCGCCGACTTCGACGGTGACGGCCGCACCGACGTCTTCGTCGGCGGCCGCGTGGTCCCGGGCCAGTATCCCGCGACCCCGCGCAGCTTCCTTTACCGCAATGTGGGTGGCAAACTGGTGGACGTGACTGACGAGGTAGCGCCGGGCCTGCGCAATATCGGCATGGTCACCGCCGCGGTCTGGGCCGACATCGACGGCGACGGCCGGCCCGATCTGCTGGTCGCCACCGAATGGGGCCCGGTCGCCTATTTCCACAACACCGGCAAAAAGCTCGAGAACCTGACCGCGGCGGCCGGCCTCGCCGGCATCACCGGTTGGTGGAGCGCGCTTGCCGTCGCCGATGTGAACGGCGACGGCCGGCTCGACATCATCGCCGGAAATGTCGGCCTGAACACGAAATACCATGCCACCGCTGCCGAGCCAGCCGTGCTCTATGCCGGCGACCTCGACGGCAGCGGCCGCGAGCAGCTCGTCGAGGCCCAATACGAGGGCGGCAAGCTCGTGCCGCTGCGCGGCCGCAGCAAGCTCGGCTACTCCTTCCCCTGGCTGGCAAAGAAATTCCCGACCTACAAGGCCTTCGCCCACGCCTCGCTCGCCGAGATTTTCGGTGAGGACAAACTGGCGGCGGCCCGCAAGCTCACCGCCACCGAACTCGCCAGCGGGGTCTTCCTCCAGCAGAAGGACGGCACCTTCAAGTTTGCGCCGCTCCCGCGCACCGCGCAGATCGCCCCGATCAACGCGATCGTGGCGGCCGATCTCGACGGCGACGGCAAGCTCGATCTGCTGTGCGTCGGCAACAACTTCGGCCCCGAACCGTCCACGGGTCGCTTTGACGGAGGCGTCGGCCTCTTCCTGAAAGGCGACGGCCAGGGCGGCTTCACCCCGCTTTTGGCCGCGCAGTCGGGTCTGGTCGTCACCGGCGAGGCGCGGGCCGCCGTGGCTCTCACCCTCCCGGGGGGCAAGCGCCCCGCCGTCGTCGTGACGCGTTGTGACGGTCCGCTGCTTTTCTTCACCCCCAAGTAGATCCACGCATGAACTTGATCAACCGTCGGCCCTTCCTGCGGGGTCTGCTTGCCATCGCTTTGGCCGTCGCGGCCCGGGCCCAGACCATCGCGCCGGCTTCCACACCCGCCGCTCCGTCCGCCCCGTTCCCGGGCTATGTCAACAGCTACCTCCGCGCCGGGGATCCTTCGCTCAAACCTTGGGACATCGGCGTCAACGTCCGCATCCGCTCCGAGGACAAGGATGGCGCCGGCACGACCAAGGCCGGCTCCAATTGGGATTTCTCCGAGCGCCCGCAGGACGACACGTCCAACCAGTATCAGCTCCTCCGCGTCATGCCGCGTGTTGGCTACAATGGCGCCCCCGTGTCGTTCCTCTTCGAGGGTCGCTCGAGCTATTCCTTCGGCGACGAGCGTTTCAACGCCACGGCGCCGGGCCAGAACCTGCCCGAGCGTGACGGCCCGCTGGACATCTACCAGGCCTACCTGCTCATCCCCGCCACCAAGGACCTGCCGGTGTCGGTCAAGCTGGGGCGCCAGGAGCTGGTCTACGGCGACCAGCGTCTCGTGGGCCACGCCCGCTGGCTGAACGTCCCGCGGACGTTCGACGGTCTCAAAGTCCGTTACGAGACGCCCGTGGTTGCCGTTGATGCATTCTCCACCGCCGTCGTCTACACGCACAACAACGCCCTGAACCGCTCCAACCCGCAGGATCTGTTCTCCGGCGTCTACGTCAGCCTGCCCAGGCTGTCGAAGACGGACCTCGTCGAGACCTACCTGCTCGCCCGCAATGTCGCCCGCGGGATCGTGACCGACGACTGGTCCGATGTGCCGGCGCCCGCGCGCTTCCCCGCACCGCAGGACCTCTACACGCTGGGCGTGCGCTTCAAGTCGAAACCCGGCGCCCACGGGCCCTGGGACTACACGGTCGAGGCCGCCTACCAGTTTGGCAGCCGGACCGCCGTGTTTCCCGCCACCACGGTGGCGGCCGCGCTCGCGGCTTCGCGGCTCGACCAGTCGGCCTACGCGCTCATCGCCCAGGCCGGTTACACCTGGCCCAAGGGCACACCCTGGTCGCCGCGCCTCGCGGTCATCGCCAGCGTGGCGTCCGGCGACAGCAACCCCGCGGACAACAAGAGCGGCACCTTTCAGAATCTGTTTCCGTCGAACCACCTGCTCTACGGGGCGATGGACCTGACCGGCCTGCAGAACGCCCGTGACCTGCGCTTCTCCCTCACGGCGAAGCCGCACTCCACGCTTACCCTCAACCTCGAGGTAAACCTGCAGGCGCTCGATAAGAGCAGCGACTTTTGGTATAACGCCGCCGGCGCACCGCGCAACTTCACCGGCGCCGCCGTCGGCAGCGGCGCCGGTTACCGCATCAATCCCGCCTACGGCACCTCCCTCGGCCAGGAAGTCGACCTGCTGGCCAGCTGGGCCGTTACTCGTGGCGCCCTGTTGGAGGCCGGGGCCTCGCATTTCTTTCGCGGCGATTACGTGAAGGAATCGCTGTCCGCCGTCGGTTCGAAGGATGCCGCCTACGTCTATCTCCAACTCACGCTGAACCTTTAACCGCTCCGGTAAGCCTTGCCCGGGACCGTTACATGGCCCGGCGCATTGCACCCAAGGCTCGCCTCGCGGCCCGCGCTCCCACTCAATGCGAACCATGCGATTCCGTTCTCTCACGGCGTGGCTGCTGCTCATCGGGCCCGGGCTGGCGCGTCCGGCCGAGAGCGGAGTCGCCGCCTCGTCCTCCGCGTTCGTCCGCGCCCAGACCGACAGCGCCGTCCACTGGCACGCCTGGAACGACGCCACGCTGGCCGAGGCCCGCGCCGCCAACCGGAGCGTCTACGTCTTCATCGGGTCCCCGCTGAGCGAGCTCACCCGCGCGACCATCAGCCAGACCTTCACCAGCGCGAAGACCGTCGCGTGGCTCAACGAGAACTTCTTCTGCATCTTCGTTGACGCCGACGCGCAGCCTGAGGTTGCCGCGCTGGCCCAGCACTACATCCGCAGCATCAAGCAGCTCCAGGGTTGGCCGGTGCACCTGTGGCTCACGCCCGAGTTCCAGCCCTACGACGGCGCCAACTACCTGCCGCCCTCGGAAGAGTGGGGGAAGCCGGGCTTCCTCAAGGCGGCCCGCGGTGCGCTCGACAATTGGACCGGCAATCCGGCCCGCGCCCGGGCGCTCGCCAGGGAGGCGATCGACCTGATGCGCGTGCCGCCACTCGGGGCCGGTCCGAAGATTGACGTCGCGGCTAAGTCAGACGCCGCGGCCAAGGCCTGGATCGCGACCATCGACCCGGTGAACGGCGGCTTCGGCACCGCGCCCAAGGAGCCCGAGCCCGAGTTGATCCGCTTTCTCCTTGCCCGGGGTGCGGCCGGCCGTGACGCCGCGCTGAACGCCGCCCGCGCCCTCGTCCGGGGCGCCGCGCATGATCCCGTCGATGGTGGCTTCTATCGGCGCACCATCGATGAGGCATGGAAGGAGCCCTATTATCAGAAGACGCTCGCCGACCAGGCCCGCATCGCCTTGGCCCTGTTCGATGCCGCGGACGCGGGCAAAGACGAAACGCTGCGCGCCGCCGCCATCGGCGCGCTCGACTTCGCTCTCACGAAACTGCGTTATCCCGATGGCACCTTCGCGGCAGCGCTCGACGGCACACTCGAAGAGACCGCCGATCCGGCGAAACGGCCCAACTTCGTGCGCGTCGGCTGGGCGAGCACCGGGGCGCAAGGTCTGTTGATCGCGGCTTTGCAGCGTTCGGCCGAAAAACGCCTGGCGGCCATCGCGGTGCAACTGGCCGCCAGGCTGCCCGCGCCGCGGACCGCCGCAGACTACGCGGCCACCGCGCTGGCCTACCGGTCGCTCAAGGACAACGGAAAGGCCGACCACTTTTTGGCCCGGGGCAACGAACTCTTTTTCGACCCTGCCACCGGAATATACATGGCCACACCCGCGAAACTCCCGTCTGGCATTGCCCTCCGCGTGCCTGCCATCGGCGACCCGCTCTCGCCTGAAACCCTTGCCCTGCTGGCCGGCACCGACGCCGGCACCGCCACCCTGCTGCGTCGCGCCCTGCTCGCGGCGATCGAATACGACGAGCAGCCCCCCGGCGAGGTGCTGCTCGGTTTGGCCGCCGCACCATGATTCCATACCGCAAAAGCGGGAAACATGGCGGGGCTGATGCGGCTCTCCTTCAGCCGCTCGCGCAGATCGCCCGGCAGCAGGCCTGGCGCCAATCCGTTTAATCTCTCTGGGGCTAATTCCCCGAAGCTTGCTTCGGCTTGGATGGAGGCGGAGCTATCAGCCCCGCGTTTGGAGGAGAATGGCGGCGCAGGCCTCGCAGGACTGATAGTCCTGCCTCCAGTTCTGCAATGCCGCGGGGCTTGCCCCGCGGATCTTCATCTCCGACTACAAAAGTCAGCGGAAACTCCGGGAATAGTCCGTTCGCCCGAAGGTTGGCCCGGTGACCGAGGAAGAAGAAGATTACGGGACCGCGGTGGTGGACTTGACCTTGCGGGATCCTCGCCGTACAAGGAGGGCATGAACTCCGTGGTGCCACCCCGCACGGCGCCGACGCTGCTCGCGGTTGCGAAACGCGCGGGGGTCTCCGCTTCCACTGCGTCCCGCTGCCTGAGCGGCGCGGCGAAGGTGGCGAAATCCACGCAGATCCGCGTTGACGCGGCGGCGGCGGCCCTTGGCTACCACCACAATTCCCTCGTCGGCCAGGTCATGCGGGCCACGCGCCGGGGGGTCGTGCAGAATTATCTCGGGACCCTGGCCTTCGTGACGCCGGTGGCGGATTCGCACGAATGGCGGGAAACACCCACCCTCGCCAGCAACTGGGAAGCGGCCCGCCAGCGCGCGGAATCGTTCGGCTTCGGGATCACCGAGTTCACCCTTTGCTCCAATGGCATGACCGGGCGGCGCCTCGGGGAGATTCTCACCGCGCGCGGCATCTCCGGCGTCCTCCTGGCGGCCTTCCCGGTGGAGCCGCACGAGATCACGCTGCCGTGGGACGACTTTGCCATTGTCCAGGTCGGCCATCGCATCGCCTCGCCGCGACTCGACTGCGTGCTGAGCGATCACACCGAGGCGGTGATCATGGCCGCCCGCACGATCACGGAATGCGGCTGCACCCGCATTGGTCTCGCCATCGAGAAATACCAGGACGAGATCACCGGCGGCCGGTGGTCCCTCGGTTATGCCGGGCTGCGCGCGGCCTTTCCGTCCCTCGCCGCCATTCCCCCGTTTCTGCCCGCGGAGATGAACCCCGACCAATTCCTGAAATGGGTCGACCAGCACGAGGTGGATTGCGTGCTGACCCTCTCGACCTTCCGCAACCAGCCCAATCACATGGACGCCTGGCTGACCCGCCCCGGGCGCACCGTGCCGCAGGATATCAGCCTGGTGTCACTCGACGTCACGCGGGTGCACGCGGATTGGAGCGGGGTGCAACAGCACGCCGAGGAAATCGGCCGGGCGGCCGTCGATCTGCTGTTTTCCAAGCTGCAGGCGGGCGAACGCGGCATCCCGCAGTTGCCCCGGACGCTGCAGGTGCACGGTCACTGGCACGACGGACAGACATTGCGCCGCCCGCGGCAGGCGGGCGAAAAGCTGAGAGTTGAGAGCTGAGGGTTGGGAGAAGGAAGATAGAAGATGGGTAGGGCGCGAACTCCGCCTTGTCCGTCGTAGCCCTGAGCTTGTCGAACGGGGCGACGTCGGATCCGCGCCGTAAACATGCGCCCATGCGCGGCGGTGAAGGGACTCACCGCCCGGTCCGATCACCTTCGCTATCAGCCAATCCTTGACTCTCCCTGCTCGTGGTTCGTTGTATTTGCCCACTGCATGTCGCCGGTCGAGTCCACCCATATTTCCCCGGCAAGGGGTGCCCATTGGCCCATACCGTCCTGTTTCATTTTCATCGGCGCCCTCTTCACCGCTTTGCCCATGAGTGCGGAGGTATCAGTTCCGGGGCTGAGTGAATCACCGCTGGCCGCCCGCTCCGGGCCCAGAGGCAAAACGATGTTTGCCACGCTGTCTCCCGCCGACACCGGCATCATAACTGAAAATAACTATGCTGATCCCCGGGAAAATAAGACCGGTTACAAGGATCCCCGCATGGGCCAGGGTCACTATGACGAATTCGCCGTCGGCGCAATCGGTACGGGCGTCGCGATCGGCGACTATGATGGCGACGGCCGGCCGGACATATTTGTGGTCAGCAAGACGGAGAGTTGCCGGCTGTTTCGCAATCTCGGCAACTGGAAGTTCGAAGATGTCACGGCGAAGGCCGGGGTGGAAGACAAGGGCGAGGCTGCGGCCATCTGGAAACAGGGGGCGACGTTCGTTGATGTGAACAATGACGGGCTCCTGGACATCTATGTCTGCCGGTACAACGCGCCCAATCTGCTCTACATCAACCAGGGTGACGGGACCTTCAAGGAAGAGGCCCATGCCTACGGGCTGGATGTGAAGGATGCCTCGGTGATGGCTGCTTTTTGCGACTACGACCGTGACGGATGGCTCGACGTGCTCATCCAAACCAACCTGCTCGACGGAGCCACGCATCCGAACGGACAACGCAACCTGCTCTTTCATAACAACCGCGACGGCACCTTCACCAACGTCACCGATCGCGCGGGCATCAGCGGGGAAGCCCAAGGCCACTCGGCCATTTGGTGGGATTACGACGGCGACGGCTGGCCGGATATTTATGTCGCGAACGATTTCGCCGCGCCCGACGTTCTCTATCACAACAACCGCGACGGCACCTTCACCAACGTCATCGATCAAGTGGTGCCCCATATGCCCTATTCTTCCATGGGCTCGGATCTGGGCGATTTGAACAACGACGGCCTCATCGACCTGATGGCCACGGAAATGGCGGCCACCACCCATCAGAAAGACCAGCGCACCATGGCTCCAACCCGCGGCCAGTCGCTGGATCCTCCGGATAGTTCCACGGCGGTGCCGCAATACTACCACAACGCGCTGTACTTGAATACCGGCACGGGCCACTGCCTGGAGGCGGCTTTTCTCACGGGCCTGGATGCCACCGACTGGACCTGGTCCGTGCGCTTCGAAGACCTCGACAATGACGGCCGGCTCGACCTGCACGTGACCAATGGCATGCACCGGGAATTGCACAACACCGACCTGATCTCCCGCCTCGGGTCCGCCCAATCGCTGGCGGAAAGGCAACGGATGCAACGCAACGCCCCGGTGCTCGTCGAACACAACCTCGCCTTCCGCAATCTCGGCGATTTGAAATTTGAAAACGTCAGCAAAGCCTGGGGCCTCGATGAGAATGGGGTGAGCTTCGGCGCGGCCTTCGGCGACCTCGACGGTGACGGTGATCTCGATCTCGTCTACACCAACTATAAGAAAGGGGTCACCGTGCTGCGCAATGATTCCGACACCGGTCATCGGGTGATTTTCGCCCTGCGGGGCACACAATCGAACCGCTTCGGGGTCGGAGCCGTGATCCGCATTGAAACCGATGCCGGCATTCAAGTCCGGCAGCTGGTACTGGCCCGGGGTGTCCTTTCGAGTTCCGAACCCGTGCTGCATTTCGGCCTGGGCGAATCCACGCTCATCAAGCGGGTCACAGTCTCGTGGCCCAGTGGCCAGATCCAGTCGTTTGCCAATCTCGCCGTCGACCGCAAATTCACCGTCACCGAACCGGCCGCACCCGCGGCGCTTCCGGCCAACCCACCGGTGCGGCCGACCGGACAATTCACCGAGGTGAGCCAGGCGATGAACCTCTCCCTTGTCGCCCACGAAAATGCGGTGGATGAGTTGGGTGCGAATTCACTTCTCCCGGTTCGCCAGAATCGACGCGGGCCCGGTGTCGCGGTCGGTGATTTGAACGGCGACGGGAAAGACGATCTGATTTTCGGCGGCACGCCCCTCGACGCGGCGCAGGTTCGTCTTGCTGGTCCGGACAATCAATTCGTCGGCGGTCCCGTCCGGGCCCTCGCCGGCGATATGCCGGTCAATGACGGACCCTCGCTTATTTTCGATGCCGATGGCGACGGCACGAATGATCTTTTGCTCACCGCTTCCGGCGTCGGCCAGCCCGCGGGTTCCCCGGCCTATCAACCCCGGCTCTATCTCAACGATGGTCACGGAAATTTGCGACCGGCCCCGGCTGACGCCCTGCCTCCGCTTTCCCTCAGCGTCGGCGCGGTGGCCGCGGCAGATTTCAATCGCGACGGACTTCTTGATGTTTTCCTGGGAGCGAAAGTCGTACCCGGACTCTACCCCCTCGCCCCGAGCAGCGCCTTGCTCGTGAATCATGGCGGCCGGTTTGAGGACGTGACCGACACACTCGCGCCCGGTTTGCGCGCAGTCGGCATGGTCACATCAGCTCTCTGGAGTGACGTGGACGGCGACGGGTGGCCGGACCTGCTGCTGACGCTGGAGTGGGGCAACGTGAAGTATTTCCATAACAATCAGGGCAAAGGGTTCGAAGACTGGACAGAGAAGGCGGGCTTTGCCGCGGCGGGCACCGGGTGGTGGACTTCGATCGCCGCGGCGGATTTTAACGAAGATGGCCGGATCGACTACGTCGTGGGCAATCTCGGCCTGAACACCCAGTATCGGGCCGACGCCAGCCATCCGGCGCTGCTGTTCGCCGGCGATTTCAAGGGCGACGGAAGCCAGCAACTGATCGAAGCCTACTATGAAGGCGACCGGCTCTATCCGTGGCGGACCCGGGCGAGTCTCGGTGCCGCCATCCCCTCGGTGTTGAAACGCTTTCCCCGCAATGACACCTATGCGCGAGCCACCTTGGATGAGATTTTCGGCGAGGAGAAACTGGCGGCCGCCCAACGCTACGCCGCCACGGAATTCCGGAGCGGAGTATTCCTGAGCCAGCCGGACGGGACTTACCGATTCGAAGCGCTGCCGCACCTCGCCCAGATCGCGCCCTTGCAAGGGATCGTCGCCGGCGATTTTGACGGCGACGGCCACGCCGATATTTATACGGTGCAAAATTCCTACGCACCCACCCCGGTGGTCGGCCGTTTCGACGGCGGCCTGAGCCAGTTGCTGCGCGGTGATGGGCAGGGACATTTTACCTGCGTGCCTCCCATCGAAAGCGGTCTGATCGTAACCGGCGATGCCAAGGCGTTGGCCGTGGTGGATCTCAATCAGGATGGCTGGCCGGACTTTGTCGTTACGCGAAACAACTCGGCCAGCCTTGCCTTCCTCAACCAAGGCATGAAAGAACGACATTCGCTGCGAATCCAATTGCGCGGGCCCGCGGGCAACCCCACCGCCATTGGAGCGCGCGTCACCCTCGAACTCGCCGACGGCACCACGCGGACCGGCGAAGTCTATGCCGGCTCCGGTTATTTCAGTCAGTCTACCGCCGCCTGTTTCTTCGGTTACCTGCCAGCCAACCCGCCCCGTCAAATCCACGTGCGCTGGCCCTCCGGTGCGACCAGCACCCACCCGATCCCGCCGCAGTCATCTACTATAGTTCTTGCTGCACCCACGCCCTAGGGTGCCGCAGGAAGAGGACTTTCAACCCGGATTCGGGGCTACCTCAGTCGATCACGCAATTCGGCCGGCACCAGGGTGAGCGCGAATTCGTGCAGTTTGGGATCAACGCGATTGCCGAAGGCCCGGCTCAATACCAGCAGCCGATAAAGCGAACCGGGGGAGAGTCCGCGCAGTTTTTCTTCGTCCACTGTCGCCAGGCAAACGGCCACTTGCTCACGGGCCAGCTGTTCTTGTTTCGCCCGGGCCAGGACCACGGCGAGACCGACGCGCAGGTCCCACGGCAAGGCCGCAGGGTATTTGGTCGCCAGTCTGGCCTGCAATACTTTGAGGGACTTTGCGAATTCCGCTTCGTCCCCCCGCGCCAAATCGACTTCGGCCCGCGCCACGCAAGCCCCGAAATCGGCCGGGAAACGCCGCAGACCTTGCGCGGCCGCCGCGGCCTGGTCCAGGTCTCGCATCTCGACAAGGTACTCCGTTATCCGGGCCACGGCTGTCGCCGGTTCCTGCTCGTCGACGACTTCAAAAACCTGTACCGACTGACCTTCGAAACCGGTGATCTTCGGCAACGAATAGGCCAGGGGCCGCAGCCAGGGCGGCAGCGTGGGAAGCTGGAGCTTGTCGCGCAAGGTGCCCGCGCTTTGCCCGGTGCCCGCCCGCGTATAGTCGTCAAACCCGGAATCCCAAGAGAGCAAAACGAGGTGGGTGATATTGCGCCGGTCGATCAACGCCTTTGCCTCCTGGAGGTTTTGGTTCCCCAGGATGAGCACGGCGGCCGCCACGCCGCTCTTGTTTTCCCGGGAGAGAGAGCCCAGGCCGCGCATGCCGCCATAGTAGCAGAGCGCAGTGGTCTCGTTGGGCGGAGCCAGCAATACCACCCCGCCGGGAGGGCCGTGGAGGGCGAGCCATCCCGCCAGGTCCCTCTCGATCAAACCCAACACTTCCGACCGCGTGAGGTCATTTTCCGTTTCGGCTTTGGGCCGCGGTGCAACCAGCAAAAGGCCCGGGAGCAAGAGCAGCAGGCCGCCGCCCGCCCAAGCGAGGCGGCGGTAGCCCCCGTTGGTGGCGCCCGACAATCCTGTTGTCGCCGCCACCAACATTACCAGCAAAAGCCCGTCGAGCGCGTTCCACCAGAAGAGCTGCTGGCAGGCGAATCCGAACGCCACGAGCACCGGTCCCAACGTTATCGCCACGGCAATGCGGCGCTCCCGGCCCGTCTGTCGCCGGGGGAGAACCCACCCGGCAGAAGCGACCAGGACGAGAGGCAGGAGCGTCGCCAACACCGCCAAGGTCAATCCATCGCGTGAAAGCCACGCCGCGAGGTCCCGGGCGACGGCGCCTTCCGGCAGTTTCGTCAGCCGGAGGGACGGGGTGTCCGGTAACAGGAACTCGGAGCCGTGGATTTTCCAGTTGGCCACCGGCACCGCGACGATCGCGGCCAGCGCGAACGCGAGCACGGCGAAGTTGCGGAGTGTTTTTGGCGGTTTTTTGCCCTGAATCCACTCCGCCGCCTGCGCCAAAATCTCGCCGCCACCGAGCCAGGCCAGGCCGTAAAGCGGATGGATGTAAGAGAGCTGCCAGTCCCCGAGGTCGGCGGGGGCAAATTCGATCAGATAAGCGCCCAGGGTCGTGCTGGCGCCCGCCGCCGCCCAAGATCGCCAAGGCAAGCCGGTGTTTTCCGCCGCTTCCCCCCGTCGATGGTTGCGCATGACCCAAGCCGCGAGCAATGCGCCCGCCGCGACGCCCACCAGAATCGGAATTTGGACGGCCACACTGACCCACAGCCCAAGACCGCCGGTTACTCCCGCGAGGATGAACCAGCGGCGCGTCGACTTTCCGTTGTCGTCCGGCGCGGGTGTTGCCCTGACTCCGGCCGCGAGCAGCAGCACGCTGCCCAAGGCAAGAATCTGCGCCAGGCCGCGGTCGTCGGGCGCGGCGGGAAGAAATCCCGCGGCGAACGGAAAGACGGTGACCAGACCGATTGAAATCAATGCCGCCGGAAGAACACCGAATCGCCACGCGACCAGGAGGGTCGTTCCGAGCAGGAACAGAAGGTGCAGGATCGGATCCGCCACGAGCGCGGCACGTTCCACCGCCTGCGCGGGCGACCGGCCCGAAAAAACGTGATCGCACCACGCGATCGCGCCGAGCCACCAACGGTAGGGCGAGGGGGAATGCACCGCCCGGCCGAAAGGCGCATTTTCGTAGTCGATGTGTCGCACCCGCCATTCCCCGCGGTTGAACATGCGCTGGGTCTGCGCGAGCCAATGATAACTCTCCGTGAGCCCCCCGGGGACGATCAGGCCGTTGCCGGCCGCCAACTCGGCAGCGGATGGCGCGGCGGCCGCGACCGACGGCTTCTCACTCCAGCCGCCGAGCGCGTTAACCTGCTCGAGGTGCCGGACCCGGACGAAGTTCATCCAAAACAGGAACGCACACGCCGCGATCGGAGCCGCCAACCAGGCGAAGGCGGAAATGCGAAACGACTTGCTCACGGAGGGCGGCGGGGATCGGGATTTTTGAAACGCGCGCACAATCGGGCGGGAAACCATCAGGCAGGCAAGATTCGAGTTTGCGTGCAACCAAATCTGGCTTGACTCGCCGAAGTGCGGCTCGTGGCGTGGGCGCCCCGCCCAATGTTTGATCCCAGTCGCCCCTCCAATTCGGACTTTCAAGCGCGGAGAGCACGGGGTGGGGTCACGCCGGCCTCCGCGTCCTTCGTGCCCTCCACGGTCGGATTCCTCGGCCCGAAATCGGGAAGCATTTGGTTTGGCACCGGGCATCGCCGCTCCGGCTGGCGGGCTGCCGCCCGGCTCATCGCCCGCTGCCCGCTGGTGGTGGTCATGCTGTTGATCCCACTGATGGTCAGGGCGGGGGATGCGGCCGGCGGCCTCGCGTCGCGGCCATTGAACCCGCCTTCCAGCCCCCGGGGGAAGACCATGTTTGTCGAGCTGGCTCCGGAAGTGACCGGCGTCCGGACGGAGAATCGCTACGACGACCCGCGGATGTTCGGTGATCTCTTTCAGGAATTCGAGGCCGGTTCGGTCGGCACGGGAGTGGCCGTGGGCGATTTCGACGGCGACGGCCGGCCGGATATTTTTGTCGTCAGCAAGACCGAGAGCTGCCGGCTTTTTCGCAATCTCGGCCATTACAAGTTCGAGGACGTGACCGACAAAGCCGGGGTCGGCGACAAAGGCGAGGCCGCCAAGGTGTGGAAATCGGGCGTGACGTTTGTCGACGTGAACAACGACGGGCTGCTCGACATTTATGTCTGCCGGTTCAACGCGCCGAATCTGCTCTACATCAACCAGGGGGACGGGACCTTCAAGGAAGAGGCCCATGCCTACGGGCTGGATGTGAAGGACGCCTCGGTGATGGCGGCCTTCTGTGACTACGATCGCGACGGCTGGCTCGATGTTTATATAACGACCAACCTGTTGACCACCGCGGGCGGCGCCCAGGGGCGGCGCGGTTATCTTTTTCACAACAACCGCGACGGCACCTTCACCGATGTCACCGGGCCCGCCGGCATCACCGGTGAAGCCCGCAGCCATTCCGCCACGTGGTGGGACTACGACAACGATGGCTGGCCGGACCTTTATGTGGCCAACGATTACGGCGCCCCGGACAAGCTGTACCACAACAACCGGGATGGCACCTTTACCGACACGGCCGGACAATTCCTGCCCCACACGGCCTTCTCCTCGATGGGGGCGGATTTCGGCGACGTGAACAACGACGGGCTGACCGACTTCTTCGTCGCCGACATGGCCGGGACCAGCCACGAGAAAGACCAGCACATGATGGCGGACGCCCGCAGTCGCACGGATGAGCGGCCGGACGATGCCACCGGGACGCCGAAGTATCGCCGCAATGCGCTGCTGCTGGGCACTGGCACCGGTTACTGCCAGGAGGCCGGCTTTTTGGCGGGCGTCGCCGCCACGGACTGGACCTGGTCTGCGCGGTTGGAGGATTTGGACAACGACGGCCACCTTGATCTGTTTGTGACCAATGGATTCCTGCGGGATTCCGGAGTAGACGTCGTGAAACGGCAGATGAGCGCCGAATCCGAGGCCGAGCGTATTCGCCTCATGTTGGCCACGCCGGTGTGGGCTGAAAACCACATCGCCCTGCGAAATCTCGGGGACTTGCAGTTTGAAAATGTCAGCGCGGCCTGGGGACTCGACCAAAAAAGCATCAGTTTTGGCGCGGCCTTCGGTGATTTGAACGGCGACGGCAACCTCGACCTGGTTTACAGCAACTACCACAAGGGCGTCACCCTTTTGCGGAACGACAACGACACCGGACACCGTATCATGATCGATCTGCGCGGAACCGTTTCCAACCGGTTTGGCGTGGGAGCGACGGTCAGAATCGAAAGCGCGCTCGGCGTGCAGGTGCGCACGCTCGGGTTGGCGCGCGGCTACCTGTCCAGCAGCGAGCCGGCGATCCATTTTGGACTGGGCGAAGATACCGTGATCAAGCGCATGGTGGTAACCTGGCCCAGTGGTCACGAGCAGACCTGGGAAAACCTCGCCGTCGACCGGCGGTACACGATCACGGAACCCGCCGGTCCCGCGCCGGCGCGACCGGCGGCGGTGGGGCCGGCCGCCTGCGCACAGTTTGCCGAGGTGAGCCGCGGCTTGGGCCTGGACCTCCGCTCGCGCGAGGATTCGGTCAACGAAGCGTCCGTGCAACGGCTGGTTCCATTTCGCTTCAACCGCCGGGGCCCGAGCCTCGCGGTGGGAAAGGTCGCCGGCACGGATCGAGACGAGGTCGTAATCGGCGGCACGACCTTGGATGCAACCCGCATCATTCGCGACGCGGAAGCAGGGCGGTTTGCCGTCTCGAACGCGACCGGGGCCACGCCGGGTACGGCCGATGATGGCCCGGTGCTCTTGTTCGACGCCGACGGTGATGGCAACGAAGACCTGCTCGTGACCCGAGGGGGTAACAGTTTGCCGGCCGGAATGCCCGACTATCAGCCGGTGCTCTACCTCGGCGACGGCCACGGTGGGTTTCGGGCCGCGCCCGACGATGCACTGCCGCCCCTGCCGATCAATGCCGGCGCCGTGGCCGCCGCGGACTTCGATCGCGACGGCCGGCTCGACCTTTTCATCGGTGGGCGAATCCTGCCCGGTCAGTATCCACGGGCCCCGCAGAGCGCGTTGCTGGCGAATCGCGGGGGAAAATTTGAAGACGTCACCGACACGGTGGCGCCAGGTCTGAGGGAAGTCGGCATGGTGACGGCGGCGCTGTGGAGCGACGTGGATGGCGATGGCTGGCCGGATCTGCTGGTGGCGACCGAGTGGGGCAACGTGAAGTATTTTCATAACGACCAGGGTCGGAGATTTGAAGACTGGACGGAGCGCGCGGGTTTCGCCACGGCGGGCACGGGGTGGTGGACATCACTGGCGTCGGCGGACTTCAACGGTGACGGCCGACCCGACTACGTGGTCGGCAATGTGGGATTGAACACGCAGTATCATGCCGACGCCGCCCACCCGGCGTTGATCTTCTCCGGTGACTTCAAGGGCAACGGTTCCTCCCAGCTCATCGAAGCGTACCACGAGGGGGACCGCCTCTATCCCTGGCGCGCGCTGCGTGACCTGGGAGCGGTGTTTCCGTCGCTCCTGAAACGCTATCCGCAGAATGAAAATTATGCGCGGGCTACGCTCGCGGAAATATTCGGGGAGGACAGACTCGCGCGGGCGCAACGCTTCGCGGCCACGGAATTCCGCAGCGGGGTATTCCTCAGCCAGCCCGATGGAACCTATCGCTTCGAGCCGCTGCCGCGGATCGCGCAGATCGCGCCGATGCAGGGGGTCGTGGCCGGCGATTTCGATGGCGATGGCCATGCCGACATCTATGCGGTCCAGAATTCATATTCACCCATTGCCGCCGTCGGGCGCTTCGACGGCGGACTCAGCCAGCTATTGCGCGGCGACGGCCACGGTCATTTCACGCCGGCGCCGGCGGCCGAGAGCGGACTGATCGTGCCCGGTGATGCGAAAGCGCTGGTGGTGCTCGATCTCGACCACGACGGCTGGCCGGATTTTCTCGTCTCGCGCAACAACGATGAGACGCTGGCCTTTCGCAACAACGGCGTCGCCGGCCGCAAATCCGTGCGCGTCGAGTTGCGCGGCCCGCCCGGCAATCCCACGGCGGTGGGAGCGGCCATCACCGTCGAACTGGCGGACGGGACAACCCAGTCCAGTGAGGTGGCCGCCGGTTCCGGCTATTACAGCCAGTCCAGCGCGGCATGTTTTTTTGGCTACCCCGAGAACAATCCACCGCGCGAGATCCGCGTGCGCTGGCCGTCGGGCGCGACGACGCGGCATCCCTTTGCCGGGGGATCTTCATCGGTGGTTCTGACTGCCCCCGCGTCGGTGCGGTAGGGCGCGGACTCCGTTCCGCGCCGCGATCATGGGCGATCCGAATGGAGGAGCCTGCAAGCAGGCTCCTACCAAAGGAGGGATGGCGCCTTCCCCCTCCCGTGTTTTTCGCGGCCATCAATCCGGTTTGATCCGCCGCGGAGTTTGTTTCGAACAGGGCTCACCTTCCTTCGCTGGTTTAAGGCAAATCATTTTCGGGAAAATTTGACCGGCGGCTGCGCAACGCAACGTTTGCATGGCGCTGCAGTCGCATGCGCGAAACGTTTCCGTGAGATGTGCGTCGTCAGCCCAAGTTGTACTCCAGGAACGAACCCCCGCGCAGCGCCTGTGAGTGCAGCGTAGTCCCCCCAGTCCCCCAATGAAAACCCTCACACCCCAGACTGTCCCTGCCGTGTATCCCCATGACCGGGGAAACCGTTTTGAATCGTCGCATGACCTCAACCCAGCAACCTGCAGCGTACCCCCAAATATGAAGACTGTTCCCAAGCTTTCACGGCGAGCCGCCGTGTTGGCCGTTTTGCTCGTTCCCTGTGCGTTTATGCACGCCCAGACCGCCGCGGCGCCTGCCGCCGCCACGTCCGCCGAAAAGGATGATATTGTCGTCCTCTCGCCCTTTGAAGTCAAATCCACCAGCGACTCAAAGGCCTATACTGCGGACTCCACTCTGGCCGGCAACCGACTCAACACCCAGCTGCGCGACATCGGCAGCTCCTTGACCGTGGTCACCTCGCAGTTCCTCCTGGACACCGGAGCGACCGACAACACCTCGCTGCTCCAACGGCTCGGCGGCACTGAAGTGGGTGGCGTGAATGGCAATTTTGCCAGTGCCGGTTCCGGTTCCTCCGCTACGCTCCTGACCGAAGACACCATCAAACCGACCGAGGGCACCCGTATCCGCGGTCTCGCGGCGGCAGATAATGTCCGCGATTTCTTTGTCACAGATATCCCATGGGACTCATATAATGTCGACCGCATCGATATCTCACGCGGACCGAATGCGATTCTCTTTGGTGAAGGCAGTCCCGCCGGCATTATCAATGCCACCAGCAAGAGTGCCGCCTTCATTAATTCTGGAAACATCGACTTTCGCCTTGGCAGCTGGGGCAGCACCCGCGAGAGCCTGGATATCAATCAAGTGATCGTGCCCGGCCAGGTCGCCGTCCGGCTCGACCTTCTGCACAATGACCAAAAATATGAACAGAAGCCGGCCTATTCGAAGGACCAGCGCATATCCGGTGCACTCCGCATCGAACCTGCTTTCCTGAACAAAAACGGAAATCGGACCATCTTCAAAGCGAACTTCGAGTCTGGCCAGGTCGATTCCGACAATCCTCGCGCCCTTCCTCCGACGGACCACATTACGCCGTGGTTCGACCCCACCGCTCTCGTCAATGGGATCCCCGGCTCTGGAGCTTATCAGGCGGGATTGAACGGTGCGCAGTCGTGGAACAGCGGCGTTGCTGGTGGTTTCTCCACCGCCGCTAATGGTTATTCCGATGCCGGCCGTGCCGAAGGCGCCAAGAATCCCGATCCGTGGTTTACGAACGGCCAGCTCGGTAATGCCGGTTTTCCGTTAAACGTTATCCAGAACGGTAACACCGTCGGTTCTGCGGGCCAGTACCGTTTCACGTCCTTCAATCAGAATAGTCGGGCCGGGACATTAATCACGCTCCCCTATGGCTCTTATCCCAGCTCCTGGCTTTCTCTAAACGGCAAAGCCAAGGAAGCAGTCTTTGCGGGGCTGCCTTTCTCCAACGGTGGCCTCTTCACGGACACCTCGTTGACCGATCCTTCGATCTTCAATTTCTACAAGAATTTGATCGACGGCAATATGAAGAAGGAATGGCAGCGTTTCTGGACGGGATCGGCGAATCTCTCGCAAACCTTCCTCAACGACCAGGTTGGCTTCTCCCTTGATTACAACAAACAGCACTACGAGGACGGCTCGGTCAACCCCTTTGGCGGTGCCGTCCCGTTGTTCGTTGACGTCATGTCGACCAACAACGACGGAACTTCGCTGGCGACTGCTAGCGCGAATCCGAACTTTGGCCGCCCTTTCGTGATCAACAACAACAATCCAACCGATTTCAACTACATCAGTGATCGCGAAGATACCCGCGCCACGGCGTTTGTCACACATAACTTCAAGAAAGACAGCAATGCATGGTGGGCAACGATCCTCGGCACCCAAACCCTGACCGGTTTGGCGGATCAAGCGAAGCTAAACACCTCCACCATGAGCTGGCAACAGTATGGTTATCTCGGCGCAAACCTCGCGCTCGCCAATACTCTCAACGGGGGATCAGCACTTTCCAACTTCTCACAGGTAAATCCGCAACAGGTCATCTATCTGGGGCCCTCGTTGACGGGCAAGCCGATCATTGGGGCTAATATTTCCAGGGTCACCGGCAACCCGACGATCGGCAGCAACCCGATCAATTACTTCGATCTCACTCCAAACCCGGCGAACTCAGGATTGAGCCCTTCCAACCCAGCGTTCTACAACGGCTGGGCGGGCACGGGGACCCTGACAGTTACCGATTCTGAAGCCAACCCGTCCGTCAACCGCGCCCTGTTGGCGACGGCCTATGGTAAAACACGCTCGGTGACTACCTCTCAGGCGTTGGTCTACGAGGGTAATTGGCTGGATGGCGCGCTGGTGGGTATCTATGGCTGGCGCAAAGATATCAACAAAAGCTCGGCTGATTCCGCCACTTTAGGCGATGCGAACGACCAGCAAAGCATCAACCTCCAGAACGTCAGCCTGGACATTCCCGGCGCAACGCCGGGTCGGGTAGAAGTTCAATCCCGCTCCTATAGTCTTGTGGCTCACCTTGACGAACTCCCGGGTCTGAAAGATTTTGCCAGCAAGCTTCCGGTCAAAATCAGTGTGGCCTACAACGTTTCGAGCAACTTCCAGCCGGACTCCAGTCGCGTCGACATTAACGGGGCTCCCCTCGCACCTCCGTCCGGCAAGACCATCGAGCGTGGCATCCTGCTCGAGACGCGTGACGGCAGGTTCTCCCTCAAGGTCAATCGCTATGTGACCACTATCGCGAACGGTGAGTACGCCGGCGGTAGAGCCTTCGCTGCGGATCTGGCTAATTTCGTCGGCAACACAGCGTACTTCGCCAACGCCTTTTATTACCATAATGACCAGAACGGCAATTTCGCTCAATCAGACCCGGCTCATATGGTAAACAATCCGGGCATCGGGCCTGATGGGGGCCCGCTTGGCGCGGGTAAGTATCCCAATGATAACACCGCCGCGGGCTACTACTACGATGCTGCTGGCTACCACACCCAGGCGATGGAGGATCTACAGAATTCCTCAACCGCGGCCACGCGGGCTTGGGAAACCCAGATTAACGCTGATTTCCCGAACTTCTTTAAGAATTGGGGCATGAATAGCCTGGCGGCAGTGCAGGCCGGCACGGTCCTGAGAAGCCAGTTGACGGGCATCCCGGGCGAAACCAACTTCGCGCTTACCGAAAACTCCGAATCCAAGGGCTGGGAGATGGAGCTCAACGCCAATCCCACCAAGGAATGGCGCATCTCATTCAACGCTACAAAGACGGATGCGGTCATCACGACAGTCGGTGACCCGGCCTTGGCCAAATTCATGGCGGAGACGTCGGCCTATGTTAAAGGTCCCGGCGGCAATACGCAGTGGTTCTGGGGCAATTCCATCAGCCCAGGCGTTCCTGCAGTCAAGGATGCCTACTACAACAATTATAATGGTTTTGCCCCACTCGGTACCACTTATGCCGGACTCCAGCAGCAGCAGGGCGTGGCGGTTCCGCAACTCGCCAAGTGGCGCTACAATCTGACGACGAACTATGACTTCAACCGGGGCGTCCTTAAAGGTGTTAACGTTGGTGGTGGCGTGCGTTATTCATCCGCCGAGACCCTCGGCTATGCTCCGTCTGGCACCGGGCTTAACCCGGATGGCACGCTTGCGTCTCCTCCGTTCCTGGCCGACCTGTCCAAGCCGCAAAAGAGCCCGAGTGAGACCTACTTCGATCTTTGGGTTGGTTATCACCGTAAGCTGACCAACAAGATCAATTGGAACATTCAGCTCAACGTCGCAAACGTCGGCAAAGGTAATTATCTGATTCCGGTCAGCTATCAGGCACCGATAAACGGTGTGGCCAGCCCTGCGTTCTATCGTATCGGTCCGACGCAGCAGTTCACGATCAAGAACGTATTTAGTTTCTGATCTCTTGGTCTCGAGAGCCGCGCCTGACCACAGCAAGGTGGGCGCGGAATCTCATCAGGCGGTGCACGTCGAAGGTGCTCACATCGTGGAGCAGTTTTGCCGCGCACCGCCTCACTTTTCCAAACCCTCTCCGTCTATATCAGTGGTTCCGGAACACGACCAACCCGCCCCGATCACGCCCAACCGGATTCCGGTTGCGCGCGCCCGCGCGCCCGCCGGAAATATCCGCCAGATCCCCGGGTTGGGCGGGCCTGCCGAACGGCCATTCGAGGCCGCGATCTTCGACATGGACGGCGTCATCACCCGGACGGCCGATGTCCACTCGACGGCATGGAAGCGGATGTTTGACGAGTATCTCCGGCTCCGCGAAGCCCAATACCGTGAGCCGTTCAGGGAATTCACCCATGCCGGGGACTATCGCGCCCATGTGGACGGCCGGCCCCGCTACAAGGGCGTCGAGGCATTCTTGAAATCAAGAGGGATCAGCCTGCCTTTGGGGTCGCCGGAAGATCTGCCGGGAACGGAGACCATCTGCGGCCTCGGCAACCGGAAGAACGCGATTTTCAACCAGGTGCTCGAGAGCGAGGGCGTGAGCCTCTTCGATTCCACCATCGCCCTGATCGAGGAAATGCGGCAACGCGGGATCAAAATCGGCCTGGCCACCTCGAGCAACAATTCCGCGATCGTCTTGAACAAGACCGGCACCGCGCATTTGTTTGCCACGGTCGTCGACGGCATTGTATCCGCAAAACTTGGACTCAAAGGCAAGCCGGAGCCCGACATTTTTGCCACCGCCTCCGCCAACCTGGGCGTGCCCAGCGCCCGCGCGATTGTGGTCGAGGACGCGGTGTCCGGAGTGCAGGCCGGGGCGAAGGGGGGCTTCGCCCTCGTCATCGGCGTTGCCCGGGAAGACAATGCGCGCGAACTCCGCGACAATGGCGCCGACGTGGTCGTTCGCGACCTCGCCGAAACCAGCCTTGAGCAGATCAACCGGCTGGTTCAGCACAAACGCGCTCGCGCCTGATGCCACTATCCATCGGTCTCTAGAAACAACCCCATGCGCAAAAAGCCCCTGTTAAGTTTCTGGCAGCTTTGGAACATGAGCTTCGGCTACGTGGGCATTCAGTTCGGCTTCGCCCTGCAGAATTCAAACTTGAGCCGGATTTTCGAAACCCTGGGCGCGAAGCAGGACAATATTCCCGCACTCTGGATCGCCGCGCCGTTGTCCGGGTTGATCGTGCAACCGATCATCGGCTATATGAGCGACCGGACTTGGAATCGCTTCGGTCGCCGGAAGCCTTATTTTCTGACGGGAGCGATTCTGGCGTCGCTGTCATTGTTGGTCTTGCCCAACTCGCCCACCTTGTGGGTCGCCGCCGGCATGTTATGGATGCTCGACGCGTCTCTCAACATCACCATGGAGCCCATGCGCGCATTTGTCGGCGACATGCTGTCGGACGAGCAACGCACCCAGGGTTTTGCCGTCCAGACGTTCTTCATTGGCGCGGCGTCGATTGTCGGTTCGCTGTTGCCGTGGATACTGACGAACCTGCTCCACATTTCGAACACGGCGGAAGCGGGCTTGATCCCTCAATCCGTGCGTTGGGCTTTTTACTCTGGCGGAGTCATCTACATTTCCGCCGTTTTGTGGTCGATTTTTTCGACCAAGGAATATTCGCCGGAAGAGTTCGAGGCTTACAACGCGCGGGGCTCTGACGCTCCGGCCAAGGCAGGCGACGCCCTGACCCTCGACACCGGAAAATATTATACGTCCGGCATCATCTTGGTGATCGTCGGCCTGATATTCACCTTTGGGGTGAACCATTTCGTCTGGGACAAGGCTCTTTATATTCTGTCAATCGGCGTCGGGGTCTACGGCGCGTTGCAATTGCTCTCCGCCCAGCTGTTCACTTCGGGCCAGAAGAGCGGCTTGGTGGAGATCGTGTATGACCTGAACAACATGCCCAAGACCATGCGGCAACTCGCGGTGGTCGCAGTATTCACGTGGTTCGCCATGTTCGCCTGGTTCATCTATTGCACGCCGGCCATCACCAGCTATCACTTCGGCACGAGCGACCCCCTGACGAAGGCTTACAACGACGGTGCTGATTGGGTGGGGGTGCTAAATTCGGTTTACAATGGGGTGGCGGCCCTCGTGGCGTTCACCCTTCCAGTCATTGCGCGAAAGACCAGCCGTGTGACCACGCATGCCGTTTGTCTCTTCATCGGCGGCTTGGGTTTGATGTCGCTACGCTGGTTTGTGGATCCGCATTTGTTGGTGATTTCAATGGCGGGCCTCGGAATCGGTTGGGCCGGCCTGCTCACCATGCCTTACGCGATCCTGAGCAGTGTGGTGCCCTACCGGAAGATGGGGGTTTACATGGGTATGTTCAATTTCTTCATCGTCATCCCGCAGATCCTTGCCGCCGCCGTGCTGGGCCTGCTGGTCCGCACGGTGTTTCACGGACAGGCCATCGATGCGCTCGTGCTGGGCGGGATTTCGATGATCGTCGCCGCGGGGCTCATGCTGCGGGTCAAGGACGAACGGATGGCGCCTGACCCAAAATGAAAAACCTCTGGTCAATCAGCACCAATGAGTTCGCCGGCGGCAAGGAGAGCCTCATGCGCCGCGGCAACGTCTACCAGATCGCCAATGGCTACATGGGCTATCGCGGCACGTTGGATGAATTCGGCCCGGAGGAATCGGTCGGCAGCACGCTGGCCGGAATCTTCGATCGCGTCGGCTCCGCCTGGCGGGAACCCGTCAATGCGCCCAACGCGGGATTCACGCGCGTGTCACTCGATGGGGCCGAACTCTCCGCGCTCGGCCGCAAAGTAAGGCACCACGAGCAGACCCTGCATTTTGCCAATGCGGTGTTCGCGCGGGAAACGGTGTTCGCGTCGCGGGGGAAGACCCTCACGCTCAAATCCTCCCGTTTCCTGAGCGCGGCCACACCCAACCTCGGCGTCGTGCAGTTCAGCATCCGCTGCGACAAGGCGGCCGCGGTCACCATCCGCACCGGTATCGACTGCAACATCTGGGACCTGAACGGCCCGCATCTGCCGCAGCTCACCGCGGAAAAGCACGGGTCGGTTTTGCTGGTGCAGGGCGTCACCAACGAAAGCGCCAAGCGGGTGGTCGTCGCCGAGGCGGTCGGGCTGGATTTCGGGACGGAGACCCATGAGACCCAGGGCCATCGCAACCTTCGCGCGATCCGCCTGCACGCGGAGGCCGGAAAGACCTACACGTTCCACAAGTATTACGCGGTCTTCACCGACCACGACGCCGTGGGCACACCGCTCCCGGCGGCCGCGATCGAAGCGGTCCGGCAGGCCCGGGCGTTGGGCTACCAAGCCTGTCTGGGAAAACACAACGCCGAGTGGGCCCGGAAATGGGAGCGTTGCGACGTCAGGATCGAGGGGGATGACGAAGCGCAGCACGCGCTGCGCTACAGCATTCTTCAGCTGCTGATGGCCGCTCCCGTGCAGGGCAGCGCGAACTCGATCCCGGCGCGCGCGCTGTCGGGCCAAGTCTATAAAGGGGCGATCTTCTGGGACACGGAAATGTATATGCTGCCGTTTTTCCTCCATACCTACCCGGAAAAGGCGGTCGAGTTGATGCGCTACCGGATCAAGACCCTCGATGGAGCCCGGCGGAAGGCGGCAACGGAGGGGCCGGGTTATCGCGGAGCCTTCTATGCCTGGGAGAGTCAGGAGACGGGCGACGATGCCTGCACGTATTTCAACGTCGGCGATCCGTTTACCGGCCGAGATCTGCGCACGCACTTCCGCGACAAGCAGGTTCACATCAGCGGCGACGTGGCCATCGCGATGTGGGAATACTTCAAGCTGACCGGCGACGACTCGCTGCTGCTCGAGGGAGGGGCCGAGGTGATCCTGGAGTGCGCCCGCTTCTACTACTCCTACGCCTACTTCAAGCGGGACAAAGGCCGCTACGAGATCCTCGATGTCATCGGGCCGGATGAGTATCACGAGCGCGTCAATAACAACGCCTTCACCAGCACGGTGGCGAAGGAGACTTTCGCGATCGCAAACGCGACGGTGGACCATCTCCGGAAAAATCACCCGAAGGCGCTGCAGGCGTTGCTGCGGAAGATCGACATCCAGGGCGAATTGCCCCGCTTCCGCGAGGCGGAAAACCTGCTGTATGTTCCCGCGCCGGATCCCCAGACGGGGGTCATCGAACAATTCGACGGCTACTTCCAATTGGGGGACGCCACGGTCGAGGAACTCAAGGCGAAGATGGTTCACCCGAATGAGTATCTCGGCGCCGGGCAGGGCCTGGCGGTGGCGACCAAGATCATCAAGCAGGCCGACGTGGTGGCGATGCTCAACCTGCTCCGGACCCGCTTCTCCACCGAGATCAAAAAGGCGAACTGGGAATACTACGAGCCGCGCACCGAACACGGGTCCAGCTTGAGCGCCAGTGCCTACGCGATGGTGGCGATTGAGTTCGGCAAGCTCGATTTCGCCTACAAATACTTCCTGAAGACGGCGAAGATCGATCTCGAGGCCAAATACAAGGTGTATGTGGGCAACATTTTCATGGGCGGTTCACACCCCGCCGCGAACGGGGGCACGTGGATGACGGCCGTGCTGGGTTTTGGCGGCGTGCAGGCGGATGAGAACCGGGTCGCCATCAACCCGCGGCTCTGCCGGAAGTGGAAGAGCCTGCAGTTCCAGCTCGTCTACCAGGGAGACGGTTTCAAGATCAAGATCACGAAGACATCGGTGACCATCAACCCCGCCCGCACCAACACGCGCAAGCACACCTTGCTCGTGGCGGGGAGCCCGGCGAAATGCAGTCCCGGCAAACCGGTGACAGTCAAATATCGGCAGGCAAAATGAATTCATCCCCCGGCAAGGTTCGTAGGGCAAAGACCGCGGCCGCGATTCCGCTCCTCCCGCGGCTCGCATTCGTCGTCGCGTGCGCCGCCGGCCCGGGCCAGGCTCACGCCGGGGTCGGGGCCGACCTGCCGTGGACGACTTACGAGGCCGAGGCCATGAAAAGCACCGGCGTCGTGCTGGGTCCGAAATACGATCCGTATCTGGTCGAAACCGAATCCTCCGGCCAGAAATGCGTGAAGCTCGGGGCCACCGGCGAATTCGTGGAGTTCTCCGCGGCGGCGAAGGCCAATGCGCTGGTGATCCGCTACAGTCTGCCGGATGCGAAAGAGGGCGGCGGGACCGACTCGAGCCTCGAGCTCTTCATCAACGGGAAGAAGGCCAGGACGCTGCCGCTTACCTCCCGCTATTCGTGGCTCTACGGCAAATACCCGTTCTCCAACCAGCCTGGCGAGGGCAAGCCGCGCAATTTCTACAATGAACTTCGCGTCAAGGACTTGCAGATCGCCAAGGACGATGTAATCCGCCTGCAACGGGCCGCCGCGGACACCGCGTATTGCATCGTCGATTTCGTCGACCTCGAGGATGTCCCCGCCGCGCGGACCGCTCCGGCCAACGCGCTTTGTGTCCTCGATTTCGGGGCGGGCGGGAAAGGCGGGACCGACGACACGGACGCCTTGCGGCGGTGCATCGCCGAAGCGCAGAAACAAGGCCGGCCCGTCTGGGTTCCGGCCGGCGATTACAAGCTGACCGGCGATATTCTCGTGCCGTCCGCCGTGACGATCCAAGGCGCCGGCATGTGGCACACGACCTTCGTCGGCGATGAAAAACTTTACGGTCAGTCCGCACGACGCGTGCGGTTCAAGCTCACCGGCCGCGGCATTCACCTGGCCGATTTTTCGATCGCCGGTAAGCTGAATTACCGCAACGACAACGAACCGAACGATGGCGTCGTCGGCGCAGGCTGTGCCGACTCGACGATCTCGCGCGTCTGGCTGGAGCACACCAAGACGGGCATCTGGATCTATAACGGCACGAACCTGGTCATCGACGGCTGCCGTTTCCGTGATCTGCTCGCCGACGGCGTGAATCTCTGCGTCGGCACCAGCGGAACGGTCATCCAGAACTGCACGGCCCGCGGCACGGGCGACGATTGTTTCGCGATGTGGCCGGCGGCTTCCGACCAAGGGTTCGTCGGACAGGGCCCGCGGTCGGGTCACAATGTCGTCCGTCACTGCACGGGCCAGCTGCCCTTTCTGGCGAACGGCGGGGCGATCTATGGCGGGGAGGACAACCGCATCGAGGACTGCCTCTTCACCGACATTTCCGCCGGCTGCGGCATCCTGATCAGCACCACCTTCCCCACCTCCGATGAGCAGCGGAAGATCGACAACAACTTCAGCGGCACGACGCTGGTTCGCAATTGCGAACTCCTGCGCTGTGGCGGCTATGACCACGATTGGGCCTGGCGCGGTTCGTTCCAAGTCTGCCTGGATCGCCGCAGCATCTCGGGCCTCACGATCAGCCGGGTCACCATCCGCGACAGCATCTCCAGCGGCCTGACCATCGTGGCACCCGGCAGCAAAAAGGGTGAGGGCACGCTTTCCCAGGCGCGACTCGAACAGGTGAACATCACCGGAACCGGGCTCGGCGGATCACCGCACCATGACCTGTGGATTCGCCAGGACGCGGTCGGCGGCGCGACGTTGGTCAATTCGCAGATCGCCGACATCCGGAATGAGTCCGTTAACTTCAGCCTCCTCGGGGAAACGGGTGAACCGGTGCCGGGGCAGGCCGCCTCCGGGCCCTGAACCTGTCCTGCTGGGCCGGGGCGGCCATTTGGGCAGACTTCATCCCAGGATCTGGTGTCAAAGACGTGCAGATTCAAGTCCGGTCACAGACACCACTTGGATAAAGATGTTGGGAGGGGCGAAGAGGGATTTTAGTGTTCCTTGGTGCGAGGAGGACAAATCAACCGAGCTGCTCCTTGGCGCTGGAAATGACGCTTGAATTTAGCAGCGCACAGTTTGCGGAAATTAAGCCGACGTGATGATTGGCGGACCGGACAGGCCTTCCTTGACCCCCGGGCTGCGCCACCATGGCATGGGGAATGAGCCAGGGGCCCGAGCAATCCGCCGCGCAGAACACCGTCATGAAGGTGCTGCTGGCGCTGAGCTGCGCCCACCTGATCAACGACACGCTCCAGGCGCTGCTGCCCTCGATTTATCCGGTGCTTAAGGAAACGTATGGGCTGAACTTCACGCAGATCAGCAATCTCACCCTGACTTATCAAGTGACCGGATCGATTCTCCAGCCCTTGGTTGGATTCTACACGGATCGTCACCCCAAGCCTTATTCGTTGCCGGTCGGTATGGGGGTGACGCTGATTGGGCTGGTGATGCTCGCTTTGGCGAAGGATTATTTCGCCCTGTGTCTTGCCGCAGGTTGTGTGGGCGTGGGTTCGTCGTTTTTCCACCCGGAAGCCTCACGGGTGGCACGGATGGCCTCAGGCGGCCAGCACGGGTTGGCCCAGTCCCTGTTTCAGGTGGGTGGCAATTTCGGCACCTCGCTCGGACCGCTGCTGGCGGCGGCGATCATCACAGTGCACGGCCAGACGAACATCCTGTGGTTCACGTTGCTGGCGCTGGCGGGCATCCTCCTGCTGGTCCGGGTGGGCCGGTGGTATCAGCGCAACCTGGGCCTCCTCAAACCCAAGCCGCGCGCCGCGGGCGAGGCCGGGCCGGTGCGGTTGTCGCGCGGCAAGGTCATGCTGGCCTTAGCGACGCTCGTGGTGCTGGTCTTCTCGAAATATTTCTACCTGATCAGCCTGACGAACTACTACACGTTCTACCTGATCGATAAGTTCCAGGTTTCCGTGCAGACCTCGCAGATCTGCCTGTTCGTGTTCCTGTTCGCGGTGGCGGCGGGCACGATCATCGGCGGCCCGGTAGGCGACCGCATCGGGCGCAAGCGGGTCATCTGGATCTCGATCCTCGGGGTCGCGCCGTTCTCGCTGGTGCTGCCGCACCTGGGGCTGGCCGGGACGGTCGTGTTCACGGTGCTCATCGGCGTGATCCTCGCCTCGGCCTTCTCGGCCATCCTCGTCTACGCGCAGGAACTGGTGCCGGGGAACGTCGGCCTGATCGCCGGCCTGTTCTTCGGGCTGGCGTTTGGCGCGGCCGGCATCGGTTCGGCGCTGCTCGGCCGGCTGGCGGACCACACCAGCATCCGGACGGTGTTCGAGGTCAGCGCGTATTTCCCGCTGCTCGGCCTGTTCACCGCGTTCCTGCCCGAGGTGGAGCCGAAGCGGCGAGCGGCGAATTGATGGTAGGGCGCGGACTCCGCTCCGCGCCTTCCGTCAGGACATCGCAGCCCGCGCGCGGCGGGCAGCGGAGTGCCCGCCCTACCTTTTCAGCCACGGCAGCGACTCGAGGTCGACGTTGCCGCCGGTGAGGATGAGGCCGACGTTCTGGCCGGCGAAGACAAACTTGCGCTCGAGCAGCGCGGCGTAGGGCACGGCGGCGGACGGTTCGATGACCAGGTGGAGCTTCTCCCACAGCTCGCGCATGGCGGCGACGATGCCCGCCTCGGACACCGTCACGATGTCGTCCACGTATTGCCGGATGATCGGGAGATTGACCTCGCCGGTGCAGTTGGTGCGTAGGCCGTCGGCGATGGTGGCCGGCGTGGGGATGGCAATGCGCTGCCCGGCGCGGAACGACTGGGCGACGTCGTCGGCGAGCGCCGGCTCGACGCCGATGACCCTGATGCCCGGCTTGAGCAGCTTGGCCGCGAGGGCGGTGCCGCAAAGCAGGCCGCCGCCGCCGACCGGGCAAAGGACGAAGTCGAGATCGGGGACATCCTCCAGCAACTCAATCGTGGCCGTGCCCTGGCCGGCGATGACGCGGAGATCGTCGAACGGGTGCACGAGGGTCGCGCCGGTTTCCGCGGCGAGTTTGGCGCAGGCCGCCTCGCGGGCGTTCAGGCCGGGTTCGCAGAAGGTGATCCGGCCGCCGAAGCTGGCGACGTTGCGCACCTTGGACTGCGGGGAGCCGGCGGGCATGACGATGTGGGCCGGGATGCCGCGCAGCCGGGCGGCGCGGGCGAGGGCGGCCGCATGGTTGCCCGAGGAGTGCGTGACGACGCCGCGGGCGGCCTCGGCGTCGGTCAACGAGAAGACGGCGTTGCACGCGCCGCGCGACTTGAACGCGCCCGCGGCCTGAAGGTTCTCGCACTTGAAGCCCAGCCGGGCCCCGCGGGCGTCGTCGAGCGCCTCGTTGGTGAGGACGGGCGTCCGCTTGATGTGGGGGCGGATGCGCTCGTGGGCGGCGCGGAGGGTGGCGAGGTCGAGGGAGGACATAGATGACTCAGAAGAGGAATTAACCACGAAGCACACGAAACACACGAAAAAGAAATCACCGACCCGGTAGCTTTAGTGTATTTCGTGTGTTTCGTGGTGACTCTCCGGGAAGGGGTTTGATTTTAAAAGATGCGGAGCTAACCTTCGCGCATGACCGTCAAAAAGCTTCTCCACACCCGGATGCGGGTAAACGACATCGAGCGCACGGTGAAATTCTACGAGCAGGCTCTCGGACTGAAAGTGTCGCGGCGGCACACGTCGCCCCGCGGGGCGCAACTGGTGTTTCTGGCGACGCCAAACAGCGCCGAGGAAATCGAGATCTGCCAGATGCCGGCCGGCAAATCACCCCCGGTGACGGTGCAGCCGGACCTGATGCACCTCGCCTTTGAGGTGGACGACATGACGGCGTTCGTCGCCGCGCTCGAGCAAAAGGGCTTCAAGCTCAGCGACGGTCCGAGCGGCGGCAGCACAGGCAATGTGATCGCCTTCATCGACGCCCCCGAGGGCTACGAGGTGGAGCTGATCCAGAGGGCGAAGTGAGCTGTTGCTTTCTGTAGGAGCCTGCTTGCAGGCGATTCGAGTCGCTTGTAAACAAGCTCCTACATGACTGCGGGTAACCTTGGGACTGAAGTCGGAGACCGTCCGGGAAATCGCTGGGCGGACGCCTGGCCCGACGCGCTGGCCTTCGCCGCGGGGCTGGGCATGGCGTGGTATTTCAAATGGGAGACACGCGACCTCGTGTGGAGTCTCTGGCTTTCGAGCCTGGTCGTCGGCTATGCGATGATCGTGTGGGACATCTTCAGCCCGGGGATGCTCCTTGTGACCAAGGTGTGGGGCGACCGGGCGATGCTTTCCCCCGAGCCCAAGGGGCCGGCCATCGCCGGCGGCGCGGTGCTGTTGGTGGGCGGGCTCTTCATGCTCGCGTTTTTTACCGTGCACTTTGGCGGGTTTCATTTCGTGCACTCGGTTTTCCTCAACGTGTTCTTCCCGCTGGGGCCGGTCAAAAACAGCTGGCCCAACGCCGCGCTCTACCTGCAGGTGCTGCGCGACTACTGGCCTTTCGTGCTGGTGGCGGCAGTGGCCGAGCGGAAGGCCTTCCGGCTCGCCCCGGCAGAACCGGCCGGGCCGGAGGACACCTCGGTCACGGCGGCGGCGATCGCGGCGCGCAAGGCCCGGAATGCCCAGGCGGCGTTCGCGAGCGGCGGCCTGATGGCGCCGTATAAGAATGTGGTGCGGCTCCACTGCCTGATTTTCTTCTTTGCCGCCGCGCATTTCGCCAAGCTGGACAACTTCCTGGTCTACGCCGTCGTCTATGCGGTGTATTTCTTCCCGTGGCGGCTGCTGAAGAAAGGGTAGGGCGGTGAGTCCCTTCACCGCTGGATTGGCGCGGAGCGGAGCCCGCGCCCTACCGCCCGCCGTGGCGGCGTTCCCACGCGAACAGGTATTGCTGGGCCAGCCCGGCGAGCGGGCCGAAGTGGGCGCGGCCGAAGTGCGCCACCGGCGCGGGCTTCCAGCCCTCGAGACCATAGCGGCGGGCGAGTGATTTCAGCACCCACGTGTCCACGGGAAAAGCCTCGAGCCGGCCGGCGCCGAAAAGCAGGACGCAATCGGCGACCTTTTCGCCCACGCCGGGCAGCTCGAGCAGGCGGGTCTTGGCCGCCGGGTAGGGCAGGTGCTCGGTCTCCTCCAGCCAGCCCGGCCGCGCGGCGATGAACTTCGCCGTGCCGTGGATGTATCTGGCGCGGAAACCGAGCAGGCAGGCGCGGAGTTCCTTTTCGGGAACGGCGGCGAGTTCGGCCCAGGTCGGCAGGCGGTGGAACGGTAGGGCGGTGAGTCCCTTCGCCGCCGGTTCGGCGCGGAACGGAGTCCGCGCCCTACCGATTTCGGCACCGTGTCGTTCCGCCAGCAGCGCACACATCTGTTTGATCTGGACGATCTGTTTGGTCGCGCTGCAAAGGAAGCCGAGCAGGGTTTCGCCGAAGGGCTGGCGCAGGATCCGCAGGCCGGGGAAAGCGGCGAGGCATTGCGCGAGATGGGCGTCGCTGCGCCACGGGAGCGCATCGATGAGCGCGGCCCAGTCGCGGTCGAGTCCGAGGTAGCGGGGCAGGGCGGAAGCGACGACGGCACGCAACGCCGTGGGCGCGCGCCACTCAAGGGAGTCGTCACGCAGGCGGAGCTGGGCGACGCAACCGGCCCAGGTGCCGGTCCAGACACGGTGGTCGCTGATTTCCATATCAACGACAGGCGTCGGTGTGGAAACCGACGCCCACCTAAAGCTTTGTCCACCATCCAGCGTCTCGGCGAGGACGTCCGGCGTCAGACGGAGCGCGAGCGGCTGCCACTCAGACCACGGGACTTGCCTGCCAATGCGTGTCATTCTGAGCGAAGCGAAGAATCCATTCTGCCGGCGTCGATCCAACTGGATTCCTCGCTTCGCTCAGAATGACAGAAGGGGTTATTTCGCCGCCGGTTTTTCCCAGAGATAGCTCTTCTCGGAGGCGAGCACGCGGCCGTCGTCGGCCAGGACCTGCACATACCAGGCGACGGGTTGGGACTTGGCATTCTGCCAGGCCGGACCGGTCAGGCCGAGTTGGAAGACGGTCGACCCGGGCTTGAGCTCGACGGGGAAGGTCGTGGCGTGTGGCGTCGGCGAGCCCTGCTCGATGAGCTGAAGCTGGAACTGCACGTGGCGCGTGGCCCCGGGGTTGGCGACGCGGAGCTGGAAGTAGAAGCCGGCGCGCTGTTCGGGGTTGGTGCGCAGCACGGTCTCGCTGCTGGTGTTTTCCCGGCCCGTGAAGTATTCGGAGATCCGCTTGAAGGAGGCGGCATCACGCCAGCCGGTGAAGACCCGGACGATGGTCAGGTCGGCCGCCGTCGCTGGGGCGGCGGACAGGGCGAGACAGCAAACGGTGATGACAAATCGGGCGGACATGCGGATGGATTCTTCGCTGCGCTCAGAATGACAAGCAAGTGCGGACTACGCTGCGTAGGGGCGTGGCTTGACCACGCCCGGGCGCCGACAAGCGGTGTCCCCACACCGGCTAAGGTTCCAAGCGGATTTTCTTGTATTGGTAGATGCCGACGGGCGCCGGCTCCCAACCCTTGACCGAGGGCTGGATGAGGAAGTTCCGCGCGCCGAAGATGAGGGGGGTGACGGGCGCCTGCTCCAGCAGGAGGGCCTCGGCTTGCTGGAGGAGCTCGTAGCGCTGCTTCGGGTCGACGGTGCGGGCCGCGGCCGCGATGAGCCGATCGTAGGCCGGATCGCCCCAGCCGGTCCAATTGTTGCCGCCGCCGGTGACAAAGAGGTCGAGAAACGTCACCGGGTCCGCGAAGTCGGCGACCCAGCCGTTGACGCCGATGGTATAGTCGAGGGCCTGCTGGTTCGCGATGGTCACCTTCTGCTCGAGCAGGGCGATGCTGATACGGACCCCGAGCTCGCGCAGCCACATGGCTTGGACGGCCTCGACGATCTTGGGCTGAAGTTCGTCGTTGCGGACCTGGAGTTCGAAGACCGGCAGGCCGGCGCCACCCGGATAGCCGGCCGCGGCGAGCAGGTGGCGGGCTTCGTCGAACCGGGCGGGAACATGCGCACGCGAATCGTAGCCGGCGGTCGCCGGCGGCACGAAGTGATCGGCCGGGGCCCGCGAGCCGTGCAGCAGGGTGCGCGAGATCGTGTCGCGATCGATCGCCAGCGAGAGCGCGCGGCGCAATTTGGGGTTGTCGAGCGGCGGCTTGGTGACGTTGAAACGGATGAAGTAGGTCTGGAGGAAGAGATCGGTGCGCAGCCGGGCCGCGTCGGGTCCTTCCCGGTAGGCGGGGATCTTGGAGAGCGGCAGGTTGTTGGTCAGGTGCAGCTGGCCGGCGCGGAAGTTGCGCTCCTCGACGTCGGGATTCTCGATCGGGTAGAAGATGATGCCGTTGAGGCGGACGGCGGCGGCGTCCCAGTAGCGCGGGTTTTTCTCGACCACCAGGCGCGAGCCGGGCGTCCACTCCTTGAGCACAAAGGGCCCGTTGCCGACGAGGTTGCCCGGGCGCGTCCAGGCGCTGGCGCGGTCGGTGAGGGCGCCGAATCTGGCCACGACGCGCGGGTTGACGGGATACCACGGGGTCGCGGCGGTGAGGACCGGCAGGTAGGGCGTCGGCCGCTCGAGCGTGATGACGACGGTGCGGGCGTCGGGTGCGGCGAGACCGAGCGCGGCCGGGTCGGTGACTTTGCCGGCGTTGAAGGCTTCGGCGTTTTTGATCGGGAAGAGCAGGTAGGCGTAAGCCGAGGCGAAGGCCGGTGCGAGGTTGCGGCGCCAGGATTGCACGAAATCGTCCGCGGTGAGCGGCTCGCCGTTGGACCACTGCAGCCCGGCGCGCAGGTGGAAGGTCCAGGTCAGGCCGTCGGGGGAACTTTCCCAGCGCTCGGCCGCGCCGGGCGCGGGTTGCGAACTTTGCTCGTCGAGCGCGCACAGGCCCTCGAAAAGCGCGGCCTCAAGGCGCTGGTCGGTGTAGGCGTTGAGCACGTGCGGATCGAGGCTCTCGGGCTCGGCGCCGTTGCCGACATGGAGGATGCCGGTGCGCGTGCCGATTTCGACCAGGGTCTCCCGGCGGCTGCAGGCGCCCAAGGCAAGGAAGGAGCAGAGGGCGGTGAACCGGAGGAGGCGCGCAGGCATGACGGGGAGTTAAACGGCAATTTTACGGTGGGCAAGGGAAGCGCGGCATATTTCTGTGTCCATGCCCTAATAAACCCCGCCATGATGCGTCTCTGAGGAGCAGGTCTCGTGAATATCGAACCGGAAACAACCCATGCCAGCCCCGATGCCAGCTCCTTCATGCGGGCGGCGGTGGACCGCCATCAGGCGCCACTGCTGCGCTACGCCACCCGGCTCCTCGGCGGGGATGCCGACCGCGCGCGCGACGTCGTCCAGGACACCTACGTCAAGCTCATGGCCCAGCCGCCGGCCGAGGTGGACGGCCACGTGGCGGAGTGGCTCTTCACGGTCTGCCGCAACCGCACGCTCGACGTGCTGCGGAAAGAGGGACGCATGAAACGCTTTGAGGAGGGCCAGGTCGAGCGCCTGACCGCCCCGGAGCCCCGCCCCGGCCGCACCCTGGAGCGCGCCGAACAATACGCCGCCGTGCTGAAACTCATCGGCCGGCTGCCCCACAACCAACAGGAGGTCGTCCGGCTGAAATTCCAGAACGGATTCAGCTACCAGGAGATCAGCCGCATCACGTCGCTGTCGGTCGGCAACGTCGGCTTCATCCTGCACACCGCCCTCAAGGCCCTGCGGTCCGGGATGGCCGCGCAGCCGGAATGACGGAGGACAGAAGACAGAGAACAGAGGACTGAAAATGAACCAAAACCAGATTTCCCCCGACGACCCGCGTCTGACGCTCTATGCTCTCGATGAGATGGAGCAGGGCGAACGCGCACAGTTCGAGAAGCTGCTGGAGCAGGATGCCGCCGCCCGGCAGGCCGTCGCGGAGATCCGCGCCACGGTTGCGACTGTCACCGCCGCGCTGGAACAGGAACCGGCGGAGGCGGCACCGAAGCCGGCCGGCAAGATGCTGCGTTTCCCGCAGCTTTATTTCATGATCAGCGGGCTCGCCGCGGCGTGCTTCGCGCTCATCTTCGCGGTCTGGCAGTCCGGCCATCAGGACAAGCAGCCGATGCAGCTCATCGAGGTGCCGCTGGCGGCCGCCAAGGAAGCCGGGACCTTGCCGGCCGCTCCCGCTCCCATCCCGGTCGTGGCCATGGGCCGGGCCGACGAGGCCCCCGTGCCCCAGGAGCCCGCGGTCGCACTTGATAAATTCGCGGTCGCCGAAACCCGCGCCAGGGTCTCGGCGGATTTTGCGGCCCAGTTCGGCGGTAAAAACGAAGCCGAGCGGTCGGCCATGGCAACGATGCAAAAAGCCCGGGTGGCGGCTCCGTCGCCGGCCATGGCCTCTACCGGGGCCGTGAAGAAAACCGAGAGCGACTCCAACACCGCGCCCTACCGCGCCCGGAAGGACAACGATTTCCTGCGTGTGGCCGACCAGCCGCTCTCCACCTTCCCGGTGAACGTTGGCACGGCCTCCTACGCGAACGTGCAGCGTTTCCTCGCGCAGAAGCAGCGCCCGCCGGCCGACGTCGTGCACATCGAGGAGCTCGTGAACTATTTTCCCTATCACTACGCGCCACCGACGGACAACGTTCCGTTTGCCGCCAGCCTGGAGGTGGCCGGCGCGCCGTGGGCGCCCGAACACCGTCTGGTGCGCATCGGCTTGAAAGGCCGCGAAGCCGGCGGCACGCTCGTGACCATCGCCAAGGACGTGAAGATCCAGGTCGAGTTCAACCCCGCCCGGGTGGCGGCCTACCGTCTCATCGGCTATGAGAACCGGCGGCTGGGCACGGAGGATTTCCACAACGACAAGGTGGACGCGGGCGAGATCGACGCCGGCCACACCGTGACCGCGCTCTACGAGGTCGTGCCGGCCGGCACAGCACTGCCGGAAACCGGCGGCAAGGTGGACGACCTCAAGTATCAGCGCGTCGCCCCCGCTGGGGCGACGGCGACCTCGCCGTCGAAGGACCGCGGCGAGGTCACCGCGGCTCCACTCAATGCCGAGATGCTCACGGTGAAGGTCGCCTACAAGGAGCCGACCGGTGACGTCAGCAGCACGCTCGAGTTCCCGTTGACCGACGCCGGCGCCCGCTTCGAGGACGCCAGCCCGGACTTCAAGTTCGCCGCGGCGGTCGCGGGCTTCGGCATGGTGCTGCGCGACTCCCCGGACAAGGGCCGGCTGACGCTCGCCGAGATTTCGGAGTGGGGCCGCGCCGGGCTCGACCAGGACGCCGGCGGCTACCGCGCGGCGTTCCTCACGCTGGTGGGCGAGGCCGACAGCCTGTTGCGGTAGGGGCCTTGCCCTCAAGCGCCCTTGGGCCGTTGGGGGCAACGGCCCCTACCATTTCGCCTTGTGGATGGGTTTTAGCGGCCGGCCCGAGCTTAGGCCTTGCCGGGGTGCTGGGTCGGACAATCCTGCCCGCATGGCAGTCTTCGGTTCCCTTTCCGCCGTGCGCGCCCAGCTGGCGCACGATCCCCGATTCAAGGCGGCGTTTGACTACGTCGCCGAGGCCCTGCATCCGGCCTCCGCCGTGCGCGCCCGCATCGGCGCCGTGGCGATGGGCGCCACGGACCGGCACGAGCTGGCCGGCGACGCCTTCGCCCTCGAGCAGGCTTATCTCTCGAAGCCCCGCGCCGAGGCGTTTTTGGAGTCGCACCGCAAGTATATCGACGTGCAGGTCGTGGTGGCGGGCGAGGAGATCCAGGAGGTGGTCGACATCGCCAGGATGACGGTGAACGTCCCCTACGACCCCGAGCGCGACCTGATCAAATACCTCGATTGCCAGGACACCTCGCTGCTCAGCGCCCGCGACGGGCTGGTGGGGATCTATTTCCCGGTCGACGGGCATATCTCCCGGGCTGTCGGTCCGGCGGTGCTGGTGCGGAAAACGGTGGTGAAGGTTCCCGTCTGACTGTAGCGGCGCTCTATGAGAGCTGTCGGCGGTCACAGACCGCCGCTACAGTGCCAAGCGCCAAACGAAAAATGAACTACCGCCACCACTACCACGCGGGGAACTTTGCGGACGTCTTCAAGCACGTCCTGCTGCTGCAGCTCATCCGGGCAATGCAGCGCAAGGACAAGGGTTTTCTCTACCTCGACACCCACGCCGGCCGCGGCGGCTACGACCTCTCGATGCCGTCCGTGCTGCCCGACGGCCGGTCGCGGGAGCCCGAATACCCCGCCGGCATCGGTCGGTTCCGGGGCGCGACGGGCCTGCCGCCCGCGCTCAACGACTACCTGGCGCTCGTCCGGCGGTTCAACGACCGCCACGGCGCGACGGGCGAGGAGCTGAAATTTTATCCCGGTTCGCCGTGGATCGCGAAGCTGCTGCTGCGGCCGCAGGACCGGCTGGCGCTGTGCGAGCTGCGGCCGGATGACGCCGAGGCGCTGGACTTCGAGTTCGCTCGCGAGGCGCGGGTCAAGGTGGAGGTCATCGATGGTTACACCGGCCTGAAGGCGATGCTGCCGCCGCCGGAAAAACGGGCGTTGGTGCTCATCGACCCGCCGTTCGAGACGAAGAAGGAGTTCGCGGACATCGCCCGCGGGCTGCGGGATGCGCTGAAACGCCTGCCCGGCGCGGTGTGCGCCGTGTGGTATCCGATCACGGAACGGGCGCGGACGGATGAATTCCACCACGCCCTGCTGGAGCTGGCCACGCCGGCGCTCTTTGCCGAGCTGAATATCGCCGGCCCGGAGTCCCTGCTGAAGATGAAGGGCTGCGGGCTGCTGATCCTGAACCCGCCATGGCAGATCGACCGGGAAATCCGGGCGGTGCTGCCGGTGCTGCGGGAGCGCCTGCGGGTCGAGGCCGGGGCCAGCGCCGTCTGCGACTGGCTGGTGCCGGACAAGTGAGCGGGTGGTCGCCGATTTCCATATCGGCGGTAGGGGCGTGGCTTGACCACGCCCGGACGCCGTCAAGCGGCGCCCCTACAAGGTGAGATCAGTCAGGCCGAGGCCGAAGGCCGCCGCGTGATGCGCGTGGCGCGGAGCGGCAGGGGTTCGAGCGCGATGTTCGGGATGGGGAGGGCCGGCGCCTTGAAGACGGGCTGGTTCCACAGGATGTCGCGGGGGAGCATCTGCCGCACATCGCCCGGCTTCGCGGCCGCATGGATCGCGGGGCGCTCGGGAAGGTGTTGCGGGAAGTAGGTCATGGTGTTTGCGGTGGGCCAGCTCGGTCAAAGCCGGACTGCTTAAGAACCCCGCGGGCGGCGGATTGTTCCAGAAAAAGCGGAAAAACTTGCGCGCCCGGCCAAGCAACGGGCCGCGCGCGCAAGTTTCTTCCGGGGGTCAGGCCACCTGGCGTTGCCGGGCGGGCAGGCCGGCCGAGGCCAGCCGGCTCTTCGGCAGCACGATGGTGAGCACGCCCCGGGTGACGGATGCCTGCAGGGCCTCGAAGGCGAAGCCGAGCCCCAGCCGCAGCTTGAGCTGGTAGTCGCGCTGCACCCCTTCGAGGTGCAGGGCCTGCCAGTTGGTGCGGACATGGTGCGCCTTGCGGGCGGTCACAAAGAGGTCGGGGCCCGACGTGGTGATGTCCACGCCGCTCGCGTCCACGCCCGGGACGTAGAGCGTGAGCTTGAGGGCCGCCGGCAGATCCATGCAGTCGTAGTGCGGCGAACGGAAGTCCTGTTTGGACTCCGTGCCCGGGAAACGGCTCTGATTATGGCGATGGATGATGGTATGCATGATGGTTCCTTTCTCGTCGGTCTGAAGACCGCCGGGACTCCTGGAAGATTGGGACTGATCCGTGTTTTACGGGGTCCGTCAGGCCAGGCAGCCCGAGCCGGTCTTTTGTTTCAGCCAATTGGCGACGCCCTGGCACATCTGGGCGCAACCAAGAGGCAGACCGGCCTTCGTAATCGAAGTGCGGGCCTGCAGGCGGCGCTGATGCTGTTGATAGGACGTCATTGGACTGAGTTCGCCGTCCAAAATGCACACCTCATGCCAGCCGCCAAATAAATTTGGGCCTTATGACAAAACACCCGGCGCGCTTGCACGGGGGCCACTGTAACGGTAACCCACTCAGCATGAAACCGATGACCGACGCGAAAACCACGGTGGCGGAATTGCGGGAACGGGTGCTGGCCTTCGTGCACGAGCGCGATTGGGAACAGTTCCACTCCCCCAAGAACCTCAGCATGGCGCTGGCGGCGGAGTCGGGCGAGCTGATGGAGCACTTCCTGTGGAGCGAGTCCAAGGCGTCGCTCGAAGTGGCGCGGGACCCGAAAAAGCGCCCGGCCATCGAGGCCGAGCTCGCCGACGTTGTCATCTATGCGCTCGAGTTCGCGAACATCTGCGGCATCGACCTCGCCACCGCCATCGAGACCAAAATGGCGGCCAACGCGAAGAAGTATCCGGTCGAGAAGGCGAAGGGGCGGTCGGACAAGTATACGGAGTTATAAACCAACCACGGCGAGGTCGCCGTGGCTCCAGCCAATGGAGCGCGGGCGACCCGCCCGCGGGTTTGGCCTCAGGGCTTTCCGCCGTAGGTCACGTAGTCGTCGAGCTCGAGCCAGTCGAACCAGGTGCCGATGTCCTCGCGCTGCGGCGCGTTCTTGCGGTGCACGTCGTTGAAGAAGGCGCGGGTGTCCGGCGGTGTGGGGGTCAGCTGCTCGAACCAAGCCGACCAGGAGGCGATCTCGGACGGCTGGCGCTTGGGCGAGGCGTTGGCCGTCACGTAGGCGAGGATCTCGCTGTCGCTTTTGCCGGCCTTGATCTCGGCAAAGAGCGCGTCGGGGTTGAGCCCGGTGAAGGAGAGGAAGCGCTGGTCGATCGGGCAGTTGTAGTGGAAGTCGCCGGCCTTGCCGGCGGCGACGGCGCGGGCCTTGTCAATCAGGCGCGGCAGTTGGACGTAGCCGCCGAGCCTGGTGCGCGGGCTGCGCGGCGGATGGCGGGTGAGGTCGGGCGCGCTGTAGTTGATGCCGCCGGCGGCAGCGGCGGCGGGAGCGGTGTAGGCGGTCTTGAGGGAGTCGGACATAGTCGTGTTTCCAATTGGAGTGGGTAACGGATTAAAGCGATGGGATGCGCGGGCCGCTGTGGCAGGCACAGCCGGGGGCGCACGGGGCAGCGGGCGCGGCCGCCGGGGCTCTCTCGCCGACTCCCATCAGGCCGTAGCCGCCGGTGATGATGCGCCGGACGGGTTCGCCGGTGTCGGGGTGTCGCTCAAGAGGCGCCTCCTTCATGCTTTGCACCACCTCGAAGCGTCGCGGCATTTCGCCGGCGGCGCGGGGGATGGTCTCGTAGACGTAGGTGGCCATGCGCAGGCTCTGTGGGAATGCAGATTTTCGCTTTTGGCAAGCGGTGAACTTTCCGCCATGGCCCTTGGCCAATGAGAACCACCGCGACCCTCGAACGCTATTACGTGCTCCCGTGCTGCCTGCTGCTGCTCAACCTGGGCAACGAAATCATCGCCTACAAGGCGCGGCTGATCGACGACGGCCTGCTGCGCACGCTCTTCATCATGGGGTTCGTGCTGTTCGGCGCCTCGCTCGTCGCGTTCGCGATCGCGCCCGGCCTGATCTGGCTGGTGCAATCGCTGCGCCGCACCAGCCGCTCCACCGCCGGCCAGCTCGGCGAGGATGGCTTCCTCGTCGGACTCGGGCTGTTGATCTTCTGGCTCTATTACCGGAACTACCTGCTGGGCACCGCATACATCCTGCCGGCGGTGTGGCGCAACGGCGTGCACCCATAGCGGGCGCAAAAAAATGCGACCCTCGCTGTGAGGGTCGCATGGGGTCAGTCACTCTTGCGCACTGGAACTAAGGCCGGCCCGGCCGGGGCATGTGCCCCGGATTTGGCAGGCTGCTGTGGCCCGCCCAGTCCGGGCGGCCGCTGCTTTCGGACCGGGCCGCGGTCTGCGGCCCGGCGGCCGCCTGCCCGGTCTTAGCGGCGGATTCCGCGCGGACCGCTGTTTCCTTCATTTTCGGCTGTTCGGGCTTTTCCATCTCGTGGTTGGCGACGTGCAGGTCGCTCACCACCCGGCCCAGCTTCACGTTGAGGGTCTGGGCGATGTCACCCCAGCCCTGGCCGGCGGCGCGCAGCGTGAGCACGCCGGGGAGAGTCACGGCGGTGCCGCTGCTGCCCGTGACCGAGCCGCCGTTGAGCGCGGCGACGAGTTGGGCCGAGGTGGGGGCGGTGATGCCCGCCTTGGCGAGCGACTCCTGGGCGAGGGCCAGCGAGATGAACGTGTTGCCGTAGCCGAGCTTGCCGGTGGCCGGTTGGAACACGGTCTTGGTGACCGTGCCGTTCGCGGCGGTGGTGGTCAGCGTGACGGCCGTGCCGTCGTGCAGGCCGGTGACGAGTGCGGTGGCGTTTTGACTCGAACCGGCGAGCGTCGTGAACCTGGCGCTGATCCGGGTGGCTGCGCTGACACTGTCATCATGCTGGACCGTCTCGTCGAACTGCTGGGCGGTCGTGCTCAAGGCTTCCTCGGCGGACAGCAGGCCCGGCAGGCTGCAAAACAACGCCGACGCAACTAACAGGCCGGCGCGCGTGGATGAACGATGCAGGGATGTATTCATGGCTGGGTTGGATTGCGGGACGGGGCCCTCCCGCGGTTGCACGTGGGGAACTGGCGGAATTGACCTGCGCGCCGCGCGCCGGGTCCGAAAAAATTTCCGGATATTCCACCCCCCGGCCACGCAGCCTTACGGCGCCAGGGGTGAACCCTTCAGGGGTTACTACCCGGCACGCGCCCCTCACTTGGGTTGGGGTGCGGGGGTGGTCGGCAGATCCTCGAGGTTGAACTCGATGATCTGGGTGGCGTGCGTGGCTACTTTGCGGCCGTGCAATTCACCGGGCACGAACTTCCATTGGAGGATGGCCGCGATCGCGGGGGCCTCGAACTCCTGGCGGGTGGATCGCAGCACCTGCGCGTCACGGACATTGCCGTCCTGATCGATCACAAACTCGACCGTGACCTTGCCTTCCACATTGGCCGCCGACATTTCGAACGGATAGAGGGGCGTGACCCGACTCAACAGGCGGGGAGAGACACCGGCTTCGGTGAGGCCCTTAGCCACGCCGGTCCCGGCGGGCAGTTGGAAAGCCGCGACTTCGTGTCGGGGGGATTTTGCGGCCGGCGTCGTGGCTTTGGCGACTGGCACCACCGGCAGGTGGCCGTCGGGATTGATCCGCCGGAGGCGGTCGGCGGTCGAGGGATGGGTGCTAAGGTAGGAAAAATCCTGGGCGCCCTCGGGCCGCGCGGCCTGCAGCTTCCCGAGGATGGAGGCGAAGAAGGCAGGGTCGATGCCCGCGGCGCGCAGCGCGTGGATCGCATAGTCGTCCGCCTCGGCCTCGAACTCGCGCGAGTAGCCCCGTTGCAGCAGGGTGAGCGGGATAGAGCCCGCGAAGGAGGTGACCGTGGAGAGGTCGCCGGTGACGGTGCTGACCACCAGCAGCGCGGCGGAGTTGCGCAGCACGCTCTGCAACCCATGCCGGTGCTCGACATGGCCGAGTTCGTGCGCGAGCACCGCGGTGAGCTCCTGGTCGTTTTCAGCCAGTTTGACCAGTTCGTCCGAGACGACGATGATCCCGCCGGGCAGCGCGAAGGCGTTGGGGAACTTGCCGCCCATGGACCGGAACTCGATCACGAGCGGCCGGTTCACGTGCTGCTGGCGGCCCAGCCGGTCGAGCAAGGCCTGCACCCGCCGGCGCTCGGCGACGCCCAGCTGCGAGGGCGCTAGATACCGGTTGAAAGTGGCGAGGGCGGCCCGCCCGGCCTGCAGCTCGACGGTCGCGGGCACGGCATAGGCCGCGCGCTCGGCGAGCGCCGGCAGGCCGAAATAAACGGCCGCCAGGGCGATGAGCGTCAGCAGAACGGTGGCGGTGGCCGCCACCCGGGCCCGCGCCTCCAGCCAGTGGATCAGCCGGCTGAGATGTCCGCGGTCCTGCAGGGCGACGAGCGCATCGACCGCCCGGTGATCGCCGGTCTCGACCGTGCCCCGGTTGGGCAAATAGAGAAAGCGCGGCACCCGGCCCAGGCGGTCGCTGGACCGGATATCGGCCAGCGAAAAATCCAGGCTCCGGCCGGGGCCCGCCAGGTAAAGCCGGCCGGCCTCGACCCGGAGCTCCACCGGTTCGATCCGGAGGGTTTCGCCGTTGGCGTAGAGACCGGTGAAGACGCTGTTCATAGTCCGAAGTCCATCCCGATGAATTCGCCGGCGGTCTCGCCGAAGGCGCTGCCTTCGTCCTTGCCCAGGCGCTCGATGCGATCCAACGGGCCGACGGGCTCGAAGTGCAGGCAGCTGAGGGCGTAGCGCGTCGAACGCACGACCGTCCAGGGATACAGGAGCCCGCCGGAGACGAGCAGCAGGCCGAGGTTGTGCAGCTGCAGCTTGAGCCATGCGCCGGTGCCGAGGTTTGCGCTGAACCGGTGCTCGTCCAGGCGGGTGTGGTTCCACACGTGGTTGAACAGGCGGGCGAAAAGATACTGCTTGGCCAGATACAGCACGAAGCCGTAGACGATGAAGAAGGGCACCAGCTCCACGAGGGTGGCGACCTTGTGCTTGTTGACCGCCAGCAGGACGCCGGTCATACCGCCGCCGATCATCGCGGCCCCGAAGACCATCGCGCCTGCGACGAGGTAGGCGGCATAGAACGGGCCGCTCTTGGCCGTGAAGCGGAAAAAGGCATCCCCCAGCCGGTGGCTGCCGATGCTGAACTCCCGCTGGTTCCGGATCCAGGCGGGGTAATAGATGCCCAGGGTGATTCCCACCACGAGCGCCTGGCCCAGGTAGGTCAGCGCGGCCATGCCATACGTCTGGCGGAACTGGAACCGCAGGCCCCGGTAGGCCGTGTTGTGGGCGTTGAACGCCAGCGAGCGCACCACGATCCAAGGCAGCAGCAGCACCCCGAGCCCCAGGGTGCCGAAGCGCACGACGGGGTAAACCTCGCCGATGACCATGTAGCCGAGGAACAGCACGGCGACCACCAGGGTGCCGGTCAGAATGCGGCGCGGATCGGCCCGGTAATCGAAGCGGTGCCCCATCAGCTCCGTGTTGCCACGCAGGTAGCGGCGCTTGCGCACCTTCGCCCAGGGCGCAAACAACCCGCCGGTCAGCAGCGTGAGCAGCGTGTTGACGATCCAGATGCGGAAATACTCCCTTTCCTCGCCGTGAAAGACGAAGGCGTGCAGCTCGCGCTTTTTCTCCGTCCCGAGCAGCGGCGGAGTGGGGGATTCGGCCGCCGGCGCGGATTGGGTCCGCAGCGACTCTTCGAGGGTCCGCTGCAGGTCGGCCGGAGTGTCATCGATCCTGGGCAGGGGCAAGGAGGCCGGTGGCGCCGGAGGGCCGGGTTGCAGGCTCTGCTGGATGGTGCGCAGGAAATCCGCGGGCGTGCCGATGGGGCCGGGGCGCGGACGCCCCGCTTCATGACCGGACGGGTGGCCGGCGGCGGATACAGACGGCGCCGATCCGGCGCCGGGCAATTCCGGGGGTGGCAGCGGTGCCGAGGCAGGCTGTTCAGACATGCAGGTTGGAAAGGGGCCCGTGCAGGACCGACTTTCCGGCAAGGCGGAATCAGGGCAATGCTATTTCCAATCCACCCGCAACTGCCCCGGGATCCGGCCTTGTTCGCGCAGGGTGCGCAGGGCCAGTGCGTCGTGGCGCTTGGCCAGGCGCACGCCCTTTTCGTCGGTGACGAGCGGGCAGTGATAAAACCCCGGCGCCGTGAGCCCGAGCGCCCGGTAAAGCAGCAGCTGGCGGAAAGTGGATTTCATCAGATCCGCCCCGCGCACGACCTCGGTGATGCCCATGGCGTCGTCGTCCACCACGCACGCGAGCTGGTAACTCGGGACGTCGTCCTTCCGCCACACGAGGAAGTCGCCGAACTCCCGACCGGCCACGGCGTGTTGCGCGCCGAAATGTCCGTCCGTGAATGTGAGGGTCTCGCCGTCAGGCACCCGGAAACGCCAGTTGATCGCGACGGGGTCGGTCAGCGACGGGAGCGAGGCGTCCGCCGGCGGACGGAACTGCGGCGGGTAGACCGGTTCGTCCGCCTCGTCGCCCTCGTGCGGCGCGCCCGCGGCGGCGAGGACGTCGCGCCGCGACCGGGCACAGGGATAGATGCACCCGGCGACGTGCAGCCGGGCAAGGGCCGCGCGGTAGAGCAGGAGGCGGGTGCTTTGCGTGAGCATTGGCCCGGCCCACGTCAGGCCGAACCAACGCATGTCCTCCACCATCGCCGTGACGAACTCCGGGCGGCAGCGGGCGGTATCGAGGTCGTCGTTGCGCAGGAGGAGTTCGCCGCCGGCGGCGCGGGCGCGCTCCTGGGCCGCCCAGAAGGTCCGGGCGTGCCCCAGGTGGAGCAGGCCGGTGGGCGACGGTGCCAGGCGGCCGATGTAGGAGGGTTTCACCACTAATCCACACTAATGGGTCACTAATCCCGGACAGACAATACCGGTCCTTAAATTAGTGCTGATTAGTGGGGATTAGTGGTTTCAAATTCGGTCATGCAAAAGCTCCTCTGCGTCTATTGTTCCTCCAGCGACCGGCTCGACCCCAAGTATGCGGCGGCCGCGGAGGAATTGGGACGCGAACTTGTCGCCCGCGGCTTCGGGTTGGTCTACGGCGGCGGCAAGACCGGCCTGATGGGTGCAGTGGCGCGGGCGGTCAAGTCCCGCGGCGGCCGCGTGGTCGGCGTAATCCCCGAGTTCATGAAGGCGCGCGAGCTGGCCTACGACGAGGCCGACGAGCTGGTGACCGTCGTGACGATGCGCGAGCGCAAGCTGCTGATGGAGGCGCGGGCCGACGCCTTCGTGGCGCTGCCGGGCGGCTTCGGCACGCTCGAGGAGATCATGGAGATCCTCACGCTGCGGCAGCTCGACGTCGTGAAGAAGCCCTGCGTGTTCTTCAACCAGGACGGGTTCTATGACGACCTGATCAAACTCTTCGAAAAAATGCTCGCGGAGAAATTCTTCAAGCCGTCGAACATGGACCTGTTCCGGGTGGCGGCGTCAGTGTCCGACATCTTCACGCAGATCGAGGCCGCCCGCGGCGTGCAGGCGGAGTCGAAGTGGTTCCAGACGCGGTGATTCCCGAATGCAGGGTCGCCGCTTGCCGGCGGACCGTTTCCCTATGGCCTGGCGACAAGCACCGGCCCTACATTTAGAAAAAGGGTCGCCCTACCGATACAGCCGGATCAGGTCCTCGCTGCGCACCCAGCCGGCCTGGCCGCCGGCGAAACTGAGCTTTGTCCAGCCGAGGAAGGTCTTCTCGGCCACGGCAATGGAGCCGGCGGAAAGCGGGGACATCTTCTGGGTCGTGTCGGCCTCGGTCGGGATGCTGCGCAGCGTGGAGGCCTTCCACACGATCACCGCGTCGGGCTGCGCGAGCGGCCCGTAGGTGTGCAGGCTGAGTGTGGCCGCGGCGGCAAGCAGGATGGCGAGGAGAATGGTGACGAGCGCGGTCGGCCGGGCCCAGCCGCCGATGCGGCCGTAGCCCTTCAGGAGCAGCACGACGAGCGCGACCGCGATGAGCAGGGCGGCGCCCACGAGGGCAAGCTGCCATTCGCCCGGGCTCGCCCAGCGCGCGAGCTCATGACGGCCATCGCCGCGGGAAAGCTCGACGAGCTCGGGCGGAGCCATGCCCGAACGCTGCAGCCCGAGCGCAAGATCCCAACGGGTCGCGTCGGAACGGGCGTTGAGCAGGAACGCCCCGGTCCAGTAACCGGTCGCCTCGGCCCAGCGATCCTGCTGGCCGAGGGCGAGGCCCAGGTTGTGACGGACCGTCCAGTCGCTCGGCGCCGTGGCGAGAGCCTGGCGCCAGTTGGTTTCGGCGACGGCAAAGTCGCCGCGCTTGTAGGCCTCACCAGCGACATCGGCGTGCGCCGCAACCGGTGCGAGCAGCACGGCGAGCGTGAAAAGGAAGGGCAGCAGGTTGCGGCCGGCAAAGAGCGAGGATGGCGGCCAGCCGGGCACCTTGACGCCCGCGAGCGCAGCGTCGGCGCGCACCTGCCAGTCCTTGGGCAGGGTGTTCTCCCGGCTGTGCAGGGCGCGATCGGCCTCGGACCAGAGCTTCGCCCAGGCGGAGGCGGCATCCGGGGCGTGACGGCCGACGCAGGCGTGAACCAGCGGGGTGCCGGGCGCGGCGTGCGGAACTTCCCAGAGCTTGGTCGTCTCCATCTGCCAGACTTTGAGCCGGGAGATGATCGCCGCGGGTTGAGAGTCGGAGGAACGCAGGGCCGACACCGCCGTGGCGAGGCGGGCGCGGGCTTCGCGCCGCCGGCGCTGCGGGTCGCGCTCGCGAGAGCGCAGGGCGGCGAGCGCCAGCCAGAGGAGCAGAGGACAGAGGACGGAGGACAGAAGACAGGCCCAGACAAGATTGAATGTCACCAAGGGCACGAAACCGGTGCTGCCTGAGGCGATGGGATCGCGCGGCAGGTTTTCGGGTGCGACCGGCGCCACGGCCGGCGGGAGGACCGGCGGCGCGGGCGTGCTGGACGGGGTGTTGATGGAGAACTGCACGGGCGCGCCGGAACCGGCCGGCGCCTGCACCGGAGTGGAGCCGGCGGTGATGGTCACCATGACGGGCTCGCTGGCGATGGTCTTGTAGGTGCCGGACTTGGTGTCGAAGTAGGTGAAGCGCACCGGCGCGAGCCGGTAGGTGCCGGGCTTGGTCGGCACGAGCACCACGTCCTCGGTCAGCGTGCCCTCGAACAGCGTGCCGTCCTTCATCGCGCGCTTGGACTTCGGCTGCACGACCTGGAAGTCATTCGACACCTCGCGCTCGGGCAGGCCGGTGACGTCCGGCCAGTTGCCCGTGCCGGCCAGCTCCAGGGTCCAGGTGACGGGTTCGCCGACGGCGGCGGTGAGGGGCACGACCTTGGAGGTGAAGCTGAACTCGCCGACGGCGCCGGCGAAGGCGGCGGGCGGCGTCGGCAGCGGCTTGATGGTCAGGGTCAGGGATTCCGACTCGATGGCGCGCTGCTCGACGGTGGGCTGGGAGAAAAGCCCGAAACCCGCGGTGCCGACCATCAGGTTCACCATCTGGCTGGCCGGCTTGAAGGTGTAATTGCCCGGCTGCTTGGCGTAGGCGCGGGTGGACTGCTGCAGGACGACATAGCGCTCGCCGCGGACGAGGGCCTCGTTGAGCTCGGGCTTGCTCCAGTCCTCCGTCACGAGCGGGGTGGACGGCCAGTCGACATTGGTGGCGATCGAGTGGTAGTAGCGCCGCACGATGTTGAGGTTGTAAGTGACGGGGAAGACCTCGCCGGCCCAGAAGGAATCCTTGTTGGCGGTGACCTTCGCGACGGCGACGTCGTTCACGGCGAGGCCGGAGTTGCCCACGGTGGCGTCGCCCACGGTGAACGTGGCGGACTTGACCGTGATCGGGCCCTTGTCGGTTTTAACCTCGAAGGCCGGGATGCTGATGGTGCTGCGCTTGCCCGGCCGCACGGGGAAAACGAGGGAGAAGCGGCGGGTCACGGTCATGTTGACCATGTTCATCTCGCTGCTCTGCGAAGGCCGGCCGATCTGGAGGCCGTCGATCTTGGGCAGGGCCGGGTCGCCGTCGGGCTCGCAATTTTCAAACACCAGGGCGAGGTCGCTGACCTGGTTGAAACCCAGCTGGCCGCCGGGTGGCTCCCAGCGTACGGTCTGGGCGCGCATGAGGGTGGGCAACAGCAGGGCGAACAGGAATAGGCCGAGGCCCAACGCGCTCAACACACCCCGGCGCTGCGCGCCACCCCTCTTGATAGAGGGGATCTGCATGGCCGTGGTTCGGAAATCCCCTCTGGAGAGGGGTGTCCGAAGGGTGGTGTGGGTAAGGAAGGGCATGAGGCGGGAAAGCATGATCATCACCAATTCTTGCCCGTGGTCTTGGGCTTCTGTTGCGGGCCTTGCATGATTTGCTGGAGTTTGGCGGGCGAATCCTGGTTGCGTACCTGCTCGAGCTTCTGGAGCGGCATGGCGAGCTCGGCGTCGATGGGCTCGGCGGGCTGTTTTTCCTGCTGCCCGCCGACCTTCTGCGTGCCGGCGGGCGGGGTGGACGGCTTCGGTTCGGCCTTCTTCTGGTCCGGCTTGTCCTTCATGTCGCCGAAGGCGTCCTTGTTCTGCTGCTGCGGCTGCTGGTCCTTCTGGTCCTGGCTTTGCTGGTCCTGCTTCTTTTGATCCTGCTGATCCTTGTTCTGGTCCTGCTTTTGCTGGTCTTTCTGCTGCTGCTTGTCCTGTTGCTGTTGGTCCTTCTTGTCCTGATCTTTCTTATCCTGTTTCGGCGGCTCCTCCTTTTTTAGCAGCTCCTCCAGCTCCGAGCGCACGCGCGGCCAGTCGGCGGCCTTGGCGTCAAGTTTCTCGCCGGTGTCGACCGCCGCCAGGGCGTCGCGGATGACCGGCTCGGGCGGTTGCTGCTGGGATGATTTCACGCGCTGGCCGTAGGTGACCGTGGTCTGCGCCAGCTCGGAATATTCCTTGGCGGTGACGGTGTCCTTGGCGGCGAGCCGGGCCACGGTGGTCGAGAGCGGTTTGGCCAGCGGGTCGCTGGGAGCTTCGCTCTCGGCGCCGCACGCAGAGGACGGATGACAGAGGACGGAGAACAGGACCAAGGCCGCAACAACGGCGACGGCCTTCCGTCCTCCGTCCTCGGTCTTCGGTCCTCTGGCCTTGCCCAGGGGCAGCGCCCGCTCGCGCGGGCGGACGGGGAACTCGGCCCAGAAGCTGATGAGCAGGAGGAGCAGGCCGGGGGCGAGGAACCACTGGAAGCGCTCGATGCGGCGCGCGGTGTTCTTCTCCGCAAACTCGCCTTTGCGACCGGCCTCGACGGTTTTCCGGAGCAACGCCGGCAGGTCCACCCACGAGCTGGCATCGGCGTAGGCGCCGCCCGTCACCTGCGCGAGCTCCTGCAGGGTCGAGCTGTTGAGGCGCGACATGACAACTGCGCCGCGCTCGTCCTTCACCAGGCCGCCGCCGGGCTCGGGGATGAACGACCCCTGGGCCGTGCCGACGCCGAGGCCGATGACGCGGATGCCTTTGGTCTTGAGCGAACCGGTCAGGCCCTGCCATTCATCCTCCGTGCTTTCGCCGTCGCTGAGGATGATCAGGTAACGGTCGGCGGTGGAGGTGCCGAAGGCCTGCATGGAGGTCTCGAGCAGCGCCTTGTAGTTCGTGCCGCCCTCGGGAAGGTAATCTGTGTTCAGGACGGGCAGGAACTCCCGCAGCACCTCGTAATCGGAGCTGAGCGGGCTCTGCAGGAAGGCGGTGCCGGAGAACAGCACGAGGCCGACGCGCTCGCCCTTCAGACCGTCGAGCAGGGAGGTGATGAGCAGCTTGCTGCGGTCGAGGCGCGAGGGCTTGACGTCCTGCGCCAGCATGGAGCGCGACAGGTCCATGGCGATGATCACCTCGCGCGACTGGTCGAACACCTGCTCCTCGATCACGCCCCATTGCGGGCGGGCGAGGGCGATGAGGCAAAGCGCCAGGCCGAACCAGAGCCAGATCCGCGGCCGGTTCTCGGCGGTGGTATGCTTGGCCCCCAACGAGACGTCGAAGGCCCCGGCCCAGGCGCGGGCGATCTTCGGCCAGTTCGCCACCGTGCGCGCGGAGTGGCGCATCAGCTCCCACGAGAAGAGCAGCACGAGCGGCACGAGGAGCCAGAGGAGATGCGGGGATTGGAAGCTCATTTCGATCCCCCGAGGTTGACGAGCAGAAGCACGAAGGAGGTCCAAAAGACAATCCGGGTGAGGGACCGGAGGTTGCGGAAACTGCGGCCGATGGAAAAAAGCAGCGCGACAAGGGCCGGCATGACAAGCTGCGACATTGCAACGCCCAGCGCAAAGCCCGGGTTTTCCGAAGTCCTCACGCCCTTGAGATAGCCCAGGATCAGATTGAGTCCGACGAGGACGATGGCAGCCGCCAGCATGGCAGCACTTGGCTGCGGGGCTGGGGTGGTCACCGAAGCGCCCGCTGCACCGGCGGTTCGGGCGCCGGACTGATTGCGCAGCGGCAGGCTGGGTGGCAGGGCGAACAGGGCCCCGAGGAAAAGCAGGCTGGCGCCGGGCGTGGCAACCCACGTGAACAGCTCGGTCGTGAGTAGATAGGACTTGGCGGTGAACTCGATCTTCTGCGCCTGATCGATGGCGGCGAAGGCCTTCTCGGCCGTGTCGACGTCGAAGGCGCGGAAGAACTTGCCGCCGGTGGCCGCGGAAATCTGCTGGAGGGCGCCCTCGTCGAGGTCAGAGACCACGCGGCGATAGCCGAGCAGCTTTCCGGTGGTTTCATCGCGGACCGGGAACGGCACGAGGCCGTCGCGGCCGGCGCCGATGGTGTAGACCGGCACGCCGCGGGCCTTGGCAATCTCGGTCGCCTGCTCGGGCGTCAGCACGCCGCGGTTGTTGGCGCCGTCGGTCATAAGGACGATGAAGGCGCCCTTGCGCTTGCCGCCTTCCTCGCGCTTGGCCTGCTCCAGCCGCGTCAGCGAGATGCCGAGGCCGTCGCCGATGGCGGTGCCGTCCTCGATCATGCCGATCTTCAGGCGTTCGATCTGCCGGGCGAGCCAGTCGTGGTCGAAGGTGAGCGGGGCCAGCGTGTAGGCGCGGCCGGAAAAGACGACCAGGCCGATGCGGTCGCTGGGTCGCTGGCTGATGAAGGCCTGGATGATGGGCTTGATGGCCTGCAGGCGGTTGATGCGCTCGCCGCCGCGCTCGTAGTCCTCGGAGAGCATCGAGCCGGAGAGGTCGATGGCGAGCATCAGGTCGTAGCCCTGCTGCTTCACCTCGCGCTTGTCCTCGACGATCTGCGGGCGGGCCAGGGCGAGGATGAGCAGGACAAGCCCGGTCAGGGCGAGCGCGGCCGGCCAGCGGGAGGTGGGGATGAGCGACGGCCGGTGCCACGCCGCGGCGAAGGGCACGACCAGCACCGGGGCGCCGCGCCGGCCGCGCACCCACACGAGCAGCGGCAGGAGGAGCAGCGCGAGCAGCCAGAGCGGATCATGAAAGGTATAGTCCTTCATGGGGCGACGAAGTGACAAGTGGCAAGAGGCAAGGGCCAAGAGCTGAAAACGGCGGAAAGCATGTTTTTTGTTACTTGATACTTGTTACTTTCACCCCCGGCGGCCCGCGTGCATACGGGCGTGGAAGAAGTGGATGAGCGCCTCGAGGCGCTCCTCGTCGGTGCGGACGGTGAGCCGGCTCAGGCTGTCGGGAAAGATGCGGCTGAAGGCGCCATCCCGCGACTGCACCCACTCGGCGTGGGCGGCGCGCTGGGCGGAGGAGGCACCGTTGAGGTTCACCAACCGGCCGGCGACCGGGTCGTAGGTGGTGAGGATGCGGTCGGAGGGCAGGTCGCGCTCCCACGGGTCGTCGACGCGGAAGCCCATGGTCTGGTAACGGCGCGAGAGGACGCTCCAGCCCTCGGGCTCGACGCGCGGCGGGAAATCGCCGAGCCAGATCAGGATGCTGTGGCGCGGCGCGGCCTTGGCCAGCAGGCGCCAGGGGACGAAGGAACCGGAGGATTGAGGACTGAGATCAGAGGACAGCGGCGGCGGCGTCTGGCCGAGCAGGGTGGCGGCGGCGTGCAGGATCTGGCCGCGGCCGCGGACGGGCTCCTGCAGCTTATAGCCGGCGGGCGAGGCGTGGAGGAAGCCGACGCGGTCGCGGTTGACGGCGCCGAGCATCATGACGAGGCCGGCGAGCTCGAGCAGCGCTTCGCGCTTGGACTGCGCGCCGGAACCGAACTGCAGACTGACGCTGTCCTCGAACAGGAGCAGCAGCGAGACCTCGCGTTCCTCGATGAACTTCTTGCGGTAGGGTTCGCCCAGGCGGGCGGTGACGTTCCAGTCGATGTCGCGGATGTCGTCGCCGAAGGTGTATTTGACGACCTGGTCGAACTCCATGCCGCGGCCGCGGAAGGCGGAGCGGTATTCGCCGCTGAGCACGTTCTCCACGGCGTGGCGCACGCGCCACTCCAACTGGCGCAGGAGCGCCAGTTGCGAGGTGACGAGGGAAGCGGGGGTTTGGACGGGAGCGGACATGGGTCGTTCTCTTAATCGTAATCTTTCTCGTTCTCTTTGTCCGGGGCGTTCGTCTCGGCTGAAGCAGGAGAGAACGATTAGGATTACGAGAACGAGAACGATTGATCACACGGTCGCCGGCACCGGCGTGCGGATCAGGACCTGGTCGAGGATCTTGTCGGAGGTGAGGCCCTCGGCCTCGGCCTCGTAGGTGAGGCCGACGCGGTGGCGCAGGGCGTCGTGGAAGATTTCCTGGACGAGGGCGGGAGAGAGGTAGTCGCTGCCGCGGAGCCAGGCGAGAGCGCGGCCGGCCTGGAAGAGCGCGAGCGAGGCGCGGGGCGAGGCGCCGAAGTTGAGCAGGCGTTTCGCGGCGCCGCCCTCGGCCTGGGCGGCGAGGTCGCGCGAGCTGCGCACGAGCGCGAGGATGTAGGCCTGCACGGCAGGCGAGACATGGATGGCGTCGACCTGCGTGCGGAGCTCGAGGAGCTCGGCGCCACTGGAGACGGCCTTGAGCGAGGGCTGCTTGGTGACCTGGCCCCACTTCTCCATCATCAGGGACTCCTCGGTGGCGGACGGGTAATCGACGAGGAGCTTGAAGAGGAAACGATCGGTCTGCGCCTCGGGCAGCGGGTAGGTGCCCTCCTGCTCGACCGGATTTTGGGTTGCCATCACGAAGAACGGCTTGGGCAGCTGGTGCGAGTTGCCGCCGATGGTGACCTGGCGCTCCTGCATGGCTTCGAGGAGCGCGGACTGGACCTTGGCGGGGGCGCGGTTGATTTCGTCGGCGAGGACGAGGTTGGCGAAGATCGGGCCCTTGTGGGTCGTGAACCCGCCATCCTTGGGCGAGAAGATCATGGTGCCGACGACGTCGCTCGGCAGCAGGTCGGGCGTGAACTGGATGCGCTCGAACTGGACGCCCATGGCGGTGCCGAGGGACTTGATGAGGAGCGTCTTGGCGAGGCCGGGCATGCCCTCGAGGAGGACGTGGCCGTTGGCCAGCAGGGCCACCAGCATGCGTTCAATGACGGCGTCCTGGCCGATAACGGCCTGGCTGATTTCCGTGCGGAGTTTTTGGGACCAAGTGGGACCGTTGATCATGGGGTGAGTGAAAAGTGATGTGTGGCGAGTGACAAGTGATGAGTAGGGAGCGCAATGAGACTGCCGAAGGGAGACAGAGTTTCAGAAGATGGCCACGAAAAGGCGCCAAAAGGCACTAAAATGGAGCCGGGGCGACCCCGCCCCGGAAGAACGCGGCGTGGTCGCCGCGTCTCCAGCGGCGAGCGGCTTTTTCGTGTCTTTTTGTGCCTCTTTGTGGCTAAACCAGAGCATGGCCGATTTTCCGGACATCGTGGAAGCGTCGCTGCGGGCGCGATTTGTCTCCTTGGGCGTGAAGCCGGAGGAGGTCGAGGAGCAGTTTATCCGCGGGGCCGGCGCCGGCGGGCAGAAGATCAACAAAACCTCGTCCACCGTCGTGCTGCGGCACCGGCCGACCGGGGTGGAGGTGCGCTGCCAGCGCGAGCGCAGCCAGTCGGTCAACCGGCTGCTGGCCTGGTCCGAGCTGGCCGGCAAGCTGGAGTGGCGCCGGGCCGAGGCGGCCAACCAGAAGCAGGCGGCGCGGGAACTCAGCCGCCGGCAGACCCGGCAGAAATCCCGCGGCCAGAAGGTGCGGATGATCGAGGCCAAGAAGCACCGCGCGAAGCACAAGTCGTCGCGCGGCCGCGTCAGCGGCGACGAGTGAGCTGCAGGAGGGGCTTTATGCCCCGATGCGACCCACGGCAGGGTTTAACCACTCGGGAGTGTTTTCAAAGCTCGGAAGGGGGACCACTAAAAGGATTCCGCCAACGGCGGAATCTACTTTCACTGCTCCGGCTAATCGCCTCCGCCGCCAGGCTCAGGGGGCGGCTGATCGCCGCCCTCTCTGCCCGCGATTAGCGGGCCCCCGAAACCCACCGCGCAGGCGATCAGCCGGAGCGGTTTCCGTGGATTTCATCATTGGTGAAATCTCATTAGTGGTCCTTTTCGGTGGTTTGAAGACACACCCTGGTGGTTCATCAACTCCGACTGAAGCCCACGACGGTGATCACCACGCCCGTCACGAGGATCACGTTGGCGACCAGGCCGAGATTCCGCTCGAACCAGCCCGGCGGTTTGGCCAGCTCGCCGGTGAGGATGGCGTCGGTGGATCTCCGTTCGTCGATCCGGTGTTCTTTGCGGCGGGCGAGGTCGCGCCGGGCGCTGCCGGCGAAACCGCGGAGGATGACGCCGGCCATCGCGAGCGTGACGCCGACGGCCTGCAGGGTTTCGTGGTCGGGGAGCTTCATGGGTGGAGCCGCCCGATTCTACGAAAACATTTTTTAGCCACGGATTGCACGGATGAATACGGATAAAATCAAAGGCAGGGTTTCACAGGAGCCCGCAGAGAAAAGGCAGGAGATCGGAATCTCTGTTTCCTCTGTGCCCTCCTGTAAAATGATTTGTTCGTTTCCATCCGTGGCCATCTGTGCAATCCGTGGTCAAATGACCCCCACCGCATCCCCGACGCGCACCGTGCCGCGCTTGGTCTCGTGGATGAGGTTGGTGCCGAAATTGACGTTGGTCGGGTCGGCCGGATCGCGCCGGTAGGTGGCGAGGGTCTTGAGCGGCTCCTTGCTGCGCACCGCCGTCTCCTGGTCGGTGGTCGTGATCGGGCAGCGGGCGCACGGGCCGGCGCTGCGGAAGACCGCGTCGCCGATGCGGACCCGGGTCCAGGTGTCCTCCCCGTAGGGCGCGGCGTCGGCGATGACGAGGTTGGGGCGGAAGCGGTTCATCGACAGCGGCACGGGGAGGCGCGAGTTCAGGTCGCTGAGCGACGCCTCGCCCAGGACCATGAACGGGCAGCTGTCGGCAAAGGTGACGACGTCGCCCGCCTGCGCCGCGCGCTTCAGGTTCGGCCGCTGGTAGGTGCCGCCCATCCGCACAAGCCGCAGCGGCAGGCAGAGGAAATCGCTGAGCCATTCCGCGGGCTCGTCGCCGCAGTCGTCGGCGTTGACCGTGCTTTTCCACACCGTGACGCGGCGCTGGCCGGCGGAGGCGTTGAGCGGGACGGTGACCGAGCCGCGGCCGGGCGAGGAGAGGAGGAGAGCGGTGGAAGTCAGTGAGGACTCGATCAGCGCCATGCGGGGGTGGGTGCGCTGCGTGAGGAAGAGGCCGTCGGCCTCGGCCACGATCATGAAGCGGCGGTCGCCGACGAAACCGTGGTCGTCCAGCTCGGCGGAGGGCACCGACAAACCGCGGCAGGACTTGACCGGGTAGAGATGGAGGGCCGACACATGCATGGGGGCAGAAAGGCGGAAGGGCTGAAAAACTGAAAGGCTGAAAACGAGGCCAGCAGTTCGATGCGGGTAACGGCACAGTGCCCTTCGGTTCGACGTGCAGCGTGTTCCCCTATGGATTCAGCTTTTCAGTCCTTCGTTTTTTCAGCCCTTGGCAATCCGCTGGTAATTGGCGAGGTAGAGCTGCTCGCCCCCCCGGGTGTCGAATTGCTTCGGGCGCACCCCGCCCAAGCCGTAGCAGATGGAGAGGATGTCGCCGGCGAACCTGAAGATGCCCGGGATCGTGCGGCCGGCGTTCGGGCCGATCATGCCCGCAAGCGTGAGGTGACCGTCGGCCTCGATCGTGTAAGTGCCCTGGTCGGCCGTGACGCCGCCGAAGCGCACGGCATATTCCCCGCCGGCCAGCTCGATCTCCATCTTGTCGAGCATCATCCTCGGCGCCTCCTCGCCATTCATCTCGGCGTAGACGGGCTGCCAGCGGCCTTCGAGGGAGGGCATGTTCATGCCGGAAAACTGAGAGCTGAGAGCTGAAACCTGAAGAAAAAAGTCAGGGCTTGGGCCGGGTGAGGCAGGAACGGTGGACGGCCCAGATCATCAGCGGTTGCAAGGGCAGGCGCAGCCATAACGACCAGGCCGGGAGATCCACCCCCGGCCAGCCCTGCAGGGCGACGTGAAGGTTGGCCGGGAAGACCGCCAGCAGCAGGACGATCAAGCTCCAGGCCGCCGCGCGCCGCAACGACGGGATCAGCACACCAATGCCACCGGCCACTTCCGCGATGCCACTCACGATCACCAGCAGGCCCGGCGCCGGCAGCCACGGCGGCATCATTGCCAGATAAGGCGCGGAGTTCATGAAGTGATTGGCCCCGGTCAGAACGAAAAATACCCCGACCAGCCACGGTCCGAGGGATCTGAAAGAGGAGCGCAAAGTGCACAGCGGATGTTCGAGGTGAGCTATTGGGCTTGGAGGTATTTCTTCCATGAGTCTGACTCGGATGCCTGCTTGAGGACGGCATTCCGCTTAACAAGCAAGCGATGCATATAGGCCGTGAGGAAGAGTCGGTCAAAAATGCTTCCCAGCCAGCCCAGCGGCGACCGGAAATCGAAACGATCGATCATCATAGTCTTTCCCTGACGATCCTCAAATATGTGATCATGTTTCATACGGCCAAATGTGCCTCGAAGCATGACGTCTTGAAAATGACGCGGCCGATCAAACTGCGTTATCTTTACACGCAATCTTTGGGTGACGCCCAGATGCCGTGCTTCCCAAGTCACTTCCTGCCCGAGACCGATCAGTCCTGAGGTAACGCCGGCGACAGCGCGCTCATCCGTGCCTTCCATACTGTCCTGGTGCACATCGATGCTGCGCGCCAGATCGAACACCCGTTCTCTGGGAGCATCGATGGCAGTTTCGAGGTGGATGACGGCCATTCAGGCTAATTTCACGCCCGCTTCAGCACGTCGCGCGGGGTGGTCTCGACGGGGCCGGGGGCGGGGAGGTCCTTCACGCCTTTCGCGCCGAGCTCGGAGAACTTGCGGGCGCCGGGCAGCAACGTCTGCTCGAAGGAGCCGACGGCGGAGTTGTAGGCCTTGCTGGCCGTCTCAAGACCGCGGCCGACCTTGTCGAGGTTGTCGGCGAAGCCCGCGATGCGGTCGTAGAGCTGGCGGCCGAGGTCGGCGATGACCTGGGCGTTGCGCGACACATCCTCCTGGCGCCAGCCGTAGGCCGTGGCCTTGAGCAGGGCGATGAGCGTGGCCGGCGTGGCGAGCAGGACCTTCTTGCCGATGGCGCGGTCGATGAGCGACGGGTCGGCCTGCAGCGCGCCGGCGAGGAACTGGTCGCCGGGCAGGAAGAGCACGACGAACTCCGGCGAGGGCTGGAACTGCGCCCAGTAATCCTTGGCGCCGAGGGCGTCGATGTGGCTGCGGACCTTGGCGGCGTGCTCGGCGAGCTTGGCGGAGCGGACAGTGTCGTCGGAGGCGTTGACGGCCTCGCGGTAGGCGTCGTTCGGCGCCTTGGCGTCAATGACGATCTGCTGGCCGCCGGGGAGGCGGACGATGAGGTCGGGGCGGAAGCCGCCGGCGGACTGCTGCTCGGTGAAGTCGCAGTAGCTCGACATGCCGGACATCTCGACGACGCGGCGGAGCTGGAGTTCGCCCCAGGTGCCGGCGGTGGTGGTCGAGCGGAGGGCGGTGGTGAGCTTGGCGGCCTCGGCCTGGAGGGAGACCTGGGCGGTGCCGAGGGATTTCAATTGCTCGGACAACTGGCCGTAGGCGCCGGCGCGGGCCTTCTCTATCTCGCCGATCTTGGCGTCGACCTTTTCGAGGGACTCCTTGAGCGGCTTGACCATCGAATCAATGGCCTGCTGGCGCTTGCCCAGTTCGTCGGCGGACTGCTGGTGGAGCTTGCCGAAGGTCTCGCCCGCGAGCTTGAGGAATTCGTTGGTGTTCTTGCTGAGGGCGTCGGCGGAAAGGGCTTTGAAGGACTCGAGGAGCTTGGCCTGGGCCTCCTTGAGGGCGCCGCGCTCGGTTTCGAGTTCGGTGGCGCGGGCGCGGAGGGAAAGCAACTCGGCGTCGAGCTTGGCCACCTGCTCGGTGGCGAGGCGGGCGCGCTCGACCGAGGCAGCGGCGCGGGCCTGGGCAATGAACCAGCCCAACGCGGCGCCGACCGCCAGGCCGGTGAGGATGTAGACAATTTCCATCAGGGAGCAGTGAAGCCCGCCGGGAGCGGTGAGTCGAGCCAACACCCGGGAAGATACTGACAACGTGGTGTCAGGAGACTGACCGGCTGGGTCGGGTGGGTTATGATTTGTGGTTTACCCTGCTGCCTGAGTCTGGCCGATTGACGGGGTCGGCGCGTGCATCAAGCCGGCGCCTTCCTCCCCGAACCGTGAACACGTCCGCCGCCGCCCCGCCCGGGGTTTCCCTCCGCGAGGTCCGCGTCAGCGACCTGCCCGTTTTTTTCGAGCATCAGCGCGACCCCGAAGGTGCGCGCATGGCCGCGTTTCCCTCACGCGACCACGAGGCGTTCATGGCCCACTGGGCGAAAATCATGGCCAACCCCGCCTGTGCCCTCCGCACCGTTCTCTTCAACGGGAGCGTCGCCGGGAATATGTGCGCGTGGACCGACGGCGTCGACCGCTTCGTCGGCTACTGGATCGGGCGCGAGTTCTGGGGGCGCGGCATCGCGAGCGCGGGGCTGGCGCAATTTCTCCACTACGAAACCACCCGCCCGCTCACGGCCTGCGTCGTGAAGCACAACGCCGCCTCGATTCGCGTCCTCCAAAAGACCGGCTTCACGCTGGCCGGCGAGCACGCCTTTGAGCTGCCCGGCGGGGTGAAGCTCGAGGAGTTGGTCTTCAGGTTATGAGGCCCTGCGGAGGGGCCGGCCTTGGGTGGGCGTCGGTTTCCACACCGACGCCTGTCGCCGATATGGAAATCGGCGACCACCTTCGGCGGGGTCAGCGACCCCGCCCTACCTGAGCGACCCGAACGAGATCTGGATGTCGGTGCCCTTGATGCCGGGGCCGGCCTGGAGGGTGCCGCCGTGGAGGCGGAGGATTTCCCGGGCGAGGAAGACGGAGAGGCGGCCCTCGTTGGGCGTCGAGCCGGGGGCCGGCAGGGGCAGGATGCCATCGAGTTCGAGGCGCTTGCCCTCGATGGTGACGATGGCGGTGCGGAGGCCGTCGGTGCCGGCGGTGCGCAGGGTGAGCAGCAGGTCCTTGGTGCCCTCGTCGGGCCGGTTGGCGCCAAGGGCCTCGAAGATGGCGTTGAAGGCGAAGCGCACCAGCACGGGGTCGACCGAGAAGACGAGCTGTTCCTCGGAAAAGCGGGTGGTGATGCCGCGCGCCACGGCAAGCTCGGTGAGCAGGGCGTTGAGGTCGACCGACTGGGCGACCGGCGAGGCGATCTCGCCGAGGACGGTGGCGTGCTCGGCCAGGCGCTGGAGCTTCTGCACCTCGGTGGCGAGGGAGACCTCGGAGGCGATCGCGGCGGCGCCGTCGGCCGGGGGAGTCGATCCCGTCGGCATGGGCGGACGGCTCTGGCTGCGGGCGAGGAGCTGGGCGAAGGTGACGAGGGAGACGAGCGGGTTGGACAGCTCGTGGCTGAGGGTGAGGCCGAGGTTCTTGAAGAGCGCGCGGCGGTGCTGCTCGTGCTCGGCGCGGATGCGCTCGATCTCGGGCGCGGATTCTTCCCACTGGACCCAGACGCCGTCGATCTCGGGGGCGGGACCGGCGGTGACGCGGAAACGGTGCGGCGGGCGCGCCGGCTGGGTGATGGCCTTCTGGGCGTGCAGGGCTTCGCTGGCGACGGCGCGGACCTCGACCGGCAGGTCCATCGAGGCGATCTCGGCGCGGGAGAGGACGCGGGAGCCGGAGAGGTATTTGGCGCGGAGGGCGGTGGCGGTCTCGGCGCGCGCGAGTTCCTCGAGCTGGACGGAGCGCTCGAGGCAGCGCTCGAGCAGGCGGCCGTGGAGGACGGCGCGGAACTTGTCGGACTCGCGGTAGGAGGCGCCGTCGGCGCGCGGTCCGAGGGCCATCCAGCCCAGGAGCTGGCCGGAGGCGTGCAGCGGGATCAGGAGCTTGGCGCCCCAGCTGTGCAGCTGCTGGCGGATGGGGGCATCAATGGCCGGATCCTCGGGGCCGGCCCATTGGGCGACATCGAGGGCGGCGGGATGCTCCTCCAGCCAGAGCGAGAGCGGGTGGCCGGCGTCGAGCCGGTGCGCCTCGTCGTCGGACACGAAGGCGTCAAACTTGCGGAAGAAAAACAGGACCTTGCCGGACTTCAGGATGTAGCGGCCGGCGCGGCGGAACTCGTCGAGCAGGCGCGTGCGGTCGCCGAGGTGGGTGAGGGCGCTCTCGAGGAAGTCCCACGACTCGACCGGTTCGCCGCCGGCCGGGGCGGGCGCGGGTTCACGCATGGCGAAGGGCGCGGCGCTGGCCCGGGAGCGCTCGAGGGTGGTCTGCAGCTGGGAATTCTTGTCGGCGATCTCCTCGAGGAGGCTCACGGACTCGGCGAGGCGGGAGCGGCTTTCGTCGTAGCTGAGGAAGAGGCGGGCGGCGCGGTTCTGGCGGGCCTGCTCGTAGGGCAGGCTGTGCGGCTGGCCGACGAGGATGACGAGGGTGCCCGTGCCGCAGGCGAGGCGGGTGCGCGGGTCGTTGATGTCGGTGATCCAGACGCGCGAGCCGGGGCGGAGAAGATCACGCTGCAGGTCGGCGGGCCGGGCGAAGACAGCGGGTTCGCGCGGGTGGAGCTGGTTCTTCCATGCGGCTTCGAGACCGGGATCCGGGGTGGTCAGGATAAGGGAGGCGGGCATGGAAACGTGATGCGGAAAGTAGCGCCGGGGCGTTCGTTGTCAGGCACAATGATGGTGGCCTTGTGTTCGTGCAAGATATCCGCGCACACCGCCAGGCCCAGGCCCATGCCCTTGGTTTTCGTGGAGACAAATGGGTGGAAGAGCCTGGCGCGCTGGTCCAGCGGGATGCCGGGGCCGTTGTCGCTGATCTCGAGGATGACGCTGCCATTGGGGGAATTCCGGGTGCGGAGGTCCACGCGGCGGTCGGTTTCCTGGCTTTCGAGGGCCTGAAAGGCGTTGATCAGAAGATTGATGAGGACCTGGCGGATGGCGCTCGCGTCGGCCCAGATGGTGTCCGTCGCGGCGTTGTAGGTGCTGGTCAGGGAGACGCGGGCCTCGGCGGCGCGGGTGAGCATGAGCTCGACGGTCTCGCGGGCGACGGCGTGGAGGGCGATGCGCTCCATCTGGTGCCGGCGGGGGTTGGAGAGGTCGAGGAGCTGCTGGGTGAGGCTGTCGATGCGGTCCACCTCGGCGGGGATGAGGACGTTGAAGCGGCGGCGGAACTCCGGGTCGTCGAAGCGGGTGGGCAGGAGGTGGGCGAAGGTCTTGATCGAGACGAGCGGGTTGCGGATCTCGTGGGCCAGGCTGGCGCCGAGCAGGCCGATGGTCGCGAGCTGCTCGGACTGACGCGCCTGCATCGTGAGGCGGGAGCGCGCGAGGATGTTGTCCATGAACTCGGCGATCTCCTGGACCTGCTGCACCTCGGGGTAGGTGAAGGGCCGGTGATTGACCTTGGTGCCGAGGACGAGGACCAGCGACGGCGTGGTGCTGCCCCGCGGGGCGGTGACGGCCAGGCCGAGGTCGAACTCGGTGAGGAAGTGGCGGAGGTCGACGAGGCCCGGCTCGGCGCGCTGGCGCTGGAGGCTCTCGGGGGTGGTCCAGCCGGTCCGGCAGAGCGAAGCGTGGGCCGGGCGTTCTTTGCTGAACTCGAGGTCGCCGGCGGCGTAGACCTCGCCGCTGTCGAAGAGCAGGCGGGCGTAGCTGGCCTGGCCCCAGGTCCGCAGCAGGTTCTCAAAGGCGGTGACGAGTTGGTCGGGGTTGGGCTCGCTGCGCGCGAGGTCGGTCATGGTGCGGCGGATGGCGGCGATATTGTGCTCGGGGCCGAGGCGGAACCACTCGCGGGTCTTGCGCTCGAGCAGGAAGGCGAGGGAGCTGCACACGGCGATGCTCAGGATCAGATCGACCGGTGGGAGAAGGATCAGACCGAAGAGCCACCAACCACCGAATATGCCGCTACACAATATCGTGACGAGGACCAGGCGTTGCACTACAGAAAGAAACACCTGTCTTGCGTCGAAGATGCGGTGGACGGTTACCGCCCAAGCCGTGAGGGCGTAGAAAGTGACGACCGTGATCGGGCTGAGCCGGGAGAGAAAGCGCAGGTTGAGATAGGTGCCGCCGGCGTTGATGGCGATGGCGAGCAGGCAGCTGAGGGCGCTGTTGAAGGTCAGAAACTGCAGTTCGATGCGGCGCACTCCCTGCTCCCGGCGAAGCAGGCGGTAGGATTGGATCACCAGAAAGGCATACAGACCCACACTGACAATGGTGTAGATGAGATAGCCCACGCCGCGCCGCGGGTTCTCCGGAGTGGATGTGCTGGGAATGAAGAGCTCCGTGAAGCAGAGCACGGCCAGCACGGCGCCGATCAGGAACCAAGGCCACGAGCGCCGCAAAGCGGCCTTGGCTTGGCCCTCGGCGGTCAGGATTGACTGCATGAACAGCCAGATGATCCAAGGGAAGAAGGCACCAGCGGCCGAGGTCGCGCGCAGCCACGGCACCGGGTTGATCACCGGGGTGCTTTCGCCCGCCCTCAAGGCGAAAACGAAGAACAGCAGCCACGCGGCCGAGGTCAGGGAAGCGAGCGCAAAAACCTGGTTGGTGAAGCGGCGGGAGTTGATCCAGAGAACGCTCGCCCCGATGGCGAGGGTCAGCAGTGCAGCGATGAAAATCAGGGAGGACATTATCTTTCGACCACGAGCGCGGCATTGCTGCCCGAGAGGCCGTGGCTGTTGACCACGGCGACCCGCACCGGCAGACGGCGGGGCTGGTTGGACAGATTCAGGGGGCAGGCCGGATCGGGACTTTCCCAGTTCACGGTCGGCGGGATCAGGCCCTGCTGCAGGCTCAGCGCCGTGCTGGCTGCCTGGATCGGGCCTGACGCGCCGAGGGCGGTGCCGATGGCCCCCTTGATCGAGCTGACCGGGATTTCTGCCAGCCGGCTGCCATACAGGTGCGCCATGGCGCGGGACTCATTGGCATCGATCACGCGATGGCCGGTGCCCCAGGCATTGATGAAGTTCACTTCGTCCGAGCGACGCTGGGCATTGGCGAGGGCCTGCCGGACGCATTCCACCAGGCCCATGGCCGCCTGCCCGTCCTGGTCGTTGGCGTAGCTGTAACCGGTGATCCAAGCCACGGCGGGTCGCGGGCTGTGTTCGGGTTCAAGCACGAAGATGCAGGCGCCCTCGCCAAGCACACCGGTGGAACGCCACAGGTCGAAGGGCCGGCAGGCTTTTTCCGGGGTCTCGTTGGTGGCGGGGCTGAGTTCCGAGGCGTTGAACCCGAGCATGGGGTAATAGGAGAGCGGAGATTCGCTGCCTCCACAAAGCGCGAGGTCGGTCTGGCCACTGGCGACGAGGTCGGCGGCCTGGCCCACGGCGTCGAGGCCCGAACAGCAAGAGGTCTGCATCGTCAGCATCCTGGCGGGGATCCCGAGCCATTCGACGATCTTCCCGGCCACATTCGCGACCGAGGCCTCATACATGATGCTGCCGGGCGTGTAGCGCACCCCCTTTTTCATAACCAGCTCCATCCCTCGCCCGATCTTGTCGAAGTCCATGATGGACGTGCCGGTCAGTACCACCGGATTGTGCCTCGCCAGATCAGCGGGAGTAAGGCCGGCATCCTTCAACGCCAGTATCGCCGCCACCAGGCTGAACTGGGTGTGGCGTGAAAGGCGCCGGGGATTTTCCTCAGGCGCATACTTCTTCAAGTCAAAGTCCGGGATCTCCGCCCCGATGAACTGTCCGGCCTCCGGGTCGAAGCGGGTGATGGCGCGCACGCGGCTGACGGATTCGTTGATGCCGCGGAAGAAATCCTCACGGCCGATGCCTGCGGGTGTGACCGGGCCGATGCCGGTGATTTTAACGCGGCGACGCATGGGGGGACCGCGCGACGCGGGCGGGTGAGGAGGGGGTGGGCGCCAGGAAGAGGTTCAATGCGGGCGGAAGTGGGTGTGGCGGAGATAGCTGGCCTGGAGCCAACCTCGGTCAGCCATCACCGACCCTAGTTGGCCGACAAAGCAGGTGACGGCAAGCCTCGGTATCGCAAAAGAGATTTGCGCCGTGGCGAGGCCGAACCCACAACAACGGCAGCATGACTGCCCCGGAATTCGAAGCCCGTCTCATGGCCTGGGCTCTCACCTTGCCCGATCTCGAGGCGCTCGTGCAGATCGGTTCGCGCGTGCAGCCGGGTGCGGTGGTGGATGCTTGGTCCGACTGGGATTATCAGCTGATCACCCGCGACCCGGGGCGCTACCATAACCACGACTGGCCGAGGCAGATTGCCCCGTGCTGGTCGGTGCATTTGGAACGCACCCCACGAGGCGTAATGAAGCTGAGCGCGGTCTTTGCGGGTGGTTGGGAGGTGGACTTCGTGCTGTTGCCGGCCTGGCAGATGAAGCTGGCCTGTCGGGCGATGCGGCACCCAGGCGCTCAAGGGTGGTTTCCGCAGGCGCTGCTCCGAGGGGTGCATAATCTGCGACTCGTGGCCGGCCCCGGCCACCGTGTGGTGCTCGGCGGTCCGGCGTGGGAGCGGCGCTATGCCGCGCTGGCGATTCCGTGGCCGGTCCCGGGGTTCATCGTCGAGGATTTCAGATACCACACGGCGGCTTTCTGGCGACATGCCGTCTGGGTGGCCAAGAAAATCCTACGCGGTGAGCTGCACGCGGCGTTGCGTTGGTCGCACGTCGAGCTGCGCGAGCATACCTATGCCCTTCTGGCGGAGGAGGCCCGGCTGGCCGGACGCACCCCCCGGCCTGAGGCCCGCAAGGCGGAGCAATGGCTCGATGACACACGCTTGCGACAGACGGCCCTCTCGACCGGGCCGGAACAAGCCCAGTTGGCGCGGGCATTGCTGGCCGAGATGACTCTTTTTCGCGAGGTCACCCAAAGTATCGCGACCCGGCGGGAGTGGCCGGTGCCGGATTACGTGGCGGTTGAAACCTGGTTGCGGACCGAGCTCACGAAACTGGCCGGCTGACGCGGAGGGCGTCAGTTCGAGGCGAGCGGGAAATCCAGCGTGAAGACCGTGCCGCCGCCGGGACGGGTTTCGACCCTCATCTCCGCGTGGTGCGCAACGGCGATGTGGCGGCAGATGGTCATGCCGAGACCCGTGCCGTGGGGCTTGGTGGACTCAATCGGCTTCTTGAGGATGACCGCCATGACGTCGGGCGGCAGCCCGCTGCCGTTGTCCGCGATCGCGAGCACGGCCCGGCCGGGGTTTTTCCGGACGGAGAGCATCACGCGGGTCGCGCCGGCTTCGAGGGCATTTTTGATGAGATTCTGGAGCACGCGCATTATCTCGTAGCGGACGCCGGTGATGGCGACGTCGGCGTCGCCCTCGATCTCGATGCGCGGGGAATCGAAAAACAGCACGGCCCGGGTCTCCTCGGCGGCGTCGCGCAACGCGAAGGTGTCGCTCTTGGCGACGTGCTTCGCGCTTTGGCGCCACGACTCGGCCAGGTGGAGGCAGAAGGAGGAACAGTGCTCGAGCCGCTGGGCGTAGTGGACGATGCGGTCGACCGACGCGGAACTGCCGGGCAGGCTCTGCGCCTCGTCGAGCAGCATGTTCGTGTAGCCGATGGTCACGACGAGCGGGTTGCAGATGTCATGCACCATCTCCGCGGCGGCCTGGCCGTAACCGACCTGCATCTGGTTCTTCTTCTGCTCGGTCTTCACCGACTCATACATGCCCTCGAGCTGACGGAAGAGCGAAGCGCGCTTCTTGCGCTCCAGCGCCTGGGCGGCATGGCGGCGCACGGCGGCCTGCAGCACGTCCACGTCAAACGGTTTCTTGAGATATTCGTTGGCCCCGAGGCTGATCGCGGCCTGGGCCGAGGCGAGGGCGCCGTAGCCGGTCATCATGATCACGGCCACATCGCTGTCGATGCGTCGCAGCTCTTCCAGACCTTGGATGCCGTTCTTCTGTGGCATGCGGATGTCCATGACCACGACGGCGAACGACTCCTTGCGGATGAGGTCGAGGCCGCGATCCACGCGATCCGCCGTCTGCACCGAGAACTCGTCCTGCAGCAGGTAGCTCATGCTCTCGCGCGGGCCGAGTTCGTCGTCAATGACGAGAACCTTCGGGCGGCCCGGGATCGTGGCAGGGGGGGTTGGCGTGGTGTCGAGCATGGGTGAAACTGCGGGGGCAGGCTGGAGTGGCCCCCCCAGTTTGGCAATCCGAAGCTTGTCATCAGCCGCCTCGGTGGTGCAGCCGGCTTGCTAAATAAATGTTATTTTGCGGCGACGCCGCGGGAGAACAGCTCGGTGATGACGTCCTCAAGGGGCACGTCCTGGATGGTGATGTCGTCCACCGCGCCCAGGCTCAGGATCTGCTGACAGACCTCTGTGACCTTCTCGCTGGGCACGTGCAGGAGGATCTCGCCGTCCTCGCCGACCGCGGCCGTGCCGTGGGCGGGCTTCCAGTCCGCCGGGAACGCCTCGCTCCGGGGCTTGAACTTGATGATACGCTGCCGCGCCCCGGCCCCGGTGATCCGGTCGAGGTCGCCGTCGTAGATCTTCTTGCCGTGGTCGATGACGATCACGCGCGCACAGAGCGACGAGATGTCGGCCATGTAATGGCTCGTCAGCAGGATGGTCGTCTTCGTGCGCCGGTTGTAGTCGCGCAGGAACTCGCGGACCTTCTTCTGCGACACGACGTCGAGGCCGATGGTGGGTTCGTCGAGGAAGAGCACGCGTGGCCGGTGGAGCAGGGCGGCGATGAGCTCCATCTTCATGCGCTCGCCAAGGGAAAGTTCGCGGACCATGATATTGAGCTTCGACCCGACGTCGAGCAGCGCCACCAGCTCGTCGAGCGTGGCCTTGAACTGGTCCGGCGGCAGGCCGTAGATGGCGCGGAGCAGGTGGAACGACTCGATGGCGGGCAGGTCCCACCAGAGCTGGTTCTTCTGGCCGAGCACGAGGGCGAAAAGCCGGCGGTAGGCGTTCTCGCGCTTGGTCGGATCGAACCCTGCCACCCGCGCCGTGCCGCTGGTCGGGTAGATGAGGCCGGAAAGCATCTTGAGCGTGGTGGTCTTGCCGGCGCCGTTGGGTCCGAGGAAGCCGACCAGTTCGCCCTCGGCGATGGTGAAGCTGACGTTGTCGGCCGCGCGGGTCTCCTCGAATTCGCGGTGGAACAGCCCCTTCACGCCACCCCAGAAACCGGGTTGCTTCTTGTAGGTGCGGAAGACCCGGGTGAGGTTCTCGACTTCAATCATGAGAGCCGCCGACTGAACACGGAAAAAAGGGAAAGGCAACCCGCCTTCACCGGGCCGGCCGCACCCTGCATTTAGTCCTGTAATGGTAAGGCTTTTGCTGTAGGCCTACAGACTATGTCCAAGCCCGCGGTCGCACCCACCCTGATCCTGAGCGCCATGCCTTCCGAGATCCGGTTGATTCAGGCGCAGATCAGCGGACCGAAATCGGGGCGGCTGACCGGGTTTCCCTACGTCACGGGAAGCTTGCGCGGCCGGCGGGTCGTCACGGCCGTCACCGGCGTGGGCGTGACCAACGGCGCGATGGTCGCGGCGCTGTTCATCCAGGCGTTCCGGCCGGCCGAGGTGCTCGTGTCGGGCACCGGTTCGCGGTTCAACCCGCGCATCGCCACCGGCGACACGGTCATCTCGACGAAGACGATCCACCACGCCGCCGGCAATCTGACCGACCGGGGCATGATCTACCGCAAGGTGCGCGGCCCGCTCGCCGGGCAGATGACACACTGGTATTACCGGCCGGACCGGCGCCTGCTGAAAATCGCCCGCGCCGCGGTCGCCGGCTACGCGGCCGAACCGGTCACGGTCGACGGCGGGACCTATGTGCCGCGGGTGCTCACGGGCGTGGTGACGGCGAGCGACATGTTTGGCGTGTCGGACGCCAAGATCGCCGACATGAGGAAAAAACTGAAGCCGGACATCATGGAAATGGAGAGCGCCGCCATCGCCCAAGTCTGCACGCAGCTCGGCGTGCCGCACATCGTGTTCCGCGCCGGCAGCAACCGCACACAGTCCAATCCCGGCAGCGCCTACCGCCTGCTCGGCCAGAAGGCCGCGGCCGCCGCGGCGCGCTGGACCGTTTATTTCACCGGCTGCCTCGCGGCGGCCGCAAAACAATGATCGGCCTATGTCTTAGTGGAGAGCTCGCGTCCCTGCGAGCCACGGCCCGCAGAGACGCGGGCTCTCCAGCAAACAACCGGAAGCCCGGCGCATGAAGTGGTTCTCCCGCGGCGATGGCGAGGGCTTCGTGGTGGCCTTCGTGAACAACCTGGTGCAGCTGCTCATCCTAGCGCCGCTGTGCCGCGGCGTGCTCGGGTTCTCCCCGGAGCTGATCTACGGGCGCATCCTGCCGGGCGTCGCGATCTCGTTCCTCGTCGGCAACCTCTTCTACGCCTGGCAGGCGGTGCAGCTGGCGCGGCGCGAGGGCCGCACGGACGTCACGGCGCTGCCCTACGGCATCAGCACGCCCGGGCTGTTCGCGCACGTCTTCCTCGTGATGCTGCCGGCCAAGCAGCTGGCCCTCGCGCAGGGGCTGGCCGACCCGGAGCGCTTTGCGTGGCACGCGGGACTGGTGGCCTGCTTCGCCGGCGGGCTGATCGAGTTCGGGTGCGCTTTTTTTGCGGAGAAAATCCGCCGGCACACGCCGCCGGCCGCGATGCTGGCGACCCTCGCGGGCGTCGGGCTGGGTTTCCTCGGCCTGTCGTTTCTCTTCCAGGCCTTCGCGGCGCCGGTCATCGGGCTGGTGATGCTGGTCCTGGTCTTCCTGGTCTTCTTTGGCCGGGTGAAATTCCGCGGGGGCCTGCCGGCGACCGTGGTGCTGCTGGCCGTGGGCACGGCGCTGGCCTGGGCGACGGGCCTGGCGCCGGTCGGCGGACCGGCGGCGCAGCCGCTGGCGCATTTCAAGCTCTACTTCCCGGTGCCCGTGCTCGGCGAGCTGTGGACGGCCCTGTTCGGCGGGCACATCGTTGCGTATCTGTCGGTGGTGATCCCGATCGGCCTGCTCGGGGTGCTGGCCTCGCTCCAGAACATCGAGTCGGCGGCGGCCGCGGGCGACAATTACCCGGTGCGCCCCAGCCTGGTCATCAACGGCCTCGGCACCATCGCCGCGGCGTGCTTCGGCTCGCCGTTCCCGTCGTCGATCTACATCGGGCACCCGGCCTGGAAGAAACTCGGGGCGCGGGCCGGTTATTCGGTGCTGAACGGCCTGGGCATCACGCTCGTCTGCCTCACGGGCGCCATGGGCGCCCTGACGTGGCTGATTCCGGCGGAGGCGGGCATCGCGATCATCCTGTGGATCGGCATCATCATCGCGGCACAGGCCTTCGAGGTGACGGAAAAGAAATACTACCCGGCGGTCGTGGTGGGCCTGCTGCCCGCACTGGCCGCTTGGGCCATGCTGATCGTCAAGACGTCGGTGGGCGCGGGCGGCGCCACCCTGAATGCCGCGCTGGTGTCCGGCGCGTCCCGGGCCGGCGCCTACCTCGGCGGCGGCTTCGCCCTCGAGCAGGGCTTCCTGTATTCCGCGATGATCTGGTCGGCCGTGGTGGTGTGCATCATCGACCGGCGGTGGCTCCGGGCGGCCGCGTGGTGCGGGGTGGGGGCGGTGCTGGCCCTGTCGGGTCTCATGCACTCCTACGCCCTGACCGGGCGCGACACGGTCATCGACCTGCCCCTGCTGGCCTGGGCGAGCGGCACCTGGACGCCCGGGCGGGCGTTGTTCCCGGCGGGCGGCGCCGCGCTTGGCTACACACTGGCCGCGCTGGTTTTTCTGCTGGCCAAGTTCATCACTGTGCCCCGGGCTGAGGACGAAGTCGCCTGATCATCATGCCCCGGCTGCTCGTCAAAAACATCGGTCACCTCGTCACCATGGACGCCACCCGCGCCGTGTTGCGCGATGCGTGGCTGCTGGCCGAGGGCGGGTTCATCCGGACGGCTGGCACGGGCGCGCCCCCGCCGGCGACCGCGGGAACGGAGGTGCACGACGCCCGTGGCGGGATTGCCACGCCCGGGCTGGTCAACACGCACCATCATTTCTACCAGACGATGGCGCGCGCCTACACGCCGGGGAACAACCTGCCGCTGCTGCCGTGGCTCGCGCACATGAACAAGCTGTGGCGGCCGTTCACCGCGGCCGACCTGCACCTGGCCTCGAAGCTGGCGCTGGCGGAGATGATGCTGACCGGTTGCACGACGACATCCGACCACCATTACGTGGTGCCGCGCGGCAGCGGCGACAACTTCGCCGCACAGTTCCGGGCGGCGGCCGAACTCGGCATCCGGTTCCACGGCGCGCGCGGCAGCATGGATGTGCCGTCGAAGCTGATCGGCGACTGGGCGATCCAGACCGCCGACGAGATCATGGCGGACGTCGGGCGGCTGCACCGGGAATACCACGACCCGGCGCCGGGCAGCTTCCGGCAGGTGTTCCTCGCGCCCTGCGCGGCGACGTCGGCGAGCCACGAACTGCTGACCCTGTCGGCCGCCTATGCGCGCGAGCACGGGCTTGGCTTGCACAGCCACTGCGCAGAGACCGTGGATGAGGACCAGTTCTCGCAGGAAAAATTCGGGCGGCGGCCGCTCGAGTATTTCGCCGACTGCGGCTGGGACTTCGAGGGCGTGTGGTATGCGCACGGCATCCACTTCACCGACGCCGAGATCGCCTGGCTCGGGGCGCGGAAGATCGGCGTCAGCCACTGCCCCTACGCCAACATGCGGCTCGGGTCCGGCATCTGCCGGGTGAACGACCTGCGCGCCGCCGGCGCGAAGGTCGGCATCGGGGTCGACGGCAGTGCCTCGAACGACTCCGGCCACGTGCTCGGCGAGTTGCGGCAGGCGCTCATGCTCTGCCGCGTGCAATACGGCGCCGCGGCGATGAGCGTGATGGACGCGCTGACGATCGGCACGACTGGCGGCGCGGCCATCCTGCGGCGGCCGGACCTCGGTTCGCTCGAGCCGGGCAAATGCGCGGACCTGGCGATCTGGCCGGCGGTGGACCTTTTCTCCAGCGGCTGCGAGAATGCGGTGGACGCGCTCCTGCTCTGCCACGCCCGGCAGGTGGACAGCCTGATCATCGGCGGCCGGGTGCGGATCGCGCAGGGGCGGTTCACCGATCTCGATCTGGCCGGGCTCATCGCGCAACATCACGCCCGCGCCCGGCAGATCCACGCGGCGCTGTCATGAGATTCACGCCAAAAATCCCGAAGGACTGTAGGAGGGGCTTTACGCCCCGATGGATGACAGCCCGTTTCGGGAAAATCGAGGCATAAAGCCCCTCCTGCAGTTTATGGACCCTTCGCTCCCCTTCATCGATCTGCACCGCCACCTCGACGGCAACGTCCGGCTGCAGACCATCCTCGACCTGGGCCGGCAGCATAACATCAGGCTGCCCGGCGCCACCCTCGAGACGCTGCGGCCGCACGTGCAGGTGACCGAGGTGATGCCCGACTTGATCACGTGGTTGAACAAGCTCCACTGGATGATCGCCGTGCTCGGTGATTACGACGCCTGCCGGCGGATCGCCCGGGAGAACGTCGAAGACGCCAAGGCCGAGGGCATCGACTACCTCGAGCTGCGCTTCAGCCCGTATTTCATGGCCGGACCGAACCGGCTGGACCCGGCGAAGGTCGTCGAGGCGGTCGTGGCCGGCGTCGAGGAAGGCCGCGTCCAAACCGGGCTCAAGGTGCAACTCATCGGCATCCTCAGCCGCACCTTCGGCGCGGCGGCGTGCAGGATCGAATTGGAGGCGCTGTTGACGCAGCGCGCGCACCTCGTCGCGCTCGATCTCGCCGGGGACGAGAGGAACTACCCGGCCGAGCTGTTCACGGAACATTTCAAGCGCGGGCGCGACGCCGGCTGGGCCATCACGGTGCACGCCGGCGAGGCCGGTGGTGCGGCGAGTGTCTGGGCCGCGCTGGAGAAGCTCGGCGCCACGCGCATCGGCCACGGCATCCGCGCCATCGACGACCCGAAGCTGCTCGACCATCTGGGCGCACACCGGATCGGCCTCGAGATCAACCTGACGAGCAATGTGCAGACGAATACGGTGCCGGGCTTCGCGGCGCATCCCATGAAGCAGTTCCTTGCCCGCGGCCTGCTCGCGACGATCAACACGGACGACCCGGTGATCAGCGCCATCGACCTGCGGCATGAATTCGAGGTCGCCGCGCCGGCCGCCGGGCTGACGCCGGCCGAGATCGCGCAGGCGCAGCGCAACGCGCTGGAGATCGCGTTTCTGACGGCGGCGGAAAAAACCGCGCTGGTTAACACCAGGAAACAAAGAAGCTAAGGCCCGGCAGGGGCGCTGGTGGAGGCCGCGAAGGCGTGGCAAAACCTGAGACTTGAGGGACGGCCCGGCGAGAGCTGGCGCAGCTATTTGTTCCGGAGCGTTTGCAACGCGCCGCCCCAGGCGATCACCTGATCGAGCATGACGTTGACGGATTTTTCGTGCTGGGGGGCCGGCTTGAACACGCTGTAATTCTCGAAGTCGGTGAGCAGGGAAAGCCCGACCTGGGCGCGCACCGTGGCGACCTGCAGCTCGGACATGATCAGGCGCAGGTTTTCCACCGCGCGAATCCCGCCGGCCGCGCCGTAGCCAATGAATCCGGCCGCCTTGTTGCCCCATTCGTGATAGAGGAAATCGATCGCGTTCTTGAGCGCCCCCGGGACCGCATGGTTATACTCGGGCGTTACGAAGACGTAGGCATCGTAGGTCGCGATTTTCGCCGACCAGCGCCGCGTATGCTCCTGGGCATACCGGCCCATCATCGGCGACATGGGTTCGTCGAAGAGCGGCAGGTCGAAGTCCTTGAGATCCACGAGTTCGAACCCGGCGTCGCGGCGCTGGCGCGCAATTTCGTAGGCCCAGTTCGCGACCGCCTCGCCATTGCGATTGGGCCGTGTGCTTCCGATGATGATGGCAATTTTAAGCATGACGATTTTCTCCTGAGTTAACGTGTTGGAATGGGGCAAGCGGGCGCCCGGTCAGGCCGCGCCGCGCGCGGCCCAGAGCGGCGCGAAGGCGGCGCGTTCGTGGGAGAACAGCACGGCCCAGAGCGCGACCGCGATCACCGCCGGGGCGAAGCCCGCCGGCGCCATGCAGGCGTGAAAGAGCACGATGTTGACGAGGATGGGCGCGAGGATGACCAGTGCCGCCCGCACGAACCGGTTGGCGAGCAGCAGGACGCCGGCGACCAGCTCCAGGGCGAACACCGCCGCCAGGTAGTGCGAGACGAACAGCGCACCCACATACTGGCCGGCGATGCCCGTGGGCATCGGCGCCGGGATGAAGTGCAGGAAACCATTGAGGCCGAAGACGGAGAACAGGAGCCCCAAGAGGAGCCGAGAGATGAGGACGAGTGTTTTCATATGATGAGGTTTGGTTGCAAAAAGCTTATTCGCGGTGGTCGGATTCGGCGCTGTCGATGCTGGTGACCGCGACGAGGCTGAAGAGAATGATGGTTACGGTGATCATGGGCGTGGGGCTCACTCGATGGTGAGGGTCGAGATTTTGCCGTCGCGGAGCCGGAGCTGGTAAGCGAGCGTGACGGGGCTGCCGGGAAACTGGCCGGACACGGCGACCGAAAGGCTGGCCTCGTCGCCCTGCACCGTCGCGCGCAGCACGGTGAACGCGGGGCGGTATTTCCGGCTGGTCGCGGCGATCCAGGTGCGAATGGCATCCCGACCCACGTAATCCTGGTTCTCGTCGTGCACCGAGGCATCGGCGTTGAAGCAATCGGCGGCGACGAGGACATTGAACCGGTTGGCGGCCTCGAGATAGCGCGTCACGGCGGCAGGCAGGGTGGTGGCGGTGGTGGTTGTTTTCATGGCGGCGGTGGGAACGCACCCACATTATCCGAAAACCGCCGAACCGCCCAATGCCGTGTTTTTGGCCTCGCCCATACTTTTGGTAATAGCTGGAATCCGCCCATGGAACTGCGTCACCTGCGCTACTTCGCCGCCGTTGCCGCCCACGGGAGTTTCAACCGCGCGGCGGACACCCTGCACCTCACGCAGCCGGCGCTCAGCCGGCAGGTGAAGGACCTGGAGGAGGAACTGGGCGTGCCGCTCCTCGTGCGCGGCAAGAACGCCGTGACCCTGACGGAGGCGGGGGAACTGTTCTACGAGGAGGCGCGCGACCTGCTGGCGCGCGCCGACCAGGCGGTCCAGCGGGTGCGGGGCGAGGCGCGGAACGAGATCCTGCGGGTCGGCTATGCGCCCTCGGTGACCGCGGGCATCATGCCCGCGGCGTTGGAAAAATTCCAGGCGGCGACGCCCGGGGTGCGGATCGAGCTCTCCGATCTTTCCTCGAGGGAGATGATCGAACTTGCGAAGGCAGGGCGGCTGGACCTTTTGATCACGCCCGAACCGGCGGCGGAAGCCGTGCCCGGGTTCCAATGGACCGAACTGCGGCGGGTGTCGCCGGTGCTGGTCATGCCCGCCACGCATCCACTGGCGAAGTTGAAGCGGATTCCGCCGGCCCGGTTGCGCGACCTGCCGCTGATCGGCCTGGCCCGCGAGAATTATCCCGACTATGTGCGTTTCGCGCGGGCCCTGCTCAAGCCGTTCGGAGTCACCCCGCGGTTCGTCGCGCTCATCAACGACGGGGTCTCCACGCTGTTCCCCGCCCTGGAGGCCAATCGCGCCGCGGCGATTCTCGCCGACGGCATCGCGAGCATCATGCCCCGGACCCTTGTCACGCGGCCGTTTTCTCCGGCGCTGGCGGAAGGCTCGGTCAAGCTGGGGCTGCCGGCGGTGCGGCCCAACCCGCACGCCGAGACCTTCGCACGGCTGCTGCGCGCCGAAGTGGAGCGCCTGAAGCAGGGACGGCCGTGAAACACCAACTCGCCGGAAATCCCAATCCCACGGCGTGGTCGCCGTGGCTCCAGGTCTTGGAGCGCGGGCGACCTCGCCCGCGGAATGGTATCAGGTCGGCAGGCCGGACTGACTGGTCGTCTTGAGCGCGGCGAGACGGAGAGGGTGGTTCGGGAGAGTTGAGCCGGGGACATGGGGCAATGACGAGTCGAAGGTAAGGCGCGTTGAGGTCAACGCGCTCCACCTCAAGCGTGCCCGAGCTTCCGGTAGTCGAGAACGGTGTGGCTGATTTCGCCCGCCTCGACGCACTTGAGGTCGGTGAGCAGATCGGGCGGAGAAACGTCCTCGCCCTCGCACCAGATGAGCTTGTGGCGGCCGTCGGCGTCGGGCGGCGTGAACAGCCCGGGCACGAAGAAATGCGCCGGCACCGTGGACTTCATCACGGTATCCGGCCGGCAGGGGAAAGGAAAGTTGACGTTGTGGACGGTGAAGCTGCGCGGCGGGGTCTTCGGCAGGAGCTCGCCGGCGAGGCGCGCGGCATGGGCGGCGGAGTGCTGGAGCGTGGCGGTCAGCTCGGCGCCCGGTTTGCCGCCGTGCTCCTTGAGGTCGTAGTAGACGCCCTCGGACACGTCCTGCGAGAGCGCCATGGCCGGCAGGCCGTGCAGCGTGCCCTCGAGCGCGGCGGAGACGGTGCCGCTGGCGACGATGAAGCCGAGCGTGCAGTTGAAGCCGACGTTGATGCCGCTGACGACAGCGTCGACCTTGACCGGCAGCAGGTGGGCGATGGCGATGTTGACGCAGTCGGAGGGCGTGCCGTCGACGGTCCAGGTGGGGCAGCCGAAGCCGTGGTCGGCGACGGCGGACTGCACGGCGCGGTGGCGCGTCTTGGAAGCGCCGGTCCAGCTCTGCTCGGTGAGGGGCGCCACGACATAAAGCTCGTGCCCGGCGGCCTGGAGCGCGCGGACGAGCGCGTGGAAGAAGACCGAGTTGATGCCGTCGTCGTTCGTGACGAGGAGTTTCATGGCGAGCAGGCCTTCACGGAATACGGGGCGGCGGCGGAGGGGAAGCGAGAAAACCCGGGCCGACCGGCTAGGGCAGCGTATCGGCGACGGCTTGCTTGGCGCGCAGGCGGCGCGACTCGGTGAGCAGCCAGACCATGTAGCCGACGACGACAACGTTCACCACCAGGGCCGTGACCTTCAGCCAGGTGACGCGGTGCGTGAGCTCGTAGATCTCCACCGGGATGTAGATGGCGCCGCTGAGCGCCGCAAACCACTCGGCCCAGCGCCGACCGCGCCAGAGCCCGTAAGCCTCGGCGAAGCGCACTCCGGCATACAGCGCAAAAAAGGACGCCGCGACCATGATTTGCGAGTCGCTGGCTTCCGCCACGAGTTTGACAAACCATTGGGCGTAACGCCAGGTCGGATCGATGTGCAGGTGGCGGATGATCTGCTCGGCGAAGACCTCGTTGTCGCGGTCCATGAAGCCCAAGGCCACGATACCGGCAATGAGACCGCCCGCGCCTTTGACGGCTTCGAAGACGGCGATAGCCTGGAGGCCTTTGCGGTGGGTGGGGACGGACACGCGAGCAAATTAGTCCCGGGGCCGGCGACTGCAATCAAGCAGAAAAGAAAAAACGCGACTGGGGTAGGGCGGTGAGTCCCTTCACCGCCGCGAAGGCGCGGAACGGAGTCCGCGCCCTACCGGGCATCGTTGCCCGCTAGGGGGTGGAGCGGCTTGACCTCAAGACGCTCAAGCAAGCGCACTGGGGTCAGCGAACTCCAACTATGAAAAAAGCCGCGACTTGCGTCGCGGCTTTGAAGGTGGGCGAAGGGGGGTTGAGGGCAACCGCCCCTACCGGGTTACGACTGCACCGGGGCGGCCTCGGCGGGGGCGGGGGCGCCGCCGGCCTGCTTCTGGGCCTCGAGCTCGGCCATCGCGGCCTTGCGGCTGAGACGGACCTTGCCGGAGCGCTCGTCGATGCCGACGCACTTGACTGTGATGGAGTCGCCGACCTTGACGACGTCCTCGGTGCGGCGCACGCGGAAGTCGGCCAGCTCGGAGATGTGCACCAGGCCTTCCTTGCCCGGCATGCACTCCACGAACGCGCCGAACTCCTTGGTGCCGGTGACGCGGCCGGTGTAGATCTTGCCGATCTCGATCTGGGAACCGCCGCCGCAAAGGGCGTCGATCTCCTGCACGGCGCGGTTCATGGCGTCGGCATTGTTCGAGTAGATGAAGACCTTGCCCGAGTCGTCGTCGGCGATGTCGATCTGCGCGCCGGTCGTCTCGGTGATGCGGCGGATCGTCTTGCCGCCGGGCCCGATGAGCAGGCCGATCTTCTCGGGATCGATCTGGATCGTCTGGATGCGCGGGGCGTATTGGCTGAGGTCCTTGCGGGGCGCCGGAAGGGAGGCGAGCATGACCTTGAGGATCTCGATGCGGGCCTCGCGGCATTGCATGATGGCGGTCTTGGCGATCTCGAAGGGCAGGCCGTTGATCTTGAGGTCCAGCTGGAAACCGGTGATGCCCTTGGTGGTGCCGGCGACCTTGAAGTCCATGTCGCCGAAGTGATCTTCCTCCCCGAGGATGTCGGTGATGGTCGTCCACTTCGTGATGGAGCCGTCGGCGGCCATCTCGGTCATGAGACCGCAGGAGATGCCGGCGACGGGGGCGATGATCGGCACGCCGGCGTCCATGAGGGCGAGGCAGCCGCCGCAGATCGAGGCCATCGAGGTCGAGCCGTTGGAGGCCATGATCTCGGAGACGACGCGGATGGAGTAGGGGAAGGCGTCCTCGGGCGGGAGCACCGGCACGAGCGAGCGCTCGGCGAGGGCGCCGTGGCCGATTTCGCGGCGGCCGGGGCCGATGAAGCGGCCGGCCTCGCCGACGGAGAACGGCGGGAAGTTGTAGTGCAGGATGAACGACTTGGAGGTCGCGCCGCCGGTGAGGCCGTCCATGTCCTGGGCTTCCTTCGTCGGCCCGAGGGTGACGAGGGCGATGTTCTGGGTGTCGCCGCGCTGGAACATGGCGGAACCATGGACGCGGGGCAGCACGCCGACCTGGGCGCTGAGCGGACGGAGCGACTTGGCGTCGCGGTGATCGGAGCGGACGCCCTTGGCGAGCACGGTGGCGCGGTAGGCCTTGTATTGCAGGTCCTCGAACACGACGTTCAGGTCGACGTCGGTGAACTTGCCTTCGCCGAGTTCCTTGGTGAGGGCGGCCTTGGCCTCCTCCTTGAGGAGCTTCACGTTGGCGGAGCGGACGTTCTTCTCGAAGCCGAAGATGGCGGCGGAAACGCGCTCGGCGGGGACGACACGCTCGATGATGGCGCGGGCCTCGGGGGTGGCGCCGACGAGCTTGAAGGTCTGCTTCGGCTTGCCGGCGAGCTTCTGGAGTTCCTTGATCGCGGCGATGATGGGCTGGATGGCCTGATGGCCGAACGCGAGCGCCTCGATGAACTTCTCCTCGGCGATCTGGTCGGCGGAACCCTCGATCATCAGCATGTCCTTCTCGTTGCCGACATAGATGAGGTCGAGCGACGAGCTGAACATCTGCTCGATGGTCGGGTTGGCGACGAACTGGTCGTCGATCAGGGCGACGCGCACGCAGCCGATCGGCCCGTTCCACGGGATGTCGGAGATGGCGAGGGCGGCGCTGGCGCCGTTGACCATGGCGATGTCGGAGTCGTGGATGAGGTCGGCCGACATGAGCTGGCCGATGATCTGCACCTCATTGAGGAAGCCCTCGGGGAAGAGCGGGCGGCAGGGGCGGTCGCAGAGGCGGGAGATCAGGATCTCGCGCTCGGAGGGCCGGCCCTCGCGCTTGAAGTAGCCGCCGGGGAAGCGGCCGGCCGCGGCATACTTGTCGCGGTAGTCGCAGGTGAGCGGGAAGAAGTCCTGGCCGGGGCGCATGGTCTGGGCGACGCAGGCGGTGACGAAGACGTTGGTCTCGCCGACGTTGACGTTGACGGCGCCGCCCGCGAGCTGGGCGATGGAGCCGGTCGAGAACGTGAGGTTCAGGCCGGGAACGGTGACATTGTGTTTCTGATTCATTTTCGGATTCGGTTCGGATGATGCGTGGCGCCGGCCGGATTGCCGGAACGTCACGCGGGGTTCGGATGATGGCCGTTTTCTTGGACCCTTTGAATCAGCTCCCGGGAAATTTCGGATTACGGCTCCTGGGGTGGAGCGCGTTGACCTCAACGCGCTTTCCGGTTCTTAAAACGCGCCGGGGTCAGCGCGTTCCACCTTGATCGGAGAAGTAAGCGGAAATGTCCCTGGGTTCTGGTTCGTGGGGGCTTGAACAAAAGGCGGCCCGTCGGTGGGCCGCCTTTCGTGAAAACGGGTTACTTGCGGAGACTCAGCTTCTGCAGCAGGTCGTTGTATTTGGCGAGGTCCTCGCTCTTGACGTAATCAAGGAGCTTGCGACGACGACTGGCCATTTGGAGGAGGCCGCGGCGGCTGTGGAAGTCCTTGCGATGCGTGCGCAGGTGCTCGGTCAAGTGATTGATCCGGGCGGTGAGCAGCGCGATCTGGACGTCGCTGGAGCCGGTGTCCTTCTCGTGGATTTTATACTGGGCGATGACTTCTGACTTAACGGGTTGTGACATGGTTTAGGTTGTTGATGACGCGGTCTTTGTTGGAGCTTTCGCTCCGTGCCGCCCGCTTTTGGAGGGCCGGCGGCACCGTTAGTGTCCGGTTGCCCGGACTGACCGTGGTGGGAGCCTGCGACCAGCAGGCTCTCACTAACGAAGGAGCCATTAACTAAACCGAGGCCCCCTCCTGCAAGCGAAATTTTGCAGAAGCTGAAGTGTGCCAGTGTGGCGCGGAATCAAGGGTTCCGAGTGTAGGGTCGCCGCTTGCCGGCGGACCATCGCGGCTGTAATTCCCGGTCCGCCGGCAAGCGGCGACCCTACAAATAATACCCTTCACCCCGACCGCAGGGCCAGGCCCTTGATCTCGCCGCAGCCGGGCAGTTTCCGGAGTTTTTCCACGATGGAGTCGCGGTGCATGAACAGCTCGTTGCGGACGACGGCGTGGGAGACGAGCACGACGAGCAGTTTCTTCTCCACGGTGAGCGGATGCGAGTAGGAGGCGTTGGCCACGCCGACGAGTTCGGACCATTTCTCGCGGATGCTGTGCTCCACCGAGTCGTGGCTGATGCGGTATTTGACCATCAGCTCGTCGATGACGGTGGTCAGCTCGGTCGGCCGGCGCTTTTTCGAGCGGCCGGTGTCCTGCGGCAGGTCGCGGATGTCGGCGATGAGGTTCTCGACCGCGCGGGAAAATTCCTGGGGGACGTCTGAAGTTTTTTTAACCACGGATTGCACGGATTAACACGGATGGATGGGCACCACTAGCACTACTCCGTCAGGTATAGAATGCCCCGGGCGACACACCCCGCCCTGCCGGGCACCCCTCTCCAGAGGGGACCCAAACCTACGCCGGCGATAATCCCCTCTCGAGAGGGGTGGCGCGGAGCGCCGGGGTGTGTTGGAACCTGACGGAGTAGTGCTAGGGAGTGTTTTCAAACCCGGTTTGTCATCCTGAGCGGAGCGAATGATCCACGGCAACGAAGGCCATATCGCGAGCGAACGCATGGATTAGGATGTCGCTGCGCTCGGAACTTCACTTCGTTCAGAATGACAGGAAACGGGTATTTGTTGGGTTTGAAAACACTCCCTAATCCACACTAATGGAGCACTAATGATTAGTGGGGTTTTAGTGTTCATTAGTGGTTAAACTCCGGTGTTCTGGCGGTCGTAAAGGGACTTGTAGAGCGCGTTGCCGGCGTAGAGCGACGCGTGGTCGCCCTGCGCGACGATCTCGCCCTGATCGAACACGAGGATCATCGACGCGTCGCGGATGGTGCTGAAGCGGTGGGCGATGATGAGCACGGTCCGGCCCGAGACGAGCCGACGGAGCGCGTCCTGCACCGCCGCCTCGCTGTCGGAGTCGAGCGCGCTGGTGGCCTCGTCGAGGATGAGGATGGGCGCGTGGCGGAGGAAGGCGCGGGCGATGGCGATGCGCTGCTTCTGACCGCCGGAGAGCAGGGCGCCGCGCTCGCCGACCATCGTGTCGTAGCCCTGCGGCAGCTTCTCGATGAACTCGTGGGCGTGGGCCAGGCGGGCGGCGGCCAGGATCTCGTCGCGCGACGTGACGGCGGTGCCGAGGGCGAGGTTGTTGTAGATCGTGTCGTTGAAAAGAACGGGCTCCTGCGAGACGAGCGCGATGTTGCGGCGCAGATCGGCGAGCCTCATCGCGCGCACCTCGATGCCGTCGATGGTGATCGCGCCGGCGCCGGCCTCGAAAAAGCGCGGCACAAGGTTGGCGAAGGTGCTCTTGCCCGCGCCGCTCGGGCCGACCAGCGCGCAGACCGTGCCGGCGGGGATGCTGGCGTTGACCTTTTTCAGCGCGGGGCTGTCGCCATAGGCGAAGGTGACGTCCTTGAACTCCACATGGCCGCGGAGCTTGGTGACCGGCACGGGCGCGGCCGGGTCCGTGATGATCAGCGGCTCATTGAGCACTTGCTCCAACCGCTCCATCGAGGCGGTGCCGCGGTTCAGCTCCGTGTTGAGGTAGCCGATCTTCTTGATCGGCTCGTAGCAGAGGTAGAGCGCCATGATGATGGCAAAGAACGTCTCCCATTTGACGCCCGCCTTGTAGGCGAAGAGCAGGGTGGCGGCGATGCCGGCGCCACAAAGGATCTCGATGGCGGGTGTCAGCGCCTTGGAATATTTCACGGTCTTCATCTGCGCGATGACGAGCGCACCGGTGGCCCGGCCAAAGCGCTGGATCTCCCGCTGTTCCAAGCCGAAGGCCCGGACTTCCCGGGCGCCGGCGAGGTTCTCCACGAAATGCGAGGAGATGTCGCCGATCTGGTTCTGCACCTGCAGGGCGCGGGCGACGATTTTCTTGCCCACGTAATGCACGGGCAGGACGGTGAGTGGCACGACCGCGAGGCAGACCAGCACGAGCGCGGCGCCATCGGTGGCGAAGGCCTGCCAGATGAGGAAACCGAGGGCGAACAGCAGCTGGATCGGCTGTTTCACGCCATCGTCGGCGATCAGGGAGAGGGTGAATTGCAATTGCGCGGTATCGGAGGTGCCCCGGGAAATCAGGTCGCCACTGGATTTCCGCTGCAGGTAGGAGAGAGGCAGCCACTGGAGCTTGCTGAAATACTCGAGCCGGACGCCCTCCAGGATGCGCTGGCCGGTCAGCTGCACATAATAACTGTTGAGGTAGCCGCTGACGGCCCGCAGGAGGAAGACCAGTGGCACGGTGCCGACGATCAACAGGATCGTGTTGATGGGCAGGGGCGTCCCACTGCGGTCAAAGATCGGTGGGAAGACGTATTTGACCAGCGTGGGAAAACCGAGCCCGGTGGAGACACCGAAGATCAGGCCGTAGAAGATGGCGGCGACCAGCGTGCCGCGGTTCGACTTGAGGTAGCGGAAATAGGGGCGGAAGCGGCGGAGCATGAGGGGCGGAAGGCGGCCTACACTGATGACAGAGGTCAGAGGACAGAGGCCAGACGGAAAAGTTCGGAGTTGTAGGGCGGGATCACCGTATCCCGCCTTGGTTCGCATGCCCTAACGCGCGGATGGCGGGATACGGTGATCCCGCCCTACATTTCAATCCTTGGCGGCCCGGACATCCAAGGCGTCCCGCAACCCGTCGCCGAGGAAATTGAGCGAGAAAAGCGCCAGGGAGAAGATGCCGCCGGGGAAGACGAGCAGCCACCAGAACTCCTCCATCTTCTCGGCGCCGTCCTTGATGAGCGTGCCCCACGAGCTCATGGGCGGCTGGACGCCGAGGCCGAGGAAACTCAGGAACGCCTCGAGCAGCATCACGCCCGGGATGGTCAGCGTGGTGTAGACGATGATCGGGCCGAGGGCGTTGGGCAGCAGGTGGCGGAAAATGATGCGACGGTGGCCGAAGCCGAGCGCCCGGGCCGCCTCGATGAACTCCATTTTCTTCAGCGCCATGATCTGGCTGCGGACAATGCGCGCCATCGTCAGCCACTCCACCGCGCCGATGGCGACGAAGAGCAGCACGATGTTCCGGCCGAAGAACACCATCAGCAGGATGACGAAGATGGTGAAGGGCAGGGCGTAGATGATGTCCACGAGGCGCATCATGACGGCGTCGGCCTTGCCGCCGACATAGCCGGCGACGGCGCCGTAGACGACGCCGATGGTCAGCGCGACAAACGTGGCGCAGAGCCCGACGCCGAGCGAGATGCGGCCGCCGTAGAGCAGCCGCACGAGCAGGTCGCGGCCGAGCGTGTCGGTGCCGAGCCAATGGGCCCCCGACGGCGCCGTGGCGCCGAGATCGAGGTTTTGCTCCTGGTAGGTGGCGCGCAGGAACCACGGGCCGGCGAGGCACAGCACCGCCAGCACGAGCAACGTGACGCCACCGAGCACCGCCAGCCGGTTCTTCTGCAAGCGATGCCACGCATCCTGCCAGGGCGAGGTGCCCTGTTCGAGGTCTGCAGACAAGACTGGAGAACTTTTAACCACGGATGACACGGATTAACACGGATGAATTTGTGATGCCTGTCATCCTGAGCGTAGCGAAGGATCCAGTATGGTAAACGAAAGCGGACATCCTGCTGGATTCTTCGCTATGCGCAGAATGACAGAAAGAGGAAATGGATTGGTTATCCGTGATCATCCGTGAAATCCGTGGTGAAAATTCCTCATTCGAACTTCAGCTTCGGGTTGAGCCACACCTGCACGACGTCGACCACCAGGTTGCAGACCACGATCAGCGTCGCGTAGAGGATGACCGTGCCGAGCACGAGGGTGTAGTCGCGGCTGAAGGCGCTGATGACAAACTGCCGGCCGAGGCCGGGGATCTGGAAGATCGTCTCGATGACGAACGAGCCCGTGAGGATGCCGGCGATCGCGGGTCCGAGGAAGGCGACGACGGGCAGCAGGCCGCCGCGCAGGGCGTGCCGGAAGATGACGCGCAACTCCGACGCGCCCTTGGCGCGGGCAGTGCGGATATAATCCTGATTGAGCACCTCAAGCATGCCGCCGCGGGTCAGGCGCATTACATAGGCGGCGTAGACGAAACCCAGGGTGATGCCCGGCAGGATGCGGTCGGTGGGGCCATACCACCCCGAGACGTTAAACCATTGCAGGTAGACGCCCAGACAGAGGGCGAGCAGCGGACCGAGCACGAAAGTCGGCACGCAGATGCCGATCATGCCAACCGCGCTGCAGACATAGTCCAGCCAGGTATTGTGCCGGGCGGCGGCAAAGATGCCCAGGGGCAGGCCCAAGCTCAGGGCGACAAGGAGCGCCCAGCCGCCGAGTTCGAGCGACACGGGCAGCGTCTGCGCGATGATCTCATTGACGGAACGGTTGGGATACTTGAACGACGGGCCCAGATCGCCGCGCACAATGCGGCCGAGGTAGTTGGTGTATTGGCGCCAGAGCGGCTGATCGAGGCCGTAGTGGGCCTCGAGGTTTTTCAGGATCTCGGGCGGAATGGCCCGCTCGGCCGTGAACGGCCCGCCGGGAACGAAGCGCACCATGAAGAACGTCGCCGTGATGATCACGAAGAGGACCGGGATGGTCTGCAGCAGGCGGCGGACGACGAAGCGGAACATGGGTGGCGGAGCACAGATGACAGAGGACCGAGGACGGAGGCCAGACGGAAAAACAAGTAGGTGGGCGTCGATTTCCACATCGACGCCAGTCGCCGGGATGGAAAACCGGCGACCACCTATTCCTGTGTTGGCGAATTGATCGCCCACGGCCAGTCAGCTGCGTTCTTGCAGAGGCCTTTCACGACCGGGTTTTGCCGGATGTATTCCGCTTTGAACTGCAACTCGTGGGCGCTGCGGATGCGATGATCAAAGAAGTTAACCTGCCACTGAATGCCGAGCTGGCGGGTGTGCCACGCTTTCCATCGGCCGACGATGATCCGCATATCGGAGGCCCGCGGAAAGCTGATGAGCGCATGCAAGTGATCGGGCATCAGCAGAAACAGGTGGCTGAACCATGAGGCTCTCAGGTGATAGAACTTCACGGATTCCAGCAATGCGGGGGCAATGGTTGGTTCCACGAGTGACTGACAACTCTTCAATGCTATCCGCACCCGAATATGGAATACCGCCCCGGATTGCACCCAGGCGGACATCGCGTGGTAGAGCCGTCGCGTCGAATCAGTGGCCATCGGTAGCGGTAAACGCCGGCCCACGCGTTTTTGTCGCCGGTATGGAAACCGGCGACCACCCTTTAGGCAAATCGCAAATAAACCGGCTTATTTGCCGGCGGCCTTCATCATCGCATCGCGCCGGGCCTTGAACTCGTTGCCGGGTTTCCACTCCGGCCAGGTGTCGCCGTTGGCGATGCGCCAGCCGACCTGCAGCAGGAACAGGGTGTCCTGCGCCGCGCCCTCGAAGGTCCAGTCGGGCTGCACCTCGTCGGTGACCTTGTGGTAGCGGTTGGCGATGTAGTCCTGCACCTGCTTCTCGGCGAAGTCCGCCGGCATGCCGATGTAGGTGCGGCCGTTCTTCGGGTAGTAGGAAGGCACGCCGACCTTCGCGAACTCGAAGTGGTCGCTGCGGTAATAGGAGCCGTTCTCGGGGTGGGCCTCGGGCTTCATCTCGCGGCCCTGGGCGGCGGCGACGGCGATGCCGATGTCGTCGATGGTCGAGGCGCCGAAGCCGACCGTGGCCATGTCGCTGGTCGGGCCGAACTGGTTGGCACCGTCCATGTTGATGTTCGCGAGCGTCCTGTTCAACGGATAGAGGGGATCCGACGCGTAGTAGCGCGAGCCGAGCAGGCCCTTCTCCTCGGCCGTGACGGAGAGGAACAGGATGCTGCGCTTCGGGCGCTGGTCGGGCGGCAACTGGCTGAAGGCGCGGGCGAGCTCGAGCAGCACGGCGCACCCCGCGGCGTTGTCGGCCGCGCCGTTGTAGATCTGGTCGCCCTTCAGCCGCGGGTCCCGGCCCAGATGGTCCCAGTGCGCGGTATAGATGAGGTATTCGTTGCGCAGCTTCGGGTCGGAGCCGGGCAGCAGCGCGACGACATTGCGCGAGGCGACGTTGCGCAGGACGTTGTCGACGGCGAACGACGCCTTGGCGCCGAGGGTCACGGGGCGGAAATCACGGCTCACGGCGGCGGCCTTGAGCGTGTCATAGTTCTGGCCGGCGGCGGCGAAGACCTTGCGGGCCGTGTCGAGCGTCAGCCAGCCCTGCATGGCGACGTGGCTGGCGTTTTTATCCGGCGCGCTGATCTCGAAATTTTCCCGGGTGTTGCTGCCCACGAGCACGGCATACGGATAGCCGGCGGGGCCGGTTTCGTGGACGATGAGGCAGGCGGCCGCGCCCTTCGCGGCGGCAATCTCGTATTTGTAGGTCCAGCGGCCGTAGTAGGTCATGGCCTTGCCGCCGAAAACCTTCGGGTCGAGCTGGCCGGTGGCGGGGTCGATGACCGGCGGGTCGTTGATGAGCATGATGACCGTCTTGCCCTTCACGTCGACGCCCTTGTAGTCGTCCCAGCCGAACTCCGGCGCGACCACGCCGTAGCCGACGAACACGACGTCGGTGTCCTTCGCCTCCACGTGCGGCGTGATGCGGCTGGAGGGGCCGATGAACTCATTGACGTGCTCCAGCGCGAGGGTGTGGCCGTCGATGTTGAACGACAGGGTGGGCGTCGAGGTGATGCCGACCAGCGGCACATTCTGAATGTAGGTGCCGTCGGGGTTGCCCGGCTGCAGGCCGAGCTTCTTGAACTCGCCGACCAGGTAGGCGACGGACTTCTCCTCACCCGGCGTGCCGGGGGCGCGGCCCTCGAACTCGTCCGACGAGAGGACCTTGGTGTGTGCGAGGATGTTCGCGGAGGAGATGGCGGGCGTCGGGTCTGCCGCCAGCGCGACCGCGGCGGCGCCGAAGAAGGAAACCAACAGCAGCTTGATTTTCATAGGGGACCTTTGAATGTGCCAGCCACGGGTCAGCTGGCAAGAGGGGAAACCCACAAGCCTGTGACCGGATCCGGGCAGATGTAGGAGCTTGCTTGCAAGCGACCAAAACCTGCGTCGGCGGACCGCGCTGAATCGCTTGCAAGCAAGCTCCTGCAAGAAAATCACTCGACGGACAACCCGCCATAAAACCGCGTCCAGAGCCGGTCGGCCTGCCAGCCGTGCACGCGCGGCGCCACGAGGAAGTTCTGGGCGTTGAAATACAACGGGATGACCGGCATCTCGTTGAGGAGGATCCGCTCCGCCCCTTGGTAGGCGGAAGGATCAGTCAGGCTCCGGGCGGTCGCCACCTGATGGTCGAACTCCGCGTTGCGCCAGTGCGGGTAGTTGAGCGGGTGGCCGCTGGTCAGCTGGGTGAACAGGTCCGAGGCGCCGTCGTAGTCCGGAATGGCCGTCATGAAGGCGATCGCGAAGTCGCCGCTCGCGAGCGATACGAGATGAGTGCGCGCCTCGCGCGAGGCGAGGGCGACCTCGATGCCCAGCTCGCGCCGCCACATTTGCTGGATGGCCTCGAGCTGCGCGGGGTTCACGGGCCAGGACGACAGCTCGAGCCGGGGGAATCCCTCGCCTCCGGGAAAGCCGGCCGCGGCCAGCAGGCTCCGCGCTTTGGCGGCGTCCTCCTTGATCTGCGCTGACGGGGCGTAGCCGCCGAGGCCGGCGGGCACGAAATTGAACGCGGGCTGGCCGCTGAGCAGCACCTTCTCCACGAGCGCCGTGCGGTCGAGGGCGAGCGCCAGCGCCTGGCGCACGCGGACGTCATTGAGCGGCGGGCGCGTCGTGTTCAGCACGAGATAACGCGTCTCGAACAGCGGCACGCTGTGCAGGACGGGCGGCTCGGCGGTGCGGTAGCCCGCGAGCTTGGTGACCGGCACCGCCATCGTCACATCGAGCTGCCCGGCGCGGAAGGCGCGTTCCTCGCTGTCGCCGTTGTCGAACGCGAGGAACTCGATGCCCGCGAGCTGCGTGAGGTGGGAAGTCAGGTGGTGCGGGTTTTTCCGCACGACGATGCGCTGGTGGGGCCGCCATTCCGCGAGGAGGAACCGGCCGTTGCCGACATAATGCTCCGGGCGGGCCCAATCCGCGCCGAACTTTTCCACCGTGGCCGGGTGCACCGGGATCCACGGTCCACTTGCGGCAATCGCCAGGAAATCGGCCGTGGGCCGGGCCAGGGTGATGACCAGCGTGCGCGGGTCGGGGGCGGTCACCCCGACCGCGGCGAAATCGGTGACGGTGCCGCGCAGGAATGCCGCGGCATTCCTGATGGGAAAAAAGAGCGAGGCCTTGGGGACCGCCGTGGCCGGGGTAAGGGCGCGCTTGATGGACCACACAAAGTCCTGCGCGGTGACCACGTCGCCGTTCGACCAGAAGGAGCCGCCGCTGAGATGGAAAGTCCACGTCAGGCCGTCGGCCGAGGCTTCCCAATGCGAGGCCACAGCCGGCAGCGGCGTGCCGCCCACGGGACTGGGCGTGACGAGCCCCTCGCTCAGGGCGCGGATGACAAAGAACTCGTCGGGCAGCGTGGCGAGCTGCGGGTCGAGCGTGGCCGGCTCGTTGCGCTGGCTGACGCGCAGCACGCCGGTCGCGGGCGCGATCGCCTGCTTGGAACAACCGGATTCAATGGCCGCAAAAAGGCACAAAAAAGCGCAAAAAAAACAATCCCCGAGAACTGTCATTCTGAGCGCAGCGAAGTCTAGCCCAGCAGGGCTGGTTTGACATCCAGAACGTTGAGCGCCGGCGGGCATGATGCTGGATCCTTCGCTGCGCTCAGGATGACAAACCAGGATTACTTGCCGGCCTCCAGCCAGACATAGCGGAAATCGGAGTGGTCCGTCGGGGTGGGCTGCCAGCCCTTGACGGCCGGGGAGAGGAAATAGACGTGGGTGTTGAAGTAGATCGGAATGATGGGCGCGGCGTCGAGGACGAGGGCCTCGGCCTCCGCGAGGACCGCGGCGCGGGCCACCGGGTCGGCCATGGTGTTGGCGCGGTTGGAAAGGGCGTCATACGTCGGATCGGACCAGCCGGTGTGGTTGTTGCCGGAGTCGCTGCGCCACAGGTCCAGGAAGGTCGTGGCGTCGAGGTAGTCGGCGGTCCAGCTGCCGAGGAGGACCTGATAGTCGCCATTGCGCCGGCTGGCGAAGACGCTCTTGTATTCCTGGTTCACGAGGCGCACGTCGATCCCGAGGTCGCGGTGCCACATCTGCTGGATGGCCTCGGCGACCAGGCGGAGAATCTCGGAGTTGTTGTAGAGAATCTCAATGGGCGGCAGGCCTACGCCGTTGGCGTGACCGGCCTCCGCCAGGAGCTGGCGGGCGGCGGCCGGATCATAGCGCTGGCCGGCGGGCGGCGTGTAACCCTTGAGCAGGGGGGGCACAAAGGTCGGCGCGGGCAGACGGCCACCCGGGAGGATTTTGTTCGCGATGGTGTCGCGGTCGACGGCCAGCGCGAGCGCGCGCCGCACGCGCGCATCGCCGAGGGGCGCCTTGCGGACGTTGAGGCGGAAGAAATAGGTCTCCATGTTAAGGTCGATCCGGAGCGCGGGATTGTGGTCGCGCTGGGCGGGCTGGATCTTGGAGAGGGGGAGCGAATAGGTGGCGTGGAGCTGGCCGGAGCGGAAGGCGCGTTCCTCGGCGTCGATGCTGTCGGTGGGGTAGAAATGGATCGCGTTGAGGCGCACGCGGTCGCGGTCGTAGTAGGTCGGGGATTTCTCGACAACCACGCGCTGCTGCGTGGTCCATTCCTTCAGCACGAAGGCGCCGCTCGACACGAGCTTGCCGGGCCGCGTCCAGGGGGTGCCCCGCCGGTAGGGATCGCCGACGGCGGCGATGGCGCGGACGTTGACCGGACGCCAGCAGGAGTTGAGGAGGGCCTGGAGGAAATAGGGGGCCGGGTGCGTGAGCGTGACGACGAGCGTGTGGGGATCGCGCGCGACGGCGGCGACCGTCGAGAAGTCCGTCGTCTTTCCCTGGTGGAAAGCCTCGGCGCCGCGGATGAGGTAGAGGAAGTAGGCGTAGTCGGCCGCCAGGGTCGGGGTGAGGATGCGCTTCCACGATTCCACGCAGTCCTGGGCCGTGAGGGGCGAACCGTCGCTCCACTTCGCATCCACGCGGAGGTGGAAGGTGTAGGTCATCCCGTCGGGGGAGATATCCCAGCTCGCGGCCAGCGCGGGCACCGGGGCGAGCGTGCCGGGTTCAAAGCTCACCAGCGGGTCGAACAGCGCCTGGACCAGCTTGGCCTCGCCCAGGCCGGTGACCGTATGCGGGTCGAGATCAGAGGGCTCCGAGCCGACGCTGATATGGAAGATGCCCTCGCGGTTGCCGCGCTCGACGAGCGTCTCGCGCTTCGCGCAGCCGGTGATCAGAAGACAGAGGACAGAGAACAGAAGACAGATAAAAGCGGGACGACGCATTGGTTGGGGGCGCGAGTTATGCCGGCAATTTCCCGATCAAGGCCACGGCGTGGGCGGCGATGGCCAGGCCGCGGCCGATGTCGTCGGCGCCCTCGTTGGTCGTAGCTTTCAGGCCGATGGCATCGACGGGCAGGCCGGTGGATCTCGCAAGGACCGCCTTCATCTCGGCGAGGCGCGGGGCGAGCTTCGGCTGCTCGGCGATCAGCGTGGCGTCGACATTGACCGGCGCCCAGCCGCGCTCGCGCAGGGCGGCAACGACACGCTGCAGCAGGATCTGCGAGTCGGCGTTTTTCCACCGCGGGTCGGTGTTCGGGAACTGGTGGCCGATGTCCGGCAGGCCGGCGGCGCCGAGCAGGGCGTCGCAGATGGCGTGGGTGAGGGCGTCGGCGTCGGAGTGGCCGTCGAGCCCGAAGGGCGCGTCAAATTTCACGCCGCCGAGTACGAGCGGCCGGCCCGCGGCCGTGCGATGGATGTCGTAGCCGTGGCCGATGCGCAGGGCGGTCATGGCAGGAACAGGTCCGCGGGATCGGCGCCGGCCAGCAGGAATTCGAGGTAGGCGAGGTCGGCCGGCGTGGTGAGCTTCGGATTCGGATGCGGATTTTCGAGGAGGGCGACGGGATGCTTGAGCAGCTCGACCGCCGCGGCGTCGTCGGTGATGGTGAGTTTCCGCTGGGCCACGGCGGCGTAGGCGCGGCAAATCAGTTTCCGGGCGAAGACCTGCGGGGTCTCCATCGCCCAAAGATGCTTCCGGTCGAGCGTGCGCAGCCGGCCCTCGCCGCGGTGCTCCTTGATGGTGTCGGTCACGCGGTGGGCGAGCACGACGGCGTCCTCGCGGCGGACGATCTTGTGGAGCGCGATCAGTTGCTCGACGCGGACGAGCGGCCGGGCGCAGTCGTGGATGAACACATAGCCGACGTCGTCGGGCAGCTCGGCGAGCGCGGCCGCGACGGAATCCTGGCGTTCGTCGCCACCGGGCACGAAGAGGGTCGGGGTCGGCGCATAGGCGGACAGTTCGACCATCTGTTGCTGGTCGCGGTAGGTGACGATGAACGTGTCGACCACGCCGCTGCGGTAGAAGGTGGCGGCGGTGTGGGCGAAGACCGGCTTGCCCCCGAGCGGCGCGAGGATCTTGTCCGGCACGGCGCCGTCCATGCGGCGGCTGCTGCCGGCGGCGAGAAGGATGGCGGCGGTGCGGCTCATAGGGAGAAAGGGCTGAAGGGCTGAATGACTGAAGGGCTGAAAAAGAGAGAGGGCGAAATTTTTTGCGCAGCCTTTCAGCCTTTCAGTCCTTCAGCCTTTGATGATGCGAGCTCCGCGAGGATCATCCGGGCGGCGGCCGCGGGATCGGCGGCCTGCAGGATGGGCCGGCCGACGACAATGTAGGTGGAGCCGGCGCGCGCGGCGTCGGCGGGCGTCATGACGCGCTTTTGGTCGTCGCTACCCGCTTCGCTCGCGAGGCGGATGCCCGGTGTGACGAGTTGCACCTCGGCGGGCAGCTTCGCGCGAAGCAACCGGACCTCAAGCGGCGAGCAGACGAGCCCGCGCAGGCCGGAATCGGCGGCGAGTTTCCCGAGGCGGGCGACCTGGTCGGCGGACTGGGCGGTGACACCGATCTCATTCAGCCCGGCGGAATCCATCGAGGTGAGCACGGTGACGCCAAGCAGGAGCAGGTTGGGATTGGTCTTCTGCTGGGCGGCCTTGGCGGCGCGCATCATCTCGCCGCCGCCGGCGGTGTGCAAGGTCAGCATCTGGATTGGAAGCGGGCCCAGCGACTCGACGGCCTTGGCCACGGTGTTGGGAATGTCGTGCAGTTTCAGGTCGAGGAAGATGTTGAAACCCAGGCCGGCGACCTCGCGCACATAGTCGGGGCCGTAGGCGGTGAACATCTGCAGGCCGATCTTCACCCAGCGGAGCTGGCCGCGCAACTGGCGGAGGATCGGCGCGGCGGCTTCGCGCGTGGGGACATCGAGGGCCAGGATCAGATCACAAGGCATGTTGGGAGGAACCACTAATGGACACTAATGGGCACTAATCAAAGAGAGAAATCGCGCGGGGTTTGGGCTAGGATTGGGGCGCATTAGTGTGCATTAGTGGTTAAAAATTCATGGATGTCTCGGTTTTTAGTCCCGCGAAGCTGAATCTTTTCCTCGCCGTCACCGGGCGGCGGGCGGACGGGTTCCATGACCTGGTGTCGGTCGTGGCGCCGCTCAGCTTTGGCGACGAGCTGGTCGCCAAAGCCAGAGAACGGAGGACAGAGGACGGAGAACAGTTCCATCTGACTTGTGACGACCCGGCGGTGCCGGTGGACGGGAGCAATCTGGTCCTGAAGGCTGCGCAGGCGTTTGTCGCGGCGACCGGCTGGCCGGGCGGGGCGGATTTCTCGCTGACCAAGCGGATTCCCCTGGGCGCCGGCCTTGGCGGCGGCAGCAGCAACGCCGTCGCGGCGCTGCGCGCGCTGAACCAATTGTCGGGCGGCGCGCTGGCCGGCGCCAAGCTCGTGGAGATCGCCGCAGCGCTCGGTTCGGATTGTCCGCTGTTCCTATATGACGCGCCGGTCGTCATGCGCGGCCGGGGCGAGCGCATCGCGACCCTGCCGGCGGCGGCCGGGGCGCGACTGCGCGGTCGTCGCGTGCTGTTGTTCAAGCCCTCGTTTGGCATCAGCACGCCGTGGGCCTACGACCGCATGGCCGCCGAGGCACCCGCGCACTACCGGCCCGCCGCGGAGGCCGAGGCGGCGCTGGCGGCGTGGCTGGGCGGCAACGCCCCCGGGGAGGAACTTCTGGCCAACAACATGGAGGGCGTGGCCTTCGCGAAGTTCATCGCCCTGCCGTTGCTGCTGACGAAACTCACGCGTGACTTCGGCGTGGCGGTGCGCCTGAGCGGCAGCGGCAGCGCCTGCTTCGCCCTGCTGCGTGACGATTCGGCAACGGCCCCGCTGATCGCCGCGATCCGGGCGGCCTGGGGCCCGCGGTGTTTCGTGCAGGAGGCGCGGCTCGTTTAACCGGCAGCTACGGGATGGGCCCGGCCGGCCCCCGCGTTGTCGCAACTGCTATTCGTCTGGCGCCGGCCTAGTTCCGCATTGACCGCATGGCAGGGCGGTTGGTTAATCTGCGCAGCCCTTCCGCCCATGGAGTCCACCGCCAAAAGCGAAATCACCATCCAGGGCATCGCCGCATCCCGGGGCATCGCCTACGGCCAGGTGTTCCTCTACCTGCAGAGCGAGCTGGAGATCCCGCAATACACGGTGGATTCCGACAAGCGCGTGGCGGAGGTCGCGCGCTTCGAGCAGGCGCTGCTGGTCACGCGACAGCAGATCTCCCAGATCCAGGCCCAGGTGACCAAGAACCTCGGCGAGGAGGAGGCCCTCATCTTCGACGCCCACCAGATGGTGCTCGAGGACCAGGCGCTCATCGGCGAGACCATCCGCGATTTCCAGAAGACCGGACTGAACATCGAGACGTGCTTCAACGCCGTCGCCCAGCGCTACATCCAGGCGTTCGCCGAGATCGACGACGAATACCTGCGCGAGCGCGCCGCCGACATCAAGGACGTGGCCAAGCGCGTGCTCCACGTGTTGCTCGGCCAGTCGGCCATGAGCCTGACGGAGCTGGTGGACAAGCGTATCATCGTGGCGCAGGACATCTCGCCCTCCGAGGCCGCCGGCATCGACCGCAGCGCCGCGCTCGGCATCGTGACCGACGCCGGCAGCCGCACCAGCCACGCGGTCATTGTGGCCCGGTCGATGAAAATCCCGGCGGTGGTCGGCACCAAAGACCTCACGACCAAGCTCAAGAACGACGACTGGGTGATGGTCGACGGCTACGATGGCTGCGTCATCATCAACCCGACCGAGCAGACCCTTTTCCGCTACGGCAAGATCCGGAAGGCCAAGCAGTCGTTCGAGACGCGCCTGATGTCCGTCAACGAGCTGGCGGCCGAGACGCTCGACGGCGTGGCGGTGTCGCTCCGCGCCAACATCGAGAAGCCCGACGAGGTCGCCCTCGTGCAGCAATACCGCGCGGCGGGCGTCGGCCTCTACCGCACCGAGTTCCTTTTCCTCAGCGCCCCGAGGATTCCGACGGAGGAACAGCAGTATGCGGCCTACCGGGAGATCGTCGGCGGCCTGGCGCCGGCGCCGGTGACCATCCGCACGCTCGACGTCGGCGGCGACAAGCCGCTGCCCGGCGACCCGCACCTCATCGGGCCGGAGGCGAACCCCTTCCTCGGTTTCCGCGCGATCCGCATGTGCCTGGAGAATCCCGCGATGTTCAAGAACCAGCTCCGCGCCATCCTGCGCGCCAGCGCGCACGGCAAGGTCGAGATGATGTATCCCATGATCAGCGGCCCGGAGGAGCTTGACCGGGCCAACGCGCTGCTGGCCGAGGCGAAGGCCGAGCTCACGGAACGCGGCCAGGCCTTCGACGGGCAGATGAGCGTCGGCGCCATGATCGAGATCCCCAGCGCCGCCATCGCCGGCGATCTGCTGGCGGGCCGGTGCGACTTCTTCAGCATCGGCACCAACGACCTGATCCAATACCTGCTCGCGATCGACCGCGGCAACAGCCGCATCGCCCACCTCTACGACCCGACGCACCCCGCGGTGCTGCGCACGCTCAAGCAGATCGTCGACACCGGCCACGCGCACAAGTTGAAGGTCAGCGTCTGCGGGGAGATGGCGGGCGACTCGATCTACGTGCCGCTGCTGCTCGGCCTCGGCGTCGACGAGCTGAGCATGACGCCCACGCTGCTGCCGTCCGTGAAGTTCATCATCCGTGCCATGAAGATGAGCGATGCGAAGGCCCTCGCCACCGAGGCGCTGCAGCAGACCGACGCGCGGAAGACCTATGCGCTGGTCGAAGCGTTCTTCAACGAACGTGTTAAAGCCGAGTAAATAGGCCTTTACGCAGGTCTGCCGCCGTTAGGCGATATCAGGGCCTTATTTCCCTAGTGGACGCAGTGGTCAGGTTGATTGAGGGGAGGCATTTCCACAGGGAGATCGCCTTGCACGGCGGCCGTTCGCGGAAAACCCCCTAGGCCGAACCCTGAGAGGTTAATACGGGAATGCCCTGATAGCGGAAAGCGCGATGGACGAGTATCTTCGCACGCCTGACCACCGGACTGAACCGCTGGCCAGGACACTCTCTGCCAATGCCCGCCATCCTTACACCTCCCGTTGCTGCACCCGACAACCCTCGGTCGGTTCTTGGTCGCTATCGCCTCACGCTCGAGGAGTTTTCGTGGCACGCCGTCGGGGAGGTTGGCACTGAATCTCTGGATTCCTCGGCGCTTTTCGGCGCGAGCGACAAGTTTTAGGTCAGACACTGGCGAACACTCCGACCCACCATGGCTTGGCCCACGATCAATTTCGACACATTGGAGAAACCGCGCCCGCGCCCCGTCTCCCCCGCGCCGGCTTTCCGGGTCCGGCCCGACAGCCAATCTGAACAGGCGCGCCGGGTCAGCGAGAAACTGGACAAGCTTGTCAGTTCCCTCACGGCGAAGGCCACGAAGACCAAAGTCGCCCCGAAGCTCCGGGTCAGGAAGGACAAGACGATTTCCTACGAGGCCTACCTCAGGCGCAAGCAGCTGTGCTTGCGTGCCCTTGCCGGGCTCGCCTTGGCGGGCCTGTCCGCCGTGCTCATTTCCGGGCTGTCCGCTTCCTGGAGCTGGAGTGCCGAAGGCCGGGCCAGGCGTCTCGCCATGGTCCAGTATGAATCTCGCACGCTCACCGGCAAGATCACCGAAATGGACCAGCAGGTCGAGGCCCTGAACCGGCGGGCCGAGGTGCAGGCCAACTACATTGCGGAATTGAGGTCGTCCCCGGCCTTTCATGACTTCACGGTGGATGAAGCGAAGGCGACGGCAATCAGCGCCGATCTGGAGCGCTTGACCAGGGAAGAAGCGAAGCTCCAGAGGAAGCTCCACCAGCTCGGTAAGGAAGTGGTGTCCTTGCAGGTACAGTGATCCATCCGACCGGGCTGATGAACCAGAACGAAACAAAAATTCCGCGTGCTGTCCGCCGCCGCCAGAACGGCATGACCATTCTGGAAGTGATGATCGCCTCCGTCCTGTTGGTGCTGGTCATCGGCTCGAGCATCAGCGCCCTGTCGGCCGGCCTGGCCTATGTCCGCCACGCCCGCATGACGACACTGGCGGGGCAGATCACGCAGTCGGTCATGGAGAACCTCCGGCTCAACAATTACGCCAACATCACGACCTATGCGGGGCGGGCCCAGCCGGTGGCCCTCAACAGTTTCATCTCGGCCGATAACTTCTCCAGCAACATGACCACGGGCTTGACGGTGAACGGAGCCTTCACGATTCTCGTGGCCTCCGGTTCCGGCACGCTGGGCGAGTCGCAGGTTGTCATCACGATCACCTGGCCGGAGAACGGCGTCACCTACACGCGCAAGACCATGTCCATCTTCACGGAGAAGGGACTTTCCGACTACATCTATGCCGGCTGGAGCAAACTCTGACCGCCAGGGCCGCCCGCGGGGCGGTTTCACCCTGGTTGAGGTGATGATCGCCGTCACCCTCTGCGCGCTGCTCACCCTGGCCGGGCTCACCTCGTTCATCTTGACGCTCCAGGGCGAACGCTCGCTGGCGAATTACAGCGAGATGAACGAGAAGGCCCGCAAGATGCTGGAGCAGGTGGGACGGGACCTGCGCTCCGCCGGGGACGTGCCCGCCGGCGGCTACTCCAGCACGTCCCTGCAGATCCTGATCCCCTCGGACACCACCGGGACCAATTGGCAGACCGTGACCTGGGCTTACAACGCCAATGCCGGGACGTTCACGCGCACGGTCGCGGGCGGCCCGGCCGTGACCTACGCGACCAACGTCACGACCTTCAATTTCAAATATTACAACAACAACGGGGTCGCGCCCTCCAGCGACGTCGACCTGAAGCAGGTGCAGTTGTCCATGAGCATGCAGCGCTACCTGACGACATCGAACGCCGCGTCCAATTCCGAGTATGTCATCTCCGCCCAATTCACGCTTCGCAGCAAATCCACGACCGTCTGAGCGCGGGTCGGCGATCCTTGCCGTCCTGCTCTTTGCCTCCATTCTCGCGGTGCTGGCGGCGTATTTCCTGACCCATGCCAACACGGAGGCCAGGCTCGCCACGCGCTCGTTCTACCAGAGCACCGCCATGAATCTGGCGGAAGCCGGCATCGATCTGGCCATGCTCGATATCAACAATGCCAACGTCGGGGTTGCCACCGGTTACAGCGCCGCCCCCGACAACGCTGCCTCCTGGGTCAAGCGCGTCAACGGGACGGGCCAGGCGGCCTACCAATTCGGCCAGGGCACCGGGAATATCTACATCCGCATAGACGGATGGACCGCCAACACCCTGAGCGTGGTGACGGTCACCGTGGCCGGCCTGGTGACATTCCCCAATCCCCAGCAGGCGCCGATTGCCAAGCAGATCTACGTGCAGGTGGTCAAACGGGCCACACAGGCTGCGGCCATCCTCTCCAAGGGGGCGATCAATTTCAACGGCAACGTCTCCATCGACGCCTACAGTTCGCTGACGGGAGTGCCCAACGCGTCAACCAACCGCACCGACAAGGCCGTGGTGGCCTCGAATTCCACGACTGTGAGCCCAAACATCGGCAATGCCACCGTCTATGGCTATTTGGAGACGGGCGGGGCGGCACCGATCATCGGGAGCAGCGGCAGTGTCACCGGAGCCAGCACGCCCAACGGGGTGAAGGTTGATCCGTCCCGCGTCCTCACGAATTTCAACCAGAACATCCCGGTCGCGACCGCCCCTTCCGGCACCGCTATCTCGCTCGGGGCGCTAACCAGCGCCACCCTCCCGCAGAGCGGGGATGTGCCGCAGGCCAATGGTCGCTACCTTTACACCGCCAGCAGCGTGAGCCTGAGCGGACACAATACCGTGACCATCAACGGGCCGGTGGATCTGATCATCACCGGGGACATGTCCATGGGCGGCACAGCTGGCATCACGGTGGGCTCGAGCGCCTCGTTGAACGTGTATGGCTACGGCAACCTGCAGATCGGCGGCAACGGCGTGACGAATGCCACCAATGTGCCCAGCAACACCAGCTTCTACGGCCTGGGCGCCGCAGGGTCCACCGTCTCCGTGGGCGGCAACGGCACTTTCACCGGGGTCGTCAACGCCCCCAATGCCGACATCACCGTGGCCGGCAATGCCACGATCGCTGGCGCGGTCGTCGGGAACTCCGTCAAGTTCAGCGGCAACGCCACGCTCCATTACGACACCCAGCTCAGCGGGACGGCCGCCAGCCCGTATTACTACGTGAAGACCTGGGTCGAGCTGACGGACGCGTCGACCGGCACGAGCCCGTTCAAACGCGACGCCCGTGCCCCGTTCACCAATCTTTTCCTCTGAAGCGCTTATTGCAGGGGCGTCCCTTGTGGACGCCCACATCCGGACATGAAAAAACCGGGCGGCCCGGCCCGGTTGGCTTTCACCCTGCGGCTTGATGCCGCCAGGAGTGTCTTCAAACCCAACAACACCCGTTTGCTGTCATCCTGAACGCAGTGAAGCAGCGGTGTCAGCCGACAAGGGTAAAGTGTGGGTCTTTGAGCATGCGGTTGAGCACGACAATCATTTTGCGCATGACGGCGAGCAGGCAGACGTTGGCGGGTTTGCCGGCGGCCTGGAGTCGCTGATAGAACAGCGACAGGACCGGGTTGTGCTGGGAGGCACTGACTGCGGCCATGTACAGGACGTTGCGGACCTCCACGCGGCCACCGCGGGCATGGCGCGGCCGGGAGGTTTCGCCGCTGTCGTGGGCATGCGGGGCCACTCCGACCAAGGCGGCGATGCGCTTGTCGTCCTCTTCGCCCAGTTCCGGCAGGTACGCCAACAGCGTCGTCGCCAGCACCGGACCGACCCCTTGCAACTGCTGCATCCGCTCTGCCTTGGCCCGCAGGGCGGGATGCGCCCGCACCTGCTGCGCCACCAACTCGTCGGCCTTGGCCAGGGCGGCGGCTTGTTGCTCGCGTTGCGCCTGCAGCAAGGCCTGCAAGGTCGGGCCTGCTGTTTCCAGCCGGTTGGCCGTTTGCGTGCCTTGATCTACCAGCTGCCGGCGATAATCCAGCAGCTCGCGCAACGCGGTTACCTCGGGCAGCGGCGGCTTCTCCACGCGGGGATGCATCGCGCAAGCGTAGCGATAGATCAGCCCCACATCAATCTTGTCGGTTTTGGCCAGCGTGCCCTCCGCCCGGGCGAAGTTACGCACCCGCCCGGGCTGCAAGCGGCAGACCGGTACGCTCGCTTGGTGCAGCTGCTCCAGCAACCGGCGTTCATACCCGCCCGTCGCTTCGCATACCACGCGCACTCCCGGCAGCGGCTGGACGAGGGTGATCAGCGTGGCAATGCCCGCTGCCGTGTTCGGGACCTGCCGGCACTTCTGGCCGGCAATGGTGTAGTCCAGGCGCGCCTTGGAGATATCCAAGCTGACGTACCGCACAGGTTCGGTCGACTCTACCTTGTAATACGAGTTCATGACTCTTTCAGCGGTTCGAGGTTTGACCAGGCACAAGACCGCGACCCGGCTTCACTACGGGCTCGAGGGCCCAAGGATCCAGCGATCTGTCGGTCTTGCCGTCCACCGTGCGGCCTGCACGGCGAACGCCCTGGTGGGCGGCCTCCAGTCAATCCACCCGGACTGACTTGGCAACCCAGCCCAAGCCGGCCTCCTCCGACGAGCCATCGGGCCCATTCTCGGAGCCCGGCTCGGGCCAAACCCTTTTCAACTTTCATCGCCCAAGACATACAAGGATCCATGCTTTCGCTCGCGATATGGCGTTCGCTGCGCTCAGGACGACAAACCGGGTTTGAAAACCCGCTCGGGAGTCCGTTTCAAAACCTCCCATGTAGGGGCGGCGCTTGACGCCGCCCGCGGGCGCCCGCAAGGGACGCCCCTCTGAAAAGAGGCGATTTGGAAATTTCCCCTCGATTTCGGGTCGCAGCAACATGTCGCGACATGATTTTGATGCAGAAAAGGTCGTTACGCAGCCCGCAGATTGATTGTTTTACGCCTAGGAGGGCTTGGGTATCCCTTTCCGGGCTTTCCAGCCCGCGGGCCGACCTTCGGGAGACGTGCGACCCTCAAAGGGACACACCATACCCAAAGCGGGACACGCGTCTCCCAAAGAAAGTCACACGACACTTGAAGAAGGTCACGCCATACCCAAAGCGGGAGACGCGCGACCCAAAGAGGGAGACACGATACCCGAGCCGGGTATTGCGATACCCAAGGGAGGTAACGCACGACCCGAAGAAGGAGACGCCACACCCAAAGAGGGATAGGCGATACCCGAAGAAGGTAACGCGATACCTGAAGGAGGAGAGAGGCTAACCGGCAGCCTTCGCCTGCGGGTGGAGGTGCGCCAGCAAAATCAGTTGCGCCGGCCGGGTTTGTGCTGCCCTGTGAACCATCATGGCGACGCCTCCCCCCGATTCGCCCCTGTTTGATGTGACCGTGCGGGTGGGGTGCAGCCTGGCCTACGAGTTGACCGGCTCGGCGATGTTGCTGCTGAACCTGCGACCGACCCCGGACCGCAACCACGCCATCGTCTTCGAGGCGTTCACCACCGGCGACAACCTTCCCGTGGAGGAATTTGCCGACAGCCATGGCAACCGGGTCACGCGCGTGAAGCTCGCGCCCGGCCGCAACCTCTTCCGGCACGACGCCATCGTCCGCGTCTCGTCGCAGCCCGACAACCACGACCTGACCGACCGCACGCCGCATCTGCCCGCGGACCTGCCCCCCGCGGTGCTGCGCTACACGTTGCCCAGCCGGTATGCGGACTCGGACAAGCTCGGCAATTTCGCCTGGGAGAAATTCGGCCCGGTCGAGCACGGCTGGCCGCGCGTGCAGGCCATCAGTCAGTGGCTGCACGATAACATCGAATACCGCTATATGTCCGGCCGGCCCGACCTGTCGGCGTGGGACATCCTGCAGCGCGGCCACGGCGTGTGCCGGGACTTCGCGCACCTGGCGATCGCGCTCAACCGCTGTTTCAACCTGCCAACCCGCTACGTGACCGGCCACTTGCCGGACATCGGGTTTCCCGACCCGGAGAACCACATGGATTTCCACGCCTACGCCGAGGTGTATCTCGGCGGCGAGTGGCATACGACCGACGCGCGCTTCCATGTGCCACGCATCGGCCGGATCAAGGTGTCGTGCGGGCAGGACGCCGTGGACGGGGCGTTCTCGACGATCTATGGTGGTGCTACGCTGACCTACTTCGAGGTCTGGGCCTATCAGGTGGCGCGCGGCACGGTCGGCGTCGGCGATCCGGTGGACTTCAGCAAACGGCTCGACAACTCGTGGGTCGTGCGGACGGATCCGGTTTAAGTAAAGATCCCCGGACCAAGTTTACCTGCCTGCGGCGGCGCCGAAGGCGACCGAGACCCCGAGGCATTGGCCCAATCCCACGCTGGCGAGGTTGCTCGCGCTCCAACTCTTCGCCTTCTGGAGGCACGGCGACCTCGCCGTGGTCTTAGCTTCGAGATATTGGACCCACGGCGAATAAAATAAACGGTCGAAGCGGTTCGCGGGCGAACCAGTTGGCCGCGTGCGGGGCGGGCGGGCGCGATAGGCGTCGTCTTTGGTGCCGGCGGTTTTTAAGCTCCGCCATCCATGAGAGACGAATACCTGTATGCGGCCGCCAAGGTCATCAACGATCCCTACATTTTGGTGAATGTGGTGTCCCGCCGCGTGAAGCAGCTTCGCCGGGGCAGCCGCCCGCTGGTGGAATCGCTTGAGAAACTCGCACCCGAGGATGTCGCCCTGCGCGAGATCATCGAGGGCCGGATCAGCTACGAACTCGGGCCGATCGGCTCGAAGTAAGCGGGGCCTCTATCGTCTAAAGCGTTGGTCCAGTGGGTCGATACAGGCAGGTTGACAGGGAACACCCTCCGAGACTTACTGTTCCATTCTCCCTATGAGCCACACCACCACCACAAAACGGACCAAATCCGCTGCTTCGAGCGGAGTGGGACACGGAGCGAAACCCCACACGGTTTCACCGGCGCCGTTGGGCGAGTTTCTCGCCAATTACGGCGTTACAGCTGGTCACTACTCTAGGATTGTCAGGCAATATATCGGCAAGCGGCCGGATATGCTCAAGCGAGCAAGTTAACACATGCCAAGGAGGCGACGTCGCAAGCCGTCACCGCTCCGGGCCAGGCGTGTGTTTCTGAATGTTCCTTACAGCCCTTCCTATGAGCGGCTGTTGGTGGCGCTGACGACTGCATTGGTGTCGGTGGGAGCTGAACCCTTGCTCACCTTCGATATTTCCGAAGTGGGCGAAGGTCGGTTGCGCCGGATCATGCAGGCTATCGAGGAATGCCAAACCTCGATACACGATTTGAGTTATGCCACGTGCCAGCCCGCACGATTCAACATGCCCTTTGAGTTGGGTTTGGCTTGTGCCGTGCGCCAGCAGAAGGGAGGGCATGAGTTCCATGTCCTAGAGGCCAAGGCGCACCGCCTGCAACACACCTTGAGCGATGTTAACGGAATTGACCCTAAGGTTCACCATCGACGGCCGAAAGCCGCGATTCGGGCTGTGCTACTCATTATCAGCAGACCGAGGGGCAATCCATCAACCGATGAGGTCAACCGCCTCTATGAATATATCTGGCGGAAATACGTGCCGATGCTGAGGCAGCGGCATGGCGATGGTCTTTTTAGCCGGGATGTATTTACGGACCTCTGCGTAATCACACGTGTGCTCGCGGAGCAGCGGGGCTTGCTTGAATAAAAGGCCGGCGTTCGGTCCAGGGCGGTCCCGGGTTGATTTCCGCGGTCAGTCGACCCGGAAGACCTCGGCGCGGAATTCGCTCGTGCCGAGCCCGCCGGCCGCGATCTCCGCCGTGCCAGCAAGGGTGGCCACCCGCGCGCGCAGCGTCATCAGCTGCCCCGGCAGCAGCGGCTCGATGGGGCCGTAGAACTGCGCGAAGCTGAAGCTGATCGACTTGCTGGGCGTGGCACAGGCGTCGCCGCGGACGATCTGCGCCTCGCGTTGCGTGGCCTGGCCGTGCGGGCCGGTGATCTCCTTGGTGATGACGAAGCGGATGCGTGCTTTCTCGTCGGAGAACTCGATCATCGGGAAGGTCAGGCCGAGCTTCAGCAGGATGCACCGGCCGCTCAGGTCGTCGGGGAAGAGGGAATAATCCCAGACGAGTTCGAAGCCCGGGATGAGCCCGCCCGGCTTGTCCAGGCCGTGGGGCTCGCTCACGCGGACGACGTCGGCCGTGTTGCTGTGTGCGAAGTCGAGGAAGAGGGGCGTGGGGTTGGCGTAGGGCATGGCGGGGATCAGTTGGCGGTTTCCTTCAGGCGCTCGCCGGAGAGTTTGAACCAGCGCTGCTCGGCGCGCCGCCAGCCGCGGCCAGCGCGGCGGAAGCGTTTGCGGATATCCTCCCAGAGGGTGCGGGCTTCGGCGGTCTGGCCCGACTGCTGCAACGACACGGCAAGAAAGTAACGGGGCTGTTCACCCAGCAGGACGGACTCGATGCCCCGCAGGATGGGCTGGGCCTCGGCGTGGCGGCCGGCCTGGACGAGGGCCCAGCCGCGCAGGAAGGTCACCTCGTTGCCGAGCATGCGGTCCGCCTCGACCTTGACCTGGTCGAGCGCGGCGAGCGCCTCGGTGAACTTGCCCGCCTCGAGCTGGTAGCGGGCCACGTTGGCCAGCGTGTGCGGGTCGTCGCGGAACGCACCGCGCAGGCACTCCTCGGCGACGGCGCAGGCCTCGGCGGCTTCGCCGGCGGCGAGCAGCTCGGTGGCGAGTTGCAGGCGCAGCTTGACGGTGTCGGACTCCTCTAACTCGGCCCGCAGGTCGCGGATGCGCCAGGCGCGGGGCTTCCAGAGCGTGAAGTCGCCGCTGCCGACCGACGTCGCGGGCAGGAGCTCGATGAGGATGTAGGCGAGGCCACCGATTACCGGGGCGGCGAGCAGGATCCAGAACCACCAATAGGGGCGGCCGGTCTTGAACACGTGGACAACCAGCGCGAGCTGGATCAGCCAGAGGAACTTGGCGACGATGCCGAAGAGCGACCAATCGGACAGGATGGACTGCATCATTTGGTGGAATCCCGCGGCAATCAGCTCATACCACCACGACGTGGGTCTCGGATTTTTCGGGCGGAACCGGAAGCTTGTCCTCCACCAAGGCCTCGATGAAGGCGACCACTGCCTCGCGGGTGTTAGTCACTGCTTCGTCCTTGGTGCGACCCTGTGAGATACAGCCAGGCAGGCTGGTACACACGGCCACCCACTGGTCGTCTTCGCCCGGGTAAATCACGACCTGTCGCATGGCCAGGAGCCTGTCTTGGATGGAGATTCTGTCAACGCGACGCTGACGGGTGAATCCCCAGGGATCAGGTGGAGAAGCGTGGCTGCAAGGCATTGACAGCGGGTGGGGCATTCTTCTGCATTTTGCCGGGCCGCCTTCATGCCAACCATCGCATCCTTCAACGGGATTGCCGTTAAAGTGAACTTCCGCGAACACCCGCCGCCCCACTGCCATGTATTCTACGCCGGTCGCAAAGCAGTGCTGGATCTCCGATCACTGCAAATCACCCACGGTTCGTTCCCTTCCGCCCGGCAGGCCGACCTGCTGCGTTGGGCGACTCGGCATCGGGTTGCGCTCCTGCAGGCATGGAATGATTGCCAAGCGCGCCGACTCCCCGCAACCATACCCTATCCATGATTGATCCGCTGATCTCCGTTACGCAGGTCAAGGCCCTCCCGGGCTTCAAGCTCCGTCTGCGGTTTTCCGACGGGGCCGAGGGAGTCTTTGACTGTGCGGATGAGCTGTGGGGCGAGGTGTTCGAGCCGCTGAAGGACCCAAAATATTTTGCCAAAGTGTTTCTCGACCACGGAGCACCGTCCTGGCCCAACGGCGCCGATCTCGATCCCGCAGCCTTGCGCAAGGATATCAAGCCGACGACTGTTCCACGCAAGGTGGTCGCGCATAAGCTTCGTCCCGGCAAGGCTGCCGCGGTTCAGGAAAAACAGTCAGATTATCTCCGCAAGAAAGCCAACTAAGCGAGCAGTTGGCCAAGGATTGACGGGGACTTGAGCCCGCGAGCTTCTCGTGCTTATTTTCCGCTCTTCACGCCGCTGGCGAGCAGGGTTTCGAAATGCGGCTCGACGGTTTCGCGGGAGACGACCTGGACCTCGGCCTTGATGAAGCCGGCCTTTTTCAGGAAGCCGTGCAGGGCGCTCTCCTTGAAGCCGAGCCAGAGGTCGCCGAACTGTTCGTGCGCCTTCTCGTAGTTGTGCTCGTTGAGGTCGAGGATGAGCACCTGTCCGCCGGGCTTGAGGATACGGAAGGCCTCGTTGACGGCGGTCTGCGGGTGATTCGCGTGGTGGAGCGCCTGGGAGAGGATGGCGAGGTCGACGGACTTGTCGGGCAGCGGCACCGCCTCGATGTCGCCGAGCTTGTAGGTGAGGTTGGCCAAGCCATTCTTCTTCGCCAGCTCGGTGCCGACCTCGACCATACGTTCGGAATTATCGATGCACCAGACGCGCTCGGCGCGATGGGCGATAAGTTGCGAGATGAGGCCCTCGCCGGCGCCCAGGTCGGCCACGGTGATGGCGGGCACGAGGCGGAGCGCCAGATGTCCGATGGCCTCCCACGAACGGCCGGGGCAATAGTTCTTTCCGAGCTTGCCGGCGATGAGGTTGAAATACTGCTCGGAGACGCGGCGGCGCTTCTGCAGGACGCGGTCGAGGCTGTCGCGGTCTTCGCCGGACTCGGGCAGCCCGGCGACGGAGTCGCAGGCGGCGCGGAGCAGCGTGAGCTGCTTGGGGTCGAGGGTGGCGCGGAGGGAGTAGAAGGCCTTCTTGCCCTCGCGGCGGTCGCTGACGAAGCCGGCCTGGCGCAGCAGCGCGAGCTGGGAGGAGATGCGGGACTGGGCCATGCCGAGGATTTCCTGCAGCTCGGCGACCGAGAGTTCCTCCTTGAGCAGCAAGGCCAGCAGGCGCAGCCGCGTGGAATCGGACAGGATCTTCAGGTGGTCCCAGGAGGAGTTCACGACGGGAAAACTACTGAAGGGAAAGGCGGTGGTTTACAAGCGCGGGGAGGGTGGCTGATTTTCCGCGGATGGCGCGGATAACCGCGAATAAGGGCCAAATCATCGATCCTGTCATGCTGAGTGAAACGAAGCATCCAGAGCGACGTGAGCCCGGCCAACATCCGGCTGGATCCTTCGTTTCACTCAGGATGACAGGGTGTGGGTATTTATCTGCGGTTATCCGCGCCATCCGCGGAAAAGTAAAAAGGCCGCGCTTGAGGCGCGGCCGGAGAAACCCGCCCGGAGGTCGGGTTCCACCTTTCGAATTACTTGGCGTCGATGAACCGGGTGATGCCGGCGATCTGGAATTCCTGGTGGGTGCTGCCGATCTTGAGCTTCACGTGCTCGCCGACCTTCTTGCCCATGAGGGCCTGGCCGAGCGGGGTCTTGTAGGCGATGCGGTGGGCGTCCGGGTCGCTGTCCCACGCGCCGAGCACGGAGTAGCGGACGGCCTTGCCGGTGGCGACGTCGCGCAGGTCGACGATCGTGCCGACGCTGATCGAGTCGGTGCTGGCCTCGCTGAAATCGGTGATGCGGGCACGGGCGAGATCGCGCTCGAGCTGCGCCTTCTGGCCCATGAGGACGCCCTGGTCCTGCTTGGCCATCTTGAACTCGGAGTTCTCCTTGAGGTCGCCGTGCTCGCGGGCGACGGAGATGGCCTTGGAGTTCTCGGGGATGCGCTTGGAGACGATCTCCTCGTATTCGACGCGCTTCTTCTCGTAGCTCTCGCGCGAGACGAGGAACTGCTCGTCCTTGGTCTCGGACTCGCCGGAGACGAGGGACTGGAGGGAGGGGAAGAGCTTGATGAAGCGGGCGAGCAGGGACTTCTTGGTCAGCTCCTCGAAACCCTGGTTGAGCAGGAGGCTGTTGCCGAGGTCGCGGGCCGTCTCGGTGTCGGCGGAGGCGAGGAGGTCGGAGATGAGGTCGGCGTCGTCGCTCAGGGCCTCGGCCAGCGGAATGCGGCGGGTGCCGGCGGACTGGAGGGCCTCGTAGTCGATGGCGAAGAAGATGGCGCCGAGGAGGCGGGGCGTGATGAGCTCGTTGAGGAGCTTGGAGAACTTCTTCGAATGGCGGTTCTTGATGATCCAGAGGAGGACCGGGGCGCGGAGGTTCTGCTCGGTCTTCCAGCGCTTGAGGGCGGCGGCGAGCTCGTCGGCCTGGCCGTTTTCCATCAGGAAATTGATGCACTCGGTGGTGAACTTGCCCTGCGAGGTCTTGAGGAGGGCGAAGACGATCTCGCGCCACTCGAGCGGGTGCGTCTCCTTGACGAGGTCGAGGAAGCGGGACTGGAAATGGACCGGGATCTTCTCGGCGATGGCGGTGAGGCCGCGGACCTCCTTGATGAGTTCGGACTGGGAGGGGTTGGTCGAGCCGTTGTCGTGGCCGAGGATCTTGGCGAGCTCGTCGCGGACGAAGGCGCCGTAGAGGCGCTCCGAGGCGTCGAGCTGGTTGCTGTCACGGACGGCCTCGGTGATGCCGGAGAGGACGGTGGCGAGGGAGGACTTCGACTCCTCCTTGATGGAGGCGGCGAGGAGGTCCTCGGCGAGGGAGATGCGGCGGCGGGCGGAACGGGTGTTTGCGAACTCCTCCAGGATCTCTGTCTCGGCGGACACGGGCTCGTCGCGGACGATGTAGGCCTCGGTCTTCTTGGCCGGGACGCCGACGCGCGGGTCCTTGACCAGCTGCTTTTTGACGTTGGAGAACCAGCGCTTGAACTTTTCCTCGCCGACGACCTGGGTCAGGACGATTTCGAGCTCGATGGCGCTGGCGGCCTTGCCCGGGTAGGCGGAGAGGGTGTCGATGACCAGCTGAACCGGATCATCCTCGATGAGCTCCTTGACCTTGGCGCCGTCGGTCTCCTTGCGGGCCAGAATGTGCTTGGCCGGAAGGACCTCCATGCTCGTGACGCAGAACACGGGGTCCATGCGGTGGGCCTTCTTGCCCTTGAAATCGATGACCAGCTTCTGGTCGGACTCGTCGAACGACTTGATCTGGCCGAAGCCCCAGCTCCGATGGACGACGTAAGCGCCGGCTTCCATCGCCTCCAGTTTGGCTTTGGACGCCTTGAGGGCGGGGTGTTTGCTGACGATCGCGGAGATGGCTTCGGAATTCATAATTGCGTATCTAGTCGGTGAACCGATTAGTTGAGTGGATAATGGCAGAAGATGTCAAACAGGGTTTGGAAAAAGCCTCCGGTGCGTCGAAACCCACCTTCGGCGGCTGGGAAGCCGCGGTCGGCCTTACCGAGCGCTGGCTGGCCCGGTCCGAACGCGTGGACACGCTGCTGGAAGGACTTCCGTCAGCCCTCGCCGGGCAGGAACGGGCCCGGGCCCAGCAGCTTTTCTACGGGGTCGTCCGCTGGTCGAGCCGCCTCGAGGCCGCCTTGGCGGGCCTGATGGCCCGTCCGCCGCGCACCAAAGTGAAGGCTGTTCTCGTGGTCGCCGGTTTCGAGCTGCTGGAGGGCGGCCCGGGCCTCACCGCCAAGGTCATCCACCACGCGGTGGAAAAAGCGAAGACCGTTTGCAGCGCCAAGGAGGCCGGCCTGGTCAACGCCGTCGCCCGCAAGCTGGCGCTGCGCCTGGCCGAGCCGCCCGCCGACGTCGCCACCGAATTTGCCCACCCCGAATGGCTGGTCGCACGCTGGACGCAGCAGTTCGGCGCCGCGACGACCAGAAAACTGCTCGAATGGAACCAGCAGCCCGCGCCGGTCTATGCGCGCTGGCGCATCGACGCCCCGGTGCCCGAGTTCCTCGCGCCGACCAAGTGGCCGGGCTTTTATGAAGTGAAGCCGGGCAAGTGGGACGAGATCCGCCGGCTGGCGAACGAGGGCGCGCTTTACCTGCAGGACCCGTCCACGCGGTTGTGCATCGGGTTGCTCGCGCCGCAGCCGGGCGAGATCATCCTGGACGCCTGCGCCGCACCCGGCGGCAAGAGCCTGTTCATCGCCGACACCATGAAAACGGGCAAGGTGGTCGCCTTGGACGAACCCGGCGAGCCGGGCAAGGTGGACATCCGCCTGGTGCGCCTGAAGGAAAATCTCTCCCGCGCGCCCGCCGGCGTGGAGGTGGCGCAGGTCGAGGCCGACCTGCGCAAGGTGAACACCGACTTCTACCGGAATCTCAACCTGCCGCTCAGCTACGACGGCGTGTTGCTCGACGCCCCCTGCTCCAACACCGGCGTCATGCGCCACCGCATCGACGTGAAGTGGCGGCTGCAGGACGGCGACTTCGCGCGCCACGCCGAGCAGCAGCTCGAGCTGCTCCACGCCGCGGCGCGGCTGGTGCGACCGGGCGGCCGCATCGTCTACAGCACGTGCTCGGTCGACGCGCAGGAAAACGAGCAGGTCATCAAGGGCTTCTTCGACAGCCGCGCCGGCGGACCCTTCAGGCTCGAGGCCGGCGTGCAGGCCTACCCGTGGAAGGACGGCCACGACGGGGCGGGGGCATTCCTGCTGAAGAAGGGCGATTGAACGCAGGCGGCGCCTGAACCTCCCGCCTAAGTATACTATTAGGGGGTGTCTTCAAACTTCCGAAAAGGACCACTAATGAGATTTCACCAATGATGAAATCCACGGAAACCGCTCCGGCTGATCGCCTGCGCGGTGGGCTTCGGGGGCCCGCTAATCGCGGGCAGAGAGGGCGGCGATCAGCCGCCCCCTGAACCTGGCGGCGGAGGCGATCAGCCGGAGCAGTGAAAGTAGATTCCGCCCTTGGCGGAATCCTTTTAGTGGTCCCCCCTTCCGGGCTTTGAAAACACTCCCTCGTTGACATCGGGTCGCCTCGGTTAATGTCAACTAATAGTATACTTAGGCTTTGGGAGCGTCGCCGGACGAGAGACCAGCGGGCTTGGGCGCCAATCACGGCACCAGCTCGAAGACCGGCACCTCCACGTCGGTCTCTTTCGTGCCGGTGAGGAAGGTATAGGTGATCTTCGGGGTGGTCTTCACGAGCGCGGCGTAACGGTCGTAGCCCCATTTGTCCACCGGCTCGCCGTTGATGCGGATGCAGAGGTCGCCGGCCTGCACTGGCAGCGCCGCGGTCGGCGTGTCGGGGATGACGGTGAGCACGCGCCAGTAGACCGGGCCGCGGGTGAAAGACAGGCCGGTGGAGCGGCGCGGCTCCATCGTCACGGGGCCGTCGGCGTCGTGGATGAAGGTCACCTGGTTGCGGCGCTGGTCGAAGGTCAGGACGAAATGCCGGAGGAACTCGCCGCCGATGGAGGAAAGCTGCTCGGTGAGGTCCACGATCGGTTTATCGATGGTGTGGGCGCCGATCAGCACGCTTTGGTTGAGCCGGCCGGTGAGCTGGCGGCGGTCGCCCGACAGCGACGAGATGATGGTGCCGATCCGCGGGCCGTTGGCGAAGCGCGGGTGCAGGCCGACGGGATTGAGGCTCAGGCTGCCGTCGCTGCCGGAATCGACGAGCACGACGAACGACTCGTTGCCCATCTGGATCGGGATGAGCGGCGTGCCCTGCTGGTTGTTGAAGGCGATGGTCGAGACCCGCGGGGTCTGCTTCGGCGGCGGGGCGAACGCCGCGGGGTAGGGCGCGACGACGAGCCGCGCCCCCGGATAGTCGAGCGTGAGGAGCGTGTTCCGGAAAACGGGGAAGCCGATGATGCCGTCGATCGGCAGGCCGAGGTGGCCCGACAGCTCGGTAAAGTCGAAGATGAGCGCCGGCACGCGCTCGAAGAGCGACTCACCCAGCCAGAGCCTGCGCAGGATGGTGGCCTCGAGCTCGAGCTCGCCGCCGCTGGCGGAGCGCACGCGGACCCGCTGGGGCGTCGCATCCTTCCTGGGCTTCACGGCGATCCGCCTGGCCAGCGCCGGCGAGACATAGCTGACCGTCGAACCCGTATCCACGAGGAAGCGGTAGACCGAGCCGTCCTCCTGCTTGCTCTCGATCACGAAGAAATTCGAGATGATGCGGGCCGGCAGGACGGTGGCCTTGACCTCCACCACGGTCCGGCCGGGCGCGCGGCGGGACACGGTGGAGCAACCGGTCACGAGCAGAAGGCAGAGGACGGAGGACAGAAGACAGAGGACAGCCGGGCGGCCCCGCCAATTTAAGACCTGAAATCTGAGACCTGTGATCATTTATGCGGCTGGGGCAGGGCGAGGCCGAGGGCGAAGGCGAAGCCAGAGATGACGGCGGCGGCGGTGAACACACAGCGCGAGCCAAACAGCCAGAATCCGGCCCCGGCCAGCAGCGGCGTAATCGCGCGGGACAGCGAACCGAGGGAACGGAAGATGCCCAGCACCCGGCCCTGTTCCTCCGGGCCGCTGTAGAGGGAGATGAGCCCGCTGGTGGCGGGATTCACGAGGCCCGAACCGAGGGCGAGGCAGGCGAGGCCCGCGTAGAGCATCCAGGGCTGCACCGCGAAGCCGATGACGAACAGGCCGGCGGCGGAGGCGGCGAGGCCGGAGTTGAGCACGCGGACCTCGTCGATCTTCGCCAGCAGCTTGCGGACGATGTAGCCCTGCGTGACAATCGCGCAGAGTCCGAGGAAGCCGAGGAGGAAGCCGTTCTGCCGCGCGGTGTAGCCGAAACGCTCGGCGGCGAGGAAGGTCAGCGAGGTCTCCATCGCCACGAAGGCGACCGAATAGGTGAACGCCACGAGGTTGGCGCGGCGCACGGCGGGGTTGGCCAGGCCGAGGATGGCCGCGAGCGGGTTGCGGATGCGCGGATCGCGCGCCTCGGCGCGGGCGGCGGGCGTGAGCGATTCCCGGAACCGCCAGTAGATCCAGCCGAGGTTGACGAGACAGAGGCTGAGCGCGATGAGCGCGGGCACGGAGAACGGGTTGACGCCGAAACGGGCGAGCGACGGATGGCGGGCGAGCAGGTTGAGGGACGCCGTCAGGGCGCCAAGGGTCGGCCCGGTGACGAGACCGAGGCCGAAAGCGGCGCCGACGAGACCCATCGCCTTGGCGCGCTCGGCGCGTGTGGTGACGTCGGCCACGGCGGCGGTCGCGACGGAAAGGTTGCCGCTGAAGGCGCCGGTCACGATGCGCGAGAGCAAGAACAGCCAGAACGAGCCGCTGAGCACCCAGACCAGGTAGCCCAGCGCGGTGCCGGCGACCGTGAGCAAGAGCACCCCGCGGCGGCCGCGCTTGTCGGAGATGGCGCCCCAGAACGGCGCAAAGATGAACTGCAGGATGGAGAAGAAGGAGCTGAGCACGCCACCGAAGAGGACGGCGGCGAAGGCGTTGTCGCGGCCCAGGCTGTGCGCGATGGCGTTGGACTGCCCCAGCATCCACCCGAGCAGGCCGCCGTGGCCGTCCACGTTGAGGTAATAATTGATGAGATCCGGCCCGAGGGGGAAGATGATCGAGAAGCCGATCAGGTCGATGTAGAGCGTCAGGAAGATGACGCCGAGGGAAAGCGGCTTGGGCCCGGAGGAGGGCGCGGCGGAGACGGGGCTGGCGGCGGCGGAGATCAAGAAGCGGCGAAGGTTGAGCGAAAGACGCCGCTGCGCAAAGCCTCTTTCCGCCCGCCGGCGGGATTAACGAAATTTAGCGGGGCGGGACAGCCGGGCTAATCACGGCCTGCACCTTCCGCGGGAGCCTGGCCACGACCAGGTCGTAACTTCGGCGGATGCGGGCGAGCAGCTGTGTTTCGGGCAGGACCGTCGGGTCGGCGACGCGCACCCAATGGCGCTTGGCGCAGTAGGGCGCCTGCATGATGCCGTCGATCTCCGTCAGCTCGTCGAACTCCTCCGGCGTGCACTTGATCGTGAGCCCGTCGAGCACGCCGGGATCCTCGCCGGTGATCAGGAACATCTTGCCGGCGACCTTGAACACGAGGTGCTCGCCCCACTGCCTGACCACCGTGGTCTGCGGCAACGCCAGGGCGAAGGCCTTGAGGCGGTCGAGGCGCATGGGCTCAGGTGAGGAACGGCTTGACCTTGGCCAGCAGCGTATCGACCTCAAACGGCTTCTGCATGAAACCGGCAACCCCGAGGTTGGCGCTGCGCTGCATGGCCTCGCTCTCGCTGTAGCCGCTCATCAGGATGACGGGCTGCCGGGCACCGAGCATCCGCATCCGCCGGAGGGTATCCTCGCCACTGAGGCCGGGCATGGTCATGTCGAGCAGGACGAGGGAGATTTTTTCCTGATTGGCGCGCAGGAGCTCGAGCGCGGCCTCGCCGCTGGCCGCCGGAAAAATGGTGGCGCCGTGGATTTCCAGCACGGTGGTGGCGATGCTGCGGACGGCCTCCTCGTCGTCGACCACCAGCGCGGTGCCGTGCAGCCGCACCCGTTCATCCGGGGTGGAAAACGGCGGCGCCGAGGAAACGGTCGGGCCCGTCGTGGCCGGCAGGAGCAGACGGAAGGTGGAGCCCCGGCCCAGCTGCGACTCGACGAACAGGGCCCCCCGGTGGCTCTGCACGATGCCGAGCACGGCGGAAAGGCCGAGGCCGCGGCCGGAAAACTTCGTGGTGAAGAAGGGCTCGAAGATCCGGGCGATGGTCTCCGGGGCCATGCCGTTGCCGTTGTCGGTCACCTCGAGGCCCGCATAGGTCCCCGGAGGCAGGTCGGGGTTGCCCAGCGCACTGTGCAGCAGGGCGGCATCCGCCTCGCGGGTGAAGGTGGTGACGGTGATCAGCCCCGTCTGGCTCATGATGGCGTCGGACGCGTTGATCACCAGGTTCATCACGATCTGGCGGAGCTGGGTGACGTCCGCGAGCACCGGGGGCAGGCCGGGGGCCAGCCGCAGGTCGAGCCTGGTGCTCTTGCTGATGGTGACCTCGAGGAGCGCGGCGGTGCCGCGGACCAGCTCGCTGAGGCTGACGCGGTCGGTCACGATCTTGCCCTTGCCGGCGTAGGCGAGCATCTGCTGGCAGAGGTCGGCGGCGCGGCGTGCGGCGTGCTCGATTTGCTCGAGGCTGCGGTCAACGGGCCGGCCGGCGCCGGCGTCGTGCCGGGCCAGGGAGGCGTTGGCCAGCACCGAGGTGAGGATGTTGTTGAAATCGTGGGCGATGCCGCCGGCGAGCACGCCCAGGCTCTCGAGTTTCTGCGCGGCGAGCAGCTTGCGCTCAATGGCCAGCTTCTGCTGTTCGGCATGCTTCAGCGCCGTGACGTCAATGGCCAGCCCCTCAAGGAAACGCAGCCCGCCCGTCTCGTCGTAGATCGGCCGGCCGCGCACCAACACCCACTTTTCCTGGCCGTTGCGATGGGTGAGGCGGTATTCGATCTCGAAGGGCCGGCGGTCGGTGATGGCTTGGGCGACCCCGCGGCGGATAATGGGCCGGTCGTCGGGCACCGTCAGCTGCGGGAGATGCATGCGGCCCGCCACGTAGTCCTCGGCCGGGTAGCCCGTGAGGGCCAGCAGCCCCTCGGAGGCGAAGAGCATGGTCAGCTTCTCGTCGAACCGGCAGCGGAAAGCCGCGCCGGGCAGCTGGCTGATGAGGTTGCTGAGCTGGCGGCGGTTCTCCTGCAGCTCGGCCTCGGCCTGCTTGCGGGCGGTGATGTCGGTGGAGATGCCGCAGAGGCCGTAGACGCGGCCCTCCGCGTCGCGCAGGGGAAATTTCTGCACGATGGCCGTGGTCGCCCCGGCCGCCCCCGGCAGGTGGACCGTCAACTCATATTGGATGGGGGTGTTGGTGGCCAGCATCCGCTGGTCGCCGTCCCGGAAACTGGTGGCGATCTCCGGCGCAAACAGTTTGGCGTCGTCCTGACCGATGAATTCGTCGGGCGAACGCTGCCACATGCGGGCCAGCTGTCGGTTGACGAGCACGTAGCGGCCGGCCACATCCTTCACGAAAATCGCGCTGGGGCTGTGGTCGAGGATGCCCTGCAGGCGGCCTTCGCTGGCCTTGAGGGCCTGCTCGGCCGCGATGCGCTGCTGGATGTCCTCCTCAAGCAGCTTCTGTGTCTGGCGCAGCTCGGCGGTCCTTTCCGCGACCTGCGATTCGATCACGAGGGAACGGCGCACCCGGCCATAAACAAACAGGGCGAGCGCACCGGTGGCGAGCAGGCCCAGGCCGAGCGCCTTGACGGGCTCGGCGGAGCGACTGGCCGCCAGCCATTGCGGGGTCGGGCGGAAAAGCAGCTCCCAATTCCGGCCCCAGACCGGGAAAGGAGCCCACACGGTATGGGAGGCGACGAAGGCTTTTTCCGCCGGCGGATCGTCCACCTGAATGCGGCCATCCTGTCCGACGAGGCCGAGAACTTCGCCGCCATTGCGGACGCTGTCGTCCACGATGAGCATGTCGAGGACGCCCCGGCCGTCCCGGGTGTCGTGGGCGAAGTCGGCCAGCAGCCGGTCCAGGCGGAAGACCCCGGCCACGATGCCACGGAACCGGCCGGCGGCGCCGGCGGGCCCCGCCTTCTCCCGCACGGGCAGATAGACGATGAAACCTTGGACGTTGCTTTCCGGGGAAAACAGCCGCAGCCGGTGCGTCATGATCGTGCGGTCGGTGGCGCGCGCGACGGCGATCTCCGGGACGGTGCGGCCGGTCAGGAGGTTGAAGCCCAGGGCCGGGAGGTTCGCGGCCAGCGGTTCGCAGTGGATGATCGGCAGGTATTGCGCGTGCTCCGCCGCGGGTTGGAACTCCGCGCGCTCGGGATCGACGAGGTCCTTGAGGACAAAGCCGGGAAATCCCTCGGCCCGCACCGCCGCCTCCACGCCGGCGCGCTCCGCCTGGGTCACCAGTGGCGCCCATTCGAGGGCCATCAGCCCGGGGTAGCTTTCCCGGAACTGGGCGAACACGCCGACAAGATCCGACCGCTCGGGGCGTTCCGAGAAGCGATACAGCAGCCGGGTCGATTCCAGCACGACATTGTAGCGCTGCATGACGGCATCCAGGGCGGCGACGCGGTTTTGCACCCGGCGCGCGAAATCTTCCTTGAGGCGCAGCTCCTCCGCCTGGCTGGAAACGTAGAAGGCGATGCCGCTCAGTCCGGCGCCCAAGGCAAAAATGCCCAGGGCGATCAGCCAGGCGCGCAACTTCGGACGGGGATGACTCATGGATGGATTTTCCGCCGGCAAAACCGGCCGGCCGCAGGACGCCTGTGCCCGGCAGCCAAGGCCCGTCGGGCCGCCAGCACACGGCTGAAACAGACGGGGTTCATGCCTTTGACGCTGTTTTGCGGGCCGCCGCTTGGCAACGCCTATCCCGCCCGGGGCCTAGAGTTGATAAGGCAGCGGGAAGCGGGACGTGAGCGCGACGACCTTCTGCTTGGTCGCGGCCAGCACGGCGGCCTCCTCGGGTTTGCCGATGGCCCCGAGCACGCCGTCGATCAAGCCGGCGATCTCGTCCATCTCGGCTTCCTTCAGGCCGCGGGTCGTCATGGCCGGCGAGCCCAGGCGGATGCCGGAGGCCTGGAAGGGCGAGCGGGTCTCGAAGGGCACGGTGTTCTTGTTGCAGGTGATGTTGGCCTTATCGAGTGTTTCCTGCGCGACCTTGCCCGTGAGCTCGGGAAACTTGGCGCGGAGATCGACGAGCATGAGGTGGTTGTCCGTGCCGCCGGAGTTGATCTTGTAGCCGCGCTGGGCCATGGCGGCGGCGAGGGCGCGGGCGTTGCGCACGACCTGCTCGCTGTAGGCCTTGAACCCGGGCTTGAGGCACTCGCCGAAGCACACGGCCTTGGCGGCGATGACGTGCATGAGCGGGCCGCCCTGGCCGCCGGGGAAGACGGCGGAGTCGATGGCCTTCGCGTGGGCCGCCTTGCACATGGTGAGGCCGCCGCGCGGGCCGCGCAGGGTCTTGTGCGTCGTGGTCGTGACGAAGTCGGCGTGCGGGAACGGCGACGGGTGGTGGCCGGTGACGACCAGACCGGCGATGTGCGCGATGTCAGCGAAGAGGAACGCGCCGACCGAGCGGGCGATCTCGCCCATGCGGGCGAAGTCGATAATGCGCGAGTAGGCGCTGGCGCCGACCGTGATCATCTTGGGCTGCTCGCGCCCCGCGATGGCGGCGAGCAGGTCGTAGTCGATCAGGCCGGTGTCCTCGCGGACGCCGTATTGGACGAACTGGTAGAGCTTGCCGGAGAAGTTGGCCGGGTTGCCGTGCGTCAGGTGGCCGCCGTGGCTGAGGTTCATGCCGAGGATCTTGTCACCCGGCTGGAGCACGGCGGTGTAGACCGCGAAGTTGGCCTGCGAACCGGAGTGCGGCTGGACGTTGGCGTGCTCGGCGCCGAAGAGCTGCCTGGCGCGCTCGATGGCGAGCACCTCGACCTTGTCGACCTGCTCGCAGCCGCCATACCAGCGCTTGCCCGGGTAGCCCTCGGCATACTTGTTGGTGAGCACCGAGCCCATGGCCTCGATGACGGCCGGGTTGGTGAAATTCTCGGAAGCGATGAGCTCGATGTGGCTCTGCTGGCGGGCGAGCTCGCCGGCGATGACGGCGTAGACCTCGGGATCGAGTTGCTTGAGGGGGGTGGCGTTGAGGGACATGGGGAAAAAGGAGCCGGGAGCCGGCGGTGAGGGGAAGACTATTTTGCGGGCAGGAGTGTCTTAAGGTAGGCCACCACGCTGGGGATGGCCTCGACCATCTCGTCGCGGGCGGCCTCGTAGACCTTCAGCGGGCCGCCATAAGGGTCGCCGATCTCATGGTCGGCGGGGGCCGGCAGGAAATCGCGGAACAGGTGCAGGTGGGCCGGCGCGGGCCGGGCGCGCATCCGGATGATGGCGCGGTGCGATTCGGTCATGCCGAACACGGCCACGGCGTTGTCCAGCAGGTCCTGCGTGAGCGGCTGGCTGACCTGGCCCGAGATATCGATGCCGACCTTCTTGAGCGCGACGACGGAGTTTTCGGAGATGGGCTCGCCCGGGCGGGCGGCGACGCCGGCGGAGAGGACCGGGAGCGACTTCAGCGGCTCGGGCTGGCCGGCGAGCGCGTGCTTGAGCAGGCCCTCGGCCATCGGACTGCGGCAGATGTTGCCGGTGCAGACGACGAGGATGTGGCCGGGTGATGGCATGCGATTATGGGGCCAGAAAAGGACACGAATTCATCTCAAAGGCAAAGGCTGAGTTCCCATTCCCCGTAGCGGCGGTCTGTGACCGCCGGACGGCGCTCATAGAGCCCCGCTACAGCGCAGTCAGCGGGGCTTCAGCGCCAGCAGCGTCCGGTGCAGGTGGATGGCGCGTTGCAGCACGCGATCGATCAGCGGGGCGGGTGTTTCCGGCGCGCCGGCGGGTTTCGGCGCGGTGGGGTCGGGCGGGGGCGGGGGCTCGGCGTCGGGATTGCCGTTCTTGAACTCGTGCACGAGGGTCGCCTCGTCGAAGCGTTCCTTTTCGATCTTGCCGGTGATGAGTTTGTCCAGCGCCGTGCCGGCCTCCAGGGCGTCATAGGCACGGCGGTCGGTGGCGGCATCGGTCTGGACGACGACCTTCGGCGCGGGCGTGGATCCCGGGGCGCCGAGGGTAAGCGCCGGCGAGGTGCGGATGACCGCGGCCAGGGCGGCCGGGGTGGCCGGGCTGACCAGGATGAAGAGCGGGGCGCCGGCCGCATGGCCGGCGAGGGCGGACTGCAGGGCGGCCGCCGAATCGTCGCGCGCCGTCGCGTAGCGCAGGTCGAGCACCAGCGCGCCGGCGCCGGGCACGGCCTGGTGAAGGGCGGCGTCGGATTCGGCGAGCGAATGGATGCGCAGGTAGGCGAGGCCCGAGCCGAGGTCGGTCAGCTCTGTGGCTTTGGCGCAGAGGGGAGCAAAGAGCAGGACGCAAAGAGCCAGAAGCACTGGAACGAATATCCGGGCCAATGCCCGATGCCTGTCATTCTGAGGCGAAGCCGAAGAATCCAGCAGGATGACCGCCGGCGAGAGTGATGCTGGATCCTTCACTTTGTTCAGGATGACAGGTCGTGTGTTTTTCATTTTCGATTGAGCTGTTTGGCGCCGATGTCGCGGCGGAAATATTTGTGGGCCCACTGGATCTGATCGCAGGCGGCGTAGGCGCGCTGGGCCGCTTCCTTCAGGGTCGGGGCCAGCGCGGTCACGCCGAGCACGCGGCCGCCGTTGGCCGTGAGTTGGCCGGCGGCATTCTGCGCGGTGCCGGCGTGGTAGATGGTGACAGCGGGGAGCAAGGAGCCGGGAGCAGGGAGGGTAATGACGTCGCCCTTGGCGTAGCTGTCGGGATAGCCCTTGGCGGCCACGACGACGCACAGCGCGTAGTCGGATTTCACCTCGAGTTTCATCCCGCGCAACCCGCCGTGGGCCGCCGCCCAGAGCAGCGCGAGCAGGTCGGTCTTGAGCCGCGGCAGCACGACCTGGGTCTCCGGGTCGCCGAAGCGGGTGTTGTATTCCAGCACGCTCGGGCCGGACGCCGTGAGCATGATGCCGATGAACAGCGTGCCGCGAAACTCGATACCCTCGCTCGCGATGGCGGCGACCGACGGTTGGACGATCTCGCGCTCGATGCGCGCGAGCAGCGCGGGCGTGACGACCTCGGCGGGCGAGTAGGTGCCCATGCCGCCGGTGTTCGGGCCGGTGTCACCGTCACCGATGCGCTTGTGGTCCTGCGAGGTCGGCAGAATCACGTAGTCGCGCCCCGAGACGACCACGAGCAGCGAGGTCTCCTCGCCGAGCAGACAGTCTTCGATGAGGATCTGGCTGCCGGCGGAACCGAATTTGTTTCCCGCCAGCATGTCGCGGATGGCTTCCTCGGCCTCGCGCAAGGACTGCGCGACCACGACGCCCTTGCCGGCGGCGAGCCCGTCGGCCTTGATGACAATCGGCGCGCCGCGGCGGCGCACATAGGCGATGGCGGGATCGACCTCATGGAAGATGCCCGCGGCCGCCGTCGGGATCTTGTGCTTCAGCAGGATTTGCTTCGTGAAGACCTTCGAGGCCTCGAGCCGGGCACCGTCGGCCTTGGGGCCGTAGGCGGGGATGCCGGCCTTGGTCAGCGTGTCGACGAGGCCGAGCGACAGCGGCACCTCGGGGCCGACGACGACGAACTCCACCTTCTCCCGTTGCGCCAGCGCGGCGAGCCCGGCGATGTCCTCGACCGGAACCGGGCAGCACGTCGCGTCCGCGGCGATGCCGGCGTTGCCCGGGGCGCAGAGCAGGCGCGGTTTCGCCGGCGAGAGGGCGAGCGCACGGACGAGCGCGTGTTCGCGCCCGCCGGAGCCGACGACAAGGACGGAGGAAGGCAAAGGCATTGTGTTACGTGTTAGGTTTTAGGAGTGAGGCAACAAGCACTTAATACCTAAAACCTAAGACATAACACGGCTCACAGCACCTGCAGGGTCTTGCGATAGAAGCGCACGACCTCGTCGGCGTCGTCGGTGAAGAGCACGTAGTCCTTCATCCAGGCCGGGGCGCGCTTCTGGTCGATCATCGCGTAGAACTGCTTCTGCAGGTCCTTCCAGAAACCGGCGCCGTAGAAGACGTAGGGCGTGCGCGGCCGGATGCCGAGCTTGAGGTTGCACATCTCGATACCGATCTCCTCGAGCGTGCCGACGCCGCCGACGTTGAAGATGCAGAAATCCGCCGCCTCGAACCATTTTTGGCGGAAGTGGCGCGACGATTCCTGGAAGGTGTTGAAGAAGTCCACGCCAAGCTCGGGCGGCTGGGCCTCGAGTTCGAGGAAGCAGGCGCCGGTCAGGGCGCCCTTGCTGCGCGCGGTCTCGGTGGCGAGGCGCATGACGCCGCCGCCGCCGCCGGTGAGCACGCCGAGGTTGGAGCCGATGAAGGCCGTGAGCTTGTCCACGAGGCCGCTGATGCGAGCGGTGTCGGCCTGCTCGAGCGAGTAGGCCGAGCCGTAGAAGGCGAGCACGGTGGCCTCCTTGAATTTCTGGGCGTTCTCCTCGCGCACGAAGAACCCGTGGTCCTTCTTGTAGGTGTGCATGTAGACGTCTTTCGTCGTCTCGTCATACCAGTAGACGCCGACGCCGATGGCATCAAAGGTGTCGAGGCGGGCGTGGGCGTTGCTCGAGAGGAAGTAGCCGTGGGTGCGCGAGGCCTTGCGGAAGACGATGCGCTTGAGCTTCACGTCGCCGATGCGGGTGATGAGTTCCATGTGCTCGAGCAGGTCGGGGAAGAAGTCCACCACGAGCGTGTCGGCGTCGGGGGCCGCGGCGTCGAGCGCCTGGATCATGGTGCGGTAACCGAGCGGGCAGGCCTTGGCGGCGAGCAGTTTCCTCAGGTCCTCGTCGCCGGCGCGGATGAAGATGGCGCGGTTCTCCATCGTGGCGCTCTGGCCGCGGACGGTGATCTTGGACTTCGGGTGCGCCTCGCCGGTGGCGACGGCCGGGCTGTCGTCGAGACAGCGGAACATGTCGGTGGCGGTGGCGAGGAGGCGCTGGCGTTTCTTGGCGAGCGCCTTCATCTCGGGATCGGTGCCCTCGGGCGCGCGGAAGATGTCGACCGAGACCATCGGGTTGACCACCGGCTGGTCGCCGGTGTTGTAGATCTCGAGCATGATATTCGTGCCGAAGGTCTTGATCGGGTCGAGCAGCACGGCCGAGGTGTGGATGCCGAGGTTGCCCGGGCCCTGGTTGAGCACGACGAAGTGCTCCTTCAAATACATGGAGCAGCTGGTGAGCACGCCGGAGCGCGGCGGGATGATGAGCGGCGAGGCGTCGTGGCGCTGCTGCACCTTGTCGAGGAAGGCGCGGCCGGCGTTGCCGGAGACGATGCGCTCGAAGGTCAGCCGCGGCAGGCGCGGGTTGATGGTGTAGGTGACCTGGTGGGGCGTGAGGAAGACGCGGCCGACGTGGTCGATGGAGATGGTGTTGGGCAGCTTGAGGCGGTTCTCCTTCAGGGCCTGCCAGATCTCGTCCGAGGTGAGCTTGGCGGCGGCGGGCGCGCGGAACAGGCGCCCGACGGGCGTGCCGGGGCGGAGGAGCTTCTTGAAATATTCGAAGTTCGGGAAGCTCTCGTCATACATGAAGGCCTCGGCCTCCAGCGTCAGGCGGTTGCCGTCGACGGCGGGCGCGCCCTTCGTGATCATCTCGATGCCGATGCGCGCGAGCGAACTGCGCTCGGTGAACTTGAGCTCGGCGAGGTGCGCCTTGAGGAAATCCATCTCGGCGGGCGAGCGCGGCCAGAAGACGAGGGTGAGGGCCACGGGGCCGTCCTTTTTCGGCCGGACGGTGAGAATCTGGCCGTCGGTGCTGTGCCAGAATTGGTTTTCGTTCATGGGATTGGCAAGCTTTGGGGACGTTGACGGGCCTGACAAGCCCGCGGTTGGGCGCGGGAATCCCGGGGAATTGCCGCCAAAGGGATTGATTTTTGCCGGGGGCGTGAGCAATTTCGCGCCTTTTACGGCACAAAACCGCCCGGGCCGTTTCCCAACCGGGCTACCTCAATCGCAATGAAATTCATCTCCCAAGTCAGTGCAGCCCTGATCAGCCTGGGCCTGCTCACCGCCGCGTCCGCTGAGGATGCGGTCAAGTTCAACGTCCCGGGTGTCTCGACTCCGGCCAGCACGCCGGCGGCTCCGGCCGCGCCCGCGACGACCCCGGCGGCCGCGCCGGTGGCGGCGCCCGCCACGGTCAAATTCACCGAGGCCCAGCTGCTCGAGGCTTTCGGCTATATTTATGTGCTGCAGACCCGCATGGGCGCCCAGGTCGATGCCCTGGAGTTCACGCCCGCCGACAAGGAGGCCATGGTGCGCGGCATCAGCCTCGCCTTGAACGGCAAGGAACTGCCCTATGACCCCAAGCAGATCCAGGGCCAGCTCCAGGAGTTCATGGCGCACAAGCAGGAGGCCTTCATGACCAAGCTGCGGATGAAGAACCTGTCGGACAACCTGGCCTTCTTCACCAAGCTGAAGGAAAACAAGAACATCGTAGAACTGCCCAGCGGCCTGCGCTATGAGATCCTCAAGCCCGCCACCGGTGCCGTGCCGAAGCCCGGCCAGCTCGCCACCATCCACTACACCGGCACGCTCATCAACGGGCAGGTGTTTGACAGCTCGGTCGAGCGCGGCCAGCCCATCGATCTACCCGTCGTCATGGCCACCCCCACCTCCCCCAGCGGCGTCATCCCCGGCATGTTCGAGGGCCTGCAGAAGATCGGAATCGGCGGCAAGGCCAAGCTCTACATCCCGCCCTCGCTCGCTTACGGCGACGAAGGCAACCAAGGCATCCCGCCGGGCGCCGCGCTGGTCTTCGAGATCGAAGTGCTCGGCGTGAAGGACGCCCCCAAGGACGCGCCGGCTCCGGCCGCCAAGTAAGCCCCGCGTTTCGCGCCACTTTCAACGCCTCCCGCCCGGGAGGCGTTTTTTTTGCGTTCGTGCTCAGCGCGGGGCGGCCCGCAGGTCGGCGACGAAACGGTCGATCGTCGCCGGCGCCGTGGCCCACGAGCACATCAGCCGGTAGCCGTGTTCGCCGATGAATTTGTAGAAATGCCAGCCGCGCGCCTCGAGGGCCGCCACGGTGGCGGGCGGCAGCTCGACAAACACGCTGTTCACCTCCGGCTCGCCAATGAGCTTCGCCCCGGCGGCGCGCAGCGCGGCGGCGAGCTTTTGCGCCATGGCGTTGGCGTGCGCGGCATGACGCAGCCACGCGCCGCTCTCGAGCATCCCGCACCACTGCGCGGCGGCAAAGCGCATCTTCGAGGCGAGCTGGCCGGCCTGCTTGACGCGATACTCGAACTCGCGCGCGTGCTCCCGGTTGAAAAAGACGACGGCCTCCGTCGTGTTCATGCCGCCCTTCGTGCCGCCCAGGCAGACCACGTCCACGCCGGCGCGCCAGGTGAAGTCCGCCGGCGTCACGCCGCGGGCTGCCAGCGCCGCGGCGGCGTTGGCCAGGCGCGCGCCGTCCAGGTGCACGGCCATCCCGTGCGCCTTCGCCACGGCGGCCAGCGCGCGCACCTCATCGGGGGTGTAGATCGTGCCGAGTTCGGTGGCCTGCGTGACCGAAAGCGCGCCGGGCTTGGGGTAATGGATGCCATGGCCGCGGCCGAAGACCGGCGCGAGGTCCGCCGCGCGCAGCTTGCCGCCCGGCCCGCCGAGGGTGATGATCTTGCTGCCGCCGGTGAAGAATTCCGGCGCGCCGCACTCGTCCGTGTCGAGGTGCGAGACCGCGTGGCAGAGGATGCTGTGGTGGCTGCGGCAGAACTGCGCGAGCGCGAGCGCGTTGGCGGCGGTGCCGTTGAAAACGAAGAACACCTCACACTCCGTGGCGAAGAATTCCGCGATCAGTCGCTTGGCGCGGGCCGTCCACGGGTCGTCCCCGTAGGAGGGCGCCTGGCCGGCGTTGGCGGCGGTGAGCGCGGCCAGCGCCTCGGGCGCCAGCCCGGCGGTGTTGTCGCTGGCGAAGGTGTAATCGGGGGTGACGGACATGACGCGGCCAGCGTGCGGGTTTTCAAGGGGTTTGAACAGGGCGAAGTAGGACGGAACGCGCACTTGCACCCGGCCGGCGCGCGGTGTTCGTTGAATCCCGACCAATGACTCCGCCGGACACCAACCTCTACCTCGTGGGCTTCATGGGCACGGGCAAAAGCACCGTGGGCCGGCAGGTCGCCCGGCAGCTGGGCTTCCAGTTCCTCGACAGCGACCACGAGATCGAGCGCGCCCAGGGCAAGCCGGTGGCGAAAATCTTCGCCGAGGAGGGGGAGCCGCGCTTCCGCGCGCTGGAGCGCGAGTTCATCGAGCACGGCCATCCGGCGCAGCGCTGCATCGTCGCCTGCGGCGGCGGGCTGGTCGTGCCGCCCGGCATGCTGGAACTGCTGCATGCCCGGGGCGTGGTGATCTGCATGCATGCACCGATCGAGACCATCCTGAAGCGCACCATGCACACCAACCACCGGCCGCTGTTGCAGGTGGAGAACCCCGAGCAGCGCCTGCGCGAGCTCTACGCCCAGCGGGAGGAGATCTACCGCCGCACCGGCACGATGGTGCTGACCGACAGCCGGCCGCTGCGGGAAATCACCGGCCACGTGTTGCGCGTCTACCGGCTCGAGGCGGCGCACTTCAAAAAATGACCGCCGGGGCCGGGTTGCAGGTTGGAGGGGCGGAGCGCGAGGCGCTGCGCGAAAAATTGCGCGCGCTCGGTTTTGACGAGGTCCGCTTCGCCGCGGCCGGGGCGGAGGCCGGCGCCGGGCTGCGCGACTGGCTGGCGGCCGGCATGCACGGCGACATGGCGTGGATGGAGCGCACGGCGGAAAAACGCGCGGCGGCGAACCTCGTGCTGCCGGGCGTGCGCTCGGTGATTTTGCTCGGCGTCAATTACTGGAGTGACCCGCCTTCGCCTTCGCCTGGGGCTGCGGCGCGGCAAGCGGAGGACCGACCGGTATGGGCGCGCTATGCGCAGCATGAGGATTACCACGACACGATGAAGTCCGGGCTCGAGGCGGCCGGGCGCGTGCTGGAGGAAATGGGCGGAATCACCGCCGCCGACTACCGCTATTATGTGGACACCGGGCCGGTGCTGGAGCGCGGGTGGGCGGCGCGCAGCGGCCTCGGTTTTCGCGGCAAGAACGCGATGCTCATTTCAAAAAAGCACGGCAACTGGCTGTTCCTCGCCTCGATCCTCACGCGGCTGGAGATCGCGCCCGACGAGCCGCTGAGAAAAAAGCCGGCGGCGGACGGGGCCGAGCCCGCCGGCCTGCTGTGCGGCAAGTGCACGCGCTGTCTCGACGCCTGCCCGACGGACGCCTTCCCGGCGCCCGGCGTGGTGGACGCGCGGCGCTGCATTTCCTACCAGACGATCGAGAACAAGGGCATCATCCCGCCGGAACTGCGCGCCGGCATCGGCACGCATGTCTATGGCTGCGACATCTGCCTCGAGGTGTGCCCGTGGAACCGGTTCGCCCAGGCCGGCCGGCACCTGTTGCTGGCGGCCCGGCACGACCTCGCGGAGCTGACGCTGCCGGAGTTGCTCGAGCTGACGCCGGCGCGGTTCGCGGAGGTTTTCCGGCGCACGGCCATCAAGCGCCTCAAGCTGACCGGCCTGCTGCGCAACGCCTGCGTCGTCGCGGGCAACGCGGGCGGGGCGAACCTGTTGCCGGCGCTGGTGAAACTCGCGGCCCACGAGTCGGCCGTGGTCCGGGCGCACGCCGTGTGGGCGGTGCGGAAAATTGCGGGGGCGCGGGCCGAGGAATTGCTGCGGTCTGTGCGCCAGGCGGAGACAGACGCGACGGTGCTGAGTGAGTATTCCTGTAGCGGCGGTCTGTGACCGCCGTCCGGCCGCTACAGGCCAGGCATCACGCCTTGGAGCTGAACGCCGCGCGCATCTTCGTCGCGAAATCGGCAGGCGGGCGGACCGGCTCGCCCTTTTTGTTGATGAAGGCGTGGGTCGTGAAGCCGGTGACGAGCAGCTCGTCGCCGCGCCGCACCTCGTATTCGAGGTGGATGCGCAGCACCGGGCGCTCCTTGAGCCGGGTGATGACGGTCACGACGTCGTCGTAGAGCGCGGGCTTGAAGAACTTCGTGCCGAGCTCGATCACGGGCAGGTGGTAACCCTGCGCCTCGAGCTCGCGGTAGGGCAGCCCGCATTCCTTGAGCAGGGTGGTGCGGCCGACCTCGAACCACGGCAGGTAGTTGCCATGGTAGACGATGCCCATCATATCGGTCTCGGCGTAGCGGACGGTGATGGCGGTGCGCGATTCGAGCATGGGGTCAGCTTGCGGCCTCGGCGGGCGGTTGTCCAAACAAGGATGAGGCGGAGTCGCGCCAGGTGTGCGCGCGGGCGCGGGCGCGGCCGGCGTCGCCGAAGCGGCGGCGCAGCGCGGGGTCGCCGAGCAGGCGGGCGAAGGCGGCGGTGAGCGCCGTGTTGTCGCCCGGCGTGATGAGCAGGCCGGTCTCGCCGTCGACGACCGCCTCGGGCACGCCGCCGATGGCGTGGGCGACGACGGGCAGACCGTGAGCGCCGGCCTCGAGGTAGACGAGCCCGAAGCCCTCGACGCTATGCCGGTGCGGCATGCTGGTCATGGCGAAGATGTCCGCCTGGGCGTAGATCGCGCCGAGCTGCTCATCGGGAATGTCACCAAGGAACTTGACGGGGAAGTCGGTGCGGGCGGCCGCGGCCGCCAGCGCGGCGCCGTAGTTCTCCTTGTGGTGCGCGCCGACCAGCCAGTATTCGATGCGGTCGCGCAAGGAGTCGGGGAGGGCCTGCAGTGCGGTGATGATCTCCAGCTGGCCCTTGCGCGGGTTGATCCGGGCGACGGTGAGGATGACGATCTTCCGGCGGGGCCTGGGATCCGCCGGTTCCACCGCCAGGTCGGTGCGCAGCGCGCCAGGCGTGATGACGACCTTGCCGGCGGCCGCAGGGAAACTCCGCTGCAGCAGATCCCGGGCGAAGGCGCTGACGACGCTGATGCGGGTGGCCTTGGCCAGCAGGTGCGAGGTGCTCCAGCGCAGCAGCCGGCGCGAGGCGAGGCGCTGGATCTCGGAGCCGTGGAAGGTCAGCATCAGCTGCGCCGGCCGGAGGGTGTCGAAATACTGCAGCAGCAGCATTGCCAGCAGCGGCCCCGGCTCGGGGATGTAGAGGGTCGCGGCGCGCAGGCGGTCGCGATGGGCCATGAGTTCGCGCGCCATGCGCCACTGGCTCAGGAGGCTGTGGTCGCCGGCGAGCGGCAGGCGGCGCACGGTGAAGGGCCGGGCGGGATCAGTGATTCCGGCCGGGAGGGCGGGGGCCCAGACTTCGACGTTGTAGCCCAGCTCCTGGGCGGCCCGGGCCATTTCGGCCGCATAGACTGCAATGCCTCCCCGGTGGGGATGAAACTCATGGGTCACCAGAACCAAGTGCCGGCCGGGTCGGTCCGTGGGACTGCTTGAGGCGGGAGGCTGCATCTGCCGGGGTTAAAATGGAGGAAACCCTTCGCTCGATTGTCAGTCAGATTGAAGGAAGCGGGCATGTGGCCGCGCAAGCAACAGCAAGTCAACAGGCTAAATTATCCCATGGAGGAGGCACAGTTCCGGCTTTTCCCGGGTTTTTTTGGGTTTACATATTCGCGAGCTTTAACTTACCTGATTTCCCAATGGCACAGGCAGCAACCAATCCTTCGGGCATCCCACTCAAACCGTTTACACCCGAGGACGATGCAAACCTACGCGAGGCTATTAAGCGCTGCTCGGCAGCGACTTATGAGGCGGCAGCGCAGTTCAGAAAAACCGGTAATACCGAGCATCTACCCGCCATTGTGCTGGGTATCATTGAGCGCTATGTGGAGCCGGATCTGCGCGCGAAACTGAAGGATGCGGATGATGATCTGCGGATTATCGAGGATCTTGGCATCGATTCCCTAACCATGATGGAAATCGTCATCCTCGTGGAGGATGTGCTGCAGATGACCATCAACAACGAGGAGTTGCGTTACCTCCGCACCGTGGGCGACGTGAAGACCTTCATCGAGTGCAAGGTCCGCGGCCTGCCCCTCCCGAAGCCCACCAAGTTCATCCCGATCGAGCAGATCATCTCGATCATGCCGATCCAGCCGCCGTTCCTGTTCCTCGGCGAGGCCTCGATCAATGCGCACGGCGCCAACGCCAAATACAAGATCAGCGGCCAGGAGTTTTTCCTGCAAGGTCACTTCAAGGACAATCCTGTGCTGCCTGCGTCCATCATGCTCGAGGCGCTCGGCCAGCTCGCCGTCCTCTTCCTGCTCGAGGGTCAGGTGGGCGAGGCCGGCCGGGTCGTCGATCATCGCACCATTTTCTTCACCTCCTGCGAAGGCGTCCGCTGCCACCGCGTGTGCAAGCCGGGCGACGTGCTCAGCCTCTCCATCAAGCCCAAGCGCCTCAAGTCGCCGCTGGCGACGTTCGAGGGCCAGATCCGCGTGGGGCAGGAGAAGGCGGCCATCGCCGAGGAAATCACGCTGACCTTTGCGTTTGCCGAGGAAGTCGTCCAGCCCGCGCCGCAGGCGCAGCCGGTGGACGCCGTCGCTCCCGCCGCCAAGGCCGCGGTCAACGCCTGAGTGCGCCTTGGCCGTCCGGCCCGTTGCCCCGCGGCTCCGGCAGTTGACCGGGTGGGCAAAAGCGCTTTGATGGCCCGCACCCTGCGAGCCGGGCCCGAAGCCCGGCTCGCGTTCTAACACCCATATGCGGAAAGTTTACATCACCGGCGTCGGCTTCATCACCAGCATTGGCAACGATGCCCTGGTGGTGACGGAAAGCCTGCGCGAGCTGCGCCACGGCATGGTGCAATACCCGCCGTTCCAGAAGCCGGACGTGCCGGTGAAGGTCGCCGCCCCGATCCGCGATTTCCAAACCGACACGACCGACCAGGAGGACTGGATCTTCCCAGCCCGCTACAGCATCCGCCGGGAGACCCTGCGCGGCATGGCGCCCCACGGCATCTACGCCTACTGCGCCATGCAGCAGGCGGTCGAGGACGCCAAGCTGACCGAGGCGGACTGGTCCAACCCGCATACCGGTCTCTACGCCGCCTCCGCCGGCTCGCCCTTCCTGCTCGGCCACCACCTGGAGCGGATGCGCAAGCAGGGCGTCATGCGCTGCCCGCCGCTCGGCGTCGTCGCCTCCATCTCGGGCACGGTGAATTTCAACCTGGTCTCGCAGTTCAAGATCAAGGGCGCCTCGACCGGCTTCTCCTCCGCCTGCGCTTCGTCGGCCCACGCGCTGGGCTTCGCCTACGACGAGATCGCCCTCGGCCGGCAGAAGCGCATGTTCGTCATCGGCGCAGAGGACGGCAACGTCGAGAGCATCCTGCCCTTCGCCGGCATGCGCGCCCTCTCGCTGCAGACCGACCCGTCCATCGCGTCGCGGCCGTTTGATGTCGCCCGCGACGGCTTCGTCGGCACCGGCGGCGCGACGGTGCTCGTGCTCGAGAGCGAGGAGGAGATCGCCCGCCGCAAGCCCAAGGTCTATTGCGAGGTCGCCGGCTGGGGTCAGGCTTCCGACGGCCACAACGTCGCCATCTCGCATCCCGAGGGCACCGGCCTGCGCATGGCGATCGAGAACGCCTTGAAATATTCCGACACCACCGCCGAGCAGGTCGACTACGTCAACGCCCACGCCACCTCCACGCCCATCGGCGACATCTCCGAGGTCCGGGCGCTCAAGGCCATCTTCAAGAATTCCCCGACGCGGCCCGCCATCAGCAGCACCAAGGCGCTCACCGGTCACGGCCTGTCGCTCGCCGGCGCGATGGAGGCGGGGTTCTGCGCGCTGGCCATGAAGGCGGGCTTCATGCCGGGCTCGGCGCACATCACCAAGCTCGACCCGGCCTGCGAGGGCTTGAACATCATCCGCGCCACGCTGCCGCACCAGCCGCAGGTCGTGCTCAGCAACAGCAGCGGCTTCGGCGGGGCCAACGTCGCCCTGATCTTCAAGGCGATCTGATCTCCGGCCGCATGAGCTCCCCGCTTTCCGCCCGTTACCGCACCGCCTTTGTCACGGGCGCCAGCACGGGTCTCGGCGGCGCTTTTGCGCAGATGCTGCTGGCCGCGGGCGTCGAGGTCTGGGGCACGGCCCGCGATCCGGCGCGGCTGAAGCTCGCCCACGCGATGTTCCACCCGGTCGCCCTCGAGCTGGGCGACGGCCCGGCGGCGGAGCGTGCGTTCCTCGAGGCGGGGAAGGTCGCGGGCGGCTTCGATATTGTCATCAACAATGCCGGGTTCGGCGCGTTCGGCGCCTTTGCCCACACCGACTTCGCCGTGTGGGAGGAGCAGTTTCGCGTGATGCTCGTCAATACCGCCCGCCTGAGCCATGCCGCGCTGCGCGGCATGCTGGCGCGGAAGCAGGGCGCGCTGGTCAATATCTCGTCCATCGCCGGCGAGTTCGGCATGCCCTATCAGGCCGCCTACAACACGACCAAAGCCGGCCTCTCCGCTCTCAATGAGAGCCTGATGTATGAGGTGAAGGGCACCGGCGTCATCGTCATCGATTTCCGTCCGGGCGACTACCGCACCGACTTCGAGGGTTCCGTCCGCCGCCCGCCGGGCGCCGCCGGGCCGGGGCAGGATAAGGCCTGGGCCGCGTTTACCGCCATGATGCAGTCGGGTCCCGCGCCCGTGGGCGCCGCCGCCGACTTGGAGCGCGCCTTGCTCCGCGGTCGCAGCGGCACGGTGCGCAGCGGCCGGTTCTTCCAGGCGGTGCTGGCGCCGTTCATCGCGCGATTCGGTTCGCTCAATTTGAAACGGAAGATCCAGGAGAAGTATTTCGGTCTCTAAAATGCCGCGCGTCCGCATCCTCGTCCTGACCTCCAGCACCGGCGCCGGCCACGACGCGCGCGCGCAGGCTTTCGCCGAGTGGTGCTTCGAGCTCTACCGCCACGAGGTTGACGTGCGCATCGAACAGATGCTTGAGAAGTCCTCCGGCTTCTTCAGTGCCGGGGTGAATTTCTACAACTGGATTCAGAAAAAGTCCCCGTGGCTCCACAAGGCCTTCTATCTCTTTGTCGAGCTGCTGAGCTTCCTCAACAAGAGCTCGGTGAGCTTCGGCCGCGCCTACTACGAGCGCGTGCTGCTCGAATACAAGCCGCACCTCGTCTTCAGCGTCCACGACTGCCTCAACCGCGGCTATTTCCAGCTGGCGCGGAAGGTCCTCGGCGCGGAGAACGTCCGGTGCGCCACCTACTGCGGCGAGTTCTCCGGCGGCTTCGGCTACAGCGTCAACTGGGTCGAGCCCAGTGCCGACCTCTATATCTCCCGCACGGGCACCGCCCGCGATTACGCCGTGAAGATCGGCATGGCCCGCGACCGCACCCGGGTGCGCGGCCACCTGATGCAGCCGCGCCAGCACACCGAGATTCTCAAGGCCGAGGCGCGCACGGCCTTCATCGAGGAGCGGCTCGAGCTGCGCTCCGACCTGTTCACCGTGTTCCTCGCCACCGGCGGCAACGGCGCCAACAACCACCTCGACCTGCTGCCGAAGCTGCTGCCCCATGCCGGCCGGGTGCAGGCCATCGTGATCTGCGGCAGGAACCGCGAGGCCTACAACCAGCTCGTGCACTGGCGCGCCGAGCACCCGGAGTTCAACTGCTTCGTGGACGGCTTCTCCGAGGAAGTGCACCTGCTCATGCAGGTCAGCGACGCCATCGTCACGCGCGGTGGCACGACGACCTGCGCCAAGGCGCTGCATTTCCGCTGCCCGATCATCTTCAACGCCATCGGCGGCATCATGCCGCAGGAGGAGCTGACGGTGAAATTCTTCCGCAACGGCGCCGGCGCCGAGCTCATCGCCAACGCGGCGGACTTCGAGCGCGTGATCGGCGCCTGGATGGAGAACCGGCGCACCTACGACCGCCTGCGCGCCAACTTCCTCAAGCTCCGCTACGAGGAGGACCCGACGCTCGTCGTGCGCGAGCTGGTCGACCTCGCCCAGGAAGCTTCCGGTACGGATCTCCAGCCCGGTCCCTTCCCGCCGAAGCCGCGGAAGGTTGACGGGACGGCTACGCCTTTCGGAAAATAAAAAGCGCGGTTGGCGCCGCGCTTGGGAAGGCGGAATGAGCCTGCGGATCAGGCTGCGAGATAAGGGAGCTTCTTTGCGGTTTCCTTCACGGCCGGGACGCCGTCGAGGAGCTCGCCGATGGCGTCCCAGCGGCCGTTGACGAGGGCGTCGCGGGCGGACTCGCGCTGAGCGATCTTCACGCTCTGGCCGGCGAAGCGAGCCTCGAGCTTCACCAGGTCGATGACGACCTCGGCCGCCGGGTTCTTCTCGATGGCGGCGGCGATCTTGGCGATGTCCTCGCGGGCGGCGGTGACGCAGGGCATGCCGAGCGTCGTGCTGTTGCCGAAGAAGATCTCGGCGTAGCTCTCGGCGATGACGGCCTTGAAACCGTATTTCTGAATGGCCTGCGGGGCGTGCTCGCGGGAGGAGCCGCAGCCAAAGTTGGCGCCGGAGAGGAGGACTGTCGCGCCCTTGAGGCGGGCGTCATTCAGCGGGTGCGGCTTGTCGGTGCCGTCGGCGTTCTTGCGGACGTCGTAGAAGAGGAATTCACCGAGGCCGTCGAAGGTCACGCACTTCATGAAGCGCGCGGGGATGATGCGGTCGGTGTCGATGTCGTTGCCCGGGACGTTGACGGCGCGGCCGGTGACAGAGGTGATTTTAGCGAGAGCCATGGGAAGAGGATTTTTGTCACCACTAATGCACACTAATGGGACACTAATGTTTCAGTGGTTCGGATTAGTGAGAAATTAGTGGAGATTAGTGGTGACCAGATTTGTCAGTTGACCGCGAAGACCTCGCGGGCGTCGGCGACGGCGCCGGTGACGGCGGCGGCGGCGACCATCACCGGACTCATGAGCACGGTGCGGCCGGTGGTCGAGCCCTGGCGGCCCTTGAAGTTGCGGTTGGAGGAGCTGGCGCAGAGCTGGTCGCCGATGAGCTTGTCGGGATTCATCGCCAGGCACATCGAGCAGCCGGCGGCGCGCCACTCAAAGCCGGCCGCGGCGAGCACCTTGTCGATGCCTTCCTTCTCGCACTGGAGCGCGACAATCTGCGATCCCGGGACGGCGATGGCCTTGACGCCCGCGGCGACCTTGCGGCCCTTGAGGTATTTGGCGACCTCGCGGAAATCCGAGAGGCGGCCGTTGGTGCAGGAGCCGAGGAAGGCGACGTCGATCTTGGTGCCCTTGATCGGCTTGCCGGCGGGCAGCTTCATGTAGGCGAGGGCCTCGATGATGCCGGCCTTGTCGTCGGCCGAGGTGGCGGTGTCCGGGCTCGGGACATTTTCGTTGATGGTTATGCCCTGGCCGGGATTGATGCCCCAGGTGACGGACGGAGCGACGTCGTCGGCGTTGATCTTAACGACGTCGTCGTAACGGCAGCCCGGATCGGAGGCGAAGGACTTCCAGCGGGCGACAGCGGCATCCCAGGCGGCGCCGGTGGGCGAGTAGGGGCGGCCCTTGAGGTAGGCGAAGGTGGTCTCGTCGGGATTGACGTAGCCGACGCGCGCGCCGCCTTCGATGGACATGTTGCACACGGTCATGCGCTCTTCCATCGTGAAGCCGTCGAAGGTGGATCCGGCGTATTCGTAGGCGTAACCGGTGCCACCGTTGACGCCGAGCTGGCGGATAATGTGGAGGATGACGTCCTTGGCGTAGACACCGGGCGGGAGTTTGCCGTTCACCTCGATGCGGCGGACCTTGAGCTGGCCGAGGGCCATGGTCTGGGTGGCGAGCACATCGCGCACCTGGCTGGTGCCGATGCCGAACGCGATGGCGCCGAACGCGCCGTGGGTGGAAGTGTGGGAATCGCCGCACGCGATCGTGGTGCCGGGCTGGGTGATGCCCTGCTCGGGGCCGACGATGTGCACGATGCCCTGCTTGCCGGTGGCGCGGTCAAAGAAGGTGATGCCGAACTCCGCGCAGTTTTTCCGCACTTCGTCCATCATGGCCTGGGCGAGGCTGTCCTTGTAGGGCTCAACGAGTTCGTTGGTCGGAATGATGTGGTCCACCGTCGCGAAGGTGCGGTGCGGCATGAGGACCTTGAGCCCGAGGTCGCGCAGCATGCCGAAGGCCTGCGGCGAGGTGACCTCATGGATCAGGTGCGTGCCGATGAGGAGCTGGGTCTGGCCGTTGGCCAGTTTCTTGACCGCGTGGGCGGCCCAGACTTTTTCGAAGAGGGATTGAGGGGAAGACATGGGAAAGTCGTTTCCCGCGGATTTCGCGGATGGGCGCGGATCAAGACCAAAACCGATTGGTAATCCGCGTTCATCCGCGTGATCCGCGGAGAGTTGATGGGCCAGAGATTACCAGAATCTTGCCATAACAAGAAATACTTGTTTCATGCTCTGTGATGCCCAGAGAGTATCAATATCCGTTCGAGCTCCGGCACCTCGTCTACTTCCGCGAGGTGGCGCGGCAGCTGCATTTCAGGAAAGCGGCCGAGACACTCGCCGTGGCCCAGCCGGCGCTGTCGCGGAGCATCGCCCAGCTGGAGACCGCGCTCGGGGTGGACCTGCTCAACCGCACGCGCCGCAAGGTCGAGCTGACGGCGCCCGGCCGGGTGTTCTTGGAGCGGATCGAACCGCTGTTGCGCGGGCTGGCGGCGGTGCCGGGTGACATCCAGGCCCTGGCCGGCGGGCAGGCCGGGCAGGTGCGGGTGGCGTTCACGGGCCTCGCGATGGCGACCGTGCTGCCGGGCATCCTGCGCGATTTCAACCGGCGCTACCCGGGCATCCGGGTCGAGTTGAACGAGTCGCCCACGTCGGCCCAGCTCGAGTCGCTCAAGACCGGCGAGATCGCGTGCGGGTTTTTCCACCCGGAGGCCGCCACGATGCCGGGGTTGGCGACCAAGCTGCTGCTCCAGGAAAAAAACGGCGTGCTCCTGCCGGCCGACCACGCGCAGGCCAAGGCAAAGAAACTCCGCCTGCGCGACCTGGGCGCCACGCCGTTCGTGATGTTTCCCCGCGCACACAATCCCGGGTTCTACGACCGCGTGCTCGCGGCGTTCACGCAGGCCGGGGTCACGCCGCGCATCGCCGACGAGGTCTGGCCGCGGGCCAACGCCATCGGCCTGGTGCGCGCCGGGCTCGGCGCGACCTTCATGGCCCCCTCTGAGGCGAAGCAGCTGCCGGGGGAAGTCGTGTTCCGCCCGCTCGACGGCCCGGCGCCCGAGAGCCGGCTCGTGCTCGGCTGGCGCAAGGACGTGGCCCCGGATCCCGCGCTCGGGGCGTTTCTCGTCGTGGCGGGAGCGGCAACCGCATGAGAAAAGTGTCGTCCCGAAATACAATAGAACCTTCCATGCGTCTGCTTTTTCATGTCATTCTGCGCGAAGCGAAGAATCCAGCAGGACATCCGTATCGGACTGGATCCTTCGCTACGCTCAGGATGACACGCTACGGAAATTGAAAACCTCGCTCCACATCGCCCTCCTGTTCACGACCTTTCCCAAGACGTCGGAGACCTTCCTCCAGCGCGATGTCGCGGCGTTGCAGGCGAAGGGCCTGAACCTGAAGCTCTATTCGCTGTGGGGCGGAGGCGGCACCTTCAACGGCCTGACGGTGCAGGCGTTCAACAAGTGGCGGCTCATAGAGGTGTTCTTGGTGATCATCCCGTGGCAGATCATCCGCCGGCCGCGGCTGATGCGCGACCTGTTCGAGGGCGTGTGCACGCGGCGGCCGCCGTCATGGCTGAATTTCTGGGAGAACATGCTCGGCGCCGGCTTTGCCGGCAGCTTTGCCCGCGAAATGCGCCGCGATCCGCCGGCGCTGGTGCACGGGGCCTGGGGTGGGGCGCCGGCGACCGCCGGTTGGATCCTCTGGCGCATGCACGGTTGGCGCTACAGCGCCGGGGCGCACGCCTACGACATTTACGAACATGGCGGCGACTGGTGGTTGTTGGAAAAACTGCAGCCTGCGCGCTTCATCCACACTTCGACTGACATGGGTAGGCACGAGCTCGTCGCGCGCGGCGTGCCCGCCGACAAGATCCGGGTAATCCGCCGCGGGCTCGAGACGTTCCCGGCGTTCAAGCCGCTGCGGGCGAACCGCCGGCCGTTGCGGCTGCTCTGCATTGCGCGGCTCGTGCCGAAGAAAGGCCTCAATTACCAACTGCTCATCTACGCCGCACTGAAGGAGGCGGGGATCGCCTTCGAGGCGCGGATCGTGGGTGACGGCCCGTTGCGCGAGATGCTCGAAAGCCGTACGGCGCAATTGAGCCTCACCGGCAACGTGAAATTCACCGGCCAGCTGGCACAGCCCGAGGTCTGGGAACAGCTCGCCTGGGCCGACGTGCTGCTGCATACGGGCATCGTGGCGCCGAGCGGCGACCGCGACGGCCTGCCGAATGTCATCCCCGAGGCCATGGCCGCGGGCGTGCTGGTCGTGACGTCGCCCGTGTCCGCCACGACAGAGGCGATCAGTCAGGAACGCACGGGCCTCGTGGCCGATGTGGACCTGCCGCTGGCGTGGGTGGTGGCCCTGCGCCGGCTGAGCGAGGACGACGCCCTCGCTGAGGCCTTGCGGGCCGGCGCCCGGCGCTGGGTGGAGGAGAATTACGACGCACACAAGAACACCGCGCAGCTGGTCGAGTGCTTTGAAAAAGCAATGAAGGATTGATGGCCACAAAAAGGCACAAGAATGCACCAAAACAGAAAACCAGTCAGCGGTTGTCATCCTGAGCGGGGCGAAGGATCCATCGGCGCGCAGACATTCAATTGGGTTCTTCGCTGCGCGCAGAATGACAGACATGGTATGTTTTCGTGCCGTTTCGTGCCGTTTCGTGGCCAACCCCCTGCATGATTTATTACGACACCACGAAGATGGGCGCGGCCAGGCAGCGCTCGGGCCTGACCCGGGTGAGCGCGCGGCTGCGCGAGGAATTCGGCGGCACCGTCACCGAAGTGGCGTGGGACGCGGCGCGGCGCGCCTTTGTGACCGACAGGGGAAAGGCGCCGGTGGTTTTCGCGGCGACAGACTGGCTGTTCACCGTGGAGCTGTTCAGCGAGGCGGAGCGCCCGGGATTTTGGGACTTCGTCAATCATGCGCCGTGCCAGCTGGCGGCAATGTTTCATGATGCCATTCCGCTGCGCTGGCCGCAGATCACCTGGCCGCAGAGCGTGCAGCGGCATCCGGAATACATGAAAATGCTCGCGGGCTTCGACCGGGTGTTCGCGATCTCCGCGGCGAGCCGGCAGGATCTCACCGGATTCTGGCGCTGGCAGGGCGTGACGCCGCGAGCGCAGATGGATCTGGTCGAGCTCGGGGCGGATTTCGACGGCGAGCACCGCGTGCAGCGCGATCCTATGATCGCCAAGGGCACACCGACGCTGCTGTGCGTCGGTATCATCGAACCGCGCAAGAACCAGGAATTCCTGCTCAATGTGGCCGAGGTGCTCTGGCGGGACCGGATCAACTTCGAGCTGCATGTCGTCGGCCGCGTGAACCCGCATTTCGGCGGCCCGCTCGCGGACCGGATGAAGCAGCTGCAGCGGCGCGAGCCGCGCTTCCGGTTTCATGCGGCGGCGGGGGACGCTGCGCTCGGCCGGCTTTACGCGACGGCGCGCGCGGTGGCATTCCCGACGATCGCCGAAGGCTGCGGCCTGCCGTTGCTGGAGGCGCTCTGGCGCGGAGTGCCCTGTGTGTGCAGCGACCTGCCGGTGCTGCGGGAGAACGCGGCCGGCGGCGGCTGTCTCATGGCGCGGGTCAATGACGCGGCGGACTGGGCGGAGAGGCTGCGGACGGTGCTGACCGACGCGGCGGAGAGCCGGCGGCTGCAAGCGGCCGCGATGGCGCGCAGCCTGCCGCGCTGGGCGGAGACGGCGGCGACGCTGCGCCGCGGGCTCACCTCGGCCTGAGGACGCCCCGCCTCCGCGTGGTCCGGCGTCGAAAGAGCTCCGCGCACCTTTGACTGATGTCAACTAATGGTTGACAGCAGCCGGATCGCGAATCCGGATTTAGCCGATCGGGCAACAACGCTGGCCGCCGAGATGGAGATTGGCGGCCATCCAGACCGGTCCGGCGACTAGCGCCGACCTTACATTCCAACCCTACATCTGCTTGACGGCGTGGGCCATCGCGGCGGCGATCTTCTCGAGATCCTCGTCGCTGTGCAGGGCGGAGACGGCGGTGCGGATCAGGTCCTTGCCCGGCGGCACGGCCGGGGCGATGGACATGACGGTGAACACGCCCTTGTCGAGCAGGGCGTTCCAGAAACGGTAGACGAGTTCCTTCGAGCCGAGCACGATCGGCACGGCGGGCGTCTCGCTGCCCCAGGTGTCGAGGCCGAGGCCCTTGAGCATTTCGCGGTAACGCTTGGTATTGCGCCAGAGTCGCTCGAGATGCTGCGGCTCGGTCTGGAGGATGTCGAGCGAAGCCGAGGCGGCGGCGGCCATGCTCGGGCTGATGGCGGCACTGAAGATGGTCTGCTTCGAGTTGGTGCGGAGGTATTCGATCAGCTCGCGCGAGCCGGCGACGAACCCGCCGGTGCTGGCAAGGGACTTCGACATGCTGCCGCAGAGGAGGTCGACCTTGTCGTTGAGCTTGAAATGGTCGACGGTGCCGCGACCCTGACGGCCGAGCACCCCGAAGCCGTGGGCGTCGTCGAGCACGGTGAAGCAGCCGGCTTCCTCACCAATGCTGGCCAGCTCCGGCAGGCGGCAGATGTGGCCTTCCATCGAGTAGACGCCCTCGATGACCAGCATCTTTGGCTGGGAATGGGGCACGCCCTTCAGCGCCTGGCGCAGGTCCTCGGGGTTGTTGTGACTGAAGCGCTCGGCGGTGGCCATCGACAGCCGGATGCCGTCCCACAGGCAGGAATGGATGTTCTTGTCGGCGAGGATGAGGTCGCCCTTCTGGGCGAAGGTGGCGACGGCGGAGCAGCAGGAGATGTAACCGGCCACGCTGATGTGGCACGCCTCGCGGCCGAGGAAGGCGGCGAGCTTTTCCTCCAACTCGACATGGTAGGCGCGCGAGCCGTTGGAGATGCGCGCCCCGGTGGTGCTGGTGCCCCAGATCTTCGGGCCCTGGCCGCAGGCCTCGATGACCTTGGGGTGGAACGACAGGCCGAGGTAGTCGTTGCTCGAGAGCATGACCATGTCGCGCCCCTGCAGCTTGATGCGCGTGCCCGACTGTGCCTCCATGGCGTGGTAGTAGGGCTTGTATTTCAGCCGCATCTTCGTCGCATAGTCATCCTGCGCGCGCTCGATGATGGCTTTCTTGGTCTTGGTGAAGAGGGACAGGGCCATGAAAAAAGGTGGGGCGACTAGAGGTCAGAACCCGAACCTTAGCAACCGCAAAGCCGTCCTCGCTCTGCGAGCTACGACGCGCCGAGGGCCGCTCACCCGCGCCGCGGCAGGGTGGTCATCCACTCCGCGAGCTCGCGGGCATAATCGACCCAGGATTTGACTGGTCGCGCGCGGCCCTGGGCCGCCAGCGCCGCCAACTCCGGCGGATTTCGCAGCAACCGGCGGATCGCCGCCGCGAGGCTGGCGGCATTGACGGACGGCAGCGCCACGCAGCCACCGCCGCGGGCCGATTCGCCCAGCGCCCCGGCGGCGGAACAAACGCAGGGTTTGCCGTGCTGCAGGCTTTCCAGCACCGGCAGCCCGAAGCCCTCGATCAGCGAAGGATAAACAGTGAACGCGCACTGCCGGTAGGCAGCGTGCAATTCGTCATCGGCGACCGCGCCCATGGACAACAGCGGCCGGCCGGCCTGCTGCAGCGCCGCGATTTTCGCGAGCGCCGGGCCGGCCGTATCGGCGCGCGGCAGGCCGAGCAGCTGGAGCTCGAATGTCAGGCCCTCCGTCCAGAGCGCCGCGCAGGCTTCCAGCAAGGCCAGATGGTTTTTCCGGCCCTCAATGGTGCCGACGCAAAGAATGCGCGGTTGAGCGTTGAGCGTTGAGGGTTGAGGGTCGGGAGCAACCGGGTCCAAACCCAAAGGCATGACGTGCACCACCGGGGTATCACCGACGCCGAGCCACTTCCAGTAGTCGCGCAGGCAGGCGGCGGAGTCCTCGGAATTGGCCGCGATGCCGTCGAAGAGCAGCAGCTCGCGCAGGTAAACGGGCAGGCGCCGCACGGTGCCCGGCGGCGTGAGTTCGGGCAGCTTCAGCCCGATCGCGTCGTGAAACACGGCCACGCGCGGCCCGCGCACGGCGGCGAGCAGCTCCGGCAGGTGGGCCCCGACGGCGGGCGAAAACAACTCGGGGCAAACCAAGGCGCTGCCGGCCGGCACGGCGGGGCGCGCGCCGGCGAGCCGGCGGGCGTGCCCGGCGATTTGCTGGTGCAGCGGCCACCGGGCGCCGCGTGGCCCGGCGGCGATGCGCCCGGGCGCGAGGTGGCGTTTCTCCCGGTCGTTCAGCGAACGCCACGCGCGGAGATAGGGATCGTGGCAGATAGCCTCCACCGGCTGCTGAGCCCGCAGCGCGGCATACAGCGACCGGCACACGCGCTGGATGCCCGTCTGCGCGCGGGTGTGGCTGGTGTGCGTGGCGTCGAGCAGCAACATGCTCAGGGTGCGGCAATCGGCAGATCGACCTGCCAGACGGTGGCATTGCGAATCTTGATGATCTTTGTCCAGCGGCCCCCGGTCCGTTGCCGGGCGTCGGCCTCCTCGAAATCATAAAGCACCGCGTAGGTCGGCCGGTGCTGGGCGTGCAGGACCTGGGCCAGCCGGAGAAGGTCGCCGGCCGCGACCTGTTCCCAGCGGATCACGAGAAAGTCCGTGTAATAGTGAAGCGCGCCGCTGACTTGCATGCAGATGATGGCGGCATTGGCCGGCAGGTGGTCGCGGGCCCACGAAGAGGCATCGGCGTAGGTGGCTTCCCCGGATTTGTTGAGCAGCAACTGGAGCCGGTCGACCTGCGCGATCTCCCACGCCAGGCCGGCCGCCAGCAGGAGGGGGCCGATGATTTTCCGTCGGGGCGCCGCGGCCAGGAACGAATGCAACGCGACCAGCGCGGCGAGAATGAGCGCGGGAAACACGGGGAGGATGAAGCGCAAATACCACCAAGTTTCCCCGGAATGGTAATAGAAGGCATAGAAGCCGATCAGCACCGCGGCCCAGGCCCCGAGCACCCCGAGTTCCCTTTGCCGGCCGGGCGGCCGGAAAGGGGCGGTCAGCGCCGCCACCACCAGGGGTGTCAGCAGCCCCGGGATCCAGAGCGCAAAAAACGGTAGGTTGTGCGCGGCAAATTCCCGGCTGAACGACAACCAGACATCGCCATACCCGGTGATGAAGGGGGAGCCGTAAATCTTGTCGTTGTAGACGGCCAGCAGCACGGCGCCCGGCAGGCCGCCCAATCCGACCCACAGGTAGGACCGCCAGGCCAGGCCCAAGGCCAGCGCGACGGGCACGACAAGCAGCAGGTCCGTCGGCCGGACCAGCACCGCCCAGGCCACGGCGAAACCGCAGGCCAGGCCCCAGCTCCATTTCTCCCGCGCGCGCAGCGCCGCATAGAGCGCCGCCAAGCACCAGACCGACGCGAGCAGGTCGCTCATCGGTTGCGTGGCGGCGAACAGATACAGCGGGCACAGCAACAGGACCGCCGCCCCCGCCAGGGACCAGGACGGAGGCAGCCCGACCCGGCGGGCGAACAGATAGAGCAGGCCGCCGCCGGCCAGCGCGGTGCAGATGTTCAGCGGGATGGTCGCCCAATCGAGCCCGAACGGCCAGGAAAACGCGGCCAGGTGCAGGGGAAGCCCCAAGGGGTAGGTCGGCGCCATCTCGTCCGTGCCCACCCGCGTCAGAAAACCCAGTGGCACATGAACCCCGATGCCAAACTCCGCGACGGTGTGGCCGGGGAGGACGGGCTTGGGCGTGGTCAGCCGGCCGGTGAGCAGCAGCGCGGCGCTGTTCAGGTAGCCGGAAGAATCCGACCCGCCCGCATAGGGTGACGTATACTGCCGGAGAAACAGGGCGTAACCGATCACCATCACGGCCACCAGCATCACCAACGACCGGTGGGGTGCGAACAAGGGTTTTGGCCGGGCGGGCGGGGAGGGGTCCATTATTTAGCGTTGTCGAACGTGCGAGGGTGCCATTGTTTGCAAAAATGGCTCAAACTAAAAAAGACCTCCCCGCCACGCGTTCGGGCCATCCGCCTGGCCCGGCCCAGAGAAGGGCGGTCGCATGATCGGCCGGTGGTCACAGAGCCTGAAAAACCGGGGCCTCAACCCGGTGGTGGCGCTGGGCTATGCCGTGGTGGTGGCGCTGTTCATCTGGACGCTCGCGCAGTTCTACATCCCCGGCAAGGGCCTCAGCTACCTGATCGCGTTCGGCGCCCGGCAGGAACAGGCGCGGCTGAGCAAGATCCGCAAGCTCGACTATTATGTGACCAAGGGGTCGGACGGCTACGATGCGCAATATTATGTGCAGATCGCGATGGACCCGTCGCTGCAGAACCAGGCGCTGAAGCGCGCGGTGGACAGCCTGCCCTACCGGGGCCGCCGGATTCTCTTTGCCGCGACCGCCTACGCGTTCGGCCTGGGCCAGCCGGCGTGGATCCTGCAGGTCTTCGCGCTGCAGAACGTGGTGACCTGGTTCCTGCTCGCCGCGCTGCTGCTGCACTGGTTCCCGCCGCGGGGTTGGGACAATTTCATCCGCTGGGCCGGCGTGATGCTGTCGTTTGGGGTCTGCCTGAGTTTCCGCAACGCCCTGTTCGACGGTCCGAGCCTCCTGCTCATCGCGTTCGGCGTCTACCTGCTGGACAAGGGCCGGCCGTGGTGGTCCACCGCAGTGTTCGCCCTGGGCGGGCTGGGCAAGGAGACCAACCTGCTGGGCTCGGCGGCGCTGCTGCCGCGCCTCACCGATGGCCGCCGGGCCTGGGGCCTGGCGGTGATGCGCGGCCTGCTGACGGCGCTGCCGCTGGCGCTGTGGGTGATCTATATCGCGCTGGTGATCGGGGGAAAGGCCGGCGATGCCGGGGCGCGGAACTTCGACCTGCCGTTCTTCGCCTACGGCCGCAAGCTGCGCGATGTGTTCGACGCGCTGCCGGATTTGTCCGCGGCCAATGCCGGTCCGCTGTGGAGCCTCTGCATGTTGGTGGCACTGACGGTGCAGTTCCTCTATCTGGTGTTACGGCCGCAGTGGGCGCAGGCCTGGTGGCGCATCGGCATCACGTATGCCGTGCTGCTGATCTTCCTCGGCGACGCCGTGTGGGAGGGTTACCCCGGCGCCGCCTCCCGCGTGCTGCTGCCGATGCAGCTCGCCTTCAACGTGCTGGTGCCCACCGGCCGGGCGTGGTGGCTGGTGCTCGTGCTGGGCAACCTCACGATGCTGGCCGCGCCGGCGGCCTTGGAATCCCCGGCCGGTGACGGCTACGTGGTCCGCGGCCCCGACGCGCTGATCTACGGCGCGGGCCGGCAGAAATTCTCCCTCGATTTCGAGGACGACTGGTATCCGGTGGAGCGGCTCAACAGCGACTACTGGTGCTGGTCGGCGGGCAGCGCGGACATCGTGGCGCACAATCCACAGGCGGGGCCGCTGTTGGTGCGCCTGCGCTTCACGATCAGCGCGGACGGATGGCGCACGGTGCGGCTGCGCGTCAACGGTCTCGGCCTCTGGGCCTCCGAGCTGAGCCAGCACAGCAGTGTCGACGTGACGCTGAACGAGGTGGTGCTGCCGCCGGGGGAAAGCCGGCTGGAGTTCATCACCGACACGCCGTCCAGCCGCCTCGGAGGCGATCCGCGGCCGCTGGCCTTCAAGCTGCAGAACCTGCGGGTGAATGTGCAACAACCGCGGCCGGCGGGCGCCACGCCCTGACCCGGCCGGCGGGGGGCTCAGCGCTTGCAGGCGAGATAGCCCCAGCTGTGCAGCCGGTCGCCCGCGGCGTCGTAACGGTAGCTCTTGATCAGCGTCGCGCCGGCGCCGGTGAGAATGGCCTCGACCTCCGCCCGCGGCAACGCGTGCATCTCCATCACCGGGTCGGCGCCGAATTTATTCCGGAGGTCGCGCACCAGCCGCTTGAGCAGGGTGTCGGGCCAGAGAGTGAACGGCCGGGGCTGCGGGACGCTGCGCTCGCTGACGGCCGGAACCTGGAACAGGATCACGCCGCCCGGGGCGGCGACGCGCACAAATTCCGCGATGTAGCGGCGCGCGTAAACCGGTTCCATGTGCTGGAGGGTGATGATGCTGTAGACGAAGTCGAAGGTTCCGTCTGCGAGCTGGCTGAGGTCGTCCCGGGTGTTGAGGACGTAGTCCACGCGTTCGCCGTGCCGGTTGTATTGGCGGGCGAGCGCCAGCATCTCCGCCGAGATGTCGATGCCCGTGATCCGCGTGAAGTGCCGGGCCAGCGCCTGGGAGAGCCGGCCGACCCCGCAGCCGAAGTCGAGCGCGGTGCCGAAGCGGAGGGCGGGGCAATGCAGCAGCACGCCCTTGATCTCCGCGTCCACGGAGTCCACGCCGGTCTGGAAAAACTCGTCGACCCTCCACTGGTTGCCCTTCTTGCCCGCGTCGGTGAGCACGGCCCAGAACGGGTCGGTGCGGGCGAACTTGTCCCAATGCCTCTTGGTCCGGCTCAGGCGCATGGCAGGGTCACCAGCCGGCAATCGCCTCGAGCCGGCGGCGGTAGCGGGCCCCGATCGCGGCCGGGGAAAAATCGCGCTCGATGGTCGCGCGGGCCGCGGTCCCGAGCCGGGCCGCAAGGGCACGATCGGAAAAAAGGCGGTTCATCCACCCGGCCGCGTGGTCGACATCGGGCGCCGCCCAGGTCTGGCCCTTGGCGTAGGGTCCGTGGTTGCGGTCGAGGGTGACCAGGTCCGCCCGCACCGGGCAGCCGTTGGCGGCGTTGATGAACTCCGCGGTGGCGGACCAGTCCGTGCTGATGACGGGCTTGCCGAGATACATGCTCTCGGCCAGCGCGAGGCCGAAGCCCTCGGAGCGGTGCAGCGAGACGAAGCAGTCGCAGGCCGACTCGAGCTCGTAGATCCCGGCGCGCGTCAGGGTCTGTGTGATGAGCACGGTGCCGGGCAGCGCTGCGGCCGCGGCCTGCAGGCGCGCAAAGTCCGCGGGGTTGCCGGCGGTGTTGTGGACCTTGATGACGAGCGCGGCGCCGCGGCCGGCCAGGCCGGAGCGGCGGAAGGCCTCCAGCACGGCGGCGGGATTCTTCCGTTCCGAGTAGGAGTTCAGGTCGTAGAGGATGAGGAACAGGAACTGATCCACGGGCAGGTCGTATTTGGCCCGAAAATCGCCGGCGGGCCGGGCGAAGGTGATCGCGTGCGGCATGGTCAGCACCGGCACCGGCACCTTTTGCGCGATCGCCTCGGCGGCGAAGCGCGAGGGCGCCCACACCTCGTCGCAATAGTCGGAGAAGTGGATCCACGCGTCGGGAAACTCCGGCAGCTCCCAGGCCCAGTAGCCGATGTTATATTTGCCGCGGCGGAAGCCGGCGCCGTGGTGGTGGTCGAGGTCGCGCATGCCGGGCGGATCGAGGTGAAACACATTCACGGGATGCGGATTGGCCGCTTGCAGCTGCGCGGTGAAGGTGCCGTCGGAAAGCGAATTCTTGCACGGCAGTTTCAAGTCGACGAGCGCGAGCGGCAGCCGGTCCGCTTCGGCGGCGCGGGCCATGCAGCGGACGGATTCGCCGAGACCGAGGTCGGCGCGGAACCAGCCGGTGAGGTTCAGGCCGAGCTTCAGGAAGCGGCGCGCGAAGGCGGCGTTCCAGGGTGACGCGCGGTTGCCGAAGTCGAACAGCACCTCGCCGTCGGCCTCGAGGCGCGCGAGGCGCAACCGGCGATTGCGGGCCTGGGCGCGCCACGGCTGCAGGGCGCCAAGGCCGGTGACGCGGCCCAGCCAGGCGAGCAGGTTGCTCCCCGCCACGCCGGTGAGCTTGAGCGCGAGAATTTGCCCGTCCGAGCGGTCGCTGGCGGGCAGCGTTGCGGTAAGACGGAACGGCCCGGGGGGCAGGGCGGCCGCGGCGACCTCGCGGCCGTCGAGGCGCACGCTCAGGCCGAGTTCGCCGGCCGAGGTCGGGTTGGCGGGATCGGGCGGGAGCACCTCGCCGAAGAGGGCGAGTTGTTTGACGCCGGCCAACGGCGGCAGGGCCAGCTTGCCCTCTTCGCGGATCCAGTAGGAATCGGTCACGACGTCGTCGTGGAAGAGTCCGGTGAACTTGGGGCGGCGGCGGAGCGACATGCGGCGGGGAAAGGGCGCGCGGTTTATCGCCGAGGCGGGTGGGGTTGTAAATCTGGAACTGCCGCGCCGTCTTTTCGCTTCCCAAGCCGGAGACGCCCCGCGATAGTGAGAAGTCACCCAGATGCTGTATTACCTCACCGCCGCCGGTTTGATTGTGCACACATTTTTCTGGGGCCTGGGCCTGGCGTGGCTGACCCTGCCGCGTGCATGGCGCAGCTGTGCCTGGGCTTTCGCCCCCGGCTTCGGGCTCGCGTTGCAGTCGGCCGTGGTCTGGGCCGGAGCGCATACGTCGTTGCCGGGCACCGAGGCTTACGCGTGGTGGAGCGAACTGCTGCCGCTGGGGTTGCTGTTGCTCGCCGCCTGGCGGGCGGGCTGGCGACGGGCCCGCCAACTGCGCGAGGACGTGCCGCTGCTGCTCCTGCTGCTCGCCGCGGGCTGGCTCTTGATCACGCCGATGGCGCAGCGCGGAGCGTGGACGCTCACCTCGTCCTCGTTGGGCAGCTGTGACCAGGCGGATTACGCGGCGGGCGCGCGGGTTTTCCAGGAATTCTCCCGGGATGACCGCACGGGTTTTCTCGGCCTGCCCGAAGTCACCCGGGTGAGTTCGGTGGACTATTTTTTTGATTTCTGGCTGCGGTTGAATCATTTCACCCCGTCGGCGCTCATTGCGCACAACGGCGCCATCTTCGGACTGGAGCCGTATCAATTGGTGAGCCTGACCGGCGCCGTCCTGGTGCTGCTCAACCTGCCGGTCGTCCTGTTGCTCGCCCGGGTTGCGCTCGGCCTGCGCGGCGCGGGGCTGCTGGGGCTGGCGGCGTTGTATGCGCTTTCGCCTTTGACGTTGTATGCCGTCCACCACGGCGCGCTGGGCCAGCTTTATGCCGCCCAAGGGATCGGCCTGCTCACCCTCGCGATTTTTGGGGCGCGTGCGACGCAGCGCGGCGCCGAAAGCGAGTGGCGCTATGCGCCTCTCGCGCTGGCGGCGTTCTGGCTGCTGGCGGGAAGTTACAACTTCATCCTCATCGTGGCGCTCGCCCCCGGCGCGGCCTGGCTGCTGGCCGACTGGTGGTGGCGGCGGGACACCCGCGCACTCGGGCGCACCTTGCTGATGCTGGGCACGATGTTCGCGGTGAGCCTGGTGCTTTTCTGGGGCCGCTTCGTCGGGTTGCGTGAGCGCTTCCAGCTGTTCGAACAATACAACTTCGGCTGGCCCGTGCCGTTGCTCACCCCCGATGGCTGGCTGGGCCTGGTGCGCGGGTTCGCTTTGCAGGGCTGGCCGGTGCTGCCCCGCGTTGCCCTGGGGCTTGCCGTCGTCACGCTCTGGCTGGTCGGAGTGCGGGCCTATTGGCGGCGCGGGAAGGACCGGGGCCGCGCGCTGGCGGCCTTGGCGTTGGTGCTGCCGGTGGCCTTGGGCTGGAGTATGCTGGCGTGGCAGACGCCAACGCGCGCCAACGCCAGCTACGACGCCTACAAGATACTCTCCGTTTTTTATCCGGGCCTGCTGGTCGGGCTTTGCTGCTGGCTGGCGGCGGCCCAGCGCGCCTCGCGGCGCGCCCAGCTTGAAGCGGGCGTGCTGTTTGCGGCCGTGCTGGTGGCCAACGCGTCAGTGGCCATGGATCTTTTCCAACGCATGTCCTTTCCGCCGCTGCGGGTGGACCGTTTCCTGGTCGACCTGGGCCGGCTGGAAAAGAATCCCAAGGTCACGTCCCTCAATATCAAGCTGGACGAGTTTTGGGCCCGACTGTGGGCGAATGCCTTTTTGCTCAAGAAACCGCAGTATTTTCCCGTGCATACCTACGAGGGCCGCCTCAATACCGCACTCAAGGGTGAATGGGACCTGAGCGACAGTCTGCTGCGCATGGTGCCGCTGAACGCCGAGGATTTCATCAGCGTCAACGATCGGTTTCATGTCACGCGGGTCGCGGCACCCGATCGCATCAGCCTCTCATTTGGCACCGGTTGGCATCAACTCGAAGGGACGGGGGGGAACCGCTGGCGCTGGTCCTCGGGTGACGCCCAGTTGCGGCTGAACAACCCTGCGACCGAGCCGGTCCGGGTGCGACTGACCATGACAGTGCTGGGCATCAGCCCGCGTGACCTGCAGTTGCGGCTCGATGATACCAAACTTGGCGGCCGGCGGCTGGACGGCAATATCCAGAGGCTGAATTACCGGGAGATTGTGGTGCCGCCGGGCGATTCGGTGCTGACTCTGCACTCCGCCATGGCGCCGGAAATTCCTGCCCGGGGGGGCGACCAACGCCTGCTGTCGGTTGCGCTGCATGGCCTGACGTTGTGGGCACTGCCGCCGCCACCGTCACCGCCAACATCGCCGCTTCCTCCTCCTCTGGCGAATTGAACGGCCTGTTTTTATAGCGCGTGCAACCTGACGAATACCGCAAGATGGCCGAGGTGGAGGACACTATGTGGTATTACCGCGCCCTGCACCGGCACGTGGAGCGCAGCCTCACGGCCGTGCTGCCGGCCGGGGGCGCGCGGGTGCTCGACGCCGGCTGCGGCACGGGGGGCTTGCTGTGCCGGCTGCACGCGACCCGGCCGGAGTGGGTGCTCACCGGCTTGGATCTTTCCCCGCTGGCCGTCGGGCGGGCGCGCGGGCGCGCGGGCGGCGAGATCGTGCAGGGCTCAATCGCCGCGCTGCCGTTTGCCGACGCGCAGTTTGACGCGATCGTGTCCTGCGATGTGGTCTGCCAAGTGGCCGACCCGACGCAGGCCGTGCGCGAGATCCACCGGTGCCTCAGGCCCGGAGGATTCGTCGTGCTGACGATGCCGGCCTATCAATGGATGTATTCCTACCATGACCGGGAGGTCGGCAACCTGCGCCGCTATTCGCGCGGCGAGGTCAACACCCTGCTCGGTGACGCCGGCCTTGCCGTCCGACACAACACTTACTGGAACACGCTGCCGTTTCCCCTCGCGGTGGTGCGCCGGAAACTCCTGCCGCCGGCGGCCCCGGCCAGCGATGTCCGGCTGTTCCCGGCGCCGGTCGAGGCGGGGTTCAACGCACTGATGGCGGTCGAGCATGCCTGGCTCGGGGCGGGCGGTCGCCTGCCCGTCGGGAATTCGGTGCTGACTGTGGCGCAAAAATCCCAACAGTCCGGGCCGCACACCCCATGACGCCCGCCCTGAGTTTTGTCATCCCGCTCTACTACAGCGCGGACACCCTCGCCCCGCTGGTGAAAGAGATCGAGGCGCTGTCGATCGAGGGCGGCCACGAACTGGTGCTGGTCAACGATGGCAGCCGCGACGCCACGGCCGGCGTGTGCCGCGAGCTGCTGCGCGACGCCCGCATCCCGATGATCTTCGTCAACCACGCGCGCAACTACGGCGAGCACAACGCCGTCCTCACCGGCTACCGGCACGCGCGCGGCGCCTACATCGTCAACCTCGACGACGACGGCCAGAATCCCCCGGCCGAGGCGGTGAAGCTCTGGCAGCACGCGAAACGCGAGGGACTCGACGCGGTCTACGGCCGCTACGCGCAGAAGGAGCACTCGGTGTTCCGGAACCTTGGCAGCTGGCTGACCAACCGGATGACGGACTGGGTGCTCGACAAGCCGAAGGGGTTTTACCTCTCCAGTTTCCGCTGCGTCAGCGCGTTCGTGGCGAAGGAGGTCGCCGCGCACGACGGACCCTATCCCTACATTGACGGACTCATCCTGCAGGTGACGCAGAACATCGGGGCGCTGGAGGTGCACCATGCGGAACGGACGGCCGGCGAAAGCGGCTACACCCTTCGCCGGCTGCTGCGGCTCTGGCTCAGCACCTTCGTCAATTTCTCCGTGATGCCGCTGCGCCTGGCGACGCTGCTGGGCCTGATCATGGCGGCGGCCGGCCTGTGCGGCCTGCTGTTTGTCTTCTACCTGCGCTACACCAACAAGGGCCCCGACTACGGCTGGGGCTCGCTGATGGGCGCGCTGCTGGTTTTTTCCGGCACGCAGCTGGTGGTGCTCGGCCTGATCGGCGAATACATCGGCCGGATGTTCCTGACCGTGAACCGCCGGCCGCAGTCGGTCGTGCGTTCGGTGGAGCGCGCGGGCTAGCAATTGGAGGCGGGGTGCCCTCACTCCGCCTCCAAAAAATCGGCAGCTAGATCTGGTCGGTCCGCACAGGCGGAAGCGGCGGGGGTGGAGTGGCGCCTTCCAGCAATTCGCGCCAGCGCTGGCGTTCCTGCGCCATCGCCGCCGCCACACCTTCGCGCACCGCCAACGGCGGCGCCGGCCAAAGCAACAAATAGGCAAGCGCTGATTGAACCGCGTGATAGTCGAACACTCCGGATTGGTCGGCATGGGTGACGACCTGGTGCCGGCTCCAGTCCTTGGCGGCGAGCGCGGCGATCGGCTGCGTCCAGCGCTGCACGAGCCGCCAGGTGTTATGTTCGTTGCGCAGGTTGCGGCCGGCCGAGGCGCTGATGTGATGCCGCACCACGCTCGTCAGAGCGACGTAGTGATGCAGTCCCGTCGCGGTCGCACGCAGCGCCAGGTCGATGTCCTCACTGCCGTTGATGAAACCCTCATCGAAGCCGCCCAGCCGCTGCCAGGTGGTGCGGCGAAGGCCGAAACAGGCGCCGGTCAGCGCGTCTACCTCGCGGCAGGCCGGCCAGCCGAGCCAGCGCGTGGAGATGGACAGATCGGTGCGGTGGGCGGGTTTGCCCTGGTGGTTGAAATAGATACCCGCGTGGTCCACGGTGCCGGTGGCGGCATTGAGCTGCACGTTGCCAATGAGGCCAGCGTGCGGGCAGCGATCGAAGGCGGCGAGCATCGGCTCGAGCCAATGCGGCAGAAGCACGAGGTCGTTGTTGAGGAAGAAGATGATTTCGCCCGTTGCCGCGGCCGCACCGCGGTTGCAGGCGCCGGCGAAGCCGAGATTCCTTTCGTTGAGAATCGTGCGACAGGGGGCCGGCAGGTTCTTGAGCCACGCCCGTGTGCCGTCGGTGCTGCCGTCGTCCACGAGGATGATCTCGCCATCCAGGCCGGGCGGCAGGGTCTCCCGCAGGCTCGCCAGCATGGCCTGCGTCAGCGGCAGGCAGTTGTAGAGCGGGATGATGAACGAGACCTTCATGCCGGGCACATCAACGTGTAGCAGCCGGCCGGTGCGCCGCACGCCGAATCTTAACCGAGCAGCCGCTTCAGGTATTGGCCGTAGGCGGACTTGCCGAGCTGTTTGATATTGGCCTCGAGGCCGGCGCGGTCGATCCAGCCCTGCTTGTAGGCGATCTCCTCGATGCAGGCGATCTTCAGGCCGGTGCGGTTCTCGAGCACATGAACAAACTGGGCGGCCTCGATGAGCGAGTCATGCGTGCCGGTGTCGAGCCAGGCCGTGCCGCGGCCGAAAAGCTCGACGTGCAGCTTGCCCTGTTCGAGATAAAGGCGGTTGAGGTCGGTGATCTCCAGCTCGCCGCGGGCGGAGGGCTGGAGGCTCTTGGCGAGCTTCACGGCATCGGCGTCGTAGAAATACAGGCCCGGCACGGCGTAGTGGGACTTCGGATGCTTCGGCTTTTCCTCGAGGGAGAGCACGCGGCCGTCTTGGGCGAACTCGACCACGCCGTAATCCGAGGGATTGGCGACGTGGTAGCCGAAGATGGTGGAGCCGCCGGTGCGAGCGGAGGCCTCGGCGAGGGAGTGCACGAACTCCGCGCCGTAGAAAAGATTGTCGCCGAGCACAAGAGCCGAGGGTTCGCCCTTGAGGAATCCCGTGTCGCCGGCGATGTGGAAGGCCTGCGCCAGGCCGTCGGGACTGGGCTGCTCGGCATAGCTGAACTTGAGACCGAGGTTGCGACCGTCGCCGAGGAGCTTCTTGAAATTCGGCAGGTCGGTTGGCGTCGAGATGATGAGCACCTCGCGGATGCCCGCGAGCATCAGCACCGACAGCGGGTAATAGACCATCGGCTTGTCGTAGACCGGCATGAGCTGCTTGCTCACGGCGATGGTCAGCGGGTAGAGGCGGGTTCCCGATCCACCGGCCAGAATAATTCCTTTGCGATTCATGAAAAAAGATTAGAGCGGGACACAGAGAACACGGAGAAAGACACAGAGGCCACAGGGAAATTCAGGATAGGTTGGTTCAGCACTCAGTGACCTCCGTGCATGCCCTGGGCACTCTGTGACAAAATCAGACCTTGGTCCCGAGGCGTTCGCGGGAGTATTTCTTGCTGGTGATATCAGCGGCCCAAGCCCGGTTCTTCAAATACCAATCCACGGTCTTTTCGATGCCGGTGGCGAAGGTCTCGAGCGGCTTCCAGCCGAGCTCGCGGTTGATCTTGGCGGCGTCAATGGCGTAGCGGCGGTCGTGGCCGGGGCGGTCGGTGACGTAGGATATCTGGGACTCGTAGGGCTTCCCGTCGGCGCGCGGAGCCTTCTGACCGAGCAGGGCGCAGATCGTCTTCACGATCTCGATGTTCGGTTTTTCGTTCAGACCGCCGATGTTGTAGGTCTCGCCGGCGCGGCCCTGCTGGAGCACGAGCCAGATGGCGCGGGCGTGGTCCTCGACATAGAGCCAGTCGCGGATCTGCATGCCGTCGCCGTAGACCGGCAGTGGCTTGCCCTCGAGGGCGTTGAGGATCATCAACGGGATAAGCTTCTCCGGGAAGTGATACGGGCCGTAGTTGTTCGAGCAGTTGGTGGTCAGCGTCGGCAGGCCGTAGGTGTGCCGGTAGGCGCGGACGAGGTGGTCGCTGGCGGCCTTGGAGGCGGCGTAGGGCGAGTTGGGCTCGAAGTTGTGATTTTCCGTGAACGCCGGCGCGCCGGGCGCGAGCGAACCGTAGACCTCGTCGGTCGAGACGTGCAGGAAACGGAACGCGGCCTTCTTCGGCTCGGGCAGCTTCGTCCAGTATTGCTTGGCGGCGTTGAGCAGGCGGAGCGTGCCGGTGACATTGGTCTGGATGAAGGGCTCGGGCGAATCGATGGAGCGGTCGACGTGCGACTCGGCGGCGAAGTTCGCCACGGCGTCGATGGCATGCCCGGTCAGCAGCTGCGCGACGAGGGCGGTGTCGCCGATATCGCCGTGGGTGAAAACGTAGCGCGGGTCACCCGCAAGGTCGGCGAGGTTGGCTGCGTTGCCCGCGTAGGTAAGGGCGTCAAGGTTGACAAGCTTCGTCAGGGCCGAGCCCTTTTCCGTGAGGCGCTGGCGGATGAAGTTGGAGCCGATAAAACCGCAGCCGCCGGTGACGAGGAGATTCATGGGGCGAGTCAGGTGGCTTTGACCCAGCGGCGGAGGTCGCGCTCGACGGCCGCGTGCACCTCGGTGAGCTTGATGCCGGCGGCGGCGAGCTTGCGGGAATCCATCACGCAGTTGGAACGCGGGGTCTTGGCGGCCTTGGTCATGAAGTCCGCCTCGTCCTTGAAGAAAGCGAAGTCCTTGCGCGAGACACCGGTTTTCTTGATCAGCTCGACTACCTCGCGGGTGGTGACGTGGCCGGGGTTGGTGACGTTGTAGGTGCCGAAGGGCACGCGCTGCTCCCAGCACGCGAACGTGGCGGCGACGAACTCGTCGAGCTGCGAGATGGAGTTCTCGGCCTCGAGCAGGGTCGCGTAGCGCATGAGCTTGCTCAGGTAATTGCGGGCGCTGTCCACCTCGTTGAACGGGATGCGCAGGCGCCAGATGAAGACGTTGGGCGCCCCGGCCAGCACCTCCTCGCCGAGGGCCTTGGTGCCGGAGTAGAAGCTGCAGTGGTTGGTGCGGAAGGTGAAGTTGGGCGTATCGGTTTCCCTGAACCCGGAGCCGTCGGGATTCTTGCCGCTGTAGATGCAGCCGGAGGAGACGTGGCCCCACGGCACGCCGGCGTCGGCACAGGCCTGGGCGATGGAGCCCGGCAGGACGGCATTGCCCATGAGGCACTCTGACTTGTGCAGCTCGCAGGCATCGACGTTGGGCTTGCCGGTGTAGCCGGCGGCGTTGATGAGGAACTGCGGCTTCTCCCGGCGGAGCAAATCCGTCAGGGCGGCGCGGTCGGTATAGTCGAAGTCGGCCCGCCGCACATTGCGGAAGGGCAGGCCTTTGCGCGTGAGCAGTGCCTGATAGGCCGCGCCGACATAACCTGAGCCACCGAGCAGATAAATCATGGAGGAGTTACTAGGAATAATGAAGGCCCGGAGGTCAACACGACCGTTGCACGGGCCAAAAGGGTCATTTTTTCCGGTAATCCCCGCGGCTGAAATACTTCTCCAGCCACACATAGGCGCAGATGAAGAAGTAGCGGCTGCCCATTTCCTTGATCTTGAGCTTGGCCTCGCCGTGTTTGCGGTTCTGCCAGGAGATGGGGATGACGGTCCACGTGTAGCCGCGAACGATGGCCTTGAGCGGGATCTCCACCGTGAGGTTGAAGTGCGGCGCCAGGTAGGGCCGGCCGCCCTCGATGACCGTGCGCCGGTAGGCCTTGAAGGCGTTGGTGGTGTCGTTGAGCGCGATGTTGAAGCCGATCCGCACCAGGAAATTGGCCAGGCGGTTGACCCAGAGCTTGACGCGCGGGTAATCGACGACCTCGCCGCCCTTGATGAAGCGGCTGCCGAAGACGCAGTCCCAGCCTTCGTTGAGCAGGCGCCAGTAGCGCACGGCGTGCGCGGGCGAATCGGAGGCATCGGCCATCATGATGACGCACGCGTCGCCCTTCATCTGGCCGAGGCCGTAAAGGACCGCGCGTCCAAAGCCATTCTGGCCGGGATTCTGCACGGGCGCCAGCGTGGGCACGGTCTGTTTCAGTTCCGTCAGCACCGCCCAGGTCCGGTCCCGGCTGCCGTCGTCCACCACGACAATCTCATGCGGCACGCCCTCGCGCTGGAACGCCTCGTAAATGTCTTTCACCGTGGACGGCAGCGAATCCTGCTCGTCCCGGGCGGGGATCACGACGGAGTAAAGGTGAAGTGGTGCCTGGAGGGGGGGCCGGGAGCGCGATGCAAGCATCGCCCTGATGTTTGCGACAAAACCCCACGCGGCAAGCCTGCGCTAGCTAGCGCGGGGCCGACAGTTCCAGCCAGGCGGCGTTCTGTTCCGCATGGACCGCGATTTCCTCGAGAATCGCCGGGGTGGGCATGGCGGGTTTCCAGCCCCAGATGGTCTTCGCCTTGGTCGGGTCGAGCACAATCCACGGAATGTCGAAAGGCCGCGGCGTGCCGTCCTGCACCACGGTGTGCGGGCCGAAGCGGCCGGCGCACCAGTCGCTAAGCTGCTTCAGTGACATGGCCGAGGTCGCGCCGCCGGAGAAATTCGCGAGCCGGTCACCCACGGCGAGCTTGGGCGCCAGGAACTGCTTTTCCAGTACCGGCACGAGGTCGCGCGGGTGCAGGCAGTCGCGCACCTGGTGGCCGTGTCCGCCGAAGCCGAGATACTTGAGCGGGCGCCGCCGCCGCCAGGCGTTGATCCAGTAGGCGAAGATGCCCTGGTCGGCCCGGCCGAACTGCCCGGCGCCCGCCAGCACGCCACAGCGGTTGATGAAGACGGGGAAGCCGAACGTCTCGCCGTATTCCAGCGCCATGGCCTCGGAGGCCAGCTTGGTGGCGCCGTAGAGCGAGATGGGCGCGGTCGTGGTGAAATCCTCGGCTAGGCCCGCGACCGTCAGCCCGGCCGGCAGGGATTTGGCGGCGTCCGGCGCCAGCGCGTCGTTCTTCACGACGACTGGCAAGGCGGTCAGTGGCGCGATCGAGTAGACCCGGCTGGTGGAAAGCAGGATGAAGCCTGCTTTGTGCGCCTTGCAGTATTCGAGCACGTTGATCGTGCCGGTGAGGTTGTGGTCCACGAGTTCGCGCGAACTCGTCTTGCCGTCCACGCCGGCCAGCACGCTCGGGTTGGCGGCGGCATCGACCACGAAGTCGGCGGCCGGCAGCGCGTCCATGGCGGGGGCGTCGCGCAGGTCGGCGGTGAGGACCTTGATGCCGAGCCGTTCCAGCGGCGCGCGGTTGGACTCGCTGCCGGGGCGGATGAAATTGTCGAAACCGGCGACCGCGTGGCCGGCGGCGTGCAGCGACCGGGCGAGGGTGCTGCCGACAAAACCGCAGATGCCGGTGATCAGGATGCGCATGGGTTGAGGGAAACAGACGGATTCCGTCAGGTGAAGCGGGAAAACCGCCGCCGGCCTACTTGGGCCCGGGGTCGGACTCGCGGTGGAGCCGGAGACTCGCGAGATACACCCAGTCCCAGGCGGTGTCCCCATATGGCCCCGGGTCCGTCTGGAGCACCAGGATGGAGCCCGGGGTGAAGGGCGGCAGCGTCACCCGGGCGCTTTGCAGGCCGCGGTCTCCGGGCTGGCGGGCGGGATCGAGGAAGCGCTGGAAAACCGGGTGGGTGGATTCGGGGCTGATGATCTCGAGGATAAGTTCCGCCCCGTTGCTCCGGCCCCGCTCGTAGGCTTCGGGGTCGAAGCCGAACTCGAGCGAGACCTCGCGGACCTCGCCGTCGAGCGGCCATTCCACCTGCGCCGGAGGCAGGAGCATGACGACCTTGCGTCCGCCGATGACCCTCTGTTGCAGCTTGTCCAGCGTGCTGCTCGGCGGGGATAGCGCTGATTTTGCCGACGGCCGCCCCTGGCCGACCAGCTGCCACAGGCGCGTGGAGTTCAGATCGCGCAGGCTGGCGAGTCCGTTGCGGGCATAGATGCGCGCATCGATCAGGTCGACGACGAGGGTGTAGTTTTGGCGGATATAGTCGGCCAGCGCCGGCCAGCTCTCGTGCGCTTGCTGGGCCCGGTCCAGGAAAATGAAGGCCCCCTGGCCGACGGCGTCCACAAACACGGCGGGAGCGCTGCGCTGCAGGTCGGCAAGATAGGCGGCCCGGTGATAGGCTTGTTGCGGATTGTCCTGGATCGACCAGAGGGTGGTGCCGTCGCGCGTGGCTTGGGGCAGGCCGCTTTCCACATGAAGGTGGCAGGCCCAGCCCCAGATGCCGAGGGTGTCGTCGCGCCCGGCCAGCGCGTGCAGCACCATGGCGGCGCTGGAGCGGGGATACCGCCAATGATGGACAAAGCCGCCATAGACGGGCGCCGGACCCGATTGCAGGCTGCGCGTGACCAAAGGCAGCAGCCCCACCGCCAGAAACACCCCGGCCAGCGCCAGGCGGGGGCGCCCGGCCGGTAATTGCCGCCACCAGCCGCCCAGCCCCGCGCCGAACCAGAGGGCGAGGGGAACCGGCAGCAGCAGGACGTAATGCAGGTATTCGCGGCGGGGGGCGATGATCGCCACGAAGGCCGCCAGCGTGATGGCGCCCCCGGCCACCAGCAGCGCGGAGAGGCGCACCCGGCGCCAGAGAAAATACGCGGTGGCAGCCAGCAGTCCAACCCCGGTGGTGCCGAGGAGCAGGGGGAAGCGGCCGTCGTCCTGGGCATTGCGCCACAGGGCGCGCAGGGCCTCGCCGACGGGTGCGACCTCGCCGGTGCCGACGTAGAGGATGTTTTGCAGAACGTATCTCCGCCACGCGGCCTCGAGCTGCCCGGTGGCCGCGGCCAGGCCGGCGATGAGCAGGGTGGGCAGGGCGGCCGCCAGCAAAACCTCCGCCGACCGGCGCCAGCGGAGCGACGTGGCGACTCTGGGCTCGCTCAGCTCCTGCCCCCAAGCCCAGCTGATGAGTGCAAGGCCGATGGGGGCGGACTGCAATTTGGTCCAGGGCAAGGCCCCGGCGACGAAGCAGGCGGCCCAAAGCCGGAACCGGTCCGCGGGCAAGCGGCCGGCCAGCAGACCAAAAACCACGGCGATCAGGAGCAGGGGCAGGTTTTCCGTCGAGAGGTTGGTCAGCTCGGGATGGGTGACCGTGGCGAAAAAAGTAGCCGCGGGCAGGAGGCCGAGCCAGGCGGCGGTGCGCCCGAAGACCCGCGCAAGGGCCCGGAGACAGACGAACAAGGCGCCCCAGGTCAGCAGAACGCAGGTCAGCCGCGCGGTGAAATAATCCAGCGGCGCGCCGACCCAGTGCCAGGGCACCAGCAGGTAATAGTTGAGCGGACCCGAGCTGCCGCCATCCACGGACCGCCAGAATACCGGGTCGTGCGCGAGCGTCATAGCGCCGGCGATCAGCTGGCTTTCGTCGGGGTTGTATTCATAGGCGACGAGCAAAAACGGCCAGCGCCACGCGAGCAGGAAAAGGAACAGCACGAGGGCATCACGCCAGGTTGCCCGTGACGTCGGATCCGCCGGTCCCGGGGCCTCGCGTCCGATTATGCACCCCAGCCACGCGACCAGCATGATGCTGGCGGCTCCCACCAGGATCCAGTAGCTGCCCGGGTGGAGATCCAGCCACTGGAAAAGGGATTTCAACATGGGGTGGGGAAGGATCCTCGCCGCGCTCAAAGGCGCTGGAAGCGGTATTTCAACCAGGCCCAGATCCACATCGGGGGGTCGCGGAACATGGAGACCTTTTTGCCTTCCTTGAAGGAGCGCGAGGTGTACTTGACCGGGATCTCGACCGGCTTGTAGCCCTTGCGCACGAGCTTGATGAGCAGCTCCCAGTCGAAGTCGAAGCGATTGCTCTGGAAGGTGAGGCCCGCGAGGCACTCGCGGCGGAACACCTTATACATGGTGAACGGGTCGCGCAGCGTCAGACCGAGCGACACGTCGAGCAGCGCGGTGAAGAACCAGTGGCCGGCGTTCAGCACGAAGGCGTGCAGCGCCTGCTCGTCGAACTTGCGGATGAACAGGCTGTCGCCGTGGCGCGAACCCAGCACGAAGGTGTGTGTGTTGGCGGTGAACGGCACCAGCAGTTTCTCGTAGTCGGCGAGGTCGTATTCGAGGTCGGCGTCCTGGATCAGCACCACGTCGCCGGTCACCTGCGCCAGCCCGGTACGGACGGCGCGGCCCTTGCCGCGCGGCCGGTCTTCGAGGAGGATTTTGACGCCGGCATGGCCCTGGTAGCCAAGCACGATGTCGCGCGAACCGTCGGTCGAGTTGCTCTCGATGATGATGATCTCGAGCTCCCAGCCGGCGATGCGCTTGGCGGTGAGCGCATCAAGCGCGATCTTCAGCGTGGCGCGCTCGTTGTAAACCGGAACGACGACGGAAAGCTTCGGGTGCGCGGGCAGCGGGGCGAAGACGGGTGGGCGGGGGGGACTCATGCGGGGGCCTGGCCGGAATTAGTGACCGGCGCGCTCCGCCAAAGCCAGACAAAGCCCGAGAGCAACAGGAGGAAGCCCGCGGCGCCCAGCCAGAGCGCCAGCGTGAAATGCTGCGGCCAGTAGGCGAAGGTGATCTCGTGCCGGCCGGGAGACTCGATGGCTACCCCCTTGAAGCTATGGTTGACGCGGAAGTAACGCGCGGGTTTGCCGTCCACCGTGACTTGGAAGTCTTCCACATAATAAGCCTCGGTCAGCACGGCGATACCGGGCGCGGGCGCATCGATGACAAACGAGGTGTTGTTGCTCGTCAGGCGATAACCGGTGGCGGCGCGCACGGTGCGACTGGCGAGGTCCGCCGGCAGCTTCGGCGCGTCGGTCTGGCCAACCTGCGTGGCGGCGAAAGGCCGGCGGTCGCCGGCGCGGACCTGCGCGGCGAATTCCTTCGGAGTGGCGTAGGAACCGAGCCGGTCGGTGAAGAACGCGCGCGGCCACGCCGTCGGACTGGCGTAGACGTCGAGGTCGAGCTGCTTGAGCAGCTTCACCCCGGCGAACGTCTGCGCCGGGTCCGCGTGGTCGGCGACGTAGTGCGTGACGTTCATCAGATCATGCCCCGGCAACAGGTCCGGCGCCTCCTCGGCCTTGGTGAACCAGTCCCAGACCCAGACGCGCCGCATGCCGAACTCGATCGCGAGTTCCTGGTAGAAAGGATTTCGGACGGCATCCACGCCGTAGAGGCTCTCCCAGTGCAGCGCGGTGTTGTAGGAAGGGAAGAGGGTGTTGCCCCAACCGACGACGCGGCCGGGCTCCTTACGCTGCGCGTCGAGGAATTGCGCGCCCGCCGACGCCCCGTGGAGGTCGGTGCGCAGCCCGGGAACAAAGGCGTAGGCGTTGAAGAAGGTGTCGCCGAACTGGCAATGCCGCCAGAGCAACAGCGGCCCGCCGAGCACGAGCGCCACCCACAACACGCCGGGTCGCGACGTCCGTGCCGCCCAGCGGAGGGCAAGCGGCAGCGCCGCCGCGGCCAGCACCAGCGCCGTCGCATAACCGGTGAAAAAAGGACTCTTGGCGCCGCCGCGCGTGGCCGCGAAATAGACCGCCAGCAAGGCGGCCAGCCCGGCAAAAACCCACGCGAGGTGGCGGCCCCAGCCGGTTTCCCGGCGACGCTCCAGCGCATCGCGCAGTCCGCACCCCGCGAGCACCGCGACGACGATCATGAGCACGCAGGAGAAGGTGTTGCCGGTGTGAATGATGTTGCCGACGAACGGGATCCTTTTGACCACCGCGACCGGCACCAGGCCGAAGGCGAACGCCAGGGGCGGCACGGCCGCGAGCAGCAGCGCGAGGCCGGTGCGGTCACGCCGCCACAGCCGCGGGCTCACCACCCACCACAGGGCCCCCAGCAGGAACACAAAGTTGAGCGCCGGCGCGACGATGATCTCGTCCACGACCGTCTGGCGGTAGAACATGTCGTCGAAGAAGCCGACGAACTGGGCGAGGGGCAGCGTCACGGCGCCCGGCGAGTCGTAGCCGGTGACCGAGTGCTTCCACGCCACGAGGAACGCCATCCAGCCCGGGGCGGCCAGCAGGGCGAAGCCGATCCCCGCCACCGTGGCCAGCGTGAGAAGCCGCGCGCGGCGGCCCGCCGTCTCGGGTCGCAGGAACAGCAGGAGCACGCCCGCGAAATTGAGGCAGGCGATCAGCATGTAGGCCTCCTTCATCGTGCCGCTGGTCATGACGAGCCAGTTGCCCGTCACGAGCGCCAGCAGCCAGCCCGCCTCGCGGCGGCGCGTGTCGGCCGCCAGCAGCCCGGCCCACGCCCAGAGGATGCACGGCGAGTAGCACACGCTGAAGTTGGCCGGATGGACAAGTCGGAAGGTGAAGAAGGCGACGAAGGCGCCGGCGATCGTCACCACGAGCGACGGAACCAGGTGGCGTGTCAGCAGCCAGACGATGCCGCCGAGACCGGCCGCGAGCAGCCAGTGCGCGATGAGGAAGCGGAGGTCCCAGGCCCAGGCGGCGCCGTCGGCGAAGATGGTGAGGAAATTGAAGGGATCGCCGAACATTGACTGGCCCTGGCCGAGCAGCGGCTCGCCGGCGAGCGACCAGCGGTTCCACAGCGGCAGTTCTCCGTGGCCCAGCAGGGCTTCGCGCTGCGCCATCGGATAGTAGAGATGCTGGAAGAGCAGCGCGCCGGTGTCGGAGCTCATCGTGTTGGTGAACATGTATTCGTCCGAGCCGGGCAGGGTGGGCAGCCCGCCGTAGAGCATGAGTCCGCCGTTATTGGGCGAGGCGAAGCTGCGTCCCTGGAACAGGACGGGGTGGCATTGCACGGCGACCGCGACCACGGCCGTCAGGGCGATGGCGGTGCGCGGGCGGTCGCGGAGCCACGTGCCCAGCGGAGCCACCAGGTGCGTCAGGCGGGTCGCCACGGCGGGGATGCCGAGGAGGAGGCCAAGGAGGAACACCGGCACCGCGACCGGCAGGCCCAGCTTGAACCAGATATACGGGTTGCTCGGGAGGTGAAGCGGCGTGTGCAACGTCAGCGTCAGGATGGGGTCGCGGGCGTCGGGCGTGGTCTGCACGAGGACAGTGTCGCCGTGGACTTCCAGGCGGGCGATCTGGTTGAAGGCCTTGAAGTCGGCCGGGCTGAAGGAGCGCACCACCTTGCCGCGGTAGTTGACGATCTCGGCGTGCGAAAGAGTGAAGGTGCCCACGCCGTCGATGGGATCGAAACGGAGGGCCTGGATGTCGCCCATCGGCATCATGTAGCGGTAGACGACCGGCTTGGGCTCGATCTTCAGCGGCTGGCGGGAGGAATCGTTCTCCCCGTAACCGCGGCCCAGGTCCCAGAACAACTGGGTCGTGCCCGGTGAGGTGGAGGTCAGCGTGATGTTAAACAGGTAGTAGTCACGCCGGACGACGCTCGTGGTCATGAACGGCAGGGCGGCGGCCACCGCCAGGACCAGGGCCAGCGCGGTCGCCCGCCAGTCAATCCATGATTTCATCTGGAGCACCAAGACGGATAAACATGCCGCCCAAGGAAGCAGACCCGGGCAGGCAGGTGAAGTGGGAAATGCCCCCGGGGTGAGGGTATTTCTTTGTTGAACATGGCGTGGCGGCCGAAGTTTATTGGGGGCGACAAACCATGAAAAATATTCTCCCCCGCATCCTCCTTTTCGTCCTGCTCGCCGCGACAGTTCCCGCCTACGCCGTCAACCGGGTGGTGCGCATCGCCGCCCCGGCCGAGGCGGCGGCCGGTAGCAACGTCACGATTACCGTCATCGCCAGCACCGATGCCGCCGACGGGGAGCAGATCGGCTTCCTGCATGCCGACTATTCCACCGACGAGGGCAAGACCTGGACGCAATTCTGCTATGCGGAGAAGTCGGGGGCCGAACTGTCCCGGTCCGTCAGTTTTTCGGTGGGCGCCAAGGGCGTGAAAACCCTGATCCGGGCCCGGGTTGCCTTCCGAGGGGGCAAGGCGGGCGACGTGGACTTCAAGGGCAACGCGATCCAGTGGAGCGATACTTGGGAGAAATGGCGGACCCCGCCGACCAGGTTCGCCATCATCTACGTGCCGCGGTAAGCTGCCGGAATGTTGAACTCAGGCGGAGGCCGGCCGCCGGCGCCAGGCTTCGACGATTTGGCGGATGGTCTCCTCCAGCGACTGCGTGATGTCCCATTTCGGATAATGGGTGCGCATCTTCCGCAGGTCGGAGTAATAGCAGATGTGGTCGCCGGCGCGGTTCTGCTCGACGTAGGTGTGCACCTGCGCCTTGCCGGTGAATTTCTCGGTGAGCTTGAAGGCTTCGAGAATGGACGTGCTGTTGGCCTTGCCGCCGCCGAGGTTGTAGACCTCGCCCGCACGCGGCGCATCGACGAAGGCCGCCATGAAGCGCGCGACGTCGAGCGAGTGGATGTTGTCGCGGACCTGCTTCCCCTTGTAGCCAAAGACGCGGTATTCCTTTCCCTCAAGGTTGCACTTCACGAGGTAGGAGAGAAAGCCGTGCAGCTCGACGCCGCTGTGGTTCGGGCCGGTGAGGCAGCCGCCGCGCAGCGCGCATGTCGGCAGGTTGAAGTAGCGGCCATATTCCTGCACCATCACGTCGGCGGCGACCTTCGACGCGCCAAACAGCGAGTGCTTCGACTGGTCGATGGTGAACGTTTCTGGGATGCCGTGCGCATACGCCGGATCCGCGTAGTCCCAGCGTGTGGCTTGCTCGACCAGCTTGATGGCGTTCGGGGCGTCGCCGTAGACCTTGTTTGTGCTCATGTGCACGAAGGGCGATTCCGGGCAGACCTGCCGCGCGGCTTCGAGGAAGTTCAGCGTGCCGACGGCGTTGGTGTCGAAGTCATCGAACGGGATCGCCGCGGCGCGGTCGTGCGAGGGCTGGGCGGCGGTGTGGACGAGAACCGACGGCTTCACCGACTTGACCAGCGCGAGGACGCCGGCGCGGTCGCGGATGTCGAGCTCATGGTGGACGAAGCCCTTCAGCTCCGCGGCGAGGCGCTGCTGGTTCCAGCGGGTGTCACCCTGCGGCCCGAAGAAGACGGCGCGCTGGTTGTTGTCGACGCCGTGGACGGTGTAGCCGAGGGAGGCGAAATAAACGCAGACCTCCGAGCCGATGAGGCCCGAGGAACCGGTGACTAGAATCGTCTTGGCCATAAGGAAAAGGGAAGGGCTAGCCATACTGGCGGGCGAGCCCATTTCCAGCCGATTCTGGCGAGATGAATTTTTCCCGACCTACAAAAATCCAAAGCTAGAGCGACCACTGGAAGCCGGCGGAGAAGTCGGAGATGAGCGAGGTCTTCGAGCCGCGGCCGCCGCCGCCGCTGAAATAGAGGATCGAGCCGCGGCCGAGATGATAGTCGAGCTCCAGGTTCGCCTGAACGAAGTCGGTCTCGGCCGGCCGGCCGGGCGCGAGATAACCGGCGGGGGCGCCGACGAGGCTCGTGGGGATGGAGCGGTCCTCCGCGAATTCATGCCACCAGGCCACGGTGAGCCGGGGCTGCAACCGGCCGCCGAGGGTGCGGCCGGCCGCCTCGAAGCCGGCGCGGGCGCGGCGGGAGTTTTGCGCCCAGCCTTTGATGGCCAGCGAGTCATACGGGAAGGTGCGGTTGGTGGTCTCGGTGAAGTCATCCATCCGCCAACGGCTGGCGAGGAAGCCAACAAAGGGGCTCAGGCTCCCGGCGCGGCCGCGCCAGGTGCGCCCGGCAGTCAGCGAAAAGTCGGTGCGGTCGCCATTGGCCGCGGCGGTGTGGGTCACGTCGACGGCGGAGGTGGCGGTGAAGTGCACGAAGCGGCGCAAGTCATGGCGGCTGGCCACGCGGCCGGCGCCCGCGTGCACGAACCAGGGACCGTGGTCGAACCGCGCGAAGAAGCCGAGCTCGTCGTTGCGGATCTTCGCGGCGGTGCCGGCTTCATCCTCCAGGTCGCTGTGTTCCGCGGCGAGGTAGCCGCCCGCGGTCCAGTCGCCCCAGCGGCCCGCGCCGCCGGCCAGCCAGCCGTTGGTCGAGCTGTGGGCGGCGGGCAGTCCGTCGATCGCGGCGAAATCGAGCCGGCGTTGCGCGCCCTCGGCGAAGAACCGGCCGGGGGTCCCGGCGGGGAGGGCTTGGTTGCCGCCGGTGACGCGGTCGAGCGCGGAACGGCGGGCTTGCGCGGCGGCGACAGCCTGGTCGAACACGACGCCATAACGGTCGGGCGAGAGGTCGGTCATCGTCTGGGCGACTTTGACCGGGTCGGTGGCGAAAGTCAGTGCGCTGCCGGTCCAGTTGTAGTTGTTGGGGAAAAACGAAAGGGGCACGAAGACGCGATCAAGGTAGGCGCCGAAGGCGGTACCGGCGGGCGTGACGGCGAGCGCGGCGAAGGGCAGCATTTCCAAACGCACCTGCACCGTGGTCGGACCGTAGCTGGCCGTGGCGCGGATTCGCGCCGGATTGCCGGAGGTGTCGAACGTGTCGAAACGGCCGGTAATCGAGCCGGCCCGGAGGATCGTGGCGTCGAAGATGCCGGGCTGCCAGCCGGCGAAGAGATTGGGATGGACCGCGATGGCCAGCCGGCCGGCCAAGCTGGCGTTGCCGGTCACGCTCAGGCCGTAGATGATGGGGCTGAAGGAGATGGCGTAGCTGTCCAGCTGGTAGACGGCGCCGGCCACCTGTACGAAATCGCCGATGACGGACGCCGCGGAGGAGACCCGGCCCTGGTTCAGGAGCCGCCCGACCACGAGGCCACTGCCGTATAAGCTGCCGCCGGTTTCCACCGTGACGCTGCCGAGGCGGTTGTAGAGGTAGAGCGTGCCGCCGCGCACGATAGTCTGACCGGAGAACACGTTGAAGGAAGGTTGGAAGCCGTTCGTCGGATCACCGTAGGGGGCGAGGAGAGTAAGGCCGCCGGCGCCGGTCTTGAGGAGGCCGCCGCCCGCCAGATTTTCGCCGGCGGCGGAAAGATACGCTCCGCCGGTGTCGCGGATATTGGAGATGAAGCCGCCGGTGACCTCGAGGGTGTTGGAACCGAGCAGGACGTCCTGGACGCTGACCGTGCCCACGGAGACAGTGCGGGTGTCGTTCGCGACGACCGTGACGGGGGCGAGCGTGGAAGTGGTGGCGCGCAGCCGGCCCGTGGAGCCGGTCTCGGTGGCGGCGCCGGTGATGTCGATCCGCCGGGCCCCGATAGAGACTGATCCGCCGGTGGCCTGATCGGCGAACTCGACGGCGCCGGTGCCGTTGACACCGATGATCAAGCTCTGGCCGGCGGTGCTGCGACCGGCGAAGCGGACGATGGCGGAGTTGGGGGCGTTACCGCTGCCGTTGAAGTAGATGTTGCTCGAGCCGGCGGAACTGTCGCCGTCGAAAAGCAGCAGGTTGTCGGCGCCGAGGTTGAATTGCGCCGAGCCGGCGCTGGCCGTGTTGTGAAATCCCACGGTAGTCTGTGCGCCCAGCACGAAAACCGTATTACCGGCCCGGGCGCGGTCCTGGAACACGATATCTGTTGCGCCCCGGCTGAGCACCCGCGACGCGCGAGTGCCTGTGCTGGCGAGGACTGCGTCGTCCTGCACAACGAGCCGCGCGGGGTTGGCCGGTGTGGCGCTGGAATCTGAGAAATAAATGTCGGGCCCGTTCACGCCGGTTTGGCTTACGCTGGCGCGATTGGCGAAAGTCAGGCTGCTGCCGGGAGTGACGTTCAGTTGTGGCAGGATCCCACCCGCGGCTGGTATGCGGATGTCCCAGCCTGCGCCCTCGAGCCGGAGGGAGCCGGTTGCGCCCGAGCCTGGGTTGCCGACGTAAACGGCCGCGGTATATGGGGGAAAATCGGGGCGGTTCAGATCGAAGCGGAGTGTGTCGAGGGTGATGGGTCCGGTCACGACGGCGAGGGCGCCGCCGGGCACCGAGGCCACGGGTAGCCCGCTGGCGTTGACATAGGGACCGTCCGGGAAATTCCGGACGGCGGGCGTCGCCTGGTTGATGACCGCGATGGCCGCCGGACCGTCGGGCACCACGCCGGTGTCCCAGTTCGCCGCGATGATCCAGTTGTCGCCGAACGTGGCGAGATTGCCCTGGCCGATCCACACGGCGGTCTGGGCATGGGCGGGCGAAAGCAACCAACCGCACAGCGCGGCGAGGGAAAGCAAGCGGAGTGTGGCAGTCATGGCAAGTTGCCAGGAATGACAACCCACCCCGGCGGATCCGCCATCCGCCGGGAAAGATTCCGCGCGCTCAGAATGTCGCTGTCAGCGAGAGAGAGTAGACGCGGCCGCGCCAGTCGCCGTAGGGCTGCACGCCGGCGCCCGAGCCTTCGTTGGCGTATTTCGGGTAGTCGAAGCCGGAGAGATTGTTGACCCGCACCTGGGCCCGCAGTCCGCGATGCTCGCCCTTCCACGGGAACCAGCGGCTGAGGTCAACCTGGGCATAGGCATCGAGCTGCCAGTAGGGCTTGATGTGGTCGCTGCCCTGCGCCGCCTGCTCCAGCAGCGGCAGGATGCGCGAGTGGAAATACTGCCCGTCGAGTCCGAAGCCGAAGCGGCGGTTCGACCAGCCGGCGCCGAAGTTCGCCCGGTAGCGCAGGAGCGGGGTGGTACCGTCGGGATGGTTCACCTGGTCCACCACCGGCGAGTTGGCGAAGATCTGCCGTTCATAGCGTTGGTAGTAGAACAGCCGGCCGCGCAGCTCCAGCGTGCCGCCGAGGCAGCCGGTCCAGGCATAGTCCAGCGCGGCGTTCCAGTTTTGCGAATGGCGCCACGAGGCGTTCACGCTGCCGGTGATCAGCCGGGTCACCCGGCCCACGCTGTGCGGGTCGCCGGGCGCGGGGGACGCGCGCACGACATGGTCGGGGAACAGCGCCTCGACGTTGAGCACCTTCACCGGCGTGTCGAGGGCGAGAATCTCATTGGTCTTGCGCGTGTCGACAAAGTCGAGCGAGGCGCGGAAACGGTGTTCAACCCCGCGCGTGAAGATGAGCCCGGCCGTCTGCGTGATCGCGTCCTCGGGCGGCAGGCTGGTGTCGACCGCCTCGTCCACCCGCATGGCGTAGGTCTCGTTCCGCAACGGGTCGTAGACATCCTGCAGGTTCACCCCGCCGCCCGGGCCCGCCGGCGCGGTCACGGTCTTGCTCAGCTGCGGCGTCGGAAAGCGGTTCGAGGTCGTGAGGCTGGCCCGGAAGGTCAGGCCGCCGGCAAAATCGGCCTTCAGGCCGAGGGTCGGCGCGGTGTTGACTTCATTGGCCTGGGAGGAGGCGATGTGGCGCACCGCGAGATCGGCCTCGAGCGCATGCAGCCAAGGCGGCAGCCAGCGGGCGGGCAGCAACGGGGCTTGGAGCTCGCCGAACACGCTGTAGCGCGCGAGCGTGCGACCCGTCTTCACCGTCGGGTCGGTGGCCGGGGTGCCATCGGCGTAGACGTCGTCCTCGCGGTAATCGGCCAGCCGGAGCAGGCGGTAGTCCAGGCCGGCGATGACGGACGCGCGACCGGTGGGCAGCCGGAGCGACTGGTTGGAGACACGGAACGCGGCGTCGAAGGTGTCGTAATCGCCGAGCGTGACGAAACGGTCCTTGCCGCCGCGGTAGATGAGCACGCGGTCATAGAACTCCTGGGGCGGACCGGACACCTGGGTGTCGCGCAGCGGGTTGTAGCGCCCCCCGTCGACGAGCTCCTGCCACCGGGCGGAGTCGGCGCCGGCGAGCCCGCGATATTTCACCACGTTGCGCGCATACTGGCCGTCGAGCGAGACCCGCCAGTCGGAAGGCAGCCGCAGCAGCAACCCGGCCACGCCCGAGGTGAACTCGATGCGGGCCTCGCTGTAATCATTGCCGAGGAGCGGCGCGGTGTCGTTCAACGCGACGAGCACATCCCGGCCGAAGGGGTTGCGCGGGGCCGCGGCGGGCAGCGTGAGTTCGGCGGAAAGGACGTCGAGGCCGCGGTTCATGACGGTGGTGGAATGCGTGACATCCACCCCGAGCTGCAGCCAGCCCACCGGATCGTAACTGACCGAGCCGAAGTAGACCGTGCGGCGCTGCCGCCGGCCGTAGGGGGAGTCCAGGCTGGTTGGCGACGCCGACAGGCCTCCGGGCGAATCGTAGAAATCCAAACTGCGGAGTCCGGCCCGGTCGCTGAAGGCCGCGAGGCCGGCCGTGCCATCGGCGCCCGGGGCGACCGAGGTGAAGCTGGCGGAACCGCCGCCGAAGAGGGGCGAGCCATCCGTGCTGCGCACGTTGGGCGTCGCCCGGAAAATGGGATCGGCCGGCACGGGCAGCGTCGCCGCATGGGCGCGGCGGAAGCCGAGCTCGGCCTCCGTCGGCGGCACGGCGGTGGTGTAGACCGCGTTGACGCGCACCCGCAACCGGCCGTCGAGCAGCGACTGGCCGTGCTGGAACGAGACGGAGGACTGGGGGGCGTCGAAGCCGCGCAGGGCGTTCGTGTAGGTGGTGGTGATCTCGGTCGCGGTCACGTCGGGCCGCAGCACGATGTTGATGACGCCGCCGACGGGATTGCCGCTGTAGAGGGCGGACGCGGACGCGGGCAGCACCTCCACCTGCTGGATGAGGCTGAGCGGGACAAAGTTCACGTCGGGCGGCAGCGTCGGCGTGACACTCGTTTGGATCTCGGGCAGGCGCCGGCCGTTGATCAGGATCACGGTCTCGTTTTCGTCGTAGCCGCGGAGCCGGAGATTGGCGCTGCCGGCGAGACTGTCCGCAAAATTGAACGAGCCGCTCTGCTCCGGCGGCTGCGTGGCGGCGTCGCCCTCGAGAATCACCCGTTGCAGGAACTCGTTGAGCGCGACGACGCCGCTGCGGGTGATCTGTTCGCGGGTGTAGAGCGCGTAGGGCAGGGCGTCGTTTTCCGTGCGCGGCAGGTCGAGGTTGCCGGTGGCCCGGCGCGGGCCGAGGAGCGCCGCGCTGTCGTCCAGCGGCCGCATCCGGACGGAGCGTCCCTGCACGATGTAGGGCTCGAGGCGCTCGAGTTCGCGGGCGGGTTGCAGGTGCTGGGCGGGCAGCCACGACAACTGGCTCGCCTCGATCTCCACGTCTTGCAGCTGCACCGGCTGGTAGCCCTCGCCGGCGACGAAGAGCTCGTGCCGGCCCGGCGGCACACCCGCGAGGGTGAATTCACCCGACGCATCCGACCGGGTGGAAAGGCGCGTGCCGGAGATGGCGACGGTGACGCCCGCGGCGGGCGAGCCGGCGGCCGTGAGCAGCCGGCCGCGGATGGTGCCGGTCGGCCGGGCCGCGGCGATGACGATGAATTTGCCGGGAAGCTTGCGGCGGGCGGCGAAACCGGTGTTTTCCAGCAGGCGGGTCAGCGCGGCCTCGGGCTCGTAGACGCCGACAACAGCCCCGGCGGTCACGGGGCGCAGGTCGTCGTAGGAGAAGAGTACCTCGACGTGCGCCTGTTGCGAGAAGGCGATCAGGGCCTCCGGCGCGGGCTGGGCGGGCAGGTTGAACTCCATTGGCGTTGCCCGGGCCGTGACTGCGAGCAGGCCGCCGGCAAAGAGGAGCAGGCCGGGAGGCAGGGCGCGGCGGAAAATCACGGGCGGGCGGAGGAGTCGGGGACATCCACCTGGATGGAACCGTCGAGCCCGCGAGTGACCCGCAGGGACATGGTGTCCTCCAGGCCCGCGAGGAAACCGTCCAGGTCGTCGAGGCTGTAGGTGCCGCCCACGTGGTGTGAGGCGGCGGCGTCGGAGGCGTTGAGGCTGCGCCCGTGGTAGCGGGCGAAACGGCCGAGCGCTTCGCGCAGCGGCGTGCCGGCGAAGACCGTCAGGCCCTGACGCCAGGCGAGAGCGTTGTTGAGCTGGCCGGCCGAAAGCGGGATCACGGCCACCTGGTCCGCCGTGCGCACGAGCTGGTCGCCGGCCGCCAGCGCCCGCGGGGTGCCGCCGCCGGGACGGACCTGCACGGAACCCTCGAGCACGGTGACCTCGAGCGCGGAATGCGAATCGGTGCGGACGTTGAATTGCGTGCCGGTCACGCGGACCGAGCCGGCCGGGGTTTCGACGTAGAAGGGTCGCGCGGGATCCTTGCTGACATGGAAGAAGGCCTCGCCGGCGGCGAGGCGCACGCGGCGCGCCTCGCCGCCCAGCTCCACGACGAGCGCGGTCTGGGCGTTGAGCTCGACGCGGGTGCCGTCGATCAGGGTGACGCTCTGGCGCTGCGCGATGGGGGTGGCCAGGTTCTGGAATTGGTTCTGTGGCCGGGCCGGCCACAGAAAAACCGCCGCAAGGACCGCGGCCGCCATTAGCGCCGCCCCGGCCCATAATGGCCGGGACAACCAGGGAAGCGCCCGTTCGGTCTTTGCGACGGTTTGGGATTCCGCCAACTCGTCCCTGATTCCTGCAAGCAACGGCAACTGCTGTTCGAGGTCGGCGGAAAACTGGCAATAGGAGGAGAGCAGCGCGCGGTGCACGGGATCGGTGGCGAGCCAGGTGTCGAGCGCGGTGCGGTCGGCGGCCGAGAGGGCCGAGCCGTCGAGGCGGGCGGCCCACAGCGAGGCCTGTTCCTCGGCGAGGGCGGAAGGGTGGTGGGCGGGTTTCATGGGCGGGCCTCCGAGGTGAGGGAGGGACCGGCGGCGGGTTGGCGGGCGAGACTCGCCCGCAGCAGCCGGAGGGCGCGGGCGTGTTGTTTTTCCACGGTGCTGACGGCGATATCGAGGCGGTCGGCGATTTCCTGGTGGGAGAGAAGTTCGATCTTGCGGAGCAAAAGGACGGTGCGGCAACCCTCGGGCAGCTGCGCGATGGCCTGCTCGAGTTGTGCCAGCTCCTGCCGGGCCACGACCTGTTGGACCACGCCGGGAATGGCGGTGGTGGCGGCGTCCACCTGGTCATTGTTGGTGGCGACGGGGGAAATCTGCCGGCGCTTCAGCCGGTTGATGGCAAGGCGGCGGGCGGTGGTGTAGAGCACGGCCTCGGGCTTGAGCGCGGACCGGTCCTGCACCTTGGGGTAGACGCGGAGGTAGGCGTCGTGCGCCACATCCTGGGCGTCGCTGGGGTTGCCCAGCAGGCGCGCCAGGTAGCGCCGCAAGGGCCCGATCGTGCCCCGGTAGAGGCTGGCAAAGTCGGAGGATTTTGGGGTGTTATCCGGCATGTGGTTGTCTACCCATGGGACAAGCCAACCGCATAAACCCGCCATCGGAAAATGCAACCGCGCCCGATCAGTCTGCCGGGCCGGTTTCGGGCTTGGGCCGGCCCACAGCCAGCCAGCCGGCCAGCAGGGCGAGGGACACGCCGGCTAGGCGGGCCAGGGCGTGGTGTACATGGGCGGTCTGCTCCCAGGGAAAGGCGGCGCGCATCCGGTCCGCGACCGAGGGATAGGCGGCGGCGATGGGCGGGGCGGCCCCGACCCACGCGTCGGTGTCGGTGCGGCCGTCGTAGAGGACGAGCCGCGTCCGCTTGCCGGCGTAGGGCCGGACGTCCGCCGCCCAATAGCCGATCTCCGTCGTGTTCGGGCCCGGACAGGCGACCTCGGTGATGAACCGGCCGTCCGGTTCCTCGATGCGGAGGCGCAGGCCGTTGCCATGCGCGACGGGCCAGCCGGTGTAGGGCACGATGAACCAGGGCGACGCGACCGGGAAAGGCTTGCTCCAGGCCGTGCAGGTGAAGGCCGTGGTGCCCGGATTCGTGCCGCTGAATTGGAAACGCACGGCGGGCGGCGACAGCGGCACCGCGCCGAACAAGTGCTCATCCGGTAGCGGCTGCGAGCTGCTCACGATGTGCAGCTCAAGCGGGCCGACGCTGCCGGGCGGGTTGAAGAAGCGGCGCCAGCGCTCGTCCTGGTCCAGCGTGAGCGGGTCCGGCCAGCAGAAGACCAGGGCGCCGGCGGCCACGGCGACGGGCCCCGCCAGCCACGGCAGCAACGGTTCCGGCTGGAGCGTGAAGGACGGCGGCACCGGCGGCGATGAGCGCTCACGTAATTGCAGGCCCAGGCCGGCGATCAGAAGCAGTGCGGCGGGGGCTGCGATCAGCCAGGGCTGCGCCTGCAGGAAGCGCACGGCGGCACCGGCCCGGTCGGGCGGATTTTCTGGCCACACGGAGTGCGGCAGCAGAGCACGGAAGCCCGGCCGGTCGAGCAGCGTGGTGATCTGTTCCACCGGCTGAAAAAAGATTGCACGGGTGCCGGGCTCGTCGAGTAGCGTGCGGTCACCCCGTGCCAGGTAGGCCTGCACGGCGTCGCGACGGAGATTCGCGTAGGTGGCGGAGCGCTCGTGGAAATGCCGGGCGTGGCCGCCGGTCGAAAGCGACCACACGCCGGCCACGACGGCGGCGACCCACGCGGCGGCAAAGAGCCCGCCGGGCCACCGCCAGCGCGGCAGGGCGGGCACCAGCCGTGCAAGCGCCAGTGAATTCGCGAGCACCTGCACGCCGAGCAGTTCGCCATAGCGGGAGACATAGCCGTAATAGTCGGCGCTGCGGGCGACGGCCAGTGCCAGGGCCTGCCCGGCCGCCCACAGTCCGAGCGCCAGCACGGTGCGGTCGAAGGCCGTTGTCTCCCGGCGGTCGCGCAGCTGCAGCGCGAGCACCAGCAGCGGCAGGTTGAGCAGCGCGAGGGCGCCCGGCCAGCCGGCGGGCCAGCCGAGCTGGTCCAGCAGCGCGAAGAGGAACTGCCAGGGCGTGCGGGCGGTGAGGTCCAGCATGTGGCCGGGTGCGGCGCGGGCGCGGATGAGGACAATCAGGGCCAGCCCGAGGCCGGCGGTGACCAGCGGCAGCAGCCGGCGTCGGGGGCCGCGCGGGTCCGTCCACAGTAATACCAGCACGACGGCCAGAGGCGCGATCCACATGCTGGCCAGCGTGAAGAGCCCGGCCAGTCCGGCGGCTTGCGCCGCCCACCAGCCGCGGCTGCCGGACGGCTGCCCCAGGGAACCCTGGACGTGGAGGAACAGGCAGATCAGGGCGAGGGGGAACTGGGACTGGAATCCCCAGGTGATGTTTTCCCAATCATGCGCCAGGCAGGCGTTGAAGACCAGCAGCGCGATGATGGCGCAAGCCGCGGCCGGACGCAGGTGGCGGGCGATCCACTGCGCGACCAGCGCGATGAAACCCGCGTAGCACAGCGCGTTGACCGTTGTCTGGAGAAACGGATCCCAGCGGCCTGTGCATACCACCTCGAGCCAGGCAAGCAGGCGCGTCCAGACGGGGACGTGCTCGAAATGCGGTGCGAAGAAGGCGGCCGGCCGCAGGGTGCCGTCGAGCCACGGGGCGAGGATGTCGGTCGCCTCGATCTTCCACTGGTCGTTGGTCGGCACGTCGCCCGTGTGCAGGTGGATCTCGTGCAGCCGGGCCGCCAGGACCAGCCCGGCGGCGCCGAGGGCCCAGCACCACGACGGCAATTTGGTCCGGGCAGCCATGCGGTGGTTGAGCGACGGCGGTTCGACGCCGGAGTTATTTGATCTCGATGTCCGTCCAGGCCGTCCAGTCCCAGCCCAGGTCATTGTAAGGGCCGGGCAGGGTGCGGAAATACAGCCGGCCCCCCTTGAATTTCCTCAGGTCCACATGGAATGAGATCAGGCCGCGATCCTCAAACTTACGCAAAGGATCAAGGTATCGGTGAAAGACTTCCACGGATTCTTTTCCATCGGACCACACGATCAGAAAATCCGCCCCATCGGTTCTGCCACCGCGGGTGTAAGCCCCGGCGAGGAAGCCGAACCGGCCGCTGGCCTCGGTCATTCCCCGGGGGACGTCGAAAGTCATCTCGCTCGGGGTGTGCAGAACCATCACCTGCTCGCCATTGATTTGCTCGTTGGAGGGCTTGCTGCTGGCCTGAAAATCCACGGGGGTGGTTTTGAACATGTAGAAGAGTTCCTTCGTGATATTCTTGAAGAAGTTTTGGCCGGCGGTGGAAGACTTGAGGCCGTATAGCTCGACATGGGCGGTCCGGGAGAAATATTTCCGGTCCTCCGGGGCCAGCGTGATCGTGATCTGGCTGGATAGCCGTTCGGATTTGCCGCTGGCGAAGCGGGCGAAGGCCATCATGTCATCGATGACCGGGCTGATGATAAAGCCCGCGCGACCGATCGGCGCCGGCATCAGGTAGGCTTCGGTCTTGCCCGCAGAGTCCTGAATCGTGAGGCGCAGCATCGGGGGTTTGTAGAAGAAGGTGCGCACCCGTCCGAGCAGGGAGGGGTGGAGGTCGATTTTCACCCAAAGCGGCCGGGGGTTGTAACTCTCGAGGGACCATGTCTCGTCCACCGAGAGGTTTTTGCGTTCCAGCAGTTGGGGCTGCGCGGCGGCGTCAATCGGCCCGGCGGTTTTTTCCCACAACTGGAAAGATTTTTCCGAGAGCACGTATTTGTAGCGCTGCGTGAGCAGATAAAGGAGGGCGGAGTCGTCCATCGCGGGCAGCCTTTGATCAATGGAGTTGATCTTGATCATCACGAAATCCGGAGCGCGGTCGGAATTGTAGTAATCGAGGTTCAGCCGGGCCAGTTCGGGCGTGTAGGCGGAATAACTCTGGAACACCGGCCGCGGCCGGTAGTTGAACTTGTTGTAGATCGCGACAGCCTGATTGTAGCCGAGGACATCAAGGGATCGCTGGCCCACGACGGCCTGAATGCGGGGCATGCCATACATCTGCAATTCCTGGCCCAGCGCATCGTCATAGTCCTTGCGCAGGGTCGCAAGGCGTGACGCAAAATCGACATTACCCCAGATTTTGTTTTGGAAAATGGTCAGGGCTGAATCCACCAGAGGCGGAATCGCATCCCGGATGCCGAGAAGGCACAGCCCGCCGGCCGCGGCAAGCGCCCAGCGTTTCAGCCGCCCGAACGGGACCGCGTCTTCCAGCAGCACGGGAAAGGCGACGATGGGCAGCAGGGCGCAATAGAAAAACCCCACCATGTGCCCGTCCGAGCGCACAAAACCGTGCTTCCAATTGAGGAAGATGAACGCACCCAGCATCACGCTGCCCGCCAGACTGCGCGGGCGGTTTTTTTGCGTGATGAGGTTGAGCAGCATGTAAGCCGTCAGCATGCCGGACACGACCAACGCCTTCCAGAGGGGGGCGTCGGGAGTGTCGATCCCCATTGCTTCCTGGTAGCCTTGGCTGACATACCATGAATTTACGAGATAGACGGGCAGGTTCAGCGGATTCTGTCCGCAGAGAACCCATCCGGCCAGAAAGCCACCGCCAAACCACGCGAGCAACCGGACCGCCGTGCCGCGCTGGCGCTGCCAGAGGGCCAAGCCGGCGACGGTTCCCACCATGATGGCGGCCAGCATCAGGTTGGTGAATTTTGCCACGCTCTGCGTGGCCAGCATGAGCAGCATCAGGCTCGAACTCCAGTGCCACGGCCGGTCGATGCGCCGCAGCAGTTCAAAGCCGATCAGGGCGATCACCAGCATATGAATGGCATCCTCGTAGGTGACGCCATACAGCAGAAAAAAGGCGTAGAAAAAGAAACGGGGCCAGCCCGCGGCCAGACGCTGACCCCAATATTGGAGGAGGAGGGCGATGACGCAGGCGGCGAACAGCTGCCAGGCGAGCAGGGGCCAGAAAAGCAGCCCGGAGTAGGTCTTGCCCATGAGGAAGCCCAGCGGACCGTAGGTGAAAACGATATCCCGGCCGAACTGCAGGTTTTCGAGGAAGAACTTGCCCAGCGCCATACGCCAGGAAGCGTCGAGGTCGAAGCCCGGGCGGTTGGGGAACGTGAAGATGATCGTGACCAGGAGGAGGAACAGCAAGGCCCGTTCCACCTTTTGACGGATCGAGGCCGTGGATGGGGTGTTTTCCAATGCAGTCATGGGTTGGCGATGGGGCGCAGTGGTTAGGTCATCACGGGGCGGTTTCCAACAGCAAATCCGTCCAAAAGGTCCAGTCGCTGGCGGGGTTGCCGGCGGGACCGGGCTCGATCAGCAGCAGGAGTTCGCCGCCGGCGCCGCCGGGCAGGTCCACCCGGAAGGATTGCACGGGCCGGTCCGCCGCCGCCTCGCGCGGACGCAGCAGCCGGCGGAGCAGGGTCTGCTCGCTCCCGCCGGCGGGGCGCCAGCGGATGATGAACTCGGCACCGTCAGTGGGGGCCGGGTTCGTCGCGGCATAGGCGCCGGGCCGGAGGCCGAACCCCCCACGCAGCTTCGTGACGCCCGCCGGGACCTGGTAGACGAGGCGGGAGGGGGCGTGGGCGAAATATTCCGCCCGGCCATCGACCATGCTGAAACCGGCCCCATTGGCGGCGCTGGCCTGCACGGGCGGCAGCGGCTGGCTGATCGTCCCGATGGCCAGGGTGGCGCGCACGGCCGGCGGCAGATCCGGCGCCGCAGGCGCGGTCTCACGCGGCTCGTCCGGCCGCCGGAGCTGATAAAGGCGGAAGCCCTGCGGCACAAACTGCCCCGCCTCCACCACGCGGTAGCGGACGGCGATGAAATCGCGCAGGGCGGGGAAAGTCTCGAGCGGATATTTCTGCCAGGAACGGTTGGGGCCGGCGCTGCAATCCACGATGAACGCCGGCTGCACCGCCGCGAGCTCGCGCAGCAGGGTCTCACGGGCGCCCGGCACGATGGCGTAGGCCGTGTCCCGGTCCGGCGCCGTGTTGGTCCACGGGATGAGCCCGCTCAGGAAGGAGGCATAGACAAAGCGCGACGCCGGCTTGCGGTCGGCAAACAGGTAGATGTCGGGATGGTAGCCCCAGACGAAGATGTGCTCGTCTGCAGACGTGCGGTTCTTGATGAACTCTGCGACCCGGATCGAGGGATCGACCGGTTGGGACGCCTGTGCGCGGAACGAGATCACCCCGCGGCCGAGCTGCGCGAGCACCAGCGCAAACAGGACGAGCGCGGCGGGCAGCAGCCAGCGCTTCGCCCGGTGTGCCCGCGCCCACTGTCCGATCCCGTCGAGGCCGAGGGCCGCCGCCAGGCACACGGCCGGCAGGAACTGGATGAAGTAATGGTCGTAACCGCGGCCGCCCGACGCGGCGCCGGCGAGCGAGGTTGCGGCCCAGGCCAGCAGGTAGAGCAGCCGCGGGTTGTCCGCCTGTTCCGCGGGCTCGGGCCGCCGCTGCAGCACGCGGAAAAGCGCGAACCCCGCCGCGCCCAGCAGCGCCGCCAGCACCAGCGGGTAGTGCGCGCCCAGCAGCGCGAAGGGCTTCAATGCGGATAGCACGCGGTCGGAGGTGCCGATCTCCGGGCCGTAATACTGCAGGTTGTAGCGCCAGGTGTAGAAATACAGGTCGACCAGGGCACCGCGCGCCGCGAAATAAAGCACGGTCAGCAGGACGGGCGCGGCGAAACCGGCGAGCAGCGCGGCCGGACGCGACCATCGCATCCGTTCGCGCAGCGCCCCGTAGCCCAGCACCGCCAGCGGGGCGCCGAGATCGAGCAACGCCGGCTGCTTGGAGAGGAAGGCCAGGCCCAACAGGCCGCCGGCGGCCGCAGGCGAGCCGCGCCAGAAGCACCACGCGGCCCACGTGGTGAACGCGGCGACAAACCATTCCGTATCCAGCGCGTAGGCGTCCCCGGGGAAAAACAGCGCGCTGGAAAGGACAGCGAAGAGCAGCGCGGCCCACAGGCCGGCGCCGGGGCCGCGCCAGGCACGGCCGAGCAGAAAAAGCCCGAACGCCGTGGCGGCGATGAGCGCCGCCGCGAGCGCGTGCATCGCCCGGACGTTGTTCTCGCCCGCGATGCGAAAAAGCCCGGCGACGGCGTAGTAGGTGAGCGGCGTGCGCTGGTCGACCGCATCGCGGTAGAGCACGCCGCCGTCGAGCAGCGTCCGCGCGACCGCCGCGTGGATGGCCTCGTCGACGTTCCAGACCTTGAAGTCAAAAGTCGGCCAGCGTAGCGCGAAGACACCCGCGGCCAGGACCACCGCCACCATCCAGGGCAGCCAAGGTTGGATGCGGGTGGGGGTCATCATCGCGGTTTAGGGAAACTCCGGCAGGCTCCAGCAGGTCCAGTCCTTCGTCATCGTGGCGCCGGGCAGCGTGCGGAAGATCAGGCGGGCCTTGGTGTCTTCGGTCGCGGGCAGCGCGCCCTCGAAGTGCTGGAGGCCGCGGTGCGCGGGGTTGGCGGCGGGGTCGAGCGTCATGTCGAGCAGCAGCACCTTCCGGCTGTCGCCCTCCCATTCGATCTGGAAGGTGGCGCCGTCGGTCCGGTCGCCGGGTTCGCCGGCGTAGGCCGCGGCGGGAAAACCGTAGGCAACCTTCACGGTGGTCGCCTTGGGCGGTACCTTGACGACCATCTGGCCGGGAGCATGCACCATGGTGACCCCCACGCCGTCCAGCACCTGGTGCGAGACCTCGAAGCGGCTGGTGATATCGACAAGCTCCGTCTTGAAACGGCTGAGCCGGACCAGGCGGAAGACGGTGAAGCGGGCGTCGTGCTCCAGGTAGCGGCGGCCCAGGACGTCGAGCGAACCGATCTCGTCGGCCACCGAGAATTCCTGCGCGGGCGTATAGTAGCTCGCCAGCAGGTTGGGGGCGATGCTGTTGAGCCGGTTGATCTCGTTCGGGCGCAGGACGAGCCACTTGGGCTGGAGGTGGTCGATGAGGGCGGCCCAGTCGTTGCCGACCTCCTTCCGGGCCTTGACCATCTCGCGCGAGGACATGCCGGGAAAATCGTAGGTCTTCAGTCCGGAGAAATAACCGATGTAGCCGAGCGGCTCCATGAAGACGGTGTCGCCCGGCTTGGCGTTAGCGTGCAGCCACTCGCCGATCTTACGGCGGTTGCCGTTCTCGACGTATTGCTGCTGGGCGGCCAGCTGCCGGGCGGCCTGCCAAGTAATCCAGCCCGTGCCGACGGCGAGCAACGCCGCGACGGTGAGGGCGAAAGCGGCGAGCCGGCGCGGCCGGTCTGTGCCGGGTTCCGCGACCTGCCATTGGGCGGCGGCCTGCAGCGCCTGCGCCAGCAGGCTGCCGAGCGTGAAGATCGCGAGCAGGGCCGGGGCCGGCAGATACCACGGGAACGGGAAATACGGGCAGTAGCTGAGGTAGGCGTGTGCCCAGAAGAACGCGAAGGAGGCGACGCGCGTCTCGACGCGCAAGAACGGCACAAGCCAGAGCAGCGCGCAAACCAGCGCGACCGCGCCGGCGAGCTGCGCGGGCAAATCGGGCCAGCCACCGATCATGTAATAGGCGGGCAGGAAGGTGCCCTTGAGCGACGCGGTGTCAGCCCAGGCATTGAACGGCAGCTGCAGGGCCGTCTGGAGCAGGCCGGCCAGCGTGCGCGGGTCGCCGATGCCGCTCTTCGCGGTGATGGTGTGCGGCACGGCCGTGCCGTAATAAAGCTGGGCGAACAGCAGCCACGGCAGGTAGAGGGCCGTCGTCAGCAGGCCGGCCTTGAGGAACAGCCCGAGCAGCTTCGTCCGCGTCGTGCCGCTTTGCCGGGCGTCGTTGAAGAGCCAGAAGCCGGCGGCCACGAGCCCGATGTAGACAAAGCTGTCCGGCCGCGTCCACATGAGCCCCGCCCAGGCGGCGCCGAGGTGGCGCCACTGCCGCGGACCGGGACTCAGGTGGGCCCAGAGGACATAGGCCAGGAACAGCACCATGAACCCCGTCTCCATGCCGTTGATGGTGAAATCGACCGTCTTGGCATCGAGGGCCAGGCAGGCGACAAGGAAGAAACCGGCCGGCAACCCGTAGTTCAGGCGCCGGGCGGTCAGCATGAGCAGGCCGGCGGCGCCTCCTAGGGCGGCGGCGGACATCAGCCGGAAAATCCACAGGGCGCCCTCGTCGGAGCTGTTGAAGGTCAGCAGGTAGGAGACGGCCGGCAGCAGCACCCCGAGCGGCGAGGTGAAGGTGTGGAGCTTGTCGCCGACGTTGAAGACGAGGCCATGACCGGTCGCCAGGTTCTTGCTGGAGCGGAAGGTGATGTAGTAGTCCTCCCACGCGTGCCGGGTATAAACGGCGAAAAGCAGTGCGACCAGGAAAGTGCCGAGAAAAGCCAGCCGGGCCGGACTGAAGCGGGTGGATGGGAGGGTCATGCTCGTTGCGGTAACTGCGTGGTGCACCGGTTGTTTGCAGGGAGCATGCACGGGAAGCAAGTGTGCACTGGCCGGGCGAAATGCCGTGCCGCCAAGGATGTGCCGCACCTTGGCGGGGAAGGGCGCAAGGGTGGGGAAGACGGGGCTCGGCGCACGGTGGTATAACCACTGGACAAACCAGACGGCCAAACCCGCCATCCACCGGTGCGGCACCCGGAATTACGGCGCCACCCGCAGATCGCGCCAATAACTCCATGCCGCATTCAGGTGGTCCGGCTGAGGCGGCAGGGTGCGCAGGATCAGCCGGCCGCCCGGCACCGCGGGGATCGCGACGGACAGCGACTGCGCGCCCTGGTCCGCCTTCCGGCTCATGGGCGCGAGGTGCCGCCGGAAAAGCTCCCGGTGCGTGCCGTTCGCTTCCTGGACTTCCACGACAAACACGACGCCCTCCGTCTCGTTTTTGGTGTAGGCGGCGCTGATCAGGCCGTATTCGCCGGTCAGCCGGTTCATGCCATCGTGCCACGGGTAGACCAGGCTGGCAGGGGCGTGGGCCACGAGGCAGTTCCGGCCGTCCTCCACGCTGTTGAGGAAACCGAAGCGGCCCTCGCTGGCCGGATCGGCAGGGATTTGGCCGTCGGGAGTCTGCAGCGCTGTGCGCAACAGCGTCACGTGCAATCCGCTCCAAAAGGCGTGGACGTTGGTCGCACCGGCTTTGGTCCGGGCGGAAAAGCGCAGCATGCCGGCCAGCGGCTGGGGCAGGCGGAATTGAAACGGCTGGGTGCCGCGGTCGTCGGGCTTGTGGGCGGGATCCAGCGTCCGCTCGAGCACCTTCGTCTCGCGGCCGTCGGGCTTCACCACGGAAATGACGAAATCAACCGGCGTCGTCATTTCCTGGCCAAGCCACGAGGTGTCGAGCAGCCCGAAACCGCCGGACAATTCATCGAGATCGGGGGACGTGGCGAAATCGATGGCGGCCGGGGCCTCGGTCACGGTGATGAACTTGCCGTTGAACTCGGTCTGCCGTGGCTCGGCGGGCGACTCGAGCCGGACGGGATACCGCGGATGGTCCCCGGCCAGCAGCGTGATGGGCGAACGGGCGGCCCGGATCCAGAGCCAGTAGCTCCAGTCGTAGGCGGGGTCGAAAGCCGGGCCCGGCGTCATCAGCAGGATGAGCCGCCCCGGTCCGCCCTTGGGCAGCGGGGTGTAACCGACCGTCTGGCCGCCGGCACGGCGGGCGATCTCTCGGTCAAAATGGAAGCGATAGATTTGGGTAAGGCGCCCGGCCGCGTCCTCGGTTTGCACGACCACCTCCACGCCGTCCGTGTGGTTGGGGGGTTCCCGCGCGAGGGCCGCTTCCTCGATCCCATAGGCGAAGGCCAGGGAGTTCATGCCCGGGAGCCAGGGATAAACCACGCGCGACGGCGCGTGCGCGTCCCAGTGCGTGGGCGCGTCTTTCTTGGGCAACTGGGGCCCGCCGGTGATGGTGCTCGACTCGAGCGCCACGATGGTCCGGCCCTCGAAGTCGAGCGGCGGGCCGCCAATGACCGTGCTCGGCGCTGTCGCCTTGAGCTCGTATTCCGTGCTGGCGAGCAACGTGGCCTGCGGACCGACCGCGACCACCTGCACTGCGTGCATCGCGCCCGACCAGTCGGCGGCAGGGATGAAAAAGACGACGGCCGCCGGTGCGCCGGGCGGGCAGCCCAGGCGGCGGTAAAGCCTGCCGTCCAGATACAGTTCGAGCGCGACGGCATCCGGCGGCGCCTGCACCGCCACCCGGGCCGTCTGGCCTGCCTGCACCTTGTCCACCCGGACCTGCACGGCATTTCCCGTCGGCAGGGCCGCGGGCCGCGGGCGGGACATGACGGGCTCGAGCCGGCGGAACAGCCAGAATCCGAGCGGCGCGGTCTCATCCGTCGCGACCTCCGCGTAATCCTGCTCGATCAACGGCCACAGCCAGGACTGTTTATCCAGCGGATATTTCATGAACCCCCGTTGCGACCGCCCGTCGGCGACGAGCGCGGGCGGATGGGATTTCCAGTCCGCGATGAATTTGCCCCGCGCACCGGGCACGATGGCGTAATCCGTGTTCTTGAGCGGGTCGAGATTGGTCCACGGGATCAGGCCGGTGACGAAGGTGTTGTAGAGAAACCGCGTCGCCGGCAGCCGTTCGCTGATGGCGTAGACCTCGGGCGTGTAGCCCCAGACGAAAATCCGGTCCGTCGGGGCGGTGTGCCGGCGGACGAGGCGGGCGATGGCTTCCGAGCCCGGCTCGGGCAGATCGAAGGCGTGGAGACGCGCGGGCACGGGACGGAGCAGCCACACGACCAGCCCGGCGCCGACGGCCAGCGCGAGCGCGCGCCGGAACGATTGGGTTCCGGCCCAGTTGCGTCCCGCGGTCCAGGCCTGCGCGGTCACCCACCCGCAGGCCAGACTCAGGCCGGGGATCAGCTGGATGGAGTAATGCGTGAAGCCGCGACCGCTCAGGGTCGTGGAAATCAGTCCGGAGGCGCACCAGCCAAGGATCAGCCAGCCCGTCAGGTCGAATTCCGCGGGCCGGCGGAAAAGGCGGCGCGGGGCGCGCACCAGCAGCCCGATGGCAGCCAGCCCCCCGATCACGACGACAGCGGGATGGTATTCCCAAGCGAGAGCGAACGGCACCCGCATGGTCTGCCAGCGTTCCAGCCAGGAAATCTCCGGGACATACAGCGTATTGTTGTAGGTCCAGGTGTAGTAAACCAGGTCGGCCCACGCGCCCTTGGCGGCGAAATAAATGCCGGTGGCGAACACCGGCGCGGCGAATCCCGCCAGCAGCGCGAGCCCCAGGCCGGCGAGTTCCTTCCGGCGGTCGGGCCGGGCCCACGCGGCCAGCGCCCCCAGCACGAGCGCCACGCCGAAGTCCAGCACGCCGGGCTGCTTGGCGAGGAACGAGAGGCCGAAGGCCGCGCCCGCGGCGGCGGCCCACGTCCGCCGCCCGGAAGCCCAGGCCGCGGCCAGCGCCCAGAATCCGGCGGTGGAGAAAAAGACCAGATACCAGGCCGTGTGCGCGGGCATCGTGTCGCGCACCGAGGGCAGCATGAGGGCCAGCACGGTGAACCACAGCGCCCCGGCCACGCCCGTGGTTTCGTCGCCCAGCCGCCGGGCGGTCTGCCAGAGCAGGACGGCCGTGAGGCCGATCATCACCGCGAGCACGAGGTGCTGGGCGCGCAAGTTCCAGTCGCCGGCGGCGGCAAACACCGCGGCCTGCACGTAGGGTGCCAGCGGATTGCGCTGGTCGACCGCGTCGCGGTAGGGGACGTCGCCCGCGAGGATCTGCTGGGCCATGGTGAACGTCACCGCCTCGTCCACGTTCCAGATCTTCTTGTCCAGGCCCGGTCCGCGGAGGAACCAGGTGGTGGCGATCAGGACGGCCGCGAAGATGATCCGCCCGGGCTTCACGCGAAGGTCACTCGTGGGCGAGCACTGCCTCGCGGGCCAGACGTTCGTGCCACGGCAGCACGTGCGTGGCATCGTAGAGGCGCAGCGCCTTCGAGTAGGCCGCCGGCGCGAGGGACTTGCCGCTGCGTTCCTTCGCGAGGCAGGTCCGCATCATGAGGGCCAGGCCCGCGACGTCGCCGGGCTTCACCAGGTAGCCGTCCTGGCGCTGGCCGATCATGTCGGCGATGCCGTGCACGTCGGTGCTCACGATCGGCGTGCGGAACGCCATCGCCTCCATCACGACGCGGGGGAAGGACTCCTCGTAGCTCGTGCAGACGAACATGTCCGCCGCGACAAAGAAGTCGAAGACCTCCCGCGTCTCCGGCACGAGCGTGAGGTTCGTCAGGCCGAGCCGGGCGATGTCGCGTTGGAGCAGGTCGAGGTAGATGCCCGGCCGGGCGCCGACCAGGAGGAAGCGCACGGGCGGGCCGCCGCGTTGCTCGCGGTTGAAATGGTCGGCGGCGCGGAGGAAGATGTGCTGGCCCTTGCGCTCGCACACCGTGCCGATGTTCGCGATCACGACCTCGTCGTCGCGAAACCCGTGCTGGCAGCGCAGCGCCGCGCGTTCGTGGGTGCGGCGGAATTCGTCGATGTCGCCCAGCCGGATCCAGCTCGGCACGATCCGGAAGTTGCCGCGGTCGTCGTCGGCGTAGTAGGCGCGGGTCGCCGCGCAGAGGAAGAGCGCACGGGTCGCGGTGCGCAGGGCGTCGTGCACCAGGTGATGCAGGTCGAGCGCGAGCCGGGTCTCGAAGGCGCGGAACACCGAGGAACTCTCGTGGATGTAGAGCAGGGAGGGCCGGTCGGCGCTGCGCGCGAGGTGGACGCCCCAGAAACTGAAGAGCGTGTTGCAGACGACCAGGTCGACCTGGTCCCAGTCCACGCGGCCGGACAGCTCGGCGAGCTGGCGCGAGAAGGCGTCGTCATCCGCGGCGTGCAGCAGCGGGCCGGTGTCGGCGATGGCGACGTGCGCGCCGAGCGCCTCGAACGGTGCGCGCAACGGCCCGTCCTGGGCCGCAAGCACCTCGAGCCGGCTCCCGGCCGTGCGGGCCAGGTGCGTGGCGTATTCGAGGAGGAAGAGCGGGGCGCCCTCGAGGTTGAGGTTGTGCGTGAGCAGCAGCAGCCGGGGCGGGCCGGCGCGCCGGGTGCGGTCGGGGCCGCCGTCGCGGCTGCGCACGTGCGCGCCGTCCAGCCGCCAGTGCGGGCTGAAATACGGGTCGCGATACGCCGGGAAACGCCGCACGAACGCGATATGCTCGGCCTCGTCGAAGGTCACGCCGCGCGTCGCGCTGCCCCAGTGCATGAGCTTCGCCTGCGGCGTGTAGATGACGCGCGCGCCGGCGGCGCGCGCGCGCAGGCAGTAGTCCACGTCGTTGTAGGCCACGCCGAAGTCGTTTTCGTCGAAGCCGCCGAGCCGGCGGTAGAGTTCGGTGCGCGTCAGCAGGCAGGCGCCCGTGACGGCCGACACCTCGCGGGCGGCCGCGTGCCAGGCGAGACCGACGCTGCGCTCGTCGACCCGGGCGAAAGGCGTGTCGGCGAGCCCGCCGTGCGGGCCGATGACGATGCCGGTGTGGTTGAGCGTGCGGTCAGGGTAGATGAGCTTGGCACCGACCACGCCCACGTCGGGCTGCGTGAACCAGCCTGCCATCTCCTCCAACCAGCCGCGCTCGAGGGCGTTGACGTCGTTGTTGAGGTGCAGGACCAGCGGCGTGTCGAGGTGCGGCAGCGCGGCGTTGACGAGCCGGGAATAGTTGAACGGCGCGGCTGCGTCGGGCAGCCGCACCACCGCGCAGCGCAGGTCGGAGCGCTTCTGGATCTGCGCTAGGTAGCGCAGGGCGTCGGGGTCGCGCGAATGGTCGTCCACGATGACGAGCTTCACATGGCTCCAGTCCACCGTTTCCTCCAGCCGTTCCACGCATTCCTGCAGCAGGTGGAGGCGGTCGCGGGTGGGGATGACGATGGTCACCGGCAGCTGCGCGAGCAGGGCCGGGCTCCAGCGCAGCTGGTGGAAGCGCGCGCGGCGCTGGTGGCCGCACTCCGGCAGGAAGGGCTGGGCGGCCCAGCCGCGGCGCGTGGCGGCGTCGGCGAGGGTGCGCCGGGCCTGTTCATAGGACGGGTCGGCGGGGTCGAGTTCGCGCGGGGCGCCGGCCCAGGCGTGGTGGCAGACCAGCGGGATGTGCGCCACGTGCGCCGGATCAAGTCGGTCGCCGATGCGCAGCAGCAGGTCGAGCCATGGCACGGCGGCAAAGTCCTCGCGGAACGAGCCGAGTTCAAGGAAACGGGCGCGGCGGACCACGCTCAGGTGGCCGGGGAAAAGCCCGGACAGCGCGAGCGCGGGACTCCACTCCGGCTTGAAATCGGGGTCGGTGCGCCGGCCGGCGTCGTCCATCCGGTCCTCGTCGGTGTAGGCGAGCTCGAGCTCGAGCACGGGCGTCGCGGCGAACCGCTCGGCGATTTCCAGCAGGGCGTCGGGCGCCAGCCGCGAATGGCCGGGCAGCAGCGTGAGCAGGGTGCCGCCGGACTGGTGGGCCGCGGCGTTGAGCGCGCGCACGAAGGCCTTCGGGCCGGAGCTTTTTTCGAAACGGCAGCGGGCGTCGCCGCCATCCGGGGGCGCTTCGCCGACGAACCAGGCTTCCCACTGTGGGTAAATCTGGGCCGACAGCGAAGCCGCGAGCGCGGCGAGCTGGCCGGATGTGCAGCCGCGGGTGTCGACCAGGATGGAAAACTTCGGGCCGTCCGCGCCAAGCTTCCGGGTGGCGGCGGCCAGTGCCTCGCGGAGGCGCGGGGTCAGCCGGCCCGCGGCCTGCCACGCGGCGTAGGGGTCCTGCCGGGAGACATCAGGCGGAATGACGGCCGGCGCTTCGCGGCGGTAGAGGGCGTAGGCGGCCTTGAGGGCGCGCCACTGCGTCCCGGGCGCGCCGAGCTGGATGCCCAGCCGGCCGGCGGCACCCCGCAGGGCCAGCACGCATTGCAGGAACTCGCGGCGGTCGAACGCCGGCAGCGGCCGTTCCCAGACCTGGCAGGCGCGGGGATGGAAGCGACGCGCGAACACGAGGTGCCGGGTGCCGTCCTCCAGTTCGGCGAAGAGCTTGATGATCGCCGGGCCGGGCGCGTTCTCGTCAATGTCCAGCATGCCGAAATACTGCGAGCGCGCGGCGTGCGGGTGCCGGGGAAACAGCGCGGCGGCTTCCTTGCGTTCCAGGTCCCCGTAGGCGAACTCGTTTTCGGCGAGCGGGTGGGTGCTGCCGGTCAGGCGGACGATGCGCTGTTCCTGGTGGATGATCCAGCCCTCCACGCGGATCTTGCCGTATTGTGTGCCGCCGACGAGCTCGGGTTTCTCGAGCGCGCCGAAGAAGGGCGGGTTGGGCAGCGTGTCGAGCGGGACCGCGGCGCCCTCGAGGACGAGCTGGTCGGCGAGCGGGGCGGGGTCGGCGGCCGGGTCGGCGCGGCGCGCCTGCAGCAGGCGGTGCAAATGGTCGGGCAGGAGCCGTGGATCGTAGCGGCCGCCGGCGGGACCGCCGCGCGACACCTTGAGGGAGGTGCGCCAGATCTCGACCCAATGATACCCGGCGTCGAGCAGCTCGATGCGCAGCGTGCGGGCGGAGGCCGGGGGTGAGACGCGGAGCAGGAAGCCGGCGTGCGGCCGGCCCGCCGAGCCGCGGTGGCGCGCCTCGATCTCGGGGCGTGGCATGCCGAGGATGCCGAGGTGCGGGAGGCCGTCGATGACGGCGCGCACGTCGGAGAAAACGGCGCCGGTCTTCGACACAAACCAGCCGCTGATCCAGACGGGTTCACCGTTGAACACCCACTCGCGGGGCTCCTCGACATCAAAGATATAGGCGTCGTTTTCGTTCACGGTTGGAGCGTTGAACTAAGGCGGAGGGGCGGGCGGGGCGCAAGCCCGGCGACGCCGTTCAGCGGCGGGCGGCCTCGCGGGCCAGCGCGAGATGCAGGGGCAGCGAATTGGCCTCGTGGAAGCGACGCACGATGGTGGCGCGCGCCCGTTCGACGCGGCCGGTGTCGCCGGTGAAATGCGCCGCGAGCGCCGCCTTCACCGCCTCGGCCAGCTGGTAGCGGTCGCCGGGCGGCACCAGCCAAGCCTCGTCCGGCGCGAGCATCTCGGCGATGCCGTTCACGTTGGTGCTGACGATCGGAAGGCGGAAGGCCGCCGACTCGAGCAGCACGCGTGGGAAGGATTCCTCAAAGCTGGTGCAGACGAATACATCGGCCAGACGGTAGAAGTCGTGGATCTCGCCCGTCTCCGGCAGGAACACGACGTTGTCGAGACCGTGCAGCTCCGCCTCCTGCCGGAGCGAGTCGAGGTAGAGGCCCGGGCGCGCGCCGACCATGACCCATTTGATCCTCTTCCCCGGATAAGTGTGGCGCAGTTCCTCGCGCAGCAGCTCGGCGGCGCGCAGGTAGATGTGCTGGCCCTTGCGCTCGCAGATGGAGCCGATGTTGATCAGCAGCACCGCGGCCGGGTCGAGCCCGTGCTTGCGGCGCAACGCGGCCTTTTCGTGCGCGGCGGCAAAGGCATCGATCCGCGCCACGTCCACCCAGCTAGGCAGTAGGCGGAAATGGTCGTGGTCGAGGTAGTCGAACACCGTGCGCGACGAGTCGGCCGTGAACACGACGCGTGTCGCGGCACGGAACGCCTCCTCCACGAGCGGAAACAACGCGGGCGCCATGACCGGCTCGAAGAAGCGCCGGATGGCCGAGCTCTCGTGCACGTAGAGCAGCGAGGGCTTTTGCACGACCGTCGCGAGATGCACGGCCCAGAATGAAACCATGGTGTTCGCGACGAGCAGGTCGATCTGGCTCCAGTCCGTCTTCACCGCCGCGTGCAGGGAGGCTGTGAATTCCGCGGGCGAGGCGGAGGCGAGCGCCGGCGAGACGTCGACGACCTCGACGGGCATGCCGGCGGCCTCGAACACGCGGCGCATCGGGCCCTCCTGTGGCGAGAGCACACACACGCTGACCCCCGGCTGGGCGGTCAGGTGGCGGGCGAGCTCGAAGATGAACCAAGGTGCGCCCTCGAAGTTGAGGTTGTGCGTCGCGACCAACACGCGTAGCGGCGAATTGTCCGCCGGGCCGGCGGCGACCACTGCGGGCGGTCGATGGTGCCGCACCCGGGCGGGTGCCTCGGCCTCGTAGGTGTGCCAGGCGGTTTTCGCGGCGGCCAGCAGCGCCGCGCCGGGTCCGAGCGGCAGGCCGTGGCGCCGGGCGGAGCCGCGCAGGGCCCAGAGCGTCCGGGCAAAGGTGCGCCGGGAAAGCGGTGGCAGCGGTGCGTCGGCGCCGGCGATGACGCGCGGAGCGAACCGCTGGGCGAAGGCGAGGTGCTTTTCGCCGTTGTCCAACTCGGCAAAGACCTTGAGCAGGGCCGGCGCGCCCTGGTTGGCCGGCAGGTCCACGTGGCCGACGAATTGCGAATGTTCGCGGCCGGGCAGGTCGGCGAACACATTGCCGATGTCGGCGCGGGCCAGGCCGTGCAGCAGCGCGGATTCCTGCACGGCGTCGGCCAAGGCGGTGACGCGCCTGATCTTCGCCGTGCGGTGCGCGAGCCAGCCGGTGACGGACAGACGGCCGTAGCGCAGCCAGCCGGTGTCGCGCGGCTCCTCGAGCGCGCCGTGGAAAGGCGGGTTGGGCAGCGAATTCAGCGGCACGGCGAGCGCGGCGGATACGACCTCGTCGGCCAGCCCGGCCAGCGGCGCCAGCGGCCTTTGCGCGTGCAACCGGAGCAGGGGTGGCACGAGGCCGGCGAGGCGGGAGCTCAGCGCCGGGGGCGGCGGGCACTCGGGTGCGTCGGGGGCGACGGAGATCGCGACGCGGAAGAACTCGGTCCAGAGGCCGGCCGGGTCGCGCGCCTCGAGGCGCAACAGCGCCGCGCCGCGGTGCGGGGTGACCTGTATCACCCAGCCGGAATACGGCGGGCCCTGGCGGCCCAGGAATTTCAGGTCGAGGCCCGGCTTGGGCAGGCCGTGCAGGCCGAGAAACGGCCGGCCGTCGATCCACGCGCGCAGGTCAGTGACAAAGCGGTTCTCGCCAGCGAAGATCCAGCCGGCCAGCCACGAGGGCCCGGCGGGAAAACGCCAGCCGGCGGGGTGGACCTCCACGTCGAACTGCCAGCCGGCCGCTTCGCTCATGACACAGGTTGGCCGGCGGCCACGGCGCAGGCGAGTGCGGTGTGCCGGGGCAGCACGAGATCGGCGGCAAAGTGCGACTCGATGCGGGCGCGGGCGTGCACCGCCAGCTCGCGGCCGATCGCAGGATTGCCCAGCAACTTTGCCAGTGCATCCGCCCAGGCCGTGGTGTGCCCGGGCGGGACGAGAGTTGCCTCGACGCCGTCGCGGGCGATCTCACTGATGCCGGGGATGTCCGACGCCAGCAGCGGCGTGCCGCAGGCCATCGCCTCGAACACGACGCGCGGGGAGGATTCCTCATAGCTGGAGCAGGCGGTCAGGTCGGCCGCGGCGTAATAGCCAAGGAAGTCGGGCGATTCCGGGTGCACCACAAGGTTCGGCAGGGCGAGATTCGCGAGGATCTCGCGCAGGAAGTCGTCAAACGGCGCCTGGCGTCCGCCCAGCAGGACGAACTTCGTGCGGGCGGCAAGGTCGGGGTGGCGGCGGTTGAAGAGGTCGACGGAGCGCGCGAAACTGACCTGGGCCTTGCGGTCGCAGACGGTGCCGACGTTGGTGACGAGCAGTTCGCCGGGCTTGAGCCCAAAGGAGGCCTGCAATGCCTCGCGCGGATGCGCCGCGCGCCAGGCGTCGATGGCACGAACATCGACCCACCCGGGAGTGAGCACGGCCGTCTTTACCGGCCGGCCGGGGCCGGCGTGGTAGCGCCGTGTCGCATCGCTGGTGAAGCTGACGGCATCGGCCAGCGCGAGAGCCTCGTCCGCGAGGGCCACGACCGCGGGATGCACGCTGCCGCCGTAGAAGGCGGCGGGGCTGGTGCTCTCGTGGATGTAAGACAGGACGCGCTGGCCCGCGGCTTTCGCGGCCTGCACGGCCCAGAACGTCGTGAAAGTGTTCGTGATGACCAGGTCGGCCGCAGTGAAATCGAAGACGCGGCCGATCGCGGCGATCGCGGCCTCGGCGGCGGTCGCGCTGCCGGCGCGGAACACCGGACCGGCGTCGACGATCACGATCTTCGCGCCGCACGCGGCGAAGCGTTCGCGCAACGGGCCGTCGGCCGCGCTCACCACCGTCAGCGCGGCGCCATCGGTCGCGAGATGGCACGCGAGGTCGAGCAGGAAGAGCGGGGCGCCCTCGAGGTTGAGGTTGTGACTGGCGAGGATGACGCGCTTGAGCGGCTGCATTGATCGGGCGGGAACCAGCGCGGGCGGCGGGGTCCGCGGCGTGGCCGCCGGGCGCGTGGCGACGGCGCGAAGGCGCTCGATCTCGGTTTTCAGCTCCGCATCCTGCGTCACGCTGAAGCCGCGCACGCGCAGCGCGCTCTGCCAGGCGGTGAGCGCCGCGGTAAAATCCTCCGCCGTTAGCGGAGGATAAGGATGCTTTTCCTCCTCGGCGTCGTGCCGCCGGGTGGTGCGGACTTGCACGAGGTGCAGCGAACCGTCGCCCATCTCCGCATAGAGCCGCAGGGTCACGGGATTGGGCAGCTGGGGCGGCACGTCCACATAACCTTCGTAACCCGAGGTGCCGGCCGCCGGATATTGGGGAAAGTGCGGGACGATATTGGCGGTCGCGCGGCCGAGCGTGAGCGGTTGCAGCGCCTGCAGGTCGGCCGTGCCCCAGAGCCGCTTGATCGGCTCGGTCTTGTGGAAGAGGTAGCCCACCACCGGCAGCAAGCCGAACCGGCTGCGATTCACGAGCGCCGGTTCGTCGGCGTGGCCGATGAAGGGGTCGGGCGGGTAAAGCTGGTCCTGGCCGACGGGCAGGTCAGCGGCGAGTTCCACCGCCAGCTTCACCCAAGATGTTTCGGGCCGGGTGCGACGCGCGCGCAGCAGGAAGTCCAGGCCGCGGCCGAAGTCATGCCAGCGCAGCGGGCGCGGCGGCGGCGGCTCGACGGCGGGGGCGGTGCGCCCGGCGACGTGATAGGTGAAGGCCTGGAACACCGTCCAACGTCCCTCGATCTCCAGCGCCTCGAGCGTCCCCTCGATGGTGCCCGGTGGCAACTCGACCGGGATGGAGAATTCCGCGAGCGCCGGGCGCCGGCCGGTCTGGAAATGCGCGGCGAGGTCGGCGCGCGGCCGGCCGTGGATGCCGGCGAACACGCGGCCGGCGACGCGGGCGCGGACATTGGCAAAATGTCCGCCGGGCTTGGGCCAGACCCAGCCGCGGAGCACATGCGCACCGGGCGGCAGCGCCGCACCGGGCGCGGGGGACTCGAGGTGGCTGAAGCTGAAGGCGGTCTCGTGCATCACTTTTGGATGTAGAAGCCTGCTTGCAGGCGATCAAAGTGGTTGTCCCGCAACGAAGATCCTGAATCGCCTGCAAGCAGGCTCCTACAGGAAGAGAAGGGATTCCGCTGCATGATGCTCAGCCGAGCCACGCCTCGCGGACGGCCTGCAGGTGGGCGGGCAGGGCGCGGGCCTGGTGGTAGTTGCGGGCGGCACGGGCGTAGGCCATCGAGAGCATCTTCTGATTGCCGGCGAAGTGGTCGGCGAGCGCCATTTTGAGCGCCGCAGCGAGCTTGAACGGGTCGCCCGCGGGCACGAGGTGCGCTTCGTCGGTGTTGGTCACCATCTCGGGGATGCCGTTCACGTCCGTGCTGACGATGCGCGTGCCGAACACCATCGCCTCGAGCAGCACGCGCGGGAAGGACTCTTCGAAGCTTGTGCACACGAGGATATCCGCCAGCCGGTAGAAATCGTAGATGTCGGGCGTCTCGGCGAAGATCTTCACGTCGTGCAGGTCCATCAGCTGGATGTCCTCGCGCAAGGTTTCCATGTAGAGGCCGTCGCGCGCGCCGACCATGACCCACTGGATTTTCTTTTCCGGGAACAAGGCCGGCAGCTCCTTCGCAAGCAGGTCGATGCCGCGGATGTAAATGTGCTGGCCCTTGCGTTCGCACACGGAGCCGATGTTGACGACGAGCACGGCGTCGGGGTCGAGGCCGTGCTGGAGGCGCAAGGCGCGCTTGTCGTGGGTGGCGGTGAACTGCTCGATGCGGCCGAAGTCCACCCAGCTGGCCAGGGTGCGGAAGTTGTCGTTGATGTTCAGCTCCTCATGGATGACGCGTGTGGCCTTGGCCGTGAACACGACGCGCGTGGCCAGGCGGAAGGCCTCCTCGACGGTCTCGTACAGCGGGGCCGGCAGCAGCGGCTGGAAGAAGCGCTTCACGCCGTTGCTCTCGTGGATGTAGAGCGCGGAGGTTTTGCCGAGGTGGGCGGCGAGGTGCACGGCCCAGAACGTCAGCATGGTGTTGCAGACGAACACGTCGGTGCCGTCCCAGGGCCGCGCGGCGGCGAACGACTTGAGCGCGGTGGCGAAGCCGGCCGGGTCCTTGGCGCCGAGGAGCGGGGAGACGTCCCAGATCTCGACCTTGAGGCCGGCTTGCTCGAAGCGTTTCCGCAACGGCCCGTCCTGCGGCGAGGCGACCGTGACCTGCACGCCCGGCTGCTCGGCGAGGTAGCGGGCGAGCTCGAAGATGAAAATCGGCGCGCCTTCGAAGTTGAGGTTGTGCGTGACGAAGGTGGCACGGAACGGCCGCGCCGTCTGCGCGTAGCGGTCGTGCCAGGGATTGAGCGGCAGGTTGCGCGGCGGGAAATCGAGCCCCTCGCTGATGAACGGATCGCGGTCGTGGCCGTGGCGGGCGATATACTCGACGTGTTCGCGCTCGGCGTAGGTGTTGCCGCGCGACGCGCTGCCGACGTGGCGCAGCACGGCCTGCGGCGACCACACGGTGCGACCGCCGGCCGCGGCGGCGCGCAGGCAGTAGTCCACGTCGTTGTAGGCGACCGGGAGCTTCGCCTCGTCGAAACCGTTGAGCCGGCGGTAGAGGTCGGTGCGCGTCAGCAGGCAGGCGCCGGTGACGGCCGCGACGTTGCGCGCGGCGTGCGGCAGGAAGAGGTAGCCGAGGTCGTCCGCCGGTTCCTTCTCGAACAGCACGTGGGCGAGGCCGTCGCCGCGGCTCAGGCCGATGCCGGCGTGATTGAGCGTGCCGTCGGGGTAGAGCAGCTTGGCCCCCGCGACACCGACGCCGGGCACCGAGAGCCAGCCGGCCAGATCCTCGAGCCAGCCGGGCGCCAGCGCCTCGACGTCGTTGTTGAGGTGGAGGAGGAGCGGGGTGTCGGCGCGCGCGCTGCCAAGGTTGACGAGGCGCGAGTAGTTGAAGCCCTCCGTCGTGGCCGGCGCCCGGATCACCTCGATGCGGAGATCGGTGCGCGCCGGGAGCGAGGCGAAATAGGCGAGTGCGTCGGCGTCGGTGGAGTTGTCGTCCACGACGACGACCTGCACGGATGCCTTCGGCGTGGTGCGGGCGAGCGAATCAAGGCAGGTGCGGAGCAGGTCGGCGCGGTTCCTCGTCGGAATGACGACAGTGACGGGATTCTCGCGCAGGATGTCCGGGCTCCACTTCAGCTGGTGAAGGCAGAGCGCGTAGTTTTTCGCGAACTCCGGCAGCACCGGCTCTGCGCGCAGGCCGCGGCGGGCGACGGCCTCGGCGATGCCCTTGCGGGCCGCCTCGAACAGGTAGCCCTTCTGGTCGCCGCGGGTGGCGGTGCTCTCGGCGTGGGCGCGCCAGTGGTAGCCGATGAAGGGCACGTGCAGCACGTCCTTCGCGTCGATCAGCTCCCAGCAACGGAGGAAGAGGTCGATGTCCTGCGCGCCGTTGAACTCGGGGCGCAGCCCGCCGGCTTTTTGGACGACGGCGCGGCGGATGACCGTGAGATGGTGCGTGTAATTGTGGGTGAGTGCCATCTCCGGGCTCCAGCCGCCCTTAAACTGCGGGTCGAAGCGGCGGCCGGTGTCGTCGATCTTGTCCTCGTCGGTGTAGAGGTAACCCGCGGTCGGGTGGCGGGCGATGGCTTGGGCCACGTGCAGCAGCGCGTCGGGCGGCAGCAGGTCGTCGTGGTCGAGCAGGGCGACGAAGTCCCCCGTTGCGACCTCCAGCGCGGAATTGGTGGCCCGGGCGATGTGCCCGTTTTCGGTCCGGAAGACGGGCTTGATGCGAACATCGGCCCGGGCGGCCTCCTCGAGGATGCGGCGCACGTGCGGTTGCGGCGAGGCGTCGTCGGCGATGCAGAGTTCCCAGCGCGGGTAGAGCTGCTGTTGCAGGCAGCCGAGCAGTTCGCGGAGATATTCTTCCGGTGTGTTGTAAGCCGGCACGACGACGCTGATCAGCGGCCCGCTGGATTGCACCAGCGCGGCCGCGTCCTGCGCCAGCACGGCGCGGAGGCGCGGGGTCAGGCGGTTGTGCCAGCACCAGCGGGTATAGGGATCCTGGTCGCGCCGGCGCACGAGTTCGGCGGCGGGCTTCCTTGGCTCGCCGCGGCTGAGGGTGGCGGCGAGGTGGTCCTGCAGACGCTTGATCTCGGCGTGCGACTGCGCCCAGCTGTCGAACCTGTAGCGCCCCAGCGGGACGCCCCGCAGGAAGGCGAGGACGACCTTCACAAACAGCGCGGTCCGGTAGACCGGGATCGGGCCGGAATGCTCGTCGCGCCGATCGAGATACATGCGGCGGGCAAAGGCGAGGGGGCGCGTGCCGTCGCCGGTCTCGGCGAAGATCTTCAGGTTGGCGGGATTCGGCGCGTCCTTGCGGATATCGACCAGGCCGTAATAGCCCGACTTGAGCGCATTGGCGTGGTCGGTGCGGTGGGCGGCGACGTCGGGCCGGTCCTTCGGGTAGACGAGGCGGTTCTCGGTCAGCACGCCCGTGGTGGCGCTGAGCTGGGAGATATGCCGGCCGACGCCGAAGATCCAGCCCGTGATGCGGAATTTGTCGTAGCCGGCGTTGATCCAGTGGCCGGGGTTCTCGATGTGCCCGATGAAGCGGTCGCCAATGACGACGTCGCTCGTCGGCGTGAGGACGTCGCGCAGCACGGCGTCGGTCTCGCGGCAGAGTTCGCCCCAGGAGGCGCGGTGGAAATGGCGGTAGAGGTAATGGAGCGTCTGGTAGACCAGCGCCGCGCGCAGGAGGCGCGGCGGCTTCACGGCGTCGGCGGGCAGGGCGGAGGTGTCGAGCGGGGTACGGAAGAACTCGCGCCACTGCGTGCCGTCGTGCCAGTCGAGCGCGAGTTCCCGGGCGCCGCGCCACACCTGCACGCGCTGGATAAAGCCCGTGCGGCGCGCGGCCAGCGTGCCGCCGAAGACCTGCTGGGTATCCGGCCGTTCGAGGCCGTAGAGGCCCAGGTAGGCGCGCTGGTCGACCCGCGCGCGGATGTCCACGCAGCGCTCGGTTTCGCCGGGGTAAAGCCAGCCGACCACTTCGATGCCAGCCACCTCCGGCCGCCACGAGGCGGGACTGTCGAGGTGGAACTTGGGCGCGGCCGGGCTGCTCATCAAAGGGCCGGAATTAAGCGGTCGGGCCCGCCGGCAGTAAAGCCTGTTCCTGACGCGGCGGCAGCGGGGGGAATTCCTAGCGGATCTCGATGCGGCCCCAATAGGCCCAGTCGTTGACGAAGTTGTTCTTCTCGCCGGGGGAAATCTTGAAGACCACGCTGCCGGTGAAGGGGCCGGCGCCGTCGATCATGATGGCCTGCGGGCCGCGGTCGCCCGGCACCCTGACGGGGTCGAGGTCGCGTTTATACAATACGCGGCGCAGGCCGTCGGCGCGGAGCTCGAAGATTGTGATGCTGACGCCGTCGGTCACCGCGGTGGCGTCGGGCGCGTAGGCGGCGGCGTTGATGCCGGCCTCCGCGGTGATGCGGGTGGCGCCGGGCGGAGGGGTGAAGCTGATCTCGGACTCGGGGTGCGCGAGGATGACCTTGCGGCCGAGGCCGACCTCGCCGATCGCGATGCCGAACATGCTGCGGGCGCCGGCGGGCCGCGGGCTCGTCATCGGGAAGTCGAGGCCGGTGAGGTCGTTGGGCTGCAGTTTGCCCGCATTGGGATCGGCCGGCGGTTGGGTGTTGAGCGTCACGCCCTCGAACGTTCGGCCCTGCAGCCGGGCGGCCGCGGCGGGAATGGCGTCCTCCGGCAGGTAGAGTTCGCCCTCCTCGCTGGTTGCGAAGGGCGCCGCGGCGAGGTTGAAGCGGGTGGTGCGCACATGGACGAACTCGAGGCGGTTGACCCGGCGCGGGTCGTGGCGTATGAGCATGGCCGCGATCTTGCGCGGCGGGAGTTTCTGGAGGATGTCGCCGAGCACCTTGAATTCCTCCTCGCGGCCGCCGGGCACGGAGATGGCGCGGCGCTGGGCGTAGTAGGGGATCTCCGAGTTCCAGTCCCAGCCGTAGATGAGCACCACGCCCTCGGGCGGGACACTCTCGCGGATGATGGTGGCGATGCCCGGCGGCGGCGGCGGCGGGTGGCGCAGGTGTCCGGCGTAGCCGCGGTAATACGTCAGCAGCTGGCCGCCGAAGAACAGCGCCACCACGAGGCCGCGCGCGGCGAGGGGCAGGCGGGCGTTGTCCCAGACCCCGGCGAGCAGGAAGCCGCCGGCGAGCAGGAGAAACAGGGCGTTGGCGCTGTAGTAATAGTCGTGGTAGAAAAACAGGTTCGAGAAGAGCAGCATCCCGCCGAGGAAGAAGGCCGCGCACCAGGCGGCCGTGCGCCGGGCCGGAGCCTCGACCAGGGCGAAGGCCAGCAGCATCACCGCCAGCGGCACCTCGCCGAGCACGCAGGTGCGGATGTTCTCCCAGGCCACGGCCCAGAATTCCGCGGAGGTGCGCTGCGCCCACGTGCCCCAGTTCCATTTCACCAGCTCCGTCGAGGCCAGGAAGCCCGAGAAGGGGTTCGAGTGCTTGATGTGGTCGGAGCGCTTCACCCACCACTCGGCGATGCCGACCGCGGCCAGCACGGGCACCGCGGCCAGCACGGCGCCGAGCCAGGGCCGGGCGCCGGGTTGCGTCCGCGTCTGCCAGCGGGGCCGCCACAGCCAGAACGCGAACACCGCGGCCGGCGGCAGGAAGACGAGGAAGGTCGTCGCCTTGGCCAGCGCGGCCAGCACGGCGAAGACCGTCGCCCCCACGGCGCACCGGAGGCAGTTGTCGCGCACCGCGCGGCCGAGGGCATAGAGGAACCACGTCGAGAAACACAGCGCGGTGGTCTCGATCATGAAGGTGCGCGAGTAGAAGAGGTAGGTCGGAGAGGCCAGGACGGCGGCGGCGACGAGCAGCCGGCGCGACGGCGCCAGGCCGAAAAACCCGGCCAGGCCGTAGACGGCCGGCAGCAGCGCGAAGAGGAAGAACACGCTGACGCCGCGCGCGGTCTCCTCCAGCGGCGTGCTGAGCGTGTTGCACAGCGTGGCGACGATCCACTGGTAGACGGGAAACTCCATCGGGATGGACCAGGGCGGGCCAAACAGCGGCAGCTCGTAGTCGAGCTTGTAGCCCCCGGTTTTGAGCCAGTAGGTCGAGGTCGCGGTCTGGAGCTGGCGGAACTCGTGCCGGTCGAGGATGCTGTTGTGCCAGCCCCGGGTGGTGAGCCAGAGCGTCAGCACCAGCATGAATGCGAAGAGCCAGACGAGCGGCTTGGCGGGCGCGGTGGGGGCGGGATCAGCCATGGTGAATCAATGCCCGGAGTAACCGGCCGCCGCGCGCCGGACGCCCTCGTCCAGCGAGACCAGCGGCCGCCAGCCGGCGGCGGCGGTCAGCCGGCGGTTGTCCAGCCGGCTGTCCCGCACGTCCCAGGCGGGCGCGGGCTGGAAATTCAGCGTGATTTTTCGGCCGGTGTGCTTTTCCACCAGCGCGATCACCTCGCGCACCGTATGCGATTCCCCGGCGCTGAGGTTGAACGTGCCGGTCAGGCGCCGGGCGACGACCGACTCCACGGCGGAGAGGAAATCGGTGTAATAGAGAAAATCCTTTTGCGCGTGGCCGTCACCCCAGAGCGTGAGCGGCTGGCCTTCCGCGGCACACCGCAGGGCGTGCGGGATGATGCCTTGCAGCCGGCTTTTCGGCACCGGGTAACCGTAGGGATTGGAGATGCGCAGGATGGTGCAGGAGAGCCCGTGCTGCGCGGCATGGCGCTCGATGATCTCCTCGGCGGCGCGCTTGGCCCGGCCGTATTGGCCGATGGGCCGGCAGACGTCGGTCTCGAGATTGGGCCGGCCTGGGGCGTTGCCGTAGACGGCGCCGCCGGTGGAGAAGAACACAAAGTGCGGCCGCGATTTCTCCGGCAGCGCGGCGATGGCGCCTAGGATTTTTTCCAGGGCCGGCAGGTCGTCCTGCCATTCCGGGCCGCCGCCTTGCTCCGATGTGGCCGGCAGCGTGCTCCAGGCGAGGTGCAACAGGGCCTGGTGGCCGGGAAGGGCGGCCTCGAGCCCGGCCAGATCCTGGAAACCGGCGCCGCCACCGCGCGAAAACAGCGTCACCTCGTGCACGCGCAGATAGTCGGCGAGCAGGGCGGCCAGCCGGCCGCGGCCGCCGGTCACAGCCAGGCGCAAGGGCGATGGGGTGGCGCGGGACATGGGCTACGAAACTGCCAGCGTGCGGTAGAACTTGGCAAGCGCCTCCGCGCTGCGTCGCCAGCTGAAGTGCGCCGTGGCGTAGGCCGCGGCACCCTGGCCGAGTTTTTCGCGCAGCGCCGGGTCGGCCCGCAGCACGCGCACGGCGCCGGCGATGCCGGCCGCATCGGCCCGGTCGAGCACCCAGGCGTCGACGCCGTGCCGCAGCGCGATGCCGAGGTTGGTGCGCGGCAGCACAACCGGCCGGCCGAGCGAGAAAAATTCCGGCAGCTTGGAGGGGAAACGGTAATCGTTGAACGCATCGGGCCCGCCCGGCTGCACGAAGACATCGGCCAGCGCCATCAGCGGCGGCAGGTGGTGGTGGTGCGTGACCTGGCCGAGCGCGAGCACGTGCGGGGCGACGGCGGTGGCGAGGCCGCCGAGGAAGTCCACGCGATCCAGGCCGGTGCGGATGAGGGTGACGGGTGTGCCGGTGCGGTTGAGCTCAAGCACGGCGGCGTAGAGCTCGCGCATCTCGGCGGCGTTCGACGCATGGACATTGCCGTGATAGAACAGCACGGTGGTGTCCGGGGCGAGTCGCAGGGCGGCGCGGAAGGCGGCCGGCACTGGCCGCGGGTAGTAATGACGCCCGTCCGCCGCCGGCGGGAGCGTGAGACAGGACTTGCCCGGCGGCACGAACTCGCGGAGGCGGTCCAGGATGACCGTGACGGCGTCGCACTTGGCGAGGAAGCCACGGCTGAGCCGCGGGTGAGAAAGATCGGCGGGCACCAGCCGGGCGAGCTCGGCGTCGTCCAGTTGCGCAATCTCCGCCACCGAACGGCCGAGCGACAGGGCGAGGACCTGCTGTTCGTTGTCCTCCAGATGGACGATCAGGCGCGAGGCATGGCGCGAGCGGAGCTGCTCGGCCAGCAGGCGGACATTCTCGCGGGTGGTCCAGGCATGGATGATGTCGGGACCGCGTCGGTCGGGAAAGTCCGGGTCGTTCCGCGCGTCGGCATGGGTGAGGCCGCGGAACGCCGGCCGGTCGAGGTGCTGCAACGTCGCCTTGTCGTGGGCGACCGCCACGGCGCACGCGTGACCGGCGGCCGCAAGCTCGTTGGCCAGCGCGGCGACATGGAGTGCGTTGTTGGAGGCAAAACTGCCGGGCAGGATGAAGAGGACGTTGAGTGGGTGTGCGACGCGAACGGCCGGATCGGCCGCGCGGGGCGCGCGGGTGTGCTCCAAGCCGATGCGGGCCGCCGTGAGATCCAGTTCCGGCTCATGGTTTTCATCCGTGGCCACGCTGAAACTGACCTTGGTCGCGGCGACGACCGCGCGGCCGTCCGCCAGCAGCGCCCGCGCGCGGACCGGACCGTGGCCGGCGACGAGGAAGTCCTCGCTCATGAACCCGGCGCGGCCGGCGTGCGCCACCTCGGGGAAAGCCGCCGGCACATCGGTGCGCGTCCGGCCGATGACGCAGGCGATCCGGCGGTGACCGTAGTGCAGGGAAAGTTCGGCGACCGGCTGAACGGGATCGAGGGCCCAGCCACCGACCTTCACACGGTCGCGGAGCGTGCCCTCGCTGATCGGCTCGTCTAGGACGACGACAAAGGGAGCGGCCTCGGCGGCGATGGTGAGCTCCTTAAAAACCCGCCAGCGGCCATCGGGCAGTTGCGCCTCGAAGCGGCCCAGGTGGATCCCCGCGGGAAGACTGCCCTCCAGGGTGAAGCCGGCGCGGCCGGCGGCTTTTTCGCCGGGCAGAAGGGTCGCGACGTCGGCGCGCTCGTGGCGCCCGCCCAGGGGGATGACGGCGGGGCCGGCGACAAGACGGACCGGCGGCGGGAACGATTCGCCGCGGGCGACGCACCAGCCGACGACCGACAGCCGCCCGCCCGCGGCGCGCAACGGACGGGGCGACTCGATTTCGCCGATGAGCGTGGACGCGTTCATCATTCGGCCGTGTTCAGCCCAGCCAGGCGGTCCAGCGCCAGCGGCGGGAGGATTTCATCGCGGCGATTTCGGTGCGGAGTTCGTCCAGCGCCTTTTCGGCTGCAGCCACAGCGGTTTCGGCCTGGGCCAGCCGGGCGCGGGCGGTGGAGAGATCGGTGCCGGCGCCGGCCAGCTGCTGCTGCAGGCCCGCGGCATGGGCCTGGGTGTCGGCGAGGACTCCGCCGAGGTGTGCGGCCTCGCCGATCTTGCCATCAGCGAGTCTCTGGGCGGCCGCCAGCAGGCCCTCGATTTCGGCCAGGCGTGGCGCAAGGCGGTCGTGCTCATCCTCCAATTCCATGATGCGCACCTGGGCCAGGATGAGTTGCTGGCGCAGCCGGATGATAAGTTCAGCCGTCTCCGAAGGGGCGGGCGTCATGGGTGCTGCACTCAACCCGCGGGGCCTCGGGAAGTGAAGCCTATTTCGGGTCGCGGCTCAGAGCCGGTAGCCGGCGGAGGCGGCGTCGTTGGCGAACATCTTCACGGTGTCGAGCGACAGCGCGGCGAGGTCCAGGCCGAGAAGCTTGGCGGCCTTGGCGAGGATGTCGTGCTGCACGGTGACGATGTGGCAGCCGCTCTGCTCGGCCTGCACGATGTTCAGCACCTCGCGCACGCTGGCCCACAGCAGCTCGGCCTTGGGCTGGCCGGCGAGGATCTGCCGGCTTTCGCGCATGATCGGCATCGGATCGACGCCGGTGTCGGCGATGCGGCCGGCGAAAATCGAAACGACGGACGGCACCTGGGGATTCAACGCCGCCGCGACAGCCCGCACCTGCTCCAGGGTGAGGATGGCGGTGATGTTGAGCTGCACACCCTGGGCGGCCAGCTCCCGGATGAGCGGGATGGCCGACTCGGCGCGGGTGTTGGTGATGGGGATCTTGACATAGACGTTCTTGCCCCAGCCGGTGATTTTCAACGCCTGGCGCTTCATCTCCGGGAAATCGTCGGCGAAAACCTCGAGCGAGATCGGCTTGGCCGTGACGGTCTGCAGGATGTCCCTGGCAAAGGCCTCGTAGTCGGTGATGCCCGCCTTTTTCATCAGGGTCGGATTGGTGGTCAGGCCCTTGATATAGGGCTTGGCGTAGAGGTCGAGAATCCCGGCCTTGTCCGCTCCGTCGGCGTAGATGTGGATCTTGAGAGTATTCAGGGTCAGCATGCAGCCAGTCAGCTAATCGCCTTGGACTGGGCAAGAACAATGCCGGCCGCCTCGGTGAAGGTGCGGGCCGTAAAGTCGGGCTTTTGTCGCAGCGGCTCGTCGTAACCCCGGTCGATGAAGACGGTGCGGCAAGCGGCGCGGGCGCCGCAGTCGACGTCGCGCCAGCGGTCGCCGATCATCCAGCTGCCGGCGAGGTCAAGGCCAAGCGCCTGCGCGGCGTCGGTGAGCATGCCCGGCTCGGGCTTGCGGCGCCGGTCATCCGGGTGCCCCACGCCCCGGCCGGGGGCGTAGCAAACCTCGATGCGGGCGATCTCTGGGATGAGCTGCCGCAGGTGGGCGTGCATGGCCTCGACCACCGCCTGAGGCTGCGTCCCGCGGCCGACATCAGGCTGGTTGGTGGCGACGACGAGCACATAGCCGGCGGCGTGGAGTTGCCTGCAGCCTTCCGCGACGCCGGGCAGCAACTGGAACTCCACCACCGTCGCGGGCGGGTAGGGCCGGCCTTCGCGCACGAGCGGCGCGTTCAGCGTTCCGTCGCGGTCCAGAAACACGGCACGCCGCTTCGTCATGGCGGAACGCGGCTCAGCGCGTGCTCTCCCATTTCGTCTGATTCACCTTGAGGTCCGGGTGGGAGACGAAGAGGTGCCAGACGACAGCCTGGAAGGCCTCGGAGTGCGGTGTGACGTTGTTCGGGTTAACGGTCGGCACGATGACGCAGGCGTCGGCGACCGTGGCGGTGTAGCCGCCGTCCTTGCCGACGATGCCGATGACGCGGGCGCCGACCTGCTTGGCGAACTGGAGCGCCAGGACGAGGTTGGGCGAGACGTTCTTCTCGAGGTTGCCGCCGCCGACGGAGAGGATGAGGAGCGTGTCCTTCAACGTGAGCCGCGAGCCGCGCAGCCACTCGACGAACACGCTGGCCCAGCCCTCGTCGTTGGTGCGGGCGGTGAGCTCGGAGACGTTGTCAGTCGGGGCGTAGCACTCGAGCCCGGCGATCTTCCGGAAATCGTTCACCGCATGCGATGCGTTGGCCGCGCTGCCGCCGACGCCGAGGATGAAGAGCCGGCCGCCGCGTTCGCGCGTGGCACGCAGCTCGGCGACGCACTTCTCGCAGTCGGCGGGGTTGAGCTTCGCGACAATCTCGGCGGTTTCCTTGAGGTGTTGGGCGGCGTAGGACATGGGGATTAGGCGCCAGCAGAACGTTTTCGGAGGAGTTGGTCGAGTTCGTTCAGGCCGGCGGGCGAGCCGATCTCGTAGAAACGCTCCTTCACCTCGTAGCCCGCCAGTTCGCCCCGGGCGCAGAGATCGGCCTGCACCGCAGTCAGGTCAACGACAGTGTTGCGCGGGCAGCCGGCGAAGGCGGCGGCGCGGAACAGGCCTAGGCCATAGTCGATGTGCCGCATCTGCAGGGGCTTCTCCTTCTTCGAGTAAAGCCTGATACGGCCGTCCTCGAACCACACGTTGCTGGCGTCGTAGGCCTCTCGGTTCTCGAACACGGTCATCAGGCCGAGCTTGCCGGACACCAGAAAGGCGCGCCCGACGTCCCGGTAATCGATGGGCAGGTAGGAATCGCCGTAGAGGACGTAGAAGGCGTCGCCGAGTTTGGGCAGGGCGCGGATGAGCGCGCCGCCGGTGCCGAGGAGGTTCGGGCCGTCGAACGAGTAGTCGATCTGCACGCCCCATTTCGCGCCGTCGCCGTAACGGTCGGCAATCATCTCGCCGAGATGGCCGACACAGAGCACGACATGCGTGAGGCCGGACTTTTTGAGCAGGCGCAGCTGGTGGGAGAAGAACGGCTCGCCCGCGACCTCGACGAGCAGCTTGGGGATTTTCTCCGTGACGGGCCGGAGCCGGGTGGCGAGGCCGCCCGCGAGGATGGCGACGGGGAGGTCTGGGTCTGGGGTTTTCAGAAAGCGACGTAGATGAAGGGCTGCACGGGCAGGGAAATCCGGTAGAGCAGGTAGTGCAACAACACGCCGATGGCGAGCCCGAGCAAAAAATGGCCGAGCAGGCGCAGCTGAGGCGCGAAGGGAAGCCGGTCGAGCAGACGGGTCAGCATGGTCAGGGGTGGTTGATTTCGGTGATCCGGCGGGCGACGATTTGGGCGACTTTTTGCCCGCCGTCGCCGGAAAGATGGGCGCGATCAATGAAGTCCTCCGGCGCGAAATCGATGCCGACGATGTCGCAGGCGATGCCATGATCGCGCCAGATTTGGGCGCAGGCGGCATAGACGCAGGCATCGCGCGCCTGTTCGGCGGGGGTCAACCGGGCCCGGTAGTAGGGAGCATTCTGGCTGAGCAGAATGAGGGAGCGCGGCCGTAGCGCGGGGAGGAACGAGGCTTCGATGTCATCGGCCAGTCGTTGCCGGTTGCCGGCCTCCAGGAGCCAGCCACCCGCCGCATCCGGCACGGCCAAGGAGGCCGAGAAGCTGCGCACGATGGCCATTTCCTCGGGTAGGAACTGCCGGAAGCGCAGGTCGGGCGGCTGGGCGTGCGGCTCGTTGTCGGGGAAGCTGGCTCGCGGCTGCCAGGAGTCGCCGGCCAGGACGAAGTTCCAGACCGTGAAGAAGTGACGGTAGCCCACATGGTGCCACAATGATTGGTGCCGGAACCACGGTTCCAGCCGGGCGCCGAGGTGTTCCTCCGCCTGCTGCTGTTTTTCCGCGGGCGACAGCGCACCCAGCCAGAGGCGTATGCCCTGGTCCCGCGCGACGAAGGACGCGAGCCGGTCCTGCTCGAGGGCCTGCCAATAGAAGTAGCCGCTGGCGCCGCCGGGTGCGCGGCCCGCGGCGGCCGCTGGGTTGGTGTTCGCCACGTAGAGGACCGGCAGGCCACGGCGCAGCAGGGACTCGGCCACGAGGGCGGCGCCTTGGGTGGGTGCGGCGCCCCGAAACGCCAGGTTCACCACCACGTAGGAGTCGCCCAGCAATTCCTGCAGCCGCGTGCTCCACAACTCGTCCGCCGGCTGGCCCACGCCGTTCAGGATGGAATTGCCCCCGATGATGACCAGCGTCTTGCCGGGTTGCCAGCGCGCGAGAGCGAGGGTTTCCAGCATCGCATAGGGTGGAAAATAAATGGTGTCCGGGCTGATCCGCTGGTGAAAGCGTTTGAAGTTGTCGGGCTTGCTGTAGCCGGCGGCCAGGTGTCCCTGCCAAGTCGCGCCGAGGAATCCGAGGAGGATTCCGGCTAGCAGGATCCAGCTGGAGCGACGCGGGGAGTTCATGATTGATCCAAGGCGAAGAGTTTGGCCGCCATCCGCAGGGCAGGCAAAGGTTCGTAGAAGAAGAGCAGCCAGCCCAGTGCGACGTGGAGCAGGGTGAGCGCCCAGCCCAGCACCGGCAGGCGGGCAAACCCGCCGGCCAGCCACCGGCCCGTCGCGCCGAGCACGCGGGAGTAGGACAGGCTCACCGCGAGCCCGAGGCCATGCCAGAGGCCCCACAGCACGAAATGCCAGGCGGCTCCGTGCCATAGTCCGCAAAGGGCGAAGACCACCAGGCCGTTCAGAAGCTGGCGGGCCAGCCCGTGCCGATTGCCCCCGAGCGGAATGTAGACGTAGTCGCGGATCCACGAGGTCAGGGACATGTGCCAGCGCTGCCAGAAATCCCCCAGGCTCGTGGCTAGGTAGGGATACTGGAAATTCTCGGGCAGGCGCACCCCGAGCATCCGCGACAGGCCGATCGCCATGTCGGTATAGCCGCTGAAATCGAGCAGGATGCGCGCGGTGATCGCGGCGAGCAGGAGCCAGGCCCGGCCGAGCGGCAGCGCGGCGAAGTTGTCGCCGTAGAAATTGATCACCAGCGTGAGGTTGTCCGCGAGGATGATCTTCTTCACCAGGCCCAGGGCCAGGCGCCGGGCGCCCGCGGCCACGTCGTCCACATTGACCCCGGCGAGGCCGGCGTGGAGGCTCGGAAGGTATTCCTGGAAGCGCTTGATGGGGCCGGCGACGAGCGAGGGAAAATGGATCGCAAAGAGCGCGAAGTCGTCGGGCCGCCGGATCGGCGGTTTGCCGCGGAATACCTCCACGAGGTAGTGCACGAACTCGAAGGCAAAGAAGCTGATGGCCAGCGGGGCCGCCGCCGGCAGCCAAGCCCGAGCCTGGCGTTCAAAATGCTCCGCCGCCACGGGACTGATCCGGCCCAGCAGCCCCTGGCTGAAAAACAGGGCATATTTATAGAAACACAGGGCCGCCACGCACAGCACGATCGCCGCCACGCAAGCCGCGCGAAGCCGCGTGAGGGCCGCCAGGTAGGTGACCAGGCCGAGTACCACGATCGGCAGCACGCCGGCGGGACCGGCGAAGTGCAGGTGAAAGAACGCGCAACCGGCCAGCAGCCAGGCCCGGCGCGCCAACGGGTGGCGGAGAAGCCAATAGACGGGAAAGAACGCGGCGCTGAAGCAGAAGAACCAGTAGGTATTGAAGATCATGCCACCTGCCGGTCAACGGCGGTCAGTTCTGGGTCACCACTTTTGTGCCCTCGAAGTCGAAGCGGAAACGGACCTCCTGCAGGCCCTTCTCGCGCATGGCGTGCCGGAGCCTGGTCTTGTCCGCGGCGTAGAACATGAGAAAGCCGCCGCCGCCGGCGCCGATCAGCTTCCCGCCGAGGGCGCCGTGCGCCCTAGCGTAGTCATACCACTCGTTGATGCGGGCGTTGCTCATGCCGGTGCTGCGCGATTTCTTGCGCTGCCAGTGGACGTCCATGAGCCGGGCGAACTCGTCGAGGTTGCTGCTTTCGAGCGCGGCGAGGGACTGATGGCCGAGATCCTTGGTGAAATGCAGGTGGTCGAGCATCGCCTGGTTGTTCTGCTTCGACTTGTCGTTCTGGTCCTTGAGAATCGCCGAGGCGGAGCGCGAGTAGCCCGTGAAGAAGAGCAGCAGGTTGTCCTCGAGGTTGAAGAGCGTCTCCTCGGTGATCTTGACGGGCCGGTATTCGACGCGGCCGTCCTGGTGGAAGGTGAAGGCCGTGATGCCGCCGATCGCGGCGATATACTGGTCCTGCTTGCCGATGGGCTCGCCGAGTTTGTCGATCTCGATGTGGCAGGCCTGCTCCGCGAGCTCGGCGGGGGAGATCAGGTGCTTGTTGGCCGCGTGGAGAACCTTCAGCAGCGCGGTGGTGAAGCTGCCCGACGAGCCGAGCCCGGTGCCGCCCGGAATGTCGGCCATCGACGTCAGCTCGAGCGAGCGGCCGTCCATGCCGAGCAGCGCGAAGGCTTCGCGGATGATCGGGTGTTCCAGCTGCGCGGCAGTGGGGACGCGCTCCAGCTTGGAATACTTTACGATCAGGTCGGGCACGAAGGTGCGGTGCAGGGTGAGGTAGACGTATTTGTCGAGCGCCCCCGCCACGAGAAAGCCACCGTGCTCGCGGTAATAGGAGGGCAGGTCGGTGCCGCCGCCGCCGAGGGAGATGCGCAGGGGGGAACGGGTGATGATCATGGGGAAAGCGGCGCGTCGGCGACGGGGTAGCCGCTTGAGCGGTAGATGTGCTCGACGATTTCGAGGGTGCGGATGCCTTCGCGCAAGCCGGGATTGGGCGCGCGGCCGGTGCGGATGTCCGCCTCGAAGGCGGCGAGCTCGAGCTGCCAGGAATTGTCGCCGGCCGGATAGTCCCACACGGTCGTTTCCGGCGGGCCCATCTGCGGCAGCATCTTGTAGTAAGTGCATTTCTCCGGCCCGTAGCTGCCGCCGAGGCCGTCGATGGAAATCTTGGCGTCGCGGCCATAGAGCTCGAGGGAGAAGAGATTCTTCCACTCGGTGCAACTCACGTGCAGCCACGCGGTCTGGCCGCCGGCCGTGCGCAGCGAGAGGAAGGCGTTGTCATCCACCTTCATGTCCCAGAAATAGGTCGCGGCGTGGCCGGCGACGCTCGGGAAGTCGCCCAGGAACCAGCCGGCGAGGTCGATCAGATGCACGCCTTGGTCGATGAGTTCGCCGCCGCCGGAGAGCTTGGGGTCGGCGCGCCACTCGCGGTCGTAGCCCGTGCGACCGCCGTGGCCGTAGCGGCCGCGCAGGAACATCATCGGACCGAGGACGCGGGACTCGAAGAGCTCGCGGGCCTTCTGCAGCGCCGGATGAAAGCGGTGGTTGTAGCCGAGGCGCACCCTGACGCCGGCCGACTCGGCGGCGGCCTGCACGGTGCGCAGCTGCGCGGCGTTGAGGGCGCCGGGTTTCTCCACGAGCACGTGCTTACCAGCGCGCACCGCCGCCAGAGTGAGCGGCGCGAGCGAACCGTTGAGGGTGGCGATGATGACGGCGTGGACGGCGGGGTCGGCCAGGACCTGCTTGAAATCCGTCGTGGCCATCGCGCCGGCGTGGGTCTGGGCCAGCTCGGCGGCGCGGGCGGCGTCGAGATCGCAGGCATGGCGCAGTTGGCCGGGCGCAAGGGCCGCGGCGCGCTTGCGGCCGATGAGGCCGCACCCGGCGATGGCGAACTGCAGCGGGGCAGCCATCAGGGCGTGGGTTTCTTGACGCGGTCCTCGGGCACGATCCGGCGGAGCGTGTAGACGTCGCCCGTGGCCAGGGCGCGGAATTTGGCCGGGTCCTTCCACGGGTCCCACTGGGCGCTGATGAGCTTGCCGGTGATGCCGTCGCTTTCCGCGCTGGCCAGCCAGACGCAGAGTCCCGCGCCGAGCTTCGGGTCGGCCGCGCCTTCGTCGGACCACTTCTTGTTCTTGGCGTAGAAGTCGGCCCCGGCCTTGTCCGGGCCGGCGGCGAGGACCTGCTGGGTCAGTCGCGTGCGCAGCGCGCCGGGCGCGACGGCGTTCACGTCGATACGGTTGGCGCGGCATTCCTCGGCGAGCGTCTCGGTCAGGCGGACGACGGCGGCCTTGGTGGCGGCGTAGGCGACGAAACGCGGCATGGGGTTGGTGGCGCCGCCCCCGGAAATATTGATGATCTTGCCGATGCCGTGCGGCTTCATCGCGCGGATGGCGTGCTGGCAGACCAGCAGCGTGCCGGTGACGTTGATCTGCCAGGCCTGCGTCCAGTCAGCGAGGGTGACCTCCTCGGTCGGTCCGATGGGGCCGTAGATGCCGGCGTTGTTGACGACCGCGTGGAGCGGCCCGAGCTGCGTGGCGCGGGCAAAGAGCGCCGCGACACTCGCGGGATCGGCGACATCGCAGGCGAGGCCGACGAGCTGTTGGCCGGGCTTGAGGCTCGGTGCGAGCGCCGCCTGGGCCTGGGCGACGTCCTGGGCGGTGCGGGCGCAGAAGGCCACATTGGCGCCCTCGGCGAGGAAGGCTTCGACGATATGGCGGCCAAAGCCCTGGCTGCCGCCGGTGATGAGGGTGTTGTGTCCGGAAAGTTTCATGGGCGTCCGACAGTGAGGTAGACAGCGCCGGCGACGGGAGCCACCGCTTTTTCCACCAGGCGGTTGGCATCGACGACCACCGGCCGGGCCATCGCGCCCAGCAGGGCGGGCCAGGGGAGGTCGCGGAACTCGGGCCACTCGGTGCAGATGACAGCGGCGTGCGCGCCGCGCAGGGCGTCGGCCGCCGAGGCAGCCAGCGGCAAGTCGCGGTGGTCCGCGTCGGTCGTGCGGATGAGCGGGTCAAAGGCCCGGACCGTGACGCCCGCAGCGAGCAGCTGGCGGCAGAGCTCAACGGCCGAGCTGCGGCGGAGCGTGCTGGTGTTGGGCGTGTAGGCCAGGCCGAGCACGGCGACGACGGGCAGCTTCACGCCGGCGAGGACGGGTTGGAGCTTGCGGAAGGCCCAGTCGCGGTGCCGATCGTTGCTCTCCTTGATGGCGGGGATGAGTGCAAGCGGGAGGTGCTTTGCCTCGCCGAGTCTGGTCAGTGTCACGACATCCCGGGCGAGGGTACCGCCGGCGAACGGGCCGCCGGGGCTGAGGTAGGCGCGCGGGCCGATGCGCGGTTCGCTCTTCAGGCCGGCGGCGACCTCCTGGGCGTCGGCGCCGACGTTCTCGGACAAGGCGGCGATCTCGTTGATGTAGGCGACGGAGAGGGCGAGGAAGGAATTGAGCGCATGCTTCACCATCTCGGCCGACTCGGGGCGCATCCACACCAGCGGGGCGCCGAGCGGGGCGAGCAGCTGCTCCAGCACCGGCCGGGCCGGCGCGGAGGCGCCGACGATGATGCGCGCGGGTTTCTCGAAGGCCTCGATGGCCTTGCCGAGCCGCAGATTCTCCGGCGAGCAGGCGAAATGCAGCGCCGGGTATTTTTTCGCCAGCTGCGCGCAGGTGCCGACGGGTAGTTGGGAGGAGATGAGCACGACGGTGCCAGGCCGCAATCCCGGCAGCACACGGGCGAGGCGGGTGTGCACCCAATCGAGGTCGGAGCGATCATCGGCGTCAACCGGCGTATCGTAGCAAACCCAGAGCACGTCGGCGGAGGCGGCGGAGCCGGCATCGGTGGAAAACGCGAGATTGCCGCCAGCCAGCCCGGCAGCGAGCAGCGCTTCCAGTCCCGGCTCGTGCAGCGGCGCGCGGCCGGCGCGCAGTCCGGCCACGACGGCCTCGTCGAAGTCGAGGCCGGTCACACGGCGATGCCGCGCCACGCAGGCGGCCGTGACCGAGCCGAGGTGCCAGAGGCCGAGGACAGTGAGTTTCATGAATGCGCGGGCGCCAGTCTCAAGGAAGATCCTTTCGCTGGTAAAGCGACATATCACGTCCGAATACCGAGAAGGTTTCAACCAGCCGCAGGTGCCCGTCGCACCAAGCCTTGAGCTGCGGATAGAGGCGCCACATCTGCTGATCGTAGGGCCAGTGACCGTGGCCGGGCATCTGGTCGGTGAGGATCATGAAGTCGGTCGCCTGCAGTTTGAAGAACACCGCTTCGTCCGGCCCGGCGAGGATGCTGTCGGGCAGGTGAACGCCGAAAGGAATCCAGACTTTGTGCCGTTCGTAGCAGACCAGCCGGAGGATCCGCCCGTCAATGAAGTCGACGATCTGATCCACGCCGACACTCGGCGCGGCGAGGTTCCCCGCGCGGACCCTGGCATAAATATAATCGGATATCTGGCTGACGCGGACGGCGCTCTGCCGGAATTCCGGGGAGTAGGACGGCTGGAGCTCGTGGAGGACGAAGTAGCTGCCGCCGGCCGAAAGGGCGGCGAGAGCGGGCAAGGCCGGCAACCAGCGGCGCCAGGCCGGGTCGGGGCAAAACTCAATCCGGCTCCACAAGACCTGCCAGAGCCACAGAACCAGCAGCACCACGCCCGGCACGAGGACCCCGAGGACCGCCTCCGATTTTTGCTGGTGAAGGGTGAGGATCACCGCGGGCACGAGCAGGAAGACCAGACCGAAAAAAAAGATGCCGGGGGCGAAACCGGCGGCCGGTTTCCGCGGGTGGCACGCGAGGAGCAATAGCAGCAGGCCGGTGAGGCCCGCCACCGTCCAGCCAAACCAAGCGCCGAGATACAGGTCACCCAGGTGCCCGATGACAAATTTCGCCGACTGCCCCAGATCGAAACCCAGCAACCGGGCGGCACTCTCGGCGCCGGTCACATGACCAACCCAATAATAGCCCAGGATGCCCTCCCGGTTGACCCAGAAGACGGGGAGCGCCAGCGCGGCGGCCACTCCGCCCGCCAGCAACAAATTGAGCAGACGGGGCCAGCGGTCCTTGGTGCAAAGCAGCCAGATGACGAGGAGAACGAAAATCGGGGCGAAATAGGCACCGGCAAGGAATCGCTCCAACAGGGTCGCGCCCACGGCCACCCCCAGGGCGAGCGACCAGCCTTTCGAACGAAAGCCGTCGGTCAGCAGGGCGACGCAAGAGGTCACGCCGAACAGGCACATCGCCCCATGGTCGAGCCGGAAATCGACCGCCGAGCCGGCCTCCCCGGACCAGGACCGCGCCGCGCACAACACCAGGCCGAAGCCCATCCACGCAAGAACCCGTGAGCCCGTCACCCGCGGAATGGTGAACAGCAGCGCGGCCTGCCAGGCGAGGAAGACGAGCAGGTTCAGGCTGAGCGCGGCGCTCCGGGAAGCGGAACCCGCGACCCAGAAGATCAGCACGGCGCAGGTATTGTGCAGCTTGCCCTGCACGGCGGGCGTGTCCCAGGCAAACTTCAGGCCGGCGGCCAAGCCGTGGGCCTGCATGTGATCATAGGCGTAGTAGGATTCGGTGAGATACTGGATCTGGTCGTTCCAGCGCGGGTAGAGCGACGCGTGATCCCGGGAGGCCATGCGGTCGAACAGCAGAAACTCGGCCAGCATCAGCACGCCGGCGAGCAGCCACATCCGGATCGGGAGGGTGTTGCGCGGGGCGGTCATCATCAGGGGCGGGCGGTGTAGACCCAGCGGTTGGCCTCGAGCCAGCGCAAGGTCCGCACGATGCCCTGCTCGATCGTGAGCCTGGGCTTCCAGCCGGTCGCCAGGATTTTCTTCGTGTCGAGAAAGATGAACGGACTGTCGCCGATCCAGCCGCGGTCGCCGCCGGTGTATTCGAGCTTCGGCTTCAGGCCGAGTGCGGCGCAGATGTGGCCCACGCTGTCGTTGACGCGCACGTATTCCGCCGTGCCGAGGTTGTAGACCTGCGTGCGGTGCTTCGCGTCGCGCGCGGTGCGGGCGCGGGTCACATGGAGCAGGGCATCGATGCAGTCCTGCACGTAGAGATAGCTCTTGCGCTGCTGCCCGTCGCCGAGGATGCGGAGCCGGTCGGGATGTTCGACCAGCTGCCGGTAGAAATCAAAGACGTGGCCGTGGGTGTAGCGTTCGCCGAGGATGGAGACGAAGCGGAAGATATAGGCCTCGTCCAGCTGGCCGCCCTCGGCGTAGGCGGAGAGGAGGGTCTCGCCGGCGACCTTGCTGGCGGCGTAGAGGGAGGTCTGCACCGGGAACGGCGCATCCTCGGGCGTCGGGATCAGCGTGGCTTCGCCGTAGGTGGAGCCGGTCGAGGAGAACGCGATGCGGCGGACGCCATGGGCGCGCAGGGCCTCGAGGACGTTGAAGGTGGCGACGGTGTTCTGCTCGAGATCCTTCTTGGGATGGGCCCAGCCGTCCTTGATGTCGGCGTTGGCGGCGAGGTGGAAGACGAAGTCGGCGCCCGCCATCGCGGCGGTCAGCGCGGGCAGGTCGAGGTTGTCGCCGCGCACGAGCCGGAAGCGCGGGTGCTGGCGCGTAGCCGCCAGGAAGCGTTCCTGGCCGGTCGAGAAATTGTCCCAGCCGGTGACCGTGACGCCGTCCGCCAGGAGACGGTCGACGAGGGAGGAGCCGATGAAGCCGGCGGCGCCGGTGACAAAAGCGTGTTGCATGGAGGGAATCAGCCGGGGAGGCGTTGCGCGCGCGGCTTCAGGACGTAGCCGATAACGAGATTGCAGAAGACGAAGGGCAGGAAGGGCAGGGGAAAATGGGCGCGGCGCTCGATGGTGAAGAAAGGGTGCAGTTCCGCCAGGATCTCGGGCACGAGGTTGATATGTTCACGGCCGTAGAACTCGACGTAAGGGGCGGTGAAATGTCGATACCAGACGCGCTGGGCGGAGAGGCGGCGCGCCAGGCCGTAGGCCGGACTGCCCTCGGTGGGGATGACGATAAGCAGTCGGCCGGTCTCCTTGTTCACGAGCCGGTGCAGCTCGTGCAGGCAGGCGGGCAGGTCGGGCAGGTGTTCGAGCACGTGGATGGCGAGGATGCGGTCGAAGAAGCCGTCGGCGAAATCCATGCGCCGCTGGCAGTCGCCGACGACGGTCTGGACGGCGGGGTGGCGCCGGCGGATGTCCGCGGCCATGTTCTCGCGGTATTCGTTGCAGTAGTAAGCCCGTTCCTGCTCCGGGGTCAGTTTTTCGTAGTCGAGGTGCTCGCCGAGGCCGGCGCCGATCTCGAGCGTGGTGCGGAAGCCGGCGGGCGAATGCCGCACGGGCCAGGTGTGGTTGAAGCGTTCGACGAGTCCGTAGCGGGAGCGGCCCGCGAGTTCCTCGTGCCAGAGCTTCATGAACTGGTTGTTGCGCGCCTGCTGCTCGGGCGTGAGCGGCGGCAGGATTTTCGGCCACTTGGCGGTCGGCATGGTGGGGGTCAGTGGCGCGGCTCGAAACCGACGGACTGGTCGACGATGAACCGGGGGCGCCCGCGCACCTCCTCGTAGATCCGCCCGATGTATTCGCCGAGGATGCCCACGCTGATAAGCTGGATACCGCCGAGGAAGGAGATGAGGATGACCAGGGTCGGATTGCCCCAGAGGATCGTCCACCCCATTAATTTGTAGAAAAGGTAGATGCCCATCAACAAGAAGGAGAAGCCGGCGATCGCGAAGCCCAGCATGGTGCTGAGCTGCAGCGCGTAGGTGGAGAAACAGAAGATGCCGTTGAAGCCGATGCGCAGCGAACCGAGGAAGCGATTGTAGTGGGTCTCGCCGGCGTGTCGCGGCGGCCGGTCGAAGGGGAGCAGGGTCTGCCGGAAGCCGACCACCGCCACCATGCCGCGCAGGAAGCCGTGCGACTCCTTGAGCTTGACCAGCTCGCCGACCACGCGGCGCGACATCAGGCGGAAATCGCCGGTGTTGGGCGGGATCGACACGTCGGCGATCTTGTTGATGACCTTGTAGCCGACGGCGGAGACAAGCTGCTTGATCCAGGGCTCGCCAGTGCGCTGCCGGCGCTGCGGCAGCACGATGTCGAAGCCGGCGCGCCACTGCGCCATCATCTCTTGGATCAGCTCAGGAGGATCCTGCAGGTCGACGTCCATGACAATGACGGCCTCGCCGCGGGAGTATTCGAGGCCGGCCAGCGTGGCCATGGGCTGGCCCACGCGGCGGGAAAACTTCAGGAGCTTGATGCGTTCGTCGCCGGCCCGGTGCTCCCGGATGACCCCCTCGGTGCGATCGGGGGACGGGTCCATCGAGAAAATGATCTCATAGTCGCCGGTGATCGGGGCGAGGATGGCCTGCACGCGCCGCAGGAATTCCAGGATGTTTTTCTCCTCCTTATAGACGGGGACGATGATCGAGAGCAGCATCGGCCCTATTCATCACGGAGCGGGCCGATAAAATCAACCCTTGGTGCGCCCCGGGGTCAGGCGGTCATGCCCCAATCTGGAAAATCGGCCCAGTTCCTTAAGGCGTGTTGCTAAAATGATGGAACCGGGTGGCAAGCGACGAGTCGAAGCCGAGGCTTGGATTGACTGATCGCCAAACAATCCCCGCGCTGGCGCGCGATGGTTTGCTCCGGCCGCCAGTAGGAATGAGCTTTACCGCTAACTCCAAAGGACAGCACAAGGACAGCGCCAAGATAGCGCAAGGATGAAGTAAGGACCTAGTAAGGCAGCACGAAGGCAGTTCGAAGGGAGACCAGGTTGAGCCGGCAGCCAGCCAGTCAGCACCCCGGGACCGACCGTCTGCCCGGCACCTTGGCTATTTGAAGTTTATTAACCTATCTTCCCCGACCTGGGGTAACTGGCAAACGGGATTGGTTTAGAGGGGGATTCAAATTAGGACACCACCGGTCAATCCAGCCGGAAACCGAGTTTCCACGCGAATTCGATGAACGCGCTTTTGCGCAGGTAGCGCATGAGGCGGGGATGGTTCTCGATTTCGCTGGCGGGAAAGCGGCGGCCGTGGGTGCGCTCGCGCAGGCGGGTGATCTCGCTCTGGCCGGTGCTGTGCATGAAGGCGGCGGTCTTCTGCGCGACATGGGAGCGGAAGCAGGCCAGGAAATACGGCACGCGCACGATCTTCGCCCCGGCGGCCGAGAAGCGCAGCAGCAGGTCCCAGTCGATCGCGAAATGGAAGGAGGTGTCCAGCCCGCCGGCCCGGTCCCAGACCCGGCGCCGCCAGAACAGGGTTTCCTGCGGCACAAAGTCGTTCAGCCGGAGCACCTCGTCGTCGTGGGCGGGCAGGAACCAGCGGGCGATTTCCCGCGACTCCTCGTCGACCACGATGCGGTGGCCATAGAGCACGTCCACCTCGGGATGCCGGGCAAAATAGTCGGCGACGAAGGCCAGCGCGCCCGGCATGTAATAGTCGTCGGAATTGATCCACGCCATCACGTCGCCCGGCCCGCCGCTGGTGCGGGCGAAACCCTTGGCGATGGCGTCGGCCTGGCCGGCGTCGCGCTGGCTGGCCCAGGCGTGGAGGCGCGGGGCCTGTTGGCGGATGAGTTCGGCGCTGCCGTCGGTCGATCCGCCGTCCAGCACGACATACTGGCAACTCACGCCCGGCTGCTCGTCGAGGACGCTGCGCATGGTCTGCTCGAGGTAGCGGGCCTGCTGGTAGGAGGGTGTGACGAGGGAGAACCTGGGGCGAGCGGCAACCGGGCCGGGAGCGGGAAACGTCTCGGGCCGGATCGCGCGGGGCGGGTAGGCCATGTGCGCCGGCATTTGGAAGAACATCAGCTCCGTCCACTCCCCGCCGCCGAGCCAGAGCGGCAGCAGCTGGCGCTTGATGTGCACGGTGCGTTCCATGATCGGCATCCAAGTGTTGTTTGCCAGCTGCACCTCGATGCGCAGCTCTTGGCGGCCCGCGGGCAGGGTGCCGCGGATCTCAAAGCCGGTGTGGTCATCGGGCGCGGCCGGCAGGGCGGCTTTCACGTCGGGCCGCGGCAGCCCGACGACGCCATGCAGCGTCCGGTCGGTGGTGCGCAGACGGACGCCCGTAACCGCGCGCGCATCGTCCGCAAAGCACCAGCCGCGGATGATCACGCAGCGTGACGGGTGGTCCCAGTCGGCGGGCTGATCGATGTAGGCCTGGAGAGACACAGTGGCCGCGGCGCTCAGACGAACTTCAGCTTGCGGGCGGCGAAGAGCACCATGCGCAGCAACAGCCAGCCGTGGCTCCAGCGCTGGATGTTAGTGGTGCCGTAGGTGCGCTCCTTGTAGCGGATGGGCACATCGGCGATCTTGAGGTTCAGCTTGGCGGCGCCGAAGAGCAGGTCGAAGTCCCCGAAGGGGTCGAAGTCCCCGAAGTAGGCGCGGTTGGCGGCAATCCGCTCGTAGTGGGCGCGGCTGAGCACCTTGGTGCCGCAGAGCGTGTCCTTCACCGGCTGGCCGAGCAGCCAGGTGAAGATGATCCCGAAGGCCTTGTTCGCGCAGAGGTTCAGGAACTGCATGGCCTCCTCGTCCATCGGGTAGACGAGCCGCACGCCGTTGGCGAACTCGGCCCGGCCGCTCGCGAGCACGTCGTAGAATTTCGGCAGTTCCTCCGGCGGCATGGTGAGGTCGGCATCGAGGATCATGAGGATGTCGCCGGTCGCGGCGGCAAAGCCCATCCGCACGGCGTCGCCCTTGCCCTTGCCGGTCTGCTGCATGATCTTGATTTTCCGCTGTGGAAATTCGTGCTGCACGCGCTGGATCTCAGCCCAGGTGTCGTCCTTGGAGTGGCCCTCGACAAAAATCAGTTCGGTGCCGGCGCCCATGTCAGGCGTGCGCCGGACGGCGGCCTCGATGTTGCCGGCCTCGTTGCGGGCGGGGATGATGACCGAGACCGTGCGCGGCGGCGCAGCGCGGGGTCGTGCGGGCCGGGCCACGCAAAAATTCGTGAGGCAGAACCAGCTTAAGACCGGCGCCAGCCAGCGGTTGACGGGATGTTCCAGGCCGAGGCAACGCACCGGCATCAGCAGGCGTGGCTGGATCGTCAGCGGGCTCCAGTCGGCGAGCTGGAGCAGGTTGCGGGCGTCCGCCGGGCTCAGCCAGCTGTATTGCGGCTGCGGGGCCCGCAGGCCGGTGAGCGATGCGAACGCGAACAGCGGGCGCCAGAGCGCCGAGTAGTAATTGATGATGAGCCGGGTGTCGGCGTGCGTGACCCGGTGCAGCTGCTCGAGCAGCAGCTGCACGTCCGCCGCGAGGTTCAGCGTGTCGGAGATGATGATGCAGTCGAATTTCTCCGTGAGCGCCAGGTCCTCGCCGGCCGACACATGGAACTCCGCATCGGGCACGCGCGCGCGGGCCGCGGCGACCTGGGTGGTGGAAAGGTCGACGCCGACTTTGCGGCCGGCGCGCAGTCCCCGGAGCAGTTCGCCTGAGCCGCAGCCGATTTCCAGCACCGAGGCGCCGGCCGGGATGAGAAGATTGTAGTAATGCGCCAGCCACATGCGGTAGTAACGGCCGTCCTCGCTGACCGCGGGCGGCGCGGCGTTGAAGAAGCCCCGGATCTTTTCCAGGTGCTGCCGGGTGAGGGCGGAGGAGGCGGGCATGTCAGAGGTTCTCCTTTTCGAGGACAATGAGCAACCGGGCGGCGAAAATGCGCGGGAAGGGCGCGGTGAGAAAATCCAGGGAACGCACGAGCCCGTGCAGGAAGCGGCCGCCGAGCTGCGGGCCGGAAAACCCACCGGAGGCAAAGTAGTCGAACGAAGCGAGCGGGCGCACCTCGCGCAGGTGCCAGCCGTTAAGGCGGGCGCGACCCTCTCCCCACCAGAACAGGCGGGTGGCGGAGCCTTGGGCGGCATAGTAGTCCGCGTCGGCGGCCGAGAAGCCCTCGGGAGCCTCCCATGTGATCGGGTCGCGCACTGCGACCGGTTCATGATGGAAGAAGTGATAGACAAACCGTCCGACCCAGCTGGCCGCAGGTTCAAACAAGATGAGCCGGCCGCCGGGCGCCAGCGCGCGCCGGAATTCCCGCAGGGCGGTGCCGGGGTAGCGCAGGTGATGCCACACATCGAATAGGATGAGGTGAGAAACTGAGCCGTCGGCAAAGCTCAATTGGTAGCAGTTTTCCTGTCGATCCAGCCACGGATTGGGGAAGAGGTCGGTAGTCATGCACTGCGGGATGACATCCTTGATGCGCCCCATGCCGGAGCCGAGTTCAACCACGGGACCGGGGATCGTGGGATCTATCCGGCTGGCGATCCGTCCGTAGAAATCATGATAAACCTTCCGGAGCATGGGTTTGCGCGCCCAAGCCTTTTGATTGCGCTGAATTTCCGTGTTGTGCTGTGCGAGTGGGAGTGCGCCAATGACTTTCATGGCAGGAACGGTTCGACCAGCCAGGCGTCCCGGCGGCGGCATGCCCTTTCGGAACTTACGGTTTCTGGAGAGGGCATCGGTGGTCGGACGGATTTGGCAAATGAAAAACGAGACTGAAGGCAGCCGCTTTTTGCCTTTTGCGTCGAGTAGAATTTGCCTCCCGGCGCAGTGAAGGGAGACGAACGCGGCAGGCTGCCCGACTTGCTATCAGTGGCTGAAAGCCAAGACCCGCCAGTCGGGCAGGACGTTCTTTCCGTCGCTGGCCGGAATCCTGATCTCCTCCATGTGTGTGAAACCGAGGGAACTCATGCGGGCGGCGAGGTCGGGCCGTTGCGCCATGACTGAAACCGACTCCAGATACACCAGGCGGTTGACGGCCGTGGTGGCCGTGGTTTCCAGTTCGGGCAGCACGATGAACGGGTTTGGGATCGGCCGGGTGAAGCTAAGTGTCGAGCGGATGACGAAATCGTGGGCGATCACCATATCGCCCGGTTTGATCACACTCGACAGCTCGGCGCACAGTGTGCGCCAGTTCGAGGAACGCGAGAATCCGGTATCGAACGTGGGGTCCTGGTGGTAGCTGTGGGTCTGAAAAATCGCCGAGGCCACCGCCACCACGGCAATCGTGCCAACGGCGGTCGTCAGCCCCCTGCGAGTCCAGTTTGACCCGGTCCCGGCGCAGCGGAGATCGTCCAGATACTTGAACCCCAGGGCGGTCAGAAAGGTGACAAAGAAATAATGGATGACGAAGTAGCGGGGCCAGACGGAGAGATTTTCCACTTTGAAGAAATATCCGACCTGAAATGCCAGCGAAATCCCGATGCACAGGGCCATCAGGAGCCCCCGACGTTTGAACTCCTCGGGCACCACGGTTGCGACGAGGTCGAATTTTCTGCTGAAAAGCAGCGCGGTCGCACCTGCGATGACTGCCGGCCAGAACCAGAAGAGAAACTCAGTGAAGCCGTCCCGGCCCGTCATGTGCCCTGACAACACAAGGTGAAAACCATCGGAGAGCTGGGGCCACAGTCGGGTCCCTTCCTGTCCCCAGCGACCGACATCGGCTCGCTGCCGGTGCGACTCCAGATAGGGCCAAGTGGCGATCAGCACGATAATATAACTGAGTGCCAAGTGAGAAAGATAGCGAAGCGGGGCAGCCCTGCGCCGGAAGGTCAGGAACAAAAACTGCCCGATGGCCGGAAATACAACCCAGCTTTGCAGATAAAACCCGGCGCTCAACAGCACACCATACGCGGCGAACCAAGCCACATCCGCCCAGGCGCGCCCGAGAGACCTTGTGTCCAGGCGCAGCACCAGCCAGGTCGACCAGACATAGAAGGCCACACCGACGATGTATTCCCGGATTTGCAGGACATGCATGAACAAGTAGGCGTTGAACGAAAAAATGCCGATCAAGAATAGCCGGGAAACCAGCCGCCAGCCCTGCGAAAGCGCGATCAGCCCTTGCAGCGAAACCCAAAGAAAGAAGATGTTAACCAGCCGGAAAAAGAGCACATCATGCGTTTGGGCCACCCGCATGAGGGTGTTCTGCATCAGATAGTAGAGCGGCTGGTAGGCATAGGGGTTGCCGGTATCGAGCACCATCGCCCAGGTGGGAGGAGTCGCCGGAGTGTCCAGAGTGAACGGCCGTCCGCCGTTGATGATGGCCAGGCGGATTCCCTCATCCGTGCTGATGCCTTTCAAATCGATCATCATTACATAGGTCGCAATGACCACCATACACGCCAGTGTGAGAGCCAGGCGTGCATCTATTGTTTTAGGCTGGAGTGTCATGTCGTTGGGAGAGACGTGGGTTGGCCGGACTGTCGCCAACGGGAAATCAGTAACGGTTGGCCGGGTCGGCGAGGTATTGGTCAAGCACCTTGGCGAAGTTTTCCCGGTCGCGGTAATGGTCCTTCATTATTTTTAAATACGCCTCGGTGTGGACATCATGATCAAAAAGGAAAGTCAACGTGAGCCCGTTCACCGGTAGGCCGGCATCACTCTGATACATGGTGTATTTGGGTTGCAGGCGGAAATAACCGGTCAGCATCAGGACAAAGATTGCGGTGAAAGAAACCGGGAGCGCCCAATGGGTGTCTTCCGACCGGAGCGGTTCCCGCCGCCATGCGGCAAAAAACGCGGAAAGGCTGAGCGACCACACCAATAACAACGGCACTTGGGGAAAGATGCTATATTGGGCGGTGAAATACCGCTCACTCATCAGCAAGGTCATGCCCAGTCCGGTGGCCAGCAGGAGCAAAATGAACGCCTTGATTCGCAGTGGAACCGAGCGCAACGAACATACTGCGAGGGCCGCCACCGTGGCACTGATGAAAAGGGCGGGAGTTTCCTTGAAAAACTGCAGGAATTCCCGGGACACGTCCGGCTTGCTGGCCAGTAAATCGTGCATAAGAGGGCGGGGATTGACCAGGACGTGCAGGACGCCCGCGAGGTAATCCGCGGCACTCGATTCCGTCATTACCGTCCGCAGCGACAAATAGCTGATGGAAAGCGCCACCAGCGCGCCGGCTCCCAGCAAGGCCAGTTCGCGACTTCGCTCGAGGAGAAACGACCAGAGACGATGGCGACGGGTCCAAAGCGTCAGCGAGGGCAGGACAGCTACAAGGACGGCCGCGATTCGCAGCCGGAGAATCACAACCGGGTCGAGTTCCGCATGGTATTTCGCAACCTGGAGCAGCAGCAAGAGGACGGACGCTCCGCTGGCGGCGGGCAACAGACCCCACCAAAAATCCGTTTGGCCGGAGCGCGGAACGGATGGCGGCACACCAGTGCCGGGAGTCAGGGCAGCCAGCCAGCACCATCCGTAACAGACAGCGAGGTAGCACATGCCGGGCAATTTGGTCAGGGCGGCCAGTCCAACAAACAATCCAGACAGAAAAAGCCAGAAATACTTCCTGGTTTGATGGGGTGTGGCGGTGGCCCGCCACACGCAGGCCAGCGCGAGCACATTGCCAAATCCCACACAGAGAAGTTCGGGCCGCGTGAGCAGACCGTGGAAAAGCAGCCCGGCGCTCCCGCACAATAAAATCACGGTCAGACAGGGGGATTCGAGATTGCGGGCAACCGAGCCGGTCAGCCACGCGGCGGAAAGGATGACGAGGAAAACCAGCACGCGGCTGTGGACCCGGCCAACGCGGATCAAGGCTGGTATCTCCTGCAAGGGATCCTCGCTCGCGCCAAACTTCTTGAGATTCCATACCGGCAGCAGCCCGGCATAATGCCTGACGCGGTAGTCGAGGGCCAGGAGGTATTTCAACGGCAGGCCGGGCTGGTCGATGCCATGGGGCGACACATTCGAATTGATCGACAGGGCGTCGACCATGTTGTGGGCGTTCATATCCGTGTTGCGATACCACGGATCAGTCCGGGAAATAACGGTCATCCAAACCCCGGCGAGAATCAGGGAGACCAGAGCCAGTGAAACAACAATCAGACGGTGCAGGTTAAATTGGGAAACGCGGAACGACCTGCCCGGCCCGGTCGGAGAGGATAAATCCTGATGGCGGCCGGAACCTGCTTCCGCCGCAAAGTTGTCCTCGGTCGGGTCGCGTGACGATCGGTTCATGGGGACCTGAATCCCTCCAGTCGGATATTGCGAAACACGAAATAGTAGGAGTCGGGGGCCAGCGCGGGCATTTCCATCGTTTGCAATGTCCGTCCCTCGGCCCGGCCGTGCATTTCATAGTGCTCCCGGGCGCCTTGTTCCAGCGGGATGTTATGGGTGACGAGGTGTTTCATCACATCCGGGTAGCGTTTGAGATAGTCCAGCCAGTCCGGTTCATTCTTGAGAGATACATCCCTGAACTCCACGATATTTTCCCCCTTGCGCGGAATCAGTTTCAAAGTCTGGTCCAGCCAGGTGGTCCGGTCCTCGATCCGGTAGTGTTGCACGGGTTCGCCATTGAAAAGCACTTCCACGGCGGCTTTGGCCCGCACATGCAGGCGGAGGCTGAATGACAACTGCAAGACGGCCAATTCGGGTGTGGGGGGGATGGTAAGCGAAATGGAGGGCCGTCTCGCCCAGCGGATATAGGGAAGGTCCCATTGGGGGAAGGGCCCTTCGGTGGGCAGCAGCCCCTCCCCCGCGATCACCTTTGTATCCCGGGACAGCACCATTTCAGTCACAAAAATCGAGCGGCCGTTGGAAGGCCGGCTGAAGTCAATCGGTTTGTAGGCCGCGGACATTTGCGGCAGGTAGGGGATGGCGCCGACGCCGATTTCCGCTCCTGATTTCTCATCCAGTGCTCTAAATACCAGGCGATGAAATGGCCGGGTGGTCGCAATGGTGGTTTCGTCATCGGCGGTGAAAGCAGCCAGGGGAACGGTGGTGCCGTCATCGTTTTCTTGGACGACCACAAGGCGCGCCTGATCCTCGGGATTCAGCCCCTCCAGCATGATATGCGTTTGCGCCGGGTCTTCCGGTTGCCGGGGCGCGGCCGAGAGCGTGATCAACAGAAACCGATTGCTGTCGACCGGGGCGGTGCGGCCGGCATGGGGCTCGATGCCGAAATAATCACGGGTCGACGCGTCTCTTCCGATGGTCGCGAGAAATTCCACCCCGGCCGTTCGCTTGGTCGGAATGGGCACCAAGGTGTAGATGGAAAGCCGCGAGAGATTTTGGTAGTCCGAGTTGCGCGATTGGGACGAGCGGGACAGAATACGGTAGGCGTCGGGATCGCCTTCGCTTCGGGAGGTAAACCGCTGGTCCCGCCTCAGGGTCATGAGCGGGAAGATGCGCTCGTTGGCGCCATCCGTGTCGATGTTGATCCGGGTTTGGCGGGACAAGTGGTATTCCAGTAGCAAGGGCAGACTGGGCAAACCGGGCGGCACGAAGGCGGCATGCAGCAATGGGTCAAGCGGCCGGCTGGTGTTCCTGAGTAGATAAATCCCGCCGGACCAGCCCGCCACGAGCGCAACCAGAAGCAGTGCCAAATAACAGGCATACCGTGCGACGGTCCGCCGCTCGCGGCCGGCGTCAATGACCCCGGCAACCCCCGGACTCAGCAGCGCCAGGGCGGGCACGAAATTCCGCGGATCGGAAGAAAACCCTGTCGGCAGGAGAAGGCTGGCGGCGATCCAGCCGAGGCCCAAGCATACTGACCATGTGGCGCCCGCGCTGAGTTTCCGGTAAGTTATCAGGCAGAAGGCCGCACCAAGGAGAAACAGCAGGCCAGCAAGGCCGAATCCCACACTGTCTTCGTTCAGAACGAGGAGGGGTGGGTGGGGGCGCAGGAACTGCATGAATCCGAGCGAATTGCCGGGGGCCGACTCCGCTTTTTGCCCGGGAAACGCATAATCAAGAATCTGCCTTACCGCGTCACCTTTCTCGACCAGATTGATGAGAACGAAAGGAAGGGTAAAGGCGCAAGCCAGCGAGGCCGGAATGATCCAAGCCCGGAGACCGTCGCCCTCGTTGGTCCGCCAGCGCCAATATAGCCAAGCCGACAGAAGCAGTCCGGCGGTGAGCAAAAAAAGCAGGGCACCCAGGTCGCTGCCCGCTGACAAGCCTACCGCAAGGCCCGTCAGGGTGGCATAGCGCATTTGCCTGGTTTGCTTCCAGCGCAAGGCAAAGACGAGGGCGCAAAGCATGGCGGCGCCGACCGGCAGGTCGGGCGTGGTGGTGGCGGCCTGGGCAAGCACCGGGGTGGCTGTGAGCACCAGCCAGCAGGCAATCAAGGAAGCGTCGGCTCCGAAGGTTCCCAGGCGGCAGAGGCGGTAAGCGGCGATGCCACTGACAACCCATGCGGCGATATTGAAAAAGTTGAGGCACTGCAGCGGGGCGCCGTAAATCAACCCGAAGAGCTGGAGCAGATTGTAGTTGAAAGGCAGATAGATTTGCCGGGGATCAGCCGCGGTAAAATGGGCCAGATTGCCCTGGCCGAGATAATACATGGCCCGGGGCAGATGATAGATGAGGGAGTCGGAATTGTTGGGCTCATAAGTGTAAGCCACCGCCAGACTGGCGAAAGCCAGCGGTCCGGTTGTCAGGATGAAGGCGCCAAGCAGCCAGCGATGGGGTCTGGTTTCTGGCGAAGAGAAATCGGCTTGGCCCTCCGGCGCGAGCAACATCGACACCAGACAGGTCACCACGGCGAGAAGTGACGAGGTGCTGAAAAACCATACAGGCTCGCCCAACCAGTGAAGCATGGAGAGAAACAGGCTGGTGGCGACAATGTTGCCCCAAGCCAGCAGAGCGGCCGCCAAGAGTTGTTCCGGCACGCGCGGAGTCAGACACCGCGCAGCCCCGATCGATGTCCAGATCAGGATGAGAGAATGGAGGAGAAAGAGGTCCATGAATCCAACCGGATGCGCTCAGGACCAGCCATTCCTAGTGACTGGCGGCTTTGCGCAACCGAATAAACCAATGCAGGGCAAAGAGTGGATAGAGGCCGCGCAGGATCCGATCGGTGCTTATGATGGCGGGTACGATGGCCCGGGGCAGCACGTCACGGCGCGTGACACCGCCGCTCAGGAGATAGGGCAGCCATGGGAGCCAGCGCTTTTCCTCGAGCATCAGGCCGGAATGCTCGCGTTGGAAGCGAGCATGGTCGCGCTCGAAGACGATCCAGCTCAGCGCCTGGTTTGAATCCATCATCGAGTGGCTCTGGGCGAAGTTCCAGTCGAGTTCCGGGGAAAACGGCTCGGGGTGAAAGTGGTTGAAGAAAAACCGCGCGAACGGCGTCGCCGCGACCTCGATCATGCCGATCACCCCGCCGGGCACGAGCACGCGCTGGGCCTCGCGCAGGAACCGGCTGACGTCGGGGATGTGGTGGAACACGTGCGTCAGGAAGATCGCGTGCAGGCTGGCGTCGGGAAACGGGAGTTCGCGCGCATCCACCACCATTTCCGCTATGCCGGGGGACACATCGGAAGTGATGATGCGCGGATCGAACTCCTTGAGCCGGCTGCCGCCGCTGCCGAGTTCCAGGAACCGGGCGTCCGGCGGCGCATCCCGCACCGCGGGATCATCCAGCAGGGTGCGATACCACACGTCATAACAATGCCGGAGCGCGGGCCGGGTCGCGATCAGCTCGTTTTGGATCTGGAAAAACTCCGGGGATCCGACGGCGATGCCGTCAAGGCGTGGTTCGTGGAGAAAACTCATGGAGGCGGCGAGGGGATGCTCCAGTTCAGGTCATCCAGCGGCGCGGGCGTCAGGCCGAGCCGGATGAACGAGGCGGACGTATCGAAGGCGCGCAGGCATTTCTGGCCAAGGAGATTCTCGACCGTCACGGGCAGATGCAGGCCCAGGCGTTCGCCCACGCGCAGCAGCGCCACGGTGAAATCGCCCGGGAGCGGCACAATGGCCCGGCGCAAGCCGGTGGCGGCCAGCATCCGCGCATAGAGTTCGCGGACCGTGATGGGCTCGGGCGCGCCGAGATTGAAAACGCCGGCGAGGCGTCCGGTCGCGAGGCGCTCGAGTCCCCGGACCACGTCATCCAGGCCGGCGGGTTGCACGGGCTGCGTGCCGCCGTAGAACACCGGCACGACCGGCGCGCGTCGCAGCGCGGCGAGCATCCGCGCGTAGGTGCCGCCGGGACCGACGATCAAGCCGGGCCGCACGATCGTGTCCCCGGCCGGGTCGAGCATTTGTTCGATCGCCCACTTGGCGCGGCCATAGGAGGAGGCGGCGTCGGCGTGCGCCGACATGGAGGAAATGAAAATAAAATGCGCACCCTGCTTCCGGGCGGCGGCGAGCAGCCGCTGCGCGGCGGAGCGATTCAGTTCCTGGAGCGCCGGCCCGGCCGCGCCCTGGGCGAAGGCGGCGTGCACCACGACGTCGATATTTTCCAAGTTGGCGGTCCCGGGTCCGGCCAGGTCGTAGGTCTTCCATTCCGCCCCCGCCAGGTTCGGCGCGCGGCGGGCGAGCGCCTGCACACCCGCGCCTGCGGCGAGCAGGCGGCGGGCGAGGGCGGCGCCGAGCATCCCGTTGGCTCCGGTGATGGCGACACGCAGTTTCACTTGCCCGCCCCCAGGCTGGCCACCACGTGGCCGGCGACCACCCGCGCGCCAGCCATGGCGGTGAAGGTCGGCCCTTTGCAGGGCAGCCAGTTCCAAGTGGAGCTATCGCCCACAAACACGCGCCGGCTGTCGCCGAGCCGGCCGTCAGGCTGCGAATGGAAGCGCGGGTTGACCGGATTCCGCTGCGGGATGGTGCCGGCATAGTGGATGCTCGCGGCCTGGCCGGGATCCACCCGCGTGAGCGGCACGCAACCCAGCCGCCAGAAGCAACGCCGCAGCCGGGCCTCGAGGCCGGCCTGGAGCGCCTGTTGCGCGGCGGGACGCGCATAGGCGATGTGGAGATCGGGGGCGGCCGAGGTGGTGCTGGCGCCGAGCCGCATGGTTTTGGCCGGGCCGGCGTCGTCGGGAAAAAAGACTCCGAAGACCGCAAGCGCGTCCACGATGGCGCGCGACACGAGCAGCCCGGCCCACGGGGCAAGGGGGATTTCCTTGACCAGCTTGAAGAGCAGCAGGGAGCGATAGGAATACATCTGCAGGCTGCAGGTGCGCTCCGGCTGCGCGAGGTCGCCGAAGAGCGCCGTGAGCTGCGCCATGCTGTGGCGGCGGTCGGCGGCTGCGCGGCCCAGCATGCGCAGGTTCAGGGTCGGGTAGTAGACATAGGCGCTGGACAGGATGGTGGTGACGCGCGCCTCCAGCGGCAGCGATGCGAGGGCGAGTCGCGCCGAGTTGATCGCCCCCGCACAGAGCAACAACCGCCGCCCGCGGAAGGTCACGCGTCCGCCGTCGCGCGCGCAAGTGAGCGCGACGCCGTCGGCGTCCTCCTGGAAACTGAGCGCGAGGCATCCCCGTTCGTAGCGGAAATTCGGCTCCCGTTGCAGCCGTTCGACCGTGTAGCGCGGCCGGTAGGCGGAGCGCCGCACGTCGCCGTAGAAGTCCGTATCGAAATAGGGATTGGCGCCGCGGTCGCCGTGCGGCCGGGAATTGATCGCCAGCGGCACGCGGCCCAGCACGAAGCCCCTGCGTTGCCAGTCTGCGGCATGGCGTTCGTAGCCGGCGAGGATGCTGGCGCCGTTGGTGTCGAGTTCGAGCGGCGGCTGGTGGCCGGACACCTCCTCCCACCAGTCGGCGCGCGGCGGTCCGCTGATGCCCGCCTCGGCGACGACGCGGGCATACTGGGTTGCAAGCGCGGCGGGATCGAGGCCGATGCGCGCGCACTCCGCGGCGGTATAGGTGAAGCACGCGGTGCCCCACGCTGCGCCGAGGCCACCGAGCGCGAGCGATTGCATGGGATGAAAATCCGGGCTGTGCACAGGCAGCAGGCTTTCGGCGGCGCGGCTGGCGAACTGGCGCGGCGGGGTCAGCTGCGCGCCGACGCGGACACCGGTGCGCGGCACGCCCTCGAGGTTGTCCCCGAGCAGGTAACCGCGCTGCGCCGGATCCCCGGCGTGAAGCTGGCTGAACGGTGCGTCGGGCACGCGGGCGCGCATCGCGGGATCGTCGTCGCCATAGTCCACGAGCGTGACGCGCACGCCCCGCGCCACGAGTTCGGCCGCAGCCATCGCCCCGGCCGGCCCGGAGCCGACAAGCAACACATCATCGGGCGTCATCGGGGGACGAACGGAAGGTTTGCCGCCAAAGCGTGGCGAACAGGGCGTGGACGAAGCCCGCGCCGGCGGCGAAGGCGATGAGGAGCAGGTTGCCGAGGAATCCCCGCCGCACGGGGGCGAAGCGGGACTGCCGGTGCGGGTCCGTTTCGGCCAGCGCCAGCGCCTCGATTTCCGCTGGGGTCGGCTTGAGCTGCTCCAGCATGGTGCGTTCAGGGCCGGCGGCGCCGCGCCGCTTCCAACTCGATAAGGCGGAGCTCGGAATCGTGCCGCTGCATGTGCGCGACGCTGTCGAGGATGAGGGCGATGGCCGAGGTGGTGACCGCGCAGACCATCAGGCCGGAGGCGAGGATGGCGGAGGGAATGTGCAGGATCAAACCGGTGTGGTAATACTCCACCACCGGCAGCGAGCCGATCGCGAGGCCGAAGGCGGCGAAGACGCCCGCGATGCCGCCGAAGAAGAGGAGCGGGCGGTTGTAGCGCAGGATGGAAAAGAGCGCGGTGAGCACCTTCCGTCCGTCGCGGAACGTGGAGAGCTTGGAAAAATTCCCGGCCGGCCGGTCCTGGTAGGAAATCGGCAGCTCGACGATGCGGAAGCGTTTGTCGACGGCGTGCAGCGTGATCTCCGTTTCCAGCTCGAAGCCGGCGGTGAGGACGGGGAAGGACTTCACAAACGTCCGGGAAAACACGCGGTAGCCGGAAAGGATGTCGTGAAGCGTCACGCCAAACAGCCGGTTGATGAGCGCCTTCACCAGGCTGTTGCCGAAGTTATGCAGGGGGCGCTTGTTCTCGCGGCGATAATGGCCCTGGGCGTGGCGGTCGCCCACGACCATGTCGGCTTCGTCGGCCAGCACCGGCGCGAGAAGCGGGGCGAGGTCGCTGGCGCTGTAGGTCGAGTCGGCGTCGCTCATCACATACGCGTCGGCCTCGATGAGGGTGAAGGCGCGGCGCATGGCGAAGGCCTTGCCCTGGCGTTTTTCCGCGAGCAGGAGGAACCGGCAGGACGGCAGGGCGGCGGCCGTCGCCCGCGCCGCCTCGGCCGTGCCGTCGGTGGAATTGTTGTCCACGACACACAGCAGCGCCGCCGGCAGGGCGCGGTGGAAATCGCGCAGCGTCGAGCCGATGGTTTTGGCCTCATTGTAGGCGGGGAGGATGATCGCGATTTCCATGACAGCGGTGGGGGGACGGGTTTTCACCACGGGTTGCGGACCAAGACGAGGCGATATTGCCGGACGAGGGCCACCCCGGCGGTCCATCCGTATTTGGCGCCGGCGAGCAGCAGGCAGGCGAAGGCGGCGATGAGCAGGATGACTTCGGGCATCTGGCGGCAAGATTCGAGGGCCTCAGCGTGCCGCCACGCGCCTTCGTAGAGCAACAGAATATGCCAGAGATAAATCTCGAGGGTGTAGGGCCCGAGGAACGAAACGATGCTGGCGCGGCAGCTCCAGCCGAGCGCGATGCCCACCGACAGCATGGCCACCATCGCGAGGTCGTAGACCAGGAGCGGGGGGCGCGCGTAGGCCCAGTCCATGTTGTTCAATTCGAAGTGGGCGCCCACCGCGCTGCGATCGGTCAGGTAACGGAAATCCGCGACCAGCGCGCCGAGCGCCACCAGCGTGGCGGCGCCGGCCAGGACCAGGAGGGTCCGGCGCGAGAAAAAGGAGATGAGCGCCTTGAAGTGCAGGCCGCTGAAGAAATAGCACAGCCAGAACAGCGCGCAGGGCCGGCACCAATAATAATAGCTCAGGATGCCGCGATAGCACAGCACTCCGAGGACGACATGCAGCGCGAGGAACAGCAGCGCCAGGCCCAGGATGGCCGGCTCCAGTTTGACGGTCCCGCCGGTCGCACGCTCAATCCAGCGAGGCAGTGCCGCCAGGAACGGTTGCAGGAGATACAGCTGGAGGATCAGCGGGATGAAATACAGGGTGGGTTCCACGCCGAGATAGCACAGCCGCTGTGCCAGCCAACCCAGCTTGGCGTTGAAACCGGGCAGGGCCTGCCAGGTTACATAGTGGTTGAGCAGGAAAAACGAGGCGACGCTGGCGGCGAGGTAGGGCAGCCCGATGCGGACCAGGCGGCTGCGGTAGTAGGCTCCCACCGAGGGTCGCGCCGAACTGAAGCCCGCCAGCACGCCCGAGATAAAAATGAACACCGGCACCGCGAAGTTGAACAACTGTCCGACCACCAGCCCGAGGTAGAAGGAAGGCGTCCAAGCGTTCTCCACGGTGACGAAACTGCCGCCAAAATGAATGCACACGACCCCGAAGATCGCGGCCCCCCGAAGGGTGTCGAGGTAGGCGTTGCGTGCGCGGGGCGCAGCGGCGGCGGCGGGATGGGCGGCGGGATTCATTGGTTGCTTAGTCCCTCCACCTGCAGGTGGCGGTAAACAAAATACTCGGACTCGGGCGGAGTGATCGCGGCGGGCGCCGGTTTGCGGGGCAGCGTCCGGTGTTCGTTCCGGCCGTAGGCTTCATAGTGCGCGCGCGCGCCTTCCTCCAGGGGCTGGCCTCGCCCCACGACGAACGCTTTGACGTCGGGATTTTGCTCGAGATAGCCGAGCCAGTCGGGAACCTCGCGGGGATTGGATTTCATCGGCAGGCGGCGGTGTTCGGCCGCGCCGTGTTTTTCGTAGTGCTCGCGCGCACCCGCCTCCAGCGGCTGGCCGCTGGCGACCACAGCGTCCTTGACGTCGGGGTTTTGTTCGAGATAGCCGAGCCAGTCGGGCGTCTCGTTGTCCGGCGCGTCGCGGAGTTCGATGACATTTTCGCCGGCGTCCGCCGCAAACTCGAGCACGGCGTGCTGCCATTCGGTGCGACCGCGGAGGAGGAAATCCTGCACCAGCCGCCCGTTGTGGAGCACGCTGAGACGGCCTTCGTCGCGCACCTGCAGGCGCGCGTCAAAGGTGAGCCGGAGGCGCCGGAGGCGGGGATTGGCGGGAATTTCGATCCGCACCGTGGGCTGCCTGGCCCAGCGGAACAGCGGCAGGTCCCACCGGACGTAGGGGCCTTCGAGGTCCGCCAAACCGTTGATCGAAAGGTTTCGCACCGGCTTCATGGAAATCAACTCCGAACGGAATAGGGTGGTGGCATTGAACGCCGGCTCGGTCTCCACCTCGGAGGGCTTGATCGTGTAGGGCAGGTCGCCGTAGCCGATCTTGCGGCCGGTGGCGCGATCGAACACCTGGATGGCGAGGCGCTTGAACGGCTTGGACAGGCCGAATTTGACCTCGCCCGAATGGTCCTGCGCCATGAGCGGCACAGTGGTGCCGTCCTCCATCTCGGCATTGATCTCGACGCGGGCGTCGTCGCGTGGATTGAGGCCGTTGACCCGCAGGCTGCAATGCCGGAAGCGTTCGGGTTCCCCCGCGCCGTAGCGCACGAGGACGACGATGTTGGCGTTGGCTGGACTGGCCTTCGTCTCATTGGCGTGCGGCATGAGGCCGGCGTAATCAAAGGCGTTGACGCCTTTCCCGATGGTGCCGAGGAATTCCACGCCGGCGGTCTTCTTGTCCGGCACAGCGACGACGGCGTGGGAGGCGATATGCGCGATGTTGCTGTAGATGTTATTGCGGGTGAATCCCCAGAAGGAAAAAATGTTGTATCTGGCGGGGTCGACCGGCTGGTTCGAGGTGAACCGCTGGTTGTGGCCCAGGTTCATCAGGAGGAAGGCCCGCTCGTTCGTGCCGTCCGTGATGACGTTGACGCGCGGCTGTTCGGCGAGGCGGTCGCGCAGCATCGGCGGCACATCCGGGAGGATGACCGGCGGGGTGTATTCGGTGGACGGGAGCCAGAACGGCCGGTTGCGGTTTTCGTTGAGATAGATGACCGAGAACCAGAGGGCGGTGGCCATGACCAGGAAAAACACCGCGCGCTTAATCCCGTGAAGAATGCGCGAGCCGCCGCCGTCCCACACCGCGGCGGCGCAGGGCGCCAGCAGCGTCAGCGCGGGAAGGAAGTAGCGTTGGATGTAGAGCGACCACTTGTTCATCGCGAAATACGTCGCGAACCAGCCGAGCCCGAGCAGCGCCAGCCAGGCCAGCGGGCCGCGCAGCCGGCGGTCGCGCCAGAGACAAAGCACCGCGCACGCGAGAAACAGGGGGCCGGCGAAGCCATACCAGACGTGGTCCTCGTTCAGGTCCGGGGGAATGACGTAGAAATCGGAGTAGGCAAACGCTTTGTTCCAGCCGGAAAAAAAAGTGCGTTCGAACCAGCCGTTCAACCTGGCGACGAACTCCAGGTCATAGGAAAAGCGGCCGAAGGGTTCGCAGCACAACTGAAACAGATAGGCCTTCCCGGTCTGCCAGGCACCGGCCAGGCTGAACGGTTTGTTAAGCGTGAAGTCCAGGAGGTTGGTCATCCAATGGCCGGTGGCGGAAAGATTATAGAGGATGAACGGCACGCTGAGAACGATCGCGAGCATCGCGGGCACACTCCACGCGCGCACCCCGCCGGAAAAGGCCCGGGCCTGCTGCTCGCGCCGATGCTGATACCAAAAGGTGAGGAGCAACACCACCACGGCGGGGCCGAAGAACACCACCGTCAGCTTCGCGCCTGCCGCAAGGCCGGCGGCCAGGCCGCCCAGCACGGCGTCCGCCGGCGCCGCGGATTGCCGCCAGCGCAGGGCGAAGACCAAGGCGCTGAGCAACGCGGCGGCGGTGGTGAGGTCGAGGGTCGTCGCGGTGGCCTGGGCGAGCACGCCGGTGGCCGTGAGGGCCAGCCACATCCCGACCAGCGAGCCACCGGTGCTGCAGCCGCAGAGGCGCGCGAGCCGGTAGACCGCGCCGCCCGCGATCACCCATGAAAAGACGTTGATGAAGTTGATCGTCACCCACGGCGGACCGTAGATGAAGCAAAACAACTGGAGCAGGTTGTAGTTGAACGGAAAATAAACCTGCCGGATGTCCGCGGTCTCGAAGTGCGCGAGGGAATTCTGGCCGAGGTAATACATCACCCGGGGCAGGTGATAGGCGAGCGAGTCGTAGTTGTTGGGCGGATTGGCCGACGCCATCCGGAGGTTCGCCAGCAGCATCAGGCCCAGGCTGCCGAACACAAAACAGAGCAGGAGCCGGCTCGGCTTCGCCAGGGTGGCGGCCAGCACGGGCGGGGCGGCCGGCAGCCTGCGGGCCAGCCATAGCAGGAGGAGGCCGAAAAGGAGCGAGGTGCGGAAAAACCAGTTGGGTTCGCCCAATTTTTCCAAGAGCGACAGCGCGAGGCTGGTGAGTACGATATTGCCCCAGAAAAGCATGGCCCCCGCCAGCATGCGGTCGAGCCAGCCGGATACCAGTTTTTGGGCCATGGCGCGGGAGATCCAAGCCAGCAGCACGAAATGGATAATCAGTAGGGTCATGTCCGGGGCGCGGAATCCGCCGCCGTTAAATAGAGGGCGGCGTCGCCAAAGCAACCCGTGAACCGGCTGCCGGTGACCCGGGCCCATTCCTCCACGGCCCGGCGGACGCCGATCGCGCCGGTCGCATTGTCGGGGTTCAGAAAATCATGGACCAGCACCGGCGTGCCGGGCCGGAGATAGCGGCTGAGGGTTGCCAGATCGGCCATGACGCCCTCGTAGCTGTGGTCGCCGTCCAGAAACACCATGGTGGGGGCAATGTCCCAGCGCTGCACGAAATCCTGGAGCGTGCCATGGAAGAGGTGGCAATAGTCGCTGAGGCATTCATCGGCCAGGGTGCCGCGGGTGCGGGCGATGGAGCTGGCCTCGATGTCGATGCCGTAAAACTGCGGGCGGGCCGTGCGGGCGGGATTGGCGAGGGCCCCGCGCAGTTCCGCCGTGGCGGACCGGCCGCCGTAGGTGCCAATTTCCAGGATCACATCGCCCGCATGGTAGCCCATTTCATATAGTTTGAACGCGTCGCCGGGCGACTGCCATCCGGGGAGGTGCTTGGTTTTTTCGTAGATTTCCCGGTGCTCGACGTTGATGAAAACCCCGGCCGCCGAGGGGACCGGCCAGGAGGGGAAGTGCGCGGCATTGTCACCGCGGTCATTCAGCGGATAGACATGGCGGGGCGGAACAAACCCGGTGCCGGTCTTCCCAAGGCCGACGAGAAAATGATGCCAGCCCAGCTCATGTGCCCACTGGGAAAAGCGGCTGACGGCATATTGCCGCGCCCAAGCCGAGGCGTTGGCCAGAAACAGGGCGTCGCCCAGCAACTGTTGGATGGCAGCCACCGCTTCCGCGGCGTTGCCGTTGCTCACGAGCAACCCGGTGATTTCATGGCGCACGATTTCATCGACGCCACCGGTTTTGAACGCAACCACCGGCAGGCCGCAGAGCTGCGCCTCCATGAGAGTCTGGCCAAAGGCCTCCTCGGTGGCGGTGCCGAGAAAAATATCCGCGGCTTGATAAATCATCGCGATCTTGTCCGCCTGCAGATGGTAGCCCAGACCGATGAGGCCGGGAACCTCGTGGGCGTTGTGCCCGAAGGCGGCGAAAGTGCAGGTGTTCTGCAGCGCCGCGGCGATTTCGCGCAACTGGCGGCCGCCCTTCCGGGGTTCTTGGAAATTGACGGCCGCGGAGAGCACGACCGGCTTGTCGCCGGGCAGGCCGAGAATCTTGCGCGCAACCGCCTTGTCGCCCGGCTTGAACACCAACTCGTCGGCGCCCAAGTGGATGGTTTCCACCGAGCGGCAGGCGGGCAGCGCCGTCCGGAACATCCGGTTGCTCCAATCGCTGTTGGCGACCACCTCGACGCCGTTCGGGCCGCCGAAGATGTCCCGCCGGATTTGCCAGGCCCCGGCGATGCGGGCCGGCTCGAGCTTGGGATACTGGTCGGCGGTAGGGCAGGTCGCGTTGCAGCCGGTCAGGTAGAGTTCGCAGCCGCCCGGATAAGCGCAGCGGCCCGTGTAGAGATAGGCGTCGTGCAGGAAGGCGATCACGCGGCACCCGATTTCGCGCAGGGCGGGCAGCAGGCTGAAGGGCCAGTTCGCCGCGTGGAGATTGCCGATGATGATGATCGCGGGATTGAAGCGGGCCACCTCCATGAGGATCCCGGCGATCACGCTGGCATCGGACAGTTTTTTCCCGCCTTCCAGCGCGTTGATTTCGCGGATGCCGCGCCAAAGGTCCGGGTCGATGGGCCGGGTGGCGACATCCTTGAGGTCGATGTTGCCGGTCGCCCACGCGAAGACGCCGACCTCGATGCCGAGGGCCAGCAGGGTTTCAACCTGGCGGGCCTGCGCCACGCCCGCGCCATATTGAAAACCTACGTCGTTGAGAAACAGAACGCGTTGCGGCAGTTCCAAGGCGCGGCGTTTGTCGGGCGGGGATTTCATCGCGTCAGGCCCGGTGGGCGGCATTCACCTTTCGCAGTTCGGGCAGGAAGGGCAGGAGGGCGCCGCCGGTTTTCTGTTGGGCGTGCTCGCGGAAAATGGCGAGGATTTCGGGCAGCGCGAAAATCTTCGCGCCCGCCTTGGCGAGGCGTACCCACAGGTCGTAGTCCATGCTGTAGTAGAGTTCCTCGTCCATCCGGCCGCCGGCCCGGTCGAAAATTTCCCGGGTGAAGAAGACCTCCGGCTGGTGGAAGAACCAGCCCTTCTGCCAGCAGCCTTCCAAGTCGAGCAGATGATCGAGGCGCAGGCGGTCGATGCGGCCAAACGGGATCGTGCTGCGGTGAATGTGGTGGGGCTCGATCGCCTGGTCCGCGACGCGCGCACACCGGCCGGCGACCATGTCCGTGCCGTGCAGGAGAAAGGTCTGGCCGACCGTGAACAGGCTGGCGGGAGCCAGCCGGTCGTCACTGTTCAGCCAGGTGAGGATGCGGCCGGTCGCTTGCGCAAAACCCTTGTTCAGGGCATGCGACTGCCCGCGGTCCTTTTCGCTGACCCACCATTTCAAGCGGCTCGCATATTTTTTGATGATCTGGACCGAGCCGTCGGTCGAGCCGCCGTCGACAACGATGTATTCCAGGTTGGGATAATTTTGGTCCAAGACGGAGCGGATGGTCTCCTCGAGATACGCGGCTTGGTTGTAGCTCACGGTGATCACGCTGATGGTCGGCCACTCGGCCGCCTGCGCCGGCCGGGGGGGGTAGACATCCTGGGCCCGGACGAGCGGCCAGCTGAAGGCGGCGGAGTTGACGGGCACGCGCGGTCCCAGCCAGTCCTGCGGAGGCCGAAAGCAGATGAGGGTGTCGCCGAGCACGGTGACCCGGGCGTTGTCGGGCGGGAGCCAGGTGGCCGCCGGATCGTAACTGCCGATGAGCAGCTTGTGGTGCGGTTGCAGGCGCCCGGCGAGGCAGGGCAGCACCTCGGCGGCGTCCGAGCTATCGAAAGCGATGGCGTCGACCTCCGCGAGGCCGGTGCGGTAAGTCTTGATGCCGGACTTGCGCCACTCGCGCTCCCCGAACAACAGGTAATGGTCCCAGGCGCCGGGCAGCAGGCCCTGCGCGACGGCGTCACTGACATCCGGATTGGCCAGCAGGTAGGCCTTTTCATTGAACAGGCTGTTGATCCGGCCGAGCCATTCCCACAGGGTTTCCTTCCGGAAGTGCACCGGGCCGTGGGCGGCCAGAGCCAGCTCCGGCGGACAGTCGAAGACGTCCACCGTGGTGCCCATGGCCGAAAGCCAGAGGATATGGGGCAGAAGGTGCTGGTGATATTTGGTCACGATCAGTTTGCGCAGGTGGCGGCCGTAGGGGTCCAGCGCCGCCCGGATCTCCTCGTGGTTGAATTGCGCGGCGGTGACCGTCTGGCGGGCCAGCTGTTGGTTCAGGCCAGCGATCAGGGCGTCCCGCTCGCTCGCGACCCGGACGTGCGCCGCGATCTCGGCCTCGAGTTTTTTCAAATAGGTGACGTTACGATCCAGATCCACGTAGGCGGTTTTCAGCTTGTCCTGATAAATCTCGATGGACGCGAGGCGTTCGGCGGAATCCTTTTCCACTTGCTGGAGGAAACCGACGGTCTGAGCCAACGCGACCTTGGAATCCGCGAGCTGTTCGTGCAAGCGCCCGGCAAGGTGCTTGTGCCACAGGGTGAGCAGATCCAGGTCGAACTCGGGCCGCAGGGCGCTGACCGGTCTGTCCGCCGGGGCTTGGTAAGGAACGGGATGCAGGGGGCCCGGGACGATTTTTCCGGTCAGCAGCGGCTGTTCGGGAAGATCAAAATCGGCCAACCCCCAAGACGAACCATTTACTTTAGTCGGCAGTTCCCCTTGCCTCATGGCCTCCACCAAAGGGTGCAGGACCTCCCAGTCGGGGTTTAGGATTTTGTTCTCCTCGAGCCGCGCGAAGAGTTTTCCCTCCCCTTCCGGGGTCCAGCCGGAGCCGAGGCTGTGCTCGATGTGGAAGCACACGCAGGGCGGCAACAGGGCGACTTCCTCGAAGCCAGCATGGTGCGCGGCAAGCAGGCCAAAAGAGTCAATATTGAAGGCGAAGGCCTCGAATTCGGCGTAGCCGGCGATGGCCTCCCAGCCCTCGCGGGAGAGCAGCATAAAATCGCCGCAGGCGTAGGTGTGCAGGTCCTCCAGGCCACTGTCCTTTTTGGGGCGCACCGACCAGGCGCCGTTTTCTGCGACCACCTTGATCCCCTTGATCTTCCGGCAGACTTCGGGATCGGGCTGACAGTGGCGTTTGAACATCTCCTCTCCGTAAAGATGTTCCACCAGCGCCTTGGGACCGAGCCGGCGGTAGCTGCGGACGGGATGGTTCCAAGCGTATTCCAAGGTTTCGTCCAGCGGCAATTTGCCGGAGAGACCGCCGTGGATGTCATAGCGGTCCACCCGGAGTATTTTGCGTGGGTCGAGCTGCTGCCGGCTGAGATGGCGAATCAGTTCGTCGGAAAAGATGATGTCGATGTTCGTCGCCAGGATGAACTGGCCGGCCGCGCGCCGGATGCCGGCGTTTTTGGCGATCATCTGGAAGAACTGCAGCCGGTCGGCGTATTTGAATCGCGCGTGCAGGACGGCCGGGACGGTGATCACGCGGGCCCGGCAGAAGGTCGCCTCCGGGGGCAATTGCAGGACGCCGGCCAAGCCGGGGCGGCCGGGGACCGGATTCCAATCGACCAGGATCAGTTCGGCCGGCAGGTGGTGTTTCTCACACTGGCGCGCAAAGTTATTGATGAAGATCTGGGTGCGGCTCAGTGGATCGCCCCCGTGGTCATCATTCCGCGAAGCGGCGACCACAGAGAGATAGGGGGGACGTTCGTTCATGGACATGCTTGGACGAACCGGTGCGGCGCAAGGCCCCGGATCAAGTCGTGGGTGTCAAAAAGGAGGGAAAATTGTCGCATGGGTAGCGCGCTGGGGCGGGCCCGGCAGGAGGCGAACATCAAGGGCAAGGGAAGATGTTGTGCCGGGACAGGCCAGCAAAAAAGCGTGGGCGGGGCGGGACCGCAGCCGGCGACATCAACGGACCGGGTCGCGGGGTTTCTGCAGGAGGAAAATGCTGCTGACCGCCGGGCCGGCGTGGCTGCGGTGGCAGTCGTCGATGAACTTGAGCTGCGGTTTCAGGTGCTCGCGGATCTGCGCCATGAATTCGTCGCCGAAGCGCATGCAGAATTGCATATACATCAGGAAAAAACTGCTGAAGCAGTGAAAAGCGCAGCCATAGGGCGGGGCGAAATCCTGAAAGGAGCCCGTGGGCAGGAATTCGAGTTTCAAGCCGTGGGCGTCACCCAGCTTGGCCAGCTCCATCGGGTCGAAGAAGTGCTTGTCCTCGCCATGGGTCTTGTCGATGTCCCGGTTGCAGCAGAACTGCACGGTGCTGGTGAAATCGTTGAGCTTGAAGGTCCACTCCGGGCGCATCTCGATGCCGGCCGCCTTCAGCGCACTGGGGATGGACTGGGCGACGGCAGCCATGAGCAGGAACCCGGTGGCGCACGGCTCGGAGCCCATGACCAGGGCCCCGCCGGTTCGAAGCGCTCGCGCGCAGGCGCCGATGAAATCCTCCACCTTCAGGATGTGGTGCAGGGTGGACCGCAGCGCGATGACCGAGAACATCCCGGCGGGCAGGAGCGCGATGTCATCGGCATTGAACACGGCGTAGTGCCGGCGGGTGGTGCCGGCGAAATCCGGGCCGAACAGGCCCTGGGTCAGCCGCAGGAAGGTGGGCGACGGATCCGTGATCAGGTAGTCGGGGCCGGGATAATGCCGGGCCAGGCCATACGAAAGGTAACCCGTGCCGCAGCCGATTTCCAGCGCCGGGCCGCTGGTGTCCACCCGGTGGGTTTGCAGCAGATTGCAGAAGCCTTCACCCTCGCGCAGCTCGACGGCGGCCACGCCATAGTGGCTGTTGTATTCCTCCTCCGCGTGCATGTAGGCCCGCTCGGCGGAGAGCTGCAACCAGCCATGCCACTTGTGAAGGCTGGCGATCCAGGCGGGGAAGGAAGCGGATGCGGGAGTCATGGGCGGCGCCTCAGGTTGAAGCCCGGTGGGCGGCGTTGACCGCGCGCAGTTCGGGCAGATAGGGCACGTCGGGGCCGCCGGTTTTCTGTTTCGCATGCTCGCGGAAGAGCGCGAGGATTTCCGGCAGCGGCAGGATTTTCGCGCCGGCCCTGGCCATGCGCACCCAGAGGTCGTAGTCCATGCTGTAGTAGAGGTCCTCGCGCAGGCGGCCCCCGGCGCGATCGAAGATATCGCGACTGAAGAAAACCTCCGGCTGGTGGAAGAACCAGCCTTGCAGCCAGCAGCGGTCAAGGTCGAGCAGCTCGGCGAGCGGCAGGGGCTGGATCTGGCCGAAGGTCAGGACGCTGCGATGGACGTGGCGAGGCTGCGGCGCCCGATCGGCCACCCGGGCGCAGCGGCCGGCCACCAGGTCGGTGGCATGCAGGAGGAATTGCTGCGCCACCGTGAAAAGACTGCCCGGGGCGAGCCGGTCGTCGCTGTTCAACCAGGCCAGGATGCGACCGGTGCTTTTGGCGAAGCCCTTGTTGAGGGCATGGGACTGGCCCTGGTCCTTTTCGCTCACCCACCAGGCCAGGCGATCGGAGTAGCGCTGGAGGATTTCCAGGGACCCGTCGGTCGAGCCGCCGTCGACGACGAGGTATTCCAGGTTGGGATAATTCTGGTCCAGCACGGAACGGATCGTTTCCTCGAGATAGGCCCCTTGGTTGAAACTGGTGGTGACCACGGAAATTTTTGGCCACACGGCCTGCTGGGCCGGGGTGGCCGGATAGATCTGCTCCGCCGTGAGCGGCGGCCGGTGCGCCACCGGCAGGGCGGCCGGAAGCCGCGGCCCGACCCAGGTCCGGGGCGGCCGGGCACAGCACAACAGGTCGCCCAGCACGATGGTGCGGGCCGTCTCGGGCGGCAGCCAGAGGGTGGCGGGGTTGAAGCAGCTGCTCACAAACAGCCGGTGTGGCGGCTGGAGGCGACCGATCAGGCAGGGCAGGAGCGGCCCGGCATCTGCGCTGTCGAACGCGAGGGCATCGGCATCGGCGAGCCCCGCGCGGAAATGCGGCGTGCCGGTGGCCCGGCCCTCGCGCTGGCCGAACCGCTGGTAATGATCCCAGCCGCTCGGCACCTCGCCCCGGCCGATGGCGGCGTCGATGTCCGGGTTGGCGAGCAGATAACCCTGTTCATTGAACAGCGTGTTGAGTCCGCCCAGCCACTCCCACATCGATTCGGCCCAGAACTGCACGTTGCCGCGCGGCGGACCGGCCAGCTCGGGGGGGCTCGCCAGTACTTCCACACTGATTCCCCAGGTGGACCACCAGAGGATGGCCGGCAGCAGGCGCGGGTGGTATTTGAGCACCAGGATGCGGCGGAGATCGCGGGAGTGTGGCTCGAGGGCCCGGCCGAACTCCCCGAGATCCGGTCCGCCGCCGCCGGTTTCCCGCCGGGCCAGTTGTTCGTTGAGGTTGGCGATGTAGGCTTCGCGGTCTATGGCGGCCTGCTTGAACATGTCCGCCTCCGCGTGAAGCGTTTTGATGTAGGCGATGTTGCGCACCAGGTCATCGTGAAAGGCCAGCAGTTTTTGTCGCGTGTCGAAAAAGGACTGCCGCTGCTGGTCGCGCTCCAGCTCGACTTCCCGCGTGTAGCGTTCGCGTTCGACCTTGGCGGCGTGCTCGTCCTCGATGAACTGGCGCGCTGCGTCGCGGGTTTTCTCCAGGGCCACCAGGGAGGCGCCGCGATTCTCCTCGGCGGTGCGCACGCGATCCAGCAGCTGGGGGATCACCGCGCCGCAACGCGGGTCGTCGGCGGCGGCCGGCGGGACAATCTCGGGCGCGTTCGCGGTGTCGTTGCCGGCGAGCAGCCGCAGGTAAGGGTGGTAGATTTGCTCGCGCAGTTCGCGCGTCGGGGTGACGCCATACCGGTGCAGGCCGGGATCGTAGAGTTGACGGTCCAAATGCACCAGGCCGTGAAAATGATAGCAGATCAGCGGCGCCTGGTTGATCCGCAGTCCTAGCGGGGTCGCGGCAATCACGCAGTCCTGGATGTTCCAAGGGGCGGCGTTGACGCCGGGATGGCTGATACTGACGGTGCCGGGAAACTGGGTGGGCCAGGCATCCAGGTATTTTTGTTCCGCATAGCGGCCGGCTTCCCGAAAGGTGAAGCACCAGGCGGCGCACTGTTCCGCCCAGGTCGCGGCGCAGGCCAGGCCGGTGTCGTCATGCCGCAGGGAAACCCAGCCGGCATTGAATTTGCCGCAACGCTCCAGGTGGGTGAGGACGGCGGGATAGCGGAATGGAGTGATCGCGACGGAAGCGGCACCGATCTCGTCGTAGATGGGCTGGGGCGAGCTGAAGAAATACATGCCCGCGTCGATATAGGTGAGCAACCCGCCGGCGGGGATCTGCGGTAAGGTATGCCGGAGCAGCCAGGCCTTGCAGGTGAGAGCGAACTCTTCCGGGGTGCGGTCGGCTTGCGCGGCGGCAAGCGCCGGATACCGCGCAATCAGTTCCGCGCCCGGCAGCACCGTCATTCGGTCCGGGCTTCGGCTTTCCAAGGTGGTCACTGTGACTTCGTCCAAGGCAAGCACGGTGAGATTGAAATCCGCGTCGTGGGTCACCAGCGACCGGTGCAGGGCGAGGCCCCGGGGCAGGTGCCCGGCGGTCAGGACGGTGCAGTAGTGGCGCATCAGGAAAGGGGGGAAGCGACGCGGTCCGGAACCCAGTCAGCCGGACCAGCCGCAAGGATACGGATTCACCACCCGGGCCGGCTGGGCACCGGATTCCAATTGACCAAGATCAGCTCGGCCGGCAACTGGTATTTCTCGCATTGCCGGGCGAAGGTATTGATGAAAATCTGTGTGCGAATCAGCGGGTCGCCGCCGTGATCATCATTGCGCGAAGCCGCGACGACGGAGAGATAGGGAACCGGCAGGCTATCAGGTACTGACATCTGGATATTAAACGGCTAGCTTTGGCATATTGTAAAGATTCACGTGGCCGGGGATTTTCTCGACTCCCGCAACGGGAGGCGAGTCTCGAGCAATTCTGGCCGGTTGCGCCACGTAAGCGATCGATCCGAGGCGATGGAAATTCCGGTCAGGACATGTCGTGGCGATGTGACCTCCAGCGGCCCGGGCGCAAGAGGCTTATAATGCGGGATGCTGCTGCTGACGAACGGAGGCTTCATTTAATCGAACGGTTCTTTCGACAATATAGCCGAGGTTCCAGGCCTTCATCACAAGAATGATACGCCAATCCGGATGCCTTTGGTATGGTTGCGTGGCCCAGAAATATGCCCAGGCATTTTTGGGGGTAAGCGGCGGCAGCTCATTGCCGAAGACGCGTTCCAAACGGACATAGGAACGACCGTAGCCGTATAACAGGCGAAAGAGAAAGCGAAGTCGGAAGCGGCGGTTGTCGAGGTGATGAATGCCCCATAGGCTCGGCTGGTAGGAGCAGGCGAAACCTGCGCGGTGGGCCATACGCATCAGGAGGGAATCTTCTCCGCGCATCAGATTTCTGCTTCCAACCTGTCCAATGCTGTATGCCGGTGGCAGCTTGTCCACAAACTCGAGGTAGCACGCGATCACCTCGCGACGCACAACCGCGCCGGCCGTCGGAGGTTCCCAGTGGCCCCATTGATCGGTCTTGTTGGTAATCGGTTGTTCCCCGCGATCAACGACGGCCAGCCAGGGGTGAAGGGAGACGGTCCAGGCGGGGAACCGGCACTGGGGACCAAGGCGCAGTTTGCCGCCGAAGCAGCCAATCTCGGGATGTTGACGAGCGATGGTCAGACATTTCGACACGTGGTCGGGGGGGAACTCGGTGTCGTCGTCGACCCAGAGAATCAGCGGTTGTGTGGATTCACGCATGGCCCGGTTGCGTGCGTGGAAAATGCCCGGCCGGGATTCCCGCACGAGGCGGCTGCTGATGCCGCGACTACGCAAAGGCGCGAGCACGGTCTCGGGCACCGCGGGTGACGAGGCGTTGTCGACTAGGAGGAATAAAACCCCACCCTCGGGGACGATTTGTGCCGCGATACTACGCAGGACCACGTCAAGCACGTCGCGGCGGGGATTGTGCGTGCACAGGCAAATTTCGATCATGGAGGAAAATTCTTGTCGGTGATTCTGCCGGAGTTTCTCGAGGGAGGCGACGCGGTTGTTCGTCTAGGGCAGTCTAGCCTGCGGGTTCACGCTTAACGGCCAAGGGGAGGAGAATCCCGCGCTTTCGCGCCATGGCCCGTTTTCGATCGCCAGCCTGACCGCCGCGGCTGCGCGTTTTTCCGCCTCTGGCAACAGGGTGCTCAATTCAGCGGCGGATTTGGTCATCGGAAGGTAGCAGCATCAGACATTGAAGCGGGCTTCAATGCTGTAGCACAGGAGGGGGCACCAAGGCGGCAATTCTCGCCCCGAGGGCAAGTGATGCGGTGGCGGCGGGCGAGGGTGCATTCACGACGTGGAGAATGCCAGGCCCGGTTTCGAAATGGAAGTCGTCGACCAACCGGCCGGCGCGCGTCATCGCCTGAGCCCGCACCCCCGCGCCGCCGGCCTGTAGGTCGGCAACGGTAATTTCGGGCACGAGTCGTTGCAAAGACCGACAAAATGCCGCTTTGCTTAGCGAGCGATAAAACTCATAGCCCGCGATGGAAGGATAATTGGCAATGAATCGCCACAGGCCCGGGAACAGGGCGGCTTCCACGAAATCGGCAAAGTTGAAATCGGTCTTGCGATAGCCTTCCCGCGCGAAGGCCAGCACGGCGTTGGGGCCTGCTTCAACGCCGCCCCCGATCATCCGTGTGAAATGTACACCGAGAAAAGGGAAGGTCGGATTCGGCACGGGATAGATAAGATTTCGCACGAGATGCCGGCGCTCCGGCTTCAATTCAAAATACTCTCCCCGGAACGGCACGATCTGGACGGTCGGGCTTCCTCCCGCGAGTTTCACCAAACGGTCGGAGTGCAGGCCGCCGCAATTTACGACGAAAGCGCTCGCATGCTCCCCGGAGGGCGTTCTCACGATCCACTCTCCCTGGCGGCGGCTGAGACCAATTACCGGGGCGCCCACTTCAATCCGCCCCCCGAGGCGCTGGACCTCCAAGGCCAGCCGATCGGCGGCCGCACGGTAATCCACGATGCCCTCCTGGGGCACATGAAGCGCGGCGATGCCGGCCGCATGCGGTTCCTGTTCCCTGATCTGCTCTGGTCCCAGGCGGCGGAGCCCCACAAGGCCATTGAGCCGTCCGCGATTTTCGAGGTCGGCCAGGTGGGGTAGTTCGGCCTGTTTGGTCGCCACCACGATTTTGCCGCAGATTTCATGCGGCACACCATGTTCACGGCAAAATTCGACCATCTGCCGCAAGCCGTCCACGCTGAGGCGGGCCTTTTCGGAGCCTGGCTTGTAGTAAAGGCCGGCGTGAAGCACGCCGCTGTTGTGTGTGGACTGCTGCGAGGCGACGCGTGGATCCTTTTCCAGCACGGTGACGATGGCCTGCGGGAACCGTTGTAACAGGCGATATGCTGTTGCCAGGCCGACCAAGCCGGCGCCGATGATGAGGTGTGAGGATTTTCCGCTCACAAATCATCGAGGCAATCCGGGAGCATGGCCGTCTATGCTTTCGATGATGAAACGCGGCCGTGGGCGCGTCTGATCGAGACACCGCCACAAATATTCGCCCATCGTGCCCAGCATGAGGAGCTGAATGCCCGAGGTGATGAGCACCACGCAAATCAGAGACGTCCAGCCCTCGACTGGATTGGCAAATCCAAATCGCCGGACGATCAGGAACAACGCGTAAAGAAAGCCGAGAAACGCCAGCGAGAGCCCGAGCACAATGGTGGCGCGGATTGGAACATAGGAGAACCCGACAAATGAATCGATTGCCAGCTTGAGGCGCGTCTTGAAATTCCATTTAGAAACCCCACCATGGCGCTGGGCCTTGGTATAAGCGATGTGCGCCTGGTCGAAGCCCATCCATTGAATGAGGGCGAAGAGCGAAGTGTTTTTTTCCGGGGCGGCCTTCAGCGCGTCGATCACCAGGCGATCCATGAGCAGGAAATCCGCGCCCGAAGGGGGAAGCTTGGCCGAAGTGTATCGGCGCATGAGCTCATAGTAGATCCGGGCAAAGGCAAGGGAGAGCAGTGATTCGCCGGGCCGGTCCGCCCGCACCGCCCAGACGACTTTGCTGCCCGCGCGCCATTCGTTGACGAGCGGGAAGATGGTTTCGGGCGGGTCCTGCAGGTCGGCCGCGAGAACAACGGCGGCATTGCCCGTGCAGAGTTCCAGCCCGGCGGCGCACGCGGCATGACTGCCAAAATTTCGCGCAAAACGGATGTGATGCACCCGAGGATTTATCTCCGCCAGGTGCTGCAAATACGCGTCCGTCCCGTCATGCGAGTGGTCGTCGACCACCAGCCATTCCCAGTCGAGCTGCTGGTCCTTCCAATCCAGCGCGAGGATGCGCTGGTAAAGCAAGGGAAGGTTCGGGTCCTCGTTGTAAGCGGGAGTGATGATGGAGATTTTCATGGCGGCGAGGATTCGGCAGCCCAGTGCTGCGCCTCATTCTCGATGGAGCGAACGACCCGTGCCGGCACTCCGGCCACCAACGAGTAGGGCGGCACCTCCATATGCTCGAGCACAATGGCACCCGCCGCCACAATCGAATGATGACCGATCTTCGCGCCCATGAGGATCACGGCGTTGGCTCCGATAAAGACGCAGTCGCCGATTTCCGAGGCACAGTGCTCGATGGTCGCATGCCTGCGCGCAGTGACGCAGCGCTTTACCGTCGAGTGCGTAAGTATCTGGGCGCCGCAACTGATGTCGCAACCCGACCCGATCGTCAGTCCGCCGCTCCCATCGATGAGCGTGAACGCTCCAATCCAGGTGCCCTGACCGATCCGCGGTTCGCCGGTAATCCAGGCTTGCGCGTTATAAGGGTTGGGCGGCAGGCCGCGGGTGGCGTCCCATTTCATCGCGGGGTGGGCTTTACGCCGAAAGCACGGCGGCCAGCCGGTTGATGACCAAGTTCAGGTCGGCTTCCGTCATTTGATGGTAGAGCGGCAATAAAATGCACCGGTCGGTGGCGCGTTCGCTCTGGCCAAGGCCGACGCCGGCGTCCCACGGCTCAATCTGGTAGGCCGGCTCGCGATGGCTGCACATGATTCCCCGACGTGTGGCGATCCCGGCATCCAGCATCTGCTGCATCACGCCCACCTGGTCGATCCCGTCGGGTAGCCGGACGCAGAAGCTCTGCCAATTGGTCCGGGCCCAAGGCGGCTCATGGGGCAGACCAAGTCTCGGGATGGAAGCCAGCTGTTTGAGGTAATGGCCGGCCAGCTCCCGCCGGCGCGCGACGATTGCCGGCAAACGCCGAAGCTGAACGCGTCCGATCGCGGCTTGCACATCCGTCAAGCGGTAGTTGAAGCCGAGTTCGGTGTAGTTCTCGAACACGATGCTCGCGGAATGGTGCCGCACCGTGTCGGGGACGCTCATGCTGTGCTGACGCCACAGGCGGAACTTCCGGTCCCACTCGGAGTGGTTCGTCGTGATCATTCCCCCGTCGCCGGTCATGACCAGTTTACGAGGGTGAAAGGAGAAGACGGCCACATCGCCATAGGGACGGCCGATGCGCTCCCAGACCCCGTCACGGGCAACCTCGCTGCCGATCGCGCACGCGGCATCCTCAACGACTGGCAAGCCCCGCTCACGGGCGAAGGCCACGATGGCCGGGAGAGGGCAAGGCAGGCCCATCTGATGCACGCAAAGGATGGCCTTGGTCCGCGGGGTGATGACGCGCGGCAAAAGTTCCGGGTCTAAATTATAGGTTTGCGGGTCAATATCGATGAAGACCGGCCGGGCGCCGAGATAACGAACCGCGTTGGCGGTCGCGATAAAAGAGTGACTCACCGTGAGCACGTCGTCGCCCGGCCCCACGCCGCAGGCGCGAAGGGCAAGGTGCAAGGCGGTCGTGCAATTCGAGACAGCACAAGCATGCTTTGCGCCGGTGAACGATGCAAGCTCGCCCTCAAATGCGGCGACTTCCGGACCTTGCGTGAGCCATCCCGAAAGAATGACGCGGGCGGCGGCGTCCGCCTCTTCCTGGCCGACAACGGGCTTGATGATCGGAATCATACCGATTTGCGCTTTTCCTCGGCCCACCACGCGGCAAGCCGTCGCAGGCCTTCATGGAGGGGAATCTCTGCGGTAAAGTTGATTTGCTCACGGGCGGCGACGGTGGCGGCGAGCCGGCGCGATACCGGGTTGACAGCGCGGGCTGGTCCGTAGGTGGGAGCCAGTGGATTGCCCATGACCTGACCGAGAGCAGCGGCGAGCTGGTTGAGGCTGGTCTCGGTGCCACTGGCAATATTGAGCACCGTATCAGTGGCGGAAGAGAGCATGGCGAGGACGTTGGCCCGGGCGATGTCTTCGACGTAGATGAAGTCCATGGTCTGTTCACCGTCGCCATGGATCAGGGGGGGCTGACCCGCGATGAGTCGGTCCATCCAGCGGATGAGCACTTCCGTGTAGGCCCCATGGATATCCATGCGTGATCCGTAGACATTGAAGTAGCGCAGGGCGACATAATCGAGCCCATGCATCGCATGATAGCTGCGGAGCAGGCCTTCGTTGTAGACCTTGAGCGCCCCGTAGAGGGTGCGGTTGTCGTAGGGGTTGTCCGTTTCCGGGGTCGGGAAATGCTGGGCCAGACCATAGACGGATGCGCTTGAGGCGGCGACTACCTTCTTGACGCCCGCTTTCACCGCGGCCTCCAAGACGTTGAAAGTGCCGGTGCCGAGAACGTCATGCGCGAGTCGCGGTTCCGCGGCGCAGTGGGTAATCCGGATGGCCGCCAGGTGGAATACCAGGTCGACGTCTGGCATCAGCCGGCCCAGCAGCGCCTCGTCCCGAACGTCGCCCTGCACCAGATCGACCTTCCCGGTCGGCAGCGCCGCGGAGAGGTTCTCGAGCCGGCCGCGGGTGAGGTTATCCACGATGGTGATCTTGGCTGGTCGCTGGAGCAGGAGCTGGTCGATCGTATGTGAGCCGATCAGGCCGGCCCCACCGGTCACGAGAATATGCATTCCTTCAATTTTCATCTGAAATGGCAGACCTTTGGACCTGGGTTAGAATTGGAAATGCGATGGTCATGGCTCACTGGAAAAACCGACTGATCACACCGGCTGCAATATCGACCTGCTCATCGGTCATCTCGGGATAGATGGGGAGACTGAGGCAGTCGCGGCCAATGGCCTCGGCCAAGGGGAAATCCCCAGCCTGGTAGCCGAGGCTCGCGTAACATTTTTGCAGATGGATCGGGAGGGGATAGTGCAACGCAGTGCCAACGCCATTCGCCTCCATGAATTTCTTCAGTTCGTCGCGCCGCGGGTGCCGGACAACATAGAGGTGGAACACCCCTTCGCCGCGCGGCACCACTCGCGGCAGCTTGAGCGGCGTGCCTGTCAGCAGTTGGGTGTAACGTGCGGCAATCTCGCGCCGCCGCGCAGTCCAGGCGTCCAGATGCTTGAGCTTTACGCCGAGCACCGCGCCCTGAATGCCTTCCATGCGATAATTAAAACCGATCTCATCATGGTAATACCGCACCGTCGACCCATGTTCGCGCAGCGCGCGGGCGCGCGCGGCCAATGCGGGGTCGCGGGTGACTAGAGCTCCGGCCTCGCCGCACGCCCCGAGATTCTTTCCGGGGTAAAAACTAAACCCGGCTACAGCCCCGAAGCTGCCGACCTTCCGCCCGGCATAGGTGGCGCCATGCGCCTGCGCGGCATCTTCCACCAGCGCAAGATTACGACGGGCACAGATTTCCGAAATCGCACCCAAGTCGAATGGCTGTCCGTACAGATGGACCGGCATGACCGCCTTGGTGCGGGGCGTAATTGCCGCTTCGATCCGAGCCGGATCGAGGTTACAAGTTGCATCGTCGACGTCGACAAACACCGGCTTGGCCCCGGCATAGGTGATGGCCCAGCAGGTGGCGACAAAGCTCATTGGCGTCGTAATGACCTCATCGCCTGGCCCGACATTGAGGAGCAAGAGCGCAATATGCAGCGCTGAAGTGCCGCTATTGAAGCCGACGGCGTGCGCGGAATCGCAATACCGGGCAAAGCTCTGCTCGAAATCGACCACGTCCGGGCCAAGGCAGAAGCTGCCGCGGTCGAGATTGCGACCGATGGCGACGTCGAGCTCGGGGCGGATCGTGCGAGTCTGGGCCGTGAGATCGAAATAAGGGACGCGGAGGTTCATCGGGGGGAAGATTTCTTTAAAATGTTGGCGGGATTTCCGGCGACAACCGCGCCGGGCGGCACGTCACGCGTGACGACACTGCCCGCGCCAACCAAGGCACCTTCGCCGACGGTGACACCGCACAGGATCGTGGCCGAGCTGCCAATGGAAGCACCGCGCCGAACGAGCGTAGGCGAAACGGTCCAATCGACTTCAGTCTGCTGCGAGCCGTCCGCATTTACTGCGCGCGGATAGCGATCATTGATGAAGGTGACATTGTGGCCCACGAAGACTCCATCCTCAATGATCACCCCCTCGCAGATGAACGAGTGACTGGAGATCTTGCAGTTCCGGCCGATCTTCGCGCCTTTCTGGATCTCGACGAAGGATCCGACCTTGGTGTTGTCACCAATGCTGCATCCGTAGGCATTAACGAAATTAAAGATGCGGACGTTCTCCCCGGCCTCCACATTTACGAGGCTGCGGCTCGGGCTTTGCTCATTGAGAACTTTCATGCGAGACGAATTTCCGTGCCATTACTGCGGATGGACCGCTCGGCGGCGGCGAGCACCTTCACGATTTCCAGGCCAAATGCGCCGTTCGAAATGGCGGGCCGCTGGGCGTGAATCGAGCGGACAAAATCACGCGCCATCGACTGCAAGGCCTCTGCGATAACGATCTTGGGCGAATGGATGTCGCCGACGCGGTAATCGAACAGCAGCTGGCTGCGCTCGTCGTCGGAACGGGCTTCAAATCCGGAGTCGTAGATTTTTATCGGCTCCTCGGTATCGAGATCGTTGTAGAGAATCATGCGTTTGTCGCCGCCAAACAACATATGACGAATCTTGACCGGCGAGATCCAGCTGCAGTTAGAGTGCACGATGAGACCCGAGGCATAACGCAACACGAGGAAGCCGATATTTTCCAGGCCATTGGCGACGTGCGACGCACCGATCGCCTGCACCGAAACCGGTCGTTCGGGCACGAGGTGATGCACAATGGAAACATCGTGCACCGCAAGATCCCAGATGACGTTCACATCATGCTGGAAAAGACCGAGATTGATGCGCGTCGAATCGATATAGCGCAATTTGCCCAGATGGCTCTCGTCGAGCAGCGTCTTGATCCGGGCGACGACCGAGTGGTAGACAAACGTGTGATCAACCATCAACGAAAGCCCCTGGCGGGCGGCCAGAGCCACAAGTTCTTCTGCATGCTCTGCGGTGGTGGCGAGAGGCTTTTCAACCAACACATGTTTGCCGGCGAGTAGCGCGGCTTTGGCCAGCGGAAAATGAGTCGTTACGGGCGTCGCGATCACCACGGCGGCGATGGCAGGGTTGGCGAGGACCGAGGCAAAATCTGCCGTGACCTGCACGCTCGGAAAGTCTGCTACCGCTTGGAAGCGACGGGTTTCCATGCTATCGCACACCACGATATTCCGGCATTCCTTGAGACCGAGAAAATTGCGCACTAGCTTCGGGCCCCAGTAGCCATAGCCCACGATACAGAGCGAGATTCGAGCGGTCATGTAATTCTAGGCAGTAGAGGTCGACGATAAGTTTCTTGCAAGCTGCAACAGCATGACTCTGCCGTCTGCGGATTAGTGCGTTCCGAGTAATATGGCCGCTAACGGTCCGTCCGGCCGGAGGGAGGAAATAACGGAGTCAGCGGGGGCGAGGGACAGGGAAAGCGGGACACCCTGGACCATCCAGGTCCGAGCCTGGCGAAGAAAGTGTCCGTCATGATATTCGAAGTAGGCAATGCGCTTGGGATCGACTGCGACGTATTGCCCCTCCGGTCCAAGCCAGGGCCGCAATGAGAACTTCCATTCCTCCCCGGTTTTAACCATACGTGAGGCGGCGAGGGTGAGTGTATCGGGTTCGTTGCTGGCGAAGAAATTTGCCGGGCCGGACCAATCGGGTGGCCAGCGGAAAACTTGATCCAACACCAGGGTATCGGCCCATGAGCTGCTCATGACGGCGGTTGTCGCCGGGGCACCGTGCAGGTTCACGACAATAAGCGAGCGCGGACCCAGGTCGGGGGTTCCGCTCAGCGCTTCGCCAAACATCTGCCGCTGGTTTGCCCAGCACTGGACATATATGTTCTGAATGCGCAACTGGAAGGTCCCCACGGCCACGCTCACCAACGCGCAGCCCGCAACGGAAATCAGCCGGACGGCGCGATTGGTCCGGACACCGGCATCGATGAGCAGGGCGCACACGGCCGCGACGGGAAACGCGCCGAGAAAATGGATCCATGACAACCGCCCGCCGGTCCAAGTGGCCGGATGATACTTGAAAGCCGTGGCATAGGCGGCCGGCACGGCGACCAAGCAGAAGAGAAACAGGCCAAGACGCAGGTCTGAATCCTCGAGGTCGCTCTGGCGAGGGGATGAAAAATAAAGCAAAGCAGCACGCGTGAAGACCAGCGCGGTGAAAAATAGGGTAATCGCGAACACCGGAGACTGGTGAAATAATTCCGCGACCGACGACGAGGCATTGACCCAGAGGTTCGTGGCATGCGTCTTGGTCCCATTCACGATCGTTTCAGAAACCAAGCGGAAAGTTTCCCGGGGTGAGCCGGCATACTGCACCACGCGTTGCTCTCCCGCGAACCACCGCCCCAAGAGAACCGCCAGAATGAGGAGCGCGACTCCCATTGCATGGATGATGGCGCGCCGCACCCAGGCACGCGTGCGCTCGATGCGCAGCAGGGGGGCGACGATATAGTAAATAATGAAGCTTTCCACCATGAGCATGGAAATCGCGGCGGCCGCCATTGCCCACCAAGGGTGCCGCGCCTGATAAAGGCGCAGGGCGCCAAGAGCGAAGAAGCAGGCGAGAAACACGCCATAAGAATGGATGACGAGCTGGCCCGCCGTATGGGAAGGTTCTAGGATAAACAGCGCGGCGCCCAAAAGCGCAGCGAATTCACTGACAAACCGACGCAGGATCGAAAAGGCGACGGCAGCACAGCCAAATTTGATCAAGTACGCGCCGAGGTGCACGCCCCATAATCCTCCGATGGCATTGGCGCCGGCTATGAGTGTGTAAGTCAAAGCCAGCAGCGGCCGGCCCTGGATCGGGTGCACGAGATAATACCAGCCGCGGGAGATGATGCCGCCGGGCGGCGTCAGGATTGCTTCCAGCGGCAGCCAAAAGTCATCCTCATATAGGCCGAACTTCGCCGAATGGAGATAGAGCCCGGCATAGACCAGGCCGCCCAGCAGCAGCAGGGCGATTGCGGTCCTCGGTGAGCGCGGTGGATTGCTGGACGCCATGACGGGATAACTGGATCTCTGGGCGATAATCACCTAGCTGTTGCGCCAGCTCAGGTTTAACGAAAAGGGTCGACCGAAGATGGAATAGTCGTCCTTGGTAATCGGCTTCCAATTTGCATCATAGGCGTGCTGCGACATGACATAGGTGTCGGCGTCGGTATCGATTTCGGAGAGAGGCACAAACTTCGTTAGCAAGGGAGCATTGGCATATATGTATGGGATCAACCCGTTGACCCAGGATGCGCCGGCCGGGCGCAGGATGGCGTCAAAACAGTGGAACGAGAAACCGCCCGGCTTGAGCACCCGGTTCATGTCCTTGAGCACATTCACCCTGATCGCCTGATCTTCAGGCGTGTGCTCCAGGGCGGAAATGGAGAAGACGAAATCAAAATAGTCATCAGGAAGCTCCTTATTGAACGAACCCACATAATCGTAGACTATCCGATAGTGTGGGGAGGTGAACTTGGTCGGACCGTTGCCCAGACCCTCGCATTTGTCGGCGTTCCAGCATTCATACTCACTTGAGAAGAATTTCAGGATGCGACTGTCGCCCCCGCCCACCTCAAGGATCCGGGCTCCGGGCCGCACGTTGCGCCGGATGAAGCAGTAAGTGAGGTAATCCTGGTATACCTTCAGGTCGCAGATGGTGGGATTGGGATCGCCGACATTGTAAGATTTGAACGGCAGATCGTTGAAAAGGGTGAAGTGGCTCAGTCTGGAATAACTGAAGCCGGCGATATTTTCAGGCGAGGGCCATTGGGAATGCATCGGTATAAGAGTGGATGATGGATCAACAGAATTCATTGGGATTGGAATCCAAGCCGCGGTAATCCCGGTCGCCGTAGCGGAAGTGGATTCCCCAGCAGTCAAAATCCGCGCCCGGTGATGTTTTCCAGAGGGTAAAGTTATCCAGCCCACGCGCCCGTAGCTCCTTCGCCAAGGTATCACGGATCATCTGGAGATAATGCCGGGCATAAGTCGGACGGACCATATAACCCTTGTTGTAGCCGCAGGCAAAGAGAGTAAGTTCAAACCTGTGGGCTTGCAGAAAGGCGAAAGTGGCCGCTGAGATCTGAGGATAGGCGGGATTGAGGAAATCATCGATGCAGATGATGCCATCATCCGCGAGCAGCTCGTGGGCGATGGCGAGATCGGTGGCGACAGCCTGCCCAGTGTGTTCCCCGTCGATGTGAAACCAACGGAATGTGCGTCGGTGGGTCGCCAAATCGGGGCTGCGAAACAACTCGACGGATTTTTGTTTAATGTAGCGAATCTCGTTCGGCGTGATCGATGCGAGGTTGATCTTGGCTTCATCAATGAAATTGGAGAAATCAACCAGCCAGAGCTCCTCACCCGAGCACTGGTGGTGGGCCAATATCGTGGCCGACTTGCCTTTGTAGACGCCAATTTCTCCCAAGTGACCGGTAATATAGCGGGTCTTTTGATATTCCAACAGGGAGTCCCAGACGGCGATACTGGTGTCGGCCAGAAAACCTTCAACCCTGTCAACATCGGCTTTGATTTGGGGGTAACGCGGACTGGCGGCATTAATATTCATATGGGATGATTCAAGACATCTGGTTGCTAGTGGCGTGCTGTTGGACCAGGGCTTGGGTGGCGGAGAGCAACTGGCGGCGTTTTTCGTTTAACTCGAGCTCGAGCTGACGGAAGAGGCGGTTCCGCTTCGCCAACTCATTGCGCACGGCGCCCAATTGTTGGTCCGGTGAAATCACCTGCTCCAACCAGTAAGTGTGGGTCAGCGATTCCATGAAACGTAGATAGAAAATGAGGTTATCCACGATGGGGTCGGGCGTCAGAGCTACGGATTCAGGACCCACAGTGAGAGGTTGAGTGGGGAGTTCCGCCATTGAGCTGGCGAAGTTGGTATGGGTCGCCTCTGGGCCATAACCAATATTTGATATCAGATTGCGCCCAGACATGATGTGGTTGGCCCCGGTGCGCCAGGAACTGAAAAACATCTGGAAATCCCACGTATCGATTGCGCCGGCTTTGAGGGCGTTGTAAATCTGGATCCAGTATTTGCACTCGACGGAAATCGGATGGATTGCTGGCAACAGCTCGCTGCAGCCTTCGGGGCTGAGCTTGCTCAGATCGAAATCATAAAGCTCCCAAGTGCGCCGCCAGGTCGCCCAGCCCCACATCTGGAAATATTTTGAGACATAATGGCTGTGCTCATGCGGCAGCGTCGCGGGGAGAAAGTGGGTGCCGGCGATCGTTGCGATCCGGGGTTCATGGCGATACCGTTCGAGCAGGGTCTCGCAGTAGGGGAAGAAGTCCGGATGGGGGAGGCAATCGTCCTCCAGGATGATTCCTTCCTCGACCTGTTCGAAGAACCATGAAATCGCGCCGCTGACCGCTAGGCCGCAGCCCAGATTGGAGTCGCGGAACAGAGTCTTCAATTCACAGGGCCAATCCACTTGGGACAGGATAGCCCGAGTTTCCTGCACCAGCTTAAACTCTCCTGGTCGGTCAGGCCGGGCCCCGTCCGCGGCCACATATAACCTGTGCGGTCGCTGTTCCCGGATGGCCGCGAACACCCGGGCGGTCTCAGTGGGCCGGTTGAAAACGAGGAAGAGAACAGGGGTCTTAAGGCCGGGCATGGTGGGTGTGCGAAATCAGGAAATCATTTGTATTCGCACCCCGTTCCCCGACACAAGGCAAAGCTTGGCCAGTTGGGCGTCAAGCCACTGGCTTCCGCCAAAATATGAACAGGCCAAGCGGTTTGCCGAAGTCCTGGTAGGTTTTCCCCGTGTTGGGCTGCCAGCATCTGGCATAGGTTTCTTCGTTCATGCAAAAAAGGTCCGGGGCGGTGAGGATTTCATCCATCCCTGGCCAGTCCTTCAGGCCCCAATGGGCGCGGAGATGAGCATGGGCGGGGTACGTCCAAAAATAACCAGGATTAAGCACTGCCGTGACGGCATGAAGATTGAATCCGCCCGTCTTTGTGTGGCGGGTCAGGTAGCTGGAAAGAGGGGCCAGGGCTTCAGGCGTCATTACCTGATGCAGCCAGGTCGTGCTGATGATCGCATCGAAATTGGCCACGGGCCGGGGAAAGGATTCGTTGCCGGTTAAACTTACCAAGTGGCTGGCTTCGGGCGCGAAACCCTTTTGCTGCCATTCTGCGATATCCCGAATACGCCAGCCGGCGGTATTGGCGGGCAACTCACTGACCCAACCCGGAATGTGGGAACCCAACACCAGCAAGTCACCGCCGCTGGGCAGCAGTTTTTTCAGGAGATACCCCGTCAACATCTCCAGAAATTGGGTAATTTCCACATCGTCGGCAATCGGTTGGGCCGCTCCTTTGGGGCCCAACAAAGGCAGGTGCGTGCTGCGGAGAAATGCGAACGCCTTCATGGCATCATCGCTCAGGCGCTCATACGCGGCTGGCACAGGTCGGTCCGGTTTGGGTTGGGCAGGAGGCACGCTCCTCAGCCAGGCCGTATCGTCTGCTTTGCGTTGGAACGCCGCATCAAATGTTGCTGGCAGGGGCAAACGCCGGGCCAATGATTCCCACAGCCACTGGCCGCCATTGGGCAGGATAAGATGAGGTGCCCAGTGGCGAATGGCCTGGCGAAGCTTGAGGTGTTCGGTCCGGTCCTGGAGTCGGGCCAGTTGACGACGCAGGTCCTGGGCTTGATAAGCGGAGCACAGCCCGGTGCCGAGATTCAGGATAAAGTGGCCGGCCGCGGAATCCCCGCTCCCGAGCAGCAGCACCGGAGTATCGGTACGGGCGTGGAGAAAGATCAAACGGGAGGGTAGGCTCAGCCGGGAGAAGGACAGGTTGTCATCGTCTTGGTCGAGACTGCCCGAGGGCACGAGGATGCAGGGATAGGACGCCAGCGAGGCGATCAGGTCATCCTCCGGCAGATGGCCCAGGCAATGGATATTGTCTGCTTCCCAATCCTCCGGCGTACCCGGCAGCCAACTGGCGGCGGATCCGTTGCCATACCAATCAACGTGCAGGTCTGCCGTGCGAAGGAGCGTGCGCAACTGCTCAAACCGGTTGGCGGTCCACACATTCCCGATCATGGCCACCTTCAGGGGGGCGGAGGCATCTGGCGGCCAGTAGCAGGGGACCAAGGGCTCGCTGCGTTCCACCAGCGGAGGCAGGAGATGGAACGCATAATCATACTTGTGCTGATAGGCGGCGCACATTTCCGGGGATATGCCCAGGCAAAGATCCGAGACGCGCAGCAGGCTCTCCACCCAATGATCGGGAACATGGGAGGAAAAGACATTCTGATCATCCATGAGGTAGGTGCAGATCGGCGCCTGGGTCAATTTGTGCGCCAGCAGCCCATGGATGAAGTCCTCCCGGTAATACGGGACACACAGAATCCGCCGGATACGATAGCGAGCCAGGATTGCTTTCAACCGGACCTCGGTTTCAGCCACGGTGAGATTTACTGATCTCAGTTCGTGATGACCGATGCCGAAAGATTCCTCACCTCCATAGACACTGAAGGAACGCAAGGTAACCAAATTGGTGGAGTCGGGAAAGAGACGCTGCAGCAGAATACCTACGCCATGGTGCGGATTGATCTCGATCGCCGATACAATGAGGTCGTGGTACTCGTGGGCCATGGGCAGAGAGGGCAGGCGGAACCGAACAGGTCACTTCCGGGTAGTCAACGCACGCTGAGCTTCCAGGGCCTTGATGTAGGCCGTCTGTTCGCCGATGGTCTTTAGGTAATGCTCACAGTCCTGGGCCCGGGTGGTCGATAGGGCGTCAAGCCGGTCGCGTTCCTTTTCCAAGATGGCAATATGGTTGGCCTGCTCGATTGAGGTGGCGGCCAGGTTCTTGAGTTGAAGCAGCAAGTCGTCGATGTGCTTCTGTGCGTCCTTGGCTTCGACGGTGAGCCTGGCGCACTCCACCTCCGTGGACTTGCCGGCTTGAGTTTGCTCTTGGACGATCTTCTCGAGACGCCCGATCTCCGCCGCCGCGTCTTTGCGGGTAAAGAGTGCGGCTTGGAATTCAGCGATTTTTTGAAGGAGTAAACCCTTATACTTCTCGAAAGCAGTGACGGCCAGAAGCGCTTTATAGCGAATGATGAGCTCAATAAGCTGGGGGGCCTCCCTCTGCCCGCTCCAGATGCCACCGACATGTTTCCGATACGCGCCCATGTTGCGCCGGACGAAACCGAGGGAACCGTGGTTGGTCAGGAGGATGTCAAGGTAGAGATCGCAGGGCAGGCTCACAAACCATTCAGGCAAGGGCTCGGCAAGGGCCGTGCGGCGGAAAACAAGTGAACAAGTCGGTTCACGGCTGAGCAAAGATTCCAGTGCATCGCGTTGTGTGAATTCTTCTTGTTCTGACTGGAAATAGCTTTCGAGCAAAGTTTGTCCCTTTGCATCCACGAGCTTGGCGTCATGGAAGCAACCAACGCAGTCAGGATTGGCACGGAGGTAGTCGACCTGTCGCTGAAGTTTGGTTGGATCGGTCCAATAGTCATCGCCCTCGCAGAGGGCGATGAAATCGCCGTGGGCCTCGCGCAGAGTCATGAGGAAGTTGCGCGCGATATATGCCGGGCTGCCGCCGGATAAGACTTCGGTCCGGTCGCGCAAGGAAACCCGGATCCGGTTGGGCTGACGCCGGGCGTATTCAAGACAGATTTCGCGGGTGCCATCAGTCGAGCCATCTTCTCCGATAAGTACTTCAAAGGGGAAATCCGCCCTTTGAGCCAATGCGCCCTCGATGGCCTGCTTGATGAATGCGGCGTGCTGGTAGGTAACGATGCAAACACTTACGGTGGGGGTCATATGGTTCAGATTGAGTGGCGACACCAAATTGGCAATGGAGCTTGCATGTGGGCGAACGTCCGGGGCAAAGGGAAATTGCGCGCCCGTATACGAGCTTTCCGGTTCGCGTCTGGCTCAGTATCGGGTCGCCTGGAGAATTGCGGTCGCGACGGTTTCCTGGACCTCCGCGCTAACCAGGTCTGAAAGGGGCAGGCACAAAACCGACTGGGCGGCCCTCTCCGAGACGGGACAGGCTCCACCCTGGATGTACGGTATCTGGTTGATTGAAGGAAAAAAATACCTGCGTGGGTGAATGTTCTTCGCGGCAAGGATGGCAAGGGTTCGGGCCACGGCGGCTCCGTCTGGCAGCAAAACTGGAAAATAGGCGTAATTATAATCCAGGTTCGGATGGGCCGAATGCAGGACCTTAACGGCCGACCCGGCGAGCAGTTGAACATAGTGGGCGTGAAGTCGCTGGCGCATGGCCAGGGCCGCGGGTACCCGCGGCAGATTGCACAGGCCCATAGCGGCGTGAAGTTCAGAGTTCTTTCCATTGATGCCCACGCAACGGTGGTCGTCGGAACTGTGGCCGAAGCTGCGCATCAACCGGACGCGCTCGGCCACCGGGGGATCGCCATTGATCACCACGGCTCCGCCCTCAGCAGTGTGGAAGACTTTGGTCGCGTGGAAACTCAGGCAGCTGATGTCACCGTACGTCGCAAGGTGGCGGCCATCCACGCGACAGCCGAAAGTGTGCGCCGCATCGTAAATCACCTTTAGTTTGTACTGGCGGGCGAGCCTGGCGATCGCCTCCAGCTCGCAAGGGAAGCCGTAGACATGGGTCGCCAGGATAGCCGAGGTACGCGGAGTGATCGCGGCGGCAATTTGCTTGGGATCGATGGTGAGGTCTTGGGGTCGGACATCGACGAAGACGGGCGAACAATTTTCCCACAATATGGCGCTGGTCGTCGCTACATAACTGAACGGGCTGGTGATAACCTCGCCGCGAACGTCGAGGGCTTTTAGGGCAAGTTGGAGCGCAATGGTTCCATTGCTTACGAACGAAAGTTCATCGCAGCCCAGAAATTCCTTAAGCCGCTTTTCAAGTTCAAGAGAAAGGGGGCCACTGTTGGTTAGATGGTGACTCTGCCAAATCAGCTTCAGGTAGTCTACATACTCCTCTAACGGCGGTAGCATGCTGCGGGTTACCATAATTCCACCGCCAAGGGTCTCGTTCATGGTGGTTATGGTTTTAGCACCGTTCGGGAACCAGGATCAGTTTTTGGCGAAGGCACATCGAGGCAAATCTGGATTTAGATTGGCCTGGAAGGCAAGGAGATCAAGCGCGCGGAGGGCGCGGATTGCGAAGAAGGCGGATAAGCAGAATCACCGGCTTCCCGAAGTCGCCCCGGTGGGTATGATTACCCTCCACGAACTCCAGCTTGCTTGTCCGGCTTTGGGGCATGGCTTCAGGTCGCCTGCCGTTCCTCCGGGAACGGCGTCATCGAGAACTCAACGACCACTTTCTCCTCCCTCGCCCGATTGCCTGGCATCAACTAGGGTTCCCGCGAAATCATCGAGGACCTGTATGAGGCCTTTTGCGGTAGATTAACACATCCCTTGCAGTTACAGAGACGAACCACACATTTAGTCAAAACGCTTTGCAGTGTAGCTGTAACCTTCGAATCACTGACGCAGATCACCATACCAGTTATGAGAATTGCAATTATGCAGCCGTACATCCTTCCGTACATCGGCTACTTTCAGCTCATATCTTCTGTTGATGTTTTTGTTTTATACGACGAGGTGAAGTACACGAAAAAAGGATGGATTAACAGAAACAGGTTTCTCCTGAACGGAAAGGCGGAGGTTTTCACCGTTCCTTTGGTCAAGGGCTCTGATTCCGCCACGATTAACGAAAAAAGAATCGTGCCGGACTACGACGGCCAGTCCGTGTTGCGACAGCTGGAAGCGGCTTATTCGAGGGCGCCGCATTTCAAGGAAGGGTTCAGCCTCGCCAAAAAATGCCTGGCCCAGGACGAGAAGAATCTCTTCCGCTACTTGAACGAGTCGATCAGGGCGGTTTGCGATTATCTCAACATCGCGACGAAGATAGTCATATCCTCCGAGGTGGAGAGCCATCCCGCGAAGCATGGGCAGGACCGGGTGATCTCTCTCTGCAAGGACTTAAAGGCTACAACCTATATCAACTCGATGGGAGGAGAAGAGCTGTATTCTGGACCGGAGTTCAGGAAAAATGGCATAGACTTGGTGTTCCTCAGCCCAAACATAGCGACTTATTCGCAGTTCCAAGAGCCATTCGCACCGCGCCTCTCCATTATTGATGTGCTCATGTTCCTTTCCCGGGAGACGGTGGCCAACGAGGTGAAAAAGCACGAATTGATCAGCAGCAAGGACGATGACAATAGAGACGGCTAACATGGCCATCTGGAGAAAACTAGGCCGGATCTTCAAGCCGCAGGACCATCTCGGTCGCCCGTGGATGCATGCCTTTGCCCAGGCGCCGTCCACCGTCCTCATGGAGGATCGCCTCCGCGTGTATTTCTCTTGCAGACCAAGTCCTGAGGCCGACGGCAGCTACGTCAGCTATACTGCCTACGTGGATTTCGACCGACAGGACCTTACCAGGATCATCGGTCTGGCGGAAACCCCCATCATGCCACTGGGCGGAGTCGGCGAGTTTGACGAATTCGGGACTTATCCGGTTTCGGTCATCAGGGTGGATCATGAATTCCATGCCTATTATGGCGGTTGGACCCGCTGCGAGTCGGTCCCCTTTGATGTCGCCATCGGCAAGGCAGTCAGCCGGGACAATGGAGTCACCTTTACCAAATTAGATCGCGGCCCCGTGCTCGGCCCATCGTTGCACGAGCCTTTCATTCTAAGTGGTCCAAAGATCAGAAGGTATCACAATGAGTGGTTCTTATGGTACATTGCCGGCCGGAAATGGCTCAAACACAATGATCGGATGGAGCCTGTTTATAAAATACGTATGGCGCGTTCGTCCGATGGCGTGACCTGGCGGCGGGAAAACCGGGATTTGATCACCAATGTGCTCGAAGAAGACGAGGCCCAGGCGAGCCCCGACGTTTTCTTCAAAGACGGTCTGTGGCACATGTTCTTCTGTTACCGCTACAGTGTCGACTACCGGGGCAAAGAGAAGGGGTATCGCATAGGCTACGCGAAATCGGCGGACGCGTTGAACTGGGTTCGCTGCGATGAGAACGCGGGGATTGGCGTCTCGGCGGATGGATGGGATTCGGAAATGGTGAGTTACCCGCACGTGTTCGAATTGAACGACAGTATTTATATGCTCTATCTGGGAAATCAGGTTGGGCGCGAGGGCTTCGGCTTCGCCGTTTTGGAGGACGGCTCGCTTTGATGAAGTGGCGAAAACTCGGCAGGATATTCGACCCGGCTCACAGTCATCCGGCCGGGCCATTGCTTTACGCCCAGTCGCCCCAGGCCCTGGTCTTGGCTGACCGCGTGAGGATCTATTATTCTACCCGGACGATTGATGCCGGAACCATGAAATATATCAGCCACGTGGCTTTCGTGGAGTTCGACCGCCAGTTCTCAGCGATATTGCGCCCTAGCGACCGGCCGATTATCCGCCGCGGGGTTGTTGGTGCCTACGATGAACATGGCATTTTTCCGTTTCATGTCTTCCGTGATCGGACCTCGCTCTATGGCTTCATTTCAGGTTGGAGCCGGCGAAAATCAGTGCCCGTCGAGACGGCCATCGGCCTGTCCATGAGCGAGGACGGCGGCGAAACCTTCGTGCGCCTCGGCGATGGCCCCGTGCTAGCGAGTTCACCCAAGGAGCCTTTCCTGGTCGGCGACCCTTTCGTTTGCGCAGGCCGCGACCACTATCATATGTGGTATATCTTTGGGGTTGCATGGCACCGTCGTCCCGGGCACCCCGCGCCTGAACGGACCTATAAGATTGGTCATGCGATCTCCCATGACCTGAAGTACTGGATAAAACCCACCGAGGGCGAGCCGATCGTCAGCGACCGGCTCGGGGAGACGGAAGCGCAGGCCCTGCCCACGGTGATTTTCCGGGATGGTCTGTTCCACATGGTGTTTTGTTACCGCGCGTCCTTTGACTTCCGGCACAACCGGGAAAACGGATACAGGCTTGGCTATGCGGTTTCGGCCGACGGATACAATTGGAGCCGGGACGACCAATCCTTGGGGCTGGAACGATCTGCGTCCGGCTGGGATTCAGAAATGATGTGCTACCCGCACCTGTTTGAGCTAAACGGACAGGTTCACTTGCTGTACAATGGCAATGCATTTGGCAAAACTGGCTTTGGCTTGGCCGTATTGGAATGATCAGATATACCATCAACGAGTCGGGCGACGCCCTGATCAAGGGGCATCTAATAGCCTGCGATGAAGCCTACGTTCCCCGTCTCAGCGATCGTGTGGACCTCGATCACTACGCCAGCAAGCTGCATCAGCTCGCCACCAGGTATGAAGCCTGGCAGGACGAAAGGCTGATCGGCTTGGTGGCCGCCTATTTCGGGGCCGGCAATGAGCCGGAAATATTTGTGAGTAACGTCAGCGTGGATCCCAGCCTGACCGGACGCGGGATTGGGACCAGCCTCCTGGCCAGGTTGATTGCCGATGCCCGGTTGCGCCACTGCGGCAGTATCCGCCTCGAAGTGAGTCCTCAAAATCTTGCCGCCCAAAAGTTTTATTCCAAATTTGGCTTCGTTGTCTTAGCTGATGGCGAGGACGAACCGGCGAGCATGGTCTTATCTCTGCGTGAAAAGAAACTATAATTCCGAACTCAAGAATACGCGGACCCACAAATACGCGTATGATTTTGATCTCGAGGTCATGCATCATTACATGATGCGGACGTTTGAGCCGCACTTGCGCCAAGGGAACGCGCTCGAACTGGGCAGCTATCAAGGGCTGTTCACCGAACGCCTGCTGGCCCGCTTCAAAAGGGTGGACTGCGTGGAGGCTTCGGCCGCGGCCATTGCGGTGGCAAAGAAAAAAGTCGGGCGCCGGGCCAAATTCATCCATGGCACCTTCGAGCAGGTTGCCTTGGAGCGGAAATACGACGCAGTCTTCATGACGCACGTGCTTGAGCACGTGGATGACCCGGTGGCCGTTCTCCGGCGGGTGAATGACGAGTGGCTCGCCGATACCGGCCAGCTGTTTCTTGTCTGTCCCAATGCCCATGCGGCTTCCCGGCAGATCGCGGCAAAAATGGCTGTGGTATCCCACAATGCCGCCGTGACCGAATCGGAAGGCAGGCACGGGCACCGCGTGACCTATTCGTTTGATACTTTGGAACGCGATGCCAGGGAGGCCGGGCTTAAGATTGTGGTGCGTTCTGGGATCTTCTTCAAGGCGCTCGCCAACTTCCAGTTGGATGCTGTGATAAAGAACAAGATAGTGTCCCCGGGATATTTGGAGGGCTGCTATAACCTGGGCATGCAATATCCTGATCTTTGCGCTAGCATATTTCTTCTTTGCTCGAAGGGTTGATGCCCTTGGCCGCGCAGTGGTCGCTCGTACTACTCAGCCTTGTTAAGGATTGTTCGCGGAAATCGGGGTGCCGCGGTCCGCGTCGCATCCAGCGTTCAGCTCTGTTGCATGATTATATCCGTATCGATATGAACGGGCCCATAGATGCCGAGATTGAACTGCGGCAAGATGGTGATGAACGCGCTGTAGGAAATGCTATCGGCCACAATGGCCCGCGTGAAATCGAGCGTGCCATTGGGGAATAGGGCCTCATCCGGAAATAAGAAGACACCCGAATAGATTGAATACTGTCCTGCCCTCAAGGGCAGGCGCACCGGCATCGTGACAATTTGACTGCCGCCAGCGGGCAGGTCTAAGCGATACTGATGGGTGCGGTCTGAGAACGAAAGCAGTTCCACGCCATGGAGAGTTACGCAAGTTAGGCCGAGGCGGAAGAATCCGGAGTAGCCTCCTGCGCTGCCTAGGACATAGACAGCGGTTAGTTCCTCGTCCCAGCGCATGACAGTCGTGCGTTTGCCGGTTTCTCCGACGAAGAAAAAATTCAGCAGTTGCACGCGGCCGTTACCGCTTCGCTTGATACGCGCATTCTTATCGAACTCGGCACGGTCTTCCGTCAACCAGACAGATTGATCAGCGGTCATGAGCTTTGGAGCAACCTGGCTGGTCTTTAGCGGCTCCGCGTGGTCCATCCCCATGGCTCGGGCGCAGTCGCGATTGTAAGCTCCGCATACCTCTTGGGCGGCACCTTGGGACTGGGCAATGCCGTGGGCCAGCCAGACAGCTTGCTGGCAAAAGGTTTGAACGGTGCCGGGGTCGTGGGAGACGATAAGGATCGAGCATCCTGTGCTTTGCAGCAGGCGGATGCGCGCAAAACATTTGGCTTGAAATGGAGCATCGCCAACCGACAAGGCTTCATCGATGATCAATACGTCAGGTTCAACCGCAGTCTGGACGGCAAAGGCAAGACGAAGCATCATGCCACTTGAGTAGATCTTGACGGGCTGATCGATGAAATCTCCAATATCGGCAAATGTTGCGATCTCAGCAAACTTCGCTTCCATTTGAGTTCTGGAAAATCCGAGGATCGCGCCATTCAGCATGACGTTTTCTCTCCCAGTAAATTCCGGATTAAAGCCACTTCCGAGTTCCAACAAGGCCGCGACTCTTCCGTTTACTTGCACCGTTCCTGAGGTTGGTTGGAGGGTTCCGGATATGATTTGCAGCAGCGTGGACTTGCCCGATCCATTACGGCCGATGATGCCGACACTTTCACCTTTCTTGACTGCAAAGGAAATGTCCTTGAGGGCCCAGAAGTCGCGATAGTAACCAGCTGCTATCTTTTGTAACCACTGTCTGGCCTTTCCAGGAAAAATAGTGGCCAGAGTTTCAAGCAAAGGCGCCATCAGGCGTGCGCCGGGCGACTCCCAGATTTGGTATATTTTGCTGACGCCTTGAACGGAAATGACTGGTTGTGGGGTCATGTCGTTCAATGGATTATCCCTGCAGTTTGGGGGGCGTTCGTAATTTCAAAAACGAGAAACACAGAGCCGGTCAAACGATTCATTCCGTAAGTGTTTCGGGAAACAGGTATTGTGGCGTCAAGGGGTGGCGCAGGCGAGGTCGTTCATTTGCAAGGAGGAAAGGTTGGCGCTGCGATGCAGGCTGGCAACCTCTACCTTGTGGCGCACAAAGCATTTAACTGCACCGGAAGCGGCTACATGTTGTAGCGTCGTGAAGCCTCAAGTGGAGGGATTGAATGAGCGGCTTGGCCAGAGTGGCATTGCTTCCCCAGGAGAGCTCGAAAGTCCAGAAGATAGCATCCGTGGATTGGGGTTGATCTGTCAGAGAACATCGGCGAAAGCCGGTTTTATCCGCTTGAAAGCGAGATGGCCAAGGTAACAGGCAGCGAACCCGGTCAGGTAGAGATAACCGAGGTGGTGGTAATTGAGGGGGCGCGCCCAGAGCGCGGCGTCGCGGGTGAGGTCGATGGCGAGCAGCAGTGGATTGAAGCGCAGGTAGGTCCAGGCGGTCGGGTATTTCTGGGCCGTGAAGAACACGGCGCTCGCCCACATCAGCGCCGTGGAGAGGAATTGCATAACCTGGCCGATGTCACGGAAGAACACCCCCAAGGCCGAGATCAGCCATGCTAGCCCCAGTCCTAACAGGACGAGCGGAAAAATAATGACCGGGAGCCACAGGATGCCCGCGGGGATGCCATGGCCAAAGAGCAGCAGACTCAGCAACGCGAGCCCGAGGCTGATCAGCAAGTGGAACAGCGCCCCGCCGACGTTCGCCGCAGGCAGAATCTCGAGAGGAAACACCACCTTCTTCACGAAATTGGGGTTGCCCACGATGATGCTGGAGGAGACGCCCAGCACCTCTGCGACGAAATGAAACAGCGTCAAGCCGAGGAAGATGCCCAGGGCGTAATCCAGACGGGTCTCGTTGGGGCTTACACCATATTTCCCGCCGAAGATGAAGCCGAAGACGAGCACGTAGAGGCCCAGCATTAGCAGCGGGTTGAGGATCGACCAGATGAGCCCGAGATGGCTGCCCTTGTGGCGCAATTCCACGTTGCGCAGCGTGAACTGCCAGAGCAGCTCGCGGTGCGTCCAGAGGTCGGCGGCAAAGGGCAGGAGGCGGCGAAGCATCGATTGATGCAAAAGCAGTTATAGGGTGGGAGCGGGAGCGCGAGAAAAGAAAAAACACCGGCGTGGTCGGGAGCCGGCCGGTCCCCGCCATGGCCCATCCGCCCGGACCCGACATGACAGGCCGGCAGGGTCAATCCACCATCGAATTCAGAGGGCAGGCGACAAATTTCCTGATTGCCAAGGCACTGCCTTTGCGGCGCCCTGTCCATTCTGCACCTCACTATGAAAACCCTCAGATTGTTCCTCGTGCTGCCGCTGCTGGCCGGTGAAATCCTGGCTGGAGAGACCGCGGCGGGCGGACCCGTTCTGCCGGAGAAAATCATCCCGCAACTGGAGCCGATCCTGGCGGCGGCGGTGCAGCAATCCCCGCGCATGCTCAACCGGGTGCTGGATCTCGAGATCGCCGAGAACAACCGGATCCAGGCCCGGGCCAACGTGCTGCCCAGCGTCGGCGGCTGGGCCAGCTACTACGACTCCCGCGACACCCGGGCCGATCTTACCGGGCCCCTGAATGTCATCAAGATCGCCTACAATCTCTCCGTCAACCAGCCCGTGTTCTATTGGGGCGAGCGTCGTAATAACGCCAAGATGGGTGAGATCCAGGCGAGCATCGCCAAGGGGCAATTTCAGGACGGCTACCGCGCCTTGGCCCAGACCCTGCGCGGGGACTACATGCGGCTGATCGTGCAGAAACTTTCCGTGAAGCGGGCGGTGGCCTACCAGGAATACACCAAGGACCAGCTGCAGAAAGAAGAGACCCGCCTGGCCCAGAAGGTGATTTCCGAGTTTCAGATCTTTCCGATCCGGCTGGCGGCGGAACAGGCGCAGATCGCCAGCGAACGGGCGCAATTCGACTTCGAGATGGCGAAGGTCTCATTCGCCCGGCTGTCCGGCCAGCCGCTCCTGGACGATGCGATTCCAGATACGATCCCGGTGGCCGCCTACGAGGCGGCCGTCTACGACCGCCAGCTGGCGGACTATCTTGGCCAGAAGGAACCGCCCACGATGGAGGCGGTTATCATGCGCAAGCAGCTGGAAAATGAAAAACTGAATTATTTAAACCAGACCACCCGGCTAAAGCCCAAATTCAACGCGGTGCTGGGGGCCAGCCAGGACCAGCAGAGCTATACCCTCAACGTGGCGCAGAAATACCGGGTCAACTCGCTCTTTGGCGGCGTCTCCGCCAGCTGGACGATCTTTGACGGCTTCTCCTCGCAGGCCGCCGTGCGCTCCGAGATCGCCCGGAAGCGGCAGATGGAAAACGATTACAAGGACCTGACCGAGCGGCTGGCCCAGCAGGCCCAGACGCAGGTCAAGCAGCTCAATTTTTCGGCCCGCAGCATGGTCATCACCGACCGCGCGATGGTCGCAAGCGAGGGCAATCTCAAGACCAAGCAAGATGAGTTTGCCCGGGGTGTCTGCTCCGAGGACGATGTGAGCTGGGCTCGGATCGCCCTGATGGATGCCCAGATCAACGCATACAACGGGCGCAGTGATTATCTTTACCGGATCGGCGACTTCCTCGGCACGGTCATGGCCGATCCGGTGGTGGCGAACGTCGCGGCGAACAAATGAGCCAGGTCAAATCAGCATCTCCGAACTGGTTCCTCCGGCTGGCGGTGGCGGCCGTCGTGGTGGCCGGCATCGCGTATGGCGTTTCCTACACCCTGCGCCCGGTGGCGCTGGTTGCGCCGGCGGTCACGGCCATCGCGGTGCGCACCGTGCCCGGCACCGTCGAGGTGAAGGCCGAGTTCGCCATCGAGCTCAAGAGCGAGGTGGGCGGCCGCGTCAGCGCGAGTTCGCTGGATGTGGGCAAGCGGGTCTACAAGAACGACACCCTGGTCCAGATTGACACCGGCGACGTCGACCTGGACATCGAGCGCATCAAGAACGAGATCACCGCGGCCAAGCGGAAGGTGGAACTCGGCTCGACCCTCCGGCCCGAGGTGCTCAATTCCAAGGACACCCTCGACAACCTGGAGCGCCAGACGAAGGCCGGCGCCTATCCGGCCGCCGAGTTCGAGAAGCAGCGCCGGCTCCACCAGCAGCTCGAGCAGAAAATGGAGCTCGACGAGGTGAACAACCGCCTGGCGCTGGAGAATTGGGAGAACAGCCTCCGCGCCAAGGAGCGGGAAAAGGCCAAAATGACCGTGATCGCCCCCTCGGACGGCGTGGTCACGAGCGTCACCACGCGCGTGGGCGACCTGATCGGAAGCAACTCGCCCATCGCCACCATCATCGCCGTCGGCCGCACCGTCGAGGCGAAGATCAGCGAAGAGAATTTCGCGGCCATCAAGCTCGGGCAGAAGGCCTCCGTGCGCTTCCTCACCTTCGGGGCCGACCAATACAACGCGAAGATTTCCAAGATCCTGCCGTCCGCCGACGCGGCCACCCAGCGCTATACCCTCTTCCTCGACATCGCCCTGCCGGAGGGCCGCGTGCTGCTGCCCGGCCTGACCGGCGAGGTGAGCATCATCATCGCGGAGCGCGCCAACGCGGTGACCATCCCGCGTCGCGCGCTGGTCGGGGATTACATCTATGTGGTCGCCGGCGGCCAGCTCGAGCGCCGCAAGATCACGAAGGGCTACGAGGGCCTCAACTCGGTCGAGATTCTCAGCGGCCTGGCCGCGGGCGAATTGGTGGTGGTCGAGCAGCAGGATCGTTTCCGCGAGGGCGAACGCGTGCGCACCCAGGTTCTGTCGAACTAACCGCCGGGCCAGCGCGCCGTGTCCAACAATCTCCGCATCGCCCTCCGCTTCCTGACGGCCCGCAAGCGCTCCATGCTCATGAGCCTGGCCGGCATCATCTTTGGCGTGGGCTTCTTCATCGTCACCCAGGCGCAGACCAGCGGGTTCGAGCAGTTCTTCATCCGGACGATCCTGGGCACCAACGGCGCCATCCGCATCGAGGACAAGATGCAGGACACGATCTTCGCGATGGCCGCGGCCGGCCACGACATCGGCGGCAGCAAGTTCGAGGTCGGGGCCGACCGCGCGGCGCGCAAATACATCGAGGGCGTGGAGGATCCGGAGCTCCTGACCAAGGCCCTGCGCGAGTTCCGCAACGTCGCCGGCGTCTCCATCGTGGTCGAGGGCTCGGTCATCGCCGACAGCTCCTTCAAGAATGACTCCGCCAAGATCTACGGCATCAAGCTCGACGACCACCTCGCCGTCTCCGACCTGGCCGCGCAGGTGTTGCGGGGCAGCGGCAGCCTGGACGATTTTCGCAGCAGCCCGCAGGGCATCATCATGGGGAAGGTGCTGGCGGACCGCCTGCAGGTCGTGGTGGGCGACTCCCTGATCCTGCAGGCCGGCACCGAGCAACGCCGTTACCGGGTGTCGGCCATCTATTCGACCGGCGTCAGCGACATCGACCGGGTGCGCATCTACCTGCACCTTGGCGAGGCGCGCTCACTGCTGAAAAAAACCAGCGGGGCCTCCTTCATCCAGGTGGCGCTGTTTGACCGCGACCGGGCCCCGCAGGATGCGGTGCAAATGGAGGAAGTGCTCCGGCACAGCTCCAAGAGCTGGCAGGAGCGGGAGGAGAGCTGGCTCTCGGCCTTCAAGGCGCTGCAGATCTCGGCGGCCCTGACCGTCTCAACCATCATTCTCATTTCCGGCCTGGGCATGTTCAACACCCTCGCGATGATCGTCATCGAGAAGACCAAGGAGATCGCGATCCTCCGTTCCATGGGCTACACCCGGAGCGATATTTCACGGATCTTCATCTGGCTTGGCGCGATCGTGTTGGTGATCGGCACCGTTGGCGGCTGGGGGCTGGGCGCCGCCGTGACCTATGGCGTCTCGAAATATCCGATCAAGATCCGCGGTATCTTTTCGGCCGACAGCTTCCAGGTCTCCTGGAATATCTGGCATTACGTGGTGGCCACCGTAACCGCCGCCGTGGTCGTGATGACCGCCGCCGTCATTCCCGCCCGCCGGGCCGCCCGCCTGGAGCCGGGCGACATCATCCGCGGCACTTCCCAATGAGCGCCCCGATCAAGACCGGCTCCGAGATCGCCCTGCGCTGCGAGAATCTCCACCGCTACCTGGGACAGGGGGAGGGACGGGTGCACGTCCTGCGCGGGGTCTCCTTCGAGGCCCGCCGCGGCCACGTGACGGCCATCGTCGGCCCATCCGGCTGCGGCAAAAGCACGACGCTCTATCTTCTCGGCCTGCTGGACCAGCCGGACGGCGGCTCCATCTGGATCCGTGACCAGCTCATGTCCAACAGCAGCGATCTCGAGCGCACGGCCGCGCGCTGCGAGCACATCGGCTTCGTCTTCCAGTTCCACTTCCTGATGCAGGAATTTTCCGCGCTGGACAACGTGATGATGCCCATGCGCAAACTCGGCCGCCTTCCGGAGGAGCAGATGATCGAGCGGGCGCAGTCCCTCCTGCAGGACGTCGGGCTGGGGGAGAAGGGTCACCGGCTGGCGACGCAGCTCTCGGGTGGCGAGCAGCAGCGCGTGGCCGTCGCCCGCGCGCTGGCCAACCAGCCGGCCATCATCCTGGCCGACGAGCCGACCGGCAACCTGGACGTCAAGAATTCCGGCCTCGTGTTCGACCTGCTGACCCGGCTGGCCAAGGAAAACGGCCAGGCCGTGGTGCTGGTGACGCACAATCCCGACATCGCGAACCGCTGCGACGAGATCAAGCCGATGCGCGACGGGGAATTTTGCTAAACTGCCCCGCTGCATGCGGGGGAGAAATCGAATGACAGTGTGGGCGGTTCCGGCGTGATATGGCCAAATCGTTGGTTTAAAATAGGGCACACTGGATTTTTCCCGCGATGAACGGGAGCGAATCAGTTCCTCTTATCGGTCCCATGTTGGCGAGGAACAATGTCCCGATTGGGACTTGCCGGGTTGCAAGCGGTCTGCAATCTATTCAACTCAAAATGATTGTGGTGGATGCATGGGCCGATGCATTGATCATATATAGTATAAAAATATACGTTATATGCTGCTCAGCGTTCACATTCCAAAGACCGGAGGCGTCAGCTTCCGGAACATGCTCAAGGAATTCTATGGTCCGGGCTTTGTTCTCAGCTATTGGGATATCACCGATGCTTGGGGCCGGGTTCTCCCCGAAATCCCGAAGAGTGCCACCTGCGTCCACGGGCACTTCGTGGCGCACGAGCTGGCGGAGCGCTTTCCCTCGGCCAACCTGATCACCTGGGTGCGCAATCCCGTCGAGCGGGTGGTTTCATCCTATTACCACCGGCTGCGCGATCCCGACCCGCGGAACTACGTCAGCCGGATGATTCACGAGCAGGGGCTCGGCTTGCTCGAATTTGCGGAATTGCCCGAGGCCAGGAACGAGATGGCGGTGTTCATGGGCCGCAAGCAGCCGGCGGATTTCGCCTTCATCGGCATCACGGAGTATTATGAGGAAGCCATGGAACGCTATTGCCAGGAATTCGGCCTGCCGCGGCAACCGGTCAGGCGGGACAATATCAATCCGGCGCGCGAGCACACCGGTTATGCCCTCGGGCCGGAAGTGCGGGCCCGCATCCTGGCCTGGAACGAGATCGATGCGGGAATCTACTCCGAGTGCCATGATCAGTTCACGGCCCGGCGCAAGGTCGCCCTGCGGTTTGTCGGATGAAAACCACCCCGGCTCCTGCATCCCCAGCGACAGCGAATTCATCGGTTGAACGGACAGGGCGGGGCCATGTGTTCTGGTTTTTCGGCCTGAGCGGCGCCGGCAAGACCACGCTGGCCACGGGCCTGGCGGAGGGGTTGCGCGCGGAGGGAAGAACCGTTCTCCTGCTCGATGGCGACGAACTGCGGGCGGGTTTGTGCCACGACCTGGGATTTTCGGACGACGCCCGCGCCGAGAACATCCGGCGCGCGGCGGAACTGGCCAAGCTCGCGAAGGAGCAGGGTCAGGTGGTCCTGGCGGCATTCATCACGCCCCGGGAGAACCTGCGCCGGCTCGTCAGAAGCATTATCGGCGTAGACCGGCTCGATATGATCTGGGTCGATGCGCCATTGGAAGTCTGCCGCCGGCGCGATCCGAAGGGCCTTTACCAGCGATCTGCGGCAGGAATGGTTCCATTCTTTACCGGTGTGGATTCGATTTTCGAGAAACCGGTCCGGCCGGAATTGCGCATGCAAACCGACCGGCATACGGTGGAGGAGCTGCAGCTTGAATTGATGAAATTCTGTTGGAAGCGCTTTGGTTGACCAGAGGTGGGAGAAAGGGGAAGGGAGAATGAAGAAGGCAGAAGGAAATCTGAGACCTGAAACCTGAGGACATACGCCAGCAGCTAAGCGCAAAACGGTGAAGGCAAAGAAGGATGGCACCAAGGGCGCGGCTAAGAGCCCGGGCAAATCGTGTCCCGGCGCTTCGCCCTTGGCCTTTACCACTTGCCTCCTCCCACTTCGCCCTCCGTCTCCGAATCCCAAGCCATGGAGTTTGCGCAATTAGCGGGAAAATTTCCGACGTCGACGTGGCTAATAAGCGCCTGACGGGCGGGTTGGGTGGAAATTTTGTTTTACATTGGAGAAAGGGCTTCTTCTCCTACAGGGGATTTTGAACCGCACACACACCGTGAGTTCGCCTTGTTCGCGTAAATCATTCTTGGCCAAACTGGGGGGCTTGGTCGCCGCCGCCGGTCTGGTTCCGGCGTTTTTGACGCGGTCCGCCATGGCCATGGCCGCCAAACCCGCATCCGTGGCCCTGCGCCCCGAAATCCGCGCCGTGCCGCGCAAGGAAGGCAGCTGCTAACCGGCTTCCGTCATGTCGAAGATTTTTCCGAAATCCGCCAACGCCCTGCCGCTGCAGATCATCATTTTCTTGGGCGTCCTTGGCGGCGTCGCGGCGGCCGGCATCACCTATTACGCCACGCCGGCCTACCTGCGCGTCGGCTACCAGCCGGTCCAGCCCGTCCCGTTTGAGCACAGCCTGCATGCAGGCCAGCTCGGCATCGACTGCCGCTACTGCCACGCGGCCGTCGAGAAATCGGCCACCTCGAGCCTCCCGGCCGCGCAGACCTGCATGAACTGCCACAGCATCATCAAGACCACGAGCCCGCTGCTCGAGGTCGTGCGGCAGAGTTATGCGACCGGCGAGCCCGTGCCGTGGGTCCGGATCCACCAGAACCCCGACTACGTCTATTTCAACCACTCGGTCCACGTGAACCGCGGCGTCAGCTGCGTCGAGTGCCACGGCAAGATCAACGAGATGCGGGTCGTCCACCAGGACAAGTCGCACAGCATGAGCTGGTGCCTCGACTGCCACCGCAATCCCGCCGGGCGCATCCGCAACCCGCAGGATGTCTTCAATCTCGATTCCCAAACGCTCGCCGCTCAGGGCAAACTGGCGGACGCCCAGAAGTTCGTCCACGACTGGAAGGTTAAACCGCCGACGAGCTGCTCCGGCTGCCACCGCTGATGAAACGCAAATTTGATCATTCCGCCCCCGCCGGCCCCGCCCCGACCGGCCCGAAATACTGGCGCAGCCTCGACGAGCTGGCCGAGACGCCCGGCTTCAAGGAGCACCTGGCCCGCGAATTCCCCGAGGGCGCGTCCTCCATCGAGGGGGTCGACCGCCGACAGTTCATGAAGCTGATGGCGGCGTCGTTCGCGCTCGGCGGCCTCGGCCTCGCCGGCTGCCGCCGCCCCGAGGCGCACATCCTGCCCTACGGCAAGTCCGTCGAATACACCGTCCCGGGCCTCCCGCTTTATTTCGCCACCGCGATGCCGCTGCGCAAGTCGGCCCTCCCGCTGCTGGCCGAGACCCACCAGGGCCGCCCGACCAAGCTCGAGGGCAACCCGAGCTACCTGCCGCATGGCGGCGCCAGCTCGCTCCTCGCGCAGGCCTCGGTGCTCGACCTCTACGACCCGGAGCGCGCCACGGCGCACACGAAGAAGGGCGACACGCTTTCCCCGACCCAGGTCAACGACCTGCTCGCCAGCATCAACAAGGCCTACGCCGGCAGCGGCGAGGGCCTGGCGTTCCTCGCCGACGAGTCCGCCTCGCCGACGCGCGCCCGCCTCGTGGCGAAGCTGAAGGCACAGTTCCCGAAGGCCATCTGGGCCGAATACGAGCCCGTGCAGGACGAGCCGCCGGTCGCCGCCGCGCAGGTCGCGTTCGGCAAGAGCGTCAAGCCGCTCTACCGCTTCGCCAAGGCCAGGCGCATCCTCTCGCTCGACGCCGATTTTTTCCACGCCGAGTCCGGTTCGCTCTACTACGCCCGCGAGTTCGCCAAGGGCCGCCGCGTCACGAAGCCGACCGACCCGATGAACCGCCTCTATGTGGCGGAGAGCAGCTTCTCCCTCACCGGCAGCATGGCGGACCACCGCCTGCGCCTCGCGAGCAACCACATCCTCGCCCTGGCCGCCGCCATCGGCGGCAAGGTGCTGGAGTCGAACATGCTCGAGCCGCTGACCAAGGGCCTCGAGGTCAACGCCGACTGGGTCGAGCAGTGCGCCAAGGATCTCATGGAGCATCGCGGCGAGTCGCTCGTCGTCGCCGGCGCCGACCAGCCGGTGGCGGTGCACGTCATCGCCTACGCGATGAACGCCAAGCTCGGCAACCTCGGCCAGACGATCGATTTCGTGGAGATCGAGCCCGCCGCGGCCTCGACCATCTCGGCGCTCGCCACGGCCATCAAGGCCGGCTCGGTCAAGACCCTCTTCATCCTCAACGGCAACCCGGCCTACAACGCGCCCGCCGACCTCGATTTTGGCGCGCTGCTGAAATCCGTGCCGGACGTCATCCGCTTCGGTTATTATAACGACGAGACCTCCGCGCTCGCCGGCACGCACCTCGCCGCGACGCACTACCTCGAGTCGTGGGGCGACGCCCGCACGGCCGACGGCACCATCGTGCCGGTGCAGCCGATGATCATGCCGCTCTTCAACGGCCTGATGGAGGTCGAGCTGCTCGCCCGCCTCGCCGGCGAAGCCAAGCCCGAGGCCTACGAGCAGGTCCACGCCACTCGCGGCGGCGACCAGAAGGCCTTTGAGAAATTCCTGCACGACGGCCTGGTCGAGGGTTCGGCCTACCCGGTCGTTCCCGTCGCCTTCGACGTGCAGCGCTCCGGCGCCGCGTTCGCCAAGCTCCCCGCCTTTGCCGCCCTGTCGAAAGACAATCTCGAGGTCCGCTTCGTCACCGACCACAAGATGGACGACGGGCGCTTCGCCAACAACGGCTGGCTGCAGGAATGTCCGGATCCCATGACGAAGATCTCGTGGGACAACGCCATCCTCGTCAGCCCGCGCCTCGCCAGTGAGCTCGGCATCGTGCCGGCCGGCAGCCTCCTGCAGGTCGCGCGCAAGGAGGAAGCCGAGTTCTACCAGGGCAAGGAAAACGCCCGCATTTTCGAGCTCACCCTGAACGGCCGCACGATCCGGGGCCCGGTGCACATCCAGCCCGGCCTGTCGAACTACACGGTCGTCCTCCCGCTCGGCTACGGCCGCAAGGCTTCCGGCCACATCGGCACGAACACCGGCTTCAGCGCCTACGTGTTGCGCACCAGCGACGCCCTGGCCTTTGCCACCGGCGCCACGCTCCGCGACACCGGCGAGCGCATGCTGCTGGCCAACATGCAGGAACACTGGTCGATGGAGGGCCGCGACATCGTTCGCGAGGCCAACCTCGACGAGTTCAAGGAGAACCCCGCTTTCGTCGCCGGCATCGGTATGGAGGGGCACTCGCCCGCCATCTACGGCGACTACACGCCGGAGCAGTTCGCCAAGCTCCCGGCCGAGGAACGCCAGAGGCTCGCCATCGCCCGGGCCACCGAGACCCCGCGCGGCAATTCCCTCTACGAGACGCCCGACCTGACCGGCACCCACCAGTGGGGCATGTCGATCGATCTCAACACCTGCATCGGCTGCAACGCCTGCGTCGTGGCCTGCCAGGCGGAGAACAACATCCCGATCGTCGGCAAGGACCAGGTGCTGCGCGGCCGCGAGATGCACTGGATCCGCCTCGACCGCTACTACTCCGATGGCCACATCGACGCGGAGGCCTTCGGGGCCGAAGGCAACAAGCGGCTTCCCGAGGACCCCCAGGTCTCGATGCAGCCCATGACCTGCCAGCATTGCGAACTCGCGCCCTGCGAGACCGTGTGTCCGGTCAACGCCACCGTCCACGACGAGGAGGGCATCAACGTCATGGCCTACAACCGCTGCATCGGCACCCGCTACTGCGCGAACAACTGTCCCTACAAGGTGCGCCGGTTCAATTTCTTCGACTACAACAAGCGCGCCACCGACGCCCTCTACATGGGCCCGCTCGGCCACCAGAGCGACATGCCGGAGCTGGTCAAGATGGTGAAGAATCCCGACGTGACCGTGCGCATGCGCGGCGTCATGGAAAAGTGCACCTATTGCGTCCAGCGCGTGCAGCAGGCCAAGATCGCCCAGAAGCGGAAGGCCGGCGCCAGCGGCGACATCGAGATCCCGGACGGCACGATCAAGACCGCCTGCCAGCAGGTGTGCCCGGTCGAGGCCATTGTCTTCGGCAACATCAAGGACGAGCACAGCGCCGTCTCGCGCGCCAAGCTGCAGGACCGGACCTACGCCGTCCTCGGTTATCTGAACATCCGCCCGCGCACGACCTATCTCGGCAAGCTCCGCAATCCGAACCCGCACATGCCCGATTACTCCGCGCTCCCGCTCAGCCGGGTCGAGTATAACACGAAGAACGGCCACGGCGGCACCCACGGGGCCGTGCACGGCGAGGGCCACGAAGCTGAGAAGCACGAGGCCAAGAACGGAGGGCACGGCTAATGGGCGCGCCCGCTTCCGATCAACCCGCCCCGGCGATCCTGGCCGAGGTCAAGCCCGCGCTCGTTCCGCGCCGCGAGCTGGTGGAGCACCACCGCGACTTCCACTGGATCACCGAGAAGATCTGCGGCATCGTCGAGGGCAAACCCCCCGTCTGGTGGTGGTGGTGCCTGGGCGTCGCCGCCTTCGTCGCCTCGTTCACCGTCGCCGGTCTGACCTACCTGGTCGCCACCGGGGTCGGCGTCTGGGGTCACCGCACCCCGGTCAACTGGGCGTGGGACATCGTCAACTTCGTGTTCTGGATCGGCATCGGCCACGCCGGCACGCTCATCTCGGCCATCCTCTGCCTGCTGCGCCAGAAGTGGCGCACGTCCATCAACCGCCCGGCCGAGGCCATGACGATCTTCGCGGTCGTCTGCGCCGCGATCTTCCCGGTCTTCCACGTCGGCCGCATCTGGTTCGCCGTGCTGCCAGGCTACCTGTTCCCGTTCCCGAACGCGAACGGCATCTGGCAGAACTTCCGCTCGCCGCTGGAGTGGGACGTGTTCGCGGTCTCGACCTACGGCACCGTGTCCGTGCTCTTCTGGTATATCGGCCTCATCCCCGACCTCGGCACGATGCGCGACCGCTTTACCCGCGCCGGCAACGTTTTCAAGGCGCGCATCTACGGCTTTTTCGCCATGGGCTGGCGCGGTTCCAACCGCGCGTGGAGCAACTACGAGATGGCCTACCTCATCCTGGCCGGCATCGCGACCCCGCTGGTGCTCTCCGTGCACACCATCGTGTCGTTCGACTTCGCCGTCTCGCTGATTCCCGGCTGGCATACGACCATCTTCCCGCCGTATTTCGTCGCGGGCGCCATCTTCTCCGGCTTCGGCATGGTGCTCACGCTCATGCTGCCGCTGCGGGCCATCTACCGCCTCGAGGACGTGATCACGCAGTATCACATCGACTGCATGTGCAAGATCACCCTGGCGACGGGCACCATGGTGGGCTACGCCTACTCGATGGAGTTCTTCATCGCGTGGTATGGCGCGAACCCGTATGAGGGCTTCGCGTTCGTCAACCGCGCGTTCGGCCACTACGCCTGGGCCTACTGGATCATGATCACCTGCAACGTGGTCACCCCGCAGTTCTTCTGGTTCAAGTCCGTCCGCGAGAACACCACCCTGGTCTGGATCCTCTGCATCTTCGTCAACGTCGGCATGTGGTTCGAGCGCTTCGTGATCATCGTCACCTCGCTGGCCCGCGACTTCCTGCCGTCGAGCTGGGGCTACTATTCGCCGTCCATCGTCGAGATCTTCACGTTCTTCGGCACCTTCGGCGTGTTCTCCTTCCTGTTCCTGCTGTTCATCCGCTTCGTGCCCATCATGCCGATGTCGGAAATCAAGATGGTCATCCCCGCGGCCGATCCCCACGGATCGTCGAAACACTGAGGCGCCGCCATGAACAAGAACTACGGCATCATCGCCGCCTTCGACACCACGCCGGAGCTCTACCATGCCTGCGAGCAGGTGCGGGACGCCGGCTATTCGCAGTGGGACGCGCTCACGCCGTTCCCCATCCACGGCCTCGACGCCGCCATGGGCATGCCCCGCTCCAAGGTGCCGCGCTTCTCCCTCGCCGGCGGCATCACCGGCTTCTGCACCGGCATGTCGCTCATCTGGTGGACCGGCGCCTATGAATACCCGCTGATCGTCGGCGGCAAGCCCCTGTTCAGCCCGATGTTCGCCTTCCCGATCTCCTACGAACTCACCATCCTCTTCACCGCCTTCGCGACCATCTTCGGCATGTTCTTCCTGAACAAGCTGCCCATGCATTACCACCCGGTGATGAAGGCGCCGCAGTTCGTCCGCGCCATGGACGACCGCTTCTACATCGTGATCGAGGCGAACGACCCGAAATTCAACACCACGGCCACCCGTGACCTGCTCGTGAAGGCCGGCGGCAAGGACATCGCGGAGCTGGAATCATAAGATGCGCTACGCCTACTACACTCTCGCCTTCGTGGTCGTCCTCCTGCTGTCCGTCATGGGCTTCCGGGGCATGCGCTCGACGGAGCCGCCGATCGAGGTTTTCCCCGACATGGACCACCAGGCCAAATACAAGCCGCAGGCCGAGTCCAAGTTCTTCGCCGACGGCCGCGCCGACCGCCCGATTCCCGCCGGCACCGTGCCCTTTGGCCGCGATGTCATCGAAAAACACGACAAGGACGGCAGGGTTCATTTTGACGACCCGGCCTTCCTTCGCGCCGACGATTTCCACTATGACGGCAAGCTGCCGGACGGCACCTTCGGTCGCGGTTTCCCCGCCGGGATCGAGGTCACGCGCGACTTCGTCCTCCGCGGCCAGGGCCGCTTCATGATCTACTGCGCCCCCTGCCACGGCCAGCTCGGCGACGGCAACGGCATCACCAAGTCCTACGGCATGCTGACGACGCCCAGCTATCACGACGACCGCATCCGCAACATGCCCGAGGGCGAGATCTTCAACACCATCACCCACGGCAAGAACACGATGATGTCCTACGCCGACAAGCTGGCGCCCGACGACCGCTGGGCCGTGGTCGCCTATGTGCGCGCCCTCCAGCGCGCCGCGCACGGCTCCATCAATGATGTCCCCCTCGAGCAACGCGGAGGGCTGAAATAACATGAGCGCCCCCGCTTCCACCGCCTCCCTGGCGAACAAATTCCTCGGCGCCGGCCTCGCCGGCCTGGCCGTCACCGCGCTCGGCCTGTTCGTCTCCCCGGCCCAGCACGTGGCGCTGTCCTACCTCGTCGGCGTCGCCTACTGGGTCGCCATCTCGGTGGGCATGCTGCTCCTGATCCTGATCCATCACCTGACCGACGCCGGCTGGTCCACGGTCATCCGCCGCCAATACGAGCACGGCATCTCCGCCTTCAAGTGGCTCTTCGTCCTGTTTCTGCCGCTGCTCATCAGCGCGTGGGTGAAGCCCGGCCTCGTCTGGCCGTGGATGGACCTGGGCCACACGATCCACGGCGGTCACACCGTCGGCGCCGACCCGCTTTACCTGAAGAAGGCAGGCTTCCTGAACCTGAACATGTTCACGGGCATGACGCTCGGCTTCTTCGCCGTCTGGACCGGGCTCGCCTGGCTCCTGCGCAAGGCCTCGTTCAGCCAGGACCAGGACGGCGACGCCAAGTGGACCTTCATGAACCGGCGCACCGCGGCCGGCGGCATCGTGCTGACCGCGCTCTCGCTGACCTTCGCCGCCATCTACTGGATGAAGAGCCTCGAGTATCACTGGTTCTCGACGATGTATGGCGTGTGGTTCTTCGCCAACTGCGTGCGCGGCGGCCTGGCCTTCGCCGTGTTCATCACCTGCTGGCTCTACGCCCGCGGCGACTACAAGGGCATCTTCAACACCGGCCACTTCCACGCGCTCGTCGCGCTGGCCTTCGCCTTCGTGGTGTTCTGGGGCTACGTCACCTTCTCCCAATACTTCCTGATCTGGAACGCCAACGTCCCCGAGGAGACCTTCTGGTATAACATCCGCGAGTCCGGCGACTGGTGGTATGTCGGCATGCTGATCCTGTTCGGCCACTTCTTCGTGCCGTTCCTGGCGTGGCTGTATTATCCCTTCAAGTCCAACCGCAAGCCGGCGGCCATCATCAGCGGCTGGGTCGCTTTCATCATTCTGGTGGACCTCTGCTACAACGTGCTGCCCGCCCTGAAGGATGCGCACGACGAGCCGCTGCCGTTCCTCTCGATCAACCTGCTGTGGGTGCTGACCTCCGTCATCGGCGTCGGCGGCGTCTGCGTCTGGTCCTACCTGCGGAGCCTGCCCACGGCGAAGCTCATCCCGATCCGCGACCCGCGCATCGTCGAGTCCCTCACGCATCACGACGCCACCGCCCCGGAGCCGGGCGCCGCCTCGGCCCACTAAGCCATGAGCGATTCCTCCAATTTCTCCTTCCCGCACCGCACGCCGGTGTTCACCACGGTCATCGTGCTGCTCTGCTTCGCCCTGTTCGGCTGGCTGGCGCGCAAGGTCTACGCCCCGCACGCCTACGCCGTGGACAAGGTCGAGGGCGTCAAGACCCCGGCCGAGCGCAAGAAGCTGCTCACCGACAAGCTGGAGGCGGAGCACACCGCCGCCACGGGCTACGCCTGGATCGACCAGAAGGCTGGCACCGTCCGCCTGCCCATCGAGCGCGCCATCGAACTCACCGTCCGTGACCACGCCCAGAAGTAAGCCTTGTGATGAATCCTCCCGCTAACAACCGCACCGAGCAGATCGAGATCGATGCTTCCGCCAAGTGGCCGGTGCTGGTCTTCCTCGCCTCGGCCATGGTCTGGCTCATTCTCGGCGGCGTGCTGCAGCTGGCCGCGAACATGCAGCTGTATCAGCCGGGCTTCCTGGCCGACTGTGCGTGGTTCACCCACGGCCGGCTCGCGCCCGCCGCGCAGAACGCCCTGGTCTACGGCTGGGGCATGAACGCCGCCTTTGCCTTCGGCCTCTGGCTGATGGCCCGCCTGTCCGCGACCACCCTCCGCCACGGCGGCTGGCTTTTCATCGCCGCCAAGTTCTGGAACCTCGGCGTCACCCTCGGCGTGCTGGGCATCCTTGGCGGCTACTCGACCTCCTTCGAGCTGCTCGAGATGCCGCGCTTCGTCTGTTTCCTCCTGCTCGCGGCCTACGCGCTCGTCGGAGTCTGGGCGGTCACCACCTTCAGCATCCGCAACACCGAGAACGTCTACGCCTCGCAGTGGTATCTCTTCGGCGCAGCGTTCTGGTTCCCCTGGCTCTACGCCATCGCGCAGGTGATGCTCTTCCAGGCCCCCGTGCGCGGCGTGCTCCAGCCCGTCGTCAATGCCTGGTATGCCCACGGCCTCTACAACCTCTGGTTCGTGCCGATGGCCCTGGCCGCCGCGTATTACTTCCTGCCCAAGATCCTCGGCAAGCCCGTCTCCAACTACTACCTGGCCTCGCTGGCCTTCTGGTGGTTGTCCATCACCTCGGCTTTCGCCGGCGGCAGCCGCCTGATCGGCGCGCCGGTGCCGGTGTGGATCCCGACCTTGGGCATCGTCGCCAACATGCTGGTCGTCGTCGGCGTGGTCATCGTGGCGATCAACCTCTTCGGCACGGTGTCCGGCCGCTTCGCGGCCGCCCGGGCCAGCCTGACGCTCCGCTTTATCCTGATCAGCATCGTGAGCTTCGTGCTCGCCGCGGTCATGAACCTCGCGCTCTCGATGCGCGACTTCGCCGCGGTGGTCCAGTTCACCCTGCTGGACGGCCTGCGCGACTGGCTGACCTTCTACGCCTGCTTCTCCACCGCGATGTTCGGCGCCGCGTATTTCCTCCTGCCGCGCCTGACGGGCAAGGAGTGGCGCTCCGCCGCGCTGATCAAGCTGCACCTCGGCGCCACCGCGCTCGGCGTGATTCTGATGGTCGTGGGCATGACCTACGCCGGCTGGCACCAGGGCCGGCTGCTCAATGACGCCGCCGTGCCGTTTGCCGAGATCACGAAGGCCATGTCCTTCTGGTTCGCCTTCCGCACCGGTGTGCTGGGCCTGTTGCTCCTCGGCCACGTGGCCTTCCTCCTCAACTTCATCTGGATCGCGTGCCCGCTCAATTCGCAGGGCACCGCGGCCGCCACGTTCCGCCCTCCGCCCGAGCTGGGGCTCGCCAAGGAGGGCCACGCATGAAAAACGGACTGGCCCTTTTCCTCGGCGTCTTCGCCACCCTCGCGCTTTCCTGGACCGGCCTGTTGCTGACCGCCCACCGGCAGATCGGCGGCCTCGGCCAGTTCAAGGACCCGGCGGATGACTCGCTGCATCCGGCGGCGATGTCCGGTCTGGCCCACCAGGGCCTCCTCGTTTACCAGGACCTCGGTTGCGTCACCTGCCACACCCAGCAGGTCCGCCAGCACGGTTTCGGCAACGATCTCAATGAGGGCGGCCGCAAGTGGGGCGAGCGCGGCAGCTACGCCCGCGACTACATCCGCGACGCCACCGTCCTGATCGGCCAGAACCGCCTCGGGCCCGACCTCCGCAATGTGGGCGCCCGGCTCGGTGACGCCACGCCCCAGGAATACGCCGAGTGGTTCTACAAGCTGCTCTACGCCCCGCAATCGGTCGCCGCCGGCACCAACATGCCGGCCCACACCTTCCTGTTCGACGTCCACCCGTTGGCCGGCCGCCAGCCCTCGGCCCACGCCCTGGCGCTGCCGTCCAAGTTCTCGCCCGGCCCCGGCCTCGAAGTGGTGCCCACGTCGCGCGCCGTCGCGCTGGTGGCCTATCTGCAAAGCTTGAAGGACACCTACGACTATCCCACCGAGCGCAGCCGGAATGAACCCGCCAAGGAGGGCGGCCACTAAGATGAGCGCGAACGATTCCAATTTCCGCGCGGAGCAGGCCGGCGCCAGCGACGAGAGCATCCAGCAGGTCCACGCCCGGCTGCAGACGACCAAGCCCGAGAAGACCGACGGTTATTCCAAGCTGCCGCTCGTGCTGCTCGGCCTGATGTGCTCGGCCATTTTCTTCGGCTCGATCTACCTCGCGCACTATTCGCTCCGCTTCGACCCGCTCGTCTACAGCGAGCACGCCAGCCGCGAGAAGCCGGGTGCCGTCAAGATCGTTCCGCTCACCCGCGCCCAGCTGGGCAAGAAGGTCTTCGACGCCACCTGCATCACCTGCCACCAGGCCAACGGCCTCGGGGTTCCCGGCCAGTATCCGCCGCTGGCGGGCTCCGAGTGGGCCCAGGGCAACGAGGAACGCGTCATCCGCATCGTGCTCCACGGCCTCAACGGCCCGATCACGGTCGAGGGCAAGGAATTCAACAACGTCATGGCCCCGCTCGGGGCGGCCTTGAAGGACGAGCAGATTGCCAACGCGCTTTCCTATGTGCGCTCCTCCTGGGGCAACAAGGCCCCCGAGGTGCAGCCCGAGACCGTCGCCAAGGTCCGCGCCGACACCGCCAGCCGCAGCGGCTACTGGACCGCCGCCGAACTGCAGAAGATCGGCAACTGAGTTTCTTTCAGGACTACGAACACAACAAAAAGCCGGGCGAAAGCCCGGCTTTTGTTTGGCGGAGAATCTGTAGCGGCGGTCTATGACCGCCGTATTTTGTAGGAGCTTGCTTGCAAGCGATGCGGAACACTCGCCTGTAAACAGGCTCCTACACCAAGCCACGCTTACTCTCCGCCCGGCTTGAACATGCCGCCCATGTCCGGCATCGAGAATTTCTGATAGCCGGCGGGCGGGCTGAATAGCGAATCGCCCAGGGAGCCGGGTTCGATCTTGGTGGCCTCCATCTTGAAGGTCTGTTTGCCCGCGGCGTCGCGCGAGATCACCCGCAGCGGAAAGCCGCCCTTGCCCTTGAGGGCCTCCTCCCACTTGGCGGCATTGGCGCCGCCACCGCGCCGGCCACCGCCAAACATACCGCCGCCACCGCCGCCGAGGCCCATGAAGGCGCCGAGGCCTTCCGCGGCCCACACCTCGGTGACCGCGCCCTTGTCCTTCACGAGGATCTGGTTGCACTTGTAGCCGAGGATGGTCTCGGTTTTGCCGGTGACCTCGACGTCCGCGGAGCCCGCGCCCTGCTTCTCCAGGGCCTGCTCGATGGGTTTCTTCATCGGCATGACCATATACATGTGCTGCTCCGCCATGAGCATGAGCATCTCCATCTTGCCCAGGTCCATGATCGTCGCGACCTCATGGCCCTCGGCGTTCATATCCATGCGGATCTTCTGGCCCTTGAGCGAGTAGTCCAGGTTCATGGCGCGGCCCTGGTCGGCGGTGATCGCGAGGCTGACCTTGCCCTCGAAGGTATCGGCGGCGAACATCTGGACGGCGCTGAGCAGCGCGCCCACGGCGAGAAGTCGGGATAGGAGTTTCATGGGCCGCAGCCTGACAGCCCGCTGCCCTGGTTCAAGTCACGGTTGAACGGCGTTGCCACGGCGGGGTGGTTTCAGGGAGCATTTACCCATGCCCTCCGAGTTCAGCCTTACCCGCCAGGTCGAGTTTCATGAAACCGACATGGCCGGCATCATGCACTTCGCCAATTTCTTCCGCTGGATGGAAACCTGCGAGACCGCCTTCTACCGCTCACTGGGCCTGCCGCTGATCTCCTTTGTGCCGGGCAAGGTGGTCGGCTGGCCGCGGGTGAATGTCAGCTGCGCCTACCGGGCCCCGCTGCGCTTCAACGACACCGTGGTCGTGAAGCTCTTCGTGAAGAAGCTCACCACGCGCTCCGTGACCTATGTCTTCCAGTTTCGGAAGGACGGGGCGCTGTGCGCCACCGGCGAGGTGACGGCGGTGTGCGTGACCGGCGACGCCGGGAGCGGGATGGTGGCCCAGCCGATCCCGGCTGACGTCCGGGCGCAGTTGCAGGAAGCTTCGGAAGCGGCGTGGTCTTGATGCAGGGTCGCCGCTGGTCGGCGGACCAGATTGGGAAGCCGCAGAGGAGATCCGGCGACAAGCGCCGATCCTACATTAAGCAGTCCCGTAAGGCGGCATCGATTCGCCCTTGGCCGACAGGGCGAAGATTTTCACGGCCTGGGCCTTGCCCTTCACCTTGACCTCGCCGAGTTCGCGGGCCGGCAGCCGCACCTTCATGGCGGCGAGGGTGGCTTCGCTGACGATGATCGGGGTGGCGTAAGCCGGGTCCTTGGTCAGGCCCTCCAACCGGGAGGCGAGGTTCACGCCGTCGCCAAGGACCGTGTAGTTGAGGCGGGTCTTGGAGCCCATGTTGCCGGCGACGACGCGCGCGGTGTTGATGCCGATGCCGAAGGCGAGGGTGGGCTTGCCTTCCGCGTCCAGCTCGCAATTGAGGAGGTCCAGGGCCCGGGCCATGTCACGCGCGGCGGCGATCGCCCGCTCGGGCGCCTCAGGCGTGGCCACGGGTGCGCCGAAGAGAGCCATGATCGCATCGCCGATGTATTTGTCGATCACGCCGCCGTGCTGTTCGATGATCGTGCTCATGCGGTCGAGGTAGCGGTTGAGCAGGGCCAGCACGTCCGTGGGCGGCAGTTTCTCGCTCAGGGTGGTGAAGTCGCGCAGGTCGCAAAACAGGATGGTGACCTCGCGTTCCTCGCCGCCGAGTTGGAGGTCCGACTGGAGGAGCTGGGCGGCGATCTCGGGGGACACGACCTTGCCGAGCAGGTCGCGCACCTTGTCGCGCTCGGCGAGACCGGCGGTCATGTGGTTGAAGGCCGTGGCCAGCTGGCCGATCTCGTCCTCGCGCGGGAGCTCGATGCGCCGGGTGTAGTCGCCGGCGGCGACCAGCTTGGTGTGGCCGGCCAGCTGCTGGAGCGGCTGGCTGACGCCGCGGGCGATCCACAGCGCGGCGATGGTGGCGGCGGCCAGCGCGGCCAGCGAGATGAGCAGCACGATGTTCTCGAGTTCGCGGGCCGGGGCCAGCTCGGCGTTCAACGAACGTTGCAACGCGATACGAACAGGGGCTTCGCCGAGCAGATCCCAGGACTGGAACAGCGTGACATAGGGCTCGCCGCCCAGGGTGAGCATCTCGCTGTCGGCGGCGGCCTCCTGCTTGGTCGTGGCGTGCCGGGCGATGGCCTCCGCCATGGCGCGATTGAGCGTGGTGGACAGCACCCGCGGGTTCGGCTCGTCGGGATTGGAGGTGAAGGTCACGTCCAGCAGGGTTGTTTTCTTGATGGCGTTGGCGAAGGCGGTGTCGATCGGGTAGGCGAGGCCGAACCAAGCGCCGACATTGGGGTAGGGTGCGTAGAGGGGCACGACGACCAGCACGTGCAGTTTGCCGCCGAGGTAGGAGTAACCGCTGGCCTGCTCCATGTCGCCGGTGGTGGCCTGGCGGATGAGGTAGCGGAAGGGCCCGACGTTCTCCGTGCCCAGCACCTCATCGGTCCCGGCCAGCAGGTCGCCTTCGGGGGAAAAGATGGTGATGACCGGCGCCTTAACCCGGTCGATGTAGCTGAGCAGGACCGAGCGCAGCGTGCTCTTGTCGACCGAGCTCTGCATCAGCAGCGGTTTGATGGCATAGTCGCCGCTCATGATCTTGGCGCTGCCGGCGAGGTAATCGATGCGCTCGCTCAGGTTTTGCCGGAAGATATTCGCGCCGATCTGCAGGTTCTGCTCGATGTGCTTGCGGGCGTTGCTCTCGTTGGCGCGCGTCACGAGCAGGTAGACGGCGACCTGCACCACGGCGATCAACCCGGCCAGAAGCAGCATCAACTGCCGGCTGAAGCTGCGGAAGCGGAAGACGCGGAAAGCCACGGGATCAGTAGCCGCCCGACTTGGTGACGCCGGCGCGCCGGATGCGGCGGTCGGGTTTCAGGGTCAGCGTGAACTCGCGCTTGGTGGCATCCGCCTCGGCCAGGGTGAGCTCCTGTGTGACGCTGCCGGCGAGACGCGGATGCCAGAGCTCAAGGCGGTAGCGGCCGGCGGGGGCGGCCACGGTGGCCAGGCCCAGGGCATTGGTTTTCGCGAACCAGGGCGTCGGCACCACGACGATGTAAGCGAGCATCCAGTCGTGGATGTTGCAGCCGAGCGTCACCAGGCCGGCGGTCTCGAAGACGATCGATTCGGCCTGGCCGGGATTGTAGAGCGGCAGCTCGAATTTCTTGGCCTTGGACAGGGAGTAGACATGGTGCTGCACCTTGTCGCGGTTGGGGAAGACGATCTTGGCGCCCGCCTGCACGACGGTCACGAAGGTCGAAAATTCCTGGTCCTGCTGGGCGATTTCGCCGGCGGTCACGGGCGGGGGGATCGCCGCGCCGTCCAGCGGGATCAACGATACGACGGCATCGGCCACCGGCTCGCCTTTGGTTCCCTTGACGGTCACCGCGAGCTCCGCCGGAGCGGCCAGGGCCAGCGGTGCGACGGCGAGGGCAGACAGGGCAAAAAGGAGCCGGAGACTCATGGGCGGATTAGAACCGATGAACCACGCCAAGTCCCCAAGATTCCGTCGGGTAGCGGATGCCGATTTTATTGACGACAAACGCGCTGCTGTAGCGGAACTCGGCCGTCGTGTGGTCGGAAATCGCATAGGTGGTCGCCAGCGACCAGAGATCGACATCCGCCTCCACGTTGTAGGAGACCCAGCCGCTGCCGTAGAGGTTGGTGACTTCCCAGGGACGGGAGTTGTAGTAAGTCGACACCACCGGCCCAAAGCCGCCGTAAATGGCCTGGCCCCACACGGACCAGGCGGCGTTGGCGACGATGTTCCCGCTCAGCCGGCCGGCGCTCCCGCTGAGGCTCCAGTGCTCGGTGATATCCCACGTGGCATCGACCGAGTAGGAGTATTGATCGAGATCGAAGGTCGCGCTGCGGGCGTCATGCTTGAGCCATTGGCCGGTGAGGCCGGCCTTGAGCGAGGGCGTGAAACGCTTGGCCAGGCGCAGGCTGGCCTCGGCGCTCCAACCGCGGTCCGCGTCCAGCCGCGCCGCCTTGTAGCTGAACGCAGTGTCGAGCTGGAGCACGGGCGCGAGCGGGCCGAGACCGAACTTGCGCTGCAGCCCCAGCCGCGGACCGAGTTTGAGGTTATTAGTGAGATCGTAGTCGGGGGCGGTGAAGAAGCTGGCATCGGCGCCGCCGTGCAACAGCCAGTCGGGCGCGAGCTGCTGGTGCCGGGTGGCGCTGAGGTCGAGTTCGTAGGTGGCGGCATTCTTGCGCGTCGGAGCAAACGAGGTGCGGCTGAGATTTTCCACCCAGTTCGCCGCGCCGGTCGCGGTCACCGCCAGATTGTCGAGCCAGCTCGCGGCAGGAGCACGGTCTTGGGCGAAGGCTTCGCCGGTCAGGAGAATGAATCCGATAATAGCGTAACGGATCTGATGGATTGAAATGTAGGGTCGCCGCTTGTCGGCGGACCGTTCTGCGGGCGAATACATGGTCCGGCGACAAGCGCCGACCCTACATTCTGATACATGATCGCCTCGGTTCATAGCAGCGGCTGCAAGGCGCGCCAGACGGTATCGGCGACGATTTTGTGGCCGGCGGCGGTCGGATGGATGCCATCGGCCTGATTCAGGCTGGCCACGCCGCCGATGCCTTCCAGTAGAAAAGGAATGAGGGTGAGGTGGTTCTCGCGGGCGAGATCGGGATACATGGCGGCGAACTGGCGGGTGTAGTCAGGACCCATGTTCGCAGGCATCTGCATTCCCGCCAGGACCAGCTTTACGTTTGGCTGGCGCTCCCGGATGCGTGTGATCATGGCCTGGAGGTTGGCCCGCGAGGATTCCGGGGATATGCCGCGCAGCCCGTCGTTGCCGCCGAGCTCGAGCACGAAGATGTCCACCGGCTGCTTCAAAATCCAGTCCAAGCGGCGCAGGCCGCCCGCGGTCGTCTCACCACTCAGGCCGGCGTTGACGACCCGCCACGACTGCCCGGTTGCCTTCAAGCGCTGCTGGATCAGGGCGGGAAAGGCCTCGTCGGGCGATTCCAGTCCGAGGCCGGCCGTCAGGCTGTCGCCAAAAAATACCACGGTCTTGGTTTCCGCCGCCCCCAGGCCCGCGACCAGCCCCAGGGCAAGAAAGACCGCCCGCCATGTTTGGCTTTTGCCCTTTGGGGGAAATTCACTCTTGTTCAGGCCCATTTGCAGGATTCATGAGTGCCCAAACTATCCTAAAAGTCGAGCGCCTGACCAAGACCTACGCGACCGCGGCCGGCCCGCTGACGGTCCTTCATGAAGTGTCGTTCGAGCTCACGACCGGGGGCAGCTGCGCCATTGTCGGCCCGTCGGGCAGCGGCAAGACCACGCTGCTGGGCCTGTGTGCGGGTCTCGACCAGCCCTCGGGCGGACGCGTGCACCTCGATGGCCGCGAGATCGGGGGGCTGGACGAGGACGGCCGGGCGCGCGTCCGCAACGAGTGCGTCGGTTTCGTGTTCCAGAATTTCCAGCTCATCCCGACCCTGACCGCGCTCGAGAACGTGCTGGTGCCGCTCGAGCTGCGCGGCGAGGCCGGCGGCGAGGCCGAGGCGCGGGCCCTGCTGGTGCGGGTGGGTCTGGGTGCGCGGCTGGACCACTATCCGGTGAAGCTTTCCGGCGGCGAGCAGCAGCGCGTGGCGCTGGCCCGGGCCTTCATCAACCGCCCGCGCATCCTCTTCTGCGACGAGCCGACCGGCAACCTCGACGGCGACACGGCGCACGCGATGGTGGACCTGATCTTCGGCCTCAACCGCGAGCGCGGCACGACGCTGGTGCTGGTGACGCATGACCTCGAGCTGGCCGGCCGGACCCAGCGCATCATGCGCCTGCGCAGCGGGGCGGTGATCTCCGACGAAAAGACTTAACTTGTGTCACCACGGACAAAACCAATCAGGGCCCACGAAACACACGAAAGGACACGAAGATGAAAGACCTGATCTATGCTGAAGAATGTTATAGAATAATTGGAGCCGGGTTTGAGGTTTATAAAGACAAGGGCAGTGGTTTTTTGGAAGCGGTATTCCAGGAATGTCTGGAACTGGAGTTCGGGTTACAACAGATCGCCTATGCGGCGCAGCGGCCACTGGCTCTTAGCTACAAAGGGCATGCCCTCCGCCAGTCTTACGTCGCAGATTTTGTTTGTTACGACAAAATCATAGTCGAACTGAAGGCGGTTGAGAAACTGGCCGACGAACATCGGGCGCAGCTGTTGAATTATCTGAACGCCACCGGTCTTCGACTTGGTCTGTTGATCAACTTTGGCCACCACCCGAAGTTGGAATGGGAGCGAATGGTGCTATGAAAAGCCCTTCGTGTCTTTTCGTGTGTTTCGTGGGCAATCCTGTCGCATGAATTTCATCCTCCAGATGGCCTGGCGGGACACGCGGGCGAGCCGGCGCCGCCTGCTGCTTTATTCCCTGTCCATCGTGCTCGGGGTGGCGGCGCTCATCGGCATCAGCTCGCTCGGCGACAGCCTGCGCGCCGCGGTGGACTCGCAGGCCAAGGGCCTGCTCGGGGCCGACCTGTCGGCCACGGCTCGGCAGGATTTTTCCGCCAAGGCGCTCGCCCGGTTCCGCGCCGCCGGCGGGGAGCTGGCGACCGGCGTCGCCACCACCACCATGGCGACTTTTGGCAACGGCTCGCCCCGGCTCGTCCAGCTGACCGCAGTGGAAGGCGGGTTTCCATTCTACGGCGAGGTGGAGACGGCGCCCGCGGATGCCTTTGCGCTGCTGGCCGACGGCCACAGCGCCATTGTCGAGGAGACGGCCCTGGCCCAGGCCGGGGCCGCGGTCGGCGGGGAGATCAAGCTCGGCGGCATCACCTTCACGGTGGTCGGTGCACTGAAGAAATACCCGGGCCAGTCGCCGTTCGCCTCGATGTTCGCCCCGCGGGTGCAGGTGTCCAAGGCGGCGCTGGAGGCCACGAACCTGCTCCGCAAGGGCAGTTTCTCGCAACACACCGTCTACCTGAAGCTCCCGCCGGCGACCGACGCGAAGGAGCTGGAAAAGAAGCTCCGCGCAGACCTGCGCGGGGAACGCCTGAATTTTGCCACGGCGGAGGAACGCAAGGAGCAGATCGGCGACGCGTTGCAGAACGTCTTTTCGTTCACGAGCCTCGTGGGTTTCCTCGCGCTGTTCCTCGGCGCGGTCGGCGTGGCGAGCGCCATGCACGTGTTCATCCGCCAGCGGCTGGCGACCGTGGCGATCCTGCGCTGCCTCGGCACGAGCGCCCGGACGAGTTTCTCGATCTACCTCGTGCAGGGCCTCGGGTTGGGCCTGGTCGGCAGTGCGCTCGGGACGGGGCTGGGCCTGAGCCTGCAATTCGTGCTGCCGTTCCTGCTGCAGAAATTCCTGCCCTACCATCTGGAGTTCGCCATTTCCTGGTCGGCGGTCCTGAAGGGCGTGAGTGCCGGGGTGGGGGTGAGCGCGTTGTTCACGCTGCTGCCGTTGCTCGAGGTGCGGCGCGTGTCGCCGTTGCACGTGCTGCGCTCGGGGTATGAGGATGACAGTCGCCCCGACCCGCTGCGCTGGCTGATTTATGTGGCGATCGGTTGTTCGGTGTTCGGCTTTGCCACGCTGCAGACCGGTTACTGGCAGGCCGGACTCGCCTTCAGCGCGGCGATGGGGGTGAGCTTTGCCGTCCTCGCCGGTGCGGCGCACGGCCTCATCTGGCTGGCGCGGCGGCTGCGGACCGGCTGGCTGCCCTATACCTGGCGGCAGGGGGTCGCCAATGTGCACCGGCCCAACAACCGGACGCTGCTGCTCATGATGTCGCTCGGCCTCGGCACCTTCATGCTGCTCACGCTCCTGCTCGTGCGGGCGGGCCTGCTGGAGCAGCTGCAGGGCATGGGCAGCGGGGACCGGCCGAACCTGATGTTCTTCGACGTGCAGGCCGACCAGATCGACCAGCTGGTGGCGATCGCCAAGCGCGAGGGCGTGCCGCTGACGAAAACCTCGCCCATCATCACGATGCGGCTGAGCGCCCTGAAGGGCCGCACGGCGGAGGAAATCGCCGCGGACAAGACCAGCAGCCTCCCGAATTGGGCGCTGCGCCGCGAATACCGCTCGACCTATCGCACCGCGCTCGACGACGCCGAGAAGTTGCTCGAAGGCAGCTTCGTCGGGCAGGTGCCGGCCGACGGCCCGGCGCGCGTGCCCGTTTCCGTCGAGCAGGGCATCGCGAAGGACCTGCAGCTGAAGCTCGGCGACGAACTGGACTTTAATGTGCAGGGCGTGACGGTCAAGGCGGTCATCGGCAGCATCCGACAGGTCGAGTGGCGGCGCATGCAGACGAATTTCTTCTTCGTGTTCCCGCAGGGCCCGCTGGACAGCGCCCCGGCGACGTTCGCCGCGGCGGCCAAGGCCAGCAGTCCCGAGGACACGGCGCGCCTGCAGCGCGCGGTGGCGAAGGAGCTGGCGAACGTGTCGGCGATCGACCTGGGCTTCGTGCTGCGTTTGCTCGACGGGATTTTCACGAAGATCGCGTGGGCGATCTCGTTCCTCGCCAGTTTCACAGTCATCACGGGCCTCGTGGTGCTCGTCAGCGCGGTGCTGATGGGCCGGCACCAGCGGGTGCGCGAGGCGGTGTTGCTGCGGACCCTCGGGGCGCAGCGCACCCAGCTGCGGCAGATCATGTTGGCGGAATACGCCGTGCTCGGCCTGCTGGCCGCCGCGACCGGCGGCGGGCTGGCGGTGGCCGCGAACGGCCTGCTGGCCAGGTTTCTCTTCAAGGTCTCCCCGGTGCCACCGTTGCCCCTGCTGGCCGGCGCGGTGGCGGCGGTGACGGCGCTGACCATCATTACGGGCTGGCTCGCCAACCGCGGAGTGAGCAATCATCCGCCGCTCGCCGTCCTGCGCGAAGAGACCTGATCGGCGGGAAAGTGGGGAAGTAACAGGTATCAAGAGCTCGCGAGGTGCATGCATCGAAGTCGCTTGCGGTGTTTGGACTTGTCACTTGTCACCTGTCACTTGTCACTTGCGGCCAATGGTCGCTCCCCGCCTGCTCACCTTTCATTACACCCTGCGCGATGCGGGCGGCCGGGTGCTCGATACCTCCCGTGGCGGCGAGCCGATGCCGTTCCTGGAGGGCGCGGGCCAGATCATCGAGGGCCTGGAGGAGCCGTTGCGGGCAATGACTGCCGGCGAGACGCGCACCGTCGTGGTGCCGCCGGAGCGCGCCTACGGCGTGCGTGAGGCCGAGCTGGTGCAAAAGGTGCCCAAGGCGCGGCTGCCCGTGGACGATATCAAGGTGGGCGACCAGTTCCAGACCGGGCCGGACCGGCAGGCGCCCGTGGTCACGGTGGTGGCCATCGAGGGCGACGAGGTGATGCTGGACGCGAATCACCCGCTGGCGGGGCAGGAACTGCATTTCGAAGTCGAGCTGGTGGCGGTGCGGGCGGCCACACCCGCGGAGTTGCAACAGGTCCGCAATCCCACCTAGCTGGGGAACCATGAAAGTCCTTGGCATCGATATCGGCGGTTCGGCCTTCAAGGGCGCCCCCGTGGACACGAAGACCGGCAAGCTGCTCGCGGAACGGCTCCGCGTGGAGATTGGTGCCCCGTGCCCGACGGCGCAGGGCTTGGCCGCCGCCCGGGAAATCGCGCGGCATTTCAATTGGAAAGGGCCGATCGGGATCGGCTTCCCGGGCGTCATCCAGCACGACCGCATCGGCGTGGTCGGCAACCTCGGAAGGAATTGGGAAAACAAAGACGGGGCGGCGCTGTTCGGGCGGGCGACCGGCGGCCGGGTGCGGCTGTCCAACGACGCCGATGCGGCCGGCCGGGCGGAGATGAAATTCGGGGCGGGGAAGGGCCACCAGGGTTCGGTGCTGATGCTGACCTTCGGCACGGGCATCGGCTCGGCGCTGTTTTACCAGGGGCGGTTGATGCCCAGCATCGAGTTCGGCCACATCCCGTGGAAGGGGAAGCCCATCGAGCGTTTCGCCGCGGCCGCCGTGAAGAAGCGGTGCGGGCTGACCTGGCGGCAATGGGCGCGGCGGGTGAACGTCTTTTTGGCGGTGGCCGAGCGCATCTGTTCGCCCGAGCTGATCATCATCGGCGGCGGCGTGAGCAAAAAATCCGCGAAGTGGTTCAAATACCTCAAGGCCAAGGCCCGGATCGTGCCGGCCCGGATGCATAACGACGCCGGGATTGTCGGGGCCGCGCTGACTTGGGAACAGTCCGCGCGCTGATCCGCCGCCGCCACTCATCCGGGCCCGGCGCCCGTTCATCAAAACTGGGTGCAACTTTCGGGGAAAATCGGGTGTTTTGACCCCATGCCCAGCACCACCCGCGGCCTGCCGCTTTTCATCCCGATCCCGGGGGGCTTTGTCGCTAAAACTTCCAACTTCATCGCTCTGGCATTCTCCCGCTGCACCACCCCGGTTTCACTGCGCCCGTTCGTAGTTATCAGTTGTGTTGCAGAGGGGCCCATGGGGGCCCTTCTGTGTTTACAAGGCGGTCTGGTCGGGAAATTGCGTAAAGCGCTGGCCAACCGTCCTGCTTTCACCTCAATCTAACCGACCAACTGATCCCCATGCCTGCACCTACGAACCCATCCGCCCCCACGGCGCCCGTCGCTCCCCTGAAAAAGAAATCCCGCCGCAAGCTGTTCATTGTGCTTGGCGTGCTGGCCGTCATCGTTATCGCGGCCGTCGCTTTCAGTGCATCGCGGAACAAGGACGCGGGCATCCCGGTGACCACCGAGAAAGCCATCGTGAAGACCATCACCCAGCTCGTGACCGCCACGGGCAAGGTCCAGCCCGAGATCGAGGTGAAGATCTCCCCCGAAGTGGCCGGTGAAATCACCGCAATTCCCATCAAGGAGGGTGGCTCGGTCAAGAAGGGCGACCTGCTCGTCAGCATCCGGCCCGACCAATATCAGGCGCAGGTCGACCAGCAGGAAGCGAACCTCGTCGCGGCCCGGGCCACCGCCGTGCAGGCCAAGTCCCAGCTCGTCAAGGCGACGGACGACTTTAAGCGCAGCGCCGACCTGTTCGCCAAGAAACTCATCTCCGACTCCGACTACGACGCGGCCAGGAGCAACCTCGAGGTGGCCCAGGCCAACTACGACAACGCCTCGGCGCAGATCCGCCGCACCGAGGGATCCCTCAGCCAGTTCCGCGACCAGCTGAGCAAGACGACCATCTACTCCCCGATGGATGGCAGCATCAGCTCGCTCAGCAGCGAGATCGGCGAGCGGGTCGTGGGCACGGGTTCCTTCGCCGGCACGGAAATCATGCGCGTGGCCGATCTCTCCAACATGGAGGTCCGTATCAAGGTAAACGAAAACGACATCGTGAACGTGAAGCTCGGCGACCACGCACTGATCAGCATCGACGCCTATCCCGGCCGCAAATTCACCGGCGCCGTCAAGGAAATCTCCAGTTCCGCCGCCGGCACCGGGGCCACGGGCAGTGGCAACAACGCGGTCCCCACCGACGACGTCACCAACTTCCTCGTCAAGATTCGCATCACCGACCGCGACGCGAGCCTTCGTCCGGGCATGAGCGGCACCGTGGACATCGAGACCCAGACGGTCACCAACGTCGTCGCGATCCCGGTCCAGAGCGTCACCGTCCGCGCGGCGGGCGGCAAGACCTCCGAGGAACTCCAGCAGGCCAAGGCCAAGGAGGCCAAGGAGCGCTCCGGCAACGATCTCGACCTGGCCAAGGAAAAGGAGGACGCGCGCCGCAATCTCGAGAAGCTCGACCGCGTGGTCTTCGTCAAGACCGGCGACACCGTCAAGCTGCGCAAGGTCGAGACCGGCATCGCCGACAACGCTTCCATCGAGGTCAAATCCGGCCTCAAGGCCGGCGAGGAGGTCGTATCCGGCAGCTACGCCGCCATCAGCCGCAAGCTGAAGGACGGCAGCAAGGTCATGATCGAGAAACCCAAGAAAGAGGAAGCCGCCAAATGATCTGCCGCGGCGCCGCGAGGCACCGCCCAGGCTCCCCGCCATGAGTTCCTCCCCTGCACACGCAATCTCGGCCGTCCCGCGGCCCTACCGCGAGCCCGGCCCGGTGGTCATCGAGATCGAGAACGTCACCAAGCTCTACAAGATGGGCGCGGAGATCGTTCACGCCCTGTGCGGCGTCGCCCTCACCGTCCGGCGCAACGAATACCTCGCCGTCATGGGGCCGTCCGGTTCCGGCAAATCCACCATGATGAACATGCTGGGCTGCCTCGACACGCCCACCACGGGCAAATACCACTTCACGGGCAAGGATGTCTCGGGCATGACCGACGACGAGCTGGCGGACATCCGCAACCGCGAGATCGGCTTCGTCTTCCAGACCTTCAACCTGCTCCCGCGTTCGACCACCCTGGCCAACGTCGAGCTGCCCCTGATTTACGCGGGCCTTTCGCCCGCCGCCCGCCGCGAGCGGGCCATCCGGGCCTTGCATGACGTCGGCCTCGGCGAGCGCATGGGCCACAAGCCCAACGAGCTTTCGGGTGGTCAGCGCCAGCGCGTGGCCATCGCCCGCGCCCTCGTCAACCACCCTTCCATCATCCTCGCCGACGAGCCGACCGGCAACCTCGATTCCAAGACCGGCGAGGAGATCATGCAGCTGCTCGAGGAGCTCTACGAACAGGGCAACACCATCATCGTCGTCACCCACGAGGAGGACATCGCCCGCCACGCCCGCCGCATCGTCCGCCTGCGCGACGGCCTGATCGAGAGCGACGTTCGCCAGCAGTAACCCCCGCCCGCCATGCAACGCCTCTACAACGAGTTCATCGAGTCCTTCCGCATCGCGCTCACTCAGATCCGGGCGAACAAGATGCGTTCCGTCCTGACCGCGCTGGGCGTCATCATCGGCATCGTGGCCGTCACGCTCATGGGCACCGCCATCAAGGGCATCGATACGGGATTCAACAACAGCCTCGCCATGCTCGGTGACGACGTGCTCTACGTCCAGAAATGGCCTTGGGGCGGCGTCGAGGACTGGTGGAACTACGCGAACCGTCCGCCCATCCGCCCGGAATCCGCGGAGAAACTCAACCGGATCATCGAGCAGACGCCCAATTCCCTGCTCGAGGTCGCCGTGCCCGTGGCCGGCACCGGCGCCCCGATCAAGTCCGGCGACAACAAGGTCAACGGCGTGACCATTTTTGGCACCACGGCCGATTACGGCCGCCTCATCAGCGCGGATTTCAGCGAGGGCCGGCTTTTCAACGAGACCGAGGCGGCCGGCGCGCGCCCCGTCTGCGTGCTCGGCTTCGACGTGGCCGAGGCCCTCTTTCAGGGTCAGTCGCCGCTCGACCAGTCGGTCGTCATCGCCGGGCATCCCTTCACGGTCATCGGCGTGATTGCCAAGCAAGGCTCCTTCCTCGGCCTGTTCAGCTTCGACAACCAGGCCATCGTGCCGCTCGAGGCGTTCCGGCGCTATGCGGGCGTGCGCCGCGGGGCGGAGATCCGGGTGAAGGTCAAGGACAAGACCCGCCTGATGGACGCGAAGGAGGAACTGATCGGCGCCATGCGCCGCGTGCGCGGCCAGCTGCCCGGCGAGCGGGACAACTTCACGGTCAATGAGCAGCAGGCCTTCAAGGCGCAGCTCGATCCGATCAAGCAGGGCATCGCCCTGGCGGGCCTGTTCATCACCGGCCTGTCGCTTTTCGTCGGTGCCATCGGCATCATGAACATCACCTTCGTCAGCGTGAAGGAACGCACCAAGGAGATCGGCACGCGCAAGGCCCTGGGGGCCCGCCGCCGCAGCATCCTGCTCCAGTTCCTGATCGAGGCCGTCTCGATCTGCCTCATCGGCGGCACGGTCGGGCTCCTGCTCACCTACGGGATGGTCTTCGGCGTCGGCAAGGCCTTTCCCGCCATGCCGGTCGAATTCTCCGTCGGGCTCGTCTTCATCAGCATGGCGGTCTCGGTGGCCACCGGTATCGCCTCGGGTTTCGTGCCCGCCTGGGGTGCCTCCCGCCTCGATCCCGTGGTGGCGCTACGCTATGAGTGAGTGCGGAATGCAGATTTCGGAGTGCGGAATTTCAAACATGAACCACGACAAGCTTAAGCAACGAACCAAGCAGTTTGCCTTGCGGGTGGTCCGTATGAGCGAAGCCCTGCCGCGTTCGATTTCGGGCGATGGGCTGAGCCGCCAGATTGTCCGTTCCGCGACCTCGGTAGCCGCCAACTACCGGTCCGCGTGCCGCGGAAAATCGCGGGCGGATTTTGTGGCTAAAATGGGCCTCGTTGAGGAAGAGGCTGATGAGTCCGCGCTTTGGCTGGAGCTTATCGCCGAAGCCGGGCTGCTGCCGGAGGCCAAAACCGCCGCCTTGCATGCCGAGGCCGGCGAACTCACGGCCATTGCGGTTTCGTCCATCCGCACCGCCCGTGCAGGCAGGGTCACTCCGCACTCCGCAGTCCGTAGTCCGCACTCGAAATGATCTTCGCCGAGATTCTCCGGATGGCGCTGAGTTCGCTCGGGGCGAACAAGCTGCGCTCGTCGCTCACGATGCTCGGCATCACCATCGGCGTGTTTTCCGTCATCGGCGTGATGACCGCCGTCTCCGCGTTGCGGCAGTCGGTCGAGAGCGGCCTCAGTTTCCTCGGTTCGAACATCATCCAGATCGCCAAATATCCCATCGGGCCGGTCGGGGACGACAACAGCCGCCGCCGCATCCGGGCCCGGCGCGACATCACCCTCGCCAATGCCCAGCGGTTTGTGCAGCTGATGGAGGGGATCAGCGACGTCATCTGCCTCAAGACCTTCCAGAACGACGACCCGCCCCAGGCCACCTACGAGAACCGCAAGACGAATCCGAACATAACGTTCGGCGGCTCCAACGAGTATTTCCTCGAGGCCAACCAGTACACCATTGAGTTCGGCCGCAATTACACGCCGGCGGATGTCGAGCTCGCCCGGCCGCTGGCCATCATCGGCAAGGGCATCGTCGACAAGCTGTTTCCCGGGGAAGATCCCCTCGGCAAACGCCTCAAGGTCGCCGGACACACCTACACGGTCGTCGGGGTTTTTGCGGAAAAAGGCTCCGCGTTCGGCAACAGCCAGGATGACATCATCATGGTGCCGATCACCCGCTTCATCACCGATTACGGCGCCAACCGGCGTTCCATCAACATCGCCATCCAGTCGCCCAGCCAGGATCGCTACAACGAGACGGTCGACAAGGCCATCACCATGATGCGCATCGTCCGCGGGCTGAGGCCCGACCAGGAAAATGATTTTGAACTCTATTCCAACGACTCGCTCATCGCCGCCTTCGCCAAGGTTGCCGACGTCATCAGTGCCGGCGCCTTTGTCATCAGCGCCATCGCCCTGCTGGCCGCCGGCGTGGGCATCATGAACATCATGCTCGTCAGCGTGACCGAGCGGACGAAGGAGATCGGCATCCGCAAATCCATCGGGGCCCGCAAGGTCAGCATCCTGACCCAGTTTCTCGTCGAGTCCGTCTGCATCTCGGTGGCCGGCGGCCTGCTCGGCATCCTCATTGGCATCGGGGCGGGCAACGGCCTGGCGCTGATGCTGAAGGCGTCACTGGTTTTCCCGTGGGGCTGGGCCCTCACGGCCCTCCTCGTGTGTGGTGGCATCGGCATCGGCTTCGGTTTCTACCCGGCGTGGAAAGCCGCCGCACTCGACCCGATCGAGGCCCTCCGTTACGAGTAATCGCCGGGTGGGGGAATCCCGGGGCAATTGCGGATTGCCCGCGACCGGTTGTTCCGGCTTCATGGCCGGCGCGTGCAGCTCCACTTCAAGCTAAACCCCTCGCTGACGCGCGTGCTGGCGCCCGGCGACCGCCGGCTCTGGCTGTTGCGCTCCGTGGCCCTGCGCATCGAGCAGCAGGCCAATCCGCTATGGCGGTTCGAGATCTATCACCGCCGGTTGTTGATGGCGCTGTCCCTTCTGGCCGTGATCGGCTGGTTGCTGGCGACTTCCGCGCTTTATCTCTGGCTGGATCGCCAGCCGCACAACCAGGTCGGTTGGTTCGACCTCGCGGCGCCCTGGCGCTGGCCGGGCTTGCGCGCCAAGCGGGGCGACACGGCGGTGCTCGCGGCCCTGGATGAGCTCAAGGCCCGGGACTTCACGTCCGCCTACTACGATCTCCGGGTCGGTCTCGACCGCTCCCCGGGAAATGTCGAGGGCCGCTTGATGTTGGCCCGGCTGGTGGCCGGCTCGGAACCGGCCCGGGCGGTCGCCCTGGTGGAGGAGGGCCTGCCCTTTGCCGGTGGCAACCCCAAGCTGATCTCCGGCCTGCTCGCTTTTTATGCCACCTTCCAAATCCAGTCGCATGGGCTGGAAGTCGTGGAGGGCCTGCTGCGGGCCGCCCGGCCGGACCCGTTGCCGTCCGAAACCCGACGGCTGCTGGAGCGGGCGCGCGTCGGTTTCCTGTTGCAACTCGGGCGCTACCCCGAGGCGGAGGCGGCGTTTGCCGCCATCCCTCCGGCCCAGACTCCCGCCGAGCAGGCCGCGGCGGCGGCCCTGCAGGTGGAGTTGTTGCTGCGCACGGGACATGCCGCGGAAGCGAAGATTGTCTTGGACCGGAATCTGGCCGTTCCCTCCGTCGAGCCGGCGGTCTGGCGGCAGGCCGTGGAGGTCGCCGTGGCCGTGGGTGATGCCGACGCCCTGCTCTCGGCGCTGCGTCACCTCAAAGCCCGGGCCCCCGAGGCGCCCGGCGTCTACCTGCTGGCCTTCCAGTCCTGGCACCGTCTGAAACGGTGGAGTTACCGCGATGCGGCGGAACAGGAATACTACCAGCTTTTCCGCCACAGCGACGGCGCACTGCAGGCGCTGGCCGCGCTGGCGGTCACGCTGGATCTGCCGGACGTCGTTTCCCGGGTCCAACAGGTCGCGACGGGCGCCCGCTTGAGTCCCTTTGCCTTCCAGGTTCACCAGACGGAGCTGGCCCTCCGGCGGGGCGCAATCGAGGCCGCCACCCGGCTTCTGCGCAATTGGGAGAACAATATCGATACGCTCAAGACGCCCCAGCGTTTTCACCCCGAGTTCATCAAGCGGCTGACGCGAGCGGCTTTTGCCGGCACGCCCGACCAGGTCACTTTCTTGCTGGGCCATCTCACGGCGGCCCGCGGCCTGGCCGCGGTGCCGGTCTACCAACTGGCCGGCAGCGTGCTGGAAAAATCGGGCAATGTGACCGGTGCGGCCGAGGTGGTGCGCGCCGGATTGCAGGTTTACCCGCTAAGCGAGCCGTTGCTGGTCGCGCAGCGGCATTTGGCCGAAGTGGCGGCCGCCACGGCGGTCGCGACCGCCCCCGCGGCCATCCCGGCCGATCCCACGGTGCGCGTGTTGCTGCTGCCGGTGACCGCCGGCGAGGCCCGCCAGCAGCTCGATGAACTCCTGCAGCAGGATTCCCTCGTGGCGGCCCGCAACCTGGCCCGGGCCATCCGCACCCAAAAGCCGGCCTGGCTGCCGCTCCTGGAGCGCGACCTGGCCGCGCGCGAAGTCGAATTGGCCTACCTGACGCTCGACCAGATCGCCAGCCGCACCGCAGCCCGGGCCTATCTCGGCCGTTACCGCAACGAGGCCGATATGCTGCCGTTGGTTGCGGTGGTGCAGCGGTTGGCCGCGCGCAACCAGCTGGCCGACGCCCGGCTGTTGTTTGACGAGATCAATGGGGCGGCGCCCGCCACCGTTCGCGTGCAGCAGGCGTTGCGGGACCTCAAGCTGGGGGACGAGACGACGCCCGATACCGGCACCCAAGCCGCGGCCTTGGCCGCGCTGGACCGCAGCGTCCTCGGCCAGGAATGGCCGCAGGCGGAACGCCTCTTGAAACTGCTGCACGACAAGCCGCCCAATTGGCTGGCCGCGGCCGAGGCGGAGGTAAAGGTGCGCGAGGTCCAGGTGCGTCTCGGTTTGGACCAGCGCCCGCTCGCGCTCGCCGCCTTCAAGGAACTGGTCATCAAGGGTGGGGCGTCGCGGAGCGCGGCGTTCAGGCTCGTGCGCGACCTGCTGGCCCGGGACGAAAGCGCGAATGCGCTGCTGCTGGCCCGCGAGGTCAGCCGGCTGTTGCCCGACGATCAGGCGGCGGCGCGATTGGTGAAGGAGGCCGAAGCGCCGCGTCCGGCCGGGCCGTGACCTGGTCCACCGGCGTGAACAGCAGGCTCGGTTCCTTGTAGCCGGGCAGCGGCAGGGTCTGCGTGTGGTGCAGGCCGATTTTCCTGAGCACGTTGCCCGAGGCGACGTTGTCCGGGGCCGTAATGGCGACGATGCGCCGGATGCCCAGCCGGCGCCCGTAACTGACCGTGGCGGCGGCGGCCTCGGTGGCATAGCCGTTGCCGCCATACCGGCTGAGAAATCCGAAACCCACGTCGACGTCCTCCAGCACGGCGCGTTTCAGCAGGCCGCACATGCCGATCGGCGTGCCGTCCGCCTTGAGCGACACCAGGAACAGGCCGAAGCCGTGTTGCGAGTAGCTGGCGACGGGGCCGTGCCGGATGTATTCCACCGCGTCTTCGCGGGTGCGCACGCCCTTGTCGCCCACGAAGTGCAGGAACAGCGGGTCGTTCAGCAGTTCGAGGATGAACGCGGCGTCCTCCGGCGTCAGCCGGCGCAGCACCAATCGCTCGGTTTCCAGCACCTGCATGGCGGCGGCGGTCACCCGCGGCGGATTTCCGAGCCCTTGAACCGGATGATGCAGCGGTAGACCTTCTTCAGGCGGCAGGTGATCTTGCCGGTCTTCAGGTCCACCGTCTCGGGAATCTCGATGCGATGCACGTCCACGACGGCATGATAGCCGCGTTCCGAAAAGATATCGATCAGCATGGCGAGCGCGAGGGGTTCGTCGAAGACGGTGTCCTCGCTGTTGATGTTGGCGTGGCCGGAGAGGGCGTGCCGGGTGATGATCGGCATCATCTTTTTCTCGATCAGGGTCACGACCCGCTGGAAAACCTCGGGGTGGCTGATCTCGTAGCCGTCGAGCCGCTTGACCAGCTCCTGCCGGGCGTGGACGATGATTTCGCTGGCCAGCGGCAGCAGTCGCAAGCGGTCGTAAGTCCGCGGGTCGAGCTCGAGGGAGCTCTGATACTCCAGTTCCTCGAGGATGTTCTGCTCGACCTCCCCAAAGGCCCCCTCGGCGTTGATCAGGTGATAGTGGAAGACGTCCTTCAGGGACAGCAGCGCGTCCCACGTCTGTTCCTTGAAGACCCGGTAGCGGCGGCGGGCGAGCTTTTCGTCAAAGTCGGTGGCGCGTTCCTCCAGCAGCTGGCCGTGGCCGCTGCGGCGAACCTCGTCGTTGTGCGCCTTGGTTTCCACGCCGCGCTTGAGCTGGCGGGCCACGCTCTCCTTCTCGTCGACGAAAAGCACCACGATCTGCACGACCGGCTGACGGAAATGGATGGCCAGCGGTGTGCCGTAGAACTCGCGCCAGAGCTGCGTCATCTTCTCGTAAAGCATCTTCAGGCACTCGACCTGCACCTTGGTGCGGGGGAAGCCGTCGAGGATGACTCCGTCGCGGTATTCGGGTTTGAGCAGCCGGCGCAAGAGCACGGCCAGCACCTCGCGGTCGCCGATCATGTTGCCGGCGTCCTTGATCCGCTTCATCTCCGGCGTGTCGAGCAATGAACTCATCACGATCGGGGTGCAGGTCAGGCCGCGGGTCTTGGCGATGAAAGCGGTGTTGGTGCCCTTGCCGGCGCCGGGGGCGCCGCCGAGCAGGATGATCTCCTTCGGGAAACGCAGGTGCTGGCGGCCGAAGTGGGCCTCCAGGTCGTCCCAGATGGGATCAAAAATTATCCGGGCGTCCTTGATTTCCAGGTCGGCGGAAGGCAGGGCCGCCGGCGTCAGCGTCGGGGCGGAGGTTTTCAGGGCTTCGCTCATGTCAGGGTGCGGCAAGCCTAGGGGCCGGCCTTCGCCCGAGGCGACAAAATTTGCTTCGGCCCGTAAGGAATTGCCCCCTTCGGCGTAGGCCTCAGCTCTTGCGCGGCAGGACGCGGGCGGGGGTTTCCATCTGGCCGCGTGTGACGCCCAGCTGATTGATCAGTTTCAGCTCGCGCCACAGCTCGGCGCCGGTGATCTGTCCGCCGAGTAGCTGGCGGTAGCGCTCGACGGTGCGCGTCACCTCGTCGGCGGACTCGGTCAGGAATTCCACGCGAAAACTCCGGGCGCCGAGGGCCATCAGTCGCGCGGCGTATTCCGCGCCGGTTTGCGCGCGGCTATTGTAGACGGTGTTGCGGCAGCCGGCGTCGGCTTTGAGCGGATGTTCGGCGCCGACGCGGTCGCGCAACGCCACGCGATGGGTGTCGCACGGCCGGCCGCAGTCGCGGTAGTCCTTGCCCGTCGACAGGAACGCACAGAACACGCAGTGCTCCATGTGAAACATCGGCATATGCTGGTGCAGCGTGATGTCGAACCACGTGCCGGGAGCATTCTGCAACAGCGCTTCGAGCTGGCCGATGTTCAGGTCGTAGGAGGCGGTCACGCGCTCCAGTCCGTGGTGGTTGACGAAGTAATCCGCCGTGAGCGGATTGGCGACATTGAGCGAGAAATCGCCACGCAGACGTCGGCCGGCGAAGGCTTTCAGGTGGTCGTAGTTGCGCACCAGGTAGCCGTCGGCCTCGCACGACAGCACCTGCTTGATGATCCATTCCTCGCCGGGTTTGAACACACGCGGCGCCGCAACCCAGATCGAGGCGGTCGGTTGGTCGCCCTGCAACGCGCGAAAGCGGACGACGGTATCGCGGTAGTGCTTCGGGTTCTCGAATTCGCAATAGAAGGTCCGGGCTCCGGCGGCCCACGCGGCCTCGAGCTGGTGCGGTTCGCGGATCACGACAATCAATTCGGCGGCGGTGACAGCGGGTGCGGCCGGGAAGGCGGGTGGGGAGAAATTTTCCGGGAACTGCCAGCGCGGCGGCACGGCCCGCTGCGCCTCGAGCTCGGTGGCGGTGCGCCGGCGCAGCTCGTTGAGTTCCTTGACCGGCAGGATGACGTCGCCCTCGAGATGGTTCTGCAGCGTGCCAAGCCGGAACGGCGTGCCGCCGAGCCGGCCGAGCTGGTCGGTCAGGCGTTCGGTCGTGAGCGGCTGCTTCTCGGCGCGGGCCAGCGGCAGGGTGGATCCGGCCTTCGTTACATGGCCTTGTTCGTCGCGGGCAAAAAGGGTCAGCGGCGTGCCGGCGGCGCCGTGCACCTCGAGGTGAATCTCACGGCGGAAGCGGATCTGGTCGCCCTCGAAGGTCGCACGCACACGGCGGTCGAGTTCGGGGTCGTTTGTTTTCCAGATGCGGTCGCCGACATGGATGCGGGCAAAATCGATGTCGCCGCGGCCGAAGCGCAGCGTGGTCTCACCCCCGTGCTGGTCGACGTAGTAGATGCGGCCGCCTTCCTCCCTTTCGTCGGGCCGGCCGGCATCGAATACGATGCCATCGCCGGGCTTGGCCGGGGCGGTGAGCTTGAGGGTCACGCTGTCCGCGCTCAGCCGGGTGACTTGGCCGAGGTAGACGCCGCGCTTGGTGCCGAAACGGGCGTGCGCGAGTTCCTGGTTCTGGATGCCGCGGAACCAGCCGGTGTAGAGGCCGCGCGAGAAGCCCATTTCCAAATCGTAGAGCGATTCCTTTCGCACCCCAGCCATCACGGCCGCCTCGGGGGCGGGCGTCGGGCCGAAGACCTCGGCCATCACCTTGTCGAGCGCCTGGCGGTAGACACGCGTGATGTTGGCGACGTATTCGGGGCTCTTCAGCCGGCCTTCAATCTTGAGCGAGGCGACACCGGAACGCACCAGGTCCGGCAGCACGTCGAGGCCGGAGAGATCCTGCGGGCTGAGCAGATAGCGGCGGTCGCCGAGGTCGACCTTCTGGCCGTCGGAAACGAGCTCGTAGGGCATGCGGCAGGCCTGGGCGCATTCGCCACGGTTGGCCGAGCGGCCGCCGAGCGACTCGCTCGTGAGGCACTGGCCGGAATAGGCGACGCAGAGCGCGCCATGCACGAAGACCTCCAGGGGCAGCGCGGTGCCGGCCGCCAGCTGGGCGTCGCGGATGGCGGCGATTTCCTTGAGGGAGTTTTCGCGGGCGAGCACGACCAGGTGGGCCCCGAGTTCACGCGCGAATTCCACGCCGGCCGCGCTCGTCACCGTCATCTGCGTGGAGGTGTGGATGGGAAAGTCCGGCGAGAGCGAGCGGATGAGCCGGCAGATGCCGACGTCCTGCACGATGGCGGCGTCAACGCCGGCGGTGATGATGGCCTTCAGGTAGTCCACGGTCGCGGCGAGTTCATCGGCGAAGACTAGGGTGTTGAACGTCACGTAGCCGCGCACGCCGCGCCGGTGGAGGAACTCCATGAGCTTCGGCAGGTCGGCGACCGTGAAGTTCTTGGCGCGCATCCGGGCGTTGAAGCGCTCGAGGCCGAAGTAGATCGCATCGGCGCCGTTTTCCACCGCGGCCTTGGCGCACTCCCAGTCGCCCGCCGGCGCCAGCAACTCCGGCCGCACCGGCACAGGGCGCGGAGCGGCGGCAGATTCAAGGCTGGGGGCGGTCGGCATGGCGGTCAGGCGGCAGCACTGTCCGGTGAGGGTGGCGGCGGCGGCGCGTCTTTTTTCGCATGGCTCGCGACGTGCGGGGCGGCGGCCCGGAGTTCAAAAGCAAAAAGCAGCGTCAGGATGAAGAAGCCGGTCGCGACGTAGCTCACCATTGGCAGTCCCCGCAGGTGCCCGGCTGCGTCCTTGGAAACGAACCAGCCGGCGAGGATGCTCGCCACGGCGTTGGCCGCCAGTTGCAGGGCCGAGATGATGCTCATGAAGCCGCCGCGATAGCGGGCCTCGACCGCGTTGGTGATCATCGTCATGGCGGGAGCGTAGCGGCCGGACATGGTGACCATGAACAGCGCCATCATCAGGCTGGCAATCACGACCGAGGCCGGCCCGAGCCGCATGATGACCAGGGTGACAACCACGGCACCGAGGGACATGATGACCAGCAGTCGCAGCCGGTCCATGTGATCGCTGAGCCAGCCGATGATCGGGGTGCTGATGGCGGTGGCGACGCCGCCGACGGCATAGGCGATGGGCAGCTCGACCCCCTCGTTCAGGCCGACGTTGGCGATGAACGAGGGCGCCAGGAATGGCACCAGGATGCCGCCGGCCATGCCCAGCATCGAGCCCACGGCAAAAGCGCGCAGATGGACGCCATGCGTCATGATTTGCTTCATCTGTTGCCACGGTTCATGGCCGTGCACGGCAGTGCGCAAATGAGGCAGGGCCAGCGAACCGATGATGAGGTTCACCACCACACAGCCGGCCAGCAGGAAAAACGCGGCATGCCAGCCGAAGTGTCCCGCCAGCATCAGGCCGGCCGGCACGCCGAGGACCGAGGCGACCGGAAACGCCGCCGTCACGATGCCCATGGCCCGGCCGCGCCGGGCGGGCGGGATGAAGTCACCGACCATGGCGGTGACCAGCGAACTGGCGAGTCCGCCGAAGGCGCCGGCCGCGAGCCGCGCCAGGAGCAGCAGATGGTAGGTGGGCGCGAGGCCGCAGGCGAGCGTGGCCAGTCCGAAGCCGGCGTAAAGGACGAGGAGGGCGCGTTTCCGGTCGAATTTGTCGAGCAGGAAGCCGCCGGCAAACCCGCTCACTGCCGCCGCGATTCCGTAGCACGCCACCAGCTGGGAGAATTGCGCGGGCGTGATATTGAAGGCCGACATGAGCTGCGCGCCCAGCGGCATCATGATCATGAAGTCCAGGATATGGGTGAACTGCACGGCGCCGAGCACGAGCAGCGTGGCGCGCTCGCGGCCCCGCGGCAGGTGATGGTGCTGGTCGGTTGCAGGCATGAAAGGTCAGGATTTCACGGAATCAGGCGCGGTGCAACTCAGCTTGCGGGAAGCGGGGTGGGCCGAAAGGGTGGGGCGGATTCCGTCGGGGCCGGGCCGACCACCGCGCGGGCCACCTCGGCAAAGAGCAAGGCCCCCCTGCCCAGATGCCGCCGGCGGTGCCGCACCAGGGCGATGTCGCGCGAGGGCTGGACGGGCCCGCTGAACTTGCGGAAAATCAGTCCCTCGGGGTCGGTCGCGCTGCGGGCGCTCTTGGGCAGGACTGTGACCCCGAGCCCCATGGCCGTAAGCGATTTGGCAGTGGCGAGCTGCCCGCAGCGGTGACTGATCCGCGGCTCGAAGTCATGATCGCCGCAGAAGTGCTGGATCTGCAGCGTGAGCGTGGAGGCATCGCCGAGCAGAATGAAGTTTTCCTCGCGGAGGGACTCGAAAGTCAGAGTGGCGGCCTGCGCCAGACGATGGGTCGCGCTCATGGCGACCCAGAGGGGCTCGCTGTAGAGTTTTTCGATGTGCAGGCGAGGTTCGTTGAAGGGGAGGGAGATCAAAGCCCAGTCTAAGTGTCCATCTAGAACTGCCTCGGCGAGCGGCCGGCGAAAATCCTCCTGCGTCTGGATGTTGAGCTGGATTTCACTCGCCCGACAGTAAGCCAGGACCGCTGGAAAGAAGAACGGGGCGACCGTGGGGATGGCTCCAACAACAACCTTCGGGCCTATGCCCGTATTCTCTTTGAGTTCCTGCAGGGTCTGGTCGACATCTCCCAAGATGCGGCGGGCGCCCTCCATCAGGGTCTTGCCCGCTTCAGTAAGCACGGCCTTGCGGCCGAGCCGGTGAAAGAGCTGCTGCCCGAACTCTTCCTCGAGGTTCAGGATTTGCTGGCTGAGCGATGGCTGGGAGATGAAAGAGCGTTGGGCGGCTTTCGTAAAATTGCCTGTCTCAGCGACTGCCAAGAAGTAACGCAATTGGTATAATTCCATAGCTAAATCAGATAGTTAAAATAGAAACTAAGTATTTAGGCTATTGAAAGAGTTAAGGTATACTCAGGCCAGCACCAAATCAGGTGCTCAGAGAAAAACACCAAACCAATCAACTTTATGAAGACCAACACTCTCCAGATCACCCTTACGGCAATCGTCGCCAGCAGCCTGGCGCTGTTCGCGGTCACGACCATCGCGGTCAGCATCAGCTACCTCGCCGTAGGCATCCTCATCGCGGTGGCGGCCGTGGACTACCGGCAGGGGCCCAAGAACTACGCTGCGCGGTAAGCGCCTATTTTAAGTCAGTGTCAGTGTGTAACAGAGGCCGGGGCGAACCCCCGGCCTCTTTTAATGTCTGCACCCGGCGCCTTCCGGGCGCAACGTAGACAAAATTCCGGCCCCGTGACGCTCTTCAGGAAACAACCCCCGACGGATTGCATGGAGGCGACACATGATCATGGCACCTGGAAACACTGGCTCGAAGCCCACGGCCCCAAGCTGCTGCTGTGCGCCCGTCAGTGGACCCGTTCGCTCGCCGATGCCGAGGATGTGGTCCAGGAAGCCTTCGTGCGCTATTGGCGCCACCAACGGCACCTCCCCGGCGATCCGCAGGCCCTGCTTATCACGTCCATCCGCCGGGCCGCGCTGGACCACGCCCGCCGGCACGCCCGCCGCACGGCCCGCGAAGAGAAGGCCGATGGCGGACTCGAGGAGCGTGAATACACTTTCGAACCCCAGCCCGGAGAGGACGCCGATCGCCGCCATGAGATCGAAGCTGCGCTGCAACGCCTGCCCGCCGGCCAGCGCGAGGTCCTCGTGCTCAAGATCTGGAATGAGCTCACTTTCGAACAAATCGGCGAGACCCTTGAAATCCCGCCCAACACCGCCGCTTCGCGCTACCGCTACGCGCTGGCCGCGCTCCGCAAGGAATTGAAGCCCGCCTGCCATGGATGAATCACTCCAGGAACTGGAAGCCGAATTGAAAACGCTGCAGCCGCGCCGCGCCGCGCCGCGGTGGCTTGCCCAGGTCAACCGGGAGCTGGCCGCCGAACTGCCCGCGTCCGTGCGTCCCCGCTATGCCACGGCGACCAATCTGAGCTCTTGGAAATGGCTGGGCTGGCGCACGGCCGGTCTCGCCGCGCTGGCGCTGGTGGCTGCATTCGTCGCGATCAATTTCCGTCAGCCGCAATCCGCACCCACGGATCGCACCCTGGCGGCCGCCACTCCGGCGGTGCCGGCCCCGGCCAGTGTCGCGGCTTATCAGCCGGTGACGGCCACAAACGTCCTCTACGACCTGAAGGACGAGGGCGCGGTGAAGATCGACGGGGACACTTCCGCCCGGCAGGTCCGGGCGCGTTTTGTGGACACATACACTTGGAAGAACCCGCGCAACAATGCCTCGATCAAATGGACCGTCCCGCGCGACGAGGTCCGCGTCATGCCCGCCAGCTACAACCCGAATTAATCCTCCTCCGAAACCCAACCCTCAATTCCCCTTATGAAAGCATCCCTCAAATACCTGCTGCCGGCTCTCGCCGTGGCCGCTGTCACTCCTTCCGCCTGGGCCGAAAAGGAAATCACCATTCGTCGCCTCGACCAAGACGCGCCGCACCATGGCATGCCAATGCGCGACGACGATGACGACCGGATGGAAAAGGAGAAGGTCACTTTCCTGGGGGTCGAGACCGCACCGGTCAGCCGCACCCTGACCGCCCAGCTCGGGCTCGGTCGCGATACCGGCTTGGTGGTCACGCGCCTTGCGGAGAAAAGCCCGGCGGCCGACCTCTTGAAGGAAGACGATGTGCTGATCAAGCTGGACGACCAGATCTTGGTGAACCAGCAGCAGCTCGGTGTACTGGTGCGGGCCAAAAAGGAAGGTGATGAGGTCAGGCTGACCGTGATACGCGGCGGCAAGGAAACGACGGTCAAGGCGAAGCTCGGCAGCCACGAGGTGCCGAAGATGGCGGGTAATTTCTTCTTCCAAAACGGCCCCGGTGGTTTTGGCGGGACCATGCCGCTGCCGCCTGAGGGCCTTGCCCGCCTGCGTGAGCTGCCGGGCATGGACGATGATCATGCGCGGGATGTCCTGAGCATGATTGGCCGGGAACATCGGAATTTCATGACTGGTCCCGGCGTGCGCATCTTCCGGCGCGGCGGACAAGGCTCCACCATCCTCGATCTGCCCAACAGCAATATCTCCTACTCGGACGACGACGGTTCGGTCGAAATCAAGGCGAATGACGGGAAGCGCGAGCTCACGGTGAAGGACGCCAAGGGCAAGGTGACCTTCCAGGGGCCGGTTAACACGGAGGAGGATCGCAAGAAGCTCCCGCCCGAGGTGCTGCAGCAGCTTGAGAAGCTGGATCCCGACAGCATCAACTTCGAGCCGGGCGAAAAATTCCGGCGCGACGTGCTGCCGCTGCCGGGGGAACCGGCCAAGACCAAGATCCGTCAGGAACTCGGCCGTCCGGTCGATCCGCAGCAGCGCCCGCTGTAAAACAATTAGGCGCGGCCTGGGCCGCGCCAGTGTGTGTGCAATGCACCGGGGTGACGTGAAAGCGTCGCCCCGGTTTGCTTTAGGCAGCCGGCTTCAGCTCGTCCGGAGCGGGGCGCTTCAGGATGGCGGCGATGATCAAGCTGATGACAAAGCAGACGATAAAACCGATCACAAAACCGAAGCCGGCGTAGAGGCCAGGACCAGACCATTTTTCCGTCATGTCAGCCATCCGGTCGATCTGGGCATCGGGAATGCCTTTGGCGGCCCACTGCTCGCGCATCATATTAAGCTGGTAGGTGAAGAAATTCGGGTTGACGAACTTGAAGTGGATATAGGCGTAAACCGATCCCATGAGCGTGGCATAAAGGCTGATCAAGGTGCCGGCACCCAAGGCCTGACCGTAGCTAAAGCCTTTGCCGGGCGTTTCCTCGCGCACTGCTTTGACGCCGAGATAGAGCACCGCGATGGTGATAAGGAGGCGAAGCCACTCGATCTTTTGGCCGATCGCCAGTTTTTCGGTCTGAAACCCGGTGAAGAACATCAGGAGGCTGAAAACGGCGCCGCAGATAGTCAGGGTGAGTGCGTAGAGGAATTTGGTGCTCATGGCCGAACCTTGAGGGTGACGGCTGGCAAGCTCAATGCCGTTGTGACAGACGGCAGTCAGCCCAGATGGGCGGTTTTAACGATTGTCGCCGGCGAGCACACGGCCGAGTCCGCCCAAGATGGAGCCTTCCTCGCGACCGCCTGGCCTGTCTTAGGGCGCCGCAGCCACGATCCGGCCGGACCAGGGAGGAGAAGGGGAGAGGGACTGGAGTCAGGTCCTGCCTGGACCATCGGTCAGGCGGATCGGGATCATTGATCTGAGGGCTTGAGTGTAACGATCGTCGCACCCCAGCTGCCCGATGTTTCATCACCCTGAACAAAGCCGGCCACGCCGGGAGAGCGGCGGAGATGCGTGTGCACGGTTTCGCGCAGCGTGCCCGTCCCTTTGCCGTGCACCACCCGCACGCGGCGGATGCCGCGCTGTCTGCATTCCGCAAAATAGTCATCGAGTAACGGTATGACCTCCACCGGCCGAAAGGTATGCAGATCCAGTTCGCCCGTGATGGGAAGAGAGATTGGTTTGTTCGGTTCCTCCGTCGGCACAGGTCTTATTCTCAGTGGCGGTCAAAAACAGGCGACAAAAAACCCGCCCCTTTCGAGGCGGGCTTTTGACACACACACACTAGCAAAGAACACACTGAACAACCAAAAATCAGGATTTCGCGAGACGCACCGCGCCGAGTGGCTTGAAAACCTGCGCGATCCGGGCCTTGAGTGCGGGCAATTCCAGCGATACGGCCACCGGCTTGGCGGCTTGGGCGCGGAGTGCATCCAGGCTGGCGGCGATGTATTGCTCGACCGATGAATTGCGGGTGCTCTCGACGAGAAAAGTAGGAAGAACGACGAACTCAGACCGTGACTGGCTTTGAGCGGCACTGGCGCCAGTGGCGAGCACCACGAGAAGGACGAGGGAGAGAAGGGAAGTCGTTTTCATGAGAAATGTTTTGTTGCCCTACATACACGCAAGCGATGTGCCAAGTTACAGGCGCTCGCGTAAACCATTGTCACCTAGCCGATAGAAATATTCTTCACGCTTTTTGCCCAAGTCACATGAAGGCATGGATGCACGAAGTTGAAATCGGTGGTTCCCACGAATGGGACAATTCCCCGGTCATGCATGACCATGACTTCCGTCCGCGCCGGTGAGCCGCGCCCAACTGAGGTGGAGCCGGTTTTTCCACGAGTACTCTTCGGCCTCATTCAATTGATGGCGCTCTTTTTCGCCGGGCATTTGTTCTACGGGGTCGATGTCTTCGGCCACTTCGGCAACCTGCTCATCGCGCGTGCCAGCGGCGCTTGGTTCCCCGTCAGCTTCATGCCGGAGTTCAAGCAGCACATTGCGCGGTTCACGATCGCCTACTGGGTGATCGACGGTTTCGGCGGGGTGCTCTGGACCGGTAGCAGTCTCACGCAGCTCCTGCCGACGCTGCGCATCCTGCTCGGCACCACCGCGGTCGCGATGACGATTGCGGTGTGGCGGTTCAACCGCAGCCGGCTCTTTGATTAATCTAATCCGCGGCGGGCGGGGGTGACGGCTTTTCCGGCGCGGCCTGCTGGATGGCACCGACGGGCTTCGGGGCCGGTTTGACCGGCTCCTCTTCCATTGCGCGGCGAACCTCCTCCTCCACGCCGCTCGCGGCCTTCTTGAACTCCCGGATCGATTTGCCGATGCCGCGGGCAAGCTCCGGCATCTTGTCTGCCCCGAACAGGAGCAAAAAGATGAAGAGAATCAGCATTACTTCGGGACCACCGATGTCGAACATGGGGAAAGTAGACGGTGAAGTGGGGAAAAAGTAACGGAAAAATCCGCGGTTATTTCTCGATCTCGTAACGGCCCACCATTCCGGCCTTCACGTGGTCGTCCACGTGGCAGTGGTAAAGCCAGATGCCGGGGTTGTCGGCGCGCATGTCGGCCACCTTCATACTGGCGGGGAGGAGCTCCACGACGTCCGTGCGCCGGCCCTCGTGCAGCACGGTGTTGCCGTGCCAGTGGGGCGTGTGGACGTCGGTGCTGTCACCCAGTGCGACCAGATACCAGCGCACCCGTTCGCCGACCCTCATGCGCAGCATGGGCAGGTTGCCAAAGACATAACCGTTGATGCTGTGGAAGCGATTGAGGCTGGTGGCGTTGGAACCGGAGGCGAGCAGCGCGGCGTTGCGCAGAGAGAACCGGCTCTGGGTCTCGTCAAAGTTCATGAAGAGCGTGATAAATTCGCGGTCCACGTCCTTCGGCGATCCGTCGGGGCGGGCTTCGCCGTGGCGAGTGACGATCAACGCGCCGACCAGTCCGGTATTGATGTCCTGCGGGCTGTTCACGTGTGCGTGATACAGCCACACGACGGAACTGGGATCCTGCGGGCCGGGCCCGGAGCGGGTGGGGACCTGCCAGCGGTAGGTGTAGGTGTCGCTTGGCGCGATGGCTTCGTCGTCCTTGTCGGAACCACTCGTGCCGTCCGGGTAGCGGGCCCCCTCGTAGGGTTTCAGGTAATGCACCCCGTGCGCGTGCAGGCTGACAGGGAACGAGGTGTTGTTCTTCAACGTGACCTCGATACGGTCGCCAACCTCGGCGCGGATGATGGGGCCAAGGATGCCCGCATGCTCCCAAGCGGACGGCCGGGGCTTGAGCCGGGTGAAGGTCTCATCGGTGTATTCGCGGAAGACGGCCTTCTTGAAGACAGGCGGCCGGCCGTCGGCGCCGCGTTTGAGCCAGGGGGTATCATCGCCGCAACACTCGAGACTGAAGACCACGTTGCCGGCCGGGGCGTAGTTCCAGTCCACTTCATCCGCGGCGATGTAGTAGATGCGGGTCTCACCGGTCAGCGGTTCGGTTTCCGCGGCGGCCAATCTGACGGCCACCACCGCCGCCAGCCCGGCGGCGCGGATCCAGCGCAGGTTCATCCGAGCGTGATCTCGACGTAGAATTTCTGGGTTTGCCCGGGCACGACCGAGTGGAGCCCGATCTTGGTCTCGGCGGCATTGGGCGGCCCCATCCAAGGCTCGATGCAATAGTAGGGCGATTTGTCGTCCGCGGTCCACGTGACCACGGCGAGGTCACCGGCCGGGCTGTTGGCCATGCCGCTTCGGAAGTGCAGGCGGTTGCCGGTCGGTAGCTCGGTGACGGCAAAGACCTCGCGGCGCAGGCCGGTGTGGATGAGGTCGATGAGACTGGGGTTGGCGAGCGTCTCGCGGGCACTGACTTTGGTGAATGGCACCAGCCCGCCGCGCTCGTCACGTTGGAAATACTTGGTCGCGGTGGTTTCGAACAGATAGTCCTTGCGGGTGCGGCCGGCACTCCACGGCAAGGTGAAGTAGAAATGGTGGCCTGCGGACCAAGGCATCGGCTTGCTGCCGAGGTTGGTCAGTTGCAGTTCCACAAACAGCCCGCGCGGGTCGAAGCGGTAGCTGACGACGAATTCGTAGTCGTAGGGATAGGCGGCCTTGGCGGCTTCGTCGGGTACGAACTGTGCGGAGAAGCCGCCTTCGTCGAGCCGGATGGTGCGGAACTTGCCCTGCCGGGCGAGACCATGCATCGGCATCGGACGGCGCACGCCATCTTCTGCGCGCCAGTGGTGGATTTCACCCTGATCGTAGGAGCGTCCGCCGAAAGGAAAGAGGATCGGATTGCCGCCACGGACACTGGCGATGGCGTCGAGGTTTCCCACCTCGGGCCAGTAGACGATGTCGCGCACGCTGCCATCTCCCAGCGTGACATTCCAATTCATGAGCCGGGCGCCCTTTTCCGGCAACGCCAGGAAGGAGGAGGTGCCGACCTGCCATTTGAAAATCGTTTGCCCGAGATACGGGATGCGTTCCATGGGTAACTTGGTAAACCAAAATGACCGCAGCGTTCCAATACAAAGTCAGTTAAATTCTCGTTCTGCCTCGGAATGGGGCCAACGCGGGCGATTTTTGAAAGAAGGAGCCGGATTATAAGTTGGTGGTGCTTGCTAGCCGGTCGGTCAGGCGTAGACTGCCTCCCTGATGTTCAAACGGGCACGCCTTCTTATGGGGTTCCTCCTCGGGGTCCTGGCCGGCCGGGCGGCCGAGCTGGCACCGGCTGGGGCCATGCCGCCGGCGATCATTGCGAGCAAAAAGACGGTGGTTTACGTCATCCCGGTCAAGGATGAGATCAACCGCCCGACCCTCTATATCCTGCGCCGCGGCCTGAAGGAGGCGATCGAGCAAAAAGCCGACGTGGTGCTGCTCGATATGAATACCCCAGGCGGCGCGTTGGATGTGACTTTCGAGATCATGGAGGCGCTGGAGAAATTTCCGGGAAAGAAGCTGACCTTTGTGGATAAGGAGGCAATGTCGGCCGGAGCCTTTATCTCCGCCGTGACCGACGAGATCTATTTCGTGCCCACCGGTGTCATCGGCGCGGCGGCCCCCGTGCTCTCGACCGGCGGGGACGTCGACAAGACGATGAAGCAGAAAATCGTGAGCTACCTGCGGGCCCGCATGCGTGCCAGCTCCGAGGGCAAGGGCTACCGCGGTCAGGTCATCTCCGCGATGATCGACGAGGATTATGAGCTCAAGATCGGTGAAAAGGTGCTAAAACCCAAAGGGGAGTTGCTGTCGCTCACCGCCAGCGAGGCGATGGAGAAATACGGCGAGCCGCCGCAGGCGCTGCTTGGCGCGGGCAAGGCCGCGGACCTCGCCGCGCTGCTGACCGCGAAATTCGGCGCCGGCGGCTACGAGATGCGGCAATACAAGGTCACGTGGTCGGAGGAATTCGCCCAATACCTGAATGCGTTTTCTTCGATCCTCATGGGTCTCGGGCTGCTCGCGATTTTCATCGAGTTCAAGGCGCCGTCGCACGGGGTGTTCGCGGGCATCGGCGTGCTCCTGCTGCTCATCGTCTTCTTCGGGCACTATGTAGCCGGGCTTTCGGGGCACGAACCGGTGCTGCTGTTCAGCCTTGGCCTGGTGCTGCTGGCGGTGGAGATATTCTTCTTCCCCGGCATGGCGTTGCCGGCGCTGACGGGCGTCGCACTGATGCTGATTTCGCTCGTGTGGGCCATGGCGGACTTCTGGCCGAACGAGCCGCTCAATTTTTCCGGTGGTGTCCTGGTGCGGCCGCTCACCAACCTCGGGCTCGGGCTGGTGCTCTCCCTGGTATTCGGCACGCTGTTGCTGCGCTACCTGCCCAAGGGATGGATGTGGGACAAGATGATCGTCGGCTCCGCCATCGGCGGGACCGCGCAGGTGGCCGGGTTCGCGCCGGAGGCGGCGCATGAGGTGGCGAGCCTCATCGGGCAGCGCGGAGTAGCCATGACGGTGTTGCGACCCAGCGGACAGATTGAGATCGGTGGCCGGCGTTTTGAGGCCACGGTCGAGGTCGGAGCGGTGGACGCCGGCGACGCGGTCATCGTCTGCGGACGCACGGACTTCGCCCTCATCGTGCAAAAGGCCTCCGTATGAACGCCATCATCATTCTCTATGTCATCGGGGCCCTGCTGCTGGCGGCCGAGATCTTCCTGCCCGGCGCGATTGCGGGCATCATCGGCGGGATCGCGTTGCTGGCCGGCAGCGTGCTGTCTTTCCGGGAATTCGGCCTCGGCGGTGGCCTGGCCGCGAGCGCGGGAGCCCTGGCCTTGGTGATGCTGATGCTTTACCTTGAACTTGTCGTGCTGCCGAAGACCGCGTTCGGCCGGAAGCTGGTCGTGCAGGCCGTGGTGGACGCCACGAGTCAGCCGCCGCTCGCCAGCCTGGAGGCCGTGGTGGACAAGCCCGCCGAGGCACTCACGACCCTTGCGCCCAGCGGCTACGTGCTGGTCGAAGGCCGGCGCTACGAGGCTTTCTGCCGGTCCGGCCACGTCGCCAAAGGCGCCGCGCTGCGCGTGGTCGGCGTCGACAATTTTCGCGTCATCGTAACCCAATCCTGATTTACTTCCCATGAACTCCATCCCGTTGGTTTTTGCCATTCCGCTCGTCGTCGTTGTTCTCATCGTCGTCGGCGTTTTTCTTTCGTTCATCGGCGTCTGGCTCAAGGCCCGCCTGAACGGCGCCCCGGTGGGCATCCTCAACCTGCTTGGCATGCGCCTTGGCGGCGTGCCCTACAGCCTCGTGGTCGACGCCCGCATCACGGCGGTGAAAGCCGGCATCGAGGTGACGACCGACAAGATTTCCGCGCACTACCTGGCAGGCGGCAACGTTGTCCCGACCGTGCAGGCGCTGGTCGCCGCGCAGAAGGCCGGCATTGTTCTCGACTGGGACCGCGCCTGCGCCATCGATCTCGCGACCAAGGGGTCCGGCAAGTCCGTGGTCGAGGCCGTGCGCACCTCGGTGGATCCCAAGGTCATCGACTGCCCGAATCCCGAGAGCGGCCGCACGACTATCGACGGCGTCGCGAAGGACGGCATCCAGGTGAAGGTGAAGGCGCGCGTCACCGTGCGCACGCACCTCGACCGCTTTGTCGGCGGCGCCAAGGAGGAGACCATCATCGCCCGCGTCGGCGAGGGCATCGTCTCCACCATCGGTTCGTCCGAGAGCTACAAGGTCGTGCTCGAGTCGCCCGACAGTATTTCCAAGACCGTGCTGGCGCGCGGGCTCGATGTCGGCTCGGCGTTCGAAATCCTCTCCATTGACATCGCCGACGTGGATGTGGGCGAGAACGTCGGCGCCAAGCTGCAGGAGGCGCAGGCCGAGGCGAACAAGAGCATTGCGCAGGCGCAGGCGGAAATCCGTCGCGCGGCCGCCGTGGCGGTCGAGCAGGAGATGAAGGCGCGCGTGCAGGAGATGCAGGCGAAGGTCGTCGAGGCGCAGGCCCAGGTGCCGCTTGCGATGGCCGAGGCCTTCCGCTCGGGCCGCTTGGGCGTCATGGACTATTATAAAATGGAAAACATCCAGTCCGACACGGCGATGCGCGGTTCGATTGCGCACCCCGAGGGAAAGAAGTAACCAGTCGCTGACCGATCTCCATGGATTGGGTTTTCAATCATCTGCAGTTGATCATCGCCATCGCCGGTGCGATCGGGTGGTGGCTGAGCCAGAGAAAGCAGGTGCGGGCCGGCGACGAAGCTCCGCCGCCGGAGCAGCGGGGCTTCGAGGACCCCGAGCTGGCCGAGCGCACCCGCCGGATCCGCGAGGAAATCCAGCGCAAGATCGAGCAACGGGCGAAGGGCTACGCCACCGAACAGCCCAGGCTGCCCCGCGCCGAGACGGCCGAGCCACCACCGGTGGTGCGGGAAGTCGTGATTACCCGTGCAGCGCCGGAAATGCGCCGGGGCATGTCGCAGGCCGAGGCCCAGCAACAGACCGAGATACTCGCGCAGCAGGCGACACTGGCCGATAAGTTGCGTGAAGCCGAGCTGATGAAGGCCGCGGCCCTGAAGCGGACCGAGTTTGAGGCGGCGACGGCCGATCATTCGGTTGCGGCGAGAACGCTGTCGCGCTCGACGGTGCTGGATGATTTGCGCGACCCGGCGGCTCTGCGTCGGGCGTTCATCCTGCGCGAGGTGCTCGGGCCACCCGTGGCCCTGCGCTGAAAGGGCAAAGGCCGGCGATTGCCGGCCTTTTTTATCAGTCGAGGCCGAAGCGCCCGTAACCGTCAATCGGCACGGGGTAGTTGCGGCCGTTGACCTCCATGCGGAGGTTTTTTCCGGCTTCGACCGTGATGAGCAACTTGCCTTGCTTCTTAATGGATTTGCTCTCGGCGCGGGCGAGGGCGCCGTTGAACAGCACGGTGCCATCCAGGTCCTGCACGACCTTCACGCGAGTGGCATCGATGGCCGTGAGCGTGAGCGTCTGGGCGGCCTCGGCTTGCACCGTGGCCGTCGGTCCTTGAGCGGAGCCCGAAGTCTTGGCCGGGGAGCGGGAAAACAGGACGTTGATCAGCAAGATAACGACCACGATGGCCACCACGGCGCCGCCGAGGAGCAAACCATACTTCAGCATCACGGCCTGTTCCTGGGCCGAGCGGTCGCCAGCGGGGATGGCCTCGCCGCCTTCGGGGCTGCCGGCGGTTTCGTTGAAGTCCACCCGGCCGTAGACCTCGCGGGTTTCGCGGCGGGCGGGTTTGCGTTCGCGACCGCCCAAGGCGTCGTAGTCGCTGACGATACGGTCGGGCTCGAGGTCCAGGTAGCGCGCATACGAGCGCAGGAAACCGCGAATATAGAGCGGAGGCAGGTCGACGTCGAAAGAGTTGGCCTCGAACTTCTGCAGGTAGTCGCCACGAATCTTGGTGGATTCCGCGGCCTCGCGGATGGAGATGCCCTTGCGCTTGCGCGCCTCCTCGAGCTTTTCGCCGATGGTCTGCATGGTGATTGGTTAAGTGGTTTTGGCGGGGTTTTGAAAGTCTAATCGCGACTCAGGGCTGGTAAGTGTCCAGATCGACCAGGATTTCACGGGGCGAGGAGCCGTTCTCGGGGCCGACAATGCCCTTGTCCTCCATCAGGTCCATGATGCGGGCGGCGCGGTTGTAGCCGATGCGCAGGCGGCGCTGCATCATCGAGGTGGAGGCGCGTTTGGTCGATTTCAGCACGTCAAGGGCCTGCTGGAAGAGCTCACTGTCGTCGCCCATGTCGCCGTCCTCGTCTTCGCCGCCGCCTTCACCCTCCTCGTCCTCCTTGGCGGCGCGGTCAATCTGCTGTTGGACGGACTGGTCGTATTGCGGCGGGCCGTTGCGCTTGAGGAACTCCACGATGCTCTGGACTTCCTCGTCGGCCACGAAGGCGCCTTGGGCCCGCACGAGCTTGGAGGTGCCCGGAGGCGAGAAGAGCATGTCACCACGGCCGATGAGCGTGTCGGCGCCCTTGCCGTCGAGGATGGTGCGGGAGTCGACCTGCGAGGCGACCTGGAAGGCGATGCGGGAGGGCAGGTTGGCCTTGATGACGCCGGTGATGACGTTCACCGACGGGCGCTGGGTCGCGATGATCAGGTGGATGCCGGCGGCGCGGGCCAGCTGGGCGAGGCGGGCGATGGAGGTCTCGATCTCGGCGGGCGCGACCATCATGAGGTCGGCGAGCTCGTCGACGATGGCGACGATGTAGGGCAGACGGTCCGGAATCTCGATCTCGTCGGCGACGCCGTCCAGCTCAGCTTGCTGCTCGATGGGCAGGGGCTCGGGCTTTTCCTTCTTGCGGTTGTTGAAGCCGGTGATGTTGCGGACGTTGACCTTGGCGAAAACCTGGTAGCGGCGCTCCATTTCCTTAAGGAGGATCTTCAGGGCGGCCGGCACCTTCTTGGGCTCGGTCACGACCGGAATCAGCATGTGCGGCAGCGGATTGAAGATCTTCAGTTCGACGACCTTCGGGTCCACCATGATGAGCCGGACATCCTTCGGGCTCTTGGAGTAGAGGATGGAGGCGACAATAGAATTGATGCAGACGGATTTGCCCGAGCCAGTGGCACCGGCGATCAGCAAGTGCGGCATCTTTGTGAGGTCGGAGATGAGCGGTTTACCGCTGACGTCCTTGCCCAGCGCGATGGGCAGCTCGCGCTTCTCGTCGTTCCACGCCGAGCTCTCGAGGATCTCGCGCATGCCGACGGGCGTCGATTTCTGGTTGGGCACCTCGACGCCGACGGCGGCCTTGCCGGGAATCGGGGCGAGGATGCGCACCGACTGGGCGCGCATGCCGAGGGCGATGTTCTTGTCGAGACCCGAGATTTTTTCCACGCGCACACCGGCCGCGGGCACGACCTCATAGCAGGTGATGACAGGTCCGACATGAATTTCGCCCAAGGTGACTTCGACGCCGAATTCACTGAGGATTCGGAGGAGATTCTCGGCGTTCTGGCGATGCTCCTCCTCGGAGTTGGAAACGTCGCCCTTCACCTGCTCGCGCAGCAGCTTGAGCGGGGGAAATTCGTAGTTCTTGTCGTCGCTCTGGGGCAGGGCGACCTTGGCCTTCTTGGTCTCCTCCGCCTTGACAATGTTGAGTTCGATCTTGCCGGTGGCAGGCGATTTGGCGTCGGCTGCGGGCTCGGGCCGGATCGGCGGGCGGGTGACGGTTTTTGGGGCGGAAGCCTCGGCGGGCGGCTTGGCCATCGGAGCGACCGTGGCGGTGCGGGCGGTCTCGACGAGCGGATCGTCACCCTTGGGCACGACCATCTTTTTGGTGGAGCCAGGCGCCATCGGTGGGGTGGTGGTCGTGGCGGCCTTGGCGGCGAGGGCAGCGGCCTCCTTGGCCGCCGTTTCGCGCTTTTGCCGCAGCTCCTCGGCGCGGGCGACAGCGAGGGCGGCACGTTTCTGGCGCCACTCGGTGAAGGCATGGATCAACCGGGCAACATCGGCGATAAAGTCGCGGGTGAAAATGTAGATGAAGCCGAGGAGGTAAATGGTGCCAAAGATCAGCGCGGAGCCGAAGACGCCCAGGCTGTCTTTCAACAGGGTCAGGTAGAGGAACGCGCCGAACTGACCACCGGGGCCACCGGTGAAGATTTCCTTGTTGGTGAAGACGGTCTCCTGCATCGCCATGAGCGCGGAGAAAGAGACCAGGCAGCAGAGGATGGCGAGCAGGCGGGTGGTAGTGAGGCTGCGCGAGCTGCGCAGGTAAATGTAGGCCATGCGCAGGAGAAAGGCCGGGATAAGCCACGCCGCGGCGCCGAGCAGATGGAAGATCCACCACGTGTATTCGGCGCCGATCACGCCGACGAGGTTGACGCTCGTGGGATTGGTCGTCTTTTGGATGCTCTGCGTGGGTTCGAAATCGAGCATCGCGACGATGATCAGAATGCCGAAAACCAGGCAGGTGAAGGCAGCGAGCCAGTGCGGACGATGGCGGGGGCCTTCGAAGGACGGCGTGTCCTTGTCCTTTGCGTTTGAGTTCTCCGCTTTGGGCATTTGTGTGGGTATCCGAATTATTGCAGGTCCATCAGGTCGGAGGGTCAATGTAAAATCCCCCGCCAAGATCTGCACAAGCCACTTACGCCCAACGAATGACGCCATTTCTCAGTTTCAAGCCAGTCTATCAGGAACGTGTCTGGGGCGGCCGGGCGTTGGCGACATTTCTGGGGCGAAAACTGCCCGGGTCCTTACCGATCGGTGAAAGCTGGGAGATGGTTGACCGGCCCGAGGCCCAATCGGTTGTTACGAACGGCCCTTGGGAGGGCCAGACCTTGCGCGAAGTCATGGCGGTCCACGCCGCAGAAATCATGGGCCCGGCCTGGCCGATGGAGCGGCCGTTTCCGATTCTCGTGAAGTGGCTGGATTGCCGCGAGCGGCTGAGTCTCCAGGTGCACCCGCCCGCGGCGGTCGCGGCGCGACTGGGCGGCGAGCCCAAGACGGAAAACTGGTATGTGGCGCGGGCCGAGCCGGGCGCCGCCGTTCTTGCCGGGCTGAAGCCCGGGGTGGATGTGGCGCGATTCCGCGCGGCGCTGAAGGACAACACGGCGGAGTCGCTGGTGCACCGCCTGCCCACCGTGGCGGGCGATTCAATCCTCATTCACAGCGGGGTTATGCACGCGATCGACGGCGGCAACCTCATTCTAGAGATCCAGCAGAACTCCGACACAACCTACCGCGTCTACGACTGGGGCCGGATGGGGCTCGACGGCAAGCCGCGCGCAATGCACCTTGAGCAGTCGATGGCCTCGCTTGAGGCCAACACGGCGGCTGCACCGCAACTCGTGCGCACGCCGGGCAAGTTGGCCGTGCTGGCCGAGTGCCGTGAGTTCCGTATCACCCGCCACCGGCTAGCCCGCGGGGAGAGGCTGGCCTTCGCTGCCGGCGAGCAGGCCCGGATCCTCTCCTTGATTGAGGGCAGCCTGGAGGCCGGGGCCGCTGTCGGGGCCGGTGACAACATCCTGCTGCCCCAGGCCGGCAGCTTCACTTTTACGGCCCAGGATGCGGCCATCGTCCTGGTAACCGAAAACTTCGGCCGCGCGTAATAGACTCGCTTGAAAACCCGAAACCATGCGCTTTAGTGGCGCGTTCCCATGAGCGAATCCTCCTCCACCGACCTCAAAGACACCACGCCCGCCGCCACGCCGGAACCGGCGGCACCTGCGGCTGTGCCCAAACCGGAGGAGCAACTGGCCGCGGCCAAGCAGGAGGCGGCCGCCAATTACGACCGTTACATGCGCGCCGTGGCTGATCTGGAGAATTTCCGCAAGCGCACGCTGCGCGAGAAGGACGAACTGCGGCAGTTTGCGGCCTCCGGATTGATGGAGGATGTGATTCCAATCCTCGACAACCTGAGCCTCGGGCTTGCCGCCGCGAAGCAGCAGACCGACGTGAAGGCCATCGTCGATGGCGTGAACCTCGTGCTAGAGCAGTTCAAGACCACGCTGGCGCGCCACGGCCTCAAGGAGATCAAGCCCGAAGGCCAGCGCTTCGACCCGAATTTCCACGAGTGCATCTCGCACCAGCCCAGCACCGACATTGTTGAGGAGCACGTGATGCAGGTGGTGCGACCCGGTTACGCACTCAACGGACGGCTGCTGCGTCCGGCCTCTGTGATCGTGTCCAGTGGCCCGACGAAGGAGACGCAAGTCTGACACCATGGCCACCGGACAAAAACAGGATTACTACGAGCTGCTCGGCGTCGCGAAAGGCGTGAGCGAGGAGGACCTGAAGAAGGCCTATCGCAAGAAGGCCGTGCAGTTCCACCCGGACAAGAACCCCGGCAACAAGGAGGCGGAGGAGATGTTCAAGAAAGTTTCCGAGGCCTACGAGGTGCTGAAAGACCCGGAGAAGCGCGCGGCCTACGACCGCTATGGGCATGCGGCCTTCCAGCAAGGCGGCGGCCCGCGCGGAGCTGGCGGCTTTGGCGGCGGGGCCGGCGGCGGTTTTCACGATCCGTTCGACATTTTCCGCGAGGTCTTCGGCCAGCAAGGCGGGGGTGGCGGCGGGATCTTCGATCAGTTTTTCGGCGGCGATGACAATGGGGGCGGGGCCGGCCGCGGCTCGGACCTGCGCTACGACATCGAGATCACGCTCGAGGAGGCCGCGCACGGCGTGGAAAAGGAGATTTCATTTCGCAAGCTCGGGGCCTGCGATCATTGCCATGGTAGTGGCGCTGAGCCGGGTTCGAAGAAGACCACGTGCCCGACCTGTCGCGGCGCGGGGCAGGTGACGACTTCGCGCGGGTTCTTCCACGTGCGGCAGGCGTGCCCCACCTGTCATGGCTCCGGCCAGAAGTTCGAGAAAGTCTGCGCCAAGTGCCACGGCGAAGGCCGGCTCAACGAGACGGCCAAGGTCAAGGTGCGCATCCCGACCGGGGTCGACACCGGCAACAAGCTGCGCTCCGCTGGCAACGGCGAGGCCGGCGCGATGGGCGGCGAGGCCGGCGACCTCTACATCGTCGTGCACGTTAAGGACCACGAGGTCTTCGAGCGACAGGGCGATGACCTTTACTGCGAGATCCCGATCAAGTTCACCCTGGCCGCGCTCGGCGGCACGATCCATGTGCCGACGATGGCGGGCAAGGCGTCCCTCAAAATCCCGGCCGGCACGCAGTCGGGCACGACTTTCCGGCTGAAGGGACGCGGCATGCCGCACCTGCGGGGCGGCACGCAGGGCGACCAGCTCATCCGTGTACAGGTTGAGGTGCCGACCGGACTGACATCCGAGCAGAAAAAAATCCTCGAGGAATTCGGCCGGATCAGCGGCGACACCGACGAACCGATGAGCAAGGGCTTTTTCGAGAAGGCGAAGAAGTTTTTCTGAGCCCGCCCATGCGCGTCGTCATCCTAGGCTCGGGTCGCGGCAGCAATGCGGAGGCGATCCTGCAAGCCCAGCAGGCCGGCCGGCTGGGTGCGGCGCAAGTGGTGCAGATCTTCTCGGATAAGCCGGAGGCGGGCATCCTGGCACTGGGCCCGCGCTTTGGCGTGCCAGCGACATTCGTCGATCCCGCGCCGTTCAAGACGAAGCTGGAGGGACCCGGCGAGGACCGGTTCATCGACGCGATCCGCGCCGCGCGCGCGGACCTCGTGGTGCTGGCTGGCTTCATGCGCGTCCTGAAACCGAAGTTCCTCGGCGCCTTTGCCGACCGGATCATCAATCTGCATCCGAGCCTGCTGCCGGCGTTTGCCGGGTTGGATGGGATCGGACAGGCGTTTCGCGCCGGAGCGAAGGTTACGGGTTGCACCGTGCACTATGTCACGCTGGAAGTGGATGCCGGGAAGATCATTGAGCAGGCGTCGGTGGCGGTGGCTCCCGGCGACACGCTGGAAGCGCTGGCGACGAAGGTGCATGCCGCCGAACACCGCCTGTTGCCGGCGGTCATCGCGCGTCTGAGCCGGGCGACGAAATAGCATGGCGGTCTTCGAACTCAAAACCGAGGTGCTTTTGGATACCGCGCCGGCGCTGGAGGACTTGCTGGCGGAGCGCGAGGAGCAGCGGCTCATGGTGCTCGAGGACAAGCCATCTGGCCGGGCGTGGCTCATGGGATATTTTGGATCGCGGGCCGAGGCCGCGGCCGCTTGGAAGGATCTGGCCGGGGCGCTGGACGCGGCCTGGACCAAAACCGAGCCCGTGGTGCGCGAACTGCCGGATGAAGACTGGAAGAACAGCTACAAGGCACATTTCAAGGCGTGGAAGTTCGACCGGTTGAATTGGGTTCCCGTGTGGGAGCGCGAGACTTTCGTGCTGCCGGCAGGCGAGGAGGTGCTCTGGTTGGACCCGGGCATGGCCTTCGGCACAGGCAACCACGAGACGACCCGGCTCTGCTGTGAGCGCCTGACGCGGTTCGCGGCGGCGCGCGGCAGTTCAGGCCGGGTGATCGACGTTGGCTGCGGGTCGGGCATCCTCGCGTTGTCGGCCGCCAAGCTCGGTTTCCGCGAGATCGCCGCTTTCGACAATGACCCTGAGGCCATCCGGGTGAGTGAGGAAAATGCGGCGCTCAACGAACTGGCCGGGCGCGTGGAATTTTATTGCGGGGACTTGGTGAGCGGGCTGGCCGGTCGGGCGGCTGAGCTGGTGCTGGCGAACATCCAGGCGGACGTGCTGATGCGCTTTGTGCAGGAGTTGTCCGCGGCCGTGGTTCCCGGCGGGCAACTGGTGCTCAGTGGCATTCTCGGCCAGGAGCTTGAGACCGTGCGCGCCAAGTTTGCCGGGGTGGCGGCAGGCTGGCGCGTGGAATCGCGCGTGCTCGGCGAGTGGGCAGATCTCGCGCTTACTCGACCTTCTTGAACACGTAGCCGCCGTGGATCGAACCCCAGACTTGGGTGCCGGCGGTGTTATAGCCACGCTCCCACGTCATCACCTGCTGGGGAGTGACAGTGATTTCTGTGGTGCTGTAGCTGGCGCCACGCAGGACATTCGAGCAAGCCTTGCCCTCGGTCCCGCCCTTGAATGAACCATCGGGTTGCAGGCGAAGAATGAGAGTGCAGCCTTCACGGGTCACCAGGTTGGCTGCGTTGAGATGGGTGAGGCGCGTCGGGTCTTTCCACGCGCCGGTCGCAGCGATCGGGTCGGGCAGTTCAAAAGTGCGCACTTCGAGCGCACCGTCAGCGCGGATGACGAGTTGATAGACGGACTGCCGGTAGGGATGCTCAGGAGCGTCCGTGAGGGCCTGTTCAAAGTAGAGCCAGGGGCCGTCGGTGCGATCGGTCCAGATGGGGGCGATATGCAGCGTGGCATCGCGGAAGTTCTGGTCACCCCGGGCTTGAGCGGTGCTGGCGAAGGTGCCGGTCAAAAAGATGGTCAAATGCTCAAGAGCGGACGGTTCGGCCAGCGCGCGCCCCGCGAACAGGAGCAGTCCGGCGAGAAGGGAAAGGGAAAGGCGCATGATTAGAGAAACCGCCAGACACCGTGAAGTACGGTAAGGTTTCCGAGAATCCACAGGGGCCAGAAGTTGCGGGCACCGGGGAGGAGAAGATTGAAGGCGATGGTCATCGGCAGCACTGACCGGCAAGCCGCCCAATAGCCGGACCAGACCCACGAACCGAGGAAGATGAGCAGGAGGGAATAAGCCGCACCAATGCGACCCCACGGAGAGGACAGACGCGGATTGCGCCATACCACCCAAGCTTGAACGAGAAGCCCGATAATAGCGATAAGGCTGAAGCTGTGGCGCGAGTCGAAATTGCCAAGGGACACCTCGCGCAGCGAGTCCCTGGCTTGGGTCACAAGGCCGAGGAATGGCCAGGTAAAGTTGCCCAAGCCCCCGCTGTCGGGGGCACTGACAAAACGTTCCTGCACATAAACCGACCAGAGGGCGAGCGGTAGAACGGCGGCGAACAGGGAGAGGCTGGCGCGCCGCCAGGGGAACGGGCGAAGTGTGCCGTCGCACTGCAGGGCAAGCGCGCCGAGCAAGCTGGTTTCCTTGGTCAAATTGGCCAGGGCCAGCCAAAGCGTGGAACGGCCGGCGCGGGTTTGCGCATAGGCCTCAGTGGCCAGAACGAGCAGCAAGAGCGCGGGTAAATCCACGAGCGATTGCCGGACGCTGTCCAACACACCCAGGCTGAACATGCATCCGGCCCAGCGAGCGAAGGCGAACCGGTCGGCCGTGCCGATAAGACGGTGCAACCGCCAACCCAGGGCGAACCAGCAAAACACGTTGAGCAGCGCAAAGGCCTGCAGGGTCCACCAAGGGTTGCCGAGGCCCAGAAGGAAAGCGGCGGCCGGGACCAGGATGCGGCGGGCACGGTAAGCCGGGGCATCAATGACGTTGGCGAGCTCGGGGCCGCGCAGGAGGGGGTCCAGCGCGATCTGGGCATAGAACTGTCCGTCATAGCCGCTCGAACCGGATACTGTGGCAAGGGGCAGGCCCTGCAAGGCGCTGTGGCGGCGTTCCTGCCAAGTTTCGCCAAAGCGGATCAGGCTGGTGAACCCGGTTTGCGGGCTGACCTTGACGAACACCAAAACCGCGAGCAGCACGGCGGCGATCCAGTAGGCAAGGTGCTTGGTCATCGGGCCACAGGATAAAAAATTAACCGCGAGACGATGGTTTCGCGGTTAAGGAACATTAGGGAAAAATGCCGCCGGCGGCTCAGAATAGGTCAGTCGGCGTGCGGGACATGAAATCCTCCATGTAAGCCGTGGTGGCCTTGCCTTCGATGAAGACGGGATCGCTCATGATGGCCTTGTGCAGCGGGATGGTGGTCTTGATGCCGCGGACCAGGTATTCGCTCAAGGCGCGATAGGAACGTTGGAGCGCGACCTTGCGGGTGGGCCCGATGCAAATCAGCTTGCCGATCATGCTATCGTAGTAGGGCGGAATCGTATAGCCGCTGTAGGCATGCGAGTCGACGCGAACGCCGAGACCGCCCGGCGGATAGTAAAGGCTGATGGTGCCGGGGGAAGGGGTGAAGTTGCGGGCTGGATCCTCCGCGTTGATGCGACACTCGATGGCGTGTTTCTCAAACTTGATGTCGCCCTGGTCGAAGCCGAGCTTCTCGCCGTTGGCCACGTTGATCTGCTGCTTGATCAGGTCGATGCCAGTCACTTCTTCGGTGACGGGGTGCTCCACCTGGATGCGCGTGTTCATCTCGATGAAGTAGTAATTGCCCTTGGCATCGACGAGGAACTCGATGGTGCCGGCATTCTGGTATTCGGCGGCCTCGGCAGCCTTGACCGCGGCCTTGCCCATCTTCTTGCGCAGGTCGGCATTGAGGAAAGGCGAAGGGGATTCCTCAATCAGCTTTTGGTGCCGGCGTTGGACGGAGCAGTCGCGTTCGCCGAGGTGCAGCACCTTACCGTGACTGTCCGCGAGAATCTGGAATTCGATATGCCGCGGCTTCTCGATGTATTTCTCAATGTAGACGGAGCCATTGCCAAAGGCCTTTTCGGCTTCGTTGCGGGCGACATGGAATTCCTTCGCGAAGGAGACGTCATTGTGGGCAATGCGCATGCCGCGGCCGCCGCCACCGGCGACGGCCTTGATGATGACAGGGTAACCAATCTTCCGCGCGGTTTTGACCGCTTCGGTTTCATTGTCGATCGGACCGTCCGAGCCGGGAACGGTGATGACCCCGGCCTTGCGCACGGTGTCCTTGGCGACGGCCTTGTCGCCCATGATGCGGATGCTCTTCGATTTTGGTCCGATGAACTTGATGTTGCAGGACTCGCACTGCTCGGCAAATTTTGCGTTCTCGGATAGAAAACCGTAGCCCGGGTGAATCGCGTCCACGTCAGCAATCTCCGCGGCGCTGATGATACGATCGGCGCGCAGGTAACTGTCCGCACTCTTGGGGCCGCCGATGCAGATGGCCTCGTCGGCGAGTTGCACGTGGAGTGACTGGACGTCAGCCTCGGAATAGACGGCCAAGGTCTTGATGCCCATTTCGCGGCAGGCGCGAATAATCCGGAGCGCGATTTCACCGCGGTTGGCGATGAGAACCTTTTGAATCATACTGGTATAAAAATTTAGGCCGGACAGGGATCTGCCCGGCCCAGAGGATTGCCCGGTTAGGTGAGCTTAACTTTGAATAAACGCTGACCGTATTCGACCGGTTGACCGTTTTCGACCAACACCTCGACAATAGTTCCCTTGGTCTCAGCTTGGATCTCATTCATGATCTTCATCGCCTCGATGATGCAGACCACCGTTTTCTCTTCCACCTTGGCGTTAACGTCGACAAAGGACGGGTTTTCGGGGGAAGGCGACCGATAGAAGGTACCGACCATGGGGGATTTTACATACGCGATGCCCGCTTCATCGGCACCAGAGGAGGTTTCTGATGTGGGTTGCGTAGTCGCGCGCGCCGCTTGCGCTGGCGCCTCAGTAGGCGCGGAAGTCACGGGGAAGGGGTGCGCCGAGTGCGGAACAGAGGTTATGATTGGTTGGCCTCCGGAGCCGCGCTTGATCTTGATTTTGAAGCCTTCCTCCTCGAATTCGAACTCACTGAGCTCGGAGCGCTTCATCAAATCGATGATCTGTTTAATTTGTTTTAAGTCCAAGCAATCGCCTTGGTTGAGTTGGTGTTGGCACAGGTTAGTGCCGTTCTTGCGGCCCGCGTTCAAAAGAACTTTGGACGGTCATAGCAACCACTGAATTCCCAGTATGCTTTCATTTTGTAAAAATCCTGATTTTTGAACTAAATCTGCCGAAAATCGCGCAAAGAAGCCCTAATTTGCCGCTAAAATTAGTCGCTTCTTATGGTCGGGAATCCTGGAAAACAGGCCGATTGCTGCGGCTGAGCCGGGGAAAATTTTTCGTGGGACTT